>NZ_AP025491.1:0-1200000 GCF_024347495.1 Vibrio gallaecicus | reverse complement strand
TGCAGGAGTGGCATAAACACTCAGAATTGCCGCTTTATATTGAACAAATTTCCGAAATACAGGTTCAAAAACAATCTCAAATTGATGCCGCCTTTATTTTAAAACAGAGAAAGCAGCTTTCTCTGCATTTCAAAACTATTGTTTCAAAATTTGCTCCTGATATTTATGCTTTGTCTATGCAGATGACAGCTCTGCAAGATAAAGAGTTCCTAGTTGGTTTACAGGAAAAGCAAAAAGAGAGCGCTGAAGAGTTCTTATTACTTTCTGAAAACGAAACAAGAGAGCGATATGAAGAGCGAATAAGCAAAAGTGTGAAGCGCTGGCTGGGTACTATTAGTGAATCACAAGAAGAGGTGATTTTGAGGTGGGTTGGTGATTTAAAAAACACCAACGCCGGCTGGTTAGATTACCAAAGTACGATTTATGCTGAAGTTTCTAAACTCATGAACAATAAGTCCGATAGGCATACCTTTCAACCGACTTTGATGTCTTTGTTACTTTCTCACGAGTCTTATTATTCAGCCGAATTGAAGGTGGATATTGATTATAACGCTCAGATTTCAGCTAATTACTTATCCACTATTGTGTCTTTAGCGTCAGATAAACAATGGACTCACTTTCAATCAGAATTGAGAGACTTGAAAGAAGTAGTTGCAGAGCTAAATTAACCGAGCTTTCTTTAAAACTTAGCTTATACCCTTTTAGCTTATACACGCTTGGTTGTAATACGTAATTAAGCGCTTTGAAGTAAACGTGGCACTGCAGCCTTAGTTGTTTTTCCAATTTTTTGCATTAGTTTAAAGCTGGGATTGTCGATTTGGTAAGTAGTACTCATGTCTTGAAGCATCGCTAACCATAACTTTGCAGTCATTTCCGAATCGGCTAACGCTCTGTGGAATACTCCATCATTGTCTATATTTAAAAAACGGACGAGATCACCTAACTTGTGGGTTGGGGAGTCTTGCACTAGCCTTCGGGCAATCAGCATTGAACAAGCAAACTCACCACTGTAACCTTTTCCAATCAGATCCAATTCGGCATCTAAGAAGCGTTTATCAAATGATGCATTATGAGCAACTAAGCAGCTATCTTGGATGAAGTCAGCAAACTCACTCATTACCTCATCACAACTTGGCGCGGTTCTAAGCATATTATTCGTAATGCCTGTGTAGTTCTCAATAAACCCACTCACTCTGAACCCAGGATTCATTAACTGCTGGAAAGTGTCTGTTACTTTTCCATCCACTAGACGAACCGCACCAATTTCAATGGCTCTATCACCCATGTTTGGTGATAATCCAGTCGTTTCGAAATCGAGGACAATAACGGTGTTTGCTAAAGGTGTGGACACAAAATGCTCCTAAGCTCAGAGGTAAATAGTTAGTAAGTGTGTGGCTGGGGTGATGTTAAGTAATAACAAGCTCAGTATACCCTGTGGAAGAGTCAGGTTCTCGTGAAAACGTCATATTGTCATAGCGGTGGATGATTAACTCTGCAGTGTGAGAAACAATGGTTCCTTCAAGTAAGTGTCCACCAATAACATTACCGTTTTCGTCGGCTGCTGAAATATGAATATGTTGATGAGATTCTGTCAGCGTACCCATCACGGAAACAATTTCAAAAGGGGCTGTTAACGTCTTCGTGAATTCGGCGTTTGCGAGGCGAATATTGAGCTGAGAAACGCAGCCTACACAGGAAGCGATAGAGCCTGCTTTTATTTGGTTGTCAGTGACTAGACGTTGGATCTCTAATTTTAAATCTTGACCTCTGGTGAGGCGAACAGCGATGGGTGTGATCATAATACTACCTAAATTAAAGGCGAAGTGGTTAAGCACTTCGCCTTTCTCTTTTAACTCAAGACTCATTAATATTTATTTTAAGATCTTTAGTCTTGTGAGTTTTGAGCATCTCTTTTGTGTTTTGGCACAAAGTTAAGTACAGAAATTGGCACTTCTTTGCGAGGTTCAAAACCTTCAATAACGCGACGTTCAATTAAGTGACCAAGGCGCTTTTCAATGATGCACAAGTTTTTGAAGTTATCTTTTGATAAGAATGAAATCGCTTCACCAGAGGCATCAGCACGACCAGTACGACCAATTCGATGCACATAATCATCGGCAGGGAAGGGCATGTCATAGTTCACTACGCGGGTTAGGTTATCAATATCAATACCACGTGCAGCAACACCAGTTGCTACTAGGAATTTTAAACGACCTTTTTTGAAATCAGCGAGAATTTTTTCGCGAATGGCTTGGCTTCGTCCACTGTGGAATGCTTCTGCTTGAATGCCCCGCTTTTCTAGCTGAGCAACAAGTTTTGCCGCGCCATGCTTGGTTTCAATGAAGATTAGCGCTTGATCCCATTCACCATCGGTGATCATGTGGCTCAACAGTGCCGATTTACGATCTTTATCAACAGTCACTAACCACTGTTCAATATTCGCTTTAGACGCGTCTGTTTTCGCAATCGAGATCTCTTCAGCTTCACTGATCGCACTTTTCGCAAGAGCGCGAACTGGTGTCGACAAGGTTGCAGAGAACAGCAGGTTTTGAATGTCTTGTGGTAAGCGAGCAATGATCTTGTTGATGTCTTCAATGAAGCCCATATCTAACATGCGGTCTGCTTCATCTAGTACTAGCACTTCCACTTCATCAAAATGCACAGCTCTTTGACCGTACATGTCGATAAGTCGACCAGGTGTTGCTACTAGAATGTCGACACCTTCGATCAGGCGATCTTTTTGATGCTGATAAGAAACGCCACCGTACATCGCTAGGGATGTTAGGTTTAGGAATTTCGAATATTTGTTGATGTTCTGTTCAACTTGAATCGCAAGTTCACGTGTTGGCGTTAAGATCACCGCACGAATGCGTTTTTTACGTTGAGTTTCACCTTTGCTGAGCATTTCTAAAATAGGCAGAACAAAGCTCGCCGTTTTACCTGTACCCGTCTGCGCTGCTGCAATGAGGTTTTTACCAGATAGAACGATCGGAATGGCTTTTTCTTGAATTGAAGTCGGTTTTTCGTAGCCTTGTTTAGTAACGGCTTTAACAATAGGGGAGCTTAATCCAAGTTTGGAAAATGGCATAGGTATCTCAACGTGTTGAATAGATGGAACTGTCTTATACGATGATAAGAAGAATGGCTGCATTCTACCATGTTGCTTTGATACCGCTAGCAATACTCGGGCTGTTCAATCAAACAAATCCATTCAATGGCCATTATGCGTCTGCTTAATGTTCTATATTCAAGAAGCCTGCTACCAAGCCGTTATATTGACTAATTTTTCAGCTTAAATAGTCTCTTACTCTGGCAGCTCGTGCTAACCTTTTGATAGAAAAGGAGTGTTCTATGGGTAAAAGCAAACTAGATAAAAAGTTCTATGAAAAAGAGCTAGAACGTTTACAGGTTGAATTGGTTAAATTACAAGAATGGGTCAAGCAAGAAGGGCTCAAAGTTGTGGTGATCTTTGAAGGACGAGATGCGGCAGGTAAAGGTGGGGTAATTAAGCGAATTACAGAAAAGCTTAACCCTCGAATTTGTCGTATTTCAGCGTTACCAGCCCCAACAGAAAAAGAAAAAACGCAGTGGTATTTTCAACGTTACGTTTCTCACCTTCCTAGTGCAGGAGAAATGGTCTTATTTGATCGCAGTTGGTATAACCGAGCTGGAGTTGAAAAAGTCATGGAATTTTGTACCCAAGAGCAATATGAAGAATTTCTTCGATCTTGCCCTGAGTTCGAACGTATGTTGCAGCGCTCCGGCATTATTTTACTGAAATACTGGTTTTCTGTTTCCGATGAAGAACAAGAGAAACGCTTTTTAGAGCGTATCAATACACCGATAAAACGTTGGAAGTTTAGCCCTATGGATTTAGAGTCGCGTAACCGTTGGGCGGAGTACTCTGAAGCAAAAGATAAAATGTTTGCTTATACAGATACCAAGCAGTGTCCATGGTGGGTTGTGCCATCTGATGATAAGAAAAAGGCTCGTTTAAATTGTATCAGTCACCTTCTGGAACAAATTGAGTATCAGGATATTGCTTACCCAGACATCGAACTACCTGAAATCAACAAAGATGGTTACATCCGAGCGCCGCTTGAAGAGCAAACATTTGTTCCTGAGAAGTATTAATATTTGGAGTAAGGTTAGAATTAGAGGTAAGTCAAAGCGTAGATAGAATTTCTCTACCCTTTAGTTTTATCAGCTAACACTTAATAAAAAATCCAGAGCTTTTAGACTCTGGATTTGGTTTTTCTAGGTATGTTTCAGTTGAACAGGAACTTAAGCCGTCTCTGTTTCTTCTGCTTGAGCTTGTTCAACCATTGAAATGGCTAACGCTTCCGCAGCTTTGATTCCGTCGATACCTGCAGAAAGAATTCCGCCTGCGTAACCTGCGCCTTCACCGGCTGGGTAGAAACCTTTTAGGTTGATGCTTTGGAAGTCTTTGCCACGCTTAATGCAAACTGGAGATGAAGTACGAGTCTCGACACCAGTCAGCAAACCATCTTCAGAAGAGAAACCTTTGATTTTCTTTTCAAATGCAGGGATAGCTTCACGGATAGCTTCAATCGCGAAATCAGGCAGTGCTTTAGAAATATCAGTCAGTTTGATGCCTGGAGTAAATGAAGGAGCAACACCATTTTCTTTAATATCACTTGGATCGCGACCTTTTAAGAAATCACCGATTTTCTGAGCAGGAGCATCGTAGTTCTCTCCACCAAGCACATAAGCACCAGCTTCTAATTCACGTTGTAAGCGAATACCAGCAAGTGCGTCACCTGGGTAGTCACGCTCTGGGTCGATACCAACAACAATCGCACTGTTTGCATTACGCTCGGCACGCGAGTACTGACTCATACCATTGGTAACAACGCGGCCTTCTTCAGATGTCGCGGCTACTACCGTACCACCTGGACACATACAGAAGCTGTAAACAGTACGACCATTCTCACAGTGGTGAACCAGCTTGTAATCGGCAGCGCCAAGGATAGGGTTACCTGCGTTTTTACCAAAACGAGCTTCATCAATCATGGATTGCTTGTGTTCAATACGGAAACCGACTGAGAAAGGCTTTGCTTCCATGTATACACCACGGTCATTAAGCATTTCGAAAGTATCACGAGCACTATGACCAACAGCTAATACTACGTGACGAGTTTTGATTTCTTCACCATTTGAAAGCGTTAGACCTGTAATTTGACCGTCTTCCATATGTAGGTCATCAACGCGCGTACTGAAGCGGATCTCACCACCTAGTGCAATGATGTTTGCGCGCATTTTTTCGATCATGGTCACCAGCTTAAAAGTACCAATATGCGGCTTGCTTACGTATAAAATTTCTTCAGGTGCGCCTGCTGCAACGAATTCTTCAATCACTTTACGGCCGTAATGTTTAGGATCTTTCACTTGGCTGTACAGTTTGCCGTCTGAGAATGTACCCGCGCCACCTTCACCAAACTGAACGTTAGATTCTGTGTTTAGTGTACGTTTACGCCAGAAACCAAATGTGTCTTTAGTACGTTCACGAACTTCTTTACCACGCTCAACAATGATTGGGTTGAAGCCCATTTGAGCTAAAATCAAACCCGCAAACAAACCACATGGACCAAAGCCAATAACCACTGGGCGCTCTTGCTGAACGGTAGGCGCTTTAGCGACGAATTTGTATTCCATATCCGGAGTGATTTTTACATGAGGATCGCTGATGAATTCTTCAAGTAGTGCTTCTTCATTCTCAACTTCTACATCAAGTGTGTAGATCAGAAGAATTTTAGATTTTTTACGAGCATCATAGCCACGTTTAAAGATGTTATAAGACAGAACTTGCTCATCGCTAATACCTAGCTTCTTGGTGATAGTCGCTTGAATAGCTTCTTGTTCGTGGTCTAGAGGAAGTTTAATTTCGGTTAAACGTATCATGCTGATGTCTCGTTTTAATAGGTGTCTTAGCTTTACGTTTTCTAGCGGTAAACAATTCGCTTATTTAGAATTCGTTTATGCAGAAAGCAGTAAGGCTCACAATGGCGCGCATTTTACGTTAAGTTGATTTGTCTGTCATACTAAATTGGAAGTAGACGGCAATTTGAGTGAATATTCATTCCACATAATGTTGAATTTTGTTTTGGGATGAGTATTATCCCCATTCTTTAATTTTTGACTAACTTAAGAGCTTTTTATCATGGCGTTTGTCGTAGGCGATAATTGTATACAATGTAAATACACTGATTGTGTGGCGGTATGCCCTGCTGATGCGTTTCATGAAGGCCCTAACTTTATGGTCATTAATCCAATTGAATGCATTGATTGCGGTTTATGTGTCCCTGAGTGTGACGCACAAGCCATTTTCCAAGAAGATGAGTTACCAGAAGATCAAAAGATTTTTATCGAGGTAAATGCCGAGCTTGCTGAACTTTGGCCAGTACAAACTGAAGTGAAGCCAGCGATGGACGATGCGGATAAATGGAATGGAGTTACGGACAAATTGGCAATGCTTGAGAAGTAATCCTTAGTTAACTGATTTATCATCGATAAAAAGCGTAGTGACTAACCGTCAGTACGCTTTTTTAGTTTCTGGAGCTTACTCGCGAGTACATTGAGAAGCTAGAAGCTAGAAGCAGAAGCTAGAAGCTAGAGATAAGGCTTGAAACGGTTAAGTTCTCTCTGCCAAATATGCTTCGTAGTCTGGAATTTCAATTGAGCTTTCTTCTTCAAGTAAAGAAGAGCTGAATAAAAAGTTTGCAGTAGCACGGTTCGTTGCGACCGGGATGTTCCAAACACTGGCGATTCTAAGTAGTGCTTTCACATCTGGATCATGAGGAACGGCATTCAGTGGGTCCCAGAAGAAGATCATCATATCGATCTTACCTTCAGAAATAAGTGCACCAAGTTGTTGGTCGCCGCCCATAGGTCCGCTGATCATGCTTTTGATCGCAAGCCCGGTATCTTTACTCAGCATTGAGCCTGTTGTGCCTGTTGCGTACAAAAAATGGCGTTGAAGCTTTTCTTTATTTTCTTTTACCCATCTTAGCAATTCCGGCTTGCAGTTATCATGTGCGACTAAGGCTATATGTTTGTGCGCCGGCAAGGTGCGAGTCGTTTTTTGCATGAATGTTCCCTAAATTATTGGTGTGTTTCTTATTATTTAAAATTGTATTGTTTTTGATTATTTCGTTTTATTGATAATTGCCAAAAGCCAAAGTAAAGTTTAAAAATTATGGCTTAATTAGGTTGAGAACCTATAGTGATACTCTATTGGTTTACACTAAATTCTGGTCTAAATGCCGAAGGCGATAAAGAATCTGCAATGGTTTCTTTGTTTAACGTATCTGGCGTTAAAGACTCAATTTTAGGAGTTTCTTTTAACTGATATGGTTCTGAGCGCAAATACTTAACGGCTTGAATCACGGATAGGCGACCTTGTTTTACCATCTTGTCTGTTGGGGCAAATAACACCTTATTACGTAATAATCCTCGATAAATTCCATGGCTCAAGTAGCTAGAGATTAATCCGATATCTTGCATTTTTTCGGCAGCTCTCACTTCACTTATCGCGGCTTCAATAGCCACTGCGCTGCCAACGATGTATTTAATATCTGGAGTATCAATGACTTGTTGCACTAAATTTCGCTGTAGCTCTTTATCATTATCAGCCCAGTAGCTTACAGCAATATTAACGTCACTAAATTCGATTGCATCATAAAAACCGGCCGCGACTGGTTTTGTTCCGCCACTGGATTTAGGACCAAGAAGAAGCGCTATATTCGTTTGCCCAGAGCCTTTAGGGTGTTTTTGAGCGAGATACTCACCGGCTTTGTAGCCCATGATATACCAATCAACCCCAACGACTCCTTTTAACAACTTGCTTTGTTCTTCATTCAGCGAAAGCTCGTTCACTGTGGCAAAAATAGGTGTTGTTCCAACCCAAGTATTTAAGTTGTCATAAAAAACGTCTGGAGATACTGTGCCAAGGATGATGGCACCCGCTCCCCACCGCGTACATAATTCAAGTTGTTTGGCTTGTTTTGCTTTATTTGGGTAGCCGCCTGCTTCTAATACTCTTAATTCAATACCTAACTTTTCAGCCTCCGAAACCATGCCATAGTTAACGGATAGCCAATAAGAATCTTTTAGGTGTGGATAAATCGCACAGACTTTTTCTTTATTTGTTTCTGTAGCATTAAGCAAAGGAGGGGCATGTTCAGTAGATGTATTCAAGCTAACAGCCAAAACTGCCGATGAGTAGAGTACGGAAAGTAGAATCGGTAAAGCAAAACGTTTGATTAGCATGAAAAGGTCGTTTATTGGCATTGAATAAGTAAACACTGCAAAATATAGCGTATTCTGCATGGGTAAAGAAGAACGATTTAAGGTTTAAGTGATATGTTGTTAGCCTCCGCGAGTATCGGGCGAAAATTGCTCGCTTCATTTTTAGTCATGGCGATGTTGGTTCTCCTTTCTGCATTGATTGGAGTTTCAGGGTTCAGTTTTGTAGCAAAAACTGAGCGTAACGTTGTGGATTCTGCTTTACCCGCCATGATAGAAGCTCGTCAGGTTTCAGAGCTGAGTACCCGTATTATTGCCTCGGTACAAACGCTTTCAAATGCGAAAAATGAGCAGCAGCGTAAAGCCGCAGGTATCGAGTTATTTGGACAATTAGAGCTGCTTTTAACTCATATTAAGGCGTTAGGCTCTGACTCATTTGATTCCGAATTGCTGAGCACTTTGGAAACCAACGTTCAAAATGTAATAGACACGCTTGCTCAGCTTGGGCTGTCAGTAGAACGGAAACTCTGGCTTGTAAAAGACTTGTCTGAGCGAGTTTCGGAAATGCGATTGCTGGGAGAGGAGTTAGAACAACTTACCCGTACACAAGTATTGAACACCAGTACGATAGCGGTCGCAAATGTCACTCATATTTATGCGCTTTTAGAATCTCAGAAAATCGATAAAGCCTACCAAGCGTTAGATGCATTAGTGGAAGTGGATTTAGATCTTTCTGAACGTCTACATGAATTGCATTTGTTGGCATTTAAAATGCTGAACCAAATTGAAGAAACTCAAACCGTAACCAATGTGGAACGAATTCATCAAATCCAAGCTGAATTTGAATCTAATCTCAAAATTATGATGAGGCGAGTGAGGGCAGTAGAAGACCCGACTCGTTCTGCTCAAATGTCGGAGTTACTCATTAAGCTTGAGAAGCGCCAAGTCGTTTTTAATATCCTGTTAGAACAGTATGAAAATACTCAAAAATCTGAGTTTCTCATGCGCAATACCCTAGAGCTTTTTTCACAGTTGAATACGACGGTGAACAAGCTGGTGGATGACTCAAACTTAAGTACAACTAAAGCGGTTGAAGAGCTCACGACAACCTTGAACTATGCTCAATGGTCTTTATCACTGATTTCTGTAGTGGGTCTTATTATTGTTGCCTTGATTGTTTGGCGAGTGGTGTATATCTCAGTGGTCAAACGTTTAACTGAATATTCTTCCGCGTTGCTCTCTATTGCTCAGGGGCGTTTGAACATTGATATTACGGTAAAAGGTAATGATGAGTTGGCGCATATGGGCGAAGCCATAATTACTGCTAGAAATACCGCACAAGCGCTACAAGTCGTTGCGGTTGGGGAAGCTAAAGCAAAGCGAGAGTTAGAAGATCATAAAGAGCACTTAGAAGAGTTAATTACTGAACGAACAGTACAACTTCAGGAAACGAATAAGAAGCTCAATGTCGAGGTGATTAACCACGCCAAAGCCCGCTCTTCAGCAGAGCAAGCCAGCCGTGCCAAATCAGCATTTCTTGCGACAATGAGCCATGAAATTCGGACGCCTATGAATGGGGTGCTGGGTACGGCAAGGTTACTAAAAGATACTGGTTTGGATAAGTTGCAGTCTGGATATGCAGACATTATTAACCGCAGTGGTAAAAACTTATTAGCGATTTTGAATGATGTATTGGATTACTCGAAGATTGAAGCGGGTCATCTTGAAATACGAGTGTCATCATTTGATTTACACCAAATGGTTCAAGATACTTACCAGCTGATGGAAGGTAGAGCGGCAGAGAAAGGGCTCGATTTTAGTTACTTTATAGAAAGTGATGTTCAAAAATACTGGCGAGGTGATGTTACTCGGATCAGCCAGATACTTAACAATTTAGTGGGTAACGCCATTAAGTTTACTGAGTCAGGCTCGGTCGATATCTTCATCAGCTTAGATTTAGATAATGCTCAAAAAGTGGCCTTTGAAGTGTCTGATACAGGCGTTGGCATTAAACCAAGCGAGCAAAAGTGCTTATTTGATGCATTCTCTCAGACAGAAAGTGGTCGTAACACTACAGGCGGTACTGGTTTAGGCTTAGCCATCAGCCAACGAATAATGAACGCTATGAAAGGTGAAATTGGTGTGCATTCAGAAGAAGGGGAAGGCAGCCAGTTTTGGTTTGTATTGCCAATGGAGCACGGTGAAGTAATAACAACACCCAAGCCCGTCGTTAAGGATTCAGTTAGAGCTAAAGTTCTTTTGGTTGAAGATAACCCCGTAAACTGCATTGTTGCAGAAGGTTTTTTGACAAACTTAGGTCATGAAGTTGTGGTCGCAACAACGGGTAATGAAGCCGAGTCAATCTTTGAAGAACAGCTGTTTGATATAGCTTTAGTTGACATTAACCTACCTGATTGTGATGGCACACAATTAATTAAGAAACTGAAAGCCATACAAGGGCGTTTATTGGCAGGTGAGAAAAAGACGCCATCTTCAGAGTTAAGATCCGATCGAACAAAGTCGAGTCCGTTAGAGCCAGAGTTAACGTCAATAGAGACTATGACGACTCCGATGATTGCTGTATCCGCGCATGTTTTTAATGAAGAAGTTGAAGAGTATTTAGCAAGTGGTTTTGATGGCTTTTTGCCTAAGCCACTAGAAAAAGAAGCGTTGGAAAACCTTATTATTGCTCAGTTAGCAGGCAAAGCTTTATTGCTTCCACAAATAATTCAAGGTGAGGAATCTGCAGAAGAGAATCTTCCACCAAGCAATCTTTTAAATGTAACTGAGAGTGTTGATGATAACGCCGATGCAGGTGCTAATGGGACGGTAGGAGATAAAGTGATGCATTCAGAAGATCCAACGGACATTATTAACCCAGAAATCATTAAAAGTGACCTGGCTGTATTAGGGCAAGACCAGATTACTCATATTATTGAGCTGTTTGATCAGAGTAGTGACGAAATTTTAGAAAGCTTACGTACTGCTGCTCAGTGTGAAGATTCTGCAGAAGTTAAATCTCTGGCACACAAGCTTAAAGGTTCAGCAGGGAGTTTAGGCTTGCTAAGGCTATTTTCTATTTGTCGAGATATAGAGGTAAGTAACTCGCCTTTGGATCAATATGAGAGGCAGAATAAGGAACTTGAGGCTGTAGTGAATGCTTCATCTCGTGAATTGAAAAATTACATTTAGTTTTGCTGAACCGCAATGAACCTATAAAAAAGCCCCAGCGCGTATTGCTCTGGGGCTTTTTGTATATTACGACGGTGATTTTATAGTGATGCAGCACTATCGAAAATCATCGTACTCTCTAGTACCAGTTATTATCCTAGTACCACTTATCTGAAGTGAACATCGGAGAGTCTGGCCCATTCGGGTCGTCATCAAAAGGATGTTCAGCTTTTCCTCTTAACAACTCTATCTGATTTTCTAGTAAGTTAACGGTTTCGTAATCGCCTTCAGAAAAAGCGATATAAATTTGCTGTTCTAGAGCTTCGATGTGTTCTCTACTTCTCATAGGATCCTCCCGTGAGTCTATCGATTCTCAAAACGATTGTAGTCCAATAATCCGAACTCGATCGGCTGATCGTCTTGATACCAACGATGAACACGGTCACTGAATGGCCAGAATGCATTTGAGCTGCGGCGAATTGCAAATTTATCCAATAACTTAACGTAATCTTCTTCAGTAGAAATATTTTTTAATGAATTCACCAATACTGGTATATCGGCTTCTACAAGTGATAAGTAAGCCGCTGGGTAACTGCCTACAACACCTCGAACTAGGGTTAAGTCATCGTTCGCGTAATCTCGGTTTCCTTCTTCATCAAATAAACTTGAGATATTACTGTGCGCGTTATTGTGTATTAGGGTGAATAGCTGATCACCGCCTTGTTTACCTTCGATCATTATCATCATGAGTTGAGGGACTTGGCGAAGACCTTCCCCTTTGATCTCGTTGATTGACTGTAATTGCTTTTCCATTTCAGCGCTAAACCCAGTATTCACTATGTTATAACGATCAGATAGTACTGGATCTAGTTTTTCCCTGATCATGCCGTAAAGCTCTGATTTGTGATCATCAGTCGAGTATTGAACACTGGTCGGTTGATCGAAAGGAGCGATATTTCGTTGTAAGAAATCACTCAGTTGAGGGCTCTGATCTTTGTACCAACTTGAATGTTCAATATGCCGAACTTCTTTAGGTAATAGAGTTAAGAAGTTACTTTCACCTTCTAATCTAAGGAAGTCCATAAACATTCTAGTGATCAGTTGGTGACCGAAGTTTCCATAAACGTCAAAGCCTGCCACCAATAAGTAATGAATCCGCTCCAGAAGCGCATAGTCTAGTACCCAAGCGGTTTTGGGTTGCGTACCGACTAATCCTTGGACTACTGATGCACTATCGAAGTGTCGGAATACCGTTAAGGCAGCATTGGCATTTGTGCCGTTACCTGTCCAAATGATATCTGTATTTAGCCCGTCACCATCTTTAAACCATTGGTTCGAAAATTCTGATTTAGCATCTAAATAGCGCGCTTGTTGAGCAGCGTATTTCACCCAATTGGTAGCAGGAACTGTATTACTTTCTAGCTCGCTTGGTAGCTTTAGGTTCTCTATTTGATTGGCATAAAATTCATTGATTTCAGGTAAATCAGCTTTTTCAGGATCAACAAATACTACCCAGAATCGGTCATTAATTACGTTTAATGCGAGTTGCCCGCGACAGACTGGTCCCTTAATGAATGCCATTATCGTGTTTTGGGCATTATCTAGCATAAAGTTGAAACGAGATTTAACAGGGATCGCTTCAAAAGATGTCATCGGGTTTGCAGATACATCAATGTTGTAGCTAGGTAATTGATCAACGCTGTAGGAAGCATCAATAAACCATTTTTTCCAGTTGCTTATACGTAATGTATTAAGTGCGAAAGGCATATGCGTTTTATCAACAATTGTGCCTTGTTCCGGGATGATACGGTAATAAACACGCTCAACTTTAGGGTCATCATACGGACGTCTTGTTGAGATTCGCTTCACTGGTTCACCCGGTGGAGTTGCTGATCTGACTAGGGTAAAGAAACGAGCTGGTGCGTTGAGCTCAGAGAAATAAAGGTGCGATAGAAATAGGTGCTCATAAATATAACGGGCGGCAAGTTGGTTTTTATTTGCGCCGTGGTTAAGCCATTGTTCATATTCAGCAATCAGCCGCTGCTCATCTTTATTTAACGGCATTGGTGCGTTCATAGTGGCACCATTTTCCAACCAAGCCATTAAGGTATCGTATTCAGAATATTCTAAGTTAGGCATACCATAAGGCATGCCCCAGGTTGGGTAATCTTTCTCGTATTGAGCAAACTCTTCAATGGTTGGGCATTGTTGCTGCCTGTCTGTCGCGAAATCAAACCCTTTCAGCTGTGTTTCATTTGGCAGTGGGTGATTTTCTTTTTGAACTAACATACGGGCAACTAAACCAGCATCTAAATTGGCAGACGCAATTTGCTCACGTTCATTTAGGATCGGGTGGAAATCGGCATCACGCCATTCTTGTGTGGAGGTTGCATCCTCAAACAGCCGTGATGGTGTCGATGCGCTTAAACGTGTCCCTTGATACACAAGCGTTTTGCTTGCTCCACGGTCAATCCCTTCAACAGAAGACATTTTTAACTGGCATGGAGCGTCATAGCAGGCGTGACAAACAACGCATCGTTTATCAATGATAGGTTTTACTTCATTGATAAAATGTTGCGCTTGCACCGAAACGAAAGGAGCGGTTCTCTCGCGGACTTCTGGCTCACCGAATAGCTCATTAAAATTAAGCCCAGCGTAAACTGCACAACCTGAGAAAAGGCTGACTACCGCAAGTAAGAGGATTCTTTGTAGATTCATACGAGATATTTATAGATTTAATTTTATCTAAGTATATCTCAAATCACTGATAATTCTCGAATCGTAAGTTTTGAGTGAATGAAAAAGTGACGTAATTATAAATTTTAGGGTGGGAGTCAGCTTGCTTTAATTCAAAACCCGCACGACCAATAATTATTGACTGTGCGGGTTTGTATTTTAATCTTGGCTAAGAAGCTAAGAAGCTAAGAAGCTAAGAAGCTAAGAAGCTAAGAAGCTAAGAAGCTAAGAAGCTAAGAAGCTAAGAAGCTAAGAGAAAACAGACAACTTAGAATGCGTAGCTAACGTTGAATCGAAAATCTCGACCTGCATTAGCGTATCCCTGAGCCACGACGCTGCCGATAAATTGGCTGTATGATGCATGGTCGTAGTAATACTTATCGAAGACATTTTTCACTGTCATAGTGAGTACAAGTTCTTCATCACTGATTGGTAGCCATTGTGCGTACAGATCATGTACCCCATAACCTGGTTTTTCCGGGTTAACCGCAGGGTCAGCAACATCAGTTAATCGTTCGACAAACTTTGCGTTCCAGCCGAACTCTAGGTCATGCATTGGTGTGTAAGCTATATCTGCTACCCAAGTGTCACCAACAGATGTACCAATATTCATATCGTTATCTGAAAGTGGTACGTCATTCAATTCTGGTCGAGATTGGCTGTAGCTCAAGCGTGCGGAAATATCTTCGATTGAATAACCAAGATAAGCGGTTGCACCTTTGTTTTCTAAATCACCGATATTGGTGATGGCACGACCTTCATTACCGACTACATCTTCAATTTTGCTGTAGAAGAATGTCACACCAGCTACGAAGTTTTGATATTGATATTTTGCGCCTAGCTCGGTGTTGTGAGCTGTTTCTTCTTTACGGTTTGGATCATTGACTTTGTAGTCTACTACGTACAGCTCTTTGATCTGCGGACCACGAATTGCTTGTGCGTAACTAGCAAAAAGGTTGAGGTCATTCGTTGCTTTGAAATCAAGTCCAACGTTTGGACTGAAGCCACTTGCATCTAGCTCTAAAGCTTGGCTGTCTTTCAGTTCATACCAATCGTAACGAGCACCTGCGGTAAGTGTTAGAGCTTGCGTTAAATGCCAATCATCTTGAATGAACAGTCCGAACACTGTGCCTTTATCTTCTGCCTTAGCTGCGCCAGATCCAGTTATAAGCTCTGCTACATCTTGTTTGTAGTCAGCACCGAAGATAAGCGTGTTGTTTAAGAAATTAGCCGTATTACTGACTTTCGCACCATTCGTTTTAATGGAGCCATCTGTGGTTCCCCAACGAGGGTGATCTTTATGGACCAGTCGGTTATCAGTATTGTATAGCGTTGAATCGATATTGATTTTTTCGCCACCACGGTAACTATGGTTGAGCGTGATTGTTTGACGTTCAGCTTCTTGATTTAGTGACTCATTTTTGAAACTTGGCTGGAAGTGAGGTCTGTTAAGGCGGCGACCGTTATCTTCGCGGTAGTCATAGCTGATTGAAGCGTGTTGGGTGTCAGTTAGCTGACCAGACAGTTTTAGCAAGGCAATCTTTTGCTCAAGAGCGGTGTAGGGTTGTTCATCTCCTTTACCATCTTCAATGTCATCACCGTCAACGTAACTGAATGAAGCAAGCAAACCTATGTCTTCTGCTACTTCGCCAAATAGGCTGGCAGTGCCTTTATAGCCGTTGTTGTTTGTGTAGTAACCTGCTTTAATCTGTGATCCGAATTTGTCACCAGGGTGAAGTAGGTCATGTGCATCTTTTGTTTCAAAGCGTATAGCACCGCCTAATGCTCCTGGACCATTGGTTGCTCGGCCTGCACCAGCAGCAACTTCTACTTGCTTAAGAAGTTCTGGCTCAATAGATAATCGACCTTGGTGATGGAATAGGCTGCCTGATTGTTCTGCTCCATCAATGGAAATATTCAGCATTGTGTCTTCAAGACCACGTACATAAATTTTTTGAGAAATACCAGAAGAACCCCCCACGCTGATCTCAGACTCTTGGCGGAAAATGTCATTGAGATCTTGAGCTTGTCGCTTATCTAAGTCATCAATTGAAATATTGATGTCTGAAGATGGGGAAAGCATCCCTATGACTTCAACTACTTCAACGTCTTGCGAGTTAGCTTCTTGTTCATAGCTAGATGGCTGTTCATTGACAGTCGATTGGGCTGCAACACTGAACTGAGGGGCAAGTAGTAAAGCACTTGCGATAGGGCTTAATTTAAATACGGTTTGAAAATTCACCGAAACCTCCGATGTTAATGAGAATTATTATCGAGTTGGATTTTGGTGATTAATAAGTATTGAGTAAATCAATTTTACAAATGTTACATATCGATAGAAGGTATGGGGCAAAAAGGCTCAGCGAGTACTCGCTGAGCCCTAATTTTAGGAGGATGGTCTTTTAAAATACGTAAGGCTTATCTCACCATACTTAGATACTTTCTATATGTAGATACTTTCAAAGCATGTAGGCATTTCCATTAACTTGGAAGTAAAACGCTAATACATAGCCCTTTATCTGGGGCATTTCTTGCTGTGACTGTGCCATGAACCGCTTCTATATGTCGTTTAGCAAGCGCTAAACCCACACCAAACCCTTTTCTCGTGCCTACTTGGGTCGGGGTTTTAAAGAATGGAGTAAAAATTTTGTCATAGAAAATAGGTTCAATACCTGGACCACTGTCAGTGAAAGTCACTTGAGCTTTTTTTCCCACCTTTTGAATATTGACAGTTAATGTTTCCTGCTCCGGAGTATAACGTAAGCCATTGCGTAAAATGTTTTCAAGCGCTTGCCCTAGTGCCCTTTGGTTGGAGTAAGAAAGGTGGAGGTGATCAACCGATTGAACATCGATAATTCTATTCGGGTACTCAAATGAAGCATCATCGATGATAGCGTCGATAAGCTCTGTTAGGTCAAATGACTCTTGTCGTAAGTCGGGGCGTTCATTTTCAATCCACGCTAAAGTGAGTGTATCCTCTGCAAGCATTCGCATGTTTTGAGTTTCGTTTTTTATACGTTCAAGCATAAGATCAGGTTTGATATTCTGATCAATGCAATCTAAAGCCATTTCAACTCTTGCTATCGGAGTACGGATTTCATGGGACATATCCGATAATAAATTTCGATTATGTTCAATGATATTAGAAGTTCGTTCTGCCATATGATCAAATGTCTTAGCAACTAGGCTTATCTCATCTGATCCTAAAACGAGGTGATCACCAATTCGTGCATTAAAGTTACCTTTACTGAACTCTTGTGTTGCACGATGGAAATGCTGCAAAGGGCGCATAACGTGGCGGTATAAATAAATGGTTAATGCAAGAAGGGCGGTAAAAGGAATAATCACGCGAAATAGCCAGAAGGCATGCGACATATAAGTGCCAGGGCGCATTCGATCAGGGAGTAGGATGAGGAAATGATGATCTCGTGGTGTAAGAGCAATTTCCATGATGGGATTATTTGGAAAATCTAAGTGTATTTTCCATTCTACATTACGCCCAATTCCATAGCCTTCCCAAAATCGCTCGCTAAGAGTGTTGCCAGCGAGTACTTGAATATCGGACTGAACAACAGTAACCCAAGTGCTCTCTGTTTCAGAGAGTTTATTAATCCAAGTATCTAACTCTTTGAATTGTTTGTTTTTAACATATTGCTGTGCGATGTTTCCCCAATTAAGTAACTCTTGCTGATGGGACTTTTTGAGGTAACTCATTTTCTCATTCGAGAGTATGGCAACACTCTGTAGTAAAGAAAAAAAGATCACAACGCCTAAAGATAACACGATGAATAAACGCCAAAAGAGTAGCTTCTTCATTTCAGAATATACCCTTTCCCGTGAACAGTTTGAATCCGATCTGCTGCCATTCCATCTGCAATTAAACGTTTTCGAACCCGGCTTAAATGCATATCTAAACTGCGGTCATATTGGCTGAAGTTTCTTTCGAGAACAGCTTGATATAAATAAGGTTTGGTTTGCACCGATCCTGCATTTTGCATAAGTACCCATAGCAATTTGAATTGTGTAGGCGTGAATTGAATCGGTTTATTAGATGAGTGTGATTGAGTGTTATTGATTTCAACAGTCTGTTCGAGCCTGTTTAGCTCCAATTCTTGGTAGCGCAAAATGTTATGAGAAGTTGTAGATGCTGTTGGTTTTGTTCTTCTTAATACCGCTTCAATTCTTAAGCTAATTTCAGTAAAGCTACAAGGCTTAGAGATGTAGTCATCGGCACCGGATTGAAAGCCCCGTATTCGATGTTCTTCAGCGCCATGTGCAGTAAGAATAATGACAGGGGTCTTAGCATTTGCATTGATAAAGTTTAATAGGCTGAAGCCATCAATATTAGGTACATCAACATCAAGTAAAACTAAGTCGTACTGTGATTGTTGCAGGTGTTCTAGAGCTTGTGAACCACAGGTAACGTTTGTCACTTTGTATTGCTTTGCCCGAAGTAAATCGGTGAGTTGCTCATTTAGTGCTATGTCATCTTCAACCACAAGTAATGATAGAGGATCTGCATTGGAAGATATTTGAGAAGAATTTTCGGGTGAGGCAAAACCATTAGTGAGAAACATACATTCTTTACTTTTATTGATAATGGTTTTTATTATCAATAAAGTTGATGTGAAATGCAATCCGGGATAATCCTCAAATAACTAGATGGGTGACGGTGTCACTTTTGATTTGGCATACAAGAAGAGCAAATTGGCAAATCGATACCCTATGATTATAGGCATGAGTTTTAGAACATGAATTTGAAGAAGGTGAAATACAGAGGGTAGAAGTACCGAAAGTGTATTTATAGAGGTGGAGGCTTATAGCTTATTAAACACAATAATAAGCTATGAAGCACAAACATCAGCCATACAAGCAATGAGTCGGCTGGTTTTCCTACTCAACGTTAGAAGTTGGTTACTCGCTATGCTGGCGACGAATGTTATCTAAAATAATGCCAGTTGCCATTGCCACATTTAAAGACTCAGCTCCACCAAATGCAGGTATAGTAATTTTGTCGGTGACGAATTTAGCGGCTTCTTCTCGAATACCATGAGATTCACTTCCCATTAATAAAATTCCGTCAGCGGAGAATTCAGTTTTGTGGGTGCTAGTACCTTCAAGGAAAGCACCGTAAATCGGTAGATTAGCTTGGTTTAAGTAGCTAGGTAAATCGGTTTGACTGACGTGAACACGACCAAAACTGCCCATTGTTGCGCTGATCGTTTTAGGGTTATAAGGATCAGCACAGTCACTACTAGCGACAATGTGTTTAATGCCATACCAATCGGCTACACGGATGATCGTACCTAGATTACCCGGGTCAGAAACACCATCTAAAGCGATCATTAAGCCTTGCGCTTTAGGAAGATCAAATGATGGTATTTCAACCACTGCGATGGCTGCATTGTTACTGACTAATGTGCTTGCTTTAGTCAGGTCATCTAGTGAGGCTTCAACACAATCAAACTCAATCAGTGAAGCATGATTTTCAGATAAGAAATCAGCGGTAGCAAAGACGTTCTTCACGACTAAGTCACTATTGAACAGCTCAAGAACGTTTTTTTCACCTTGAACTAAAAATAAGCCGTGGGCTTTACGCTGTTTCTTTTGACCTAAAGCGCGAAGGAGTTTTAACTGGTTTTTTGAAATCATGTTTTTATCCTAGGTATAAGCCCGCGCATTATAGAGCAAAGGTTGGAGAAGCAAAAGCGTGATAATTCAAAGCGGTCCACTAAAAAAGAAAAGCGTACTAAATAGCACGCTCTTACCTAACTTTACTTATCTAAGGTGATGCCGAACCGAGAAGGTTAAGCTCTACCGAGTGTTAATATGGCACAGGGTAGCGCTTAAACACTGTGTTGATATCTGTGAGTATCTCTTCCGATAAAGGCTTACTGAATGCCGCAATATTCTCACGTAGTTGATCCATCGTTGTTGCACCTATGATTGTAGAAGTCACACCGTCGATTTGGTTACACCACGCAAGCGCTAATTGGCTTGGGGTAAAGCCATGGGCTTTCGCGACTTCAACATAGCCTTTCGCTGCTTCATTTGCCGCTTCGGTATCTCTGAAAATCCCTTTCCGCTGCATAAATGTCCATCGGCTTCCTTCTGGTCGTGCCCCATCAATATATTTACCACTTAGCATGCCCGCAGCTAAAGGAGACCAAGGAAGATAGGCTATGTCTTCATGGACACAGTTCTCAATTAGGTACGGCCAATCTTTAGTATGTAATAGACTGAATTCATTTTGTATAGACACCATACGTGGCAAGTCGTGTTTATCGCTGAGTTTCAGATACGTATTAATGCCCCAAGTAGAATCATCTGATAAGCCACAGTGACGGATTTTTCCTGCTTTCATACAAGCCGAAAGTGCTTGAAGGATCTCTAGCATTTGAGCTTCATGTGCGTGTCGGTCTATGTCAGAAAATGCGATGTGATTTGGAGTATGCTTACCAAAATGTGGGGTCGTTCGATTTGGCCAGTGAAGTTGATATAAATCGATGTAATCGGTTTGTAATCGCTTTAAAGAAGCATCCACAGCTGCGATTACCGCTTCGCCTGTAATTGGTCCACCATTTCTTACCCAAGGAAGACCAGGACCTGCAATCTTAGATGCAATAATGACTTCACTTCTTCGCTGAGGGTTTCTTGAAAGCCAATCGCCAATAATGGCTTCGGTTTTACCATAAGTGTCGGGCGATGGTGGAACTGCATACATTTCGGCGGTATCAATAAAGTTGATGCCTTGGCTTAAAGCAAACTCTATCTGCTGATCCGCTTCTTTCTGGGTATTTTGAAGACCCCACGTCATGCTGCCTAGGCAAATGCGAGATACAGAGAGTTGGCTGCTTCCTAGTGGTGAATAATCCATTCTATTTGGTTCCCATAAACGATATACCCCCAGCATTGGTTCAAATCTTACAGATAAGTGAACTGGAGGATTAAAAATGCATATACAAATAATTAACACAAAAAACAAAGGCAGGGTACGAAATATTAAATGGTTTAAGTATTTATTAGGTATTTGGTAAATAAAAATCGCCTAAAGCCAAGCGGTAGAATGGCTAAGAAAGTTCACGAATTTTAAGGATAAGTTGGATAGTAGTGATTAAGAGGGGGTTGGACGTTAGTGACTAAGGAGAGGGAAGTAACCCTCTCATCGCATCATGCTATGAGAGGGTTTAAGACTTATTTACGCTGACGTGCTTGAAATATTAAGCATCGTTTGAAGAGTCAAACCCACCTTGGATTTGTGCCTGCTTCAAAGCTTCTTGGCGTTGGATCTCTTTATCTGTATCAGTATCGGTTAGTTGAACCGAATCCTCAGAATGTTGAGGAACTAAAACATAGTATTTATTGATAGTCATAACGAACCCTCATGTAACGGTATACGAATCATGCAGGAGTTGAAAAATGTGATCATCATCCACTTTGTGTTTTTTTTAGGCTGAGATAGAGGGCGTAGATATTGTCATGATCATCCTGATTTATTCGTCTGTTGCTGTATTGCTGACGTTCACCTCTTCATTGAGTATAGGTATCTCGAGGGAATCAGTAAAAAACTGATTTAGAGCAAAAACTTAAGGTTTTAGGGGCGTAAGATAAATTTTCTTTTTGCTGGTGGCACATAACTAAAATTAATAACCAGTGAATGTTCTTTCTATATTCCAAAGTGAGATTAATCATGGACAATCTTGTTGAACGTTTCCTTCGCTACGTTACTTTTGATACTAAATCGGACCCATCTAATCCACATTGCCCGAGTTCTTCTGGACAATTGGTCTTTGCAGATGCGCTTAAAATAGAGTTAGAAACTCTAGGTTTATCGAATGTATCTCTAGATGCTAACGGATATCTGATGGCTTTCTTGCCTTCTAATGTTGATTACCCAGTACCTGCAATCGGCTTTGTTGCTCATATGGATACCGCGCCGGATGCATCTGGTAAAAATGTGTCACCACAAGTCATTAAAGACTATCAAGGAGGAGATATCCTTCTTGGTTCGAGCGGTGAAAAGCTCACTCCTGAACAATATCCAGATCTTAACACATTGCATGGTCATGACTTGATCACTACAGATGGTACAACCTTGCTAGGCGCTGATAATAAAGCTGGTATCGCTGAAATCCTTTCTGCTGTTGCATACCTGATCGCTCATCCTGAACTCAAACATGGTGATATCTGCATTGGTTTTACTCCGGATGAAGAAATAGGGCGCGGTGCTAACTTATTCGATGTTGAAAAGTTTGGTGCAGAGTGGGCTTACACGATTGATGGTGGACCAGTAGGCGAGTTGGAATTTGAAAACTTTAATGCGACCAGTGCTGATGTGATTTGCCATGGAGTGAATGTTCACCCAGGGACTGCAAAAGATAAAATGGTTAACTCCATGAACATTGCGGCTCAATTTCAATTAATGATGCCAGCTGAAGAAACGCCTGAGTGTACTGAAGGCTATGAAGGCTTTTATCACCTCAAATCAGCAGAAATGGGCGTAGCACGATCTGAACTTGGTTATATTATTCGTGATTTTGAACGAGAAGGTGTAGAGGCGCGCAAAGCATTCATGCAAAACAAAGTTGATGAACTGAATGCTCGGTTAGAAAAAGGTCGAGTTGAGTTGGTGTTATCAGACAGCTACTACAACATGAAAGAAATGGTTGAACCGCATCAACATATTATTGACCTTGCCAAACAAGCGATGGTTGAGTGCGATGTAGAACCTATGATTAAACCAATTCGTGGTGGTACAGACGGAGCGCGCTTATCTTTTATGGGGTTACCTTGCCCGAATATATTTACTGGCGGTTACAACTTCCATGGCATCCATGAGTTCATCACTATTCAAGGTATGGAACAAGCTGTAAAAGTTATCGTCGCTTTATCGCAAAAAACTGCTTTGAGCTATCAACCACATTCGAGTAAGCATTCATAAAAACTGACAGCCATAAATCATAATATTTAGATATGGTAAGTCATTACGTATCGATAATTAATTGATATAAAACGCTTTCCCTTTTGAATTTTTTTCAGGAATCAATAATACTGAATAAAAGCATTAAGGGAGTAAGCGATGAAAAAGTTATTTTTACTTTGCACCCACTTAGCTGTGGGTGCTTTTGGTTTTGGGCTAGGTGTTTATGCTTTGCCAATCTTAATCGAACCAGACTCTCCGTCTTCGGATTCAGTTCAAAGTATTAGTCAGCATGCTATCTACACTGGAGAGTTCAGCAAAGATAGGCAAGACAGTGATTTTCTACATTGGGGTGAGGGGGTCGTCTCTATTAGTGACAATGCTATTGCCTTTGAAGGTGAACTGGCTCCAGGACCTGACTATAGGCTCTATCTATCTCCAGTCTTCATAGAAACAGAACAGGCTTTTAATGACAGCAAGCAAGAAATGCTTCAAGTTGGAGAGGTGAAAACGTTTGATCGCTTTATGGTTGGCTTACCTGAAGATCTAGATCTTAATGCGTACAATACGGTTGTGATTTGGTGTGAAACTTTTGGGCAATTTATTACGTCTGCAAAGATAAAATGATAGCCTTGGCATAGCTATTTTTGTCATGAATAAACGGTGTCATTAAAAACCTGTGTCATTACCAAATAGGCGCTTCTTTCTTGAGCGCTTTTTTAATGTGTCACTGCGTCGTAGAGCCAAATGGAGTTAATAATGGAAAAGTTGTGGCAAGTGATTGATTTCTTACTCGCTCATAAGTTTATTTTTAGTGCGCTTATTATTGTCTTAATTTTGATAGTGCGAAGAGTCACCTTGTCTAAAATCCGAGGAGACGTAGCGTTCTTATCTGAAGAGCAGCGCAATTGGATGTCACGAACCAAAAACGGTACGTTTGCCATTATTGTTGTGACCTTATTCGTGTTATGGAAGTCAGAAATTAGCGAGTTTGCTCTATCTGTTACTGCGATTGCTGTTGCCATTGTTGTCGCTTCTAAAGAGATTATCTTGTGTTTTACAGGCTCAATTCAACGTGCAAGTTCTCGCTCATTTCGTATTGGTGATTGGATTGAAGTAGGGAAAATCAGCGGTGAAGTGATTGAACACAACCTAATGGCAACGGTTATTCAGGAAATAGACCTTTACCACGGGCAATATCATTTCACAGGTAAAACAGCGACCTTACCTAATAGTATGTTTTTTACTTACCCAGTAAAGAACCTTAACTTCATGAAGCGCTATGTTTACCATGACTTTTCTATTGTGGTGAATAATTTTGTAAACCTTTATCCGATGATTCCAGATTTGATTGAAAAAATTGAAGCTCACAGTGAAGAGTTCATCGAGGTTGCACGGCGTTATAACAGTGTTATTGAAAGACATGCTGGCGTTGATCTACCTGGTTCAGAGCCGCATATTCATATTACCAGTGGTGCAACGGGCGAGCAGGTTATGCATTTCATGATTTTCTGTCCCACGGAGCAGGCCTCTCACTTAGAGCAAGATATCCGCAAAGACTTTATGGAAGCCTATTCTTTGGCATTCCCTGAGAAAGAAAACGGATAAAAGATTATAAAAAAGCCGAGCATTGGAATTTCAATGCTCGGCTTTTTCTTTTGTTTACTTTCGTTATTCGTCATGGCGAAGTAGAGAAGCGATTACTCCAATCGAATTAATCTAGTTCGTTTAAAGGTAGCCAATCAACAGTCACACCTGCTTGTTCAAACATATCTTGGCTGACTTTAATCTTATCCCCCCAGCGAGATAAGAAATCTTCACTCTGCTCTGGGCAATGTACGGCAGATATGCCCGTTTGAATGATCTTTGCGGCGCAATTTGGGCAAGGGAAATGAGTAACCCAGATTTCACAGCTGTCTAAATCTCGTTTAGCAAAAAGGATCGCATTTTCTTCAGCGTGAAGTGTTTTTAAATATTTCATTTCACGATCATCAGTATCCGCACTGTCTGATACACCGTGTGGGTAGCCGTTGAAGCCGACTGACACAATACGGTTATGCTTAGTGATTACGGCACCAACCTGAGTAGATGGGTCTTTACTCCATGAGCCTACAAGCTCGGCCATCTGGTAAAATCGCTTAGCCCATTTAGAAATCATCGGTGTTTCCTCAATACTGAATTTAAATTATTTGTTAGCTGCATATTCAATCATACCTTAAGGAAAATGATTACGTTAGTTAATTGGCGGTAACTGCCTTGTTATTATTCATCTTTGTTAATAGTTAGAAACACTTTAAAATGTGATTTCTGATATTACTCGGACATTTATACGCAACACGTTAATTAAATTAAGTAATTATTCCTGTTCCTTATTTTTATCGGTATTCATATGCGTAAAAAGATTCTATTCACCGTCATTGCAAGCTCGTTGATTCTTGCTGGTTGTGGAGACAACTCCACACAAAATAAGCAAGCGCCTTTACCCCTAGTGGTTACGCAAGATGTTAATGTTATTTCTCACCAACAAAGCAAATCTTATGTTGGGCGTATTGAAGCGGTTGAAGATACAGCAATTACAGCCCAAGTCTCAGGGTATCTGCAAGGTCGCCATTTCAACGAAGGTCAAATGGTAGAAAAAGGGCAGTTACTTTATACGATTGAACCTTCATCATTTGAAGCTCAAGTCGCGAGTGCGAAAGCATCTGTAGCTCAAGCTAAAGCTTCACTAAAGAAAGCTGAGTTGGATTACAAACGAGGTGAGAACTTGCTACCGAAAGGAAGTATTTCTCAGTCTGAATTTGATTCATTAACTGCCGGATTGCTTGGAGCTCAGGCTCAACTTGAATCTAGTCAAGCACAGCTAAATTTGGCAAATGTTAACCTTTCTCATACCAAAATTATTGCACCGTTCTCAGGTCGAATTAGCGACACTAAAGTAAGTCAAGGTGATTTACTTTCTCCTTCTTCTGGCGCATTAACCACGCTGGTAAGCTTAGACCCCATCCATGCTTCATTTAGTATCAGCGAGCGTGAACGCCTGAATCTAGGACTAGATCAGATCGAAGGTGATGGCTCTTCCGAGTCGAGTGGAGTTGAAGTTGAGATCATCTTAGAAAATGGGTCAGCATACGAACACTTAGGACAACTAGATTTTTTAGGAAACCGAATTGACCTGAATACTGGCACATTAGCAATGCGTGCAATTACAGAAAACCCTAATCAGCAGCTTCTACCTGGGCAACACGTTCGTGTGAACTTACGTGACAAGCAACCAATTGAAGCGATGACTGTACCGCGCAGGGCCGTTCAAACGGACTTAGAGGGTAATTTTGTGATGGTGGTTATTGAAGGCAAGTCTGGGTTAATAGCTGAACGCCGCAATATTGAAATGGGTCATCAAGTCGAAGGTGGAGTTATTGCTTCTGGTTTAACTCCAGACGATGTAGTGATTACACAAGGGCTGCAACGAGTGCGTAATGGTATGCCTGTGCGAGAGCAACAGCCAGTTTCAGACAAATAAAAGTAGGCTGAATTATGTTAAGTCGTTTCTTTATTCAAAGACCTAAATTCGCACTGGTTATTTCAATCATATTGACTTTAGCCGGTGCTATTTCGTTGGCAATTTTACCTGTTGCTGAGTACCCCAAGATTAGCCCACCTTCGGTTAGTGTTTCTGCATTTTATACAGGAGCAAGCGCGGAAGTTGTTGAGCAAGCCATAGCGGACCCCATAGAAACCTCAGTTAATGGCGTTGAAGATATGATCTATATGTCTTCAAAAAGTGCTAATGATGGTTCTTATAACTTGAACGTGACGTTTGATGTGGGCACTGACCCAGATATGGCACAAGTCAACGTTCAAAACCGTGTTGCTCAGATCGAATCTAAGCTACCGCAAGAAGTGCGCATGGTCGGCGTGACAGTGAAAAAGCGCTCACCCGACTTATTGATGGTTCTCAACTTCTATTCACCAAATGGTGAGTATGACGATAAGTTCTTAATCAACTACGTTAACTTGAACATTAAAGACCAACTGGCTCGTGTAACCGGGATCAGTGAAGTGAATGTTTTGGGTGGTGGTGAATACGCGATGCGTGTTTGGCTAGATCCCGAGAAAATGGCGAACCTTAAGCTAACGACTTCTGACGTCTATTCAGCTCTTGCTGAGCAAAATGTCCAAGTTGCTGCCGGCCGGATTGGTGCTGCTCCCTATAGCAACCCACAAGAAGTGCAATTTAACTTAGTAACAAAAGGACGCTTAGAGAGCGCTAGCGAGTTTGAAAATGTAGTACTGCGAGCTGATCATGATGGTTCAACGGTTTATTTGAAAGATGTTGCAAGAGTGGAATTGGGTAAGAAGTTCTATGATGGCAATGGTAAATACCGTGGACAAGATGCGTCTATCGTAACCTTATCGCTTCAATCGGATGCAAATGCACTGGAAAGTGGTAAAGCGGTGATGGAAACACTTGAAAGGTTAGGTGAGAACTTTCCTGAAGGTGTGGCTTATGAATCCAGCTACGATACAACTTTGTTTGTTGCGGAGTCGATTAAAGGGGTTGTTAAGACTCTTATAGAAGCGATTCTACTTGTTATTGCGGTGACTTACCTTTTCTTAGGTAGTGCTCGCGCCACTTTAATTCCAGTTGTTGCTATACCTGTATCCTTGATTGGTACGTTTGCCATTATGCAAATGACAGGTTTCACCATAAATACCGTCACTTTATTCGGCTTAATTTTGGCGATCGGTATAGTTGTTGATGATGCCATTCTGGTTATTGAAAACGTTGACACCACAATGGCGAAAGATCCGACCATTTCACCGCGCAAAGCTACTCTAATTGCGATGAAAGAAGTGACGGGTCCGATTGTTACATCAACTCTAGTACTGCTGGCTGTGTTTATCCCGGTTGCGATGTTGCCTGGTATTACGGGTATCATGTATCGACAATTCGCATTAACGATTTGTATCGCGGTTGTGATCTCTTCTATTAACGCATTGACGTTATCTCCAGCTCTATGTTCACTCGTGTTGAAGCAAGGCGGTGGAAACACATCAAAATGGTATGCCACATTTAACCGTGGGTTAGATAAAGTAACGACCAAGTATGGTCAGGTTGCAGGCTTTTTGGTTAAAAAAAGCATCCTACTCGTGACTTTCTTCTTCGTTGCATTGCTTGCGGTCACTTATTTTGCGAAGACCACTTCAACAGCATTTGTACCACAAGAAGATAAAGGTATTTTACTGGTTAATGTTCAGTTGCCTGATGCTGCTTCTCTGTCTCGTACAGAGGAAGTGACGGAGCAATTGCTTAAAATGGTGGAAGAAGAGCCTGGTGTTGATGGTGCGACGCTTGTAAATGGTTATGCATTCATGACGGGAGCTTCAGCATCGAACGGTGCATCGTTGTTCATTAAGCTACATGATTGGGAGACGAGGAACGGTTTAGACGGTGAGCATGCCGCTCAAGCTATTTCTTCAAGAATTAATAGACGAGCTGCAACAGAACTCCCAGAAGCGATTGT
Source organism: Vibrio gallaecicus (assembly GCF_024347495.1). Taxonomy (NCBI): domain Bacteria; kingdom Pseudomonadati; phylum Pseudomonadota; class Gammaproteobacteria; order Vibrionales; family Vibrionaceae; genus Vibrio; species Vibrio gallaecicus. Next base: position 1,171,383 of record NZ_AP025491.1, on the reverse strand, counting down.
TTTTGCCATGGGACCTCCAGCCGTGCCAGGTATGGGGGCAGCTTCTGGGTTTGAGTTTGTTCTAGAAGATACGCTTGGTAGAAGCCGTAGTGATTTAGCTATGGTGATGGGTGATGTGATTCAAGAAGCAAATAAGCAGCCTGAAATTGCACAAACATTTAGTACTTTCCGTGCCAATGTACCTCATTACTATGTCGATATTGATCGAGAGAAAGCGCAACAGTTAGGTATCCCGTTGTCGTCTATCTTCCAAACGCTTCAAGGTAACTTAGGTTCATTATATGTGAATGACTTTACCATGTTCGGTAAAAATTTCCGTGTGACGATGCAAGCTGACAGTGAACATCGAAGCAGCATGGAAGATTTACAACGTTTCCACGTACGCTCTTCAAGTGGTGAGATGATTCCACTGAGTACATTAGTGACTTACGATCAAATCTTTGAACCAGATGTAGCGTGGCGATATAACATGTATCGCAGTACTGTTATTCAAGGGCAACCAGCAGAAGGTTACTCCAGTGGCGATGCTATTGCTGCAATGGAACGAGTAGCAGCAGAAGTGCTTCCTCAGGGTTACCAGTATGAGTGGACTGGTATGGCTTATCAGGAAGTGCTAGCAGGTAACCAAGCGATTTTTGCTTTTGCTTTGGCGCTAATATTTATCTACTTGTTTATGGTTGCTCAATATGAAAGTTGGACAATTCCACTTGCGATTATACTCGTGGTACCTGTTGCAACTCTCGGTTCATTCCTTGCGCTGAATATAACGGGAACACCGCTGAACCTTTATGCTCAAATTGGTCTCGTCTTGTTGATAGCCTTGGCGGCGAAAAACGCGATTCTTATCGTTGAATTTGCAAAAGTTGAACGTGAAGAAAAAGACATTCCAATTGATGACGCTGCAGTCAAAGGAGGTACCTTACGTTTCCGAGCTGTGAACATGACATCATGGTCGTTTATTCTAGGTATTTTCCCGCTGATTTTTGCATCTGGTGCGGGGCATGTGAGTCAAAACTCCCTGGGTATTTCACTTATCGGTGGTTTACTTTGTGTGTTACTCGCCGGTACATGTTTAATTCCAGGTTTCTACGCTTTTGTGCAACGTAAGCGAGAAAAGGCGCATGGTGGCAATACTAAGTTAGTTGCTCTAGACGATGAGTAATAACTTGTAAGGTCATAACTAAAAGGCTTGACGTAATGTTAAGCCTTTATTATTCGTTTAAAGAATAATAAGTCATAAATAAAGAATTATTCGTTCTTAAAAAATAGAGCTAAAACTTTAATGACAGCATTGTAATAAAATGGTGTTTTATTGTTATCTTATTGATTTTTAATTATTAATAAGGTTTGAGCTAACAAGTGTAGGCTCGAAAGTGTTTGCAGATTAGTGTGAAGTGCTTCAAAATTACAACGTTATATTAGAGTATATTTTTCTACTGAGGTTCTTATGAAGGTCATTGATTTACTTAAACATAGAGGCGACAGTTTTTCTGCACAGCACTCAGAGTTTATGCAATGGATGTCTCCTACTCTAAAAGAGTATTGGGGTGACTTCATGAACCGCACGCAAAATAGTCACTTCTTTGCTTGGGTTCGTGATCATCATAAGCCTGCGGTCAATGAACCTGATATTCAAATTGAAGTACCTGTAGAAAAACCGATCGTACTTAAACCAGAAGCGCAGGCTGTGTTTAACGAATTAAGCGAGCAAATTGGTGAAGTTATCCATACTGGTGATTGGATGAACGTTAGCCAAGAACGCATCGATCAGTTTGGGCAGGTAACGGAAGACATGCAATGGATCCACACTGATCCAAGCAAAGCTGAAACTGACTCTCCTTTTAAGACGACTATTGCTCATGGTTTTCTAACGTTATCTTTGCTTCCAAAATTGACAGATAGCGTTGACCCTGAAAACTCTCAATTCCCGACAGCTAAAATGGTGGTAAACCTTGGTTTGAACCAAGTTCGCTTTCCTTACCCTGTGAAATCAGGTAATAACGTACGAGCAAAGAGTACGCTATTGAAAGTGACACCAATTAAGAAAGGTTTAGAGATTGAACGTGAGATTAAGGTAGAAATTGAAGGTATTCGACGCCCTGGTTGTGTTGTCGTTTCAGTGATTCAATTGCACTTTTAAACTTGTGTCATAGCACATTATTAAAACGAAAAGGGAGAGCACATTGCTCTCCCTTTTTTATTCGCTACCGTTTATGTCTTAAAGCTAAATGACTTTTCGTTCAGCCTTATTTAACTTTCGTATAGCCATACTCTTCAATTAAACTTTGACCTTCAGGTGACTTCACATAGTTAATAAAACTTAGACTCTCTTTTGATAATGCTTCTTTACGATGCAATATTAAGAATGGGCGAGCGAGTTCGTAAGTGTGGTTCGCTATGTTTTTAGAACTTGGAGTGATACCTTCGAAAGTGATGGCTTTAATTGAGCGGTCGATTGACCCAACAGAAACGAAGCCAATGGCGTGAGGGTTATGGTTAACAATGGTTTTCACCATGCTGTTACCGTTAACGACAAGGTTATTTGGGTTGATATCGGATACTAATCGATCGTTAATAATTCTAGTGAGCCCCATTAAGCTTTCAAAACTGTAACGAGAGCCAGAAGATGCTTCACGAGTGACCACTGCAATAGCTTGGTCTGCACCACCGACTTGCTTCCAATTTGTTATATTGCCTTTGTATATGTCGAAAAGTTGCTTTCTAGAGATGTTGTTTACGCTGTTTGAACGGTTAACAACCACCGCTAGTCCATCGAAGGCAATTGGAAAAACATCCAGTTTCTCACCTTGTTCTCGCTCAGTTAAATAACGCGAGCTCATCCCTAAATCTGATACACCTTTTGTCACCATAGTAATACCGGCAGTTGAACCTATACCTTGTACCGCGATGAAATTATTTGGGTGAGTTTTATTATACTCTTCCGCTAGTACGTCCATAACTCTAGCAACAGAAGTTGAACCTGAGATATTGGTTTCTTGAGCAAGAACGACCTGAGAAGACAGGGCAAGGGTTAAGAGAGAAGCAAGTGCAACTCGTAACATAAACAACTCCTAGTAATATTATTTTCGACTATCATAGGGGGCTTATATGACATTTTTGTGAAGCAATAAAACCTCTCTTGTTAATGGATTGCTGCGAGGGAAGTCGTAGTATTAATGTAAGGATGGTTCTAAACTAAACAAAGTTGCCTTGCTCGTTTTCGTTACGGGAATAAGCCATCTCTATAGGTTCGCTATAGTAAATTTATCGGTGCGAGGTCTTTATGTCTGTAGTTAAAATGGAAATAGGTCGGTTACTCGCTGGTGCTGAGCGAGTTTGCCATTCGAGGAATACTAGTTTACCTGTTGCGCTCGGGAAGTCTCTTTTTGAACCTTGTCTGAATGGTGCTGTTTTTTCAAAAGCGCATTATTTACTGGATTCTTCGCACTGCGATTATACCGACGAAGTTGCCAAAGTTGTTTTTGAAGAAGCCAACCAGATTTGGTTGTTATTTATGCCGATGGATAAGGGACAAGTGGACTTAAAGTGGGGACCCTATCCATTCTTACCTCAATGCCATGACATTGATATTATTCTTCAAGAAATAGAAAAAGATCCTCATGCCTATTTTTGGGGGTAACATCTCTTACCCGCTAGCTACATAGTTCTTAGTTAAATTATTAATCTAATAAATTATCGAGCACGCAATACCTAAGCGTTCCCCTATGACATTTGAATTAGTTAGGTATTAAATTTATTTTCTACTTTAACCCGGAAATCTTTTGGGGTTTGCCCATGGAAATTTTTAAATGCTGTACTAAAGTGAGCTGCACTTTTAAAGCCAGATTCATAAGCAATTTGCGTGATGGATTTATTTGTTGTTCTCAAATGAGTCGCGGCATGGCTAATTCTTTTTACCTTTAATAAACTCGAAAATGACAAATTCTCTGCTGATAAACGGCGTTTAAGGGTTGCAGGTGACATGCCCATATAGTCGGCTAATGAGTCGAGAGTAATATCGTTATCTATGTTTTGTTCGATATAGCGAATGACTTTTTGGGTAACAGTTAATTGAGCAGCGTTTGCTATGATGGCAAGTGAAGCTGGTTGTTCTTCAACGATTAATGAAAGTAAGGCTGTTGCGAGTTTCGCTAAGGCAAAATCATTGGGTTGTTCTAATTCTGCTAACGTTAACATCAGCTCTTTCAGCTGGTGAATATTGACGTTGCTTTTATTGAACTTGATGTATTCTTTAGAGGGTCTTGGTATTTCAATTTCAGAATATTGGCTTAGGAAACTTTGGAAAATCGATAGATCGAAATCTAAGCACATTCCTGAGAATTCACCTCGTTCTGTATTGATAACGATATCTTGAATTTCCCCTGAGGTGTAGAGGGCAAAATCTCCCGAGTTAAGGCTTCCGTTTACTCCATGCGCAAGAGAAAAAGATATGCTGCCTTTAGTGACAAGGAATAAACCATTCTTAGATGCTGGATAGCGTTCTTTTCTTCTGTGAATGAAATTGGTAAATCGACTGATTGTGATAGATGGCATACGGATACTTCTTTTACAGTTGAAAGCGACAATATGACGATTTATTTTTAATAATAAAAAAGGCGCTATAAAGCGCCTTTTTAAAGTGTTTCTCAGTTAACTCTCGCTTGGTTCTTTACTCGGCTGTTCAGCAAAAACTTGCGTTGGTTTTGCTACCAAGTTGCGATTCTCTAGGTTCACATCTGAGAGAACAATTTCTAATACGTCTCCCAGTCTGTATACCATCTCTTTATCGATAGATACAGTACCCATGTCACTATTACATTCAATTCTTTCTTTATTATCAATAATGAGAGAGCCGGGGATAAATGCAGCGGCACCATTTTCTAGCAAGCGAACGCGCATGCCTGCACGATTAATATCAAATATTTCAGCTTGGAAACGAGTTTCTTCCTTAGGCGCATTAACTAGAGTTCGAGCGTATAACCAATCACCGACGTTACGCTCTGCCATTCCATGGTAGCGGCGATGAAGTGCAAGCTCATCACCAATCGTTTCGTCTGGTGTCTGAATTGGTTCTTTACCTAATATGTGTGCTTTAAGCATACGGTGGTTGATCATATCGCCATATTTACGAATTGGTGATGTCCAAGTTGCGTAGATATCTAAGCCCATAGCAAAGTGTGGTAAAGGCTCGTTGCTGATTTCACTGTACGCTTGGAATTTGCGAATACGATTATCGTAGTAGTTAGTGTCCAGAGTGCCTAACCAGCGGCGAAGTGAAGCAAAACCTTCTAGAGAAATGATCTCTTCAGCTGTAAATGGGGTTTCAGCTTCAGGGTTTACTAGTTCTAGTACATCAGCAACTTTTTCCGATTTGAAACCAGAGTGGCAGTTAAACACGCCTTGTCCGAAGCTTTCTTTTAATACACGGCCAGCACAAATGTTAGCGCTGATCATTGCTTCTTCTACTAACTTGTTCGCACTACGACGCATATCTGCGTGAATAGCGATAACGTCGTTGTCTTCGCTTAATTCAAAGCGGTAATCAGGGCGGTCTGGGAAAACAACGGCATTGGCTTGTCGCCATGCTGAACGAGCTTGAGCGAACTCATGTAAATCCTTAACGATTACTGCAATCTCTTCACTTGGCTGCCATTTTTCAGAAGTCCCATTCTCTAACCAATCTGATACATGACTGTATGCGAGGCGGGCATGAGATTTGATATTTGCAGCAAAGAAATTAATGTCATCGCCAATCACGCCGTCTTTTGAAACGGTAACAGTACAGCAAAGAGCTGGGCGTTCTTCGTTTTCAATAAGTGAACACAAGTTATCGGCAAGATCACGAGGCAGCATCGGAATGTTTCGGCCGGGAAGATAAATAGTAAAACCACGCTTGCGTGCGACCTTATCCATTTCATCATCAGGAGAGATATAAGCTGTAGGATCGGCAATCGCGATGGTTAATTCAAAATCGCCGTTATCTTTTTTCTTCGCATATAAGGCGTCATCCATATCTTTGGTGCTTTCACCATCAATGGTTACAAACGGAATATGAGTCATGTCTACGCGTTGTAGGTCGACATCATCGTTGACTTGCCAGTTATCAATGCCTTCAGGTTCACTGTTAGGCAGATCGTTTTGTGCAAGTGTTACCCACCATGGAGCAATCTTGTCGTCGGCGTCGGTAATTTTCTCAGAAATCTGCGCTAAGAAACCATCATCTCCTTTAAGAGGGTGGTTTACTATATGAGCTACAACCCAATCGCCCTCTTTAAGAAGTTCAGGGTTTAAGCCCTTTTTAGCTTTAGCCTTTAACTGAAGCTTTTTAAGCTGCGGGTGATCTGGAACAACGTTCAATCGACCTTTAAATAGCTTTATACGAGCGATGAATCGGGTCAAACCTTGCTCAATCAACTCTTCTGGCTCAGCGATTTCACGTTCCTTTTCAGTACGTATAATTGCAACGACCTTATCGCCGTGCACACATTTCTTCATATATGGCGGCGGGATAAAGTAGCTAGTCTTACTGTCGACTTCTAGAAAACCAAAGCCTTTTTCAGTAGCTTTAATCGTGCCTTCCTTTTTAGGAAGTGTTTCTTGGATTTGCTGTTTAAGTTGAGCGAGTAGAGGATTATCTTGAAACATTTGACTTTTATCTTACGAGAATAATTCTGCACACTATAATCATTGCGAGAGCCGATTACTACTTAAAGCCAATAAAGGCCTTTGAATAAAGTACATGCTGAATCATATGGTCGAGTATTTGTAGAATTGATGTTTCAAATCCATAAATAAAGGAGGTGACGCGATATTCATCAAAATTTGACGATATGATAGACAGTTTATCGAGGAAACAGAAAAATATGTGATGTATTTCAATTTTTTCTGGATTTTTTTATGCATTTAAGGAATAATCCGCCTCCCTTAGACGTCCCTAACGGCTTGATGCGTTTTATTACTGTTTCGCAACTGAACGGAATCAGTATCTGATTGGATCAGTATTGGAATTGGTAGAGCACCTGGGACCTTTTGTTTACTTATATGATAGTGGGATCCCAATGTCCGAATCTGTAATTCAATTTAATGAATTAGCCCTTAACGAAAACATCCTTTCAGCACTTGATAGCATGGGTTTCGTCTCTCCAACTCCAATCCAAGCGGCAGCTATTCCTCTTCTTCTAGAAGGCCGTGATGCTTTAGGTAAAGCACAAACAGGTACTGGTAAAACAGCAGCGTTCTCTCTACCGCTACTGAACAAAATCAACCTAAACCAACATAAACCACAAGCAATTATCATGGCTCCTACTCGTGAGCTAGCGATTCAAGTTGCTGCGGAAATCAAAAACCTAGGCCGTGATGTTAAAGGCCTTAAAGTTCTTGAAATCTATGGTGGTGCTTCAATTGTTGACCAAATGCGTGCTTTAAGCCGTGGTGCTCACATTGTTGTTGGTACTCCAGGTCGTGTTAAAGACTTACTAACTCGTGACCGTCTACACCTAGATGAAGCACACACATTTGTTCTTGATGAAGCAGATGAAATGCTAAAAATGGGTTTTGTGGATGACGTTACTTGGATTCTTGAGCAAGCTCCAGAAACTGCACAACGCGTACTTTTCTCTGCAACTATGCCACCAATGGTTAAGACTATTGTTGACCGTTACCTACGTAACCCTGCACGAGTTGACGTTGCTGGTACTAACCACACTGTTGATAAAGTAGCGCAGAACTTCTGGGTTGTTAAAGGCGTAGAAAAAGACGAAGCAATGTCTCGTCTTCTAGAAACTGAAGAAACTGACGCATCAATCGTATTCGTACGTACTCGTCAAGATACTGAGCGTCTAGCTGATTGGCTATCTGCACGTGGCTTCAAAGCTGCTGCTCTGCACGGTGATATTCCTCAGTCTCTACGTGAGCGCACTGTTGATCACATCAAACAAGGTGTTATCGACATTCTAGTTGCAACTGACGTTGTAGCTCGTGGTCTTGATGTTCCACGTATCACTCACGTATTCAACTACGACATCCCATTCGATGTTGAATCTTACATCCACCGTATTGGTCGTACAGGCCGTGCTGGACGTAAAGGTAAAGCGATTCTACTAGTTCGTACAAACCAAATTCGTATGCTTCGCACTATCGAGCGCGTAACTAAGTCATCTATGGAAGAAATCCAACTTCCTCTACGTGACCAAGTTGCTGCTGCTCGTGTTGCTAAGCTTGGCGCTGAACTTGAAACTGAGAAAGAAAGCAAAGCACTAGAAAACTTCGCAGGTCTTATCTCTACTCTTCAAGAGTCTCTAGAAGTTGATGCGGCTACTCTAGCTGCAATGCTTCTTAAGCGTCAGCAAGGTAAGAGCCCACTATTCTACGTTGGCGAAGACCCAATGATCGCTGCTATTGAGCGTGATAAGAACCGTCGCAAAGAGCGTCGTGAAGATCGTGACAACGGCCGTGACGGTGGTGGTCGCAACTTCAATACTCAAGATTGGGATACTTACCAACTACAAGTTGGTCGTGAGCAAGGTGTTCAGGTTAAAGATATCGTTGGTGCATTAGCAAACGAACTTGGCCTAACTAAAGGTTCTATCGGTGCTATCAAGCTAGACCAAGGTTCTACTTACGTTCAACTGCCTAAAGCAATGAACTCTGAGACTGCTGGTAAGCTAAGCAAACTTCGCATTCGTCAAAAAGAAGCTGGCGCTGTAGTTGTTGATTTCAACGACTTCCGTGAGCCTCGTCGTGGCGGCGGCGGTCGTGATGGCAACCGTGGTGGCGGTCGTGGCGGTCGTGATGGTGGCGGCTACCGTGGTAACCGTGAAGGCGGTAACCGCGAAGGTGGCAACCGTGAAGGCGGTCGTGGTGGATACCGTGGCAACCGTGATGGTGCACGTGATGGTAATTCAGCTGGTGGTCGTGATGGTGAGCGTCGTTTTGACCGCAACCGTGGTGGTGATCACCGTGGAAACCACCGTGGCGAACGTGGTCATGGTAATGCAGCAGGCAATGGCGGCAACCGTGGTCGTCGTCCAGAGCGTAGCGAAGGTTAATCAACCTATAGCTTTAGGTTGAAGCTTCCAAGTTGAGTATTTATAAACTAAATGCTTATAAGCGAATAGCCTAAACAGTGAATTTGAAAGCCGAGCGATTGCTCGGCTTTTTTGTATCTGTAGTTAATTGTTTGGTAATAACACCGATGAAAGCGAATACTTTCCTAGTGCCACGCTTATTTTTTCTTACTTGAGCCAATAAATTATCTTCTAAAATAAATTTTAAAAGTCCCACCCACTTTTGATTAAACTCGAATAAATCATTCAACTATTTTTTAATTTCCTAGTCGAATAAATACAATTTATGACTTAGATCAAGTTAAATGCTGGATAAATGGATTTTAAGTAAAACAAAAGTTGAAAGATTCAAAAATTATTGAATAATGAACATAACTAAAATTGAAGTGAAAACTTCATTAAATTCGTACTGAAACAGGATCCATATCCAATGTCTAATTCGTTCGTTCTGGTTATCAACTCTGGTAGTTCTTCTCTTAAATTCGCAGTTATCGACTCTGTTAGCGGTGATGCAATTGTCAGTGGTCTTGGGGAGTGTTTTGGCTTACCAGAAGCAGTAATTAGCTGGAAGCATAACGGTGAGAAAGTTGAGGAGTCGATTGACCAACCTGACAACCACCACCAGCATGCAATTAATCGAATTGTAGCGTTAATGGATTCACTAGGCTTTACTGCCGACCTAGTGGCTATTGGTCACCGAATTGTTCACGGTGGCGAGAAATTTACTTCAACTGTTCGTATCACTGAAACAGTAACGGCTGAAATTGAAAAGTTAGCCGATCTTGCACCACTGCATAATCCAGCAGGAGCTATTGGCATTCGTGCTGCTATGGCGGCTTTCCCGTCTTTACCTCAGTTTGCTGTATTTGATACTGCTTTCCACCAAACAATGCCAGAAAAAGCATTTACAGGTGCTATCTCGAATGAGCTTTACACTGAGTATGGAATTCGTCGTTACGGTTTCCATGGTACAAGCCATTACTTTGTAAGCCGTGAAGCTGCAAAAATGCTTAACAAGCTAGTTGAAAAATCGAGCTTCATTTCAGTTCACCTTGGTAACGGTGCTTCAGTATGTGCTATTAGCAATGGTCAAAGTGTCGATACCTCTATGGGTTTCACTCCTCTATCTGGTTTGATGATGGGTACTCGCTGTGGTGACTTAGATCCAGGCATCATCGAATTCTTAATGAAGAAAGGTTGGAGCCAAGAAAAAGTATTTGATGCTTTGAATAAGAAATCTGGCTTCCTTGGTGTATCTGGTATCACTTCTGACGCTCGTGGCGTGCTAGAAGCGATGGAAGAAGGGCATGAAGGTGCTAAGCTTGCATTTGAAGTCTTCACTTACCGTGTGGCTAAATATATTGGTTCTTACATGATCCCATTAGACCATCTTGATGCAGTTATCTTTACTGGTGGTATCGGTGAAAACTCATTACCGATCCGTAGTGAAATACTGCGTAACCTTAAGTTACTTGGCTTTGTTGAAGATGAAAAAGCCAATGCAGACGCACGATTTGGCGCATCTGGCATTGTAGCTAAATCAGAGCTTCTAGGTGCTGTGGCTATGGTTATCCCAACCAACGAAGAATTTGTAATTGCTCAACAGTCGGTAGAGCTACTGTAACCTAAGCGGTAATTAACATTATTAGAAAGCGAGCCTAGTGCTCGCTTTTTTGTTTTCGGGGTAAGGAAGGCGCTTTATATTGCAAGAAGCAATATCTGAGTCTTTGCTTACTTTTCAGGGTAGTGGATAACATCATGAAACACGGCATTTTCCTTTCCAATGTTCTTGTAGCCATGTATTTGGTTAGCACTGAAGCGTACAGCTTGCCCTGCACGTAATGTATGCCATTCATCATCAAACAGTACCGACATTTCACCAGAAATACAGAGGATGTGTTCAGTTACGCCTATGTTATGCGGGTCAGACTCGTGCTGATAATTGGGCGCGAGGGTTAGCTCGAATATCTCAAATCCGAGCGCCCGTTCAAAGGGAAATAACAAGCTTACGAAGAAACCAGTATTGTACTCTTCACGCCTTAGCTCATTTGCATCTCGGAACATACTGGTGAGCTCATTGTTAGAAGTGCCAGTGATAAAGCTAGAAAATGACACCTCGAACCCCGACGCTATTTGCCATAGTTTTGCTACCGTCGGGCTCGATTCTCCCCGCTCGATCTGCCCAAGCATAGCTTTACTAACCCCGGTGGCTTTCGCTGTTTTATCTAAACTCCACCCTTTTTCTTTACGAAGGGTCTTTAAATTATCGCCAACTTTTATTTCTCTGTGCATATTATTCTCAATAAATAACTTGTACGTTATAACGCACGAATGCTAAGTTGTTTGTATGGACGTTATAACGCACATAGGAATGAATTAATATGATGAAGATAAAATTTTCCCATATCAGTACCGGCTTTATTGCGGTGTTTATAGGCTATGCGAGTGCTGCTGCGATAATTTTTCAAGCTGCGATGAGTGCTGGCTCAACCAACGAGCAGGTCGCTTCATGGTTTTGGGCGTTAGGGGTTGGTATGGGAATAACCACTATATTGCTCTCGTTACACTACAAGAAGCCTATCGTTACAGCGTGGTCCACTCCTGGCGCGGCATTGTTAATTACATCGCTTGAGGGGCTGACAATGAATCAGGCAGTTGCCGTGTTCTTGTTTAGTTCTTTGTTAATTACGTTAGTCGGTGTGGCAGGAATATTCGAAAGGGTGCTTAAACAGATGCCAACGTCGATAGCATCGGCAATGTTAGCGGGTATTTTACTGCAATTCGGATTGGGCTTGTTCACATCGGTCATGGAAGAGGGACTAATTATCTTTGTTATGCTGGCCATTTATATGGTTGCAAGGGTTCGGCTTGGAAACTTATTGATCCCCAGTATTTTCATCGTCGCTTTAATAATGTGTATCGGGATGGGAAAGCTAGATGTAAGTGCAGTGACGATGGGCTTAACCGTTCCCGTATTTATCGCTCCAGATTTCGATTTTTTCTCATTGGTGAGTGTTGGGATACCGCTGTTTATCGTTACTATGGCTTCTCAGAATTTACCGGGATTTGCTGTATTGAAAGCGAATGGCTACCAAGTTGGTTCGTCTAAAATTATCACAACAACAGGCGTTACAGGTCTATTGTTAGCGCCATTTGGTGGCTTTGCTTTTAACCTTGCGGCGATAACTGGCGCAATTTGCATGGGACCAAATGCGGATGAAAATCCTAAGACACGCTACATAGCAGGAATTTTTATGGGTGTGTTTTACCTTTTAGCAGGGGTGATGGGGATGTCATTTGTTTCTTTATTTAGTTCGGTTCCTGAGGAGGTTGTTATTGCTATTGCTGGTCTTGCGGTGATGCCGACCTTAATGAACTGTTTAGCGGTATCTACGGCTGATAGCCAATGCCGCGAGCCAGCACTGTTTACATTTCTAGTCACAGCCTCTGGTGTCAATTTACTGGGGATAGGCAGTGCTTTTTGGGGACTATGTATAGGGATGGTTTGCTATTGGCTATACCATCACAAGGTTAGCGAGATAAAAGTAAAAGACACTTCGTCGACTCAATAACAGGTACCGCCTAAAACTATGAACAGTTAATACGAAATAAGCGTTGGATAGCTACTTTGTTAGATAACTACTGCGTTGGATAACTATTTAATTGCAAGTGAACCTCTTCTTCGGGGCAGTACTGCATATTTCAGTTGTTAATCACTTCTCGCGGAATAAAGTTGTTCAAAATTTGGTATATTTTTCTCCCAAACAGGGGAACCCTCTCCGATAATTGACTTTAAAACATCAATAAATAGCTTAGTTTTAATGGGTGCATCTCGGTGCGGGTATACGGCGTAAAAAGTGCCGAAATCTTCAAGATTCAAATGCGTCATTATCGGTATAAGCTTTCCGTCGATGATTTCATTCTCAATCATTTGGGCAGTGACCACAGCAAGCGTATTACCCGCCACCGCGCTTTTTACTACCATCTCAACATCATTCACTTTATAAGCGGCATTAAGTTGAAATTGCTGTTCCATATTGTTCTCATCAAGATAACTAAATTTATCTATGAATAAACCGGGAGCCGAGTAAATCGTAGCTGGCAGAGATTCTAGCTTTTCAATCGTCTCTATTTTCCCATGCTGTTGAATGAAATCAGGTGAAGCTACAATAAGTAAGCGGCTTCTGGCAATCTTACGAGAGATCAAACTGGAGTTCTTTGGTTTGCCAATACGAAAGCCAATATCAAAACCCTCTTGCACAATATCCACCACTCTATCTTCTAATCTCAGCTCGCATTTCACATCTGGATATTGCTTCTGAAAAACAGAGATCGCATCTTGAACGTATTGACGGCCAAACATCATTGAACTCGTAATTCGTAATATCCCTCTTGGCTCTGAATGGTAGTTCTGCGCTAAACGGTGGGTGTTATTAAGTAAGTCACGTAACAGTTTTGCTTGGCTCACCATTTCATTACCTGCTGCTGTTAACGATAACGAGCGCGTGGTGCGGTTAAGTAAGCGGACACCTAACTCTTCTTCTAAACGACTTATCTGCTTTGAAATAACAGAGCGATCAAGGTTCTTTTGCACGGCAACATTAGTAAAAGAGCCAAGTTCAGTAACTTCGAGCAATAAAAGTAATCGATTAGAAAAATCCATTTGAACCTCATGAGAATAAATAAAAACAGCATTGGTGCAATTTTAGCATCAATCTTATGCTATTAACGGTATTTTTCTCACCTAATAGATTGCTTATAGTTATCTCACTGACGGAGAGGACACCCTCTCAACATCACTATATTTAACTAGCCAATAGGCGATTTAGAGGAAGTACATTATGAAAACATTATCAATCACTAATCAAAATGGTATCGCAACGGTTGCTATCAACAACCCACCAGTGAATGTATTAACCATTAATCTAATCAACGAAATTAATGAATATGTACTTTCTTTAAAAGATGACCGAGATACTAAAGTGGTGGTGTTTAAATCAATGCACGAAACCTTCTTCTTAGCGCATCTTGATCTGAACGTGATTAACGGCACGCAAGGTGGTCAAGCAGCGTCAATTGAGTTCAACCACATGATCATGAACATCAAGGCGATGAAACAAGTGTCTGTTGCTTTGGTTGATGGCGTAGCTCGTGGGGGCGGCAATGAATTTGTTATGGCGTGTGACCTTGCTTACGGCACCGAGAATGCAGCGTTTGCTCAACCAGAAATTCACGTAAATATTCCGACTGGCGGACAAGGTGCTGTTCAGTTCGCAAGAAGAATGGGCAAAAACAAAGCATTACAAGCTCTACTGGTGGGTAACGATTTCACAGCACAACAAGCTGAGAACCTAAACATCATTACTCAATTTGTACCTAAAGCGGAAATGGATAACTTTTTAGCGATGACTTTAGGTGTGATTAGCACATTAGAAGTGCGTGATATTGTGATGTACAAAGAGATCATTGCAACATCAATTAAAGATGAAGGCGCGGGTGCAGAGCTAGAGTTACGTTACTTTTTAGAACGTGCTAAAGAGCAAAAAACAGCCGCTATTATATCTGCATTTTTAAAACATGGCGGACAAACAGAGCGTGAAGCAAAAGACATTCAAGGTATTTTTGTTGATACCGCGGCTGAATTGTCTGAACAGGGTTAGATGCTTCCCGAAATAGCCGTTGTCTGACGGCTATTTATCATGCTGTGGTGAGATTTTGTTAACGCTTAGCTGGCTTAAGACTTAAAAAATAGCTTTCCTTTTATTCCTAAAATAAAAAACGGCACTGATTGATAGGAACAAAAACGTGAAGTAATAGAAAAATGAAGAAAGCGACGCTAAGAAATCAATGTTTTGTTCTATTTCTTCTGAAGTGTAGTTCTGTGATACCAGCTTGTAGTAGTAAGCATACAAAATTCCTATTATGCCGTATCCAAGATTAAACATCAGGCCTTTGAAACTTAATACAGTCGCTCTATTGTGTGATTCGGTCTTTTTATTTAAGTGATAACTAATGAAAATATTCATGGTCATGATGATGAATATTAATATCAAAGCCGGTATTACGCCGTAAATAGACCAACCTAAACTAATCCAGTAATAAGTAGCCATTGTCGCTATGCCCATTAAAGCTATGAATGTTTTGGGCGCCATACTTTCCGCTAATATTCGGCTTTGGCCTGCCAATATAATTTTAAGTAAACTTATCCCTGCGCCAATAAAGCCGAAGTAGATAATCGGTATATCAATGGCGAGGTAGTATTGGCTGTTCATTGTTAAAAACATCCGCGAGGTATGTTCGAATAGGCTGTAGTAAAGCAATATGAAGAACACGTAAGGGGTTGCGATGACCCACTTAGCGGTGGTTGCTGTTAACTTCAGGCTTGTGAGAGTGGTTGCGAGTTTGGTTTGATTGCTTGGCAATACTTTCTTTTGTTCCCTCATGCTTATCGCAGAGTAAATGGCAATCATTGCAACAAATAGAGTGGCATAGACAGGAATACGCATTAGATCTTGGGTATTTTCTGGTTTCGCTAACCCAAGTATATGGTAGAGGTTAGCCATAAAGTTAACATCGTACATTGCCGCGCCTATTAGAGTGACAAATATCCCAACAGTTGAAGCAACTCGAAGTTGGATTTGTAAAACTCTGGGCCACAATTCCTCTTTGCCTTGTTCTTTTAACGTGTCGTAAGCAAGAGCTTCATCTGCGCCACTTGCTAATGCCATTGCCAAGCCACTTAATATTCGGTTGATCAAAAACACTATGAATACCAGGTTGGGATCTTCAGTGGGGACGACTGCAATCATTGCGATTTCAATAAACATGACAATCGAAGATAAAACAACGAGCTTTTTACGCCCTAAGGTATCAGCGAAGGCACCTGATGGTACTTCAGCTAGCACTATGGTTGCCGCCCAAACGACATTAAGCATGGCAAATTGCGAAAGAGTTAAGCCATAGTCTAAATAGAGCAAGGTAAATATAGGGTAATAGAACCGCGCAAAGTAGCTACTTCGGAACATTAAGAAGTAGCGAACATTACGAATTTGAAGGATTTCTTTGAGCGTCATAGACTATTTCATACGTTAGATTACACATCATTATGTATATACCTTTTGGTCAATTAAATCATGCTATTGATGTGAAAATGGAACAATTCATGATTTAGCGAGCTATTAAAAAGGTCACGCTTAAACAGTATCCTATTAGCAGTGTAAATGAAGTGAGGTTTCATTCTCGATTAAGGTTCAATAGTTCTTTTTGAACATAGCTTTAGGTTGTTTTTATATGTGACCTAAAGCTATGTTTAATCCTTTCTACTGCTCTCTTAGTCTTTATGACGTTGTCCTGTTCTTAATCAAGCTGCTTTTAAATGAACCAAGCAGTAACTCTGCCAGAAGTGGGAGTGCATTGGACATGCCTATCCATTGTTCAATTTTTGCCTTTTCTAAGTAGGCTTGGCTAACTTCACCTTGTGGGATGGATGCTTTTGCCAGAGCAACCAGTTCAGGCATCATGGGAACAAGAAAAGCAAAAGCATTAATGCTTAGAATAGTTAGCATAAGGAGTTTTAATTTGAGCCACGTAGGTTTTTGCTGAGATGAATAATAGTCATATAAATCTGCGAATAGCTTTAGCCCTAAGCCTGGTAAAATTAAAATATAAGCGCTTAACTCCTTATACATTCCAACATGATAAGCCATTAATGCTGTTTCATGCCCCAAAGTCGCACCTATTACGATATGAGACAAGATGCCACCCACATACATAATGGTGCCGATTTCATTAAGGAATCTGATCACTTTTCTATTCATATTTATGCTTCTCTATTACTTCAGAATCGGTTAGTGGATGTTTGTAAGAGAAAGCTTTTTACCAAGGTACTGAACATCGATATTTGCATAGCCTAATGTAACGGCTTCAAATTGATGGCTCAGCTCTTTTGCGTGTTGTGCATCTTTCGCTATAAATGAAACAGAGTAGATAGGTCTTGTGACATGATTACCTAGATCTTGAGTATCAATGTACGAGGAAGTCACCAAACCAGCTTGGTTAAGACTGACTACTCGCTGTAAATCAATGTTCAGTACGCGGTCTATTTCGAGCGCTTCAATACCGTTTTTCCAAGTAATTGTCACACCGTAGTTATTGTAATTAGGTGTGTTATCCAACCACTTAGCTCCTAGAAGTGTAATTTTACTGATGTTGACTAAGTCTTTTTCATACAAGGGTAAATGAGCAAGTTTAGTTTGTACTTGCTGTTCGCTATCGGCTGCAATAACAAAGCGCAACAGCTGAACAGGGTTACCGTCTACTTCGCTGCGTGAAACATACATATCTTTTATTTCGCCTTGGTTTATTAGCTTTCTAAACTCAGCTTTTTGCTCTGGCATTGTATTGAGTACTTGCTGAAAATCTTCGGTATTCCACTTTAGTTCAACGGCATAATCTTGAGCGCTCGCGAAGGTAGAGAAAAGGATGGTGGTAATGGAGGTTATGAGTTTTATAGTTTTCATTTTAATTCCTTAAATGGTCTGACTTAGATTGTGTTTATTGTGTTTATTGTGATTACCAACGTGAACGATAAGAACGATGGCAACTTTTACAGGTATCTTGTGCGGTCTCTAGCCCTAACTCTGCCAGTGAAACGTCGCTTCGTTTGCTGGCTTGATGGAGCTTTGCAAAACCCTCATTCATTTGCTTCATGAGCTGATTAAACTTCTCTGGCTTTGTCCAAACTGTGTCTTTTGCTTTACTTCCTTCTTGGCTCCCTGCAGGGAAAATTGTCATTAATTCTTGGCTATGATTCGCTAAATTGAGGCTGATTGAGCTCAATGCAGCCCAATCTGTGTCTGAACCATTTAAAGTGTCATCTGCCTTGTCGACAAAAGTCTCAATTTGTTTAAAAGCGTGCTGACGTTGCTCAACTTGAATTGTGCCTGTATCTGTTTGGTTCATATCTTGTGCACTGAACGCTTGAGCGCCCAGTAAAGCGGTCGTTACACATAGAAGCCTGACTGTCATTTTTTTCATATCACCCTCACTGCCTAATTAGTCATCAATCTTAAAGTTTCTGTAATTTACACAGCAATAGTTGCAATTGCAACTATTGCTGTGTAAATTATCGTAAATTGAGGTCGACATTCGGCTAGAAAGAAATGGCTAGAGAGAGTTAAATTATGAAAGTTTGGGATCTATCAACTCGTTTATATCACTGGATGCAAGCTGCGTTGTTTATTGCATTAATGGCATCCGGTCTCTCCGGTAATGGACCACATGTACAGTTGGGATTAGCGCTGATGACGTTGCTTATTTGGCGATTTATATGGGGTTGGGTTGGTAGCGAAACCAGCCGATTTCAACATTTTATACGCCCGCCAAAATCGGTAGTTAGGTATTTACAAGGAAAGGAGGAAGCTAAAGCTGGGCATAACCCTGCAGGTGGGTGGATGGTGGTGACACTTTTGTCTGCATTAGCCATTCAATGCGTTTCCGGTTTAGCCCTTGCTGGATTACTCGATAATCTTCCATTTGCGGATATATGGTTAACAGATCCCGTATTTTCAATTCTAGAGAACATTCACTTAACCATGATAAAAGTGCTTCCAGCATTGGTTGGAGTACATGTTTTAGCGGTATTGTTTTATAAACTTCGCTCAAAGCCATTAACTTGGGCGATGATATCTGGAGTTCAGGGACGAATAAAATTTGAAGGAACGGTTAATTTTGTTTCTCAATGGCGCGCATTATTAGCGTTTGTTTTTGCTGCATCGATTACTGTAATAATCGTTGTGCAGAGTTAATAGCAGACAAAACTGATAGCAGGCAAAAAACTTATCTGGGACGATGCTTTTAACCTAAAGGCAGTAACGCTAAAAGTGTTTTTAAAACTTATTTAAGATTAATGGCAATTAACGCTTTACCTCAAGTTAACTTTAAGTATTAAGATTGGTTTCGTTGCTGAGAAACGTTGCCAAAAAAGACTTTAAGGAGAGAAGCATGATCCAATTAGAACACGTAAATTTAGTCGTAAAAGATATTCCAGAAATGCTGAAATTTTACCAGGCTGTTTTTCCACATTGGTATGTACGAGATGAGGGGCATGGTGAATGGTCAGGTAAGCCGAGAAATTGGCTACATTTCGGGGATGAATACCAATACTTAGCGATAAGTGATCATGGTGAAGGGGAAAACCGAGACTTATCTGGTCACCAAGTCGGTTTGGCTCATTTTGCTTACGTGACGCATGATCTTGATGGTGTGATAGCAAGGCTAACGGAAGCTGGGTTCGAAATTTATCAAAATGGTACAGATAGCTCATATCGTAAAAACATCTATTTCCTAGACCCCGCGGGCTTTGAAGTGGAGTTTGTTGAATACTTAACGGATGATCCTAAATTACGTAATAGCGATGGTTAGTCAAACGAAGGGCTCAACCTGAGTCATTTTCCATTTATTAGATAATACCGGCTAATGCAAAGAGGCGAGCTACTACAGCTCGCTATTTTTATTAGCTGCTAAACCACCGTCTAAATCTGTGGTAATTGTTTTAGAAGGTTAATTATTTAAAACCAATTATTTAGCATTATCCGTTTTTCTGAAAAATGAAATACGCTTCTCGGCTGTTAATAATATGTGCTTTTTATACAAAGTGAACGTGCCTGTTTCTTTCCTCGTAATCAATCGCTATTCTGCTATTAACTTTCTCTTACCGTTGCTGGTTAATACTTATTGCCTATGTTTGACCAAATTAAAGAATTTGTTAATCCAAGTAAAAATCCAGACTTGACTCAAGCTCATGAATTTCAGCGCCAGCACCTACCTACGCTATGGCTCTTAGGGAAAACAGGGGCAGGGAAATCCTCGTTTATTCAATCCGTAACGGGGCTTTCTTCAGTAGAAGTCGGCAATGGTTTTGCTCCATGTACAATGACGGCTCAAAGCTACGAGTTTCCCCAAGGTAAGCCAGTTATGCGCTTCTTAGATACTAGAGGGTTAGGCGAGGCTGAATATGACCCTACGCCAGATCTCGATGAGACAGGTAAAGCAGGGCATGCTTTAGTGGTGGTGATGAAAGTCGATGAACCTGAGCAATCATCGGTACTCAGCGCATTAACGTTGATTAAGAAGCAAAAGAAAATTAAGCAGTTACTACTTGTTCATAGTGGCGCATTGTTGTCTGAAGAGTCAGAGTGCCAACGTCAGGTTTCTTTCAACGAAAGCCAAGTGAAAAAGGTGTGGGGTAACACGTTTGATTCTCTGACGGTTGATTTTGAAGCGCCTGAAGGGCTGGTTTATCACTACGATGAGCTGATTGAAAAACTGACTCATATCCTTCCTGTTATCGGAATGATGATTGAAGATAAAGAACATTCAAGTGTTGAAGAAGCCAATTTTGACAAAGTAGAAAATGAAGTGCTTTGGTACGCAGGTAGTGCTTCCGCGAGTGATCTCATTCCTGCCGTTGGGCTTGTTTCTGTGCCAGCGATACAAGCGAAAATGCTGCATAGCTTAGCCAATCAGTATGGCGTTGAATGGAATAAGCGAGCATTCACAGAATTGGTCAGCACGCTTGGGAGCAGCTTTGCTTTGCAATATGGCGTTAAGTTAGGCGCGAGACAGTTAGTTAAGTTAATTCCTGGTTATGGGCAAACCGTTGGCGCTGTTGCAGCAGCAGCCATGAGCTTTGGAACAACTTATGGCTTGGGACGAGCAGCTTGTTTTTACTTTTACCACAAAAGCAAAGGCACTGAGATCTCTCAAGAAGAGATGCAAACGATATATAAAGAATCATTGAAAAAAGGTAAGGCAGCGTCTGGCTATGAAGAAAATTAGAAGCTTTTATCACTTACTTTCCAATTTATCAGGTGGGCGCTGGGGCATTATCCTCATATCCTCGATTTTGCCTGTATTGCTTATGGCATTATTCGGACTTTTTCTTGCCTTTAAATATGGGTATGTATTGGAGCTGTCTATCGCTATTGCGGTGAGCACTCTAGTGACGACTATTCCATTGTTTTTGTTAAGCCGCGTGAGTGATCGCGAATCCCAAGATGCGGTAGAGTCTGCTCTTAATGAAAATGGCTTAGTAGGAGAAGAAGTCGGTGATGGTCTTGTTAAAGCATCCTCTGAATGGTCTCAAGCTGAATTGGTTATTTGGAATCAAGCGAAGCTGCATAATCGGGAACATTTAAAAACGGATATTGATTGGGTCAATCTCGATAAAGTTGGTATTGAGATCCTTGAATTTGTCGCAAAGGAGTTTGGTAAGAAGACGTTAGATTTCTCTATTCCAGAAGGCTTAAAGTTATTTGAAGAAGTGGGTCTTAGATATAAGCGAGTTGTCAAAGAGAACATTCCGGGCATTGAATACCTTAAGCTCTCATACATTAAAGCTGGCTATGAAGCTTATGATAAGTATGGGGAATTAGGTCAAAAAATTGTTAAAGCGGCTATGTGGGCTAATCACGCTAAAAATTTATATTACAACCCACTAAAGGTGGTGTCTGACCTAAGCCGAGAGCAAGCCACATCGTCGATGACGAAAGGCGTGGTTGAAGACATGCAGCAGGTCGCGAAAGAAGCCTTATTAGATGAGATAGCTGCTGTTGCAATTGATCTATACAGCGGACGATTCAGTTTAGAAGAAGATGACCTGCAAATCACAGATGCTTCAAAGTTAGATGAGAAGCGTTTTGCTGTTGAACTAGAGCCGGTCCGAGTCGTGTTGGTCGGTCAAACAAGCTCGGGTAAATCCTCAATAGTGAATATTCTAAAAAATGAAATGGTTGCGGAGGTCGATGTATTACCCTCTACGGACGCGTCTACCGTTTACAGTGCGGAAGTGGATGATAACGAAGTCAGAGTTATCGATCTTAAAGGTTTGGATGGCACTGAAAAAACAGAAAAGGCAATGCTACAAGAAATGACACAAGCGGATTTAGTGCTTTGGATACTCAAGGCGAATCAGCCTGCTCGTGATTTAGATAAAAAACTAAAAGACAAATTTGATGGCTTTTACGCGGACCCAAAAAACGTATCACGTAAAAAGCCAAAATTATTAGCCGTGGTCAATCAGGTTGATAATTTGAAGCCTCTGACTGAATGGGAGCCTCCATTTAACTTGGTTAACCCCATTTCAGCTAAAGAAAAAGTGATTGCGCAAGCGTTACAGTACAATCAGGAGTTATTACTTACTGATGGGGCTTTGCCTTTGTCTATTTCTCCAGAACGTGCTCATTTTGGTGTGGATACGCTGAAGGAAACCATCGTTAATGAAATATCAGAAGCGAATAACGTGCAACGAAACCGCCAGAGAACAGAGGCGATGAAAAGAGGAACGTCGATTAAAAAGCAATTTAATCGAATGGCTAAAGTCAGTAAAAAAGTAGCTCCGGAAGCGTTAAAAAAGGCGCCAGAGGCCTTAAAAGTAGCAAGCCCTAAAATTGCAGAGATTGTGATTAAGAAAGTGATTAAATAGATTTAATTGGTTAGGTTCGATGAAGGGCTTAGGGAATCAAAAATAAAGGAATAGTATGAGTTGGGTATTTTTCACGGTTTTGGCTGCGTTTAGTCAATCTTGGCGGAACGCTTTTCAAAGTCGATTAAGTAAAGAGCTGAATGTTGTTGGTGTTACCTTGGCTCGTTTTTTATGGGCAGGTCCGTTAGCGGCGGCATATTTAGTGCTTTTACATTGGTATCAACCCACACCTTTACCTATTTTTTCTAATCAATCTTACTTCTTTATTATTGGTGCTTCGGTCATGCAAATTGTGGCTACGGGGTTAATGGTTGTTCTATTTAAACAGAAAAATTTTGCCATTGGGGCAGGGCTTGCAAAAAGTGAAGCGCCAGTTTCTGCTTTTTTAGGTGTCTTATTTTTTGGCACTTCGTTATCAGTATTGGGGTGGATTGGCGTACTTATCGGGGCAATAGCGGTATTCATGCTGAGCTGCCCTAATGGTATTCGCAGTATTTCCTTAAAAACGGCATTAATAGGTTTAGCGTGCAGTACTTCGTTTGCTCTAACATCGTTATGGGTGCGAGAAGCGAGCTTAACGTTAGACGTTCCTTTCCCTCATCGCGCTGCATGGGTGCTATTCTCGGTTATCTTTTTGCAAACGGTAATGCTCGTTTTGTTCATGCTGTTTCGCGATCGCCAAACATTAAAAGCGATGTTTATTAAACCTAAGTTGGTGTTGATGACCAGTATCGCCAGTTTTATCGGATCTCTCGGTTGGTTCAGTGCTATGTCACTGCAAACTGTGCCGTTGGTTAAAACCTTGGGGCAAATAGAAGTATTCTTTACGATTTTAATTTCATTTTTCTGGCTGAAAGAAGGCGTAAAAAGAAAGGATATGCTGGCTTTATTTTTTATCGCAATCGCTGCAATCTTGGTGATGTGGTAACGGTTAATCTAGGTTTATGATGAGGGTTACCTAGACTTAGATTGATATCGGTCTTAAATCAGTGATAAGAAACACTACCGCGAACAGCTGTTGCTGTCACAACGTGAAGTGCCTGTCAGCCAAAATGAAACCTTATACCGATTGCGGGCAAATTTTAGGTAGAGTGAATCTGCTAGTGGTTTCACTAATTTCCAACGAAGTGGGGCATAAATCCAACCGCGTCCCATTAATTGCCATGCTTTATAGGTCACATCTAAACCAAGCAGTAATTGTCCTTTGTGATTGATGGCGTGCAAAATGTTGTTAGCAGCTTCTGCATCAATCTCTGGGTATGCCGAGAAGTCCTCACTGTAGATATCCACTGTCTTCAGTAAATTCTGTTTATCATGTTTTTTTAGCGCATTCATTTCTTTAGCGCAGAGTGGGCATGTTCCATCATAGAAGATAGTTAACTGAGTCATTCATTCTCCGTCCTTTATTAACTGTTTTTACTGAATTTTATGAATAGCCGTTTTGGTATCACCACAATCGTTTATACGATGGAGATGCATCTCAAGATCAAACCTCTCTTTCATCTCCCCAAAATCCCCCATAAATTGCAGAGCCTTTAAAGGATGAGTGTTTAACAATAAGACCAACTCTTCTTCAATTACTGTGTGATCAAATTGACTCACCGTCGAATGAAGGTCTGGTGAACTTAAAGCAAAATGAATGAGTTCAATATAGCGAGTTTTATCGCTTCTCATAAGAGATTCTAACTTGATGGTCGCTTGTTGTTTTACGCCTAAATAGGGATGCTCTAATAAAATGTTGAGTACATCAAGATCCTCGATGAAGGGGATTAATTGAGAGATGAGCAACGGAGAGCTGAGTTCAACTAATGCTGGTATCTCAGTTTGTAAATGAACTGGTCCTAGCCACTCTACAAGCGTTTTCAATTCTGTACGGTAATCTGAATTAACTAACAGTTTATGTGCATAGTCGTCTAGCTCATCTGAACGAATAGAGGCGTATGCCAAGTTACACCGCAGTGAAGCTTTTACAATGGCAAAAAAATCTTCTTCGTCTAATTGCTCAATTGAAACGGCGGTACATAATTCAATTAGCTGCTCTTGAGAGGCGCAATACTCAATCACCTTTGAACGATTGGTTAGGCTCTCAATAGTCGCAATTTTTCTTTGGGACTTTTTGAATGGCTGCTTCGTAGGAGAGGTGGTTTTCTCATCTAATGGCATTGATAAAGCAGCAAGTGTAGACATGGGTTTTGTCGCACTAAGGTTACTGTTTTCAGAGTTATTATCTTTCGTGTTTACTTCTGCTTTCTTCGTCTTAATTTCTTCTAATCGACTGTTGACCTCTGAATCTGATCTTTCAGTCGACTTAAAATCAATGTACGCATTATCAAATATAAGTTCATTGATTAAGTTTTTAGAAGCGGGAGTGTTTTGTGAAGCTAGGTTCTTTATCAGTAAAAGACGCACGCTGTTATCCAAAGTCTGTGATTGAAGATGCATGCGTAAAAATGAAACCGGAATTTGCATCTCACGGCTTTGACATAACTCAGTCAATGAGTCTATTTGATGCTGTGGCTCTAAACGTCCGAACTCGGCAAAGAAATGCTTCACTATCTCGGATAAATTACAATCAAACCTGCTTGTTAGGCTAAGAAAAGAGGCAAAATTACTCTTATTCATCTCTCCAGATTGCCATTGTTCTAAAAGTAATAAGAAGCTTTCCTTGGTTATAAATGGCAGTACTTTTGAAATTGGATGATTATTGCGGATGATCGGCTCTAAGTATTGGGGAGCGACTGGATATTGCCAGCGTAATAGTGTCGAAATAGCGATATCTTGCATCGGTTGTTGCGTGCTGGATAGCATGCTTAAAAAGCTTTGCAGGTACTCTCGTGAATCTAAATCGGACAGTCTCGTTAATGCTATTCTTTGAATCAGTAAGTCATCGTTTTCAAGATACTTGAACAAATGAACCTTGTTCGAGGAGGCTTTCAGTAACTTTCTGGTTCGTGATAATCCCAAACTGGTTTTTAAAGGAGATGATAAAAATCGGCTCCATTCTTGTTCAACTAAGTCATCAAGTTTATTTGGGGCAACCTTAGCCAGTAAGTAATACAAGGCTTGCTCTAATTCGGGTTCAGGGTCGCTATGAATGAGCGTAATTAATTGAGCTAGCTCTTCTTCTACAAAGCCCTGTGTCGTATTGAGTAAAGCATTGACGGAGGCAAGAGCGATATCAATGCCATCATCCCAATCACCGTCCCAACATTCGTTGTCCCCACTTGCTAATTCAAGTAACGCTGACTTTGCATCATCAATGCGGTGGTTTGTAGAAATGGCATGAATTGCCGCTAATTTGACGTCTGGGTCATGAGCCGAAGATAAGCATTTGATGAGTGGCTCTATTGGGCTATTGGATAAAGACGATAAAGCATTTAAACAGCCAATAGTTATTTCTTCAGAATCATTATGCAACTGAGATATTAATGCGTTTATGGCTTCTTCGCATTGGTGGAGAGCATTAGCGGAGGATATTTGTTCAAGTTCATTACCGTGTTGTAATTTATTGAGTGTTAGGTCGATGAGGCTGGCATAAATCATAGTAATAACAACATGGTCTTGAATATTAATTTAGAATACTAACGGATATCATTTAGATTTGTATGATCACCATCATATCAATGATGAACCGTAGCCGAATAATATAGAACATCAATAGTAGCATGATTATGGGGAAGGGAATGAAGACCACAAAGCAAGCAATTACTCAGGCTATTCTGGGTGTTTGTATATTGTTGAGCGCCAGTGTGGAAGCCAAATTACCTCCTTTAGCGGTGGATTCTGCAAAAGCAGAGTTAGGGAAAAGGCTATTTTTTGATACTCGTCTTTCGGGTGACGACTCAATATCATGCTCAAGCTGCCATATTCCTCAAAATGGATTTTCACATCCAGAAGCACTAAGCCCTGCTTACACGGGCAGTGATGGCTTTCGTAATTCCCCATCTTTGATTAATACGGCATATAAAGAAGTTTGGTTTCATGACGGGCGCATTGGCACCAACTTAAATGATGTAGTAAGAGAAAATATTACAGAAGATTGGCTAATGAATATGGATATGCGCCTCATGCAAGAGCGCATAAAACAAGATCCTATCTACGTTGAAATGTTTCAAAAAGCAGGTCTAGGTGAGCCATCCAATGGCGGTGTGCGTAAAGCCTTGCCCGAATATTTAAAAACTCTAACGTCTAAAAACTCCCCTTATGATTTGAATAACCTTTCCGCTCTGGCTTCTCAAGGTCAGGCTTTGTTTACTGGAAAGGCTGGATGCAGCCAATGCCATACAGGGGAGTTATTCAGTGATGGGTTAGCGCATAATACTGGCGTGCCTGAGAACCCTGATATTTTTACCGACCCTATGCGTCACCAAAGCTTCTTAGCATTCAATATGTTTATGGGTATACAAGATTATTTGGCATTAAAGCGTGATGTCGGGGCTCATGTTCAAACTCATAAAGCAGACGGTTCGGACCGAGGCTCTTTCATTACTCCTTCCCTCAGAGAGCTGACTTATACCGCGCCATATATGCACAACGGGATGTTGAGTACATTGGATGAGGTTGTCGATTTTTATAATCGTGGTGGAGGGCAAGACTCGAACAAAGATCAGCGGATGAAACCATTGTCGTTGAGCAAGCAAGAGCAAGCTGCATTAGTGGCTTTTTTGGAGTCCTTATCAGGCGATCCGTTAATCGGTGATGAATACGAATGGTTAGAATATGACTTTGGCTATGAATACACAGAGGACTGGTCAAATGCTAAGAATTAACTCTACCTGTTTATCGTTGACTGTAATTTTATTTTTGGGCGCGTTCTTCCCATTTTTCGCGAATGCAGGACACAGTTTAGCCCCACTAGGGGAAGTGCCAATCCCGTTAGATAACAAACAAACGCCAGAGAAAATCGAATTAGGAAAGATTCTGTTTTATGACGGGAGATTGAGCGGTGACACTAGCAGCCCATGTTCTGGCTGTCATATTCAAACTCAAGGTTGGGGGTTTCCTGACGATTTGTCTATGGGGTATCCCGGTACCGTTCACTGGCGAAATAGCCAAACCATTATTAATG
This sequence comes from Vibrio gallaecicus, assembly GCF_024347495.1. Taxonomy (NCBI): domain Bacteria; kingdom Pseudomonadati; phylum Pseudomonadota; class Gammaproteobacteria; order Vibrionales; family Vibrionaceae; genus Vibrio; species Vibrio gallaecicus. Next base: position 1,143,767 of record NZ_AP025491.1, on the reverse strand, counting down.
CTGCGTATTACGATAAATTTTTTTGGGCGGGCAGCGCGATGTCATTAGAAACTCAAGCGAAAGACGCTGCGAAAGGTGCCGTAGCTGGTAATGGTGAAGATGACATCATGGAAGCCCGCTTAGCGCTAGTACCCGAATACGTTAAGCGATTTAAACAGGTCTTTGGTGATGACACACCGAAAATTCATAATGCTTGGCGTGCAATTTCAGCCTTTGAACGCACATTAGTGCAAACAGACACACCGATTGATCAATACTTACGAGGCGACCGTTCAGCACTAACCAAGCAACAAATTCGAGGTAAGCGATTGTTCGAAGGCAAAGCCAATTGTTTGGCTTGCCATAATGGACCTCTCGCGTCTGACCAAAAGTTTTACAACATTGGCGTACCACCAAGTTTATGGTGGGAAGACGATGAGTTGGCGCAAATTACCTTCCGCTTCGAGCTTTATTCAAAAGGCGTAACGGAAAAAATGTACCGAGAAACTAAGGCTGACCCAGGCGCGTATTTCAGAGCGAAGCGCAAAGAAATGCTTGGGAAATTCAGAACGCCAAGCATCCGATATACAAAATATACCGCGCCCTACATGCACAATGGTGCGATCCCTACGCTCAGTGATGTGATTGATTTTTACAACCGTGGCGGCATCGCAAGTGATGGTCGTTCAACTGGTTTTCCGCAAACCAAGTCACCTTTAATCGTACCATTAGGCTTGAATGACCAAGAGAAACAAGATTTGCTTAGCTTTGTCGAAGCCTTCTCTGGGGAACAGATATCAATTGAAGAGCCTGAACTTCCGCCTTACGAAGCGATGTATACAAAAGAACAGATCCTAGAGGCAAGAAAATAATGTCGATAAAATCCAATGCCTCTAGTTTGGCTATTCATAACTCACAAATATTTCAAACATCACCAGAGCCTTTATCGGTTACAGGTGAAAAATCAGATAAAGGTCATGCTAAGTGCATGCTTTCTCGTCGTGACTTTCTACTTTATTCAGGCGCTGCGACAGCCATTTCTTTGGTACCTATCACTTTGTTTGCGGGTACTGAGCAACAGCAAGAGGCTCACGGAAGAGTGGCGGGCTATCCTCGTAAAAAAATTGCAAAAATGAGTCAGTTAATTAACCATGAAGCGGTGTATTTTCAATATCCTGATAATGGTCCTAACTCTATCGCTATGCTGACAAAAACGGATATTGCCTGCGGTGGTGGTATTGGTGAACAAAGGGATGTGGTCGCGTTTTCAATGATGTGTACTCATCAAGGCGGGCCGTTAACCGGTAACTATAAGGCAATAGATGAACACCGTGTTGTGGGGCAATGCCCTTATCATTTGTCGACCTTCGACATACGAAGGCATGGGATCATCGTTTCTGGTCAAGCCTTCGAAAGCTTGCCACAAGTTCTACTGGAACTCGAAGGTGACGACATTTATGCCGTTGGTGTTATGGGGCTAATCTTCGGGCGAATTGAAAATATTGAAGGACTGGATGAAGTTCAAGATACAGAGCTGGCTAAAGATGCGGATCAGGCAAAAGAAAAAGCTGGCTTTAACGAACTAGCAAACTTTAAGAGCTGGGAGTCATAGAATGAGTGAGTATAATCAATTAAGTCATACACTTCTTCCTCCCGCGAATGCAGAAGTAATCACAACAGCTTGTGATTACTGCGTTGTAGCTTGTGGTTATAAAGTCTATCGATGGCCGGTAAGTACTCAATCTGGTGGGGCTTTCGCTCACCAAAACGCCTTTGGTGTGGATTTTCCAACAAGCACTTTGCAAGCATGGGTATCGCCTCAGCAGCATAATATTGTCTCGCATAATGGTAAGCCGCATCATGTGGTTATCATTGCAGATAGAGATGCAAAAGTAGTGAATAAAGGAGGCGACTCTTCTATCCGTGGTGGGCTTTTAGCTCAAAAGGTATATAACCCTAAAACACCAACTAAAGATCGATTGAAGCAACCTCTGGTACGAATCAATGGTCAGCTACAGCCGGTAGAGTGGGATTTTGCATTAGATATTGCCGCGCAAGTTGGTCGCCATGTGATTGATACGCACGGCTCAAATAGCTATTGCGTAAAAACATACTCATACCAATATATTGAGAATACCTACGCGATCACTAAGTACGCATTAAGACACGTGAATACCGCTAATTTTTCATTTCATGATACGCCATCAGATGTGACTGCAACGCCTGGTTTCCGTGATGCTGGCTTTGATAACTTTGCCCCAAGTTATGAGGACTGGGGAGCTGCAGATACGTTAATGATCTGCGGAACTGATCCTTACGAAACGAAGACTATCATTTTTACTCAGTTCATCATGCCTGCGGTTCAACGAGGTATGAAAACCGTTATATTGAACCCACGGGAAACCGCGGGTATTGCTTGGATGAAAAAGCAAGGTGGGCTGCATCTTGATATCAACCCCGGCTCAGACAACTTAGTGATTGGCGCCATCATTCGCGTGATTTTACAAAACAAGTGGGAAGACAGTGAATGGTTAAAGAATTGGGTAAACAATAAGTGGGAATCTGACTCTGGCTTTGGTCAAGGAACACGTAATACACCATGGCAATGGAGAACAACGTGGGGCAAGTTTCAAACTGATGGGATTGAAAGCTACAAATCATGGAACTTTGAACAGAAAGAATTTGAACCTGAATACGCAGCAGGCATAGCTGGAATTGATGTAAATAAGATTTATCAAGCAGCAGAAATGCTCTCTAAACCTGTCAATGGTCAACGAGTCAAAGCATCGATAGGTATCGAAAAAGGCTTCTATTGGTCAAATAATACGGGGAATACTAATGCGATTTCAGCATTAGCAACGGTGATTGGTACGGGCGGTCGAGAAGGTCGAGTGATCGGACGTTTTGGTGGTCACCAAAGAGGCGGTGTCGCTGGTGGTAAATTGCCTCGTAATAAATCACCTGAAAAAGTGGCAGGTCGTAGACGCCGTTCAATTGATACCGATCGCTATCTTTACTCTGGTCACACTCGAATGGCGCATGTTATTGGCACCACTTGGATTCAGTCGATGTGTGGCAGCTATGGGTTGAAAGATAAATTTGTTGAGCTAACAAACGGTAATCCGCATCAAGTTACCTCTCGAGATAAACAGCACATTATTGATACGCTGAAACGCAGAGCTGATTCAGGTGGCATGGTTGTTGTGAATCAAGACATCTATTTGCGTGATCCGATTGGTAAACAGTTTGCCGATATTATTTTCCCCGCAGCCACTTGGGGTGAAGAAGATTTTATGCGCGCGAATGGTGAGCGTCGCTTACGTTTATATCAAAAATTTAATGATGCGCCTGGGCAGTCGAAACCAGATTGGTGGATCATTGCTAATCTTGCACAAAAAATGGGTTACGACGGCTTTGATTGGCAGAATTCTAATGATGTGGCTGAAGAGTCTTCTCGATTCAGCCGCGGTAGCCGTAAAGATTACAATATGATCAAAGTGGCGGCTCATGCAGAAAACAAAACATTGCATCAAAAATTAGCTGAATTCGGTACAGAAGGCATCCAAGGTCCGGTTTTCTACAATTACGATACCAAAGAATTGATTGGCACTAAACGCCTGCATGACACAGAAATGAGTTGGGATGACTTAGTTAAAAAAGGGCTTCAAGACGGTCCTCAAGGGGCTAACATTATGCGTAAACAGCTTACGCAATTTAATAGCCAAACAGGCAAAGTCAATTTACAAAAACATCCTTGGGATTTATTCAGTGATTTCTATTCATGGTTAACACCAAAAGACGATGAACTTTGGTTCTCCAATGGACGTGTGAATGAGATTTGGCAGTCAGGCTTCGATGATGTGGAGCGCAGAAGTTACATTAAGAATCGATGGCCGGATAATTGGATTGAAATTCACCCTGAAGATGCAGCTAAACGCGGCATTGAAGCGGGTGATGAGGTATTGGTGTATTCAGACCGAGTCGCAAATTTTAAAGATACGATTTTAGGTGTTGAAGCCGATGACTTTCAATTTAGTTCATTGATGAAAAATGGTCACATCCAGTTAGATCGTGTTGAAATTAAAGCGGTTGCTATTGTGAGTAGTTCAACGAAAAAAGGCGTACTTTTTTGTAATATGATGGACATGAAAAACCCGGCAAACGCTTTAACCACAAGAGTTGTTGATCAAATCAGTGGCAATTACAACTTCAAGATGGGGGTTGCTCAACTCAAAAAAATCGGTGAGTCAAAATATAAACACCAATTTACAGGCTTCTCGTTTGCCCCTAGAAATATTGTATAACGTTATTTTTTCAAGATTTAACGTTTCTTTTCTTCAAGATTTAACGCGGCAACGCTTCACCAAAATGCCAATAAAAAAACAGCGCTTAATGCGCTGTTTTTTTATATGAAAGAAGTGAGTATTAACTTCAACTTATTTCAGTCTCAATTTATTGAATTGTCGCTTCTGCTTTATCAAGAAGATCTTGCATTTTCTGTTGTGAGCGACGGCTTACGCGTTTCTTTGCCGCAGCACGAGCTTCAACTATGTTTACGCTTGGATCTCCCACAACCACCAAGGCGACCATGCCATGTCGATGGTGCACTTTGCATTTTATGCCATAAACTCCTGGCTTATCAAAGCTGACTTCCTGAGCATTTGAACCCGAAATCATAATAGGTTTTGCTCCGTCTGGTAGCATTCCTTGAATGCTATGCGCAGTGTGAGAACCCACAGTCCCTTTAAACAGTACTTTATCGCCTGGCTGTATTTCTACGTAATCTGGAATGAACTGATACATCTTATCGATGTTCTCAACGTTCATGTCCATCACTTGTTCAATGACTTTGGTTTCAGCAAACGTTGGAGCGGAAAGAATCATGGTTACTATCAGGAAAAAAAGTCTCATCGTTTGTATTCTTCTTAGTAATTAGAATTATTCGCAACAATGCTAAATCATTCACCAGCGCGGTAAAAGTGCAAACTTGTATTAGTTTCTATTTTGTTGATGTGGAATACCTATTTAGTCAATAAGAGTATTATTTTTATTTATGTGCGGGCTTTATTTATTTGTTTGTTAGTTTACTTTGTTGGCGGTTTTTCGCTTCTTCGTTATTTAGCTATGAGTGCTTTATTCATTAATGCTAGTGATACTTTTGAACTTGGTTGTTTGTTTAAAGCCCGGCAGATATCCCAGCCAGATTGCGCGACTTTCGTTAAGCTGACCCCGGTTTCAATTCTAAGCCCTTGGCATAAATAGAGTACATCTTCCGTCGCAACGTTACCGCTGGCACCTAAAGCGTAAGGGCACCCTCCAAGTCCTGCAACACTACTATCGACTACGTTTATTCCCATAGCCAAAGCTTGATGTATATTGGCGAGCGCTTGTCCCCAAGTATCATGAAAGTGAACCGCAATTTGTTCTGTGCTGACTTTATTTTGCACGGCTTCAAGCATGTGGGCGACTCTTATTGGTGTCCCAGTCCCAATTGTGTCGCCCAGAGAGACTTCATAGCACCCTAAATCAATCAGTACTTGTGCTAGGTGAGCGACTTGATCGGCAGAAGTGCTACCGTCATAGGGGCAATCAATCACACAAGATAAATAGCCCCTTACTGGAATGTTTTGCTTACGAGCAGCGGATAACACAGGTTCAAACCGCTTAATGCTGTCAGCAATGGAGCAGTTGATGTTTTTATGGCTAAAGCCTTCCGATGCCGAAGTGAAAATAGCCACTTGTTTTACTCCAGCCTGAAGTGCTTTTTCGAAACCTTGCAGATTAGGGGTTAGGGCAGAATAGATGATGTTTGGCTGTTGCTTTATGTTCTTAAATACTAAATCTGAATCTGCCATTTGTGGTACCCATTTTGGGGAGACAAATGATCCTGATTCAATATGCGTAAGACCCGTTTCAGAAAGCTGATTGATCAATTCTATTTTTGCATCGGTGCTGACCAAGGTTTCATTCTGCAACCCATCACGAGCCCCCATTTCAACAATGGTGACCTTATTCGGCATTGATGAGTGGGATAAGGGGCTGTGCCGTAGAGATGCTTTCATTGTTCACCTTGCTCACCTAGATCACCTAGCTTAAAGCCGACCTTGCCTGTTTGATTTTCGAATGTTGCATTAGAAGATTCGGCAGAAGGCTGCTCAGAAGAAAAAGACTCATCCGCCCAACTAGGCTTCCGTTTATCAAAAAAGGCATTAAGTCCTTCTTGACCTTGCTGAGAAACTCGAACCTCTGCGATAAGCTGGCTGGTGTAATCAATCAGTTCTGCTTCAATAGGCGAAGCATCACAGTGTAAACAAAGGGCTTTGGTTTTTGAAAGTGCGTCAGGGCTATTCAATAGAACACTGGCGATGAAGCGATTGGTTAAATCCTCTATTTCATTTTCATGCGCGACACTATGGATTAATCCAATATGCTGCGCTGTGTCGGCATTAAAACGCTCTGCGGTGAGCATGTAACGCCTTGCTTGGCGAGTCCCAATTGCACGACACACATACGGGGCGATAGTGGCAGGGACTAGCCCAATTTTGACTTCACTTAGTCCAAATTGTGCGTCGTAAAGGGCAATCGCAAAGTCGCAGCAACAAATCAGCCCGAGCGCTCCTCCTAGCGCAAACCCTTGCACTCGCACAAGGGTTGGGTGGGGAAAGGTATCTAAGTGGCTCATCAACTGCGCGAGCGAAGCTGCATCATCTTGGTTGTCGCTTCGGCTTTTACTTGCCATGGATTTCATCCAACTTAAATCAGCCCCAGCAGAAAAATGTTTGCCCGTACCTTGTAAAATTAAACAGCGAACTTTCGGGTTCTTTTCGAGGTTGGAGAGGTGGCTGAGTAATCCCTGAATAATTTGAGCATTAAACGCATTATGCTTCTCAGGGCGATTAATAGAGAGCAGCGCCACACCTTGGTGGTTGATATCACAAATCACGTGTCCAGATGTGTTTGATTTGCTGTCCATAGCCATCCCTCTGAGCTGAGCCATATACAAAATATGAATTCGTAAAGCTGGATTAGAAAAACTACATTAAAAAAGCCACATTCGGGACAGCTACATTCGGAAAATACCAAACTTACTGTCTGAAATTGGTGCTCTTAACGCTGAATTTAGGGCTTTTCCTACAATGTCACGGGTTTCTTTCGGGTCAATAATGCCATCATCCCATAATCTTGCACTGGCATAATAAGGGCTACCTTGAGTGTCATACTGGTCAAGAATAGGTTGCTTGAAATCTGCTTCTTGCTGCTCGGTCCATTCTTCATTTTTGCGGGCTTTTATGTCTCGCTGTACTTGCGCCATCACTCCTGCAGCTTGAGGTCCGCCCATGACTGATATTCTCGCATTTGGCCACATCCACATCATTGTCGGGTCATAGGCTCTTCCACACATTCCATAATTTCCAGCACCATACGATCCTCCCACCACAACCGTGAATTTAGGGACATCTGCACACGCTACCGCCATCACTAATTTTGCACCATGTTTGGCTATGCCTTCCTCTTCGTACTTTTTTCCAACCATAAAGCCTGTGACATTTTGCAAGAAGAGGAGGGGGATTTTTCTCATGGCGCAAAGCTCAATGAAATGTGCGCCTTTTTGAGAAGATTCAGAAAATAGGATGCCGTTGTTCGCCACAATACCTATTGGGTTTCCATGTAAGTGAGCAAAGCCACACACTAAGGTTTTTCCATAGAGAGCTTTGAATTCATCAAATTCAGAGCCATCTACAATTCTTGCGATAAGTTCTCTGATGTCGAAAGACAACCTCAGATCGGAATTGACGATGCCATACATTTCTTCTGGGTTGTAGATGGGAGATTGCACTGTTGATGACTGAGCTATTGGTGACTGGTCTATTGATGATTGGGCCGTTGAATTTGTACTTTGGTTATTGATTTCATTACGGCCACTAGAATGATCTATGTTGGCGCTTTTTATGGCTTGTCTAGCTAGCTCTAGAGCGTGTTTTTCATCTTCGGCATAATAGTCAGCTACACCAGATTTTTTGCAATGAACATCTGCACCTCCCAGTTCTTCTCCTGTCACCACTTCACCGGTCGCCGCTTTAACTAAAGGTGGACCCGCAAGAAAGATGGTCCCTTGCTGCTTGACGATAATGGATACGTCAGCCATGGCAGGAATGTAAGCACCACCCGCGGTACAAAGGCCTAAAACAATGGCAATTTGTGGAATGCCTTGCGCTGACATACGAGCTTGGTTATAGAAAATTCGACCGAAATGCTCTTTATCAGGAAAGACCTCTGCTTGGTGGGGAAGGTTTGCACCACCAGAATCAACCAGATACAAACAGGGTAGGTGACATTTCTTTGCAATACTTTGTGCTCTTAAATGCTTTTTCACTGTAAGCGGGTAATACGTTCCCCCTTTGACCGACGGATCATTGGCGATGATCATGCAATCAATGCCGTGGATCTTACCGATTCCCGCTACGACACCAGCACAAGGAACCTCTTCTTCATAGACCTCCCATGCTGCAAATTGCCCAATTTCGAGGAAATCATTACCTTCATCAATGAGACTCTCAATGCGCTGCCTGACGGGGAGTTTTCCTTTGCTTTTCTGGCGTGCGATAGCGGTTTCTCCACCGCCCTGTTTTATTTTGCTTATATTGGATTGCAGTTCACTGACCAGCGTTTCCATTGACTGCTGATTCTTCAAAAACAGAGGTGAGGTTGGCTTAATTTTCGTTTGGATTACTGCCATCGTCGCACTCCTCCATTGAATGTCATCATTGCCCATCAGATGGGCTTTCAAGTTCCAGAACTTGTTAGAGTTAAGTTCAAGATCTTGTTCGAGTAAACCCTAGGTTTTGTTAAAGCATAGCTAACCTAAAGTGTTAACTGGATTCTTCGAAAAGCTCTCGACCTATCAACATCCGCCTAATTTCAGATGTACCCGCCCCGATCTCATACAATTTGGCATCTCTTAACAGGCGACCTGCGGGAAACTCATTGATATAGCCATTGCCACCTAATAATTGGATCGCATCTAATGCTATCTGTGTGGCAAGTTCCGCTGCGTATAAAATAGCGCCTGCGGCATCTTTTCTGGTGGCTTCTCCGCGATCGCACGCAGCAGCAACAGTATAAACATAGGCTTTAGCGGCATTGGTCCGTGTGTACATATCAGCAACTTTCGCCTGTACGAGTTGAAACTCGCCAATAGACCGACCAAACTGCTTACGGTCATGAATATAAGGGATAACTAAGTCGAGGCATGCTTGCATAATGCCTAAAGGACCTGCGGCTAATACCACACGTTCGTAATCCAGCCCACTCATCAGTACTTCAACGCCATGGTTTACTTTTCCCAGTACATTTCCTACTGGCACTCGACACTGGTTAAACACTAGTTCACAAGTATTAGAACCTCTCATTCCTAACTTATCGAGCTTTTGGGCATGGCTGAAACCTTCAAACTCACTTTCAATAATAAAGGCAGTAATACCATGTGATTTCGCATCAGGATCTGTTTTCGCATAGACCACTAAGGTATGCGCATCTGGCCCGTTGGTGATCCACATTTTTGTACCATTTAGAATGTAATGATCGCCGTTTAGTTCGGCTTTCAATTGCATCGCCACCACATCAGAACCAGCATTAGGTTCACTCATTGCAAGCGCACCAATATGGCTACCATCGATTAATTTTGGGAGGTATTTTTCGCGCTGCTGCTCTGTACCATTTCTGAAAATTTGATTCACGCATAGATTGGAGTGTGCACCATAACTGAGGGCAATCGATGCAGAAGCTCGGCTGATTTCTTCCATGGCAATTACATGAGCAAGGTAATTCATGCCTGCACCACCGTACTGTTCGTCAACAGTCACACCAAGTAAGCCCATTTCTCCAAATATCGACCATAAATGATTGGGAAATTGATTGTCGATATCGACTTGAGCCGCAATAGGGGCGATGTGCTCGTTAGCAAAAGCCTGAACATGTTCACGTAACATATCGGCAGTTTCGCCAAGACCAAAATTGAGTGGTTTGAATGTGTCTTGCATAACTCCTCCCGAACATGGATGGAACGTTAAACGCAATTTATTATTGGTGGCGTTATGTGGTGGTGATAGTTGATGACGTCACTATTTATCTGGCAGCACTGTGTATCTGAAGGTGCAACTGATTTGCGTCGCTTTAAGTAACCAACTACTGCCGTTGTTCATTAAATGATGCTATTGGTTTGAAATTTAACTTGTTCCTATGTTTATAAATGTTAGTGCTATGCTTGTGGAAACGTCAAGAAATCAGAATCGAATTACCGAAATCAGATATTGCATCTGGAGGGTTAAGTGATGAGCGATGAAATATGGATTGTTTCCGCTAAACGAACACCAATGGGCAGTTTTCAAGGAATGCTTAGTGATTTTAGTGCTCCACAATTAGGCAGCATAGCCATTGAAGCGTCGGTAAATGCAGTTGCTATTCCGCTGGAAGATATTGATGAAACAATTATGGGTTGTGTACTTCCGGCTGGGTGTGGGCAAGCTCCGGCAAGACAAGCCGCTTTAGGAGCTGGGCTGCCATTTTCAGTGGCTTGTACCACTATCAACAAAGTGTGTGGCTCTGGAATGAAATCGGTCATGTTGGCTCATGACCTGATCAAATCAGGTAGCCTTCGATGTATCGTTGCTGGTGGAATGGAAAGCATGACCAATGCCCCTTACCTGCTGAAAGAGTCTCGTAAAGGGATGCGACTTGGACATAAAACAACACACGACCATATGTTCTTTGATGGCTTACAAGATGCTTATCAAGGTGAATTAATGGGGGTGTTTGCTCAGAAATCGGCAGATAGGTTTCAATTTAGCAGAACAGAAATGGATGAATGGGCAGAAAAATCGGTGAATTTGGCGGTAACTGCGCAAGAACAAAACCTATTTTCTGATGAAATGATCCATGACTTCTATATAGGCGAGCAACTCATTGATTTTGATGAACACCCAAGAGACATCGATCCTACTAAAATTTCGACTTTGCGGTCTGCTTTCACTAAAGATGGAACGATCACCGCGGCAAATTCTAGCTCAATAGCGGATGGGGCTGCGGCTGTGATTGTTATTAATGAAACACTAGCACGCCACCATGGTCTGGAGCCTCTTGCCATCATTAAAGGACATGCCACTCATGCTCGTGAACCTGCGGAGTTTACCCTCGCTCCTGTATTTGCGATTCAATCACTGCTCTCTCAATTAGACTGGGATATTGAAGATGTCGATCTCTGGGAAATTAATGAAGCATTTGCCGTGGTGACTCAAATCGCCGTTAAACAATTGTCGATAGATCCTTCAAAAGTCAATGTAAAAGGCGGTGCATGTGCCTTGGGACACCCTATTGGAGCGAGTGGTACTAGGATCTTAGTCACTCTTATTCATAGCCTCAGACAGCTTGTTTTAGCTTCACAAACAAACGCCCCTTCAAAGACTCCTCAGGTACTTAGAGGTGTGGCTTCATTATGTATTGGAGGAGGCGAAGCGACAGCCGTTGGAATTGAAGTTTCAGTCGTTAATTCATAATTGAAAATTGTAGCCGGAGGAATGTATGGACTTTGAATTAAGCGAAGATCAACGAGCATTTTCTGAAATGGCTCGCCAGTTTTCGTTGGATAAGTTATCCCCGAATGCAGCTTTATGGGATCAAGATGAAATCTTTCCAAAAGACGTGCTGAAACTATCTGGAGAGCTTGGTTTTTTGAGTTTGTATACTCCTGAAGAGCAAGGTGGTTTAGGTTTAAGTCGACTCGATTCATCGATTATTTTTGAACAACTTTCTATGGGCTGCACGTCCACAACTGCTTTTATGACGGTGCACAACATGGTGAGTTGGATGATCTCAAATTTTGCTACCAGCGAAGCGAAAACGGAGTTTTGTTCAAAGTTGATTGCCGGTGAATGGCTTGGTTCGTATTGCCTGACTGAACCGAATTCAGGGTCGGATGCTGCTTCACTGTCAACCTTCGCAAAAAAGCAGGGTGATAGCTATGTACTGACGGGTGAAAAGGCGTTTATTTCTGGGGCGGGTGATACGGATATCTTAGTCGTTATGGCGAAAACATCGGAAGAGGAAAGTGGTGCTAAAGCTATTTCTGCCTTTGTTGTGCCTGCAAATAGTGCCGGTATCAGTTATGGAAGAAAAGAGCAGAAAATGGGCTGGAAGAGCCAAGCGACTCGGTCGGTAATTTTTAAAGATGTTGAGATCCCCAAACACTATCTATTGGGCAAAGAGGGCGACGGCTTTACCTTCGCAATGAAAGGGTTAGATGGAGGGCGAATTAATATTGCTAGTTGTTCTATTGGCACAGCTCAACAAGCGCTGAATGATGCGATCGAGTACATACAGCAGCGTAAGCAGTTTGGAAAGGAAATCGCTCAGTTCCAAGGCATCCAGTTTAAGTTAGCTGATATGGCAACTGAATTAATAGCCGCGAGGCAAATGGTTCGATATGCCGCCAGTAAATTAGATAGACAAGACCCTGAAGCAACCGCTTATTGTGCGATGGCAAAACGGTTCGCGACCGATGTAGGGTTCAGGGTATGCGATCAAGCTCTGCAGCTTTATGGCGGCTATGGCTATATTAAAGAGTACCCGGTAGAAAGATACTTTAGAGATGTGCGAGTGCATCAAATATTGGAAGGAACGAATGAGATCATGCGCGTCATTATTGCCCGACATGTATTAACTCAAGGTTCTGATTTACTGTGAGTTTTAATTCGCTTCAAAGCTATAACGGAAAGCAAAGCTATAAAGGAAAGTTTTTATCAAGAGCAATCACGGACTGCTTTCACCTAGAGCAATAACTGAAAATAAGGACGTAGAATGGAACTAAAAGGGAGCGTGATCGCTATTACAGGCGCAGGGCAAGGGCTTGGGCAAATGATGGCGATAGTATTAGCTCAGTCAGGAGCTGAACTTGCCTTGCTGGATATGAATGAACAAGCTTTGTTGGATACTCAGAAACAGTGTCATATGCTTGGAACCAAAGCTTTTGTGTATAACGTCGATGTCACGAGTGAACTTCAAGTAGAGCAGACTTTTAACTGTATTGTGGATGATTTTGGTCAGCTAGATGGGTTAATCAATAATGCGGGTATTTTACGTGATGCTCTGCTAGTTAAATCCAAAGATGGAAAAGTGACGAAAATGCCATTAGAGCAGTTTAATTCTGTCATTGATGTCAATCTGACAGGCACATTTTTGTGTGGCAGAGAAGCGGCTGCAAAAATGATAGAGACGCAGAGAAAAGGCGTGATCATTAATATCTCGAGTGTTGCGCGTTCAGGCAATATTGGGCAGTCGAATTACTCGGCCTCTAAAGCGGCAGTAGCAGCAATGGCAACGTGTTGGGCTAAGGAATTAGCGCGGTATGGGATACGAGCCGCAGCCATTGCTCCAGGTATTGTTCAAACCTCGATGGCTGAAAGTTTAAAGGCGGAAGCGATAGAAAGATTGAATAGCATGGTGCCTGTCGGGCGTATTGGAGAGCCCGTTGAAATTGCGCACGCAGCGAAATATATTTTTGAAAATGATTACTTTACCGGTCGTATATTAGAAGTCGACGGTGGGTTAAGAATGTAATGCTTAGGTAGAAATATAAACAGAGAAAGGCGGCATTAAGATCAAAGTGAGGGGGAGTTCAGAGGAGGAATTTGCGAGCTTCTTAAAATGAAAACGCCCTGGTATTTATACCTAGAGCGTTTATTTAAAATTAGTGCTGAAAAATTGAATCCAATCTATTCGCTTAACCGTTTAAATACTTACGGTTTTTTATGAAATGATCATTTCTTCATCAATTTAGCAAGATCAGCAAATGGGTTGTGCGTTGCTTGCTGGTGATCATCTAAGCTTGCTTTCGCATCCACACCATAGCGATCATGATCTGTGTATTTTGAATGCTCGTGATCGTGGCAATATAGGCACAACAATTCCCAGTTACTGCCATCTTGAGGGTTGTTTGTGTGGTCGTGATCGACGTGGTGAACCGTTAGTTCACGTAAATTTGAATACACAAATTCGCGAGCACATTTGCCACAAACCCATGGGTATAGTTTCAGTGCTTTTTCACGGTACCCACTTTCTTGGCGGGCATAGGCTGCACTTGAGCCTGTGTAATCTGATGACATTTGTTGGTCCTACTTCATGAATCTATATCAATACAAAGTACTTTATCATAACTCTAAAAGTAGGAGGATGGTTTAACAAGGGTAGATGCTTTTCACCGGATCTAGATCATTTAAACCTTACGCTTTGAACTACTCTTTAGATTCACAAAAGAACACCCAGTAACAAAATGTAAGTGAAATAGAGTGGTTGGGGTTTTAATTAGTAGAAACGCCCCGATATCAGTTTATGAAACACCCACATTACTAAGGAATGATAATGACAAATGAATATACACCACCGAAAGTTTGGGTAAATGACACCAATGGTGGCAATAAATGGGCAAACATTAATAGCCCAGAGTCTGGAGCAAGACACGAACAAGATTTACCGGTCGGTGAGCATTCTTTACAACTTTATTCTCTTGGTACGCCAAACGGACAAAAAGTAACGATTCTTTTAGAAGAGTTATTGGCGTTGGGTATTAAAGAAGCTGAATACGATGCTTACCTTATTAACATTGGCGAAGGTGACCAATTTTCATCAGGTTTCGTAGGTGTAAACCCAAATTCAAAAATCCCAGCTTTAGTAGACAAGACGGGTTCGGAAGATAACCACGTATTTGAATCAGCTTCTATTCTGGTTCATTTGGCGGAAAAATTTGGCAAGTTCTTACCAAAAGAGGGCAGTGCTAGGACTCAAACATTCAATTGGTTGTTTTGGGCTCAAGGTTCTGCACCATTCTTAGGTGGTGGCTTTGGTCATTTTTACGCGTACGCTGATACCAAATATGAATACCCAATTAATCGTTTTGCGATGGAAGCAAAACGTCAGCTAGATGTGTTAGATAAACAACTGGCTAAGAATACGTTTGTCGCGGGCGAAGAGTACAGCATTGCCGATATGGCAATCTGGCCGTGGTATGGCAATTTAGTGTTGGGCAAAATTTACGACGCAGCAGAGTTCTTGCAAGTCGAGTCGTACACGAATGTGGTTCGTTGGGCTAAATTGCTTGAAAGCCGTGAAGGTGTGCAACGTGGCCGCATTGTGAACCGTTCTTTTGGTGAAGAATGGGAGCAGCTACCTGAACGCCATAGTGCGGCTGACATTGATGCCGTTCTAGCGAAGAAGCCTCAATAACGCCTTTAGTTAAGCCGTTAGTATTTGAATGATTTTAAAGTGAGAGTGTTTTTACACTCTCACTTTTTTTGTCCTTTTTTAGTCTCATCCGCACTTTCATGCAGATTCGTCATATCCTAATAATTTCAGATTTCAGCTAATAGACTACATGTTTTGATAGTTAGGACCGCCACCACCTTCTGGTGGTTGCCATTTGATATTTTGAGAGGGGTCTTTAATGTCGCAGGTTTTACAGTGTAGGCAATTAGCCGCGTTTATCTGAAACTTGGCTATTTGTTTTTCATTTTCCCCTTTGACTTCTTCCCGAATAAATTCGTAGACACCAGCAGGGCAGTACCTTTGGCTTGGTTCATCGTAAAGATCTAAATGCAGTTCGATTGGAATGTTTTGATCGATTAATTGAAGATGACAAGGTTGGTTCTCTTCATGTTGAGTACCAGACAAAAATAGTGACGACGCTTTATCAAAACTTAATATGCCATCAGGCCTTGGGTAATCGATCTTATAAGATTGGTTAGTTTGGTGAAGTGTATCATGGTCATACATTTGATCTTTTATTGTCCATGGAACTGGTTTTTTTGTCATAGAAGACCAGATGTTATGCTCGAAACTGGCAAGTAATCCCCCGAGAACATGACCAAACATATGAATTCCAGAACCGAAGTTACGAGTGTCTTTCAATTCATCATAAAGCCATGATTGCTTAAAATGTTTTTGATAGTTTGGCTCGCTTTGAGGTTCATTCGAATTAAGCTCATCAAAAACAGCTTGAGCAGCAAGCATGCCTGATTTCATTGCGGTGTGGCTGCCTTTAATTTTGGCCACGTTTAAAGTCCCGGCATCGCAGCCAATTAAAATACCACCAGGGAACTCTTGCTTGGGAAGTGATGATAATCCCCCTTTAGCAATGGCTCTTGCGCCATAAGCGATTCGTTGACCGTCTCTCAAATAACGAGCAAAAGTAGGGTGGTGTTTAAGGCGCTGGAATTCATCGTATGGACTTAGATATGGGTTTTGGTAATTGAGGTCGGTAATTAAACCTACCGCAACTTGGTTGTCGGCTAAGTGATATAAAAAACTTCCCCCACAAGTATTGGTTTCACTCAAAGGCCAACCCGTGGCATGTATGACTTTTCCTTCTTCATGATATTCGCGGGGTATTTCCCATATCTCTTTTATGCCTAACGCGTAATGTTGCGGTTGAGCTTCATGGTCTAATTGGAAACGATTTATGAGCTCATTGCCTAAATGACCACGAGCACCTTCAGCAAAGAGCGTGTATTTAGCTTTTAGTTCTATACCGGCTTCAAAAGAAGGCTTTTGCTGATTGGTTTTATCTAATCCCATATCAGAGGTAATCACCCCACTAACCCGACCATCTTGGTCATAGCTAATGGATGAAGCAGCAAAACCTGGGAAAATTTCTACGCCAAGTTCTTCAGCCTGAATGGCAAGCCAGCGGCACAAGTCGGCAAGACTGATGACATAGTTTTTATGGTCGTTTCTATTGTTAAGCATTGGGTTTGGAGTAAGAAAATGCGGAATAACAACATGATTTTGGTTGGTTGTTAGGTATAGAAATTGATCTTCGGTGACTTGTGAGCTTATCGGTGCAGACATCTGATGCCATTCAGGGAAAAGCTCATAAAGTGCAGAGGTTTCAAATACCGCACCTGACAGAATATGTGCCCCTACTTCTGCGCCTTTTTCGATGACACAGATTGATAGTGGCTCATTCTTGTTCTTTATATCGGGCGATTGAGATTCATTTTTAAGAAGAGGTGCTGGCTTGTTCAGCATAGCCAATTGGCACGCCGCAGCTAAGCCAGCTGGGCCTGCGCCTACAATTACAACATCAAATTCCATGCATTCTCTATCCATGATTCTTACCTGCTTTTCTGCTGAAGACAAAGGCGTATAGAAAGCTATGACGTACCGAAAATATGAATAATTGAAGCCAAGGTGATGATGAATTGGAAGTTAAACCGCCGCGTTGTGTGCACCTTATCTGTTAGCCATTACCCACTTAGTGTCTTACAAATATAGTCCAGTTGACGGAAACGTAAACTTTACTAAGCTCAAGTGAAGAACTGTTTTATATGGTTTTTCTGTCTGGTGAGTAATAATTTTGCACAAATTGATACCTGTGGCATTGCATAGTGGTTAGGTAGGGAGAAGTTATGAAAATACTCGTGTCGATTAAAAGAGTTATTGACCCTTATGCCAAAATTAGAGTTAAACCTGACGGCTCAGGTGTTGAAGTTAATAACGTCAAAATGAGCATGAACCCGTTCTGTGAGATCGCAGTTGAAGAGGCGATTCGTTTAAAAGAGGCAGGTCATGCATCTGAAGTGATTGTTGTTTCAATCGGTGAGCAATCTAGTCAAGAGCAGCTAAGAAATGCTTTGGCACTAGGGGCTGACAGGGCTATTCAAATTGAAGCTCCGAACCAAATAGAGCCATTGAATGTTGCCA
Organism: Vibrio gallaecicus; assembly: GCF_024347495.1. NCBI lineage: Bacteria > Pseudomonadati > Pseudomonadota > Gammaproteobacteria > Vibrionales > Vibrionaceae > Vibrio > Vibrio gallaecicus. The sequence goes on along the minus strand of NZ_AP025491.1, from coordinate 1,126,040 downwards.
AATTACTTCGATCAGTGATGAAGCAAGAAGAGGCTGACCTTGTATTACTCGGAAAGCAGTCAATTGATACGGATAATAACCAAGTCGCGCAGATGCTTGCGGCCTTATCTAGCTGCGCTCAGGGGACTTTCATTTCTTCAATTGTTCCTCAATCTCACCCTATGGGCGCCGATGCCACTTCAACGGAGACTAATGAATCGCCTCAGGGTGACACTGTCACCTGTGGCGAGTCGAAAAATGCGTCTTTTCAAGTCACCCGAGAAACGGATGTGGGTTTGGAGACTTTAAATCTGAGCTTGCCAGCGATTCTCAGTACCGACCTACGTTTAAATGAACCAAGATATGCGTCACTCCCTAATATTATGAAGGCGAAAAGAAAGCCGCTGGATGTCCTCACTCCAGATCAGTTAGGTGTTGCTATAGAAAGCTCTCAACAGATATTAGAGGTTTACGAACCTCAAGAAAGAAAAGCTGGTGTGATTGTCAGTGGGATTAGTGAACTGGTTGATAAATTAAAAAACGAAGCGAAGGTTTTGCCTTCATGAATAAAAATTGTCAGTGAATGATGGTTTGACGGCAACGTAAGTGACTAAAACTTGTGACCTGAATTTAAGGATCTGTATCTAGTCAATAAATGCAGAGAGAGTGTTCAACCGATTAAAAAGGAGCACATTATGGACAATAACTTTTGTTCAATCCTGATCATAGCTGAGCACGATAATGTTAATTTAGCACCAGAAACACTCAAAACATTAAGCGCAGCAAACCACCTTGTACAACAAGCGAAACTAGACCCTGCAATTGATAAGATTGAAGTTAATGTAGCTGTGATTGGACATAACTTGCCTAGCGTAGTAGATGCTTTTAAAGGAATTGACGGCATTGATAATTTGCTAGTGGCTGATCACGAAATGTATCGAAATCCTTTAGCTGAAAGAATGGCTAGTGTGGTTGTGTCGCTGGATCAGCAGTTCACTCATATTTTGGCTCCGGCATCTACTTTTGGGAAAAATCTATTGCCTCGAATTGCTGCACTACTCGATGTTGGTCAGCTCTCTGACGTGATAGAAATTCAAGCTCTCGATACAGTAATAAGACCAATTTATGCAGGTAACGCTCTCGCTAAAGTCAAAAGCTTTGATTCCACGAAGGTTATGACCATCCGCAGCTCAGCATTTGATGCAGTGCCCATTAATGAAAGCCGAGATGAACCTATTAACGCATTAACTATCTTGCCTATTGCTGATAACACAGCAGACGACAACGACATCTATGCCGTTTCTGACTTTGTTTCCCAGCACAAAGAAGAAAGTGTTCGTCCTGACTTACCAGCTGCACGAATTGTTGTATCAGGGGGACGTGGGCTAGGCAGCAAAGAAAACTTTGCTATGGTTGAAAAGCTTGCGGATAAACTTGGTGCGGCAATAGGAGCCTCAAGAGCCGCAGTAGACGCAGGATATGTGGCTAATGATTTACAAGTAGGGCAAACCGGTAAAATTGTAGCGCCCGATCTATATATTGCTGTGGGTATTTCGGGGGCGATTCAACATTTGGCAGGCATGAAAGATTCAAAGGTGATTGTCGCAATTAATCATGATTCAGGAGCGGCGATTTTTGATGTGGCAGATTATGGGGTCGTGGGGGATTTATTTGAGCTGTTACCGGAACTCATTGATTCGGTTTGAGCTTTAGACCATCGTAGTACATCAATTTTTTAGAAAGCACTCTAAACTGACTCTATTAATGTGCCGTAGGAGATTAAAATGGAAGTTGGTTTATTTTGGGCAGAAAAAGGGATGTTGCTTCTCGGTGTGCTTTTTGTTTTAACTGGTGTTATGCAATATGGTAAACGGAGCCAAGACTGGAAAGGTGTCGTGACTATGTTTTATAAACGAATCCCTATGAGTATTGCTGAATATAAGTGGTACCGCTTAGGCATAGCACTTCTTGTCTTTGCCGTTATTATGCGCTTTGCGTTACTGATTTTATGGCCAACGCATCAGCTTTAGTAGTCAATTGATTTTAGTATTGTCATTAAAACAATACTTTATAAAGATAACTTTAACAGCTAACGAACCTCGCGCTAGAATTTTGGCTAGTGCAGTAGTTTCATTCTGAGTTATAAATATAACTTGTAAAACCCCGCAACTCCGTACCTGATACTATAACAATCTGTTACACTGATGTTTATAAGTTAAAAATATCAATGGTGGATGAATGTCGTTTCCTATTCTCATTTGTGATGATTCTGCGTTAGCTCGAAAGCAGATGGCACGCTCTCTGCCTGCATCTTTAAATGCAGATATAACATTTGCAGTTCACGGCGTGAATGCGCTGGAAGAGCTAGAAAAGAATAAATTTAAGCTTATGTTCCTCGATCTAACCATGCCTGAGTTAGATGGCTATGGGACATTAGAAGAAATGAAGCGTCTGGGTGATGACACACCAGTCGTGGTTGTATCTGGTGATATACAACCGAAAGCCAGAGAGAAAGTGTTATCTCTTGGGGCAAAAGCTTTCCTGAAAAAGCCGATAGATAAAGAAGCGCTAAAAGAAATACTGCGTGAATTAGTTGATCCACCGAAGCAGCCGCAAATTGTTACGCCAACGATTCTTGACTTACCAGTATTGCGTCGTCGCGATATATATATGGAAGTAGCGAACGTTGCGATTGGTCGTGCTGCTGATGCGCTAGCAAGGCATTTTGATGTGTTTGTGCACTTACCATTACCGAATGTGAATATTTTCGAGGTAAGTGAACTGCATATGGCATTGCGTGACTTGGCAGAAAATGACCAAGTTTCAGGTGTATGCCAAGGTTTTAGTGGTGAAGGTATTGCCGGTGAAGCACTCGTTCTTTTAAGTGACTCAAGTGTGAGTGACTTGAAAAAATTGATGAAAGTGCCGACTGAAAGTGAAGAATTAGAAGAGCTCGAACTATTAATGGATGTGTCTAACATACTTGTTGGATCGTTCTTAAATGGCTTAGGTGAACAGTCCGAAGTTCGATTCTTCCAAAGTTCCCCTGTGCTATTAGGTCAGCATATTTCGATTGATTCTATTATCGAAAATACCAGCGGATCATTTCAGAAAACAATGACATTCGAAGTGAGCTATAACATAGATGGCACTTCAATTCGTTGTGATTTACTATTTATGTTTGTTGATGAATCTTTGCCTTTATTAGACAACAAGCTTGCGTACCTAATGGAGGAGTTTTAAGTATGCTCAATCTTCCTGCAGAATTTGAACAATTCCACTGGATGGTGGATATGGTACAAAACGTTGATATGGGTTTAGTGGTTATGGACCGAGATTATAACGTTCAAGTTTGGAATGGTTTTATGACTCATCATAGTGGCTTACAGTCACATGATGCGATTGGTAAATCTATTTTTGAATTGTTCCCTGAAATACCTGAAGATTGGTTCCGAATAAAAACCAAGCCAGTTTATGACCTAGGCTGTCGAAGCTTCATTACGTGGCAGCAGCGCCCTTATTTGTTTAAGTGCCGTAATGTAAGACCGATTACGCAGCAGGCTGACTTCATGTACCAGAATGTGACGTTAAACCCGATGAGAACACCTACGGGTAAGATCAACTCACTGTTTTTGTCTATTCAAGATGCAACAGCAGAAGCTTTGGTTTCACTGAATAAAACAAGTTAGTGTTTCGATAACAGATAACAGATAATAGATAATAGATAATAGAAAGCTCCTATTTCTAATGGCGTCACTGCAAAGTGTCGCCATTTTTAGTTTTAGGTACGGATTTATTTGAAATCAGTATGCATTGCCCCTCTAATAATTAGACGTTTACATAGTTAGCCGTTTGAATAATTAACACGGCGGATAAAACGGTCTCTAAACTGCTCTAAGGGTAATGGACGAGAGAGGAGATTCCCTTGTACAAATTGGCAACCTTGGTCGGCTAAATAGGTAAGTTGCACTTCATTTTCAACGCCCTCTGCCACTACTCTTAGCCCATATAATTTTGCTAAAGTGATAATAATTTCGACCATTTTTTTATGATGATCCACTTCGATGGTATCGACAAAACTGCGATCGATTTTTAAACAATCGACTGGGTAGTGAACGAGCTGATTAAAAGCGGTGTAGCCAGTACCAAAATCATCCAATACCAATTTTACTCCGATATCTCGAAGCTGGTTTAGTATGTGAACAGAATCGGCGTCTGGGGCTGCCAATTTGGTTTCCGTTATTTCTAGGTGAATCAAACTAGGTTCAATGCCTGATTGCTTAATTTTAAGCGCCACTTGTGGGGCAAACTCTTTGTTCTTGAGTTCTAGAGAAGAGATGTTAACAGACAGATAACCGCCAAACCCTTCATTCCTTAATTGCGTAAATTCAAGAAGAGAGCGATCAATCACCCAAAGGTCAATTTTCTTGATCAAGCTGGATGATTCCGCTATTTGAATAAAGGTTTCAGGTCCAATATCTTTAGCCATCAATGTGGGGCTTCGGAGTAGCGTCTCATAGCCGACAAGTGCAAGTGAGCGAGACTCGAAAATTGGCATGTAATAGAGTTCAAGTTGATTCTCAAGTAGCTCCTCAAGGAGCGTGTCTTCAATGGTTTCGGTTAGTTTTAATTGGTTTTCTAATGCTTTGGTGAAAACCTCATATCTATTACGCCCATTCGCTTTTGCTTGATACATAGCGGTATCAGCGCATTTGAGAAGATGGGAAGCAGAACTCATATTCTCCGTGTACATTGCAATGCCTATACTGGCTTTCACATCATGGCATATTCCACCAACTTCGAACCCACCATCAAACATGGCAATAATTTGTTGAGCGACATGTTCTGCTTCATCAAGTCCATTTATTTTAGGCAGCGCGACGGAAAATTCATCTCCTGCCAAGCGAGCAATGCTTGAAAATTCTATGCTTGACGATGACACCGACGTTTTGACCACGTCCGTTAAACGTTTACTGAATATTTGTAATAGTTTATCGCCAGTTTCATGACCATGGTGATCGTTCACTTGCTTAAATTTGTCTAAATCAATAAACAATAAGGCAAAGTCTTGAGGTTTTTTATCTTTGAATTCTACGGTATTAACAAACTTTAGGCACTCTTCAAGCCAAGTTTCAAATTGTCGCCTATTGGCGAGATCAGTGAGAACGTCTCGTGAAGCAAGGTGGTCCAAGTTACTGACCAAGTGATAATAAGCGTTATTGAGTTTGGACACTTCGTCATTTTTATCGAGTAATATCAGTTTATTATTGCCACTGAATGTTGTCTCTCTAACATTCGACTCCAAAGATAGGATTGGGTTGATTATCTGAGTTTTTATTACCCAAAGTAAAAACAGATAGGTAACAACAGACATGACAAGGGCGCTTGAGAAAGCCAAGTAAAATGAAGTGGTCGTAGACTTATCGACTAAATGCTTAGGGACTTTTACAGAGTAGAAATACGCCCCTCCATCCATTGAACCTATAAGGGATTTGTCTTGGCTAAGAGTAACATTGATATCCGTTTGGTCTATTTGTGAAGAACCAGGGAAAAATTCAGGTTGAACTGAAAAAGTGACCTCGTCTCCAAACTCGTGGCGAATTTGGTTTTGAAAAGTTGTAAAGCTATCTAGGTTAGTGACTTGTATAGCAACGAGGTATTCGTTGGTTTTGTTCCGTAGGTCATGCTGAAGCAGTCTCGGAGAGAAAGATCGCGCATACACTATTTTGAGTATTCCATCTGAGTCTCTAAATAAAGTGCTGACGGTAGAAAAAGAGGAGGTCAACAGGAAATGTTGCAGTGCGTGCTTAACAAATTCTTCAGTATGGGGAGGGAGCTGTACTTCACTAAAAGGGTCGTTATCATCGAAGGCGAGTAATATGCGACCGCGATTATTAGTGATATGAATGCTTTGAGTGGCGCTGTTTTCTACAGAGCGCGCAATCATAGAATAAATGGCAGGGTTCAGGGAATAATCAAGATAGTCCCAATTCACTTCATCGGAAATTCGAATAAATTCATTATTATTCAATAGAGTAGATAACTGGGAATTATTTGACCTGTCTTCAATCTGCAAAGATTCATGTAAGTGATACAAGCTATGACTGATGAAATGAGTATGGTAATCAACCTGATGTTGCCTAAAAATTTGGAAGGATAAGTATCCCGCCGTTGCAAAGGTGAGAATGATGATGGGTAAAATAAAAAACTTTACACGCTGGGTTAAATTCATAGCTCACTACCTTTTGACAGCTTGAATCATCTTCTCGCGAATTAATTGAGCGTCCCCATCTAAAGATTGATAGGGGACACTACGTGACAGAATTTCTGCACTTGGAAATATATTTTTATCTTGTCGGTATTCTTGGTTTGTGAGTGGTAAGGCGGCGGTATTCGGCGTCGCGAACCAGATAGACTCAGCGTTTCGAGCTGCTATGTCAGGTTGGTTTAAGTATTTAAGGAACTTAATCGCAGCTGTGTTGATATTGTCCGATTTAGGAACGGCAAAACATTCTGTCCAAATTAACGTCCCTTCTTCAGGTACTACATATTGCCAGTCATTTTGTTCCGTATATTCACCTATGTAGTAATGTTCGCCAGTGAAAGCCAAAGTCATGGACATTTGGCTGGCTGAGCCATAAATAAGCCCATAGCTCTCACCAAATTCATAAGAAAGTACGTGGGGTTTTTGCTGTTGCAGTAATTTATAGGCTGTTTTTAGATCATTTTTACTGGAACTGAAAGGGGGTAAGTTGGAAGCGAGTAGTGCACTTGCTACACCATCAACTAAATCCTCACTAAATACAACACGTTGGTGATGCTCGCTGGGTGGGTTAAATAGATGCATCCAACTTGTGATAGGCGTTCTGGCAACCGATTCTCTATAGGCAATGCCCATGGTTCCCCATGTATATGGGAGACCGAACCGCCCACAATCTTTTTGGCGAGACACATCAATCACACTTGATAGCTCATTTGATACATGAGAAAGGTCATACAGTAACCCTTTTTCGCCCATCGATTTTAGAGTCCAGCTGTCGAGTAGGATTAAATCAAATACATAAGCTCGCCCACTGTTGATCACTTCATCACGAATAGAATCGCTGTCATAAGTGTCAATAGTAATGGTGTGACCGGTTTGATTCTCGAAATCTTGTATGATTTTCTGATCAATATAGCCTTCCCAATTGTAGATATTTATTTCATTAGCAAATGCGCTATAACTTAAAAAAAAACTGGTTAGTGTATATAGTTGCCATGACGTGTTTTTAAGCATTTCGATATCTTCCTGAAATCGATTATTGTTTTATAAGATGTATTACCATAAAGATTTAGGTAATAGATCAGTAACTGGATTCCTTTTTATTACTCTCTAAACAGTAGGATCGTTTATTAGGACAGTCCAATCAGAGTAGGGATTAATCAGAGGTTTATAATGATAAATACGCAATTTGGGTGAGTTTTATAGGGAAATTATTATCATTATATGAATGATTTAATATTTACAGTTGTTAGTGTTGATAAATAAATGACATCAGTATTGAGTTTCTCTTTTGATTGGTGTGAGTGTTGTTGCTTATGTTTTGATTGGGCCTGATTCAGTGTTTACTTGATTCAGCCATCAACTGCGCAATATACAAGTTCACTTTATTTAAGTATAAAAAGTTATATTCTGTGTATAACCAAAATCCATAAACTGTAGGTTTTTATAACAATAACTGCATTTTATTGGTATAAGTTACTTTATTGAGTTCAATTATTGGCTATCTATTTTATGCGTCACTCAGACTTTAGCTTAATACCAACCTTTATCGCCATTTACGAACAAGGGAGTTACACTGCAGCTGCGAAAAAGCTGAATTTAAGCCAGTCGGCGGTCAGTCAAAGTGTCGTGCGCTTAAGAGATTTATTTGAAGATTCGCTTTTTATCATTGAGGATCGGAAAGTTATCCCTACCCCTTATGCCCGAGACATTTACCCTGAACTTTCCAAAGCGGTGTTGAATATTGAAATGACAACACCGGAGCACCGTCAGTTTGATCCTGAGACATTCTCACATGACTTTTCTATTTCATCTTTAAGCGTATTTGGTTTAAACCTGTTACCTGCGTTGTCGAACTACTGGTTTAAAACCGCACCTAATGCAAAACTTCGAGTGTTCCCACTTGTAAGTAGTAATCAAGATAAAATTTTGAGAAATAAAGAGTTCGATTTATTACTCGATATGGAACATCAACAGTATCCCCATTTGTGTTCAAAAGTATTATTGGAAACGAAGCTCTGTGTCGTATGTCGCCATGATCACCCAAGGCTTACTGACGATAATATCTCCGTTGAACAATTTCTTGCGGAAAAGCACGTAGTGCATGCTTCAGGGGATAAAAAGGAGGCTTATTTGATTGGAAAAGGCATGCAAGCAGAAGATATTCTACAGCGAAGAAACGTCGCTTGGTACGCGAGTACTATCCATGATCTATTGCCCATAATTGAACAAACGAATTGCATCGGCATTATTCCTGAAAACATCATTTCTGATCGATATGTCCGGCTGCATCAACTTAAAGTGCTATCCACTGATATGTTTCAAGATCCTATTAAAGCGTGCATGTATTGGCATAAAACAAGTGATAAAGATGTGAAGCATCGATGGTTGAGAGAAATGTTGATTAAGGCATCAACAACTTTATCAAGTAAAGGTTGAGTAGAATCTAGCGCAGGGTTGTGGTTGATTGTAAATCTAAAAAATGGACTATCTGCATAATAAATTAATGATTATTATATAAGAAACTATTACGAGTGCATGTCGCTTTATTGATAGGTTTTAATAATGATTATCTCAGATGTATTTTAATTTCTAATTATATGACTAGCCGGACACCCGGTGGATGAACGCTAATTAGTGGAATAGTCAGATATTTCTCCTAACATGATGACGTTAACAATTAAAATATTAATCCGATTTTTATTAATTATTAGTGTTTTCTCAAGATAATGTCTGAATATTATAGCCACTCCCCATATTAACCCCCCCCATTGGTTTACTTATTTTAACTATAAGTAAATAGCCATTGTCGGCTGAACGCCCCTGGATGAATATACGCTTTATTTTTGGTGTAAAAGAACCATTTCGTACCCTATATGGGTGATGTAACCATACATAAATAAAGGTTAATATTTTTATATGAAGGCTTGCTATTACGCAGTAAGTTCCATAAAAGCAGGCATGAAATGACAATGAGTACGTACCCTGTAGAGGTAACACAAACATTAGGTATACCTTTCAAACAATTTGAAGATCAAATACGGAAAGACTTGGGTGCGATAGGTATAGAAAACATTGTTTTGGTAATATTTTCAGATTCAAATCACCCTGAATTGAAAGTGATTGAATCTATCTCTGGTCGAATAAATCTTAGTGCCTGTATCAATAAACATCTTCAAAAATACCTCAGCAATAGCTTAATGCAAAAGTGTAAAGAGATATGCCAATACGAAGATAAATTTGTAGAGCAACAAGTTTTCGACCATAACCAGCTTACTAATATTAGTAACAACCTTAAAGCTTACATGGTGCGAGACTGTGTGACTTATGGGTTCCAATTCACTTTCATCATGCATAGCCTACGAGATTTAAACTCTGCAGAGATGGATAAATTACGTACAATTTGTGATATCGCAACCGCTTGGGCGAACTCATGGTCAGCGCACCACAAGTTGCTGCATATATGGGATAACTTAGTGTCTAGTAGTGGTCGCATGATGCAACCAGACTTAACGCCTTCTGAAGGTGATGTATTGAAACTCATATTACAGGGGTGGAGCAGTACTGAGGTCGCAAATATTAGGCAAGTGTCTAAAGAGACAGTGCGCAGCCAAATCAAAAGTATATTGAATAAATCACAGTGTAATAGTCAGAACCAGCTTATTGCTTGCTATGGACATTATAAATGGCTTGGCTCTGCGCCATTTGAATCGATATAGCAGGTTATTAAAAACTAATTAGGGGATGCGTATGAAGTATGTAAGGCGTCTTATCAAATACAAACATCTTGTTATGCTAATTTTGATTGTGCATATTGTGTACTTCAGCGTAGATGAGCAGCATAATGAAATTATTATCGATAATGTGCTCGTCCATGACTACCATGCCTCTATTTTCTTTTTCATCACTCTATTTTTTTGGTCTTTTGTTTATTATCTGTTAATTAAATTTTCGCGATATTACCGGTCGTCAAAACATCAACTAGAGAATGACTCTCTCACCGAATTAAAAAATCGTATATTTTTACAAGGCGCAGATTACAGAATAAAGAAAGATGTTAGAGCTCAAGGCTTTAACAGTATTGGTGTAATTGTTCTTGATATAGATTATTTCAAACAAATTAATGACTCACTTGGGCATAATACGGGTGATTTAGTTTTGATTCGTGTGGGACAAATTTTAAAGGGAAATGTCCGAACATTTGATGAATGTTATCGGGTTGGGGGCGATGAATTTATTCTGATTATAAAGGCACATCGCAATGTCGAATTGATTGAGCTTGTTAACCGTTTACAAAATAGTATTGAGCAAGACCGATATTTATGTGAGGTTTGTTTCCATCCCGTCACCGTATCTGGTGGGTTTATTCGGCTAGAACCTAACGAATTAGTACACAATGCGATACTTAAAGCGGATAACTTCCTTTATATCGCGAAAAGAGCAGGGCGAGGACATATACATTATGAATGCTAGTGATCCAACGATCTTAACTGAGAACATATAAAAATATGGTCCCTATTGTTGTTTTGTATCTCTTTTATTCTTGAATTCATATCACAGTTAACGGGTTAGCTCTCATTTGTCTTAATTAATCCATGATGTATTGAGCTTCGATTGAGTAATCTGCAGTGATGTGCCCAGTAGAAAAATTATTGAACCATTGTATGCCAGCACCAATGCTAATTGTACGACAACCGCTCCTAGGAATCACGGACTGCCAATGGATGGACGAATTTGAACTGAGGTCATTGGTAAAGCTGGAGACCATAGCAATCGTGCTTCCATTTTGCTTTATGTAAACCTGCTCAGGTAGGCTGATAGAGAACGCTTGGTTGGGCTCCCCACAAACGGAAAGTAATTGAGAATCTACTCTGTTGACCAAATGTATACGTGAGCTTTTTATCTTCCCTTCTGGTGATACTGCTAGGGTACCCGGGTAGCGTGAATCCATAGCTAAAATACCTAAATTAAAAGGTTCGACTTGTCTAACTTGTATTTTTCTAAGGTTCTTTGTATTGAACTCAGAGCTTGATGCATAGGAACTGCTTACTAAGCAAGTAGCCATACAGAATACAAGTATCGGCTTATTGTGTGAGTCACTCATCAGTATCACTCCTTAGTTATATATTTGGTTAATAGTAAATTGCTTAAAGTTGAGTTGATGAATAGTTGAATTGCTTAATCGTCATGAGTAGATAAATAGATAAATAGATAAATAGATAAATAAATAGATATAAGCTGATTAACAGTTATGAATTGATTAAAGCAACTTGCCATTTCTATCGACTGCTCGAAGCATATTTTCATCGGGATCTTCTGTAATCGGTGCTTCATAAATCCAAGGTTGCATGCATTCTCTAGTTAAGAGACAAGGATCAGTTAAGGCTTCTAGAAAAGACTTTATTTTTGAAATTTCCTCATTGGAAAGCTCGACTGAAATTTGATGCTGTTCTTCAAACACTTTCCTAGCGTCTATTGAGTGTTGCGTAAATGTTTGGGCACTAGGGAAAAGATCAATACAACCCGAAAGAGATGAAAACTGTTCAAATTGACACCAGCGTGTTTCATTGAAGAAAAGGATGAATTCTTGATCAGGTTTTGCTGAATATCGAATTACTTCTTCCAACGTTGCAAAGTTGCCCGAATGACCATATGGGGCAGTATGTGCAATATTCAGTAGGCTAGGAGTTCTAAACTTGTACATGTCGGTAGTAACTCCCGTTACACGATAGCGACCATAGTCGTCAGTATTCCCCAGGGCGTCGGGTAGACCATCTCCTTTGCCGCGCCCAATTTGAGGAAACCCTAATGGGTAGAACTGTTCATCAGATAACAAAGCTCCATTATGGCAAGCACTGCAACCAGCTCCACCATCCTGTTTGTTGGTATAAAACAAAATTGCTCCCTGTTTTTGTTGCTTTGTCATTGCGTTTAGATCCCCATTTAAATACTGACGCCAAGGGTGTTCTAAAAAAATCATGGTGCGCTGAAAATCACTTAAAGCAGTTTGAATATGTCTAAAAGTAATCACTTCTTCAATTGGCTCTAAAGGCATATCAAAGGCGCTTCTGAATTCTTGCTCCCAGTGGCTAAAACTGAGTGGTAGATCCCCACCTTCCGGGGTATCTGCCAGCCTTTTTGCTAGGTGGAGCCGAAGTGCATCATTGGGTTCACCAGCTTTGAAGTTACCTCTCATTTCTTCTTGAGAAGTCACAGGAAAAGCAGCTTGAGCATGCAGAATATCGACATTAGCACTCTGATCTGGAGAACCATCAGGTGTATTTATAATTGGTGAACCTGTGGTGGTATCCACACCGTGTACTTCAACTCTCCCATCCCAAAATAATGCCTGTTTCCATAATGCGATGTTAAAAGTAGTTAAGGCTTGTCTAGGTACTAAAGGGGGAGTGTTTTGCTTTGTGGTTCTTCCTACGCCTAATAAATGAGGTTCAGTGGCATGTATGCCGATGGATAATGGGAGTTGGTCTCCGCCACCGAGCATTGGGTGATGGCAACTGACACACGCGCTGTCTTCTTCACCTCCTAGCGACATGGTGTAGAACAATTTTTTACCGAGCTGCACGACCGGGTTGCGAATATCTTTATGTACAACGTCATTAAGTGGGTCTGAATCTAAGTGCTGCTCTGCGATCAGTTCTTTTAATGTTATGTCACTCGGGCTTTCATGGAGGCAACCAAATATAAAAGATGTTGCAAAAATCAATACAGTGAACATAGTTAGGTATGAAGTCTTAAATACTATTTTCTTATTGCTCATGATACTTCCCTTCATGTTTTTGAATTTTAAAACTAACTCTTTGGTATTATTTTTTGTGGATTGAATTCTATGTTTAATATTTTATATTGATTGTGGGTATAAATAATCACCCGGAATGGGTGAGGAATAAACGAATGGAATGTTCATAATAAATACCAAGTTAATAAATGAATTAACTTTCAAATAGTAATAAATGATGAAGTTTAATTTAATAAGGAAATAATTATGAACGTCAGAACATTATCCATTCTAATCGCTGTTTCTCTTGGCTCATCTACTGTGTTTGCAACTACAACAGACTGGATGAGTGATACTGCACAAGGTGAAATTAATGCAGAAGTCATTAACCCATTAGTAGTAAGTCCGCCTGAAAATGGTAATAACGGTGCGTTAGGGCGTGTGAAAACCAATTCGGTATCGGTTGCTCAACTTGACTTTCTTATTAACGCAACAGATGGCTATACATTGGATTTAGTGGCATCTGTACAAGAAGATAACAGTAAGTGCCACGACCCAAAGGACATGGGCGTAAATGGTACCGTGAAGCTTGATACAAAAAACCCTACATTTGTCGTAGTCACAACTAACGATACATTCATTCAACCCGTGAAGTACACATATACCGCTCCAAGCGGTCCTAATGCAGCAGCAGTATGTATGGTTAATTTAGCCGCTAACTATCAGTAATGATTGTAGATTTATGGTGATGAGGGAGGTCGATTTGACTTTTCTCATCGCGTATAAGGAGATACTTTATGAACAAATTATGTATAGCAGCATTAGTGGCTAGTATTCCCTGGTGTGTTAGTGCTGCCGAAACTGAAGATGCGGATTGTGACGTTGGTGCTAATGTCATGAATCCAATCAAATTGGAGCAAAGCCAATTAGCAGATTTTGGGAAAATTCCTAGCTCTGAGCTCGAACGCTACGTCTTACTCACTCCTGATGGGAAGGTTAGAGAGGGGGCTGACGACAACCTTTTTCCAACGGTTTTAACTACAGTCGGATCTAAAGCGGGCAAATTTACATATTCTGGTACAGAGGGCTTTGCTGCCAGAATTACGAAAGGAGCCATTGCGTCATGTAACCAAGGTACTCATGGAGACTTGGCGGTTGTTGTACGTGAAATGATCGATGGCGAGAAGTATGTTCGATATGGGTTCCTAGATTGGAGACCTGAGTTTGACGGGGCCTCTGGAGAGTTTGAAGTGGGTGTCGTGATGGGCATTGACGCCGGATTCGTCGGGAAAATAGATTGTACATATGAGCTAGCCGCAACTTATTTATAATTGCGGTATTAATAAGAGGCTTTTAAAGCCTCTTATTTTTTATATAAAATACCGTCAAGGATGAAGTATGTCATATATTATAAGAATACTGTCACTTATTACTGTTTTTAATTTTTTTATATTTTCCGTTAATGCATCAGTGAGTTTAAGTGATTATAGAATAGAGTTTGAGCCCAGCCAAAGGTTACATCATCTCTATTTATTTAATTCATCTGATGAGGCGGTGACTTATCGATTAAATTTCGTTGATATGTCTATGACGGAAGATGGAAATTTAGAGCTCGTTGATGAAGGCGATATAACCAAAAATTCCGCGGCAAAGATGTTAAGGCTTTCACCTCGGCAAATAAAGATCGCAGCTAACGGAAGTCAAACGGTTAAAATTCTTGCAAGAAGAGTACGCCAATCAGATATTGGCGAATTTAGAAGCCATTTAGTGTTGACTGAAGTTCCAGACAAGAAAAGTAATGACATAAATACGGCTTTGAATTCAGATTTAGTAAAGAATAATGAAGTGGGTATTGGTCTCAAAATCACGACATCCATGTCTATCCCAGTATTTGTTCGGCTTTCTTCTTCAGCTGATACTGTTGTTGCCCTAAATCAATATACGATCCGTCAGGAAAAGCAAGGGTATGCTCTTAAAATGCAGCTGGATAGGTTTGGAGACACAAGTGTTTACAGCGATGTTGATATTTTGGCTGAGGCGAGTGAAGAACCAATAGCAAAACTTCGAAATATGGCTTTTTATTACCCAATGACTGAGCGCAGTATAACGCTAAAATTGAATGATTGGGATGGTAAAACACCTTTAAAGGTCGTGTTTAAGCGGCATAAAAGTGATGAGCTATTTTTTGAAGAGAACTTGATGTGGTCGTCTGCATATAATCATTAGAAACGGTTGGTGCATCATGGTTGCAGCACAAATTCCACGGATCTGGTCGACCTTAAGAAGGTGCCTTAGCCTCTGTCGTCATTCACTGAATGCATTAAATTCAGCGAACAAGCTTAACGTTTCGCACAAGCTTAATGTTTCGAATAAGCTTAATATAGCGGGTAAGATTAATACAGATAATAAACTCAATATAATCAATACTATTTCGGTTCGCCAATTAGTATTGATTCTTTTCATTATATTTTTCGCGGTTGATGTTAAAGGAAGTCAAAACGAGCTGATGGATGATGAACCGTTAATACTGGAACTAAAATTAGGCAGAGTAATACTCCATGATAGTTTTCTTGCCTTCTCAGCCAATGACTTGCTGTATGTTCCGTTAGGGGAAATCTCGGAGCGCCTTCGTTTTCCGATTGAAGTTGATCCTTTCGAAGGTGTAGCAACGGGCTGGTTTATGAAAGAGAGCCAGCGGTTTAAACTTGATTTAAAGGATCATACTGCATTCGTTGGATCTACTAACTACACCATTGAAGCTACCGATTATAGACATGAGTTTGATGATTTATATATAAGCTCTCGATTATTGCAGCAGTGGTTTCCCATTATCTTCGAATTAGAGGTGTCGGAGCTAACCCTGCATATTAGTTCGACAGAGGCTTTACCCATTGAACAACAAATCGCACGGGATAAACGCGCAAAAGATTTAAACCGTTCAGGTTACGAGCAACAAGCTTACCCACTCATTGACTTTGACTACCAATGGTTATCATTCCCTTTAGTTGATGTCAGCCTGAGCTCGAGTATTGATTCCAATCGTGAGTGGCAATCAGACTACAGTGTACTTACGACAGGCGACTTAGCTAAGTTGACCAGTGAGCTTTATCTCGCAGGTTCTCTTTCAGAACCTAGCATCACCAGCAGTCGATGGTCTTTAGGGCGTATCGACCCCGTAGATACTGGAATTCTAGGCACCACGGAATTTCAAATTGGTGATGTATTTACCCCAAATATCGATCACTTAACAAGTAGCTCGTCAGGTCGAGGAGTTTACCTTTCAAACCGAGAATTGGGTCGAGCGAGTGAATTTGATCGCACAACTTTACGAGGTATGTTGATCAATGGTTGGGAGGTTGAACTGTATGTAAATAATCAGTTGATTGCTATGCAGTCGTCGCGTGATAGAAATGATGGTTTATATGAATTTGAAGATGTTGAACTGGTGTTCGGAACCAATGCCATTAAATTGGTGTTTTATGGACCAGAAGGTCAAATAGAAGAACGATATGAGTCAGTCTACATTGGTGATGCTCAGCTGAGCCCGGGAAAGTGGGGCTATGAGTTTGGTGTTAACCAGTTAGATGTTCCAGTTATAGATTTAACCACGACGGATTATGTCGCGAGTGATGGTGAAGGTGAATACCAGCTTGGAGCGAAGCTGAGTTATGGAGCTACGCGAGACGTCACGCTTAACATGAATACTGCTTCTGTGTTTGATAACAGCCGTCGGCAGCAACTGTTTAGTATCGGTGCTAATTGGGCCTTTTGGGGAATGTTTAATGATTTTAATATTCTTGTCGACGATGGTAGCAACCCAGCATTTAACTGGCAGTTACAAACCCAAGTTCTCTCGACTAATATAAATTTCAAACATCTAGAGTTAAGAGGTTTTGATTCACCTTCACATGAACAAGGTGATAATGCCGTTGTGCGTGAATCTGAAATACGATTAGACGATAGATTTGGGTTTTTAGGCTTAAGTCTTGCGACCACAAGGGAGGAAGTAGAAGAGAAAGTTGGTGTTGGCGGGCGAACCGATCAATACAGTTTTAGCCAGCGAATTTCTTTATCTACTTCTTTCGTACAAATAACCAATGAGCTTGATTATTCTCTTTATTATTCGCGTGAAAAAAATTTGGATGGTGGCTTAGCATTTAGTAAGCGTATTACGGATTGGTCTCTGAGATCTGGTCTTGATTATGAGCTGATTCCTAAGCATCAACTAACTAGTGCATCTCTCAGTGCAAGTAGACGCACTGAGTGGGGCTATTACTTAGGTTTCGGTCTTGATTATGATATGGATTCGAATTTGACGGATTATGAGTTAACGGTGAGTAAAGTGTTCGAGAATATTGATATGAGTCTGAATCTTAGCGCTGACAGTGAAGGGGAGTACGAGGTTGGTCTCGCGATGTCATTCGGATTAGGTTATTCAACGGCTTCGAGCAAACTGTATATGAGAGCGGATAGCTTAGCGAGCAGTGGCGCGCTGGAGCTAAGAGCGTTTAGTGACACCAATGGTAATGGAGTCTTCGATCAAGAAGAGCAGGAGATCAAGGGGCTGCAATTGACTTCTGGTCAAACATTACAAAATGGTCATACGTTAATTTCTGGGTTAAGTAATATTCGCTCAAGAGATATTGTGATAGATGAAACGAGCCTTTCTGATCCATACTTAGTCCCCAACATTGCGGGTGCAAGCGTTCTTGGGCGTTCAGGGGTTTTCGAAACATTCGATTACCCTATTATTGCGACGGGGGAAGTGGATGGTGATACCTATTTATTGAAAGATGGCGAATACACACAAGTGGGGGGGGTTGTCATGCAACTAATTAATCAGCAAGGTATCGTGATTAAAGAGAGTGTGTCGGAGTATGACGGTTTCTTTTTGATGGACAAAATACCTTTAGGGACATATTTATTACGCGTCTCACCAGAGCAGCTTTCGAAGTTGAAGTTAAAACCGGTTTTGCCAGTCCCGGTTTTGCTGACCAATAGTGGTGATTTTGTTGGTCCTGTGCGTATTGAGCTAATTACTATATAAGATCTAATATCCATAAACTCTAATCTTCTTCAGTAAGCATGCTAATTAACGCATAACGAGAGTGGCAGTTGGTTTTATCCATAATGTTTTTTATATGCGTTTTAACAGTATTTAGGCTAATGAACATTTTTGAAGCAATTTGTTTGTTTGTAAAACCAGATAGTAAGTGTTTCATCACTACTCTTTCTTTGCTGGTTAAGCTGCATTTAGCCGAAAAGTATCGTACTAAATCACCATTTGGGTGTCCTTCAAGAGTATGAAGAATGAACCCATCTAAGACTTTTCTTGGGTACCATAAGCCCCCATCTAGAACGGTATTTACCGCTTTATTGATTATCTGATAATCATCATCGATAGAGATAACACCGCGCCAGCCGTCAGCAATTTTTTTAAAGGCTAGATCCAAACTCATGTCTTTATTATCTATAAGGAGACGGTTGTTATAGTTGTGATATCCATTTTTATTATGATTTAGAAAAAAATGTTGCTGGCTAGTATCGACAATATGAATACCACGCTGATGGCATTGCTTCCTTTGGTCGTTATATGTGAATAGAGGTTGTTTGAATGTGAGTGAGAGCGTATTCGTGAGGGTTCTGAATTGAGCCTCATTTTTGCACACAAGGTTGAATGATACCGTAACAAGAGAATCCATTTTCCGTTACCTTCTTCTATTTATTGCCATATATTTGATAAGTTACCGTTATTTGAGCCTTTCTGAATACTTGTCACCCAAATGGGGTGTGTATCAGGTGTTGGCGCATAAAAATTAAAAGCTGTAACGGTAGGTTTTCTAAGTCCTCGTATTTTTAAGATGTAAAAATGGATACTAATTCCATTTATGTAAGGTACATCAAGTTTCATTTGATATTGATATTTAGAATGGACTAATAATTAAGCCTATAAATGACCATGTTCATTTACAGTGCGGCATTCTGCTGTGTGGATAATGTTAGTCATACTTATTATAATAATTGAGGATGTATGAATCGTTTATCAATGAAATTGAAATTTTTACTCGCATCGCTTGTGCCCATGGTTCTCGTGATAACTGTTGCTATGTCTATAGTCCTTAACCTTCAATTGAAATCAGTTGAAGCAGAAGTCAGTCACTACCAAGAGACGTTGACAAAGGAAAGACAAAACAACATTAAAGATGCTGCTACTGTCGCTCAAGCTGTGATTGAAGAGATTGTCAGCCGATTAGGTACTGGTGATGAAGCTAGAATTGCGGCTAGACATGCACTAAAAAAAGCGCGTTTTTCTGCTGGTGGCAGTGGTTATTTCTTCATGTTTGATGGAGAAGGTACCTATATTGTCCATAGTTTGAAGCCAAAAGCCGAAGGCACATCTGGACTGGGGCTCGTAGATCCAAATGGCGTGAAAATTACCCAAGGTTTGAGATCAAAAGCTAAACAAGGTGGCGGCTTTATTGAATACGTATATGACAAACCAGGAGCAAGTACTCCACAACCTAAAATTGCGTATTCAGCACCAATATCGGGTAGCTCATGGTTTTTAGGAACAGGTCTATATACGGATGACATTATTCGTGCGACAGAAGAATATCGCTATGCGGCGAATGAGCGGATGCGCACGCAAATGCAGTTTGTACTACTAAGCTCAATTGCGATTCTGTTGATTGTGGCTGCAGTGATGACATATGTGGCGAATAAGGTTACGGCACCTATTCGTAAAATGCTGTCTACCTTTGAAGACATTGCCAGTGGAGAGGGTGACTTAACGCACCGAATTAACGCTCAAGGTGAAGATGAAATTGCCCAACTTGGTCAAGCATTCGATAAGTTCATTAGTAAGTTGCATGGCATTATGTCACAGGTGACTGAGTCAACGGGGCATGTGACTCAGGCGGCGAATACTATTAACCAGCAAACTGAAAACCTAAAAGTTCAGTTACAAACACACAACCACGAAACTGAGCAAGTAGTGACTGCAGTAACGGAAATGAGCTCGACAGCGCATGAAGTGGCTCAAAGTGCCAATCAAGTTTCTACCGCTACGAATGACGCTAATAAAGATGCTCAACAAGCTCAAGAGCGCGTAACCATTTCTATCGGTTCTATTACGTCTTTAGAAGATAACATTGAAAAAACAAGCTCACACATGGGCTCTTTGCATGAGCAATCGAAGAAAATTGATGGTGTTCTGAAAGTGATCGGCGATATTGCTGAACAAACGAACTTACTAGCGTTAAATGCAGCTATTGAAGCAGCGCGAGCTGGTGAGCAAGGGCGTGGCTTTGCAGTGGTTGCCGATGAAGTTCGCAGCTTGGCAAGCCGAACACAAGGCAGTACGCATGAAATAAAAACCATGTTAGATGAGTTGCATCAACTTGTTGAGCAAGCTGTTCAATCGATGAGTGACAGCCAAACCACTTGTGGAAAGGTAGTCAGTTCTTCTTCGGATATTACTGCTGGGTTAGATGCCGTAGGTTCAGCGGTTGAATCAATCAATAGTATGACAGATCACATTGCCACTGCTGCGACTGAACAAAGCTCTGTAACCGAAGAAATAAACCGCAATCTTGTCGCTATTCGTGACATTGTTTCTTCTTTACTCGAAGCAAGCCATGATTCCAGTAATGTGGTCGATGAATTATCGACAGCTGGGTCTAATCTACAGAACTTGGTAGACCAATTTAAGCTATAAGATACTCGATGTGATAAACAAGCCTCTGATCATGAAAGTGATCAGAGGCTTTTTAATTGGAGATGTCTCGTTATAAATAAAGACTCTAGCTATTCAGTTTATTGCAATAACAACAAAAACTCTGCGATGGCGACAAAGCCGAGTAACAAGGCGAGTAACTTCCAAAACTGCAGTGGCTGGCGGTTAATGAACGGGCTGTTTTTTTGTTTTTCAACCAGTGCAGAGTTGGGTGAATAGATATCTTCAACAAACTCACTCAATATTTGATACCGAGAGTTAGGGCTAGGGTGACAAGCCTTTTCTAAGGTTAAGTCTAACCAAGTTGGAAGATGAGAATGTTTGTTTATAAAGGGGATATAGTGCCATTCTTGATGGCGAGCCTTTGCAAGCGACTGAGTGTCCATTTCTTTGTATGGCAATTCTGCTGTCAGCATTTCGTAGCAAATCACGCTGACTGAAAACAAATCGGATTGAATACTGGCTTCGCCAGAGTTTAGGTATTCTGGTGCTATGTAGTTCGCCGCTCCCAAAGGGATTTTTTTTGAATGGTTTCCACTCACTGCATCTTTAAGTTCTAATTCTTGAAGGCTTTTGACTAAAACGGCACCTAAGTCGATCAGTTTTATCTCTCCATTTGGTAATAACATGATGTTCTCAGGCTTTAAATCACGGTGAACCATATCCGCTCGCTGTAAAACACGCACCGCACTGATTACATCACGAATTATTCTTCTTATCTCATCAAGCTTGGCTGCTGTGCGCGGCACAGATTGGTTATCAAACATCCATTGTCTTAGTGTGATGCCCTGAATCGGCTCACATAGCTGATACAAAAATTTAGAGTGGGCTGGGCATGGATACACTTTCATTATTTTGCTGTTATCTAGTTGAGTGCCCGCCCATTGCTCGTTACAAAAACTGGTGATCGTATCTTGATCTTCACTGTAATGAAGAGAGGGGGTTTTGAAGATGTATTCTTTTTGAGTCTCAATCTCAGTGACTTGATAGACATGGCTGCGCGCACCAGCATGGATGATTTTTGTTACTTTAAACCCATCAATGGTATTACCGATTTTTAAAGCTGGTGGGATAACTCGGGTTCGTAAATTTTCCTGAAATTCAAGGTGTGAAGGCTTAGGTAAATGGGAAACTTCTACCAATAAGCTGGTAATGTTGTCTTTACTATTCTGCGCTAGAGCTTTGTGGCAAAGAGATTGAGCTGTGCTTTCAAAGTGGTCTGCACTCAGTGTGGTTAATGGCTGTGTGGCTAATGATTGTGTAGTTACTTGAGTCGTTGATGAATCTAGGTTTTGTTGGTATTTAGCAGAGGCGCTAGCTTCTTGATTACCATTTAAAGATGAGTTCTTCATCTTATTCAATTCGGTAAGAATCTCAGCCTCTAGTAAATAATCGTGAACGCCATCTGTAGTGAGTAGAAAGATATCACCTTGCTGTAACGGTATGGCTTGATAATCAATATCGAGTTTATTATCCATACCAAGAGCACGAGTGAGAAAGTGATTATCACCAAAGCTTTTTCGCTGGTGATCTCTTGTGAGTAAAGTCAGCGTATGACTTCGCTTTTGGTCACTATTCTCCGTATTGGTATTATTTTTTGTAGAAGATTGATTTATAAACGATTGGTTGGTCGAGGATTGCTCTTGAGGAGCTCTATATCGATAAATTCGGCTATCACCTACATGGAAGATATGAGCCGTATTGGATTTGAAGATTACGGCGCTAAATGTCGTCACTAAGCTGTTATGCGATAAGCTTTGTTTGTCACTTGAGTTGAAAAGCCAAGAGTTGAGTGCGGTAAGCACCTTTTGAGCGGATTTTTTGACTGTCCAACTATTGGGAGTGGCGTAGTAATCCGTGACAAACTGCATCACGCTTGTGTGGCTTGCCTGTTGACCTTGAGAACTGCAACTGACTCCGTCAGCAATACAGGCGATGCTGCCTTTTAGTTCACGTTCAGCAGTTAGTTTGGGGTGCTTAACAATGAGAGCGTCTTGGTTTTCATCCCTTCTACCTTGTAAAGAACACCCACCGTAACGCAGCTCTAATTGATTGCTGGTTTGGCTGGTGTTTAGATCTTGTTCTGGATTTTTAAAAGCTTGATCCATGTCTTCTCTTTCCCTTGATTGCTCCTTCCCTTGGTTGAAGAGTAGAAGCAAGAACAAAAGCTCAGACTGATATTTAGAGTAGGTAGGTGATCGAATACCTGTAAATCTAAGTAACAGCAGAGCTTTTGAACGGCAGCCATTCATAATGATTCACTAATAACACTTCGATGCATTAACGTTTCTTAGAATAGTTGCCCCCGATTTAGTTATTGATTGACGCGCACGTTCATTAGTGAGAAACATCAATTAATGTCACGCTACCATCATCGTTCACTTCTGCTATTTTGCCATTTGGTTCTTCCATAAAGATTAGGGTTGCAAAGCCAATCACAGCCGTACCAGCAATAACTAAGAAGAACGTTTGGTATGAAACAAATGAAAGAACGGTAAGGTAAACCACAGCACCTACGTTTCCGTAAGCCCCCGTCATACCAGCAATCTGACCTGTCATACGACGTTTAATCAGAGGTACTGTCGCAAATACCGCACCTTCACCCGCTTGAACAAAGAAAGAACAACCCATAGCAGTAGCTACTGCTAACCATAAAGGCCAATCACTGCCTACTTGTCCCATTAGGAAGTAACCTACGGCTAGACCGGCAGTAAGGATTAATAGTGTTGGTTTACGACCGAATCTATCTGAAATCCAACCGCCGCCAGGTCTAGACATTAAGTTCATAAATGCATAGGCAGAAGCCACCATACCAGCCATCACTGGGGTTAATTCAAACGTTTCCGAGAAGAACAATGGCAGCATTGAAATAACCGCAAGTTCAGAACCAAATGTTGCAAAGTACAATACATTTAACACGGCAACTTGCTTGAACTTGTACTGGTGCATTTCAGGCACTTCTTCTTTAAATACCTTCTTGTTTACCTTCCATACTTGTGAGACTTCATAAGCATAAAGGGCAATAAGTGTGGCATACACGGCATTGACCATGACGTCAGTGATCATGTTGATGCCAGAAGGTGAGAGTTTCCAAGCCAATAGCGCTAAAGCGGCATACATTGGGATCTTCATTATCAGTAGGAAGAAGAAGTCACCTTTAGATGTCACTTCCATTGCGGTCACTTGACTCGGTTTAAAGTAAGTCGCGCCTTTAGGGGTGTCAGTGACATTTTTATAGAAGATAACCGCGAAAACTAAACTCATTAAGCCGGTAAGACCAACGGCATAGCGCCAGCCTTCTTCACCACCAAACATCAGTGCAAGAGTCGGTAGTGTAAAGGCTGCTGCTGCTGAACCAAAGTTACCCCAACCGCCGTAAATGCCTTCAGCAGTACCCAGTTCATTATGTGGGAACCATTCAGAAACCAAACGGATACCAACAACAAAACCTGCGCCAATGAAACCAAGTAGGAAACGGGCAATAGCGGCTTGAATGAAGGAATCTGCAAATGCAAACATGAAACATGGTATGGAACAGACCGCGAGCAGGGTGGAGTACACCAGTCTTGGTCCATATTTATCGGTGAGCATACCCACCACGACACGCGCAGGAATGGTTAGCGCAACGTTTAAAATGAGTAGCGTTTTTATTTGTTCAGTACTTAAGCCTAAAGTGGTTTTAACCATTTGCAAAAGTGGGGCAAAGTTAAACCAAACAACAAACGTGATAAAAAAAGCCATCCAACTGAGGTGTAAAACCTTCATCTTCCCAGTAAATGACAGCAGCGAAAACTTTGTATTATCCATGTAATAAATCCTTTATATATGGAGTGAAAGTGGCTTTTATCGGTCGGGTTACGTTTACCATTAACCTATAATTTCTAATAAAAGCACTTTCATTTAAACAATCGTTAGTAAGCGAATTTTGCGTTTAAGAAGAACGCGAATAAATTTGAATCCAGTATTTAAAATCGTGTTTATCAAACTAAAATTGTGTTTACCAAATTTAGTCTGACTGGGCGCGTTAAGCCGCAGGTGATAACACTTGTACTTGCTTTCCTTGTCTTCGAATTTCAAATTTATGCAGTTGGTGGCTTGGTTCTTCTAAGCATTCCCCTGTTTCTAAATGAAAGTGTTGCTTATATAAAGGCGATGCAACATAAGGTTCACCGCTGAGCGAGCCGATGATACCACGCGACATGACATTGGCTTTACCAATCGGGTCGTAATTAGATAAAGCGTAGAGTTTGTCGTTGCGTTTACAATAAAATATAGCAACTTGGTTATCTTCTACTTTGGCGCAAATTCCGGCATTGGGAGTTAAATCATCTGCGCTACAGACTGTTAGCCAATTTCCCATGGCGTTCTCCTTGTCTCATGAGTTTAAAATTGTTTTTAGATGCATCATTGTGGACGTGAAGGAACACCGTTATGACACTTCAGTGATTTCGATTCTTTGAGCTTTTTCTTGCTCTGATCTATTACTCGCATGCTCTGACTTATCGTTTGCAGCCTTGTTGATTGAAGAGCTGGAAAGTGGCGTTGGGAAGCGTTGCTCTCTTTCGGTGATAAAACTGACGTTCTCATCCATATCTTCACTATTGATGAAGTGTTGGAATCGCTTCATTTTTTCAGGGTTTTCAATGGTGGTTTTCCATTCGCATTGATATTTAGAGATATTCAGTTCGATATCGGCTTCTAACTCCGCTGCTACACCAAGTTTGTCCTCAATGACCACTTGTTTGAGGTAATCCATACCGCCTTCTAAATTCTCCATCCACACCGATGTACGCTGTAAGCGATCGGCTGTGCGGGTGTAAAACATTAAGATTCGGTCAATGTATTTAAGAAGAGTGGTTTCATCTAAATCAGTAGCAAAAAGATCGCCATGGCGTGGGCGCATGCCGCCATTACCACAGATGTATAAGTTCCAACCTTTGTCTGTAGCGATAATCCCAAAATCTTTAGATTGAGCTTCAGCACATTCGCGGGTACAGCCTGATACGGCAAATTTGATTTTGTGCGGGGAACGAAGCCCTTTGTATCGATTTTCAAGCCTGATAGCTAAGCCAACACTATCGTCGACACCATATCGGCACCAAGTGCTGCCCACGCATGATTTGACGGTACGAACGGATTTTCCGTAGGCATGACCCGTTTCAAAACCAGCATCGATCAGAGTTTTCCAAATAATAGGTAATTCGTTGAGTTGAGCTCCAAATAAATCAACTCGCTGACCACCAGTGATCTTGGTGTATAAATCGAATTTCTTCGCCACTTCACCTAGTACAATGAGCTTGTCTGGGGTGATTTCACCGCCAGCTATACGAGGAACGACAGAGTAGGTGCCGTCTTTTTGCATATTGCCTAGGTAAATATCATTGGTGTCTTGAAGCTCTAGATGTTGATCTTCAAGAATGTAATCATTCCAATATGAAGCGAGTATCGAGCCAATTGCTGGCTTGCACACGGTACAGCCTAAACCTTGTCCATGAGAGTCCAATAACTCATCGAATGATTTGATTTTATTGACTCGAATAATGTCGGTAAGCTCTTGGCGAGAATAAGCAAAGTGCTCACAAATATCGTTACACACTTCTACGCCTAAATTGCTTAACTCGCTATCTAAGACTTGCTTAGCTAAGGCAGAACAGCCGCCACAACCCGTTGAAGCATTCGTCGATTCTTTTAGTGCTGCCATAGTGGTGCAGCCTGCAGAAACTGCTTGCTTAATATCGCCTTTGGTCACATCAAAACATGAACAAATCACGGCGGTATCTGGTAATGCTTCAACCCCCATAGCGGAGCCCGAATCATCGGTCACATTCGGTAGAATCAATACCGCTGGGTTCTCTGGCAGGGGCATATCATTTTGCTTGGTTTGTAGCAAAGTGCCGTAAGCCTCGGCATCCCCAACCAGTACCGCACCGACAATTTTCTTGCCGTCGGCAGAAATGATTAAACGCTTATATACTTGCTCAATTTCATCATTGTAGGTGTATGACTGCGCGCCTTCAGTTTGTCCGTGAACTTCACCAATGCTGGCGACATCTACACCAAGCAATTTGAGTTTGGTACTCATATCTGCGCCAGTAAAACTAGATTCAGTTTCGCCGTTCGTTGCAATATGTGATGCCGCTACTTTTGCCATAGAGTAGCCGGGTGCCACTAAACCAAAAATTTTGTTGTCCCAAAGTGCACATTCACCAACGGCGTAAACATTGTCGATGTTGGTTTGGCAATGGTCGTTAATTACAATGCCACCACGTTCCCCAATGGTTATGTTTGAGCTGCGTGCCAGCGCATCTTTAGGGCGGATACCAGCAGAAAAAACGATCATATCGGTTTCAAGGTGAGTACCGTCAGCAAAGTTCATTCGGTAGCGGGCAGTGTCACCCGCTATAATTTCTGATGTCGCTTTTTCGGTATGAACTTGAACCCCAAGTCCTTCAATCTTTCTGCGTAGAAGTGCACCGCCTCCATCATCCAATTGAACCGCCATTAAGCGAGGCGCGAATTCAACAACATGCGTTTCTAGCCCTAAGTTCTTAACGGCGTTAGCAGCTTCAAGACCCAGCAAGCCACCACCAATTACCACGCCTGATTTGCTCTGCTTGCTTGATAACTCGATGGCATCTAAATCATCTAAAGTACGGTAGACATGACAATGTTCTTGGTCATTACCGGGAATAGGGGGAACAAATGGGAATGAGCCCGTTGCTAGTACTAGCTTGTCGTAACTTTCAATATGACCACTGTCGGTGATGACTTGGTTATTGTCTGTATCAAGCTGAGTTACTTTGCTGTTGAGTAAGTAGTTAATTCCGTTACTTTGGTAATAACCTTCACTGGCTAGGGCGAGATCATCCGCCCCTTTACCTTCATCAAAGTAAGAAGTGAGTTGTACGCGATCATAAGCTAATCGAGACTCTTCACAGAAAGTGATGATGTCAAATTCATCGGATTTATCTTGAATCAGATTATCGATAAATTTATGTCCGACCATGCCATTTCCAACGACAACAATCTTAGTTTTTCTTGTAGGTGTCTGGCTCATTGCAAATTCCTTTTTATCAGCTGGTTCAGATAGGAATGATAAATGCGAGAGTAAATAGAGGTTTTTCTCTTACTTATCGTTCATTCTGAATTTTGTATTTATTCGTCCTTTGTGTTGGTTCAGCAAGGAGGGTGCCAAAGTGATATTTATAAGGTGATTTGTATTTTTAATCCTTACTTAACAATGCCTTATTGTATTTCTTTGTTTTTAGTGTACCTCTAAAGTGGTAGGTTTATTTTTAAGTTAATTGATTAAAATGAGCGTTAATGGTGCAGCTTTGCGTAAGTTGGTGCAAATTTAAGGTTATATATCGAGTGGTATGAATTAATCAAAATGATTCATATGATTAATTTCATTATCTTGTTGTTTTAATTGGTTAATTTTTTAATTTTAAACTGGTAATAAAGCTGGCGTGTAAATTGCTGTAGTGTCTTGCATACAATTAAGGATAATTGCGTGAGGGATGAATGACGAGTTCACAACAAGAATGGATAAAATCTACCTGTGCTTATTGCGGTGTCGGTTGTGGCATTGAAGCAAGACCTACCTCTTCAGGGAAACTAGAAATAAGAGGGGATAAACAACATCCTTCGAATTACGGAAAACTATGTACAAAGGGTGCAGCTTTAGGCGATACCGTAACGCCTATTGGCAGAATGCTTTATCCAACACTTGCCAGTGCAGGAGGCGGAAATACTTTTGCTTGGGATGAAGCGACTGAACTGATAGCGGATAAGTTCTCTCAAACCATTAAGGAGAATGGTCCAGACTCCGTCGCGTTTTATGTCTCTGGGCAATTGTTGACAGAAGATTACTATGTCGCGAACAAATTGATGAAGGGATTCATCGGCAGCGGAAATATCGACAGTAATTCCCGTTTATGTATGGCATCGAGTGTGGTTGGGCATAAACGCGCATTTGGTTCAGACACTGTACCAGTCTGCTATGAAGATCTAGAACAGACCGATCTTGTGGTGATTACGGGCTCTAACCTCGCGTGGTGTCATCCTGTTTTATTCCAAAGGCTAAGGGCTGCCAAGCAAGCTAATCAAAATTTAAAGGTCATTGTGATTGATCCTCGGGTGACGGAAACCTGTGATATTGCTGACCATCACCTTGCGATTCAATCCGGTTCGGATGTCGCGTTATTTAATGGTCTTTTTTCGTATCTAGAGGAAAAGGGTTATTTGGATCAAAATTACATTGATCAATTTACCGAAGGTTTTAACAAAGCAATGAAACCTGCGGCTAAACAAGCCGAAACTCGTGAAGCCACAGAGCAAATTACGGGGCTGACTTCACAAGAGCTAGAATCCTTTTACGAAGCTTTTTCTCGCACGAACAAAGTCATCACTATCTATTCTCAAGGTGTGAACCAATCCAGCCAAGGCTGCGATAAAGTCAATGCCATCATCAACTGTCATTTAGCGACCGGTAAGATAGGTAAGCAGGGAATGGGACCTTTCTCAGTCACCGGACAGCCCAATGCTATGGGCGGAAGAGAGGTTGGCGGCTTAGCGAACACGTTGGCTTCTCACTTTGAATTTGGCGACGCTCAAGCTCACCAGTTGATCAGTGACTTTTGGCAAACGGACAATTTAGCCGAGCAAGCAGGGCTTAAAGCCATAGACTTATTTGATGCAATGCATGAAGGAAAGATTAAAGCGGTATGGATAATGGCAACGAACCCTGTTGTTAGCTTACCTGATAGTGTGAAAGTGAAAGAAGCGTTGGAAAGGTGCCCATTTGTGGTGGTGTCGGATTGTATTGAAGATACTGAAACCACGCGCCTTGCCAATGTGCTATTGCCGGCACAAGGCTGGAGTGAAAAGTCGGGAACGGTGACCAATTCAGAGCGTCGAATCTCTCGTCAAAGGCGTATTCTACCCAGCCCTGGAGAAGCAAAACCTGATTGGTGGATGATAAGCCAAGTTGCGCAAAAGATGGGTTTCTTGGAACAGTTTGATTACTTACATGAAGGTCAGATCTTTAATGAATACTGCCGCATGACCAGCTTAGAGAATCTGGATGGTAAACAGCGAGATCTTTGTTTGATTGGGTTAACTCAGTTAGATGACCAAAGTTATAGCCGCCTTACCCCCCAGCAGTGGCCAGTGATGAAGTTACAAATGGATTCTACCAATCAACGGATGTTTACCGATAATCAATTTTTCACCGTGTCTGGAAAAGCTCAGTTCGTGCCCGTTGAGCATCAAGATCCAATCGCGTCAATATCATCTGAATACCCATTACTCATGAATACGGGGCGCATTCGAGATCAATGGCATACTATGTCTCGTACTGGACTTGCGGCAGATTTAGGCGAGCATATCCCTGAACCTTTTATTGCAGTTCATCCTGATACAGTGAGCCTGTTAGGTTTACACCCAGATGTGTCTAATCAGTCTAATTCTCAACAGATTTTGAATGGTTTGAAACAACCACAAGTGGTACGAGTGAAAAGTCAGCAAGGTGAATGTCAGGCGAGACTGATGGTGACGAAAGATGTACAGCCAGAGCAAGTTTTTATGCCGATACATTGGAATGGCACTACAGCGAAAGACACTAAGCCTTGTGATTTGATTTTACCAAATGTGGATAGCGCATCTGGGCAGCCAGAGTTTAAGCACACCCCCATTATGTTAGAAGCGTGTGGGTATAAAAGTGAAGCGGCGTTGATCAGTGAGTCAATTTTAGATTGTGATGAATTTGACTACTGGGTAAGGCAAAGAGTCGAACGTGGCTTCCTATATCGAATCTCTTCACATAAAAATCCTATGGCGTTGGTTATTGACCTTGCGAATAAACTAGACACCCTTTCTACGGACAACTCAAGTCGATCTAAAACACTGCATTTTCACGGAGAGGGAGGAGAGCTAGGAAAAGATCCAATGCAATCTGTAACTGGACGTCATGACTTGCGAGAGAAAAGTTTTGGTACAGCTAAGTTAGCTTCAACGGGTATGCAACAAGCTTTTGTGGTCAGTGGGCAATTGAGCCAGCAGAAAATAGATTGGCTGATTGACTGCTTTAATAAGCCCATAGAAGAAGATTTTGAAAGTGAGTTTTTACAGCAACTTGCTTTTGGTGATTAGGGAGCTGGTACTCTTGGTCATTAGTACTCACCGGCGATGAATTGTCTTGGCGGCGAGTACTTTAAGTTGCGAGTTAAGCCAATAAATAAGGCAACGTGGTGAGCGTTGCCTTGAGTCACAAATGCCATTGTTTTTTGAAATGAGACCGATTGAATTTAAAGCGTTTGTACGCTGTCTCTTACTACTAGCGTAGGTTCAAGCTCGACAACTTGCGGGTAGGCATCTGGTGTTTTAAGTCGGTTGATTAAGGTATCAACAGCCGCTTTCCCTAATCGATGCTTAGGCTGGTGGATAGTCGTTAAAGAGGGAGTCATGAATTTAGATAAGTGAATGTCATCATATCCAATAATAGAAAGATCACTTGGGATATGCAGACCATCTTGATAAGCCGCATTGATCACGCCCATTGCCATCATGTCGTTACATACAAATAGGGCGCTAGGTAATTGACCTTTGCTTTTGAGCTTATGGTAAGAATCAAACCCACCATCACACATGAAGTTAGACTCAATAATCCATTGGGGGTTTAGCTCTAGGTTCGCATCCGCCATGGCTTTCTTATAGCCTTCATAACGTAAAGAAGCTTGATTTCGGTGTAAAGGACCGGTGATACAACCAATCTCAGTGTGACCATTGTCTATCAAGTACTTGGTTGCCATATATCCGCCTTGGTGCGAATTATCCTGGATCTTATCGCTGGCAAAAAGCATTGGTCCCCAATCCATTACCACTACGGGTAGTTCTGGATAACGTTCAAATACATCTAAATGTTCACCTTCAAGGGTTGAACACATGAGCATAAGCCCATCAACTCGCTTTTGTAGCAAAGTATCGATGGATGATTTCATGCGTTCGCTGTCACCTTCCGTATTGCATAAAATCAGGTTATAGCCTTTTTCATAGCAGCGACGTTCTACCCCTTTTACCACTTCACCAAAGAATGGGTTGGTAGACGTGGTGACCAGCATGCCTATAGTATTGGTGCGTTTCATTTTTAAGCTACGTGCCAATGCCGATGGTGCATAATTCAGCTCTTTAGCGGCGTTATTGACTCGCTCTGCGATTTCATCACTGACGAACCGAGATTTATTAATCACGTGACTAACGGTAGAAGTCGATACTTTTGCTAACCTGGCGATGTCTTTCATCGTAGCCATATTAAGTCCTTGTGATGATACTGAATACGCTCAAACTGAATGTACCCAATTGAGAATGTTAAATTTGAGTCGTAGCCGGAAAATGATCTTAAACACAGCACTAAAAGTACAGACTATAAACCAGCTAATAGAACTGTGTTGATTAAAGATAACTACGTTTAGATGTTTCCATGAAACTCATTCTAAAGGAAATACAACAGATTACGTAATATCTTTTATGGGCTTACTGCATTTGCTTCGCAAGAAAAGTGTCGGTTTCTTCTCGGCTAGGAATCGAAGTTTGTGCCCCAAAACGGGTCACTGAAATAGCCGCAGCAGCATGAGCAAACTTGATGGCTTGCTCAATTGGCATATTTTCAAGCAAACCCGTTACGAATGCACCATTGAAGGTGTCTCCAGCCGCTGTAGTATCAGTGGCTTCTACACGAAACCCTGGAATAAGTTCACCACGTCCATTTTGGCTTAGCCAAACACCTTTAGCACCTAATGTGATCATCACAATTTCAATACCTTTCAAATGCAATGCTTCTGAAGCTTTCTGAGCACTTTGGTCATCTGTGACTGTGATACCTGTTAGTACTTCAGCTTCCGTTTCATTTGGGGTGATCACATCAATACACGCCAGTAATTCATCCGATAAAGGGCGGGCAGGGGCGGGGTTTAACACAACATTCGTTCTGTTTTCTTTTGCTGCTTTAGCTGCATACTCGATGCCTTCAATTGGTGTTTCAAGCTGAGTTAATAAGTATTTTGCATCACGTATTTTTTGCAAGTGTGGTTCAATTTGTTCACACGTTAGCTTGTCGTTGGCTTCAGCTGATAAACAAATGCTGTTTTCACCCGACGCGGAAACTTGGATCATCGCGATGCCAGTTGGGGTTTTATCGGCAATGATCACGCCATCTGTATTGATGCCATCTTGTGCAAACGCATTACGAATGTTAATACCAAATGCATCGTCACCTACGCATGAAATAAAGCCGATATCTGCTTTTAAACGAGCAGCAGCAACCGCTTGGTTTGCGCCTTTTCCACCTGGAATTACTTGATAGTTACCGCCCACTAAAGTTTCACCAGGGCGAGGGAATGAAGGAACTTGCAAAACATGGTCAGCGTTTACGCTACCTAAAACAATCAGTTGAGTCATGATACGAGCCTTATGATATATCGTATTTGAAAATGCATGGCTGTTGCTCCTCTCATTAGATATTGGATGAGAAACAGCGATGCACTATCTGAATTTTTAATTTTAAGCTTAGAATTAATAAGCTTAGAGTTAATGAGCAGGGAGGTATTGGACTCCCTGCTTAATTAGATTTCCAGCGCTAAACAGGATTACTGAGCGATGATTTTTAAAGGAACTGGTACGTAAGCTTCAACGGTTTCGCCTTTCAGCACTTTGTCAGCCATTTCAATACCAAGTGAACCAATTAGGTCAGGTTGTTGAGCAATAGTTGCAGCTAACTTGCCACGGTTAACAGCAGCAATGCCATCGTCAGTACCATCAAATCCAACAATCATCACGTCTTTACCTGAAGCTTGAACGGCGCGAAGTGCTCCCAATGCCATTTCATCATTTTGTGCGAATACGGCTTGCACATCAGAATTAGCTGCTAATAAGTTTTCCATTACGTTCAGACCTTTAGTACGGTCGAAATCGGCAGGTTGGCTTGCTAATAATTCAAGGTCGCTACCGTTTACCGTGTTCATGAAGCCTTCACCACGCTCACGTGCAGCAGAAGTACCCGCGATGCCTTCAAGTTGAATTACTTTTGCTTTTTCACCTACTTTTTCCATGATGAAGTGCCCTGCCATTTCACCACCGATCACGTTATCAGAAGCAATGTGGCTCACTACATCACCACGGCTTGCGCCACGGTCCAGCGTTAGTACTGGTATGTTTGATCGGTTTGCCATACGAATAGCATTAGAAACAGCATCTGAATCCGTTGGGTTGATCAGAATGGCTTTCACGCCTCGAATCGTCAAATCTTCGATGTTTGATAGCTCTTTGCTGGGATCATTCTGTGAATCAAGAACGATTAGCTTGTAACCTAGCTCTTTCGCTTTTGCTTCTGCGCCATCTTTCATCGTTACAAAGAATGGGTTGTTTAGAGTGGATAGTACGATTGCCATTGTATCTTGAGCCTGTGCAGACACAGATACAGAAGTTGAAAGTACAGCAGCAGAAATAAGAGTCGCTAATTTTTTCATCGTTATAGTCCTTTGTGTAGGGGGCGAGCTAGGGCTGGTTCAAGTGTTCTAATACTTTAGTTCAAGTATTTTAAGGGTTAGTTAAAACGCTCTACTGGTTAGCCCAAATGTTTTAGCACCTAGCTCTGATGTCATATTATTAGTAGTACAGTTATTAAATAGTCATGTGTTTCTTATAATTATTCAGTGTTATCAGTTACTTGTTTTTGTTGTCCACTAATACCGCCAGAAGAATAACCACTGCTTTGGCAATCATTTGGTAGTACGAAGATACGTCTAATAGGTTTAGGGCGTTGTTTAAGAAGCCGATAATCAAAGCGCCGACTAAAGTGCCCATAATTCGACCGCGACCGCCGGCTAAGCTTGTACCGCCTAAAACCACCGCTGCTATCGCATCAAGTTCATAGCCCATACCAGCTGTTGGTTGTGCTGAAGAAAGACGTGACGCGACGATAATGCCAGCGACGGCTGCCAACAGACCACAGATTGCATAGACACCGATTTTAACTTTATCGACATCGATACCAGAAAGGCGTGCAGCAGATTCATTGCCGCCTAGGGCATAAACATAGCGACCGAAGCGAGTGTGGTTAAGCAAGTACCAAACCGCTGCAAACACAACCACCATAATCCATACTGGAACAGGGATGCCCAAAGCGTAACCAGTACCAAACCAGGCGAATGCATCCGCAGTGTCAGTAAAGCCAGTAGAAATAGGGCGACCATCGGTGTAAACCATAGTGACACCGCGTAGCAGAGTCATGGTAACGAGAGTTGCAATGAATGCTTGGACTTTGCCTTTCGCAATAATCACACCGCTGATAGCGCCTAAAGCAGCACCTGCAACAAGCGCGGTCGGTACTGCAATCAATACCGGCACTTCCATAGCAATTAAGCTAGCGGCAAATGCACCACATAAAGCAAGGACAGAACCAACACTTAAATCAATGCCTGCCGTTAAAATGACCAGCGTCATACCAACTGCAATAATGGCGTTGATAGAGGTTTGGCGTAGGATGTTAAGAATATTGTCGACTGTGAAAAAGTTAGGGTTTAAGAAAGAAACGACAACAATTAAAAAGATCAAAGCAATCAATGATTTTTGATCGATCAGCCATTCTTTGCTGATCAGCGGCTTTTTCTTTGGTACTTCAGTTTCAGTTGTTTTGCTTATGGTTTTAGTACTCATGCTGCATCCTTATTGATCTTTTTACCGACCGCACACGCCAGTAGTAATTCTTGGTTCGCATCTTTAGCGTCAAACTCACCGCTAATTTTGCCTTCATGCATCACCATGATGCGGTCACTCATCCCTAACACTTCAGGCATTTCAGAAGAGACTAAAATAATGCTCATGCCTTCCGCTTTAAATTTATTGATGAGTTGATAAATTTCTTTCTTTGCACCTACATCGACACCGCGAGTTGGCTCGTCGAGGATAAGTACTTTAGGTTTGGTCATTAACCCTTTGGCAATCGCCACTTTTTGCTGATTACCACCGGAAAGGTTGCCAATGATTTGTTCACGAGTCGGGGTTTTGATATTGAATAACTTAATGAAATCATCCACAGCAATGACTTCATCAGCATGCTGGATTTTTCCATTGATGGTTAACTGGTCTAAAGCGCACAGTGACATGTTGTCTTTAACCGATAGTCCTAAAACCAACCCGTCGCCTTTACGGTCTTCAGAGATATAAGCAATGCCATTGGCAAGACCATCTTTAGGAGAGGCTGGGTTAATGGTCTTATTATCTAAATTAATGACACCGCGTTCACTTGGTAAAGCGCCATAAATCACTTTCATTAGCTCAGTTCGACCTGCACCCATAAGGCCAGAAACACCTAATATTTCTCCGCGTTTAAGAGTAAAGCTCACGTCATCTACGCCTGAACCTGTTAGCCCTATTACTTCAAGGCAAGTCTCACCAAATTGCACATCAATTCGAGGGTATTGCTCATCTAATTTACGACCTACCATCATTTCGATTAGGCCATCTTCATCGGTGTCTTTTACTTCACATTGACCAATGAATTTTCCGTCACGAAGCACTGTAATGTCGTCACAAATTTCAAAGATTTCTTTTAAGCGATGAGAGATGTAAACAATACCGCAGCCTTCAGCGCGAAGTTCATGGATCACCTTAAACAGCGATTCGGTTTCTGTGTCGGTTAGGGCATCCGTTGGTTCATCCATAATGATGACCTTAGATTGAAACGACAGCGCTTTGGCAATCTCAACCATTTGTTGCTCACCAAGGCTAAGCTGCCCTAAAGGTGTTTTAGAACTGTGGTTTACGTTTAAACGCTTCAGTAACTTATCGGCCTCTTGGTACATTTCATTCCAAAGAATGCGACCCATGGTTCCGGTAATTTCACGTCCTAGGAAGATGTTCTCAGCAATCGTCAGCTCCGGAATTAAGTTTAACTCTTGGTGGATAATGCTGATTCCCGCTTCTTGTGAGTCACGAGGTCCTTTAAATGCGGCTGGCTGACCTTGATAAGCAATGCTGCCCGCATCTAGGTGATAAATACCCGTGAGCACTTTCATTAACGTCGATTTACCAGCACCGTTTTCACCCATTAGCGCCATTACGCGTCCTGGATAAACATTGAGGCTAGCTTTGTCCAAGGCTTTTACGCCAGGGAAGGCTTTCTCAATAGCGCTAAGTTCTAAAATGGCTTGAGTCATCTTGGTTCCTTACTCGGGGCCAGAATAATTAAAATAAAGTTAGAGTGAATTAAGTCAAAGTACGTGGCTAAAAGGTCACGCCAGCTTGAAAAATAACGTTCGCATAAGGTGTACATTCACCAGTCCGGATCACCGCTCGGCTGTCATTGGTACGTTCCTTAAAAGCCTCATGGCTGATGTAAGTGACAGCGATAGTTTTTCCACAGCGCGCTTCTTCAGCTTTAAGCTGCTCGATAAGAACGGCGTGATGCTCCGGGCTCACTGTTACGAATTCGTCGGCGATAATCACACCTTGAATTTGTGATTCATCGAGCATCGTTTGTACCGTTTGCTGAAAACTCGGTACTCCGTGAGTTAATGCTAGATCAATACGTCGTACATGGTTAGGGATAGGTAAACCCGCATCGCAGATAGTGATCTCATCAGTGTGGCCAAGCGTCGCCACAAGGTATGAAAGGTCTGAATTAATTAGAGTACTTTTTTTCATAATGCTACCTACTTAAAGAACGCTGTGGGTATGAGAGAAGCTCAAATAAAACCCATCGAAACGTTTCGATAGTGATAATAGTGTTTCATTTATCAATTGCACTTCTCTGTTTTAAATTGTGTGATAACGATCATCGAAACGTTTCGATGGCGTGTTTTTTGGTGATGAAGCTCACGCGATTAACGTCATCAAAACCGTATTTGTAAGGGAGTGGGGAGAAGTGACATTCAGCGAAATGCCACTTAAGGACTGAGTCGTGGTTATCGAAATAGGATTAAGGTTATCTTCGATAGATTTGAGGTAATCAAAGACTGCGTGAGGTTATTCTCGAATACGAACTGTCACCGACACTAAAGCGTGATCGGTACTAAATTGGTCAACCTCAAAGCTTGGATTAACGATGTGTTTGTCTGTGACGGTGAATCCATGGACTTCCATTAAGCTGGATGAATTTTGGCAATCGAACTCATTCGAAAGCAAAATATAATCCAAAACAGAACCTGTCGCTCCGTAGTAATGTGTAGGCTTTCGGTGTTCTAATAAATCTTCTTGGTGAAGCTGGTGGTAGAGATCCCAACTGTCTCGTAATCGAAAGTGAGATAACCAGTTCTTACTAGCTTCATCACGATTCAACATGTAAGACAATAGCCCGTTGAATTCATCATGGAAAATCGGTTTGTTAAAATCGCCCATAACCATAATGGGTTGATCAGATTGAAGGCGTTGCTGAGAAATGTACTTGTGCAGAAGGTTACTCTCAAAACCTCTTTGCACCGTAGAAAGCCACCTGCCCAGTTGTTCGGTATGTAATTGGTTTAAAGAATCACTACTTGGCTCTTTATTCTTATCAGTATCAGTATCAGTATCAGTATCAGTATCAGTATGGGGCTCAGAAGGTCTTTGCGACTTAAAGTGCACCACATAACAATCGGTCGCGCCTAAGTGAGGCAGATCAATCGTGGCGTGTACTGGTGTGCGATTAAAAGAAAAATCACTGGCTGCATTGAAACTCTTGAGCAAATCAAGGTTGGGAGTGACTGGGCGAACTTGAATTATTGGATAGCGTGAAGCAATGGCTACAACAGGAGAGGTATACAAATAATCACTTTCTACATGAGGGGAATCAACAACCTCGAAATATGGGTAGCCAAGTGTTTGTAAAAGTGACGCTAACGAATCTGGGCTGAACACTTCTTGAAAGCCAATCACATCACTATCGAGTGTTTGTATCGCGTTTGAAAACCAATTTTGTTTTTGCTGCCACTCGTCCTGACTGTAGATGTTTTCAAAATCGTAGTACGCATTTGGTGGCTCAAGGTAATTGAGCATGTTGATGGTAGTAAAAGTCAGAGTTGAAGGTAATTTCAAGTTAAGCTCAATATGATGATTTTTCATGATTATGGCTTGGTTTCTCGGTTTAATAAACGCAAAACCATAAAAACTTATCTTTAGATTTTCTTGAATCTTATTTGATCAGTCGTAGAACATTATTAGTGGTTTTCTTTGTACCTAAGCTGAATTCATGATTATCGGTGATCAGTGAGCGCTCTTTCGCGTACTTCAAATGTGTTTCCGCGCAGCAAAGCAATTGTTCAAGCGTAATATCACCTTGAGGTGAGTAAGCGCACGCCCCAATTCTTAAAGTCGTTTGAGTTTCTACGGTTTCTTCAAATCTTTGGATAATACGTTCACAAATAATCGGTATATTTTTTATTGGCGTACAGGGCAGCAAAATAAAAAATTCACCACCATCCCGTGCGATGGTTTCAGTTTTGCGTAACTGTTCTGCACAAATATTGGTAAATTGCTGCAAAACTGCATTACCGACTTCATAGCCAAGCCGGTCATTGATTTTCGCCAATGCATGGAAATCTATATGCAAAATAGTCAGTGAATCATTTGAACGGTCGCAAAGTGCAATAGTTCGATCTAATTCATCAATAAATGCGGGTTTGTTGTAAACCCCTGTCAGTTCGTCCCTCAAAGGCTGTGCTTTCAAGTGGCTATTGCCGTTAAGCTGATGCAGGTAATGGAACATTTCAGAGAGGAGTTGAGTCTCCAACAAAACTCGTTTATTCCACGTAGCAAGGGTCGGTGTTGGGTCTAGGTTATCTTCCACCAAAGACAAATGTAGGCGCTCAGCTATGTGTGAGTAGGTGTTATGCAAACAAAGAGTAAGGTCAATAACCGATATTTCGTGAGTAACTAAAAATTGGCTGATGTCGGCACGAGTGTATAAGTAATCAATTTTAAAATTGAGTGTACAGAGCGTGGTGAACAGACGGCTGACGAGTACGTTTAGCTCTCCTTTAACTCTTTTGAACATGACTTTGCTTACCGTTAAGGAATTTAGCTTTTCTACGGTGTGTTCTGATAGGTCTATTGTGCTTAAAGAGAGCAAATTTAAACGCTGTTCAAGTATGGATAAATCTTCATCAGTAAGTTGAATCAAAGACTGACGACGCACCATTTCAGTTTCATTTATCGCCATCTTCAGTAGTCGTGTTTTCATCTATCCAGCCCTGAGAACAATAGAGTTATTTAATAAGATATTATACGGATAATAATGAGTAAAGTGAGTTTATTCTATGCATAAATTGGCATGATGGTTTGGCATTTAAATAGTATGAAGTGAATAGCTTGGTATTTTGATGTGGAAAAACAGAGGAATATGATGAGTTTTTTATTAGTTATTACATGATGTTATATTTTTCTCTATACTAGTTTTAAAGGTATTAGTACGACATTAGATATCAAAGGCTTTCAGCTAACGGAGCTGCCAGCACTTGAGACATTTGAAGGGAGAGTCAAATGGGTAAAGGTTTTCAAAGTAAGTCATTTCACAATGTTCAGGGAGGTGGATCGGCTATTCACCAAGCAATTGTTGAAAAGTCATCCGCTTGTAAAGCATCCAGCCATAACATTGCTTTCAATAAAGACCTCTGTAATCAAAAAACGTTTAAGAGAAAGTTGGTTAATAGCTTTTCAGTGCTTGGAGTAGCGGCAACATTTTCTATAGCCTGTTTTTCTATAAGCAGTGCGAATGCAGCAGAGGCTAAAGTAATTGAAAAGACTAAAGTAATTGAAACCACACAACTTGTCGGTTTTGGTAAAGCAAAGTACCCAGAAGATTTCACTCACTTTGATTACGTGAACCCCAATGCCCCTAAATTTGGCAAAGTAACCTATGGCGAAACCGGTACTTTCGATAGCTTTAACCGTTTTGGTTCTCGTGGACTTGCGGCGAAATACACAGGAGAGCTTTACGACACGTTGATGTTCTCTCCAAGTGATGAAATAGATGCTTACTACCCGCTTATTGCTTCCAAAGTTCGTTATGCTGATGACTTTTCTTGGCTAGAAATTGATATAAACCCTAAAGCCCGCTTCCAAGACGGGGTGCCTATTACCGCTCATGATGTCGCGTTCACCTTCGACAAGTTCTCAACCGAAGGCGTGCCTCAATACCGTGTTTACTACAAAGATATCAAATCAGTTACTGCTATTTCCGATTTAATAGTCCGTGTTGAAATGGCGACACCCAATAGAGAGAAGCTGTTTAGCTTTGCGCAAGGTACCCGTGTACTACCCAAACACTATTGGCAAGATAGAAAGTTAAGTGATCCATTAAGTGAACCGCCAGTTGGTAGTGGCCCTTATAAAGTGA
Organism: Vibrio gallaecicus; assembly: GCF_024347495.1. NCBI lineage: Bacteria > Pseudomonadati > Pseudomonadota > Gammaproteobacteria > Vibrionales > Vibrionaceae > Vibrio > Vibrio gallaecicus. Next base: position 1,084,960 of record NZ_AP025491.1, on the reverse strand, counting down.
TTGATTATAAATCAGGGCAAAGTGTTACTTACGGTCTATTAGAAGATTACTGGGCGGCAAACCTACCGGTGAATGTGGGGCGCAATAACTTCAAACAAGTGCAATACGACTATTACCGTGATGACACCGTTATGCTTGAAGCCTTCAAAGCTGGTGAATACGATTTGCGTGTTGAGAACACGGCCAAGTTTTGGGCAACGTCATATACAGGTACAAATTTCGATAAGGGTTACATTACCAAAGAAGAGTTAAACCATGAAAAGCCTGAAACGTCACAAGGCTTTATTTTCAATAGTCAAATTGCTACTTTCTCAGATCCTAAAGTTCGTGAAGCATTAACCTATGCGATGGATTTTGAATGGATGAATCGCAACCTTTTCTATAGTCAGTATCAACGTACTCGCAGCTACTTTCAAAATACCGAGTATGAAGCGAAAGGTTTACCTTCAGAAGCTGAAATAGCGTTGCTGACTCCGTTTAAAGATCAGATTGATCCTCGCGTATTTACTCAAGAGTTTAAGCCGCCCGTCACTGATGGAAGTGGCCGAATTCGTAGTCAGATGCGCACCGCGTTTAAATTGCTTAAGGAAGCGGGGTGGGAGCTAAAAAATAAGGTGATGACCAACAAAGAGACTGGTCAGCCTTTAGCTTTTGAACTCCTGATTTATAGCCCAACATCTGAGCGTATCGCGATACCTATGCAGAAAAATTTAAAGCGCATGGGAATTGAAATGAAGATACGTACTGTGGATACCACTCAATATATTAAACGGCTAAGAGACCGTGATTTTGACATGGTGTCATCATCTTATTCCGCAAACCCTTACCCGAATCCGAACTTATTGATTGCTTGGAATTCGAACTATATTGACTCTACGTTTAATACCGCAGGGGTAATTGACCCAGTCGTTGATGCTTTAACTGAGCAAATTGCTAAAAGCCAAAGTGACTCTGAAAAGTTGAGTGCTTTAGGTCCTGCTTTTGATCGGGTTCTACAGTGGAACTTTTACCTTATTCCTCAATGGTACTCTGGGAAATACCGCGTAGCCATGTGGGATAAATTCGAACGTCCAAGTACTCTACCTAAATACGATTTAGGGGTAGATACATGGTGGGTATCGGAAGAAAAAGCGGCTTTATTACCTGAAAAACGTCGTTAGGAGTAGTAATGGCCGCGTATATATTCAGACGTCTACTGCTTGTTATTCCAACGTTGTGGGCGATCATCACCATTAACTTTTTTATTATCCAGATTGCCCCTGGCGGACCGGTTGAACAAGCCGTTGCGCAATTAGAGGGACATAATTCAGGGATAATGGAACGTTTTTCTGGTGGCGGTCAAGAAGTCGATTTAGGCAACAGCGAACAAGCATCGGCTAGTGGTTATAAAGGCTCAAGAGGGTTAGACCCAGAAGTGGTCGAAGAAATCAGAAAGCAATTTGGTTTCGATAAGCCCATACATGAACGTTACTTTGACATGCTAAAAAATTACGCCATGTTTAATTTTGGCGAGAGCCTGTTTAAAGGTGGTGATGTCATTGATTTGATTGTAGATAGGCTTCCCGTCTCCATCTCACTAGGGTTATGGAGCACTTTGATCATCTATTTGATCTCTATTCCCTTGGGAATCTTTAAAGCTATCCACCACGGGTCACGCTTTGATATTTGGTCTAGTGCAGTTGTCATCATTGGTTACGCTATTCCGGGTTTCTTATTCGCGATTATTTTGATCATCTTATTTGCCAGCGGTAATTACTTTAATTGGTTCCCACTGCGCGGTTTAGTGTCGAGTAATTTTGAACAACTTAACTGGTACCAGCAAATCATCGATTACTTTTGGCACTTAACGTTACCTATTTTTGCAATGGTTATCGGCGGCTTTGCAACGCTGAGTATGCTAACTAAAAACTCATTCTTAGATGAAATAAACAAGCAGTACGTTGTGACAGCAAGAGCAAAAGGGCTTGATGAAAGTAGCATCTTGTATAAACACGTATTTCGTAATGCGATGCTCATTATTATTGCAGGCTTCCCAAGTGCATTTATCAGCATCTTCTTCACAGGCTCAATGTTAATTGAAGTGATGTTTTCTTTAGAAGGCATAGGGCTGCTTGGTTTTGAATCCACCATTCAACGTGATTATCCTGTGGTGTTTAGTTCATTGTATATCATGACGCTTCTAGGTTTAGTACTGAGTATTATTTCCGATTTAACCTACACGTGGGTTGACCCTCGAATTGACTTTGAGGCGAGATAACCATGAATAGTGTTCCTTCTTCAAAGAAGCCTTCAGCAGAGAAGCCTTTAACATTGAAACGTTTACACCCTAAATATCTATTTAATGATCGTTTATTTCACTTCAATAACCCCCTAAACCAAGCAAGGTGGCTTAGATTCAAAGCGAATAAACGCGGTTTTATTTCCTTGTGGGTATTCACCATCTTGTTTGTATTGAGTTTGTTTGCAGAGATAATCGCAAACGACAAGCCTTTGTTGGTGTCCTATCAAAATGAATGGTTTTATCCCGTTTTAACCGAGCATGCGGAAACCGAGTTTGGCGGAGAGTTCGAAACGGAAGCCGACTATAAAGATCCTTATGTGATTGAACTGATAGAAGAGCAAGGCTATATCGTATGGCCTTTGATTCCCTTTAGCTATGACACCATCAATTTTGATATCACCGGTGCTGTTCCTTCAAAGCCCGATAACGTGAATTGGCTTGGCACAGACGACAAAGGGCGCGACGTACTGGCTCGTATTATTTATGGCTTCAGAATCTCTGTATTGTTTGGGTTTGTATTGACCATTGTATCCAGTGTGATTGGCGTCTTTGTGGGGGCAAGCCAAGGCTATTACGGTGGTTGGCTAGATTTACTTGGTCAACGCTTTATTGAAGTGTGGTCCGGCATGCCGACTCTATTTTTATTGATCATTTTATCCAGTTTTATCGAGCCCAATTTTTGGTGGCTACTGGGGATAATGGTGCTCTTCAGTTGGATGAGCCTGGTGGGCATTGTGAGAGCCGAGTTTTTGCGTTGCCGTAATTTTGATTATGTTCGTGCGGCGCAAGCCATGGGGGTCGATGACAAACGCATCATGCTTAGGCATATGTTGCCCAATGCAATGGTTGCGTCGCTCACTATGATGCCATTTATTTTGTCTGGCTCGGTTACAACACTCACTTCTTTGGACTTTCTTGGTTTTGGCTTACCCGCGGGTTCCCCTTCATTAGGGGAGCTTTTAGCCCAAGGTAAGGCAAATTTACATGCACCATGGCTTGGCATTTCTGCGTTTGTTGTACTTTCCATGATGCTGACGTTACTCGTCTTTGTTGGTGAAGCGGTACGTGATGCTTTTGACCCGCACCAGAATAGGTAGAACCTGATGACAAATAGCGTAGAACCAGTTTTGACGATCAAAGACTTGTCGGTTGGGTTTGCAAGAGCGAACGTGCTTGATAACAAACGTACTGTTGAGCAGGTCACTCACAAGGTGTCTTTAGAAATAATAAAAGGTGAAACCTTAGCCTTGGTGGGTGAAAGTGGCTCGGGTAAATCGGTGACTGCCAATTCCATTCTTAAATTGCTTCCGAAAGGCTCATCTCACTATTTAAATGGCAGTATTAACTTCAACGGTATCGACATTTTGAGTTGTTCAGAGCGTCAACTTAGAGGTGTGAGAGGCGGACGAATTGGAATGATCTTCCAAGAGCCAATGGTATCACTTAACCCATTACACAAAGTGGGTAAGCAGCTCGTTGAAACCTTATCAATACACCGAGGTATGCGCACCAACAAAGCACATGAATTGGCTTTAGAGTGGTTAGATAAAGTGGGTATCCGTTACCCAGAACAAAAAATATTGTCATACCCTCATGAACTGTCTGGTGGAGAGCGTCAGAGAGTCATGATTGCGATGGCGCTGATTAATGAACCAGAGCTATTGATTGCAGATGAGCCGACCACCGCACTTGATGTCTCCGTGCAAGCTCAAATTTTAGATTTACTTAAATCACTTCAACAAGAATTAGGTATGGCGATGTTATTCATTACCCATGACCTGAGTATTGTAAAAAAAATTGCTGATCGAGTGGCAGTGATGAAAGATGGACATCTGGTAGAAAGTGGTGATTGTAAGCAGATTTTTAGTTCCCCAAATCATGCTTACACCCAAAAACTGATCAACTCAGACCCTAAAGGTGTGCCGGTTAGGTTACCGGAAGTCAGTGAGTCACTGTTAGATGTGAATCAGCTTCGGGTTTGGTTCCCTATTACAGGGGGCATATTCAAACGAGTGGTGTCGCATGTAAAAGCTGTCACGGATATGGGGTTTACTCTAAAGCGTGGTCACTCGATTGGTTTAGTCGGCGAGAGTGGCTCGGGCAAATCCACCACAGGTATGGCGATACTCAAACTGGTCGATAGTGAAGGTTCAATTGCTTATGATGGAAGTGAACTTCAAGGTTTAAATCGAACCGGTATGTTGCCATATCGAAGTCGCATGCAGGTGGTGTTTCAAGACCCGTTTTCGGCACTTAATCCAAGAATGTCGGTTGCTCAGGTTATTGGTGAAGGTTTACGAGTACATCAAGAGTTGACGGAGACACAGCTTGACCAACAAATTTGTGAGGTGATGAAAGAAGTCGACTTAGACCCGAATACTCGCCACCGTTACCCGAATGAATTTTCAGGTGGACAAAGGCAGCGTATTGCAGTGGCGCGTGCGCTGGTACTGAAACCCGAATTCATTTTATTGGATGAACCAACGTCATCCCTTGACCGAACTGTTCAGTCCCAAGTACTTGATCTTTTAAAATCTCTACAGGAAAAGTATGGGTTGACTTACTTATTCATTAGTCACGATTTGGATGTGGTGAAATCACTATGCCATTACACCATAGTGATGAAAGCAGGGTATATAGTGGAACAAGGCGCGACAGAGCAATTATTTAATGACCCTAAACATGAATGCACCAAGCAACTGGTTTCCTTATCGTCTTTTAGCCAAGGTCGTTAGCTAAACACCTTAATGTATTTATTTAAATGATTGTGTTTAGTCGATACCTTGAGTTGATAGCACTAATCTTCATAGCGGTTAAGTAAACTAGTTTATATACCGCTTGAGTAGATTTGTAATCTCGCCATTGTTTTGCATCTCAAGAATGATGGCGTTGAACTGCTTAACAAAGTGTTCTTTAAATGGATAACGGTTATCTGTATCGGCGGAAAATGCCAAGTAACCTTGCTCTGTGCTGACACTGATACCAAGTTCAAACTCTCGTTCCTCATGCAGATCACCAGAAAGCTTCATTCGTTTTATTTCCCAAAGAATCGATAGCTTGTCATTGATGTAGCAATCTATGCGATTTGTTTTGAGCTTTAAGATGTTTTCACGGTTATCTAACGCTGGCTCAATTGTTAGTTTGTCTTCTTTTTCCGCTATCCAAAACTGCTCTCCGCCAATGGCAAAGGAATTGTTGATACCAATCTTCAAACCATAAAAATCGTCTGGCCAAGAAGTACTGACCGCCGGCTTTGTATTGCAATACACCACGACTTCTTCTTGCAGAATAGGAACAGAGTAAGGATTTATATAATGGCGTTGATTAGGGTAGAAATAGGGTGGATAAAGGGCAAAACCTCTACCTGCTTCAAGAAGTTTTAACCCTCGCTTAAATGGAGTCGGCTTTATTGTGACGTTGTAGCGTGGCATGCGACTGAAAGCCAATCGCATAATATCAGAGTAGATCCCTTTGGCTGCCCCCTCACTTACAAAACTGTATGGCGGATAAGCATCATCGGCATAAACCGTCACGGGGATTTGCTTAGCGGTAAGTGATTGGTTGAATCCCAGCCATAAACATAAAACCAAAAGTATGCGCATACAATCCTTTGTAATATTGACTTTACTATTAACTGTAGTCTACATAGAGAGACATAAATAGCGTAATTACATGCCATCATTGTTTTTAAATAGAACGTGGTTATTTATGCCTTTTGGCATTACACTGCGCGCAATCAGTTTAGAATTTAGTTTTAGGTAAGAATCAACATGGAACAAGAATATTACGAAGACGCTGACTATGTTGGTGATGAAGAAGGCGAAGAAATTGAAATTGAAGCTCTGGGTGTAGATGTTTCTTCTCAACCTATTGAGTTATATAAAGTTTTTAAAATCGCTAACCTTGTGAGCGGTGGCGGCGAAGCCAAGCACATTATTTCTGAAGGTTATGTAGCCGTTAATGGGGAACTGGAAACCCGTAAACGCCGCAAAATGTACGACGGTGACTTCTTTGAATTCAATCAAGAGTATTACGTGGTTGTGTGTGATCAGCCTGTACAAGAAGTGGTAGCAAAACCAGAAAAAGTGCCAGCTGCGAAGAAGCCAGCTAAATCAAAAACAGCAAATAAAAAAAATGCTCAGAGCAAAGAAAATAAGAAAAACAGTTCGCACCCTCTAAGCGCCAAAGCAGAACCGAAAAAGTCTGCAAACAATTCGAATAAATCAAATAAAGCGAGTAAATCGAATCAGGCAAAGAAAGCGAAAACAGAAGACAAGCCAAAAGCAGAACGTGATCAAAAAAGTGGTCGCCATTCGATTAGCTTCTTCTAATTACGGTAAGGCTGTATAGCTGTTCAATTCTGCCTACCTAACTCGGTCAGTTAATTATTAAAAAGCCCGCGAACCTAATCGCGGGCTTTTTTATGGGTGAAGCTTTTTTAAGCAGACTTATCTATGAAGACTTATCCACGCAGATGAAAGATCTTCTTAACATTAATGAGCGGTTTCTCCCGTGGATTAGTGTTAATATTTTGTTGTTTGAGGTGCATATCGGCAATTATTCATTTGATGATTTTCCGCACTTCAATTTAAGTCGCAACCTTATAAATTAGTCGTAATCTTACAAATAAAAAGGAAATTCAGGTGCAAACGAGCTTTATTGATGGAACAACACTGTATCGCCAACATAATTTTCAATTACCTCTTAACTATGAAGATCAGCAAGGGCAACACATTCAAGTTTTTGCCCGTGAACTCGTCAGTCTCTCAAAAGACAATCAAGATCTTCCTTGGTTAGTGTACTTTCAAGGTGGTCCTGGTTTTCCTTCTCCAAGAGCTAGTGGTGAATCTGGTTGGTTAAAGCGTGCATTGCAAGACTACCGAGTGCTGCTATTGGATCAGCGTGGCACCGGCCACAGCACACCAGTGAATCAAGAATCTCTGGCACATCTGTCTTGTGAGCAACAAGTGCAATACTTGACTCACTTTAGAGCTGATAACATTGTAAGAGACGCAGAAGCGATTCGTGAAAAGCTAGGTGTGAACCAATGGGCAACGCTTGGGCAAAGCTTTGGTGGGTTCTGTACATTGTCTTACTTATCTTTATTCCCTCAAAGCTTGTTACGTTGTTATGTGACTGGCGGTATTCCTTCTATTTCTCGCCATGCCGATGATGTGTACCAAGCAACCTATAAACGTGTGACAGACAAAAACAATGCATTTTTTGCTCAGTTCCCTGAAGCGCAAGTGATGTGTCGTGAAATTGCAGATTACTTACTAATTAACGATGTAAGGCTGCCTAATGGTCAGCAGTTTACCGTTGAACAGTTCCAATTGATTGGTATTAACTTAGGGCGTGGTGGGGCTAATATGCCGCTTTACTTCACATTAGAAAGTGCGTTTATTGATGTGAATGGCGAAAGACAACTGAGCTATAGCTTTTTAAATCAAATGCAGCAAGAGCAGGGATATTTAACGAATCCAATTTATGCCATTTTGCATGAATCGATTTACTGCCAGGGCTTTGCATCAAATTGGTCTGCACATCGCGTTCGTCAGCAGTACCCGCAATATAACTACCAAACGGGCAGTGAGTTTTGGTTTACCGGGGAAATGGTTTACCCATGGATGTTCGAGCAACTAGCAACATTGAAACCTCTTCGTGAAGCTGCAAACCTATTGGCTGAGAAGCAAGATTGGTGTGATGTCTATGATGCAAACGTATTGAGCCAAAACACTGTGCCAGTAGCGTGTGCCGCATACGCTGACGATATGTATGTTGAGCTTGATTATACGCGTGAGACGCTGTCTAACATACCAATGGCTAAGGCGTGGATTACCAATGAATATGAACATAATGGTATTGGTGTGGATGGCGAGCGTATTCTAGACCGATTGATCACTATGGCAAATGCATTAGACAATTTGCCTAAATAATTCGGACTGTTTTTCAATTTGTTTGATTAGAAAAGTGGGCTGCTTAAAGTCTTGAAAAAAAGCGCTGTATTATCACAGCGCTTTTTACTGGAAGCGATATTTTATTGAAGGGGTATCTTATTGGATGGGTAAGGCGAGTACCTTGCCATTCAGGTTTAGTTGGGCAAGCCATTCACAAGGAATAGAACCTTCTTCATCAAAGTATCCTGCAGCAAGTACAGCCCCAATAATGATAGAACGCCCGCAATTATCACCTCCACATAGAATGTTGTCTCGAATCCCTTGTTCGTAGCTTTTTGCCGTTGCCACAATACGAATAATCACAGGAAATGCGGCGGCTAAATCACAATGCAATCCAAATTTCTGAGCAGCTTCGGTTATTGATAGTTCAGGTTCAGCTAGAGCTAAGTTCACTTGTTCGTGTATGAATGAACTACAAGTTTGTCTGACCATTTCGACACACTGCATTGGTGTGTGTCCTTGAATAGCAGCTTGCAGAAGTAAGGTAAGTGCATGAGCCCACTCAACCGCTTTATCATTGTTATTCGTTACTCTTACTGCGCTTTCTACCATAGCTGGCAGCTCGTTAGAGGTGTGAAAACAGGCGATTAAGGGAATGAGCTTGGAAATAGCCGGTAACTGAGTGTCGTCAGCGCCACATCGCGTGACAGGTAACCCGTTAGCTTCCTGCTGGTGGATGTTTTGTAAGGTTATTTTTGTTGGTTTATCTATGTAACCGACCCAGTACCCACCAAAATCGAACCACTCTCTAAAGTGTTCGATATAGCATTTCTCGGAGTACGCTTTTGCACAAGTCAGCGCATCGACCATTGCTAAAACTTGCGCGCCATATTGAGAATGATCCCCAACTGATTTTCCGGAGTGGGCAAAGTAGCCTTTGTCTTGATAGTCGAACCTGTCTGGTGCATGAAATTCGGGGTGCTTGCCAGCTACTTTGATTATCTGTTGTTGGTCATAGAGCCAATGTAACCCCATAGAAGCGACATCCCCGACCAAAGCGCCAACAACGGCGTGGTAAGCTTTTTCTTTATGTTGATCCATAGATAACTCATGTATGAATTGAATGATCAAAGTATAGGTTTCAAACGAGTTAAACGTGCGAATCCTTTACTATCAATGTAATTGCTGTGAGCAACGTAACCAAATGTATAGCTTACAGAATATATTAGATTGTGGATTTTCATTTCCAGACTATTGAAGATTCAAATAAATACTCGAACGTTTCTCTATGGATTTGAATAATTGAGACAGCATAAAGCAAAGTGAAAAGTAAACGGCGCCAACAATCAGCCAAATTTCAAAAATAAGACCGGATGAGTTAGCCATTTCAGTACCGACAAACGTCATTTCCTGAATAGAAATTAGCGAGACAATCGAGGTATCTTTTACTAAAGAAATAGCCTGCCCGGCCAAAGGTGGGGTGATGGCAGTCAATACTTGTGGCCCAATAACAAAGCGGTATTTAGCGAAGGCAGAAAGCCCAAGCGAATCTGCGGCTTCCCATTGTCCTTTAGGCACGCTTTCTAAGCCCGCACGAATAACTTCAGCAATGTAAGCAGAAGACAGTAATCCAATACAAATGACACCTGAGGCTAAATTTTCCCACAAATTAGCTGGACCAAATAAGAAAGCTTGTACCTGATTGATATCGCCATTGTGCTCTCTTAACAATTCTTCTAAGTCTAATAACGGGATGAGTTGATTAGAGACGAAGAAGTAAAAAATGAATACGAATACCAAAGGTGGGATATTGCGCACTAATTGAATAAATAAAAGCGCAGGGGTTCGGAAGAATGCAATTTTTGAATGGCGAGCGACGCCTAATACGGTGCCAAATGATAAGGCTAATGCCATGCTCCATAGGCTTAATCGCAATGTGGCGATCAAACCTTGAAAAAAGTAAGGAACGTTACCGCTGGAAGGCGGAATGAAAATAAGTGAGAAGGCCTCATTCCATCGCCATTGGTAATTAATACCAATGGAGGAACGGTAATATAACCAAATTGAGAATACAGCGAGCACGGCAAGCAGTATTCCATCGAGCAAATTAAGACGACGAAACCAAGGCTTGTTATTCGTATTGGGTTTAACTGAATATGCGTTGCTAGTACTGCTCACAAAGGACCTATTGGCTGGGTTGGTTTAGCTGATTTTTGTTAAATTAACAGGTAATAATCACCTAACAGATAAGAGTCTCCTAACGGTTAGATGATAATAGATAGCGTGCTTACTGACCTTGAGCTATCTGATCTTGCCAATCTAATGTGGCGAACCAATATTCATAGCGCTCTTGTAACCAACCATCTTCAGTACGCTTTTGAATCCACTGGTCAAAGAACTCTGCTTTATCCGTTTCACCTAAACGTACAGCAAAAGCTTCATTGCCTTTAGATAACCGTTCTGTAAAAGGAATAAAGAGAGTGTCTGAATTTTTAATACTTTCATGTTCAGGCTTTGGGCTAGAGGCGATAACCGCATGGGCATTGCCGTTTAACACTTCTTGGAAAGCTTGAGCATCGTCATCGAATTGTAGAACTTTCGCTTTAGGGAAGGTCTCACGTGCAACTTGCACTGTGAATGCCCCACGGCGAGCAGCAATTTTCACGCGGCGAGAGTTAAAATCATCAATCTGAGTAAAACCTTCTGCTAATTCTTTGTTTGCGGCTAGTTGAACGCCTGAGTGAGAGTAAGGCGCGGTAAATAACACGCTTTTCGCGCGAGCTTCAGTAATCGACATACCGCCGATGATCACATCGAACTTCTTAGAAAGTAGAGAAGGGATAATGCCATCCCACGCGGTTGGAACAAATTCTACTTTCCATCCAGAATCTTTCGCCAGTTGCTTTGCCACATCAATTTCAAAACCAACCAGATCGCCTTGTTTATTGCGCATGGCCCAAGGAACGAAAGTCGACATTCCTACACGTAGAGTGCCCCGGTCGTTGATCTTATCTAAATTCGGTGTTGATGCAGCAAGTGCCGGCAAGCTAACGGCTAGCGTCAGTAGGGCAGTGATTGCGGTTTTAAATAGCTTCATGCTGATAAATCCTTATTGAGTTCGCCAGTTGGCTCCGAGCTTATGCTCAAGCCAAGCGGAAACGGCAGAAAGTGAAAGTGTAAGCGCTAAGTAAATGATGGCAACTGAGAACCAAATCTCAAATGGCATCGCAGTTTCAGAAACAATGTTTCTGGCCTCTGTTGTTAGGTCGAATATCGCCATGACACTCACAATAGAGGAATTCTTTATTAATGATATGACTTCGTTGGTCAGTGGTGGCAGTGTTCGTTGAACCACTTGAGGTAAAATAACATCCCAGTAAGTAAAAGCTTTCGATAGCCCTAACGATTGAGCTGCTTCAAATTGCCCTTTAGCAATACCATTCAAACCAGAACGGAATATTTCAGCTGTGTAAGCACCTTGAAACAATGCCAGCGCCAGTACTGCAGTACTGAATCGGTCTAATCCAATCACAGGACCAAACACAAAATAGAGCAAATAAATTTGTACTAGGAGCGGTGTGTTTCTAATTAGCTCTACATAACTGGTGGCAATCGTCCGACCGACGATCGAATCAGAATTTCGAAGTAATGCCGTTACTAAGCCAATGAATAGAGTCGCGATTAAGGATAGTAAAGAAATCTTAATGGTGACAAGCAAACCTTCAATCAGCTCGGCAGGCCACCATTCACCATCTTCATAGAAGGCAATGTAATCGGGCACACGATCCCATTGCCAGCTATAGCCCATAGATTGTGCACCAGAATCTAAAATCCACCCAATTGCGAAAGCTAGCAGGCTAATCTGAAAAAGAGCTGAAATCACGGGTTTAAAAATTCGTATGATCATCAGTAAGTGAGAATTTGATTTAGGAAAGTTTGAGTACGTATATGCTGAGGGTTCTCGAACAAAGCTTGAGGTGTGTTCGATTCTACAATTTGCCCTTCATCCATAAAGATGACTCGGTCAGCTACTTGTTTAGCAAACCCCATCTCGTGTGTCACACACACCATAGTGATCCCTTCACTTGCAAGTTCGACCATTACATCGAGGACTTCATTAATCATTTCAGGGTCGAGTGCTGATGTTGGTTCATCAAATAATAACAGTTCGGGTTTCATACAAAGTGAACGTGCAATAGCCACGCGCTGCTGCTGCCCTCCCGATAATTGAACAGGGTATTTATGAGCTTGTTCAGCTATGTGTACTCGTTCTAAATAATGCATTGCCAGAGATTCGGCGTCTGACTTATTCATTTTTAAAGTTCGAATAGGGGATAAAGTGAGGTTTTCAAGCACGGTTAAGTGTGGGAATAAATGGAAATGCTGGAATACCATTCCTACTTTTCCTGGTGTATTGAACTGGCAAGGCAAAGATTGCTGCCTAACGGTTAATTCACCTGACTCAAAGGGCTCTAGTTGGTTGATACAGCGAATAAGTGTGGATTTACCCGAACCAGAAGGTCCACAAATCACAACAATTTCACCTTGTTGGATACTTAAATCAATATTCTTAAGGGCATGGAAATCGCCATACCATTTGTTAAGTGCGTTAAACTCAACCATTTGTTGGTGACTGTTCAAATTCTTTTCATACATATCTGCGGTATGGTTCACCATAACAAGATAGAAATGCGATTGCACATAAAAATCTTGGCTTATGGGTGATAAGTAAAGCTTTGTGCTTAAACGAAAAATCAGCGGTAAAAATACCGCTGATTTTATATACAATCGATCTTAAGTCATCAACTTAACATCTTTTACTAATTAATTATTGAACCGCAGACTCTAGAATCTCACGTGTTTTTTCAATAGTAATTGCTTGGTTTTCACCGAGTTGAACAAAACCGTGTGACTCAAGTTGAGAAATAATGCGATCAATAGCCGTAGGCTTGTCTGCCTCGTAATCTGAAAACTCTGTTGCAACATCTAAGCTATGGTAAAAATCTTCAATAGCGCTGATCGTGCGTTCAGCCAAATCAGAGCCTGCTTCTAAACAGAATACATTCTTACCCATTTGCTCTAGCTTGCCACGTTTCACTTCGATTTGGTTACGAAGTAAAGATGGTTGAACAATCGCTAACGAACGAGCGTGGTCTACATGCCAAAGCGCAGTGAATTCATGACCAATCATGTGCGTTGCCCAATCTTGAGGAACGCCAGTACCAATTAAACCGTTCAGAGCTTGGTTTGCTGTCCACATTAGGTTCGCACGCCATTCATCATTGTCGCGTTCATCATATTGCTTACCAAGAACAAGCAGGTTTTTCAGAAGCGTTTCAGCGTAACCTTCTTGAACCATAGCATTAGTTGGCATGGTGATGTACTGCTCACATACGTGAACCCATGCATCAACAAGACCATTTACTAGCTGACGTTCTGGCAGAGATTTCATTACATCCGGGTCCATTACAGCGAACTTAGGCTGAACAGCAGGGTGCATGAACGGAAGTTTTTCTTGAGTTTTTTTTCGAGTAATCACCGCACCCATATTCGACTCAGAACCTGTTGCTGGAAGCGTTAAAATTGCGCCAATTGGTGTTGCTTCAGTGATTTGGTGTTTACCTTGCAGGATATCCCAGCCGTCACCATCGTATTTCGCTGCAGCAGCAACATACTTAGAACCATCAATAACTGAACCACCACCAACTGCGATGATGAAATCAATGTCTTGCTCTTTAACAATCGCAACCGCTTTATCTAGGGTTTCCTTTGTTGGATTCGCTTCAACACCTGAGAATTCTACCCAAGAGTGATTTTTAAGTGCTTCAGTTACTTGGTCATAAACACCATTGTTTTTAATTGAACCGCCACCATAGATCACTAAAACCTTTTGAGATGATTCAACTGAATTGCTGATACTTTGGATTTGACCTTGTCCAAAGTGGATAACTGTAGGGTTGACGTATGTGAATTGCATTGCTAATTCCTTGTGTAAGTTCAACATGCCTTAAATCAGCGCATTTGATTATTGTTTTGTTTGTATATTTGCATATTAGTACTGTTCTTATCGTGGTTAAAGAGTGATTTCTCCAAAATAATTGCCTATTTCTACATTGTTGTTATTCTTCAGAGATTAAAATTGGTTGGAACAGGCTCTATTTATGCAAACTCTCGCGAACTTGATGCAGTCTTATGTAGATAAAAAAGGTTGGAATGATCTTGAAGGGATCAAAGAAACTGAAATAGACGGTGTTTGGCTTTATAGAAGCAGTAATGGTAACGGTCGGCAGCCTTTTACTTATGAATCGGGGATCATCTTACTTGCTCAAGGGCGCAAAAATATCTACATCGGTGATCGTCCAGTCACTTATGCCGCGGGAGATTACTTGGTCGTTGGTGTCCCTATGCCATTAGAGTGTGAAGCCATGCCAATTGATGGAGAACCTTTATTGGGTTTATCGATTACGATTGATCCCAAACGGCTGCATAAACTCGTTAAGCAACTAGAGGAACAAGGCTTTTTAGAAAGTTACTGCAATAAACATAAAGCGGGCAGTAGTGGTCTTGAATCGACAGAAATGGAAGCGCTAATGTTAGATAGCTGCACTCGCTTAATGAAAACACTTCATTGTGAAATAGAAGCCAATATCTTAGGTGATGCTTTAATTGATGAAATTGTTTATAGAGCATTAACTGGAGCTGAAGGACGCGTTCTATTTGATCTGGCTCATCAAGATGGGCATTACGCAAGAGTGGCTAAAGCGCTATCTAAAGTTCATGAGGAATACGATCAAACAATCACTGTTCAATCATTGGCTGAAGAAGCGAATATGAGTGTGTCAGCTTTCCATAATGCGTTTAGAAATGTGACCTTTGAATCCCCTTTGCAGTATCTGAAAAAAGTTCGATTAAACAAGGCAAAAGATCTCATTCAGATAGAAGGCATGAGAATAAGTGATGCAGCAAGAAGAGTTGGCTATTCGAGTCCTTCTCAATTTAGCAGAGAATTTAAACGTCACTTTAACGCTACTCCAAGAGCAATTTAGTCGTTAACTAGAAGTTATAGTGTCTAGCTGGGAAACAAAAAGGGGAAATTTATAATATGCAATCTACTCTTTTTCTTGATGTACTATCATAGGATACTTAAGCCCCCTATAGGGAAGTACTAGTCATGCTTTTCTGTGGAAAGCGCATTTGATGCCAGAACGGAGGTTATTCTAATTCCTTTGTGAAGCATTGAATGCGCTTTTTTTATATTATGAAATTTACTGGCTACATTATTATTTATTGCACAAGAAGAGAGTTACCACCTCCTCAATCACGACTTTTACACTCCCTTCTTTAATTTATAATATTCGAGAGTGGGCTGGTAACACCACTGGCACCTCTATCTAATATGTGGGTATAAATTTGAGTGGTTTTTACATCTGAATGACCAAGCTGCTCTTGTATCGTTCTTATATCAGCCCCTGATTCTAAAAGATGAGTAGCAAAGCTGTGTCGCAGTGTGTGGCAGGTTATGTTTTTAGTTATTCCTGCATCTTTACCTGCTCGTTTTACGGCTCTTTGGAGTGCAATTTCATTAATATGATGGCGTCTCAATAAACTGGACTGTGGATCTGTAGATAATTTTGTTGAGGGAAACAAATAATGCCAATTAAAGTCTAGACTAGCGTTTGGGTATTTACGTTGTAAAGATTGATTTAGCCAAACTCCATCATAACCAGCCGAGTTGATATCTTTTTTGTAATAGCTTAGCGCTATGCTCTCTTGCTGTTTCAGTAAGGGTACTAGCTCTTTAGCAAGTGTTACCGTTCTATTTTTTCCGCCTTTACCTTGCCATATACGAATAGCTCCGTAATGATAATCAATATCTTGTATTCTAAGCCTCACACATTCCATTACGCGTAAACCTGACCCATAAAGCAGCATTATGTGGAGCTTATATTTGGGGTCAATATGCACTAGAAACTGTGACATCTCATTTTTTGTTAAAACGACTGGGAGCTTTCTGTCTAGTTGTGATTTTTGAAACTTCATTTCAAGGGAGAGCGGTGTTCTGAAATATTCGCGGTATAAAAAATTGATCGAATTTAAAGCCAAAGCCTGTGTTTTGGCGGCTACCTTTTTTTCTATAGCGAGATAGCTTAAAAACCTTTCAACGTGTTTTTCATTTAACTTTGAAGGGTGCTCCATATTGTGGAATATAATGTATTTTTTGATCCACATAAGGTATGCCTCAATGGTTTTACTCGCATAATGGCGTGTCCGCATATGATCTTGCACACTGAGTAGAAACTGATTTTTCATGATTAACTTATTTTTTGGTATGTATTTATATACAGTTATATCTAAAGTTAAGTTATTCAAGAATTATGAGACACTTTGCAATCTAATTGCCAAGTTCATAACATGTAGTAAGACTCAGTTGATATGTGTTTCAATCAGTTACGTGATATTATCCTTAGTTCTTCGCCTGTGTGAAGTGGCGGTAGCGTGGGTGATTAGGTATACAGTTAGATGTATAGAAAGCGTTAGCTTTTATCAGTACAATTATACAAAGGAGATAAGTTGTGGCTTCAACAGAGCAAGTTAAAAATTTACTGTCGTTGATGGATGAAATCACAGAAATTGATATAGCAGATCTTATTTATGATTCTAATTGGGGAAGTATAAATTTCGAAAATGCAGAATCGGATTTGGAACGCCTATATGCGCTATGTAATCATTTTAAAGTTTTACCACTTGAGCAATTACCTGACGATGTTGCTGACCAAATAGTGTCTCATGGAACACCTATAAGTCAAACGGTCAACAATATAAGAAATTTTACAATAGAGCAGTCAAACCCTTCAGGTGTTCGTGATCAATATGTTCGTGAAGTTAAGAGTAACGTAGACAGCTTTTATAAATTTTCTCATATTTATGTGCCTTACCTTGCATATCAAAAAGGCGAAGTTCAAAGTAATATTAAACAATTAACGAGTTCGGTTTCTGATGCAAAAAATTTGTTAACTACGACAAAAAAAGAAATTAGCAGTAAAAATGAAGCAATAGAAAAAATAGTTCAGGCTGCTCGTGAGGCGTCGGCTAGTGTTGGTGTTGCGCACTTTACAGCGGATTTTGATACAGAAGCTAAAACTATGCAAACCCAAGCAGGAAATTGGTTAAAAGCTACAATTGTGTTGGCATTTCTATCTTTAATATCAGCTGTTTACTTTCTATTTGCGACGCCAGATATAACAACTACTGCAAGCGCGATACAGTATGTATCTTCTAAGATATTAATACTTGTTCTTTTGATAACAGCGACTCTTTGGTGCGGCAATCTTTACAAAGCAGCTATGCACCAGTCAGCAGCGAACAAGTTTAAAGCAAATTCACTCAAGACATTTCAAGCGTTCGTAAATGCTACAGATGACTCTGGAATTCGTGATGCAGTATTGGTCGAAACTACACGAGCAATATTTAGTGAGAGTGCAACTGGTTACCTGCAAAATGAAAACTCATCTACAGAAAAAAGTACCAAAATTGTTGAGGTGGTTAAAAATTCAGCGCAAACGGTCGCTGCGGCAACAAAAAGCTAACAAAGCGTTTAAGACAGATTCCCAACGCATGGCATTTTTAATTCCATCGTTGGGTTTTGTGTTTAAGGTGGTATGGTTAGGTTTCGTGGTAGCGTTGCTCACTACTTAACGCGGCGTTATGTTTTTGGAGATAGTTTAACCGATGATTAAATATTCGGAGCTTCAGTTAGCGGATATAGCTGATGATTTAGGTGAGTCATTTGACTTTGAATTGGGTCAAGCTAATGACGACTTTTCTTGGATAAAACTAGACCCTAATTTACCTTTCACTGCTTTGGCTGGCGAAGGATCAGGTGGTGTTTTTCTCGCATATGGAAATTTAGATCTAGAAAAACGACCGATACTATTTGTTTCCTCTGAAGGACAAGCGGGCAAAGTCGCAAATAACCTGTCAGAATTATTAGCTTTGCTGATGGTTATTCCCTATTGGTTTGACTTGCTAAAGTTTTCGGGTAACGGTGATTTATCAGAAATGCGTAGAGCAGCGTCGTTCATGGAGTCGGAATATTATGAGGACTATCCTGAATTGGCTGGGGCAAGGGTGCGGATTCACAGTCACCTGACCCTTCCTAAAATTGAAGACCCTATTGCGGTACTTCATGCTCGTGTTCATTCTTCAGATTGCACTGTAGTTGCTGGTGATGGTTGGAAATACGAAATACTATTTAATAGCTTCGTATCATCAGACAACAAAAGTTAGTCGTAAAAAACATAACAAATTGTTCAAGCAGACAGCTAACGCTTGGCGATTTTGTTTTGGTTGAGTTCAGTGATTATGGTGGCTTTGTTTGGTTATAGTGGTAGTTAGCTGCTACTTAACAAGGCGTTATATTTTATTCGAAATCAGCGTCTTAAAATCAATGTGAAGTAGGTGGCTTGTCGGTTTCTCTGGCTGTCAATTTCGGCTATTTCAGCAGTTAAGTGTCATGTTTTCAAAGTTCTCGCTCTCTTCAGCCGTAAAGCACGCCAATGTTCGTGGGTGCTTCATTTTGGATTCGAGTCAGGTTGTTTGAAAGTGTAATTAGCTCAAAGTCGCGTCAATGATATTTGCTTTATGAGCCTTGCAACCGTTGATAAATTGGAAGATTTCGGTTTTCTTCTTTATCCTATTTTAACGGTGAGTATTAGATTTCTTCTTATTGAAGTGATTTTCTGTTTTTAAGCGTCATTTTCAATTACAACGCGTGAGTTGAGTTAGAAAACCAAGTTAAATCGCAATTCTTTATCAAGTAAATCAACCTATTGATATAAAATATAACAAGCAATTCAAGCTGACAGCCAACGCGTGGCATTTTCAGTTCCAATTGGTTTAGGTGTAATCGGTGCGTTGCTTTAGGTTCAGGTTTGCGTTGGTCTGCAACTTAATTGGGCGTTATAACTTCTCTTTCCTAACGCCTATTGCGCATACTGGAGTGAACTATATACCTTTATAAAATGTCGAACATTTTAGATGTTCAAATATTGAGGCTCCGATGAATTTTCTTCGTAAGTATAAAGTAAGCTTCCTTTTCTGTATCAGCGGAGTTTTGTGTTTAGTTGCGTATAACACTATTGGTTCATATGTAGATGAGAATGGTTTTTTAATAGAACCATTTGGGTTTATCCCCTTATTTTGGCTTTTTCAGCTATTGGCGTTGGTTGCTGTGGTTTTTACCTTCGTTAGGCATAGAAAGGCTAAATAATTGTATTTTTTAAGCTACCGGCGCGCGAAGACCCTTCGTTATAACAAGCAATTTAAGCAGACTGTCAACGCTTGGCATTTTTAGCTTGATTTAGCTTCAGTGATTTAGGTGGTAAATTTGGGTGTATAGGTAGCGTTGTCAGCTACTTAATTGGGCGTTATGAAAATCGAATAAATGGAGGAATTCGAAATTGTTTAAACTTATCATATCAGCAATATTTTATTTTATTTACTCATTAAGCGTTCAGGCGATGGAGCCTGAAGAATTACTGAAAAATGTAGAAATTTTTAGTTTTGACTCAACAAAAAACAAGTTTGTTTCAGAAAATGTAAATACTCTAAACCGAGACCTGACTTTTAACGAGTTAATAAAACTCGTAAAGAATTTCGAGTTTGATTCTTCAAAAGTTAAAGTAGTTAAAGTATTACGAGGTCATCACGAAGAATATTCTGATTCAGAATTATTAGAGTTGATGGAAGTTTTATCTTTTGATTCAAGTAAAGTTAAAATACTAAATATTCTTGATGCAGATGCAGATGCAGATACGTATGTGGATACATATGTGGAAGAGTTTTCGGGAAAAACTAACTCTAAGAGCTCTTTAACTTTAAATGCATCGAATAGTGAAAATAGTACTACTTTCACTATTCGATGTAATGGATTTGACTGTGAAACTGAATATGTAGAAAAGTAGCTTCACTGCCACAGCAAAGATTTACATAACAATGCGTTTAAGACAGATTCCCAACGCTCGGCATTTTTATTTTAAGTTGAGTTTAGTGATTACGGTACAATGGTTTAGGTTAGGTGGCTGCGTTGCTCACTACTTAACGCGGCGTTATAGGGCTTCGGATATTTATGTTTAGCGTAATGAATGAGACAAAATGGAATGAGCTGCGTCTTAAGATGTATTCACTTGAAACTCATAGCCCCAAGTGGCGGACTAAAGATATAGAAAGTGGGTATATCTCTAGCTGGAGCGGTGAGTGGTATTATCATTTTGAAATCGGTGGCTTTCGTTGTATCGAATGGGTTGAGCTGAAAACTAAAGGTTCTATTCATCATGAATTAATTAGAGTTGAACTACAGAAAATTAATCTTCCCGGTCATGAAATTGAAAATGGTTTCAGAGTATACGGTTACATAGCGGATGGTCAGTTTGTCGATTATGTTTGAGTCCGCCCTATAACAAGCAATTTAAGCAGACTGTCAACGCTTGGCATTTTCAGTTCGGTTTGCTTCAGTGATTTAGGTGGTAAATTTGAGTATATTGGTAGCGTTGTCAGCTACTTAATTGGGCGTTATAACGCAGTAGAGTTCATCACACATATTAAGGAATGATATGGAAGAATATTGGAATCCAATGGTGCCAGAGTTGTCGGTATCTGACTTTTCAAAATCGCTGAATTTCTATTGTGAAATTTTAGGGTTCAAGATCAGAAGTCAAAGAAAATCCCCAGATTTTGTCTATCTTGAGTTTGAACAAGTACAAATCATGTTAGAGCAAATTCACGACAATGCGTGGGTTACAGGTGCTCTAGAAACTCCGCTTGGTCGTGGGGTAAATTTCCAAATTGAGTTATCAGATATAGTGCCAGTTTATGACCGTTTGAAAGTCGCAGAGGTACCATTGTTCAAAGAGCAAAAAGATACATGGTACGATGTTGGTGATAGTTTATCTGGTCAACGAGAGTTTCTCGTGCAAGACCCAGATGGTTATCTTTTGAGGTTTTCGCAATATCTTGGTGAAAAATCGAAGTCATAAACAGCGTTATAACAAAGCGTTTAAGAGTGATTCCTCACGCTTGGCGGTTTCGCTTCGCTCAAGTATAGCCAAGCGTGCATCACACCTTAACGCGGCGTTAGTTTTATATTTGAATTCATCACATTAAGGTTTCTGAGTAGTGAAGAAAGTAGTTATTGGGCTTACTGGGATCTATCTAGTAGCCGTTGGATTTTTTATTGGGGTAACTGACCGAGAATCTATGTTTGATTCAGTAAAGTGGACTGATATTGGTACGTTAATCGTCACTTTTCTTGGTTTTACATTTGGTTTCTATACCTACTTTCAGTGGTTAAACAACAAACGAAAAGAAGATTCATATATTGCGGCTAAGAGGTATATTGCATCGATCGATGAAATTGAAGAAAACCTACATGAACTGCGCTTTCATTATGATCATATATGTCCTGCTCCTGGGGTTGTCGTCGAAGATCAAAGCGTATCAATCAAACGTGTGGAGCACCTCAATAATGTTTGGGGCAACCTGTACCAAGCGAGAAGAAGCCTTTATAAGTCTAACCGTGAGCTTAGCTTCTGGAATGTTCGTCTAGATGACAGCGCAATAAAAAACTACGAGTCAATGAATCAATACCTTGATAGCATCAGTGTTGTCTCTTCAGCATTGAACAGTCAGTTGTATCACTTTGTCAGTGGTAATATGCAGAATATGGGCGAAGTCATTAGCCACAAAAAGAGATTTGATGAGTTACATAGCCAGTTGCATGAAGCTATTCAACATCGTATTAGTCGTGGCTTTAAGTCTATGTTTTTGTTCGAGATACAATAAAACTAACAAACGCTTTAAATCTGATTCGTGAACGCGTGCCGAACTCGCTAGCGCTCAGACATGGCACACGTTAACTCACAGTTTAAGCGGGCGTTAGTTTGCAAGAGGAAAAACGCAGCTATATCGCAAGATCTAGTGGTAAAAGCTCAAAGTTGAAATTGTCTTATCGGCGTTCAATTTCAGTGTTAACTAGCGTGGTGAAAATTCAAAATTGGCATCGTTCAACGGTTGTTTTGTTTTTTGGTGCGGCGACTTTTGGTTTACCTGAGTCGAACTTTTTTGCTGAAACTCTGCTCGTTGAGTTTGTCGGTACAAAAGTCGTACTACTCGCTGAAATAGCGTTTTCTCTGGTGTGGTAAGTTCATGTGGTTTCAGTGGCTTTGTTGAAAGTCCGCATTGTGAGATTGGTTTTCCAAAAGCGCTTTTTGGTGTTGTTAGTTCGTTTTCTGCGGCGTTGTTTGTTCCACGTGGTTTCATTGAGTAGCCGCTTTGAGACTACGCCTGACTTAAGTGCATCAAAATACATAAGGTTTGTTGTTTGCAAAGTTTAAAATAACGAAAAATCAACGCTTTGGGTTTGCAAACTAACAAACTGCTCAAGAGGGATTCGCAACGCGTGGCATTTTCACTATGCGTTGAATGTAGTGATTAAGGTGGTTTGCGGCGGCTTTTGTATTGCGTTGCTCACCCCTTAGCAGGGCGTTAGGCTTGGGGTAGTCGTAAGTATGGGAAGAATTTTCAAGCTCGATGACATAGAGTTGATTTCATATGTTGAAGCAACAAGGGAGTTTTATAGAACGCAAAGTAGGATAATTGATGACTGTGAGTGTGAAGACTGTAAGTTTTATTACCATATTTTTTCTCGGAAAAACTTAGAGCTATATAGTTATCTTTCTAATCTTGGTGTTGATATAAGGAAAAACTTAGATAGCGAGCCAACGGGGGTTTGGTGCTGTAGAGATGAAAATGAGGATTTAATTTTTTGCGAGCACAATTATCAAGTTATTGGAGAGCTTCGCGCTAACACAGAAAATGAGTTTATATATATAAAGAATGAATTGGGGTATGTAGTTAAAGCTTACTTTGAACAGCTAGAACAGAGTATTATTTCAGTTCAATTGAGCATAAAGCAAATCGAAAATGCCTAACAAGCAATTTAAGCAGACTGCCAACGATTGGCATTTTCAGCTTATTTTAGCTTCAGTGATTTCGGTGGCATTTTGACTGTATCGGTAGCGTTGTCAGCTACTTAATTGGGCGTTAGTTGCTTGGGAGAAATCAGCTTACAGGGAGTAATCAAATTGGTAAAAATGTATGGTTCTGAAGAAACAAGAGCGTTTTGTTGTAATTGTAAAGAAGTAACGCTGCATAGGTACGAAAGCTTCTCTAAACCAAAAGAAGTAACTGAGAAAAAAGCTAAAGGTTTTTTCTCGGGTCTATTTTCTACAATAATTGGTGGGTTAATGGAAGGTGAAGCAACTGGTGATTACAAATGTACAGTATGTGGTACCAACCTCAAAACACCCGATAACTTAGATTGATCTTCAGTATCTCTATTACTCAGCAAGTGGCAAGCTACGCAACTAACAAGCAATTTAAGCAGACTGCCAACACTTGGCATTTTTAACTCAGTTTAGCTTCAGTGATTTCGGTGGTAACTTTGAGTTTATTGGTGGCGTTGTCAGCTACTTAATTGGGCGTTATACCTTTTTTCAGTTCAGTGAGTAACCATAGAGATATGTTGTAATGGAAGAAAAAGAAGAATTAGTAATTGATACAATTCCTAAGTTACTGGAGTTGATCGCTAGCGTGAAAAAATCTGACTCGAATTTGTTCTTTAGAGGACAAAAAGAGAAGTATCCGAATATTACGCCATCTATCGATCGTGATGGATTTCTTAAAAAAGAAGATGAATTATTTAGAGAATTCATAATTAGAAATCCGGATGAATTTCGAGATAATAAGTCAACTTTTGAAGCTCTCACCAAGATGCAGCACTATGGTTTACCAACAAGGCTACTGGACATTACCACAAACCCATTGGTTGCATTGTTTTTTGCCGTCGAATATGACGAGGAAAAAGAAGAGTCTGATGGTGATTTCATAGTTTTTGATATCCCTAATAAATATATAAAATATTACGATTCAGATACTGTTAGTGTAGTTTCCAATGTAGTTAAAAGACCATATAACAAGCTGGACATAAGTCGCTCTATACGAGATGAAGTAGAAGAGAAAGAGAAGTCTAAATGGATAAGGCGATTTAATAAAACGACCCCTATTGAGTACCTATTACATGAGATTAAGGATGAGAAGCCTTATTTTTCTCATGTGATCGATAAAGAACACCTTGAATCAATTTGGTGCGTTAAACCTTTGCTAAACAATAGGCGAATCATAAAGCAAGATGGTGCTTTTCTATTGTTTGGTATCAATGGGACTAAACAAAAACTTGCAGATTACCGTGAGTTTAAACCTATGCAATTTAGGGTAACAAATAAAAAACTTTTGCGTGAGCAATTAGAGTTATTAGGATTATCGAAAGATAAGATATACCCAGAAATGGAAACTACAGCAGAATATCTAAAAGAAAGGTATAAAGCATAAAGGTATAACAAAGCATTTAAGAGTGATTCGCAACGCTTGGCAGTTTCGCTTCGCTCAAGTATAGCCAAGCGTCGCTCACACCTTAATGCGGCGTTAGGCATTAAGGAGGTTGTTGTCATGGAAGAATCAGTTAAATTTGGTAGGTTAGCTGAAGCTCATTTTGAAAGTGGGCTTTTGTGCGCAGAAAGTGTTGTTTCTGCTATCGCTGAGTATCAAGGTGTAGATGAGCATTTAGCTTCAAAAATGGCGACTGGATTTTGTAGTGGCATGGCCAGAACGTGTGGACCATGTGGCGCTCTATCAGGAGCGGTTATGGGTATTAGTTTAGTTTTAGGTCGTGAATCTCTAAGTGATACGGTCTCTACTACGTACGAAGCAACGCAGGAATTGGTTGAAAAATTTGAAAGTGAGTTCGGTGCAAAAGACTGCCATAAACTTTTAGGCTGTGACATAGGAACTGAAGAGGGTATGGAGTATTTCCGTTCTCATAACCTTCGATCTAATTGTAGTAACTACACCAGAAAAGCCGCTCAAATTGCAGTGCAAATATTAAGCAAAAATGCCTAACAAACAATTTAAGCAGACTGTCAACGCTTGGCATTTTCAGCTCGGTTTGGCTTCAGTGATTTAGGTGTTAAATTTGAGTGTATTGGTAGCGTTGTCAGCTACTTAATTGGGCGTTATACCGTTTCTTTGAGAGTTATATATGGATACTGAAGGTTTTACGTTTGATTTGGTAACTCAACGTTTTATAAAAAATAGATGGGAAACAGATTTAGGTCAAAGAGTCCTTAGAGAGGTAATTGATGGGGTTAAGAGTGGCGTTGAAATAAGGGCAATACTAGACCCATATGTACTAGAACACCCGGACAACCAAGATCCTTATGGACACCCATACTACCCGAAAAGTGAAATGAGGGATGGTGCGTTTTGGGTTTTAACGCAAGACGACCTCCGAGGTATTCATGTATACAATCAAACATTTCCAGCAAACTCAAGTTGGACCGTCAAGTCACTGAATTATGCTCGCTTCTACAACTGCGATTTAAAAGGTACGAATCTTGAGAGGACTGAGCTTTCAATGGCTACATTTGAAAAATGTAATTTGGAAGGAGTCGTTTTTGCCGGGAGCGGAGGCTATGGCACTCGATTCATTGATTCAAATCTTAAGAATGCTTGCTTGTGGAGTTTTGGCTTAATTAACGGAGATCTATCTGGAACGGACATTCGTGGTGTTTATCTTGAGTCCGCTAGAATCGAAAATATTAAGGTAAGTTATTTAACAAAATTTGACGGTTGCATAGCAGAAAGCTGGGAAACTCGCTCTTTGGTACCTCACGAAATTCCGGAGTATCTCAAAGCATTTAGAGTTGCATACGAGCAAGCAAATATTTGGCACAAAGTAGATCAATTTCTAAATTTGGAGCGGTCATCAAACCGTAAACATATCTTATACTCTGCCTTCAAAGCTGATAAATCAGCGAAAAATGCGAGAGAGTGGGTATTTGACCTCATTTGGGGGATGGCAACAGGTTATGGTACAAAACCAAGTAGACTTCTGCTCTTGAGTGTAGTTGTCGCTTTGCTCTACGCGTTGATTTACTACTTTGTCGGGAATCCGAGTGGAGACAATTCGTTTGTAACATCTGTTTACTTCTCTTTTACTACATTCTCCACTTTAGGTTATGGCGATTTGTCATATAGCAACTCCCAAGGTGTAATGAGACTCATCAGTACGTCAGAAGCACTAGTAGGTGCGTCGTTAATCGCTGCGTTTGTTGGTGTTTTAAGTCGCAAAGTTATTCGGCATTAAAACGGTATAACAAACTGTTTAAGAGTGATTCGCAACGCGTGGCATTTTTACTATGCGTTGGTTTTAGTGTTTAAGGTGGTATGCGGCGGCTTCGGTATTGCGTTGCTCACACCTTAACAGGGCGTTATAAGTACTTCCTAATATCGGAGTTTAGATGGAAAGTGAAAGACTTAAACTGGTACCTCCGTCCTTAAATTATATTGATGTTATGCATGGGGTCATTGAAGAATCTAAGCAAGATCTCTCTCAGTTTTTGCCTTGGGTTTCAGGCTTATTATCTAAACAAGTTCTTGAAGATAACATTAAAGAAGCAATGGTGAATTTCTCCCGTTGTACTGGGGAGTTTTGGTTTAATATCATTGAAAAGAAAACCGGGTTGTTTATAGGCGTAGTAGGTTTTATTGTCAGAGATAAATCAGTGCCATATTTTGAAATTGGGTATTGGTTACAAACTTCAAAAACTGGTTTTGGCTACATAACTGAAGCAGTTGGTTTGGTTGAACAATACGCTTTTCATGACTTATCAGCACGACGAGTGGAAATTAAAATGGCAGCGTCAAACCTTAAGAGTCAGGCTGTTGCAATACGTTGTGGTTATCAGGTTGAAGCAACATTAATTAACTCAAGGCGACTGCCGTCAGGTGAGCTCGATAGTACGATGGTTTATGCTAAAACGCACTTATAACAAGCAATTTAAGCAGACTGTCAACGCTTGGCATTTTCAGCTCGGTTTAGCTTCCGTGATTTAGGTGTTAAATTTGTGTGTATTGGTAGCGTTGTCAGCTACTTAATTGGGCGTTAGGACAATAGAGGTAATATGAACATTCGAGCTAGAAAAATTCTTGAATCAGCTGTCGACTATATGAAAGCTGCGAATGTGTTGAATCATTCATCTGTACAACACCCAACATTACTCTTACCTAGCCAAGTGAATGCTGCGCTGTCGCTTGAGCTTTATTTCAAAAGCTTGTACCTACTCATCTTTGGAGAAGATTTTAAAGTTAAAGGTAATCATTCCCATGACTTTTAC
Organism: Vibrio gallaecicus; assembly: GCF_024347495.1. Taxonomy (NCBI): domain Bacteria; kingdom Pseudomonadati; phylum Pseudomonadota; class Gammaproteobacteria; order Vibrionales; family Vibrionaceae; genus Vibrio; species Vibrio gallaecicus. Next base: position 1,057,493 of record NZ_AP025491.1, on the reverse strand, counting down.
AAAATTTACAAGGCGCTGCCCGATGAAATGCGTAAAAGAATGAATGACAACTTCGATAGCTTAGTTAAGGCTCGTGATAATAGTGATGTTAAACAACTCAGGGAGGAGTCTAAAGTGAATATATCACTGAAATTAGAATCACTTATTCAAAACTGGAGTGGGGTCTTTACGAAAATGAGGTATGTTTATGAAGACCACAAAGGGAGTTATGTGATGATACTCTTCCCTGAAATCGCAAAAGTAGTAGGTATGGAAATCTATTCGATTGACCGTGAGATATTGTCCTAACAAAGCGTTTAAGACAGATTCCCAACGCTTGGCATTTTTAGTTTGGGTCAGCTTTAGTGTTTAAGGTGGCAAGGTTTTAGGTAAGGTGGTGGCGTTGCTCACTACTTAACGCGGCGTTAGGCATCTAAAATGTTCAGAGTGTTTTCTTAGCAGCTATATTTATTCGAACATCAGAATAGCAGAGAGTTCCATGGAAGATTTGAAATATATAATAAACAATGATCATTGGGCAGTTGCAGAAGGCAAGTATAATGATTTACCTCTAATGATCCGTTTCAGAGATAAATTAATGCCACATTTAGGAATTTCAAATTACCCTAAACTTATTCAAGTTTACTGGAATTATAGTGTCCATGAGTCTGGTATGCCTTCGAAGGTAGATAGTGCGGCTATGGAAATCTTTGAAAACCGATTAGTTGACTCGCTTGAAACAGATATGTCAGGTGTCCTTAGTTCAGCTATTACAACAAATGGTTATCGAGAATGGGTTTTTTATTGTAAGTCTACGGATGTTTTTGCAGAAAAACTTCATAATATTCCACAAGAGATGGAACCTTATCCAATAGAAATTGAGGCTGTTCATGACCCTAAGTGGGATTATTTTTTTAACGAAGTACGACCTAAGTAAATAAGCTAATTAATAATGACCCTAAAAAATAGTTAACTGTTTTCGTTACTCAATTTTTTAGCCAAAAACTTTGAATTATTAGGTCGTTAGGCAACTGAGCTAAAAACAATCGAGTAGGAGCTTTAAATGAATAAGAAGTTTAAAAATACAGGTAGTGAATCAGGTGAAATTACAGTTCAAGTATCTCAAGCTAAGGTTAGTTTTCACATAGAGCCAGGAGCTGAGTTTATTGTTGAGACACATGAGAATTCAGATATCGTATTTTCGAGTTCAGATACAAACCGTAATTTAGTCATAGAACCAGCTTAGCTAAGCTTTCACTGATTGTGGTCAAACTGCCTAACAAGCAATTTAAGCAGACTGCCAACGCTTGGCATTTTCAGCACGGCTTAACTTCAGTGATTTCGGTGGTAATTTTGAGCGTATTGGTAGCGTTGTCAGCTACTTAATTGGGCGTTATGTTCAACCATATCTCATTGGAGTAATTAGTTTTGGATAAGATTCAGTTGTCTAATCAGGTGGTTGGCGATGAACTGCAAGGGTTTGTTATTAGTGTTGTAACTGATATCGTCGCTGTATCTGCTACAGCTCTTGTTGGTTTGGGAAGTGTCTTTGTTTCACTTGCTCTAGTCTATGTAACGCGGAAAAACCAAAAGTCACAAAATGCAGTACATGCTGCAAGTCTAGCGATATCTCATTGGGATAACGTCCAAAGAAATACGGCAAAGTATTTATCATCTGTTTCCTGTCTGGGTATGGTAATTCGTAATCATAAAGGCGATGAAATGCCGTTGAATTTACCTCAATTATACTCTGAGATGATGGAAAACAGCCTGAATGTCACTCTGGTATTACCAGATTCAGAGCAAGGCAAAATTATAAATCGGCTAATTGCAGACTTGAATAAAGCGGTTATAAATAGGGATTGCTCTCATACTGATTCAGGCGCTTTAGCTTCAGCTGTCGGTACGCAAATGAGAAACCTTTTGCGGGAAGAGCGTCAGAAGCACTTTGGAAATTGAACATAACAAATTGTTCAAGAGTGATTCGGCACGCGTGGCATTTTTACTATGCGTTAGTTTTAGTGGTTAAGGTTGTATGCGGAGGCTTTGGCATTGCGTGCCTCACACCTTAACAAGGCGTTATACCTTTTGGGAGAATAGGCACTTTATACGATAAAAGTGCCTACCCGTATAATTCTAAATTGCGTCTGCAAAGATAGGTTCTTGTTGTTGAATTACCTTTTCTTTACTGTTTTTGATGCTTAATGTTTCTCTATATTCACGAGCAACAGCTGTTTCAATAAAATCATACTCATCATCACAAAGTTCAGAAACAGCATTTTTGATATCTACTAGCTTTACATTGAAAAATTCTTTTCTCATGTTAACTAAATTTAATCTGTTACTGCCAAATTTCTCGTGAAGTTGTTTTTCAAGTTCAGGTGCATTATCAGTTTTTATCATTGCATGAATATCAAATAAAAACGGAACTGATGCGTCTCCTAGCTCTTTAACTCGATCAAGAGGGTCTAAACGTCTAGTCATTCCTATCTTGTATACATCATCTCCGAACGAACCCATATTGGAAATAACATAAACATGTCCCTGTTTAGTTTGTTGTGCCATAGACAAGGCACGTTCATTCTTTCTGTTGGCATCATCAAGCTGTGATGTTAGCGCTGATATTTCCTCTTGCAACTTGTCTAACTGCTCGCCAGTTGCTTCTTGTGCTTCTTTCCTCGCCTTTTCAAGAGCTTTTTCATACGTAGCAGCTTCTTTTTCTGCTTCTTTTTGTAGTTTTTTCAGCTCAGTTTCTCGCTTGGCTTCTTCTCGCATCTGAGCTCTTAGTTCTTGTTGTTCTTCTTTTTCTTTTTGCTTTTTGTCGTGATACTCGTACGCTAAGAACAACTCTTCGATTTTTAGTTTTAAGTATTTTGTTGAAATGTAAATCTGGTTCACTTCATTTAGCTTGTTGATTTTGTCACTAGCAGTTTTTATCTTTTCAGCCATTTTGTGAACATTGTTCCAGCGACAATTTGCTATGGCAGCATCACATTCGTTATTGAATGCTCGCGAGGTAAGTTTAATACCTCTGTTAGTCATTTTTCGCCCTTCAGCTTTTGAGTTCCCTACTGTCCATTCTGTTGTACAAAATATTGCCCCTCTTGAGGTTTTATCCTTTACCATAGCTTTCTGTTTTTCTTTGTTAGCTTTGATGGCATCTTTATACTGATTTGGAGCGTCGAAAGGGAATTGCGGCTCATAGAATCCGTACTCGATCATTTCGAGATCATCGGAGTATATTTCTATAGCTTTTTTCAGTTGGTCGTAGGTATCTTTCTTACCAGTGTAATTACGTCTCAAAGTCTCGATGTTGCTTTCAATTTCTTTTTCTTGCTTGGTTAGAGACTGTATTTTATCGGTATGATTTTGCTGAACGCTTTTGCATTCTTTTTCAATATCTATAACATCTTTATAGCGGTGGGTTAGGGTACCTAGTTCATTTTCTAAGTTGTTATTTTTATTGTTAGAATCAGCTAGTTGCTTTTCTATGTTGGCTAATTTACCGTTAGTCGACTTACCTTTAAGTAAGGCGATAAGTAATGCTACTATCAACCCAATGAGGGCTATGAACATAGGATTACTTACATACTGTTCCATACTTATACACCTGTGATTGAATTTTATGGTATATCATACATATTGTAGGCAGGTATAACAAAGCATTTAAGACGGATTCCCAACGCTTGGCATTTTTGGTTTGCTTTAGCTTCGGTGTTTACGGCATCATACTTTTAGTTTTGTGGTCTGCGTTGCTCACCACTTAATGCGGCGTTAGTTTGCAAAAGTAGAAAAGCGTTTTGGGTCAAAGAGCCTAGTCTGGTTTCTATGCTTTACACCTGTTCGTACTTCGAAAGTTGTGTAACCAAATCTCATCGCGCGTAGGGTGTTTTTCGGCTCTTTGAATTCAACGTTATTCATTTCTCCGCATCAGTAACTTTGGTCACTTAGTGAATCGCGCGCGGCTTCTTTTTCTTGATGGTTAACCCGTAAATAGTGGCTTTGTCGCATTTGGTTATCAGGTTGGTCGAATGAATCCTTTGTCAGCTTAAATGCTTCAAACTGTGGCTGTTTATCGCATGTCGCTTCTAAGCCAAGTGTGTTTTGTTGGTTGGGTTTGAGTTCTGTAGTTTTCAGATTTACATTGGCATTCAAAGCCAGTAGTTTTGTAACCAATTCAGCGCCTTGGCGCTAAACTTTGGCTGCATCATGTAAGCAAACTAACAAAGCGTTTAAGACAGATTCCCAACGCTCGGCATTTTTAGTTTGGGTCAGCTTTAGTGTTTAAGGTGGCAAGGTTTTAGGTTAGGTGGAAGCGTTGCTCACTACTTAACGCGGCGTTAGTTTGCAAAAATAGAAAAGCGTTTATGGTCAAAGAGCCTAGTCTGGTTTCTGTGCTTTACACCTGTTCGTTTTCCGAAAGTTGTGCAACCAAATTTCATCGCGCGTAGGTTGTCTTTCGGCTCTTTGAGTGTAGCGTTATTCATTTCTTCGCATCAGTAACTTTGGTCGCTTAGTGCGTCTCGCGCTGCTTCTTTTTCTTGGTGGTTAATCCGCATAATAGTAGCTTTGTCGCACTTTGTTGTCAGGTTAGTCGAATGAATCCTTTGTCAGCTAAAACGCTTCAAACTGTGGCTGTTTATCGGATGTCGCTTCTTAGCCAAGTTCGTTTTGTTAGCTGGGTTTGAGTTTAGTAGCTTTCAGTTTTACATCTGCGTCGAAAGCCAGTATTTTTTTAACCAATTCAGCACCTTGGTGCTAAACTTTGGCTGCATCATGTAAGCAAACTAACAAAGCGTTTAAGACAGATTCCCAACGCTCGGCATTTTCAGTTCAAGTCAGTTTTGGTGTTTACGGTGCAATGGTTTAGGTTAGGTGGCAGGCGTTGCTCACTACTTAACGCGGCGTTAGTTTGCAAAGGTAGAAAAGTGTTTGTAGTCAAAGAGCCTAGTCTGGTTTCTGTACTTTACACCTGTTCGTTTTACGAAAGTTGTGCAATCAAATCTCATCGCGCGTAGGGTGTTTTTCGGCTCTTTGAGTTCAACGTTATTCATTTCTTCGCATCAGTAACTTTGGTCGCTTAGTGCGTCTCGCGCTGTTTCTTTTTCTTGGTGAGTCTGTCGCGGAAAGGTCGGTTCGTTGAACTTGGTTGTCAGATTGGTCGAATGAATCCTTTGTCAGCCAAAGTACTTCAAACTGTGGTTGTGCAGCGCATGTCGCTTCTTAGCCAAGTGCATTTTGTTGGTTGAGTTTGAGTTCCGTAGTTTTCAGTTTTACATTGTCGGTCAAAGCCAGTAGTTTTGTAACCAATTCAGCACCTTGGCACTAAACTTTGGCTGCATCATGTAAGCAAACTAACAAAGCGTTTAAGACAGATTCCCAACGCTTGGCATTTTCAGTTTGGGTTAGCTTTAGTGTTTAAGGTGGCAAGGTTTTAGGTAGGGTGGTGGCGTTGCTCACTACTTAACGCGGCGTTATGTTTCTGGAGGTGTCTTTGGTGTATGGAAGTGTAAAGCTTGAAGGGAATCAGGTATACAGCGTAAGTAAGCCTCTTCCTATTCATGTTGATAAAATTGAATATATGTACGTTAAGAAACACGACAGTACAGAAAAGCTCATAAAGGCAGCTGCTATTGGTTCTGTTGTGAGTGCGCTATTTCTTGTACTGCACCCACTGTTAATATTAGTAGTTTTTCCAATTGTTTTCGCAGTTAGCTTTTTACAAACCAAGAAGTATGAACTTCGTGTATTTGTTACGCACCCGTCAGGTTTTGGCTCTAAGGAATCGATTTTGCACAGTTCTAGCTTTCGTGATGAATACGATACTTTAATAGAGCAGGTTAAAGCTATAAATCAAAAAACATAACAAGCAATTTAAGCAGACTGCCAACACTTGACATTTTCAGCTCGGTTCAGCTTCAGTGATTTAGATGGTAAATTTGAGTGTATTGGTAGCGTTGTCAGCTACTTAATTGGGCGTTATGTGACAGGAGGTCAAAATGAGTCTAGAAGTACAATTTGAGAAAGGACTTGAGCAAGATGAAGTTGTATCTTTGTATCAAGCCAATGGTTGGTCATCAGCTGAAGTTCCAGAAAAGCTAATACCTGCTTTAAACAACTCTGATAGCTTGGTAACAGCCCGATTAGATGGGTTTTTGGTCGGTGTTGGTAATGCTATATCTGATGGATATTTAGTAGTCTATTATCCCCACATGTTGGTTCATCCAGATTTTCATGGTCAGGGTATTGGCAGAAAAATGATGGAACTAATGCAAACCAAATATGGCTCTTTTCATCAACAAATGCTCACAGCCGATGGTGAGGCTGTAGATTTCTATAAGTGTTTAGGCTTTGAGAGAGCAGGTAAAACAGAGCCTATGTGGGTTTATGCAGGAAATGACCACTAAAGTGCATAAAGTCACATAACAAAGCGTTTAAGACAGATTCCCAACGCATGGCATTTTTCATTCCATTGTTGGGTTTAGTGTTTACGGTGGTCTGGTTAAGTTTTGTGGTAGCGTTGCTCACTACTTAACGCGGCGTTATATTTTTCACGAGGTTAATATGTCAAAGTATAGTTTCTCACCACATCAAAGGCATGCGGTTTGGACAGTGCACTTGGAAAAGTGCTATCTGTGTACGAAGCCAATTGACCTGCTATCGATGCAAGTCGATCACATAATTCCCGAAAGTCTTTTGGATTCCCCACAAGAGCTCAGTTCCGTTTTAGCATCATTTGGGTTATCTAAAGACTTTGAAATCAATTCGTATTCAAATTGGCTACCATCTTGTGCAAGTTGTAACCGTAAGAAGTCTAATAATATATTCACTCCCTCTCCGCTAATTCAAGTTCAAATAGAAAGTGCGATCAACAAAGCTGATAAAGCTCAAAGCATTGCTGAAAAATCAGCTAAGCAACGAGATATAACCAAAGCACTGAATGTATTAATGAAAGCCCACTCTGAAGAAGGGTTAAGCGAAGAAATAAAATACACATTAAAGCCTTTAGTCGAATTTCAAGAACAAGAACGTAGTAAGGAAAATACGTATTATGGTATTCGATTAGCTCCTAATTACGAGGTGTCGCCGGGTAGGCAATACATAATCAAAGAAATAACGCAGTACTTGGGGCATGAATTTGTTCTGATTACACCACCAGAAAGTCTAGTTCTGGCATTTGACATAGTATATCGAGATACAGAAAAGCATAGAATGCACCCGTCCATTCCTATCAATGGCGGTGCAATGACAGGTTTACGTAGTGTAGGTTTGATAAATCAAGAAAATAAGCTGACAGAGTTTGGTGTTAGAGTGTTTAAGACCATTGCGGCTGAACAAAAAATATAACAAATTGTTCAAGAGTGATTCGGCACGCGTGGCATTTTTACTATGCGTTGGTTTTAGTGTTTAAGGTGGTATGCGGAGGCATCGGTATTGCGTGTCTCACACCTTAACAAAGCGTTATACGCTTTTGAGGGAATAGTCCAGTATGAACAAAGTAGTATTCAGAAGTTGTGATGAAAATAGCCCATATTGGACAGATCTAGAGAATCTATTTCAAAGTGAATGGTCTGATTTCTTGTTTTTTGATACCTACAAACCTGAAGCTAATCTTCCTCCTGTTTTGGTCGCTTTGAGAAACAATGAAGTTATCGGCGGGCTAGCTTATTCTCGTTTTAAAGAGCCACACGGAAGTTCAGATGTCATTTGGTTTAATGCTGTCTTTGTTTCACCTGAATGGCGTGGTCAGGGCATCGCTAGCGAGTTGATTAACCGAGGTGTTAATCAAGTATCAGAAACCCTTCAAAGCAATCTGTATGCTTATACAAATGTAGCCCCGTTGTACCAGTCACTAGGTTGGTCGGCTGTTGATATTGAAAGTGAGCCAAACCATAGCGTAATGAGTATCCCACTCAGGACTCAACCACGCGTATAACAAAGCATTTAAGAGTGATTCGCAACGCTTGCCGTTTTCGCTTCGCTCAAAGTATAGGCAAGCGCCGCTCACACCTTAATGCGGCGTTAAGTTACAAGGATAGTATCGTGGAAATAAAGGAAATAAAAACGACTTCTGGTTTAGTTGAACAACTAAATTTATTGCTAGTCGACTGTATCGAAAGTGGAGCTTCTGTTGGCTTTTTAACTCCAGTGGATGAGCTCGAAGTTGAATCATATTGGTCGTCTGTAGGAGCAGAGCTTGAGTTAGGTGAGAGAAAGTTATTTATTGCATCCGAAGGAGAAAATTTAATAGGTGCAGTTCAATTATCACTTTGCTCTAAACCCAACGGCTCGCATCGAGGCGAAGTTGAAAAACTGATGGTTCATACTGCTGCTCGAGGAAAAGGCGTGAGTAAAGCGCTAATGTCAGTAATGGAAGGGGTGTCATGTGAGATTGGTTTATCATTACTTGTACTAGATACACGTTTAGGCGATGTTGCTTCTTCTCTGTATCGTACAATTGGCTACACAGAAGCAGGTCAAATCCCTCAGTTTGCACGTAGCTCGACAGGTGAGCTGGAAGGCACCGTTTACTTCTTCAAAATATTGTAACTTAACAAGCAATTTAAGCAGACTGTCAACGCTTGGTGTTTTCAACTCGGTTTAGCTTCAGTGATTTCGGTGGTAAATTTGAGTGTATTGGTAGCGTTGTCAGCTACTTAATTGGGCGTTATATCGACTCACCAACTAAGTACAAAATATTGAATTAACTCCACATTAATATGCATTCACGAAACTTATAATTTCGAGCTTTTATTTAATGTTTTAATAAAAGGCTCTTAGCAGTAAGTCTTACTTATACTTGTTGCTGAATCTAGTGGTAAATGAATGTAGGCTGTATATGGAAAAAATAATGAAAGCTATTGGGTTAATTGTAGCTTTGGGTGTGGTTGGAATATTCGCGCTAACTGCTCTTGTAGAATTTAACCTGGAGGGTCAAGCGGATAAGGGGACCCCTTTTATTATAGAGAGCATGCCAACGATTACTACTTGGGATACTGAGCAATATCAAGGATTGTTCATACCAGAAGTTATTGAGGAATTTAAATCAGTTGAAGGTCAAAGTATCTTAACTTATCTATCCAAACTAGGAAAAATGCAAAGTTTTGAGCCGCCAGAGTTTGTTAAAAAAGATTTTACAATGAAATCTGATGAAGAAGGTGAAACGTTACTAACATTCAATGTACGAACAACCTTTGAGCATGGTGATGCGACTATAATCTTTCAAATAAGAGAAGATAAGAAAAGTTATTTGATTTCTGGAATATACTTCGATTCAGTTACTTTACCACCAGAGTAAAGTCGTATAACAAGCAATTTAAGCAGACTGCCAACTCTGGGCATTTTCAACTCGGTTTAGCTTCAGTGATTTAGGTGGTATGTTTGAGTGTATTGGTAGCGTTGTCAGCTACTTAATTGGGCGTTATATTTCTGGAGGTGAAATTGAAATTAAATCAGAGTTTTGTACAAGAATTAAAAGGCGTTCTTGAAGAGTCAGCGTTCAGTTCTGATGACTTCAGTTTTGGTTCTAATGGGGGTGAAGACTTGGTCGTGATCAAGTTTATGCATCATGAATTCTTTCAAGTCCGTGTTAATGAAGTCGAGTATGAGAAAGAAGTAAAGGTTTCTAAACCATTAGATGTCGACCCATTCATGCCTGAATGGAGAAGACCAAAAGGTGATGAAACACAGTATAAAACTGAAAAGGTTAAAGCGTTTCAAATTACGATGATTCCAGGTGAGCTTAAGGCTACTGATATTCATCAAAGAAGTGATTTGAGCGGGCTAGCTTATGATCTAAAGCAATGGTGTCGCTATATAGAAAAGGAATTAGTAGTCATTTACGCGGAAGATACTAGTTGTGATGAAGAGTTAGCTACTCGAATTGATGAGATGTTTCCAGAAGAAATGTTTGACTCTAATGAACGTTTCAGCAGTTCTGAGGTTGAAAAGCTTAAAGAAGGGCTGGCTAGCTTGAGAGAGCGCATAAACAAAATTCGTGAAGAATGCGATGTTTCTGAAGAGCAGATTAAGTCGTTAGAAATTGCTCTGAAAAAAGCTGAGAATGGTGCAAAGCTCTATCCAAAAGGTGCATGGTTGCGTTTTAACAAAGCTAAGGTTACAAATGCATTGAAAAAGATCTTTGCTGCGCCAGAGGTTCGTCAATTGGGATACGAAGTGATAAAGAAAATTGTGCTAAAAGAAATATAACAAACAATTTAAGAGTGATTCAGCACGTTTGGCATTTTTGGTTTGGATTGAGTTTAGTGTTTACGGTGGTCCAATTAAGTGTCGTGGTCGCGTGCTTCACACCTTAATTGGGCGTTAGTTGGCTAAAGGGATAATCAGTTATGTATAAACAAACAGAAATTAATAAAGTATTGATAGTTATTCTTTTTACGCTTAGCGCATTCATAATTACCACCTCTAATCACATAGGTAGTGCAGTAATTGCATTAGTAATTAATCTAGTAATTGGCGTATTGTTTTTTTCTATGACAATAGGGATAAATGGCAATAAAGTTTACTGGTACTTTGGATTTGGGTTTCTTCGAAAAGAGATCGAACTGTGTCATATCGTAAATATTTCACCTTATGAGACTAAGTGGTATCAGGGCGTAGGAGTTCGCATGCTCAAAGATGGATGGTTGTATAACGCATCTGTGGGTAAAGCCCTGAAGTTAACATTATCTAATGTCAAAAATGTATATCTTGGTTGTAAAAATTTGGTAGCTTTTCAGCACGCATTGGAATCCACCAACTAACAAGCAATTTAAGCAGACTGCCAACGCTTGGCATTTTAAGCTCGGTTAGCTTTAGTGATTACGGTGTTAAGTTTTATTATATCGGTAGCGTTGTCAGCTACTTAATTGGGCGTTATGTTTTTGGAGATAGTTTAACCGATGATTAAATATTCGGAGCTTCAGTTAGCGGATATAGCTGATGATTTAGGTGAGTCATTTGACTTTGAATTGGGTCAAGCTAATGACGACTTTTCTTGGATAAAACTAGACCCTAATTTACCTTTCACTGCTTTGGCTGGCGAAGGATCAGGTGGTGTTTTTCTCGCATATGGAAATTTAGATCTAGAAAAACGACCGATACTATTTGTTTCCTCTGAAGGACAAGCGGGCAAAGTCGCAAATAACCTGTCAGAATTATTAGCTTTGCTGATGGTTATTCCCTATTGGTTTGACTTGCTAAAGTTTTCGGGTAACGGTGATTTATCAGAAATGCGTAGAGCAGCGTCGTTCATGGAGTCGGAATATTATGAGGACTATCCTGAATTGGCTGGGGCAAGGGTGCGGATTCACAGTCACCTGACCCTTCCTAAAATTGAAGACCCTATTGCGGTACTTCATGCTCGTGTTCATTCTTCAGATTGCACTGTAGTTGCTGGTGATGGTTGGAAATACGAAATACTATTTAATAGCTTCGTATCATCAGACAACAAAAGTTAGTCGTAAAAAACATAACAAATTGTTCAAGCAGACAGCTAACGCTTGGCGATTTTGTTTTGGTTGAGTTCAGTGATTATGGTGGCTTTGTTTGGTTATAGTGGTAGTTAGCTGCTACTTAACAAGGCGTTAGGCTTCACAAAGGGAATTATGAAGATCAATATTAGAAATGCAGACATTAAAGATGCTCACTCAATAGCTTTGGTTCACGTGACTTCTTGGGCTCAAGCTTATGATGGTTTGCTACCTAAGTCGTTCATTGAAAGCTATAACATTGAACGTAGACAAAAGTTATGGAGTAACACGCTATCTGATAACCTAGCATCAGTACTTGTTGCTGAAATGGGTAATGAGATTGTTGGCTTTTTAAGTTATCGAGAGCCTCGAGGCGAGCAATCGAATAATTCTATCGAGCTTAATTCTCTGTATGTAGCTCCTGGCTTATTTGGTCGTGGCGTTGGCAGTGACTTATTCGATTATTTCGAGAAACGTATGCTTAATAGCTCTTATACACAGATAGTATTATGGGTTTTAGACACCAATCAAATAGCCTTGAATTTTTATCGTAAGCACGGTTTTTGTGAAACTGGGCTTCAAGGTAAAGAACGTCTTGATGGCACTATTCTAAATGATCTTCAAATGGTTAAGTCGATAAAAGCCTAACAAGCAATTTAAGCAGACTGCCAACGCTTGGCATTTCAGCTTGTTTTAGTTTCAGTGATTTAGGTGGTAAGTTTGAGTGCATTGGTAGCGTTGTCAGCTACTTAATTGGGCGTTATAACTCATGAACTCGCTCGAAAGTCTAGCCAGAAGATTTGATGTTTCTTTAGTCGGGTAGTTTCATATCAGCTTGGTTTAATTTTACGAGGCTATTATGAAGTCTAGACAATGTCCAAAGTGTCAGAAAAATGTTGCATGTAGCTGGTTTTTCTTTAGTGCTCATTGGACGAAGTATCGTTGTGTTGCATGTGGTTCGCTAATGAAATGGAGTGGGAGGCGAACTTATATAGGAGCTATATCCGGTGGTTTCGCTGGTCCATTTGTCATTTCTACACAATCTATGATTCCATCTACGTTTATTCGAATCTCAATTGCTATTGTTTTTGCAATGGTTTTAGCCGTTTCTGTGAATAAGCAGATTGAGTACATCGACGAAACTGAGTTATAACAAAGCGTTTAAGACGGATTCCCAACGCTTGGCGGCTTCAGTTCAAAGATATGCATCAGTGTTTAGGGCATAATGTCTTGAGTGCAGTGGTATGCGTTGCTCACCACTTAACGCGGCGTTAGTTTTTATGGAGTAAATATTTTGGAAATCTGGAAGTTATTGTTCTTTATACCAGCGTGCTTTGCGCTCAATATGACCCCTGGTCCAAACAACTTACTGTCTATGAATAATGCTCGTTGTTACGGCTTCAAGTCTGCTTTCATTGCTGGTCTGGGTCGAATAGCAGCATTCTCTGTAATGATTGCTTTGGCAGCTTCAGGCTTAGCTGTCGTTCTCTATGCATCTGAGACTCTATTTCTAACCATTAAAATTGTGGGTGCGGCGTACTTGTTATGGATTGCCTTTAATCTTTGGCGTTCGGAGTCAAGTCCCGTCGTTGAACTAGAAAGCACTCACAACCGACTAGGTTTAGCTAAACAAGAATTTTTGTTAGCCGCTGGTAATCCAAAGGCAATCTTAATCTTTACTGCATTTCTCCCACAGTTCGTTGATGTTTCGGCTAATGTAAATGAACAGTTTTTCGTTTTAGGGGCGACGTTCCTAATATTAGAAATGGGTGCAATATCTATTTATGCCATATTCGGAATATATTTGAGGCAGTGGTTCACGAAACCGAAAATGGCAAAGCGCTTCAATAGAGGCTGCGCTACCTTTTTAGCTATGTCTGGGGCAAGTCTGCTACTAAGTCGCCAGCAATAAAACTAACAAAGCGTTTAAGACGGATTCCCAACGCTTGGCGTTTTCGGCTTACTTTAAGTTAAGTGTTTATGTCACAATGGTTTAGGTAGGGTGATAGGCGTTGCTCACCACTTAACGCGGCGTTATGACGATCTAGGTTTGGAGTTCATATGAAAAGTTTGGTGGCTTCTTTTGAGCCAAGTGTAACTATAGTCAGTGAGATAATTTCAACTATCGGTGAGGCTCTGGAGGCTGGTCAACGGTTTCGTTCTCAAGAGTTTTTGAAAACTGTAGAAACCCGTTACGAACTTATGAATCCAGAGGAAAAGAAAAAGTTTAAAGAATGCATCAAAAGCCCTAATGGTCAAAAAATCATTGCAGACTTTGCTGTAGCAGTCGCTACAACACCTAGTATTGTTGTAAATTCAGCTTTGGCGTTATTGTATGCGAATGATCCTGACTTTCCGTTTAATAGTCATGAGGTTGAGCGATTTGTGTCATCAACTTTAGGGTTAACTGATAGAAAAGTTAGTTTTCTTCTAAGCTTAAACAAAGTCGAACAAGTAAAGACAAAATCGCTATATCCCGCATATTCAATCAGTGAAGAAAATTTCGTAACACTTGGTGATATTATAGATGTCGATGAGTTGTTTATATATGTATCGGATTTTCAGTCCAGAGGGCTACTGCTGATGGAAACCAACCAACAAAAAGCATTTGGTTTTGCGGAAGCTAATGAAAATATAAAGTGGTCTGCAAAATACTGCATCAGTGATACACAGCATCGGTTTATTTCGCTTTTAAGGAAAGCAAGTGAGTACGTTGCATAGAAAATCGTCATAACAAAGCGTTTAAGACGGATTCCCAACGCTCGGCGGCTTCAGTTCAAAGATATGCATCAGTGTTTATGGCATAATGTCTTGAGTGCAGTGGTAGCGCTGCTCACCACTTAACGCGGCGTTATGAATACCAGTTAAATTAACCTAAATTTGCACTTTTAGGTATAGTGAAGAATGCCGATTGCTTGAGTTGCATCAGAGAGAGCGGACTAAGCCCTACGTTTTTCCGATTTAGATTTATCCATTTCAGGAAGTTCATTTGTGGGACAAATTCTACAAACTTTTTCCTAAGTATGTCGCTACTTATTGGCACAAGTACATTCATAGTTTTGAATGCAGCTTTGATCAATTTGATATCACATTGGTAAAGCTCAGTAGAATACTCCGTATGGCAGTGCTTCAGATATTTTGCATGCACATTATAACGTCGTAGTTGCCGTGCTACTTCCTTCTCAATGTTGAAAGCTCTTATAGATCCAACGTTGTAGACACAATGGAATTCCCAGTCTTTAACTCCTCCAACCCCTGATGCTCGAATAGAAGTTATACGGTTTCGTGGTGCGGAGCTAATACCTATCTTAAATAGGTCTGTACTTGGGGAGTAAGCCACATAAACATGGTCACACCTATATTTGTGGTCTCGTATTGCTTCGCCGATAACATTGCTTTTGTTATTCACAACTACTCCCAAGTAGCATGCTAAATACCTGATATCTTGCTCAGTTTTCTGGGTGGCGGTGTCAGATAATTGTCATAGGCTGTAACATAGTATGAATGGTATACATAACAAAGCGTTTAAGACGGATTCCCAACGCTCGGCGGCTTCAGTTCAAAGATATGCATCAGTGTTTATGGCATAATGTCTTGAGTGCAGTGGTAGCGTTGCTCACCACTTAACGCGGCGTTATGTGCTAACGATAAACGAGAAAAAATTATGGAACTAGATAGGTTTGTATCACAGACTTTGTTGATGATATCAAAAGGCGTAAGTGACGCTCAAAAGCAATCTTCAGAATATGGCTGCGCAATTAATGCGAAACCAAATGGAGGCACATTTACAAACGAGCACTCTAAAAATGGCACTAGGATGCAAGAGGTTGAGTTCGATGTGGCAGTAATTACTGAGGATACAAGTAACGGAGAAGGTAAAATCTCTGTAATGGGGTTTGCGTCAGTGAATGGTGGTAATAACTCAAAAGAAACTCTTTCATCGCGTGTTGCATTCAAAGTACCAATATCCTTTAACTGCCCAAAATAGAAATCACATAACAAAGCATTTAAGAGTGATTCCCAACGCTTGGCAATTTTCATTCCATCGTGGGTTTTGTGTTTACGGTGGTATGGTTGGGTTTCGTGGTAGCGTTGCTCACACCTTAATGCGGCGTTATGTTTTAAGGAGGAAACTTGGAAACTGGTGTAACTATAAGCTTGGCTCAAATCCCGATCGTGAGAGGCGACTTATGTGGAAATATTGAAAATCACATTAAAATGATCGAGGAATCATCTTCTTACAAAGCTGATGTTGTCGTTTTTCCGGAATTATCATTGACGGGCTATGAGTTAGATTTGGTTTCTGAGCTAGCGTTTTCGGCTGAGCCGTTGAGTTTTAAAGAACTCTCTCAAGCGTCAGTTGAAAATGAGATTATAGTTATTGCAGGTTGTCCGCTAAAAGCTAACAACTCCTCAAAGCCAACAATAGGTGCGGTAGTTTGTTTTCCCGATGGCTCAGTCCAATTTTATTCAAAGCAATATCTGCATGAAGGCGAAGATAAGTATTGTTCTTTTGGGGCGACGGATTACTTCTTTACTGTGAATGGGCATCAAATAGCATTGGCTATTTGTGCCGACTTTATAACACCGGAACATTCTCTGCGGGCTAAAAAGCTCGGTGCAGATGCTTATGTTGTAAGTGCTCTAATTTCTGGTAATGGCTTTACCCCTGATTCTACAATCCTATCCGAAATTGCTTTAGAGCAACGAGTTCCAGTACTTCTAAGCAACCACATCTCAGAAACAGGTGGCTGGAAAACTTGTGGTAAAAGCTCAGTTTGGGATTCATTTGGGACGCTCATTATTAGCTCTAGCGAAAAGGAAAGTGGTTTGGTTTTGTGTACTATTGCTGGCAATGAGATCGAGGCTACTAAAACATAACAAAGCGTTTAAGACAGATTCCCAACGCTCGGCATTTTCAGTTTGGGTCAGCTTTAGTGTTTAAGGTGGCAAGGTTTTAGATAGGGTGGTGGCGTTGCTCACTACTTAACGCGGCGTTATGTGCTCAGGGCGAATATCTTACGGAGGAGATAATGAAAGACCCAGATATCGAGTTCTCGAAGTGGAAGCTAGAGAGACAAAAGGGGAGTCTTAGCTTTACTGTCCGTACTTCTTTTCCTGCGGTTTTAGGTATGATGATAGGTCGGAGTATTGAACCATTGTTCCTGTCAGAAGCGGCTTGGGGTTGGGCTCAAACTACCGATGTATTAATGAGTGGTGTTTGGGGCTCTATTGGTGCTATTCCTGTAAGTTTTCTGATTTGGTGCTGGCGTGAAGAAAAGTATAAACGTCACATAGCAAGATTTTAGCAACGCACATAACAAAGCATTTAAGGCGGATTCTCAACGCTTGGCAATTTCAGTTTAGGTCGACTTTAGTGCTTTATGTGGCAAGGTTTAAAGGTGGGTGGTCGCGTTGTTCACCACTTAATGCGGCGTTATGTGTTTGCAGTAAAAATAGGATTTTCAGGTGTTAGAAATTAAAACAATAGGCTTATTCTTTGTAACAGCAATCGCTGAAATATTAGGGTGCTACCTACCTTACCTTTGGCTCAAAGAAGATAAATCTGTTTGGCTTCTTGTACCTGCTGCTTTCTGTCTGGCTCTATTTGCTTGGTTGCTTTCGCTTCATCCAACGGCTGCAGGTCGAGTGTATGCCGCGTATGGTGGAGTTTATATCTTTGTCGCTATTCTTTGGTTGTGGGTTGTCGATGGTATTCGCCCGACTCTCTGGGACATTGTGGGAGCTTCAGTGGCACTACTTGGAATGGCAATCATAATGTTTGCGCCTAGAACCACATAACAAAGCGTTAAAGACGGACTCCCAACGCTTGGCACTTTGAGTTTTAGGTCAGTTTCAGTGTTTATGGCACAATGGTTTAGGTCTGGTGGTAGCGTTGCTCGCCACTTAACGCGGCGTTAAATTACAGGAGGAAAATTTGGCTAAGGGATTAAATATAAACACAGTGGATATCACTGACATTACGCTTCCATTTAAAATCGAGCCGCTCGGTGAAAAGTCAGATGCTTTGGATGACTTTTGTATCAGGACAACTGAATGGGTTAACTATATAAGCGAGGTTCTTCTGTTTAGTCATATTGGGAGTAAAATGCCTATTTCTGACTATTCAGTTAAGCCTCAACTTTTTGCTCCTAGAAAACGTCAGAGTAATAACTCCAACGAGCTTCCGACACCAAAAATAACGATTAAAGATAAAAACTTTGACTCGATATCTAGAAACTTATCTAGAAATCTTTTCAATCATTCAGTGTCTCAATTAGCTACAAATTTTGAAATTTTCCTAAATGAGATCACAGAAGACATTCTGTGGAGGAATGTTGAACTACTTGCTAACGACCAAAAGCAGCTCAGTAACAAAGAGATTTTTGACTTAGGCGACTTAGAAGACATTAAAGATAATCTAATTCAAAGGAAAATCTTAGAGCATGCAATGAGTGCGTACCCTAAGAGGGTCGATAGTTTTCAGAAACTTTTCCATATAGGCATTCATTCTAAAAAGTCACCAGTTGAATTACCTATTGTACATGACCTTGTGGAAGTGAGAAACGTAATCCAACATAGTGATGGACACTGTTCTGAGCAATACCTTCAGCGACTTAGTGTATATAAAGATACTAGTTATGAACAACTCCTTAAGCGTCGGTATACCCAGCCTAAAATTGATTTTCAATGGCTATTGCAACTAGGTATCGATATGGTTGGTCTCGCTGAGTTTATTGATGCTGAAGCAGACCAAAAATGGGCAACAACACGTAACAGTGAATAGTAATTTAACAATCTGTTTAAGAGTGATTCGCAACGCGTGGCATTTTTACTATGCGTTGCGTTAAGTGTTTAAGGTGGTTTGCGGAAACATCGGTATGGCGTCGCTCACACCTTAACAGGGCGTTATGTAAATGGAGAGGTTAACATCCAAAATATAAGATTATTAAAGCATCCTTTCTTAATGCTTGCAGCGGCGATGATCAGCATGATTGTTCAGCGTAAGGTTTTTTTTGGATTCGAATTAATCGTTGTCACAGCTGTTGTTAGTTTATGTGTAGGCTTTATTGTTCATAAGCGACGAAGTGCGTCAGAAATGTATTATATCCCTGTTGATAAAAGGAACTTTTTTCAAAGACAAGGTCCTTCAGTCTATCTATTTGTGATTTTAAGTATTGTAGGTCTAATTAGTTTACACACATCAGTAGGGCAATCATTTAAAACAACAACACAGGTATTAAATAAAACAACTGAATCTGTATATAGAGGTGGTACGAGGTATGTATTGAGTGTTGATCATGAGCTTTATGGGCACTTGGGCTTCTACGTTTCTAAAAAGTTTTGGTTGAGCCAGCAAGAGGGCAATGAAGTTATACTTAAGGTAAGGAAAAATTACCTGGGTATGTATGTCATTGTAGATTATTGCTAAAAAATGAATCACCGTCTTCAACATAACAAGGCGTTTAAGGCAGATTCCCAACGCTCGGCATTTTCAGTTTAAGTCAGCTTTGGTGTTTTCGGTGCAATGGTTCAGGTTAGGTGGAGGCGTTGCTCACTACTTAACGCGGCGTTATGCCGCTATAAGAAAATGGAGGATATATGAAAGGGAAAATCGTTCGCTGGGTTGATGATAGAGGTTTTGGTTTTATAAAGTCTGACAATCTCAATGGTGACATTTTTGTTCATGTATCCAAATTCAAAAAGGGTTTTCGCCGACCACAAGTTGGAGATAAAGTAGAATTTCAACTTGCGGAGAATACCTCTAAGCCAAGCGCTTCGATTGCACAGTTGGTTGGTGTCGAACCCCAAAAAAGCAACCCTTTTTCAATTATACTCCTTGCACTTATTGTTGGTTTTTTAGGTGCAGTTTTATATATCTTTGTAATAGAGCCAAAGTTAAATCCAGCATATGAAAATATGGGCTTTAACTGCCAAGGTAAAACTTATTGCAGCCAGATGGTATCTTGTGATGAAGCCAAGTTTTACTTGTCAAACTGTCCCGGAGTTAAAATTGATGGTGACAATGATGGTAGCCCTTGTGAGAGCCAGTTGTGCGGTAGTTGGTAGTATCGGCATAACAAAGCGTTTAAGACAGATTCTCAACGCTCGGCATTTTGGGTTTGATTCAGCTTTAGTGTTTACGGCACAATGGTTTAAGTATGGTGGTGGCGTTGCTCACTACTTAACGCGGCGTTATAAGCTATATGGTGGGGTCCATAAATGGAATCATTCTAGTGGCAGATAGAAACTAAGTTAGGTTTTCAGCCGTTAGTGGCGTTGTATAGGTGTTTTTTTCAAGACTAAAGGCTATAAAAAACGTACTACACATTCAATTTACTTAAGTCGAAGTGATGGTTGGCTCTACTACCGCGCTGGAGACGTTACAGGATGGGCGATAAAGCCAGGTACTGTATTGCGTCTAATCAGTTTAAGGGAGAGTAATCATCATAATTACTTTACTGGATACCTTGCTGAATTGCATACACTAGGCAATGACAAGTATATGTTTCAGTGTGACTTGTCACCAGTTGAGTTTGAACGAATGGAAAGTTTCTTAACTAAACCGTTGTAACGCGTATAACAAGGCGTTTAAGACAGATTCCCAACGCTCGGCATTCTCAGTTTAGGCTGAGTATTGTGTTTATGGTGCAATGGTTTAGGTAAAGTGGTCGCGTTGCTCACTACTTAACGCGGCGTTATGTTCTCGGGAGGAATTTCATGATTAGGGAAATTACAAAATTTGACTTTGAGTCATTCTGGTCAACGTTTTCTATGGTGATTCAAGCCCAAGAAACTTATGCATTTGACCCAAATATGACCTTGGAAGATGCTTATTCCTTGTGGTGTGAAATGCCATTAAAAGCTTATGTGTTTGTTGAAAATGACGTTGTTCTCGGTACTTATTACATTAAGCCAAATGCTATGGGTCCAAGTAGTCATATTTGTAACTGTGGCTATATGGTATCAAGTGAAGCTAGAGGCAAAGGTATTGCTCGTCTTATGTGTGAGGACTCACAAAAGAAAGCAGTTGAATTTGGCTTTGATGCTATGCAATTTAATAGTGTGGTGTCGACTAATAAAGTAGCGGTTATGCTTTGGGAAAAGCTCGGTTTCTCTATTATTGGCACAATACCTAAGGCATACAATCATGGTCAGCTAGGATTGGTTGATAGCTACATCATGTACAAATGGCTACGAACATAACAAGCAATTTAAGCAGACTGCCAACGCTTGGCATTTCCAGTTCGGATTGGTTTCAGTGATTTCGGTGGTAGGTTTAAGTATATTGGTAGCGTTGTCAGCTACTTAATTGGGCGTTATGTGCTACAAGGTTCTAAAAGGATTTCGAATGAATCAGTTATTAGAAGAGTTACTAAAACGCGGTTTTAAAGAAAAAATGCGTAACAAAGGCATCTTTGTCAATCTTTCTCTATTATCTTTCCCAGTATTAATAATTCACAATACTGAGCTAAATACTTACGAACTCAAAATTGAATATTGGCGGTATATCGTAGTAATGCTAGGGCTTTCAATTAATGTGGCTGTTGGCTTTGTCTACGGAAATGTTGCTCTGAGCTTTTTCATTTTAGCTATTGTGTTGTGCCATCCTGTAGGGTTGTACATATCCAAGTCAAGATCCAAAGCATTAGTAGGATATCTTAGTTCAGTTAATGGCGAAGTACGCACATAACAAACAATTCAACCTGACTTGCAACGGGTGGCATTTTTACTTCTAATCAGTTTTAGTGGTTACGGTGCAATGCAGAACCATCGTATTGCGTTGCTGCGCAAGTTAATTGGGCGTTATGCATAATAGCCTCATCCTTGAGGCTATTTAGGTGCTAGAGAGCTCGAATCGTAGTTATTTCATCGCTAGAAATGCCTAGAGATTCAAGGAATTTTTGGTGCTCTAGTGGTTCAAGTTCTTCAAATTTCTGGTGCCACTTGACCATATCAGTTTCAGTAAAACCTGCAGCAACCATGATTTCTACCCAACGTTC
Organism: Vibrio gallaecicus; assembly: GCF_024347495.1. Lineage (NCBI taxonomy): Bacteria > Pseudomonadati > Pseudomonadota > Gammaproteobacteria > Vibrionales > Vibrionaceae > Vibrio > Vibrio gallaecicus. The sequence continues at coordinate 1,036,039 of NZ_AP025491.1, read as the reverse complement.
TTTATTCACAATGTTTTCCTCTAATAGACTTGGTTCTTGAAGCAACATGACAACAGCTTCCTGCTGTCTTCGTAAGTTTTGGATTTATCTTTCCAGTTCATTGAAGTGGTCTTTCAATATTTTGGCTTGAGACTCTCCATCTCGGTTGAGCAACGAGCGAATACTAGAAACTGACAGTCCATACGAACGATAAGAGATGATCGCTTCTAAGCGTTTAATCTCTTTTTCGCCATACCAACGATACCCATTTTCAGAGCGGTAAGCTGGTATCAATAGTTCTTCTTTTTCGTAGTACAAAATAGTGGTATGTGAAACACCGAACTGATTTGCGATTTGAGTGACAGTTAGCATATATGCTCCATTGTTTAACCGAATGTGCATCTTGAACCCTTGCCTGATAGACGGGTCAACAATTTAAATGTACATTTCTTTGGTGTGGCACGATATGCATAACAAAGCATTTAAGAGTGATTCGCAACGCTTGCCGTTTTCGCTTCGCTCAAAGTATAGGCAATCGCCGCTCACACCTTAATGCGGCGTTATGACCCTTTCGTTACTAAAAATGTTGGAACATCTCATCAATTACAGAATTGCAAGATTTTTTCTTTGTATTTTAGTATATTAGCAATATTTTAAATTTCACAACGTTATTAGGATTTAGATTTGATTCCTGCTTTTGAACAATCTGGTGTACTTCCTCCATTTGTAGGTGATAGTCCTGCAAGGCGAGCGAACCAAGCACCATATGCAGTGTCGTTAGCTGACTTTGTTAAGCATTTTTCTACAAGCCCTGAGCGAATAAAAATTCTAATCGGTTTCTTGGAGTATCGTATCGCTCTTAAATCGATTGGTATTGTCGATGGTTTTCAGTGGATTGATGGTAGTTTTGTCGAGAATGTTGAATTAACGCGTGGGGAGCGCCTAATGATGTTGATTTGGTTACATTTGCCGAGCGTCCCGTAGGTATGGATGAGCAAGCATGGCGAACCTTCTTCTTTTTGAATCAAGATATGTTTAGCACTCCGAAATTGAAAAAAAAGTACAAGTGTGACGCATTCTATGTAGATCTTGGTAAGTCATCTAAACTGTTAGTAGCGGATACAGCTTATTGGTTTGGTCTATTCTCTCATCAAAGAGATACATACCTTTGGAAAGGTATGTTGAAAATTGAACTGGTAGATGATGAGCAAGCGCTTTTAGCTTCATTAGTTAAAAAAGGAGGTAACAATGCCTCGTAAATTACGATTAAACAGTTTAACTGCTGATAAATATGCGGTTGAACAATTACTTCATCAATCAGTCGAGTACGGAGATTTTGTTGGTGAATTTCAATATAAAGAACGTTTAAACGAAATAATTGCAGAGATTGAGGAGCTAGGCTCTAATATTTCTACAAATGCTAGTGTTGCTCTATTTTTTGGTGGTGAGCCTGTTTTAGGTTCTCATGGTATTTCTGCGAGTTTTGCAGGGAGTGCGCTTGAAAAATTTCAAAAGTTAATTAATAAAACATTTGCTAATAAAGAAAGCGGCACATTAGGAGAAAGAGGTAAGGTTCCTTTAAAAAGAAACTCTAATTTAATGGTTACTCAAGTCGTTAAGGGATCTTTTGGCTTTGTACTTGACGAAGTTACGGATCAAATAGAAATTACAGAGACGGCGCTAAAGAACACAGTGGATGATGTATTAGAAATGATTAATACATCAGCTCAGAATGATGAAATGTTATTTGAAGAATTAGTTAATAATCTTGATAAGCGTGTACTTCAGTCATTAAAAGAGTTTTTTGAGGTTTTAGATAAAGCGAAATCAACGATAAGAGTTGTAGGTGATGAAAAAGAATATTGCCTTGATAGTCGCCTTATTCATAGAGCTCGAAAAAGAGTTGAATCAACGGACATAGTAGAAAATGACGAAGAGATAACACTCATTTTATCTGGCTTCTTACCAGAGCACTGTAAGTTTGAAGCCAAATTGGAAAATGGAGATTCTATTTATGGAACAGTTACAAAGTTCGCGGCAAAACAATTTGTTCATGACTATTACGGTGCGAAGTTAGATGTGTTGATCCAACGGAAAGTGATTAAACCATTAAACGGTCAAGAACGAGAACTAATTAAAATTAAGGAGTTCAGAGCTGGGTCATAACAAACGCTTCAAGAGGGATTCGTAAACGCGTGCCATTTTCGCTTCGCTGCAATTCTGGCACGCGTTCACTCACCCCTTAAGCGGGCGTTAGTTTGCAATAGTAGAAAAGCGTTTGTAGTCAAAGAGCCTAGTTTGGTTTCTATGCTTTACACCTGTTCGTTTTCCGAAAGTTGTGCAACCAAATCATCAGTGCGCGTAGGGTGTTTTTCGGCTCTTTGAGTTCAACGTTATTCATTTCTCCGCATCAGTAACTTTGGTCACTTAGCGCATCTCGCGCTGCTTCTTTTTCTTGGTGGTTAATCCGCATAATAGTAGCTTTGTCGCACTTTGTTGTCAGGTTAGTCGAATGAATCCTTTATCAGCTAAAACGCTTTAAACTGTGGCTGTTTATCGCATGTCGCTTCTTAGCCAAGTACATTTTGTTGGTTGAGTTTGAGTTCCGTAGTTTTCAGTTTTACATTGTCGGTCAAAGCCAGTAGTTTTGTAACCAATTCAGCACCTTGGCACTAAACTTTGGCTGCATCATGTAAGCAAACTAACAAAGCGTTTAAGACAGATTCCCAACGCTTGGCATTTTCAGTTTGGGTCAGCTTTAGTGTCTAAGGTGGCAAGGTTTTAGGTAGGGTGGTGGCGTTGCTCACTACTTAACGCGGCGTTAGCCGTCAAAGTAAATAAATAGGAAAGGAGTCCTAAATTGAAAGTTGCATTAGTCACGGGTGGTTCAAAAGGTATCGGCTTACATACAGTTCTTAGGCTCGTGAAGGATGGGTATAAAGTTATTACATGCTCGCGTTCGAAGGATGCTTGGAACAATGTAATTGAACAGTATCCGGATTTAAAAACTGTTGATCATCAATTAGTTGATATTGCTGATGAACAACAATTAGAGGGTTTGTTTACTCACATTACAAAGTTTTACGGAAAGTTGAATGTAGCAGTAAATAACGCGTCTCCGGCTCTTGTTTCTCGTGGTTATTTACCTGAAGTAGATGTAACGCTTCTCAAAGAAACGCTTCATGTGGATTTTTTGTGCCAAGCCTTGTGCTTGAGGTCTGAACTGAAATTAATGGAAGCAGGTGCATCGATAGTAAATGTAAGTTCCGTTAATGGTATTAGACCGACACCCAACGCATCAATGTATAGTGCTGCTAAACACGCACTTGAAGGGCTAACTAAGTCAGTTGCCTTAGAAAGCATTAAATCGGATATTCGAATTAATGCGGTTGCTCCTGGTGTTACTTGGACACCACGATGGGAAGAAAGGAAACTTGAAAACTCTGATATCCGTACTGAGGTTTCAGAAGTCGTACCCATCAATCGTTTTGGAGAAGTCGATGAAATTGTCAATGCTATTGAGTTTTTGTTATCTGACAAAGCCAGTTATATCGTTGGTCACACTTTGGTGGTTGATGGTGGGCTTTCGTTGGCATGATCGGCTAACAAGCAATTTAAGCAGACTGTCAACGCTCTGCATTTTTAACTCGGTTTAGCTTCAGTGATTTCGGTGGTAAATTTGAATGTATTGGTAGCGTTGTCAGCTACTTAATTGGGCGTTATGGCGCACTGAGGCTTTGAAGTCAGTCGCAGCATTTCAATCATCATTCTCGATAAATTTTGATAAAGTCTTAGAATTCAAACTAGCGTACGCTTAGTGAGGCGAAGATGGAAAAAGCAGAATTCATTCAAAAACACCTAATTGAGAAGGGTGTCCCCGCAGATTTAACTAAGCCAACAGCGTTTATTTGGTCTAGATATAAAGACCCTTCCCAAAAGCCTCTAGTTTTTCAATCTCCTGCAAAAATACTCATAACACATGGCTTGTTTATGGGGCTATTATGGGGAGCGTTAATGTGGGTATTTTTTTGGCATTCAGAGCCAAATAATTGGGTAACATATCTTGTCTCAGCATCTCTATTTGGCGTTTGTATGGGACTTATCAACGTATTTCGCACCATTAAGGCTCGAAAGCTTTTGGGCGAAACAAACTGGGAAACTTGGTGTCAGCAACATTATAAGTAAAGCGCCATAACAAAGCGTTTAAGACAGATTCCCAACGCTCGGCATTTTCAGTTAAAGTCAGTTTTGGTGTTTACGGTGCAATGGTTTAGGTTAGGTGGCAGGCGTTGCTCACTACTTAACGCGGCGTTAGGGCAAAGGAGGTCAAGTGGATATAAAACTACCGAGTTGTTTGTTGGTTTTAGCTATGATGAGTGGATGTAGTGATAATGTTTGCCAATCAGATCCAACTACAGAGTTTAATGTGGCTCTTGAAAGCTTAATTAAGGCTAGAGATGAGTCGCTTTCACTCCAGCTCATTCAAAACGGCTTAGATGTAAATTATCAAAACAACTGTGGTGCAAGTTTGTTACATATATCCACGATTGTGGGTAATGAGCCATTGGTAATGTTGTTATTATCAAAATCTGCAAACCCTAATGTTTTAAATTGGCAGGGTGAATCACCAGTTTATATGGCTGCTCAATGGGCTGAGGACGACATACTAATTAAGTTATTACAAGCAGGCGCAACTCCTAATTTAGTTGCTGGAGATGCAGCGTTTAGTCCTTTAATGATTGCTGTGTTTAATGAAAATATAAGTACGGTCGAAATCTTAATAGCACATGGGGCAAACACTGATTTTGTTAATGAGAATGGTTTATCAGCTTCTTCTATAGCAAGAGAAAATGGTTACGAAGAAATATTATCGGCTCTTGAAACGAAAGTGCCCTAACAAGCAATTTAAGCAGACTGTCAACGCTTGGCATTTTCAACTCGGTTTAGCTTCAGTGATTAAGGTGGTAAATTTGAGTGTATTGGTAGCGTTGTCAGCTACTTAATTGGGCGTTATAAGCCAGTAGTTAGCTCCACTGGCTTTAAGCATATTAAACTAGGGCTGCTAGGTCGATTTCGCACCCAGCACCTTTCATTTCACGAGCTAATGATAGTTTCCACGCCTCATTCTCATCGAATGGAACGTATACCACTCCGCTAAAGTCATTTGGTAGCTCTATGTTACCTTTCACGATGGCTGTAACCTTGCTTCGTCCCAGCTTAGCGATGAAATATCCATGTTCAAACACGACATTCTGCCTAGCTCGGAACATAGGTGTTCTTTCACTGGCTTTCGCACCTCTATCACAAGGAGTGTACAGTACGATAGCAAAGCAGACTTGGTCAGCGTAACGTTCAATTTTTTCGATGATCGTTTGGCTGCCACTAACTTGTTCATGCAAGATAATTGGCTCTAAGCCTACTTGGGAAATAAATCTAGCTACCTTTTCTTTAGTTAGCTCATCGTGACCATGAACTATGAATACTTTCTTTTTCATCGGAGGTGTTGACCAATTAAATACTTGCGCTTGTGCTGGTTCAGTGATCGAATTTTGCGGTTGCGGTTGCGGTTGCGGTTGCGGTTGCGGTTGCGGTTGCGGTTGCGGTTGCGGTTGCGGTTGCGGTGTGGTTCCTTGGAGTCTCGCAATAATTTCTAAGCACTCTTGTTTCAAAGTATCATTGGTATTGCCAGTGTATGAGTAAGAATTATCTTTCTCAAAGTCATCCTGTTCCATGACTGCAGTGAGAAATTTCGCAATGACATCGTTGCTTTCTAGTTGCCACAAGGCTCTTACTCTGTTTGCTTTTGAACCAGACCCAAAGTTGTACTTTTCGTCATAGATCTCGATGCTTAAGTGCTCCGCAACGAATAGCTCTAGAGAGTTATTGGAAAAATTACTAAAGTACCCGCTCTCCATGCCGAAGTAGCGTTCTAATTTCTTCTTTTCTAGTGTGGTTAAATCAGCCATGTAACAAACCAAGTAATATGCGATAAACATGAGTATGTTACCATAAGCAATTGGTTTATAGCGACAAATGGCTTATAACAAACTGTTTAAGAGGGATTCGCAACGCGTGGCATTTTCACTATGCGTTGGTTTTGGTGTTTAAGGTGGTATGCGGCGGCATCGGTATTGCGTTGCTCACCCCTTAACAGGGCGTTATGGCGCATCGTCGACTTTTCATCCTCAAGGAGAGATAAGTGGAACATTTCATAAGTGCAATCAAGCAGTACGCAATCTTTAAAGGTCGAGCCAGACGAAAAGAGTTTTGGTATTTCTATTTAATCAGTTTAGTTATTAGTTTAGCTCTCGCTTTCTTAGATAACCAAATGGGTACTTTTAACCCAGAACTGGGTGGCGGTCTTCTTGGTGGAGTGTATGGAATATTCATTTTTTTGCCTTCGCTTTCACTAACGGTTCGCAGAATTCACGATACTAGCCATAGTGGTTATTGGGCTTTTATCTTATTAATTCCAATCATTGGTGTCCTAGCAATTTTGTTCTTCGCCTTAATGGATAGTAAACCTGGCTCTAATGAATATGGAATCAGTCCTAAAGAACCTGCACCATAACAAGCAATTTAAGCAGACTGTCAACGCTTGGCATTTTCAACTCGGTTTAGCTTCAGTGATTTAGGTGGTAGGTTTAAGTGTATTTGGTAGCGTTGTCAGCTACTTAATTGGGCGTTAGTTTGCAAAAGTAGAAAAGCGTTTTGGTCAAAAAGCCTAGTCTGGTTTCTGTGCTTTACACCTGTTCGTTTTCCGAAAGTTGTGCAACCAAATCTCATCGCGCGTAGGGTGTTTTTCGGCTCTTTGAGTTCAACGTTATTCATTTCTTCGCATCAGTAACTTTGGTCGCTTAGTGCGTCTCGCGCTGTTTCTTTTTCTTGGTGAGTTTGTCGCAGAAAGGTCGGTTCGTTGAACTTGGTTGTCAGGTTGGTCGAATGAATCCTTTGTCAGCTAAAGTACTTCAAACTGTTGCTGTTTATCGCATGTCGCTTCTTAGCCAAGTGCGTTTTGTTGGTTGGGTTAGAGTTCTGTAGTTTTCAATTTTACATTGTCGTTCAAAGCCAGTAGTTTTGTAACCAATTCAGCACCTTGGCGCTAAACTTTGGCTGCATCATGTAAGCAAACTAACAAAGCGTTTAAGACAGATTCCCAACGCTCGGCATTTTCAGTTCAAGTCAGTTTTGGTGTTTACGGTGACAAGGTTTTAGGTAGGGTGGTGGCGTTGCTCACTACTTAACGCGGCGTTAGGCGCTACGGTGGAATATTATGATGAGTCAAAAATTTTTAAATTCTACTCGCCAAGTTCAAGAACGATGGTGGCGTATGAAATTTCATCAGAAATTTGGAAAACAATTGAAAGCATTGTTCTTGTGGCGGTTACATCGAAAGCTAAACAAAGAGTTTCAGTTTAGAGATAAAGTGATTAACAACACAATTCAAACAGTTGTTGAGCAGATGGAAAAGATCAATTCCGAATATTTCCCTGCATCTAAACAGTTCTTCAACCTTAGTCTTTATTTTCTACTTGCCGAAAGGGACATCCAAGCCTTGAAAGCAGATGCTTTTGCGCATCCGAACGAAACGAAAAGAGGTATAGCTTTGCGTACTCTGCTCTTGACCATATATGAATGGGATATGACAAAGGTGACGGGCAAGAAAATGGGCTTTATTTTTGAGTGCACAGGTTTATCTGATGAATCAAAAAAAGAAGTGTCAGGTGCATTAAAGGAATTACGTAAAGCTCATAAAGTAACTATCCAACAGTTTCGTGAAGTTAGGCTTAATACTATTGCTCATAGAGATGCAGATGCGTTGAATCAGTACGAAATTATCTCAAAATTGGATATTAGAGACTTTTCAAGTCCAATAACAAATTTCTACAGTGCATCCGATAAGTTATTGAAATCGTTAGTCAAGGCAACGATGGAAATTGGCACTCATCGCAGTCTATTCAACCAAATAATGCACCCTAAAAAACGCGCCTAACAAACAATTTAAGAGTGATTCGGCACGCGTGGCATTTTTACTATGCGTTGGTTTTAGTGATTAAGGTGGTATGCGGTAGCATCGGTATTGCGTGCCTCACACCTTAATTGGGCGTTATGTGAATCAAATGGATTTGAGTATATGAAGAAGTTATTAGCTATATTTGTGGCAATTTTGTGCCTGATTTCAGTTGGTACTCAAGCCAATGATCACAAATTGAAAAAGGCATACGAAAATCAACAAAGTGATCTTCAAGTTCAAGGCTCAGGTACTGTAATTCGTTTATTACCCGATGATAATGATGGAAGTCGACATCAAAAGTTCATCCTAAGACTGGATAGTAAGCAAACCTTACTTGTCGCTCATAATATCGATCTCGCACCTAGGATTCCTAACCTAAGAGTCGGCGATCGAGTCCAATTTTACGGTGAGTATGAATGGAATAAAAAGGGCGGTGTAATGCATTGGACACACCACGATCCTAATAATAGACACCCGCATGGTTGGTTAAAGCACAACGGTAAAAAATACGAGTAAAAATTCACATAACAAGCAATTTAAGCAGACTGCCAACGCTTGGCATTTTCAACTCGGTTTAGCTTTTGTGATTACGGTGATAAATTTGAGAGTATTGGTAGCGTTGTCAGCTACTTAATTGGGCGTTAGGTACACAGGGGGTGTGCTAATTACAATGGGGAATGATTGTGAAGACTTATAGCCCTTATAAAGGAGCTTTTATTGGGTGTGTATTGATGCTAGCGTTAATAATTATTACGTTAGTGTATGTGAATGGGGTTCTGGCGACTGCGCTGTATTATAAGGCAGAATTCCCTTTAAGGGCTTATCTTTATCTGTCGATTGTTGATATTGTACTAATTACGTTGGTAATGTTTCGAATCAAAAATGCAGTGTACGCTTTAGGGTTAAACGTAATTCTTCAATTTGTTTTTCCCTTTGGTTATGGTTTTTCAACGTTAATGTTGTCTTTCTTTACTGATTTTCTGCCCGAATTTATTGGGTTTTTCATGTCATTAAAAAACAATTGGCTAGACGTACTTCTTGCAGGTCTTTTATTATTTGATTCTAAGGGCGGTGGAGAGCTTTGTAGGACTATATTAAATACCTTACCAAGTATCAAAATACAAATGGGGAGCCCTTGCAATTTCAGAAGTGTTACTCGTGGTGCTAATTTTAATGTCCGACTTTCTTGTGTTCTTCTTCATAAAATCAAAACGATTATGACTCATCAAGCTATACCTAACAAAGCTCTTAAATTGACCTCCTACGCATGGCATTTTTGCTTCGGAAAGTGTAGCTATATGTCATCAGTAGCTGTATTAAAATTAATAAAGAAGGCATTTTAAATGAATAAGAAATTTAAAAACACAGGTAATGAATCTGGTGAAATTACAGTTCAAGTATCTGAAACTAAAGTTAGTTTCCATATAGAGCCAGGAGCTGAATTTAATGTCGAGACTAATGAAAGCTCAGATATCGTATTTTCCAGTTCGAATATGGGCTTTAATCTAGTCATAGAATCAGTCTAGTTAAAGCTTCATTGGCTACGGTAAAAATTACCTAACAAGCAATTTAAGCAGACTGTCAACGCTTGGCATTTTCAACTCAGTTTAGCTTCAGTGATTTCGGTGGTAAGTTTGAGTTTATTGGTAGCGTTGTCAGCTACTTAATTGGGCGTTAGCTTTTTTGGAGTTTTAATGAAAAATTGTAGTTTAAATTTATTCAAAGACAATGTTGAAGTGTTGATCGATCACGTCTCCGAAAATGAATGGATTAAAGACATACCGGTGTTGAACAATGTATTTAACATGCTTTCACTTGCTACTTCTATCAGAGACGAATTATTTGCTAATAAGCTGAAACAGTTTTTTATTAACTTGAAAGATGTAAGCGAACGAGATTACGATAAAATTAAAAAATTCTCACATAGTCGTAATGCTAATGAGGTGTCGGAAAAAATTATAAGTGTCCTTGATAAAGTTACTGATAATAAGAAACCAACGATTATAGCTAACTTATTTATTGGGTATGTTGAAGGTTTTATGACGTTCGAAGATTTCAATATTGCAATGGAAGTTGTTGATAAGTCTTATACTGTCGATCTGGAAAACTTTCTATTGTGTGGCTTTGACATTGTTAATTTTACACTCAGTGATCTGATCTCTAGCAAAGTCTATAACATGGCTTTTACTCCACTATTGGCTAGGACAGAAAATCAAAATAGAACTCATATCGAAAGTTACAGCATTTCAAATCTCGGGCTTGTGTTTTTTGATGCTTATAATCATGGGGTAAATATCAGAAACAAAAGCTAACAAAGCGTTTAAGACGGATTCTCAACGCTTGGCATTTTCGGTTTGATTCAGCTTTAGTGTCTACGGCACAATGGTTTAGGTAAGGTGGTAGCGTTGCTCACCACTTAACGCGGCGTTATGTTTTTACGAGGTACAGTTGTGAAACTATGGATTCCTTTTCTACTATTGGTAAACGCCAATGTGTACGCGTCAGATAGTATTTATTTACACTGTAAGGGGGAAGTATTTGATACTGCTTTAAATCAAGAAGTCAAAAAAGTTAATAATGACTTTTTGATAAATAAGAAAGACAAATATGTTCAACAAATCATTACAGGCTTAACTGAAGAGCAAACAAAAGATTTGAGGCATCCTTATGAGGTAACGAAGACTCAATATGTTACTAGTGACGGCTTTTTATCTATAAATCGTCACACGCTCGAATATGAAGTTGATGGTGTTATGGGGATAAGAATTAGAGGCGTGTGTAAAGTGTTAGCGCCTGAGATTTAGTTCAAAACATAACAAAGCATTTAAGAGTGATTCCCAACGCTTGGCATTTTCAATTCAAGGTTGTGTTTCGTGTTTACGGCGCAATGGTTTAGGTTTGGTGGCAGCGTTGCTCACACCTTAATGCTGCGTTAGTTTGCAAAAGTAGAAAAGCGTTTTGGTCAAAGAGCCTAGTCTGGTTTCTATGCTTTACACCTGTTCGTTTTTCGAAAGTTGTGCAACCAAATCTCATCGCGCGTAGGTTGTCTTTCGGCTCTTTGAGTGTAGCGTTATTCATTTCTTCGCATCAGTAACTTTGGTCGCTTAGTGCGTCTCGCGCTGTTTCTTTTTCTTGGTGAGTCTGTCGCAGAAAGGTCGGTTCGTTGAACTTGGTTGTCAGGTTGGTCGAATGGATCCTTTGTCAGCCAAAGTACTTCAAACTGTGGTTGTGCAGCGCATGTCGCTTCTTAGCCAAGTGCGTTTTGTTGTCTGGGTTAGAGTTCTGTAGTTTTCAGTTTTACATTGGCGTTCAAAGCCAGTAGTTTTGTTACCAATTCAGCACCTTGGCGCTAAACTTTGGCTGCATCATGTAAGCAAACTAACAAAGCGTTTAAGACAGATTCCCAACGCTCGGCATTTTTAGTTCAAGTCAGTTTTGGTGTTTACGGTGCAATGGTTTAGGGTAGGTGGCAGGCGTTGCTCACTACTTAACGCGGCGTTATAACTACGTGGCATTTTTGAACTCCCTCGAAGTAAATTCTTACTGTTTTGCTTAGTAAACTAGTTGCTTTTAGCCTATTGGTTTTACAATGCCAATTAGGAGTGGATATGTTCAAGTGCCCAAACTGCGCAGAGCCCTTGACTGTGAGGGATAAGTTAAAATTCATCCCTGGCAAACTAATAAAATGCAAAAAGTGTTCTCATGAGTTAAAGCTGTTCAAGGTCTATTATTATGCTACCTTTTTTGTTGCAGCTTCGGGTAGTTCCCTTTTCGTCAATCAATTCGGACTTAACGAGTTAAATGCAGCAGGATTAACGTTTGCGTGTTGTTTTTTGTGGTTTATATGTCAACCAATTAGGAAAGCGTAGTTATAACAAAGCGTTTAAGACAGATTCCCAACGCTCGGCACTTTTGGTTCAAGTCAGTTTTGGTGTTTACGGTGCAATGGTTTAGGTTCGGTGGCTGGCGTTGCTCACTACTTAACGCGGCGTTAGCCCTTACAATAGGATTTAAAATTGTTTGAATTTCATATAAAAAGAACGAAGTTTTTGCTGGTATTACAGGGAATAGCTTTAATCGGGGTTTCGTTGATCTCATTTGCTGTACTTTCCCAAATGTCTCAGTTTCCTTTTTCGGATTTACTACTTGTATTATTACCTATTTTGTTGATTGCTAGCCTTAATATTGCCAGTTTTTACGGTCTTTTTAAGAAGCAGTTATGGTCACTTAAATTGATCATAGGACTTTATTTTATACAACTAATAGGCATTGAAACACCTGATTTCTCATTTGCACTGTCTACGGGAGTCAAACTCCCGATAAGCGTTACATTCAACGAATTGACCGTAACGTTAAATATACTAGCTGCTTTAGTTCTTTGGGTTTCTTATTCAAGCCTCAAGTCGTTAAAACAGGGCTAACAAGCAATTTAAGCTGACAGCCAACACGTGGCATTTTCAGTTCCAAATGGTTTGGGTGTAATCGGTGCGTTGCTTTAGGTTCAGGTTTGCGTTGGTCTGCAACTTAATTGGGCGTTAGTTTGCAAAAGTAGAAAAGCGTTTATGGTCAAAGAGCCTAGTCCTGTTTCTATGCTTTACACCTGCTCGTTTGCTAATCTCACGAACTTTCCGGTGGCACTATATTGGAAGAGTTTGTGGCAGGTTAGTCGCTTACTGGTTCTAACGGTTTCGTAATGGTTCTTTTGTACGGCTTCTCTTTCTTGGAGGCTAAGTCATTCACAAATGGCTTCGTCGCACTTGGTTACTAGGCTCATCGAATGAATCCTTTGTCAGCTAAAACGCTTCAAACTGTGGTTGTGCAGCGCATGTCGCTTCTTAGCCAAGTGCGTTTTGTTGGTTGGGTTTGAGTTCTGTAGTTTTCAGATTTACATTGGCATCCCAAGCCAGTAGTTTTGTAACTAATTCAGCACCTTGGCACTAAACTTTGGCTACATCATGTAAGCAAACTAACAAAGCGTTTAAGACAGATTCCCAACGCTTGGCATTTTCAGTTTGGGTCAGTTTTAGTGTTTACGGTGCAATGGTTTAGGTTAGGTGGCAGGCGTTGCTCACTACTTAACGCGGCGTTATGTACTTTTAGGGAAAATCAGAAACTTATGGATGAAAATACTGAAATTTGGCGCCAGTACTACGAAAAGGCATTGTCTCGCCCACATTCAAAACGTACTGAGTTTGCATCCAGACTCAATGAATCAAACCTTAAAATAGCCACTGACTGTGGTTGTGGAACAGGTAGTGATATCGAGTACCTAGAACAACAGGGTTATCAGGTTCATGGCTTCGATATTAATCCTGATTCAGTCTCTATTTGTAGAGACCGGTTTGGGGCAAAGTCATTAGTGGAAATTACAGAGTCGTCGTTTGAATCATTCGACTATCCAAAGTCTGGCGTAGTTATTGCAAATTCCAGTTGTTCTTCGCTGAGCCAAACCAATTTGAATCGACTTGGAGCAATATTAAATCTTCAATTGAAATCGGTGGAGTGTTTGCTGGTGACTTCATGGGCTTTGAAGACAGTTGGGCTAACAACTATCGTACTCCAACCACACCTTTATCGGAATCAGAGGTAAAGGCTCTGTTCTCAGGTTTTGAAATAGTCAGGTTCTTTGAACGTGATGAAAAATCGAAGACTTCATTGGGTAGAATGAAGCATTGGCATACATATTCCGTGGTCGCGGTGAAACGTACATAACAAAGCGTTTAAGACAGATTCCCAACGCTTGGCATTTTCAGTTTGGGTCAGCTTTAGTGTTTAAGGTGGCAAGGTTTTAGGTAGGGTGACAGGCGTTGCTCACTACTTAACGCGGCGTTAGTTTGCAAAAGTAGAAAAGCGTTTGTAGTCAAAGAGCCTAGTCAGGCTTCTGTGCTTTACACCTGTTCGTTTTCCGAAAGTTGTGCAACCAAATCATCAGTGCGCGTAGGGTGCTTTTCGGCTCTTTGAGTTCAACGTTATTCATTTCTCCGCATCAGTAACTTTGGTTGCCTAGTGCATCCCGCGCGGCTTCTTTTTCTTGGTGATTAACTCGCAAAGTAGTGGCTTTGTCGTACTTGGTTGTCAGGTTGGTCGAATGAATCCTTTATCAGCTAAAACGCTTCAAACTGTGGTTGTTTATCGCATGTCGCTTCTTAGTCAAGTGCATTTTGTTGGTTGGGTTTGAGTTCCGTAGTTTTCAATTTTACATTGGTGTTCAAAGCCAGTAGTTTTGTAACCAATTCAGCATCTTGGCGCTAAACTTTGGCTGCATCGTGCTGGCAAACTAACAAACAATTTAAGAGTGATTCGGCACGCATGGCTTTTTTACTATGCGTTGGTTTAAGTGATTAAGGTTGTATGCGGTGGCATCGGTATTGCGTGCCTCACACCTTAATTGGGCGTTATAAATACATGGAGTCACCAATGAAAAAAGTACTATTCGTATTGTTTTTTATATGTGCAGCAACCGTGGTAAAAGGAAATCAAATGAAATCGATTCCTGGAAAAGCAATAACAGCAGCCCAACTAGAAGAGATGTTCGAAAATATTAGACATAATACTAATTGGGAGTTATCCAAGCCGATGCTTTGGGGGTACTTTTTTACCCATAATGAACCGACAAAGTTAGATGAGGTATCATCAAAGTTGGAGCGGCAAGGTTATACAATAGTTGGGATATTTCAGGCTGACAAAGAAAGTCAAATTGACGAAGATATTTTCTTTTTGCATGTGGAGAAAGTAGAAACTCACGATGTTAGTTCATTAGATAAACGTAATGATGAGCTGTACTTATTTGCTAGCCAAGAAAATATTGATAGTTATGACGGCATGGATATTGGTCCGGTGAAATAGTATTTATAACAAAGCGTTTAAGGCAGATTCGCAACGCTCGGCATTTTCAGTTTAAGTCGAATTTTGTGTTTACGGCGCAATGGTTTGGGTTAGGTGGTGGCGTCGCTCACTACTTAACGCAGCGTTATGTCTCTTGGTGCTAGTGAACTTCTACTGAGATTAGTAGCTTAGGTGCTAATCTCAAAACCACTCCTTATTTCTAGCTATCTTTAGTGGAAGTTTAGCCAAGTAGTGTTGAACCTGTGAATGACTTCATGTAACCAATAGCTTGGGTTAATGAGTTGTCGGTGGTGTTGCTTATTTGTGGTATGTATGATTCTTATGTTTTCTATTAATCGGTAACTGGTTTACCTTAGTTAGGCTCGAAATGAAAAAATTACTATTAACTCTTAGTCTTGCGTTGTGCAGTATTACGGCATCTGCCGTTGAATTAGTTGAAGTTAAAGCTTTAAATGGCAAAGTGTCAATTAATGCACCTAAAGATTTTGGTCCTATGCCAGATGATATTTTAGAGTTTAAATACCCGTCAACTAGAAGGCCTACAGAAGTTCTTAGTGATGAAACGGGAGGTGTAACACTTGTGTTTAACCATACAAATAACTCAATGGCTCCCTCTGACGTTAAAAATGCCCATGTGGCAATATCGAAGATATTCCATAATATGTACCCTTCAGCGACTTGGATTAGGGATGAAGTTATTGTCCAGAATAATCAGACATTTATGGTTCTAGAATTAATTACACCAGCCATTGATACAGAGATACATAATATAATGTATGGAACGTCAGTTGATGGTAGGTTTTTGTTGACTGCCTTTAATACGACGGTTGAACAATCAGAGCAATGGTTACCAATCGGAAAGAAAATAATGGCTTCTTTATCTATTTCTGAGTAGACATAACAAGCAATTTAAGCAGACTGTCAACGCTTGGCATTTTCAGTTCGGTTTAGCTTCAGTGATTTAGGTGGTAGTTTTGAGCGTATTGGTAGCGTTGTCAGCTACTTAATTGGGCGTTACATAGCAGGAGCTATCAATGAGAAATATTGAAGAAGTTGTGAGGGATATCGACAGTTTTTTCCCAGTGAATGACGAATGGGAGGCTCTAGACGAGTTAGTCGAAGAAGCTTGTGATTTTAATGATATTCAAGTCGTTAAAAGTTTGCTGTTTGTTTTGGAGCGCAATCCTGAGCATGACGGTTACGGTACTTTTTGGTCGATAGTTCACGCTCTAGAGAATATTGGGAACTATGAGAAAGAGCTTGTAAAATCTGTCCTAAACAAACCTCACGAAATGAGCTTGTTGATGCTCAATAGACTGCTAAATAGCAATGTTGATTTAATCGACGGTAAACCTATTGTTGAAATTTTTAGGGAAGTATCTGACAACTCAAAATTTACAAAAGGTCATAGAGAAACCGCAAAACATTACTTATCTCGGCATGCTATGTAACAAACTGTTTAAGAGTGATTCGCAACGCGTGGCATTTTTACTATGCGTTGTTTTTAGTGTTTAAGGTGGTATGCGGTAGCATCGGTGTTGCGTTGCTCACACCTTAACAGGGCGTTATAAGGCTTATTTAAACTTGGGAGGGTTGGTATGTTGAATAGAGAAAATACTGGACTTATCGTCGTTGATATTCAAGGTAAACTCGCTCGTTTAGTTTATGAAAGTGAAGCTTTAATTTCTAATTGCCAGAAACTCATTAAAGGCGCTCAGGCTCTAGAATTACCGATTATTACTCTCGAACAAAATCCTGATAAATTAGACTCTACAGTCGAAGAACTCAATACAGCCCTTAATCACGAGCCTATAACTAAGTTTTCGTTTAACGGATGTGAATCTTCAGAATTCTTGAGTTCAATTAAAAGCCAAAAAGTAGATACCTGGCTAATTTGCGGAATAGAAGCGCATATTTGTGTTTATCAAACAGCAAAAGGTTTGCTCGAACTGGGTTACAAAGTGGAGCTTGTCAGTGATTGTGTTTCATCTCGAACTTATTTAAATAAACAGCTCGGCGTTAATCGTTTACAAAGTATCGGTGCAGAAATTACAGGTTTGGAAATGTGTTTGTATGAACTTGTAAAAGACTGTCGAGAGCCAGTATTCAAGAAAATTTTGGGGTTAATTCGTTAGTAAAAAGTCTTATAACAAGCAATTTAAGCAGACTGTCAACGCTTGGCATTTTCAACTCGGTTTAGCTTCAGTGGTTTCGGTGTTAAATTTGAGTGTATTGGTAGCGTTGCCAGCTACTTAATTGGGCGTTATGTACCAGAGAGAAGGTTATGAGATTTTTGAAATTATTTGTCTTGGTCTTAATTGCTGGGTGTTCGAGTTCATTAGGAAATAATGACTCATCTGAATATTTAGATCTAGAGCCGATAGAGTTTGTATCTCCGAAATACCCTAGAGCTGCAGTGGATAATAACACGTCAGGTTATGTAGTCATGACGTTTAACATCAATAAGCAAGGGTATGTGACCGATATTGTTGTAATCGAGTCCACACCAAAGGGAGTCTTTGACAAGGTAGCTGTACAAGCCTTGTCAAAATGGAAATACGAACCACTAAAAGGTGTTGAACTTATTGCTCAAAAACAAAAATTAGTTTTTAAAATCTGACACATAACAAATATTTTATATGCCACTTTGTTTCAGCATGAAAATACAAGGATTATGTATGTTTATCATTTCTTTGACTTATCAGGTGCCTCTAGAAAATGTAGATGGTTTTATTCCAGAACATGTGGATTATCTTAATGAGCAATACGCAAAAGGTTACTTCATTCTATCTGGTCGCAAAGAACCAAGAACTGGTGGTGTTATCATTTCTACTATTAGCGACCGTGGAAAGTTAAATGATGTACTAGCTCAAGACCCGTTTCATCGAGAAGGTTTAGCGAGCTATGAAGTGACAGAAATAGTGCCAACGATGTCGTCAGAAAGGTTAGAGTTCCTCCTTTAGGTTCAGGCACATAACAAGCAATTTAAGCAGACTGTCAACGCTTGGCATTCTCAACTCGGTTTAGCTTCAGTGATTTAGGTGGTAAATTTGAGTGTATTGGTGGCGTTTTCAGCTACTTAATTGGGCGTTAGTTGGCTAAAGGGATAATCAGTTATGTATAAACAAACAGAAATTAATAAAGTATTGATAGTTATTCTTTTTACGCTTAGCGCATTCATAATTACCACCTCTAATCACATAGGTAGTGCAGTAATTGCATTAGTAATTAATCTAGTAATTGGCGTATTGTTTTTTTCTATGACAATAGGGATAAATGGCAATAAAGTTTACTGGTACTTTGGATTTGGGTTTCTTCGAAAAGAGATCGAACTGTGTCATATCGTAAATATTTTACCTTATGAGACTAAGTGGTATCAGGGCATAGGAGTTCGCATGCTCAAAGATGGATGGTTGTATAACGCATCTGTGGGTAAAGCCCTGAAGTTAACATTATCTAATGGCAAAAATGTATATCTTGGTTGTAAAAATTTGGTAGCTTTTCAGCACGCATTGGAATCCACCAACTAACAAGCAATTTAAGCAGACTGCCAACGCTTGGCATTTTCAGCTTGGTTTAGCTTCAGTGATTTAGGTGGTAATTTTGAGGGTATTGGTAGCGTTGTCAGCTACTTAATTGGGCGTTAGGTATCCGAGTTTATGGATAAACAAATACTTTAAGGATAATGAGTAAAATATGAATGTTTTTTGTCGAAATTGTGGTCAGTCAATACCAGAGACTGCCAATGTATGTGGCACTTGTAATCATAAACAAGAGTTCATGTCTTCCAGAGATACGACATGTCGAAATTCAGATGGTGTGGTAGCCTTTTTTGTCTGTTTACTCTTCGGTTGGTTAGGTATTCATAGGTTTGTGTATGGAAAAATTGGCACTGGTATATTGATGTTTTTGACCGGAGGTGGCTTTGGCATTTGGTGGATTGTAGACACCATTCGGATTGGAGTTTGCAACAATTTTACTGACTCTAAAGGAAGGGCGTTGAGTCTTATTCATAGCAACTAGTGCTCGCTCGCAATATACCTAACAAGCAATTTAAGCAGACTGCCAACGCTTGGCATTTTCAACTCGGTTTAGCTTTGTGATTACGGTGATAAATTTGAGAGTATTGGTAGCGTTGTCAGCTACTTAATTGGGCGTTATGTGCTTATCAGGAAATAGGTGTAATTCATTGGATAAAATTACTTTTTTCTCGCGAATGGAACGTCAGATATTGGCAGGTCGTAAGGTTGCGACTATTCGTGATAAATCAGAAAGCCATTACTTTATTGGGCAGATTGTTGATGCTTACACTTACGAAGATAATCGAAAAATCTGTAGCCTAGAAATTCTAGGTAATGAACCAGTAGCTTTCGAACAACTTAATCGAATGCATGCTAAAGCTGAGAATTTACCATTTGTTTTTATTCTCAAATGGATCCTTCGCAAAATCTATCCAAACGAAAATGGACTGTATTTCATAACTTTTAAAGTATTAAAGTAAATGGTGAGCTTTCTACTTCACTCAACTACGCACATAACAAGCAATTTAAGCAGACTGTCAACGCTTGGCATTTTCAACTCGGTTTGGCTTCAGTGATTTAGGTGGTAAGTTTGAGTATATTGGTAGCGTTGTCAGCTACTTAATTGGGCGTTATGTTTATCAACGAAAAAGGAGGTTCGGTGAGAATCACGTTAGTTAGACATGGTAAGCCGATAGCTAGTTCAAACCCTCGGGTTACGGCTGCTGGTTTTGCAAAATGGGTTCGCGCCTATAATCGTTCACTTGTTTGCTCGGACAGTCTTCCGCCTCAAGAACTACAAGACAAATTCCACAACAGCTATACATTTTCTAGTGACCTGAATCGTTCTATCCACTCTGCGGAAATCTGTTTGGGAAAAGGAGCAGATGTAGTGTTAGGTGACTTGAGAGAGATGGACATTCCCAGGTTAAAGTTACCTTTTTCGATGAAAGTTAACAGTTGGTTAGTAATCGCAAGGTTGTGTTGGCTTGTAGGGATATCGGCTAATAGTGAACCTTACAAAGTCGGTCGTAAGCGTATTATTACAGCAGTAGACCTTATTATGGTTAAAGCCTTAGAGCATAAAGACGTTGCTATTTTTGGGCATGGTATATCGAATCGGCTTATTGCCAAAGAGTTGAGGCGACGTGGTTGGACTGTAAAATGTTCGAGCAAAGGGTTTTGGGGTCAAACGGAGCTTATAAACATAACAAGCAATTCAAGCTGATTCGCAACGCTTGGCAATTGTAGTTTGAATCAACTTTAGTGTTTACGGCGCAAAGGTCAGGTTCAGTGGTAGCGTTGCTCACAACTTAATTGGGCGTTAGTTTGCAAAAGTAGAAAAGCGTTTATAGTCAAAGAGCCTAGTCTAGTTTCTATACTTTACACCTGTTCGATTTTCGAAAGTTGTGCAACCAAATCTCATCGTGCGTAGGGTGTTTTTCGGCTCTTTGAGTTCAACGTTATTCATTTCTCCGCATCAGTAACTTTGGTTACTTAGTGAATCTCGCGTGGCTTCTTTTTCTTGGTAGTTAATCTGTTAAATAGTGGCTTTGTTGCACTTGGTTGTCAGGTTTGTCGAATGAATCCTTTGTCAGCCAAAGTACTTCAAGCTGTGGTTGTGCAGCGCATGTCGCTTCTTAGCCAAGTGCGTTTTGTTGTCTGGGTTAGAGTTCTGTAGTTTTCAATTTTACATTGTCGTTCAAAGCCAGTAGTTTTGTAACCAATTCAGCACCTTGGCGCTAAACTTTGGCTGCATCATGTAAGCAAACTAACAAAGCGTTTAAGGCAGATTCCCAACGCTCGGCATTTTCAGTTCAAGTCAGTTTTGGTGTTTGCGGTGCAATGGTTTAGGTTAGGTGGCAGGCGTTGCTCACTACTTAACGCGGCGTTATGTTTTCGCGGGAAATGGTTAATTTGGAGCTTTGATGATTGAAATTGATTACTTGGTTCAAGTAGTTAAAATTCCTGACGATTTGATAGAGGTGTCGAGGGATGCCAATGCAATTTTATATAGAACTTATAAGGTTTATGAAATTCTTGTTCAATCGAATTTATTATGGCGAGTTTGGCATGTAGATGAGTATGGAAAAGTATGGCTTGAAGTAAACTTAGTCAATGATACCGGTGAACCAGAATTTCATACGATTGCTTTAGACGAAGGTACTTATTTGAAAGTGAGTGCTGAATCTTATGAGGCTTTGGATGAACTCAAATAGTCCCAAACATAACAAGCAATTTAAGCAGACTGTCAACGCTTGGCATTCTGAATCTTAGTTAGCTTTAGTGTTTACGGCACAATGGTTTAGGTGTTGTGGTCTGCGTTGCTTACCACTTAACGCGGCGTTATGTTCTAGGGAGAAATCAAGTGGTTGAAAGGGTTACTTATGAAAGCTTGCCTCAAATAGCAGGACCTTATGTCCATGCAACAAAACACAACAAAACGCTATATATATCAGGGCTTACAGCTTACGGCACAGATGCTCAACCCCTTAATCTGATAGAGCAGACTAAAGAGGTTCTCTATCAGATTACAGAAGTTCTTAGGTTAGAAAATCGTTTGAAAAGTGATTTGGTGAAACTCACAATCTTTGTTCGTGACATATCAATGTTGGCTAGTATCCGAGAGCTACTATTTAACTTTTATGAAGGTCATTTACCAGCCTGCTCTTTGGTTGAAGTTTCCAAATTTATTCATCCGGATTTACAAGTGGAAATTGAGGCTGTCGTAGCGCTGTAAGCACGAACATAACAAGCAATTTAAGCAGACTGTCAACGCTTGGCATTTTCAACTCGGCTTAGCTTCAGTGATTTAGGTGGTAAATTTGAGTGTATTAGTAGCGTTGTCAGCTACTTAATTGGGCGTTAGGGCTTACTACAAAAAATTGCAAGGATGGCGAAATGATAAAGTTTTATCTAGTTCTTACTTTGTTAGGTATATTTCTACCGTATGGAGCATTTGTTCCTTGGCTAATTTCTAATGGATTAGATATTAGTCTTTTGTTCAATGAAGCGGCGGCAAATCCCATTAGTTTATTTGCTTGGCTCGATGTCTTGGTAGCGGCAGTTGCTTTATTAGGTTTTATCGTAGTGGACGGACAAAGACACGAAGTGAAATATCGATATGTTGCTATCTTGGGAACTTTGTCAGTCGGCGTTTCGTTTGGTCTTCCACTGTACCTTTACTTCAAAGAAAAGCAGTCCCTTCAACCGCAGCCCTAACAAGGCGTTTAAGACAGATTCCCAACGCTCGGCATTTTCAGTTCAAGTCGAGTTTTGGTGTTTACGGTGCAATGGTTTAGGTTGGGTGGTAGCGTTGCTCACTACTTAACGCGGCGTTAGGGCTCTAGGGATTTAATATGAATATTTCGACTAAGAAGTTATTTCTTAATTACTTGCAGCAGATGAGAGTTATCGTTGATAAAATTCCAGATAGTATTTTCTTAGATTCGTTGTCAGAGGGAATGTTTTCTCTGGAGTTGAATGCGCAGGTTGCTGCGAACTTTCTTTTGAGAGGGTATTGCCCCATTGTATCGGTTGACTTGGTGTCTTGCGAACTAAAAGAATCAGGTAAAGACTCTGTTTGTAAAATGCTTGAAGATGTAAAGCTTCAACTTGAATTACTACCAGAAGTGCCTGGGTTTGATGATACTAAAGTTATGGCTGAATCAGCTGGTTTCTCTCAAGTTAAACTTCCTCAAAGCCGCTTTATACTAGAGTATATAATTCCTAACTATATGTTTCATATGAGTATGGTTTATGCCATTGCAAAGAAAAATGGTGTTGCTTTAAGCAAAGGAGACTTTGATGGTTTTCACAACTATCCAGTAGGCTTTGAGTTCAAGCCCTAACAAGCAATTTAAGCAGACTGCCAACGCTTGGCATTTTTAGCTCGTTTTAGCTTCAGTGATTTCGGTGGTAAATTTGAGTGTATTGGTAGCGTTGTCAGCTACTTAATTGGGCGTTAGGCGAATAGGCAAAGTTTTAGCTAAGGAGTATAAATGTACAAAGGAAGTTGTTTATGTGGCTCAATCCAGTTGTCATTAAATGGTGGAGTTACCGATATTATTCATTGCCATTGTTCTTTGTGCCGTAAGGCTAGCGGAAGTGCCTATGCCACCAATGGTTTCATTGACGCTGAAGACTTAAAGTTAATTGATAACGATAAGACTCTTACTTTTTATGAAAGCAGTGAGGGTAAGCGTAAGTACTTTTGTCAAACTTGCGGAAGTCCAATCTATAGTTCCAATTCTCAATCTCCGAAAAGGTTTCGCCTTCGTTTAGGTATTTTGGATACCGATATATCGGAACGACCTATTTCTCATAACTTTGTTACTTCAAAGGCAAATTGGGATGACTTAGATGCTGAATTACCTCGTAGTGAAAAGCACGAAGCTGGGCGTAAGTAGGCGCTGTAAAAATCGCCTAACAAGCAATTTAAGCAGACTGCCAACGCTTGGCATTGTCAGTTTGGTTTAGCTTCAGTGATTACGGTGTTAAGTTTGAGTATATCGGTAGCGTTGTCAGCTACTTAATTGGGCGTTAGGTACACAGGGGGTGTGCAAATTACAATGGGGAATGATTGTGAAGACTTATAGCCCTTATAAAGGAGCTTTTATTGGGCGTGTATTGATGCTAGCGTTAATAATTATTACGTTAGTGTCTGTGAATGGGGGTCTGGCGGCGAAGTTCCATCATAAGGAGGGATTCCTTTCAAGTGCTTATTTTTATCTGTCGATTGTTGATATTGTACTAATTACGTTGGTAATGTTTCGAATCAGAAATGCAATGTACGCTTTAGGGTTAAACGTAACTCTTCAATTTTTTTTGCCCTTTGGTTATTCAATTGTAATGTTAACGTTTATTTTATTTACTGATTATCTGCCAGAACTTATTGGGTTTTTCATGTCATTAAAAAACAATTGCCTAGACGTACTTCTTGCAGGCCTTTTATTATTTGATTCTAAGGGCGGTGAAGAGCTTTATAGGACTATATTAAATGCCTTACCAAGTATCAAAATACAATGGGGGGAAGGTGAGCCCGTTACAATTTCAGAAGTGTTAATCGTGGTGCTAATTTTAATGTCTGACTTTCTTGTGTTCTTCTTCATAAAATCAAAACGATTATGACTCATCAAGCTATACCTAACCAAGCTCTCAAATTGACCTCCTACCCATGGCATTTTTGCTTCGGAAAGTGTAGCTATATGTCATCTGTAGCTGTATTAAAATTAATAAAGAAGGCATTTTAAATGAATAAGAAATTTAAAAATACAGGTAATGAATCTGGTGAAATTACAGTTCAAGTATTTGAAACTAAAGTTAGTTTCCATATAGAGCCAGGAGCTAAATTTAATGTCGAGACTAATGAAAGCTCAGATATCGTATTTTCCAGTTCGAATATGGACTTTAATCTAGTCATAGAATCAGTCTAATTAAAGCTTCATTGGCTACGGTAAAAATTACCTAACAAGCAATTTAAGCAGACTGCCAACGCTTGGTACTTTCAACTCGGCTTAGCTTCAGTGATTTAGGTGGTAGATTTGAGTGTCTTGGTGGCGTTGTCAGCTACTTAATTGGGCGTTAGGCAACTGTGTTAAAGACAATCAGGAAGGAACTTTAAATGAATAAGAAGTTTAAAAATACAGGTAGTGAATCAGGTGAAATTACAGTTCAAGTATCTCAAGCTAAGGTTAGTTTTTACATAGAGCCTGGAGCTGAATTTATTGTTGAGACGCATGAAAACTCAGATATCGTATTTTCGAGCTCAAATACAAACCATAATTTAGTCATAGAACCGGTCTAGCTAAGCCTTCACTGGTTGTGGTGAAAATTGCCTAACAAGCAATTTAAGCAGACTGTCAACGCTTGGCATTTTCAACTCGGTTTAGCTTCAGTGATTAAGGTGGTAAGTTTGAGTGTCTTGGTGGTGTTGTCAGCTACTTAATTGGGCGTTATGAGGGCAAGGCAACTTATCGGTATCGTTAGAGGAAGTATGAGCACAGTAGTTAAGTTTCTGATTATATACTTAGTTCCAGTAATTTCTTTTTCTGGGATTATTGGCTCATATATGTTGGTTTACGGTGATAGTGTGGATCATCCTATAATAAGCCTTGTTTTACTGTTCGTGATATCAGGATTTCTCGTTTCTTCCTATCTCAGTGTAAAGCTAGTTTCTCAATTTTCAGGTGAGAAATTAATCTATTCAGGTATCTTTTTTACAGTATTAGGTTGGCTGTTAGGGGGAGTTCCTGTAATTATTTGTCTTATGCTCTTTAAAGGTTTGTTCAACCCCTAAACGAACGATAGTGCCCACATAACAAAGCGTTTAAGACAGATTCCCAACGCTCGGCATTTTCAGTTCAAGTCAGTTTTGGTGTTTACGGTGCAATGGTTTAAGTTAGGTGGTAGGCGTTGCTCACTACTTAACGCGGCGTTATGTACTTGAGGTTTAAATTTGAATTATCTTAATGGGATAGACCTGCAAGATTCTTTTGTACTCGGGTGGTCCCTGAGTGAAACAATGTTAGTAATTAATGTTGAGTTTAGTATTTGGCCTGACTCGCCATACTACGATTTACCTAAAAAAAATGAATATACTTGCTATAAGGTTGGTCGCATAATTTTCTCCAATGTAATTCATATAACGGGTCTGTTAGAGCAAGAATTGGTTAAGTGCACGCAAGATATTGACGGTTCTATTGATTATGGAAATATCGATTATTTTGATGACAGTTGTCCAAAATTTAGGTTGGTAGGCGAATTTGGCGATGTGGTACTGGAATGCTCAGGAGTACAATTTCAAATACGTACATAACAAGCAATTTAAGCAGACTGTCAACGCTTGGCATTTTTATCTTAGTTTAGCTTCAGTGATTATGGTGGTAATTTTGAATGTATTGGTAGCGTTGTCAGCTACTTAATTGGGCGTTATGTGCTTGGAGGGAGAATGGGAATTCAGAAGGTCCTAAAATCAGATTTAGAGGCAGTAACAAGGCTTGTTTCAGAGGTCTCAGACAAGGATGTGCTTCCATTGTTTAATGCACAGGGAAAGCAAGAGTATAAGGACAGAATTTTACCAGACCTAGCGACTACTTTTGACAATGAGAAGTTTTCATCTATTAAGGCTGTATCAGGTGGGAAAGTCCTTGGTTTTGCTGCTTTGCGTGATGGGAATTATCTAACACATTTATTTGTTGCTAATTCACAGCAGGGTTCGGGTTTAGGTCGTACTTTATTGAATCATTTGCTCAACCAGACAGATGCTCGTGAGGTTAGCCTGCGTTCATCGGTGAATGCTGTTGAGTTCTACAATCGCAATGGTTTCGTAGCAACAGGTGAAGAGGCTGAGTTCAACGGAATTAGGTTCGTACCAATGTCTTTAGTACGCACATAACAAAGCATTTAAGAGTGATTCGCAACGCTTGGCAGTTTCGCTTCTCTCAAGTATAGCCAAGCGTCGCTCACACCTTAATGCGGCGTTATATGCTTAATGTGGCGCATGGTAAGTCACTTGTTTGGAAAGATTCGAGTATTTAAAGCATCGCAACAATATTTAGGAGCATAATTGGTATTAATATGAGTGATATTATTAAGGTTTTTTTGATATAAATATGAATGATATTAAAGATTTAGCGACTGTATTGAGTGGTTTGTCAACGGTGGTTATAGCTGTTTTAACCTTGTTCCTTTATATTGAAAATCGTTTATTGCGTAAAGCAGGGTCACAACCAAAATTGGTAGCGTACTTTGAGCCTCACCCTGATGGTACTGGTGGGTTAAATATTGCAATCGCAAATGTAGGCACAGGGCCAGCGAAAGACATTTACCTTCAATTTTTAGGTGATCAGGAAGAATTTGCTAAATATGATTTGGTGCTAGATTGTACATCAAAGCGTGGACCAATTACGTTATTACCACAAGGTGAAAAATTATCTCTATTCTTTGCTATTGGTTATCAGCTGTTTAAACAAAAAGGAACTGGCGTTCAAACTCCCATATCACCATTTAAGGTTAAGCTTCAATGGACTTCCCTACAAGGAGGCAAAGTTATTGAAGATAGCTATTTATTAGATGTTAAGCCTTATGCTGATTTACCTGGGTTTATAAATAAGCCGTACCTTCTTAAAATCGTTGATTCTATCGACGGTGTTGGCAAGGGAATTAATAATTTAAAGCAAGATGTCGGGTCATTAAGGCATACTATAGAAGCAAACACTATCCAGAGCGAAAATGTTATCAAGGTGTTAGGTAATACGGAAAATATCACTCAATAAATATTTCGTTGTTACAGTTTAGATGCCAAGTTAAACGCATATAACAAAGCATTTAAGAGTGATTCACAACGCTTGGCGTTTTCGCTTCGCTCAAGTATAGCCAAGCGTCGCTCACACCTTAATGCGGCGTTATACAGCTACGAATTAGGAGTAATCTTTGGATATACATGTATTTACAGACGAAAGGCTGAAATTTGCTCGTTTCTTTTATTCAGAGGGAGTCAAGCCTTTCAAATCAATCATAAGCCTCATAGAAAATGAACAAGAACCATATGTTCCAACATATGATGAGTCTGGTGAGCCTCAATATATTTATGAATGGATTCAAGCTCAAGATGGCATTGAAGCTGTCGGTTTGGCTTCTTTGTCGATGCTATCATCAGCATTGCAACTATACATGAATGGGTGGCTTGATCGTCAAGAAGCCCCTAAAGGTGTTGAAGCCGTTTCAAGAAAAGGAAACAAAGGTTGGTTTCATGCATTGAAAGACGGAATAGCTTCTCATGGCGTGGATTTTACTCAATGCCCAATAGATGTTGATGTGCTTGAACAGCTAGTCTTAGCCCGCAATAGAACGCAACATAGTGAGGACATTACCTCAAATTCAGTAACCCACCTAAAACGAGATCTAGATAAGTTTCAATCTCATGTATTTGTAAAATCTGCTGATGTACCAAAGGTAAATGCAGGGTTTAACTGGGTTCGTGTTCATGTTGATGAAAGTAACTTTAATCAAGCAATAGATGCAATAGAGGTGTTTTGCACATGGCTTGAAAAACAGCATTGGCAGTAACCGCTGTATAACAATCTGTTTAAGAGTGATTTGCAACGCGTGGCATTTTCACTATGCGTTGCGTTTAGTGTTGAAGGTGGTATGCGGCGGCTTTGGTATTGCGTTGCTCACACCTTAACAGGGCGTTAGTTTGCAAAAGTAGAAAAGCGTTTTTGGTCAAAGAGCTTAGTCTGGTTTCTGTGCTTTACACCGGTTCGTTTTCCGAAAGTTGTGCAGCCAAATTATCAGTGCGCGTGGGGTGTTTTTCGGCTCTTTGAGTTCAACGTTATTCACTTCTCCGCATCAGTAACTTTGGTTGCCTAGTGCATCCCGCGCGGCTTCTTTTTCTAGGTGATTAACTCGCAAAGTAGTGGTTTTGTCGCACTTGGTTGTCAGGTTGGTCGAATGAATCCTTTGTTAGCCAAAGTACTTCAAACTGTGGTCGTGCAGCGCATGTCGCTTCTTAGCCAAGTTCGTTTTGTTGTCTGGGTTAGAGTTCTGTAGTTTCCAGTTTTACATTGGTGTTCAAAGCCAGTAGTTTTTGTAAATAATTCAGCACCTTGGCGCTAAACTTTGGCTTCATCATGTAAGCAAACTAACAAAGCGTTTAAGACAGATTCCCAACGCTTGGCATTTTCAGTTTGGGTCAGCTTTAGTGTTTAAGGTGGCAAGGTTTTAGGTAGGGTGGTGGCGTTGCTCACTACTTAACGCGGCGTTAGTTTGCAAAGGGTAGAAAAGCATTTGTGGTCTAAAAGCTTAGATCTACGTTCTTGCAATTCACCTGGTAGTTCCCAAATACTTGTCATCGAAATTCACATCGCACGTAGCCAGTTTCACGGCTAATTAGCTTCCGTGTTATTCATTTCTTTCGCGTCAGTAAGGTTCAGTCCTCAAAGTTCTTTGAGGCTGTTTCTTTTGTTTTGAAATACTATCGAAAAGCTTTGAATCTCTGTGCTGGTGGTCGTTAAGTTCAACGAAAGTCTTCTTAGCCAAGTTCGTTTTTGGGTTGGGCTTTAGTTCCGTAGTTTTCAGTTTTACATTGGCGTTCAAAGCCAGTAGTTTTGTAACCAATTCAGCACCTTGGTGCTTAACTTTGGCTTCACCGAGGTGGCAAACTAACAAAGTGTTCAAGACAGATTCCCAACGCTTGCGACTTTGGGTATCAAGTTTTAGTGTAGTGATTATGATATGTTGTCTTGAGTTTGGTGGGCGTTGCTCACTGCTTAACACGGCGTTAGTTTGCAAAAGTAGAAAAGCGTTTATGGTCAAAGAGCCTAGTCTAGTTTCTGTGCTTTACACCTGTTCGTTTTCCGAAAGTTGTGCAACCAAATCATCAGTGCGCGTAGGGTGCTTTTCGGCTCTTTGAGTTCAACGTTATTCATTTCTCCGCATCAGTAACTTTGGTTACTTAGTGAATCTCGCGCGGCTTCTTTTTCTTGGTAGTTAATCTGTTAAATAGTGGCTTTGTTGCACTTGGTTGTCAGGTTTTTCGAATGAATCCTTTGTCAGCTAAAACGCTTCAAACTGTGGTTGTGCAGCGCATGTCGCTTCTTAGCCAAGTGCGCTTTGTTATCTGGGTTTAAGTTCCGTAGTTTTCAATTTTACATTAGTGTTCAAAGCCAGTAGTTTTGTAACCAATTCAGCACCTTGGCACTAAACTTTGGCTGCATCATGTAAGCAAACTAACAAAGCGTTTAAGACAGATTCCCAACGCTCGGCATTTTTAGTTCAAGTCAGTTTTGGTGTTTACGGTGCAATGGCTTAGGTTAGGTGACAGGCGTTGCTCACTACTTAACGCGGCGTTATGCCTTTCTACAAAAAAATGGACTTTATACATGGAAATAGTAAAAGCAAAAATCGATAATTTAGATGTTATTTCACCTCTCTTTGATTCATATCGAGTATTTTATGGTCAAGAAAGTAACCCCGATGTTGCCCGTGAATTCATTCAATCACGCATTAACAATAATGAATCAGTGATATTTTTAGCACTTGATGATGAAGGTAATGGTTTAGGCTTTACGCAGCTGTACCCAAGCTTTTCTTCGGTTTCTGCTGCTAGGACTTGGGTTCTCAACGACTTGTTTGTTGCTGATATAGCTAGACGGATGGGTGTGGCTAAGAAACTTATGAATGCAGCGAAAGATATGGGGCTAGAAACCGAAGTAAAGGGTCTTGCTTTGGAAACGGCAGAGAGTAACGTAAATGCTCAAAAACTGTATGAGTCTTTGGGTTATGAGCGAGAGTCAGGGGCGTATCATTACTTCTTGAAACTACAGGCATAACAAAGCGTTTAAGACGGATTCCCAACGCTCGGCATTTTCGGTTTGCTTTGGTTTTAGTGTTTACGGCACAATGGTTTAGGTAAGGTGGTAGCGTTGCTCACCACTTAACGCGGCGTTAGTTTGCAAAAGTAGAAAAGCGTTTATGGTCAAAAAGCCTAGTCCTGTTTCTGTGCTTTACACCTGCTCTTTTTTCGAAAGTTGTGCAACCAAATCTCATCGTGCGTAGGGTGTTTTTCGGCTCTTTGAGTTCAACGTTATTCATTTCTCCGCATCAGTAACTTTGGTCACTTAGTGAATCTCGCGCGGCTTCTTTTGCTTGGTGGTTAATCCGTTAAATAGTAGCTTGTCGCACTTGGTTGTCAGGTTGGTCGAACGAATCCTCTGCCAGCTAAGGTGCTTCAAACTGTGGTTGTTTGTCGCATGTCGCTTCTTAGCCAAGTGTGTTTTGTTGGCTAGGCTTGAGTTCCGTAGTTTTCAGTTTTACATTGTCGGTCAAAGCCAGTAGTTTTGTAACCAATTCAGCATCTTGGCACTAAATCTTGGCTGCATCATGTAAGCAAACTAACAAAGCGTTTAAGACAGATTCCCAACGCTTGGCATTTTTGTTTGGGTCAGCTTTAGTGTTTAAGGTGGCAAGGTTTTAGGTAGGGTGGTGGCGTTGCTCACTACTTAACGCGGCGTTAGTTTGCAAAAGTAGAAAGCGTTTATAGTCAAAGAGCCTAGTCTAGTTTCTATACTTTACACCTGTTCGATTTTCGAAAGTTGTGCAACCAAATCTCATCGCGCGTAGGGAGTTTTTCGGCTCTTTGAGTTCAACGTTATTCATTTCTCCACATCAGTAATTTTGGTCGCTTAGTGCTTCTCGCGCTGTTTCTTTTTCTTGGTGGTTAATCCGTAAATAGTGGCTTTGTCGCACTTGGTTGTCAGGTTGGTCGAATGAATCCTTTGTCAGCTAAAATGCTTCAAACTGTGGCTGTTTATCGCATGTCGCTTCTTATCCAAGTGCATTTTGTTGGTTGAGTTTGAGTTCCGTAGTTTTCAGTTTTACATTGGCATCCAAAGCCAGTAGTTTTGTAACCAATTCAGCACCTTGGCACTTAGTCTCAATTTGGTCATGGTAGGCAAACTAACAAATTGCTAAAGACGGACTGCTAACGCTTGGCATTTTCAGTTCCAATTGGGTTTTGTGTTTTAAGGCGCGTTGCTTTTAGTTGAGTGTACGTTATCAGCCACTTAGCAAAGCGTTATACGAATGGAGTAAATAATGTACAAGGAAACAGATTTTAGACTAAGCCAAGAAGAGTTTAGCTTCAAAAAAGATTCATATCCTTTATCAAAAATTAACAATGCGAGAGTTAAGGAGCTCGGTTTGCTCGATAATCTGGGGCAAATAATATTTTGGCTATTTGTTTTTTCAGGAGCAGTTTGGCTCGCAATCGCCACTCTTGAGAGTACACCTTTTTGGTTGCAA
The DNA here is from genome assembly GCF_024347495.1 of Vibrio gallaecicus. Taxonomy (NCBI): domain Bacteria; kingdom Pseudomonadati; phylum Pseudomonadota; class Gammaproteobacteria; order Vibrionales; family Vibrionaceae; genus Vibrio; species Vibrio gallaecicus. The sequence continues at coordinate 1,004,377 of NZ_AP025491.1, read as the reverse complement.
GCTTTAGTTGTTACTTTAACGATTGTAGGGCTTATATTTGGTCTACTTCGTTGTTCAAAATATGCATTACAAATTGAGTTTCGCCATATTGATGAAACAGGAGTTCAATGGGTAAATGTAGCTAAGTCTTACTCCGAATCTGACAATGGGGTATTTGAACAACAAGCTGCGGCACTGAAGGCAACACTCGTATAACAAGCAATTTAAGCAGACTGCCAACGCTTGGCATTTTTAACTCGGTTTAGCTTCAGTGATTTCGGTGGTAAGTTTGAGAGTATTGGTAGCGTTGTCAGCTACTTAATTGGGCGTTATATGTATTAGTGGGTATTTCCACAAAGGTTGTAAAAATAAATGGTTGTCAACGACTATATAGAAAATACGGAGTTTACAGAGCTCCCTAATAATCTACTAGATATCAGTGAAGTGCCTGATGATATTGCGGGTATATGTAAATTTGTTCAAGGCAACCTTATTCATTCATATTGGCTTGAACACTATGGTGTCGAGGTTGACCCCTCAAAAAAACTTACAGAAATGCAAACTCGATATGCTAAAGATTTAGTCTCTTTAGCAATATTGAAATCAGGCGAACCTTCCCATGTGTTCAAGAAACCAAGCCATAGAGTTGTAAGTATTTGTAGAGACTTTTCACTATTGGTTTGCTCTATTTTGAGGTCAAAAGGAGTTCCTGCCCGACTAAGGAGTGGATTTGCGACTTATTTAGTTCAAAATCATTTCGAAGATCACTGGGTTTGTGAGTATTGGGATAAAGGGAAGGGGTGGGTAGCGGCTGATGCTCAGCTTGACGACATTCATCATCAAATATTGAAGTTTGAATTTGACCCGTGTGATGTACCATCATCAAACTTTATAGTGGCTGGGCAGGCTTGGAAGTTATGCCGTGAAAACTTGGAGTCGGCTGACAATTTTGGTTTTCGGGATTTCAAAGGATTACCGTTTATCAAGGGTAGCCTTATTCGAGACTTGTATGCATTATCAAAATTTGAAATGCATACGTGGGATACCGGGTGGGGCATATTGCCTAAATTCATCAGCCCTATTTCTGGAGAGTATGAATTAACTCTGCTCGATGAACTTTCAGATGTTAGTTGTTCTTCGGAGAGCTCTAAAGCTCTTAAGGTAGTTGAGTCGTGTAAGGAAATAAAACTTCCAAGCGGTTGGGATTGCTCGAAGTTTCCGACACTAAGTGAGCTATATGCTTCACTGTAGGCGCAGAACACATATAACAAGCAATTTAAGCAGACTGCCAACGCTTGGTATTTCCAGTTCAGTTTAGCTTTAGTGATTACGGTGTTAAGTTTGAGTATATCGGTAGCGTTGTCAGCTACTTAATTGGGCGTTAGTTTGCAATAGTAGAAAAGCGTTTTGGGTCAAAGAGCCTAGTCTGGTTTCTATGCTTTACATCTGTTCGCTTTTCGAAAGTTGTGCAACCAAATCTCATTGCGCGTAGAGTGTTTTTCGGCTCTTTGAGTTCAACGTTATTCATTTCTCCGCATCAGTAACTTTGGTCACCTAGTGAATCTCGCGCGGCTTTTTTTTCTTGGTGGTTAATCCGTAAAATAGTGGCTTTGTCGCACTTGGCTGTCAGGTTGGTCGAATGAATCCTTTGTCAGCTAAAACGCTTCAAACTGTGGCTGTTTATCGCATGTCGCTTCTTAGCTAAGTGCATTTTGTTGGTTGAATTTGAGTTCCGTAGTTTTCAGTTTTACATTCTCGGTCAAAGCCAGTAGTTTTATAACCAATTCAGCACCTTGGCGCTAAAATTTGGCTGCATCATGTAAGCAAACTAACAAAGCGTTTAAGACAGATTCCCAACGCTTGGCATTTTCAGTTTGGGTCAGCTTTAGTGTTTAAGGTGGCAAGGTTTTAGGTAGGGTGGTGGCGTTGCTCACTACTTAACGCGGCGTTAAATTACAAGGAAAGTTTCGTGGAAATAAAGGAAGTAAGTACAACATCAGGTTTAGTCGAACAGCTAAATTCGTTACTAACTGATTGTATAGAAAGTGGAGCCTCTGTAGGCTTCTTAACACCAGTCGATGAACAAGAAGTAAAGTTGTATTGGTCATCTGTAGAGTCAGACCTCAAGTCGGGTGCGAGAAAACTGTTTCTTGCTTATGACAATGAAAATATTGTAGGTGCAGTTCAACTGTCTCTTTGTTCTAAGCCTAATGGCTCACATCGAGGGGAAGTTGAAAAACTTATGGTTCACACGGGAGCACGAGGAAAAGGTGTTAGTAAAAAACTAATGTCGCTAATGGAAAGCGTAGCTTGTGAACTTGGTTTGTCATTGCTGGTTCTCGACACACGTTTAGGTGACATTGCATCTTCATTATATCGTTCAATTGGTTATACCGAGGCAGGTCAAATTCCTCAGTTCGCACGTAGTGCTACAGGTGAGCTAGAAGGCACAGTTTACTTCTTCAAACTATTGTAATTTAACAAACAATTTAAGAGTGATTCAGCACGCTTGGCATTTTTGGTTTGGTTCTAGTTTAGTGATTACGGTGTCCAATTTAAGTGTTGTGGTCGCGTGCTTCACACCTTAATTGGGCGTTATGTGTAGGTCACAGGAAATCAATTCTGTATTTTTTATAAGCCATCCATTAAGATGGCTTTGATCTTGAAATCTAGTCTATTTGTTTGGCGACGATCAGCCTAGATATTTTAATGCGATACTAACGAGAGTTAGTAAGCAAATTGCTATTTCGATAACATCGTTCAGCAATATGATCTCCTATGTTATGTAGGTAAATGAGCCACTAATGCGCACGTGACTAGTTAGCATTAGTGGTTTTTTTGTATCTGGACTTAATCATATCGGACACGAATTAAAGTTGCAAACAGCTTTTCAACTGGTGGTGGTCTATTTTTATGCTATTGCTGTGGATAACTCGATAAAATTCTTTAAAAACAATGGCAAGTTATTAACACTTGGTGTTGCGAATTACACATAACAAAGCGTTTAAGACGGATTCCCAACGCTCGGCATTTTTAGTTTGCTTTGAACTTAGTGTTTACGGCACAATACTTTAGGTGCAGTGGTCTGCGTTGCTCACCACTTAACGCGGCGTTATAAGCTATATGGTGGAGTCCATAAATGGAATCATTCGAGTGGCAGATAGAAACTAAGTTAGGTTTTCAGCCGTTAGTGGCGTTGTATAGGTGTTTTTTCAAGACTAAAGGCTATAAAAAACGTACTACACATTCAATTTACTTAAGTCGAAGTGATGGTTGGCTCTACTACCGCGCTGGAGACGTTACAGGATGGGCGATAAAGCCAGGTACTGTATTGCGTCTAATCAGTTTAAGGGAGAGTAATCATCATAATTACTTTACTGGGTACCTTGCTGAATTGCATACACTAGGCAATGACAAGTATATGTTTCAGTGTGACTTGTCACCAGTTGAGTTTGAACGAATGGAAAGTTTCTTAACTAAACCGTTGTAACGCGTATAACAAGGCGTTTAAGACAGATTCCCAACGCTCGGCATTCTCAGTTTAGGTTGAGTATTGTGTTTATGGTGCAATGGTTTAGGTAAAGTGGTCGCGTTGCTCACTACTTAACGCGGCGTTAGCTGTTACATGAAAATTGAGAATAACTTTAAATGAAATGTATGGTTGAACTGAAGACAAATGATGAGGCAAAAAGTCTAGTATTATCCAATATTAAATTTTTCGCTAATAGCCTGAAATGTCACGTATCAATTAATTCTAGAGGGTTTGGGTATAACGGATCTGTTGTTTTCGATAACGTTACAAAATTCTTCAATGATCTAGAAGCGATGAGTCACTTGTCGGTAGGTAGTGCTGAATTATCAGAAGACTATGCAGATCATTATATTAAGCTAGAACTGAATACGTTTGGTCATGTGATTTTAAGTGCCAACTTTGATGAGTACAGCGAACATTCACAACATTTAATAATTAAATTTAAAACTGACCAAACATGTTTGAAGCCCTTTTTAGATGACTTTAGGTGGGCCATGAGTAAAAACAGCTAACAAGCAATTTAAGCAGACTGTCAACGTTTGGCATTTTCAACTCGGTTTAGCTTCTGTGAATTAGGTGGTAAATTCGAGTGTATTGGTAGCGTTGTCAGCTACTTAATTGGGCGTTATGTTCTTGAGGGAAAATTATGATTTTTACTACTACAGAAAGTGTTCCAAATCGTGAGATTGAGGATATTTTGGGTGTTGTGACTGGAAATGTTGTCCAAACAAAGCATGTTGGTCGAGACATTATGGCTGGTTTCAAAAGCATCGTTGGCGGTGAGCTAAAAGGCTATACGGAAATGCTTTCAGAGGCTAGGGACACGGCTATTGAGCGTCTAGTTTCTGAAGCGACTGACTTAGGTGCAGACGCGGTAGTAGGTATTCGGTTCTCTACGAGTGCAATAATGGATGGCTCATCTGAGATTATGGCTTTCGGAACAGCGGTGAAGTTACGAACATAACAAACAATTTAAGCAGACTGTCAACGTTTGGCATTTTCAACTCGGTTTGGCTTCAGTGATTTCGGAGGTAAGTTTGAGTGTATTGGTAGCGTTGTCAGCTACTTAATTGGGCGTTATGTTCTAGGAGAAATAATGAAGTTAGAAGAACTGAGTTTAATTGAAAGAAAGACGGGGATCGTGCTTCCTAAAAGCTACAAGCAGGCTCTTTTAAATTACCCCGAAGCTTTAGTTGGAACTGAAGCAGAAGACTTCCATTTTCTTACCGATGCAGATGAAATAATCTCAGAAAACCTAGAGGTTAGAGTCAGTGGTTATTTTGGAGAAAAGTGGCCGGAAGACTATTTTATTATTGGTCACAATGGTTTTGGCGATTATTACGTAATTAGCCACACTAGCACGAAATTTTCTGTCGGTTTTACCGACCATAATAAAATGGAATGTAATCTATTTTCTGATAGCTTGGACGAGTTTGTCGAGAAACTGTTAAATGAGTTTGAAGTCGAATAGTTCGAACATAACAAGCAATTTAAGCAGACTGTCAACGCTCGGCATTTTTAGGTCGATTTAGCTTCAGTGATTTTGGTGGTAAGTTTAAGTGTATTGTTTGCGTTGTCAGCTACTTAATTGGGCGTTAGCACTCTTAATCGCAAACTAGCAAGTACCTTAGAAAACGGGAGGTAGAATGATTTACGCTAAAGATTCCAAACAAGATACCGACGTTATAGTTTTTGGTAAGCCTGAAGGTCAGGTCGCACAAGATCTTGAAAATGGAGTATCTAGGTTTGGTGGCAGTTTTCGACAGCCCTGCTATTCACGAGCATACCTAAATTCTGCAAAAGTCCTATTAGATAACGCTATTTCGACTAATCAGCTCGATGAGTTTGGTCTGCCTATTTTCTATATGGTTCGTCATGCAACCGAACTTAAATTAAAGGATCTACTTAGCTTGGCTTATGAGGTGTTGAAAATGCGACACCAGCTAGACGAAAGCGAGAAATCTGAATTGCCTTCGAATAAGCAAATAAAACGCTTTGAAGGTAGTCATGAGATAAGTAAGTTATATGATGATTTAAAGGTTAATTGTAAAAAGCTCGATATTGCTATGCCGAGTTTCTTGCTTGATCCTGTGATTGAGTCGATTGAACGCTATGAAGTTGCACCCACTTGGTCACGATATCATAAATCTAACAAGGGTCTTCATGCGGCAACAGAAGTTGAGCTACCCGTTGTTCAGTTAGTCCAAGACTTAGATACAATGTTTAAGGGAGTGTCCTATGACTTTGACGAGTATACTGACACTCTTGAGTCTGACTTATATCACGAGTTCAATCACTTAATGTGTCGTCTTGAAAGCCCAGAGTGCTAACAAACAATTTAAGAGGGATTCCCAACGCTTGGCATTTTTGTTTCTACTTCAATTTTAGTGTTTACGGTACAATGCTTTAGGTTGGGTGGTAGCGTTGCTCACCCCTTAATTGGGCGTTATGATTTTTATCGAAATAGGCAGGTTTTATGACAATATCGTTTGAAACTCAGAGGCTGAGAGTTGCTGAAATCTCAGGTGATCTTTCGTTAACTGAGCGCTCAGTTCTGATCGAAGAGATTCCTAGTATTCTAACGCCATTAGCTGTTGAAAACTTGCCCCCATATTTTCATGGTATTACTTCCTGTGAATTGGCACGAGTTTGGCTCGACCGAATGTTGTCGGAGAGTCGATTACTTCAAGTGAAATCTGAGGCATAAGAGTTAATCGGTTTTCTGTTCGCCTATGTAGAGAACGAAAGTGACGCGCACATAGGTTACTTACTCAATGAAAAATATTGGGGTAAAGGGCTGGCGAGTGAGCTACTGAAAAGCTTTATCGAAGAAGTAGTTAATACTGAGCCTTGGTTAAAGCTTGTTGGTGGCGTTGAAAAATCTAATGTTGCTTCAGCTAACTTACTTAAAAAGTTAGGCTTTATAGAGCAACCAACAAATGAAAGTGGTGTGTCCTTTTACGAATATACGATTCCCCGACCACAATCATAACAAGCAATTTAAGAAGACTGTCAACGCTTGGCATTTTTAGTTCGGTTCAGCTTCAGTGATTTCGGTGGTAAATTTGGGTGTATTGGTAGCGTTGTCAGCTACTTAATTGGGCGTTAGTTTGCAAAAGTAGAAAGGCGTTTATGGTCAAAAAGCCTAGTCTGGTTTCTGTGCTTTACACCTGTTCGTTTTCCGAAAGTTGTGCAACCAAATCTTATCGCGCGCAGGTTGTCTTTCAGCTCTGTGAGTTCAACGTTATTCATTTCTCTGCATCAGTAATTTTGGTCACTTAGTGCATCTCGCGCGGCTTCTTTTTTTTGTGTCTAACTCGTTAACAAATGGCTTTGTCGCACTTGGTTATCAGGTTGGTCGCATGAATCCTTTGTCAGCCCAAGTACTTCAAACTGTGGTTGTTTATCGTATGTCGCTTCTTAGCTAAGTGCGTTTTGTTGTCTGGGTTGGAGTTCCGTAGTTTTCAGTTTTACATCTGCGTTCAAAGCCAGTAGTTTTGTAACCAATTCAGCACCTTGGCGCTAAACTTTGGCTGCATCATGTAAGCAAACTAACAAAGCGTTTAAGACAGATTCCCAACGCTCGGCATTTTCAGTTCAAGTCAGTTTTGGTGTTTACGGTGCAATGGTTTAGGTTAGGTGGCAGGCGTTGCTCACTACTTAACGCAGCGTTATGTGTAAGAGGTTTTATGAAATTAGCACCTGATCCAGGAAATTATACTGAACAGCAAGAGATCTTTACTGGGGTTATGATTAGTCGAATTGCAGACCATCTTGAAAGCGCTGGTATCAAAGGTGATCAGCTAAAAGAATTAACTGGCAAAATAGCATTTGAAATGGCAACTATGATCGACAATTCAGCTGAAGTTAAGTTTGATGACATAGAGGCTTTTCCTTATTTAACTTTCTTATCTAAAGATGATCAAATATTACATTTAGGCGGGAATTCATATTGTCATGAATACGTCTACGGTATCCTTGATGCCATGTTTGGAGGAAATTGATGATTCTTAATATATCTGATGAGGTGATAGATTTCAGGTCGTCAAAGTGGATCGTTGAATACGCTTTTGCTGTTGGTTGTAATAAATTTTCGGTTGATTTTGATGAAAAGAATACAGGTTTCGCCAATGAATATCAGAGAAAACTTATTGAATCACTAGCACCATTCTTCTTAGGTGAAGAGAATGCACCAATAATTGTTAGTTATAACAACGAACCTTATATCCGAAAGCAGAAGCTTTGGGAGTTAAATCATGACAGTACACAAGTTATAGTAAGTCGCATGGGAGCACATTTACTTGATGACTTGTTAGCAAGTAATGAGGGTGTATCTGGCTGGCGGTTCTTCAAAGATGATTCGGTCATTGCTTGTGCAGTGCATGGTTTTGACTATCTATTCTTCTTGGATCCTCCAAGTGGTTTAATTGAAAAGTTAGGCTCAAAAGCTTCGTTAGAACACACATAACAAGCAATTTAAGCAGACTGCCAACGCTTGGCATTTTTAGTTCGATTTAGCTTCGGTGATTTAGGTGGTAAGTTTGAGTGCATTGGTAGCGTTGTCAGCTACTTAATTGGGCGTTAGCTTAAAAGGAGTTACAAATGAAATGTGGGTGCTGTGGAAAAGAAATCGGCGACTTTGTTTTTGATAAGTCATATCAAATGCCTGATGAAATTTGGGAACTCAGTGATGAAGTACGAGATGAACGAGCACAAACACATTCAGATTTATGTCGTTTGGATTCAAGATACTTTATTCGAGGAGTTTTGTATTTGCCTGTCCATGCAGTTAAAAAATGTTTTGGTTGGGGAATTTGGGTTGAAGTTTCGCAAGGTGATTTTTTCAATTATTTTGAAAAATTCGACTTCGATAATAGCAATGAATCACCCTTTTCGGGGGCAGTAGCTAATAGTTTACCAAACTACCCAGAAACAAGAGGTATGAAAGTTCAGGTTAGACTAGGTGATGGCACTCAAAGACCGACATTCCAGGTAATGGAAAAGGGACATTTGCTAACGAAAGAGCAAGAGAATGGAATATCGCTTGAAAGGGTTCATGTATTTAACGGTGGGTGAGTAAGCTAACAAACAATTCAAGAGTGATTCCCCACGCTTGGCATTTTTGGTTTGGGTTTAGTTTAGTGTTTACGGCGTCCAAGTTGAGTGTTGTAGTTGCGTGGCTCACACCTTAATTGGGCGTTATATGCAGGAAAGAGGAAATGATGAAGTTAGCAGGAATTGACTTAGCTTGGCACGGTGAAAAGAATCCGTCAGCTATCGCGATTGGAACTCTAAGCGGCAGCAACCTGAGATTAAATCAGCTTGAACCTGCGATCTTTGGCATATCTGAAATTCTAGAGATCATTGCAAGCCAAAAAGAAATATGTGGTGTTGCAATCGATGCCCCCTTAGTAATTAAGAATCAAACAGGGCAAAGGGAATGTGAGAAATCACTTAGTCGTGATTATGGGGCAAGAAAAGCTTCTTGTCATACTTCTAACTTGTCACTTTATCCTGATGCTTTAAGCGTAAACCTCTCATCGTCTCTAAGCTCATTAGGACTTCAACACTTATCTTTGAAACGATGGCAAATAGAGTGCTATCCTCATCCTGCTATCATTGAATGCTTTGATTTGCAGGAGAGACTTGCTTATAAAAAAGGAAGTGTAGCTGATAAAAAAGAGGGGCAAATAAAACTAGCGAATTTTATAACAACTCTTGAAAGTTCAAGCGTTCTATCACTTGAAATTCCAGAAGAGTTGAAGGTATACCTATCGGAACCGCACATCAAAAGCCTTAGAGGTCGTGCTCTTAAAAGTAACGAAGATGCTCTAGATTCAATCATATGCTTGTACATAGCAGGCTTATATCAGATTCGAGTTTTAAGTGTGACTTATGGTGATATTGCGCATGGTTATATATGGGTTCCGCAGGTGAAATGCATATAACAAGCAATTTAAGCTGACAGCCAACGCGCGGCATTTTCAGCTCCAAATGGTTTTGGTGTAATCGGTGCGTTGCTTTGAGTTCAGGTTTGCGTTGGTCTGCAACTTAATTGGGCGTTATGAAAATCGAATAAGTAAGGAATGCGATGTTTGAACCAGCAGAAATAGATATGGATGAATTGAAATTAGCTATTTCACTTCCGAAGTTAGATTCGGTGTCAAATGGAAGCTTTATTCCTCATGAAAATATCGAATTTTCACCTTTATTGAACTCTAAATTTGATGCGTTCTTTGTATCAGGTTTATTTCCTGAACAAACTACAACGTTGTCTCAACTCTGTGAGAGTTACAGTCTTGAAATGGTTGTTTTTGAAAGCCCATCAAATGATTTAGCAGTTATCCATGATGTTGTCTTAAATATTGCCGATAAGCTGTTCTCTGATGAAATGCCAAATAATATCGATATAGCTGACATTAGGAATCTCAACCAATCATCAGAGTATCTCTTTGCTTTCAATAGTAAGAATTTGGCACTCGACTTTATGGAAGCTCAGGAGTTGGGTGTTGTTATTGGAGGTATTTATCTCGCTCATGGTAGTACCGATTTAAATGAGTATGAAACCACAAATAAAAAGTTAATGGCTCACATTTCGGAAAATGGTTTTTTGTGCTCAAGTTTTCATTTTCCTGGTCGTTCAGAATGTACAATATTACTGGGTGTTAAGAGGTAATGTGGGCGTGGTGAGTATTTTCATAACAAGCAATTTAAGAGTGATTCCCCACGCTTGGCATTTTTGGTTTGGGTCAAGTTCAATGTTTACGGCGTCCAAATTCAGTGTCGTGGTCGCGTGGCTCACACCTTAATTGGGCGTTAGGCGATTGAGGCAGGATTCAAGTTTGAAGGTAGGGTTATGAGTAAAGTAATTGATAAGTTGGCATGGGTACTCATCAAAGATGGCAAGCTTTTAGCTGTAAGATCGAAAGGCAAAGAGTTGTTTTACCTACCTGGCGGTAAGCGTGAAATTGGTGAAAGCGATATTGATGCTTTAGCGCGTGAAATTCAGGAAGAGCTATCAGTCGATTTAACACTTGGTAGCATTGAATACATGGAAACCTTTACAGCTCAAGCTGATGGAAAGGCAGAAGGTGTGTCAGTTAAGCTAACCTGTTATTTTGCTGAGTACTCAGGTGAGTTGCAGCCAGATGCCGAAATTGAAGAACTTAGGTTTATTGACGGGCAAGATGCAAGTGTATGTTCTGTTGCGGCACTGGTCGTTGTACGTTGGTTAGAAGCTAAGTCACTGCTTGGTGGAAACATCGCCTAACAAAGCGTTTAAGACAGATTCCCAACGCTCGTCATTTTCAGTTTGGGTCAGCTTTAGTGTTTAAGGTGGCAAGGTTTTAGGTAGGGTGGTGGCGTTGCTCACTACTTAACGCGGCGTTAGCTGTATCTTTAAATCCAACGACCACTTAAAATGTGTATTTAATTGAATATGGAGGAAATAGTGATTTATTTTATGGGTTTCTTAATGGGCTATTTTTCAGGAACCAATTTCCTTGTACAGCAAGAGATTCAAACAGAAGGGTATGGGTATTCAAATCCAATCTTTGGTTTCTTATCTTCAATTGGAAGTTTAGGGGGAGCTTTACTCCTGACACTTGCTTTGTATTTTATAGGTGTTGGTGAAGAGAGCGGCGTCCTTGAAGGTATCTATTTTATGTTAGCCGCTTTTGTTGGCATGTTTATGTCGGGTTATTATGAAATTCGCAGATTTAATTATCTATTTAGTGCATTAACCATATTTATAAACATTAGTTTAGTATTCAAAGTGTATTTATTAACACTGTGATTCTAAGTGAAAATGACGCTAATAATTTCAGCTAGTGAGTGTAATAAATACAGCTAACAAGCAATTTAAGCAGACTGTCAACGCTTGGCATTCTCAACTCGGTTTAGCTTCAGTGATTAAGGTGGTAAATTTGAGTGTATTGGTAGCGTTGTCAGCTACTTAATTGGGCGTTATGAGGGCAAGGCAGCATATCGGTATCGTTAGAGGAAGTATGAGCACAGTAGTTAAGTTTCTGATTTTATACTTAGTTCCAGTAATTTCTTTTTCTGGGATTATTGGCTCTTATATGTTGGTTTACGGTGAGAGTGTGGGTCATCCTATAATAAGCCTTGTTGTACTGTTCGTGATATCAGGATTTCTCGTTTCTTCCTATCTCAGTGTAAAGCTAGTTTCTCAATTTTCAGGTGAGAAATTAATCTATTCAGGTATCTTTTTTACAGTATTAGGTTGGCTGTTAGGGGGAGTTCCTGTAATTATTTGTCTTATGCTCTTTAAAGGTTTGTTCAACCCCTAAACGAACTATAGTGCCCACATAACAAAGCGTTTAAGACAGATTCCCAACGCTCGGCATTCTCAGTTCAAGTAGAGTTTTGGTGTTACGGTGCAATGGTTTAGGTTCGGTGGTAGCGTTGCTCACTACTTAACGCGGCGTTATGTTCTCGGGAGGGATTTCATGATTAGAGAAATCACAAAATTAGATTTTGAGTCATTTTGGTCAACATTTTCTATGGTGATCCAAGCTCAAGAAACTTACGCGTTTGAACCAAATATGACACTGGAAGATGCTTATTCCTTGTGGTGTGAAATGCCATTAAAAGCTTATGTGTTTGTTGAAAATGACGTTGTTCTCGGTACTTATTACATTAAGCCAAATGCTATGGGTCCAAGTAGTCATATTTGTAACTGTGGCTATATGGTATCAAGTGAAGCTAGAGGCAAAGGAATTGCTCGCCTTATGTGTGAGCACTCACAAAAGAAAGCAGTTGAATTTGGCTTTGATGCTATGCAATTTAATAGTGTAGTGTCGACTAATAAAGTAGCGGTTATGCTTTGGGAAAAGCTCGGTTTCTCAATTATTGGCACAATACCCAAGGCATACAATCATGGTCAGCTAGGATTGGTTGATAGCTATATCATGTACAAATGGCTACGAACATAACAAGCAATTTAAGCAGACTGTCAACGCTTGGCATTTTTAGCTCGGTTTAGCTTCAGTGATTTAGGTGGTAAGTTTAAGTCTATTGGTAGCGTTGTCAGCTGCTTAATTGGGCGTTAGCATTTTAGGAGGAAGTATTCAGTTTCTATCATTTATAGCCCCATTGGTCTTTGTATCGGTTCTTGTGTTTAAGGCAAGATTTTCGGTATATCACAATACTCTCGACAATGGTGCTTTCACTTATGTTTCAGCTTTCCTAGCTGTTACTTTAACAGCATTTTTATATATCTATAAAATGAAAAGAGATAAACGTGCCGAAAACATAATTGTGGAACATAGAAAATATGGAAAACCCCAAGTCAGCAACTTGTTTATGACCATTTGGGTCATTCCACTTTTTATCTTTATAAGAATCGGTATGTCAATTTCTAATGAAAATTATCTGAGTGACGAAGTAGTAAAAATCAATTATACGGTTACTTGTAAAGGTGAGCGTTCAGTTAAAGGTGGAACAATAAAATACCTATGTATAAACGACGGCGAAAGAGATCTTACATATGATTTACACACCAGAGGATCTCATTATTTTTCAGTAGGAGAAGAAATTTTTGCCACAGCACGAAGAGGTTATTGGGGGTATTTAGTTATTCAAGAGCTTTATAAAAAGAAAGCCAGGAAGTCTAAGAAAACTCAGAAAGAATTAGATATACAAACAGCCATTTGTGAAGGGCTGTCTTCATTAGAATGTACCTTGTACTTTTCGCCCTAGAGAAAGGAGTTAAATTATAGTTTGTGGATATCAAATGCTAACAAGCAATTTAAGCCGACTGTCAACGCTTGGCATTTTCGACTCGGTTTAGCTTCAGTGATTTAGGTGGTAAGTTTGAGTGCATTGGTAGCGTTGTCAGCTACTTAATTGGGCGTTATGTGAATTCAAGGGATTTGAGTATATGAAGAAGTTTTTAGTAATACTTGTGGCTGCTTTGTGCCTGATGTCAGTTGGTACTCAAGCCAATGATCACAAATTGAAAAAGGCATACGAAAATAAACAAAGTGATCTTCAGGTTCAAGGCTCAGGTACTGTAATTCGTTTATTACCTGATGATAATGATGGAAGTCGACATCAAAAATTCATCCTAAGACTGGATAGTAAGCAAACCTTACTTGTTGCTCATAATATCGATCTTGCACCTAGGGTTCCTAACCTAAGAGTCGGCGATCGAGTCCAATTTTACGGTGAGTATGAATGGAATAAAAAGGGAGGTGTCATGCATTGGACACACCACGATCCTAAGAATAGACACCCGCATGGTTGGTTAAAGCGCAACGGTAAAAAGTACGAGTAAAAATTCACATAACAAGCAATTTAAGCAGACTGTCAACGCTCGGCATTTTCAACTCGGTTTAGCTTCAATGATTTCGGTGGTAAATTTGAGTGTATTGGTAGCGTTGTCAGCTACTTAATTGGGCGTTATGTTCTAGAGAGAAATCAAGTGGTTGAAAGGGTTACTTATGAAAGCTTGCCTCAAATAGCAGGACCTTATGTCCATGCAACAAAACACAACGAAACGTTATATATATCTGGGCTTACAGCTTATGGCACAGATGCTCAACCCCTTAATCTGACAGAGCAGACTAAAGAGGTTCTCTATCAGATTACAGAAGTTCTTAGGTTAGAAAATCGTTTGAAAAGTGATTTGGTGAAACTCACAATCTCTGTTCGTGACATATCAATGCTGGCCAGTATCCGAGAGCTACTATTTAACTTTTATGAAGACCATTTACCAGCCTGCTCTTTGGTTGAAGTTTCCAAATTAATTCATCCGGATTTACAAGTGGAAATTGAGGCTGTCGTAGCGCTGTAAGCACGAACATAACAAGCAATTTAAGCAGACTGCCAACGCTTGGCATTTTCAGTTCGGTTTAGCTTCAGTGATTTAGGTGGTAAGTTTGAGTGTATTGGTAGCGTTGTCAGCTACTTAATTGGGCGTTATGTTTATCAACGAAAAAGGAGGTTCGGTGAGAATCACGTTAGTTAGACGTGGTAAGCCGATAGCTAGTTCAAACCCTCGGGTTACGGCTGCTGGTTTTGCAAAATGGGTTCGCGCCTATAATCGTTCATTTGTTTGCTCGGACAGTCTTCCGCCTCAAGAACTACAAGACAAATTCCACAACAGCTATACATTTTCTAGTGACCTGAATCGTTCTATCCACTCTGCGGAAATCTGTTTGGGAAAAGGAGCAGATGTAGTGTTAGGTGACTTGAGAGAGATGGACATTCCCAGGTTAAAGTTACCTTTTTCGATGAAAGTTAACAGTTGGTTAGTAATCGCAAGGTTGTGTTGGCTTGTAGGAATATCGGCTAATAGTGAACCTTACAAAGTCGGTCGTAAGCGTATTATTGCAGCAGTAGACCTTATTATGGTTAAAGCCTTAGAGCATAAAGACGTTGCTATTTTTGGGCATGGTATATCGAATCGGCTTATTGCCAAAGAGTTGAGGCGACGTGGTTGGACTGTAAAATGTTCGAGCAAAGGTTTTTGGGGGCAAACGGAGCTTATAAACATAACAAGCAATTCAAGCTGATTCGCAACGCTTGGCAATTGTAGTTTGAATCAACTTTAGTGTTTACGGCGCTAAGGTCAGGTTCAGTGGTAGCGTTGCTCACAACTTAATTGGGCGTTATGTTAACAAGAGGAAATAACTAGAGTGATTTGGATTTTTGATCGGAAAGAAACGGAAAATGAAATAATAATTGTGCAAAAGCCATATTTCTATTACTTGGTTTTTGGCGCATATATTTCTTATTTTGCTGAAAGTAAATTGACAGGTTATGACATTTTAGCGGTTATTTCTGGATTTCTTTGGTTTGCCTTTATTCTGTTTATGCTAATTAATTTGAAAAGTATATTTGTTAATCGACGAGAAATATCTAGGCATATGAAATCAGGTCAAGTGGTGATATCTGGCTCAAGACTTAGTATTAAAAAGCCTGTTACTTATACAATTCCAAAGTAGCGTGTAAATTAACATAACAAGCAATTTAAGCAGACTGCCAACGCTTGGCATTTTCAACTCGATTTGGCTTCAGTGATTTTGGTGGTAGGTTTGAGTGTATAGGTAGCGTTGTCAGCTACTTAATTGGGCGTTATGTGCTTGGAGGGAAAATGCAATTTATCGAAGTCAAAAGTAGCCAAATTCCGCTAGATTTGCTGCTCGAAGCAGATCCTTCTGAAGCGAGTATTTCATCATATTTAGCTGAATCATGGTGCTTTGCTGCGCTAGATAATGAGCGTATTTTGGCGGCATGTATAGTGAAGCCAGAAACCCAAAACCTTGCTGAAATCTTCAATGTTTCTGTATATCCCGAGTTACAAGGTCAAGGAATTGGCTCTCAATTGCTCAAGTCAGTTCTGTCTCAGCTATCAAGTAAGGGAATCACTCGTGTTGAATTGGGTACAGGTACCTTTGGTTATCAACTGACTTATTATCAGCGCCTTGGTTTTCGCGTTGACTCGATCATCAAGGATCACTTTTTACTGAATTACCCAGAACCAATCTATGAAAATGGTATTCAACATAAAGACATGCTGAGATTGTACGCACAGATTTAGCACGCACATAACAAAGCGTTTAAGGCGGATTCCCAACGCTTGGCGGCTTCAGTTCAAAGATATGCATCAGTGTTTATGGCATAATGTCTTGAGTACAGTGGTAGCGTTGCTCACCACTTAACGCGGCGTTATGCGTAATCGATGGACTACGGAGTATTAGATGGAAGTAGTAGAAGCGGAAAAATCGGATTTAGATTCATTCTTTGCGTATCTTGAAAATCAGTTGTCTGAAAATGGTAATGGAGAAGTTCCTCTTTTCCAGACAATGCCCAGAGAGCAAAGTGAAATTCCAGAAGCAACAAAAGATAAGTTTATCCAAGGTTTTTCCCATCACTTTGGCGTTTTAGGTTGGAGAAAGCTCTGGGTTGTAAAAGACACCTCTGGAAGTATCAAAGGTCACATTGATGCGGTTATAAATTTCTGCCAAGAAAAAGCCGAAATTGACTGGCTTGATCTTTGTGTACTATCAGAGAATTTCCCAGCAAAGAACCTCTACCTAAAAGCAGGGTTCGATGTTGTTGGAGAGTTCAAAGACCAATATAGAATCGACGGTTTGTCAGTCTCGGAAACAGCAATGACAAAGTACGTCAAAAATTACGCATAACAAAGCATTTAAGAGTGATTCGCAACGCTTGGCAGTTTCGCTTCGCTCAAGTATAGCCAAGCGCCGCTCACACCTTAATGCTGCGTTTTGGTAATGTAACGTAATGAACGACTATGAACTGAAATGATAAATTAACCGAATAAATACAATTAGATAGCTATGATTGGTTGGTTCATGGTTGTTCTCTGTAATGCCTCAAGTTACAATTTTTCTGCTACATATTTGCTACACTAAGGATTGTGTTATGGCATTAAAGCAGAAGATCACCAACAACTCGATTAAGAATCTAACCATTGAAGATAAGCGTCTGAACGATACTGAAGTCAGTGGGTTTCATGCGCGTATCTCCCCTAAAGGTACGGTGAAGTATTACCTGTACTATCGAATTAACGGTAAGCAGCGAAACTACTTTTTAGGCGCGGCTAATTCTTTAACACCCGCTCAAGCTAGAGATTTAGCTAAAGAGAAATCTGGACAAGTCGCCAGTGGGGAAGACGTACAAGAAAGCCGTCATGAAGCTAAAAAGTTAGAAGCGCGTGAGGGACTGACGTTAGCCCATTTTCTCGATGAGCATTACCGAGACTATTTGATTGCTCTAAACCCTCGTACGGCTAACCAGTCATTTAATTCAATCAAGAATACGTTTGCTCACTTAGGTGAAAAGCGCCTGTCTGATATTACCGCTCGCGACATTCAAGAGTGGTACACCCACAAGCGTAAACAAGGTCGAGCACCCGCCACAATGAGCCGTACATTCATGTCGTTCAAAGCGGCACTCACAAGAGCGGTTGAATGGGAACTACTAGACTCTCATTCACTGGATAAAGTGAAACTGGTCACTGAGGACAATACCCGTGTGCGTTATCTATCCAGTGAAGAAGAAAGTGCCTTACTTATTGCCCTTGATGAACGTAACGACAGGCTAAGAGCGCCTAGTAGTGAAAAGCTATATTCAGACTTTGTTAAGCCGCTTGTAATCACTGCTATAAACACTGGTGCTCGTAAAAGTGAGTTACTGAGTTTATCTTGGGAAGATGTGTCGTTTGAGAATCGTTATCTGACTGTAAAAGCTGAAAATGCTAAGTCTAAGAAAACTAGGCGTATCCCACTCAATGACACCGTGTTTAACCTCCTTAGTCAGTGGCGAGCGCAAAACCCCAATCAAGTTTACGTATTTACACTCAATCACCGAGACTCTGCACCTCTGATTCAATACCCATGGCAGTGCTTACTGAAAGCGGCTGACATCTCAAACTTTCGGTTTCACGATTTGCGCCACCACTTTGCGAGTAAGCTTGTGACGAACGGTGTGGATTTGAATACAGTTCGCGAGTTGTTAGGGCATTCTGATTTAAAAATGACCCTTAGATATGCTCACTTAGCCCCAGAGCATAAAGCAGCGGCTGTGAACCTCATCGGATAGTGAGTGCGTTTTACTATGTCGCCACCACCAAATCAGTAAGCTAACGATTCACTAGGTTACGAGTACTGATTTACTGATGGACGATAACAGGGACTACATACACTTAAACGAACTGGAAAAGTTAACGTCACTCACCAAGGAACAGGTGTTTGATGCGGTTGAGCGAGGGGCGTTTAGGCTTCACGCTAAAATTGACTCTCCAAATGCGGCGGCAGTCGATAGCGATAACGTATTGCTTTATAGCTTGCATGTACGGGGCTTCATCGAGTTAACCAAAAAGCAATCTCTACAGGTTTTAGTGGGTAAAAGCCAGTTAACACGGTTTGAAGCCTTACCAACACTGGCTTACTCCAAACTGAGACTCATTACTCATACTTTCCCGAATGCGGTTAAAGGTCAGTTTAATGGAATCCACGAACAGCGTTTAAGCGCAAAGAATATGGCTTTCATCGTGCCAAAACTGGCTGCGGTGTACCCAGAGCAAGAAAGCATGATGCAGATTGCTAAGAACAAAACCAGTCAGGGACAGGTATCAAGCCTCGTTGGGCTATTGTCGGCTTTCACTGAAACCATCAGCGAAAGTACCAAACAATTATCGTCTGTACCTATAGGCTTACAAGCCAGTGATATCAGGCTTTGCACAAACAATTTAAGCCAGAGTTTTAACCGAACATGGCCAGAGTTAAGCCGTAACGATAACCAGCTATCTAACCACACTAAGCCAGCTACCCATTCAACGCCAAACCAATCAGAGCAAGGCTTAAAGCCAAACATCGAAACCAATCCTGTAAAGATGATACAACAGCGAATACTCACCCTTTATCCTCAAGCCAAAGCAAGAGAGGTTTGGAACCTTATTCGTGAAGACGTTCGAACGGAGACGTATCAATTTGATGTGGACGTGATAGTTGATGGGATAGACAACGAAAGGCTATACATCAGTAAACAAATGAACAGTGCTAATGAGGGGATGACCTTTAAACGGTTTCAAAACATGCTGTCAGAAGTGAGAAAAGCCCTGCGAGAATAAATGCTCCCGCCAATCCTCCCGTCTTTTTTCCCGTGAATGATTTCAAGGTTTTCATAGTACCTCCACGAACAATGAAGGTACTTAAAGTATGGAAAACCAAGAACAAAACAAACGCGCTTACACAGAGCAAGAAACCTCGACTTACATCGGTATGAGCCGTTCATTTCTGCGTCAAGCTCGTATGGAAGGGCAACGCAAAAACAGAACAGACGCACCACCTTTCATTAAGATTGGTCGCGCTGTTCGTTATCTCAAAGAAGATTTAGACCGGTGGCTAGACAATCACACTAAGCGAGACCATTTATCACAAGAGGAGTGCTTCCATGCTTAAAGAACCAGAGTTTCCTCATGTGAAATACACCGAGTCCGGTAAAACCATTGTGCTGAATACGGCTGATAATCTTAAGGCTTTGCTGAAAAGTTCAGGGTATGAAGCCAAGCTTAATAAGATGACCCTAGAGCCTGATATATTTAAAGGTAAGGAGTGCATGGGCTCACCTGATACGGTCAGAAGTGAGCTGATTTCAGTTGCGTCTATCCATTCATTACCTAAGCCTGCCATTGATGATCATTTTAACGCCGTTGCTTTAGAAAATAGCTATCACCCTATCAACGATTGGTTATCAGGTGAGTGGGACGGACAGCCAAGAGTGGACTCGGTGTTAAATTGCTTAGGCGCTAAGAACCCACAATTGGCAAGAATGGTATTGCTACACTGGTTAGTGGGCTGTGTAGCATGTTTGCTTGTGCCTAATTTCAAATCAAAACTCGTTCCAGTGCTGCAAGGCGAACAGTCTTTTAAGAAGACGGCTTTTGTTGAGCGTATCGCTAACGTGATGCCAAGTGCCTTCTTAGAAGGGGCAGAGCTAAACCCTGATAACAAAGACAGCGTCTTATCGGTGATACGTTCTTGGATAGTCGAACTAGGGGAGCTAGAGCGTTCTACCAAGAACTGCCAAGGCGCACTCAAAGCGTTCGTCACACGCGCTCAAGATACGGTGCGTCCACCTTATGCGAGAAGTGATATCAAAAAGTCACGACAAACCAATCTAATAGCTACGGTTAACGGTACGGACTTCCTAAAAGATGAAACAGGCAACTCACGTTACGCGGTCATTGAACTGGTGGCTGAAACCAATATGGACAAGCTTAACGAGCTACTAGGGTGGGATTATCAAATGACGGGTGAGCTGACGCTAGCAGAGCCGGAGAAACTGCGCCAATTCTGGTTAGAAGTGAAACATCGATTCTTAGTACAAAAACACCCTTGGATGCTTTCATCTGACGCTCAAGCCTTGGTATCAAAAGAATCGGCTAAGTACGAGGATAAAGGGACTTGGTACAACATGCTTAACGACCAATTAGAAACCTGTCATGGCAAGGCTAGAGAATGGCTAACGACTAAACAAATCTGTGACTTACTCAAAGTTGATGCATCTAAAGGTAATGTGATTGGTAAAGCCTTAAACCAACTACACAAAGAAGAAAAACTAGAGCGCAAAATGCTTAATGGTTCAAATCGCTACTGCTTTCCTACCGTCACTCCCCACACTTCATTTCTGTAAGTTGCTTTTTCTACCCCACTTACTCCACTTGAACCTCAATTAGGTGGGGTAAGTGGGGTAATTTTTTGAACATTCATTAGCTTAGTGCTATTTAAGCAACCCTGTTATTGATATGAAAATCCATTTAACAGTATGATAATGCTCTAGTTTTATTTAAGAGCTACGCATATTTACCGATAAATATTGGTATCGTTAAGAAGATGCCAAATAAAGATGATTTACCACTGGCTAACAAGTAATGTTCAGTGTGTATGAATGCTGATTACCACTACCAAGATAGGCTTTAGCGAGCATAGGTACTAAGTATACTTGTTTACAAATCCCTTTTTAATCTCAGGGATGAGTGAATAGAACCATAAAGGCTATAGACCTAATTCATTGCAAATTCGCGTGCCAAGTTGCCCCAAAAGTTGTGTTTGAGCTGAATGAAATGGTCGGAGTGTTCCATTTATAGGAGAAAGTTCAATTTCAGCTAAATCTATTAACTCTTGCTTAGAGCTTGCCTTTAAAATTAATTTATCAAGTTCATTAAGCCACGTCCTCCTCAAGTTTACCAATAAAGGCGCGTTCAGATTTAGAATGTAGATTGTTAGACGAGCTTTAGCTTTTTCTCGGTTATTCGGAAGCATTTCATTAGGCACTACTTTTCCGTTGCTTTCATAGTGAAAGTAGTTACGGCAGTTAGACCATAAGGGGGATACAAATGAAGTATCACTATACTTCTTGAGTTTATGGTGTCCACCAAATACATCTTTACGGACTAGCCCTCGAGCTTTAATATCATCAACCGCAGATATAATTAAGTTTGAGTGAGAAAAAGTAGTAAGCGGGTTTCTGCTTTTTGGATCGACATGTTCGAGATGTGCCCCCAAAAACTTGCTGATCTCATTGTTTTGCTTGTCTAGTATAGGATATAGATTGTCTATACTTATTTCACTGTACCCACAGAGCCCATATTGTTCGTTATAACATAACTTAGATGTTCGGGATTTTCTCCTGAATCGATCCCAAGCTTTAGTTGCTTGGCTAGGTGTTGTTGGTGGGTTAATATTTTTTGAGGCTAGGTAGCGATCAGCTACTCCTTTTTTAATCGCTCTCACCCTAGCAACTCCCTTCTCCTTACAACCATATCTAATCGAACTAGTTCCTCGTGCGAACTACCAAGAGCTTCAATTAATTCCTTTCGAAGTTGCTTCGAATCATTAGATTGATAATTACCCTGTTCAACAATTTTTCTATATTTTTCTAGTTTTGATGTCTCGGGAAAGCTAGTTGAAACATCGACATGCATTATAGTTTCAAGGACATCAGAAGGAGAACGAGCATAGCTCTGAGCTAATGGAGACACTGCTACGTCAATGCCTTCGATGTTAGTCCCTAAAGTTCGAATATTCTGACTTTTAACACCGGATAAAACTATAGGGCTATGTGTTGTAACGATAAATTGAATATTAGGAAAGGTCGATGTGAGTTTGTATAGAATATTTTTTTGCCATTCGGGATGTAAATGTAGTTCTACTTCATCAATTAATATAATGCCTTGTCCATTCAACTTATTTGTTAATGTTGGATTTAAGCTCATTAGTCTTCTAGCAATGTCAGCGATTAAGGCTATGTATACTTGTTGCCCTTTCGACGCTTGAGATATGTTGATGTTGACGCCTTCATTCACTATTCGGACTTCTGCTCTGCCAGATGAACGATCAACAAAAAGGTCCGAAACACTAGGAACGGCTGATGTTATGGCATCTTTAACATATTGAATACTTGAAGATATGTTTTTTTTGTTAGATTGTGATAGTTTCTTACTTAATTCATTCTCATCATTTCGTTTAGTTTCTAAAATAGCATGTAGAGGCGATGAATCATCCGTAACAATACTCTCTAAGGCAGATATTTCTGCTCGAATTTTTGTTAAAGATGCTATTTCTTTATCATCTGATAAGTTGTCTGAATATATAAACCATTTAAGGAAGTCGTTAACATTACCGGTACCATCTAAAACAGATTTATCGATAACATCGAATCTAGATTCTTGTTCTCCGCTTGATACTTTCTCTAGATCAAATGTAAGGTTTGACTTTATGTATGAGCGATCTACTGAATAATATGCAAGTAGCGGGATGTCGATTTCTTTCTTCGTCAACGTTCTCATTCGACTGTTGACAACTCTAAAGAGATTTGAAAGATTCCGATATTCTTCCAGTTTACTTGATTTAGCAGACTCGAGTCCTTTGGCTGGACGAACTAAAGCCCCTTTATATGTAGTGTGCTCACCCAAACCAAAAGTAGTGTTTACTTCTGAATTGGTTAGTTCACCAATAGTTACATCATAGTCATCTAGAGTGCGACCGTTCCTTCCTTGAAAAACAATTCGAGCATTAATCCACGAAAATGTGCGAGCTATCGCTTCTAAAATTGTAGTTTTTCCAGAACCATTTCCACCTATGAATACAGTGATATCTTCTTCAAATCGTATTGGTAAATGAGTAAATTTCCTAAAATAGAATAATTCAATATCTTTTAACGTGATTCGATTTCTAGGACATTCAATTTTTTCTTCAGAAAATGAAAGAGCGGTAGCGCATTGCTTAAAATACTTAACCGCCTTATGTGGATCTACGTTTACACCTTCGCCACTTTCAAAGTCTTGAAATAACTGGAATGACGATGAAATGTTTCCATTATTCGCATTATTTTCTAGATGTCTAATGCTTCGATTAATTTTGCTCATTTATCCCTCTTACGATATTTTCTATAATATTTGTCGAATATTTATTTTCCAATGATGTGATAAATTGGGGTTCTATATGCATTGAAAAGGTCAATAAACCTCTTAAGTGGTTGAAATCTGAGCTTTTTAATTTGTTTAATATATATTGGTGAACTAAATGTTTAATATATCTTTTCCGTGAACGTCCAATTGACAGCTTCCCTTCGGGTGTAATTGTAATACCAGTTACATGCTTGTTGTGTGCTTGTGAGGAGAAAACAGTTTTTTGGTTATTGATTTCTATCTGCCCTTCGTAAAGTTGCCTTAATAGGTTTGAAATGACACCTGGTAAGGTTTTGAGTAGGTCAGGAGTATCAGTTGAAAAAGTCAGGTCATCGGCATATCTGGTAAAGAAGATACTACGTTCAATACAGTAGTGGGTCAGGATGCTATCAAACTGAAAAAGACAAAAATTAGAAATCATAGGTGAACTTGGTGCACCAACGCTTAAAATCAATCGTTCTCTTTCATGTATGTTGGGGGCCCAAAAAAGTATATTTTCAATTATCTTCTTGTCAAAGTATGAAGATTTAGGGAAATGTTGGTTCCAAACATTCCAGAAAAGAACAGGAGTAATTGAATTGAAAAAGTTTTCAAAATCCATTTTTAATAGATATTTATTAGATTTATGAAAGCTAGCATTATCCTTGATACTCACCCCTTCCTTGTAAGCCATAGCATTAGTATGGATTGGGAAGTTGTGGAGTTTGATAAACGACTTTTGGAGTTTTTTTAAATCTTTAGATGGATGAGCAATGATTCGTCTACCATGTGTCCTTTTGGGTATTGAATAGACTTTATATTTTAATGGACCTGATGCAGTGATGCTTAAAATGTGAGACTCAGAAACTCCTAGTTCTATGGATAGCCTCTGTAACAAATTCATACTTCCCCTCAAATTTTAAAAGAGCCCTAAGAAATAAGCACTTAGGGCTCTTGCTCTTTACTTAAGGGTGCGTTGTAGATGCATCCCAAATGAGGAACGAGTTTGGGATGCGTTTACAACGCATGCAAACCCGTTCAATAAGTTAGAGTCTGGCTAAACACCCGACTATATTAAAACGCTAAAGAGCTGATTGGATTTTATGTCAAGTGAAGATGAATCTCAATGTTAGTCTGTGTTTAGAGGACTAATACTTTGAAAAACAAGAGTAAGAAGCGTCGATTAGACATGACAACCGCATGAGCACAAGGTTAAGAGGTAAACATAGTCAAGGGTATAAGATTTAAAGGCTCGGTAGATTTTACTTTTATAAACGGACTTATGTGTGTGTTTGAAAAAATGATGAATTTATGAAAAGTAGTGTATTAGTTGTTAAAGTTTCAAAATGTTTTTATTTAATCTGACTAAAACGGTTTAGGTCTATACGTCTAAATTGTTTATGTCCAGCTCCAATATACAAGTACCAGGCATACAAGTGTCGGAGTACAAAATAGTTTGGTCAGATCCAATAAATGTTGATCAATTTTTGTCATGAGAGGTTGAGGGCTAGATGACTGCCCAGCACACAATGGTGGCTTTATAAAATAACAAGTTGCAACCTGAAGAAATATAAAACATTTTGACAATCAACTATGCATTGGATATCTTATCCAGCGGCTATATGGCAGCCAGCCCACTCCAAAGGCAAACTCCAATATTGGAACCATGAACATATCTATCGTTTTAGCTGATCTTATTTTGATAAGCGGAATGACTGATGATTAGGAGTGAATCTAAAGGTTAATCCGTGTAGGAATAAGACCATGACTAAAATTGCCCGACCATCCATTTCTAAAGTAAAATCTCGTGCTAAAGCTATCAAAAAAGAGAAGAAAATCGGTCACATGAAAGCACTTGAAGTTGCCGCTCAAGAGACTGGTTACCCATCTTTCCATGCTTTAGACACCTACCTGAAAAGACTCAAACAAAACGAGTTTAGCGCTACCATCAATCCGTTTAACCCTGACCTGCAAAGTTCCTTACTTGTAGTGTTCAACGATGATTTGGAGCTTTTTGACTACAAAGAGGTTGAAGGTGATTTCATCACGACTAGAAAGAGCTTCCAAGAGGAATACTTAAACAAAGGCTTCGCTGAACGTATCGGTGCACGTTTGCTCACAGTAGATGAATTACAACAACGTGGTCTAATCGCTCCCGGCGGGTCGGAGAATGGCGACAAAGACTATCTGCATGATTGGGGCTATATCTGCATTGAGTTTGTCAGAGAGAAAGATAACCCGTGGACAATCGAAGATGCTGAGAAGCTTGTGATTGAACAAGTGGAGAGCGAGATTGGGCGCAATTACCGAGAGTTCTTCTATCTAGACGGCGAGCTAATTAACAATCATATTTCCAGAGCGTGGGACGCTGAATGGGATAATTACGTGGACGTTGATTACCATCCTGCAATAGATGGCTATTAAATGAATCGTAACTCCCAAAGATAACAGTCACTGGCCACAAATATGGACAAAATAATTGTGGCTGTTGATGTTCCACCAATACCAGAAATGGAATGAAGTATGAGCACTACCGCTAATAAGTTTGTTTTGGACCCAACACTTCCTATTGATCAGAAGTATTCAGTAAAGGCAAGAAAGTTTCTACAAAGGGAATGCGTTGAAAACCTCAAGAAGATACACATCAAAGAGAAGGGCGAAAAGAACCTCAGAAAGCAGGTAAAGAATCTATTTCAAGATAAAACAATGTCAGGCTTCTACATCGATGAGAAAACCATCTATGGCATGATTGTCCTGTTCGATGAAAGCTCCCTGAAGTTCGCTGGTGCATACATAGCCAGGGTCAATGGCGTGTTGTCCATCTATGACAGCAATATTAGGTTTTCGGTCCACTCCGTTGAGAGACTAATCCTACGGCTACAAATGAAAAACCCAAGGCTGGGGATTGCTAAAGCCATTCACTCAGTGACAAAGTATCTTTTCTGCCCTGAGAAAGACTTCGCCATCAACATTGAAGAAAAGTGGAGAACTCCAGGATTGAATGAGGTGGACATTGCCAAGCCATATTTGGGTGACAATGATGAGTTACTTGGTATGTTTTTCCTTACATCCATTAGTAATTTAAACTGTACCAGAGTTGAGGCTGGTGTTATTAAAACATTTGTTGATACAAACAAACTAAGGGAAGAGCAGTATAGCAAGTGTATAGAAGTTTACGAAGCTCAAAGAAACGCATTTATATCGGGTAAGGCTAATGTTGAGATGAGTAGAATGGACTTGCTTATGAGCTAAGTAACGGTGTGATAGGTCGAGGTAGGAGTTTATACTGGTACTTACTGCATACATACTAGAAAATCAAATTTAGTCTGGAGTTAAACATATCGGGTGACAGCTTTTTCCACTTCCGAGCAAATCGACCACCGCAAATAATGGTGGTCTTTGATGTTTTTGGATACGAAATGTTATCTGAAAGTGGGAGTCTAGCCGATTTAATCTAACTAGCTTCTGTCCAGACATGTGTTAGAAAGAGTTTTTTTGGTTGTAAGAACATAGAACTATAAAGCTACACATTTGCTACATAGTGCCCTGATTTTAGGTGAGTAGCCATATTTAAAGTGTTGAATTTTAAGTGTTAAATTTATTGTTAAGTTCGCCTTAATGCGGCGTTATGAATATACGTATCATTACAATATTTTAGGAGTTTCATGTTCCAGAAATTTTCATCCGCAATTTCGATTTATCGAGGTTTGCCAGCGAATATTTATTATCTAGCTGTAGCTAGAATGATCTTAGGTATGGGTAATTTTATTATTCCATTTCTCGTTTTACTATTAACAGATAAGTTAGGTTACTCAGCAACAGTCGCGGGCTCTTTAGCTATGGGGGTTACTGGAACTTATCTATTAGGTAGCTTTATTGGTGGTAAATTATCTGATGTTTTAGGGCATAAGCGAGTCATGGTATTTGGAGAATTTTCCGGTGCTTTATTGCTTATTTGGTGTGGCTTCTTTCCTGATAATACTTTTTTAGTACCAGCGTTTTTATTTGGTGCATATTTCTTTATTGGTTTGGCATTACCGGCAAGTAACGCTTTAGTCGCAGATTTATCTAATAAGAATAATCGCGACGCAGTCATGTCGCTGAGCTATCTTGCCTATAATTTTGGATCAGCTCTAGGTCCAATTATGGCTGGGTATTTGTTTTGGAGCCACACAGAATGGATATTCTTTGGTAATGGCTTTGCTGCATTACTTGGTGTTGTGATTGTGGCTATGTTTATTAAGGCACAGCCAGAAATTGACCACACAACTGATAATGAGTTAGAAATGCCCGTTTCTGGTTCTGTCTGGGCAGTATTGTGGTCAAGACCTAGACTCTTATTCTTTACATTCCTTTGTGGGTTGTTGTGGTATTCATTAAACCAAATGACAATGGCAAGTCCATTATATTTAAGCCATATATTTGGTGAAAAAGGTCCAATTGTATTTGGTCAACTGATGACTTATGCGTGTGTAATTGTTGTGCTTATTACGCCAGTTTTAATGAAAATTACGTCAGGTAAAGCTGAAACAATTAGTTTGGCATATGCCGGGTTTATGTTTGCTTTTGGCTACGCACTAGTCATGTTTTTTCCTAGTATTCCCATACACTTTATAGCTTGGCTATTTCTATCAGCAGGTGAGGTTCTCTTATTGACGAAAGAAGGCATATATTTAGCTAATAACTCACCTTCTAGTCACCGAGGGCGTATTCAGGGAGTTCTAGTTACACTACGAAGCGTTTTAGTTATGCCAAGTTTTATCGTGGTCGGTTATCTTATTGACAGCTATGGCTACAGTTTTACTTGGTCTAGTATCATTGCAATTTCAATTGCCGCTTCTATTGGACTCTACCTAATGACAATTCGAAATAAGCATGGTTCTACAGCCGCCATTGAAAAATATTCATAACAAGCAATTTAAGCAGACTGTCAACGCTTGGCATTTTCAGTTCTGTTTAGGTTTAGTGATTTCGGTATTCAGTTTGAGTGTATTGGTAGCGTTGTCAGCTACTTAATTGGGCGTTAGAATTCTTAAGGAGTCATGTATGTGGGAACATTGTACGTTAAATCTAAATTCATCAAATCCAATTCATAAAACAACGATGCTTATATTTAAAGGCGAGTTGAAAGGCTGGGAATATGACTGCTACATACATTACTTCACAACAAATGGAGAAGTGAAATATGAAAATCTTGCAGACCTTGGAGAAGCTTTAGATTACAACCCATTTAATAGAGGGTTTGCCAAATTAACTTCTGATGGTTGGGAGTTGGTTTCAATACAGCATGCAAACTTAGTTATTGGCATATGGGGTGGTTCAAATTATAAAACAAGTACAGAGCGAGAATGGAACTCTCTTTCTAATAGAAATAAGGTTGCTTATTTTAAGAGGAAAGTTGAGTAGTTGACAAATTCTAACAAGGCACTTAAACGTAACTAAAACAGTGGGTTACGTTTCGCTTCGCTACACATTATAACCCATTATTTTAGTCCGCTTAGTGCGGCGTTAGGCGTAGGGAGATTTATGATCAAGTGGGAAATATTTAAAGAATTGGATTTTCCATGTTCTGATATCTCATATAAATGGGAATCAGAGCGTTGTGCTCGGTTAACTGTAATTCTGCATTTTTCCAGAGTCACTGGAGGTTACGCTAAGGATCTTGAGCTGACTTTTGAAAATCCGATCGCCTTGAAGTGGGAAGATGAATCATATGGACTCATTGATTTACCAGAAACACTTCCGAAGTGCTGTTCAGAAAAATTCATGAGCTGGACTTACCCTACGTTGATAGTTTCTAACTCACAATGGGCTGATTTGTATGCAGCAAGAACACACACTAAAGAAGATTATAAAAACCATAAGGTAATGCACTTTGTCTTCATATCTATGAACGATCTTGTCCATGTGTTATCGAATGAAAAACCTAGTACAAGATTAATCGAGTCAACAGACGCCTAACAAGGCGTTTAAGACAGATTCCCAACGCTCGGCATTTTCGGTTTGATTTAACTTTAGTGTTTACTGCACAATATTTTAAGTACAGTGGTGGCGTTGCTCACTACTTAACGCGGCGTTATGTGCTTAGAAGGAAAATGGCATTGATTAGAGAAATGGATATCTCGGATTACTCTCAAGTTATTGAGCTTTGGTCTGAAACAGAAGCTATGTTGCTGCGTGATTCAGACTCTAGAGAAAACATAGGTAAATACTTAGAACGTAACCCCAATCTCAGCTTTGTCGCTGTAGATGGTGACACTATTGTTGGTGCAATTTTAGTTGGTACAGATGGTCGTCGAGGCTACGTACAACATTTGGCTGTAAACGCGAATTGTCGAGGCAAAGGCATTGGTGCCAAACTCATATCCTCAGCGGTCGATGCATTATCGAAAATTGGTATAGCTAAAACTCACTTATTTGTTGCCAATGAAAACCTGAATGCTCAATATTGCTATGAAAAACTAGGTTGGTTTCCACGTGATGAAGTACGTATGTTTTCTTTTAACTCGTCTTGCAGTGGTAATGTTTAGTACGCACATAACAAAGCATTTAAGAGTGATTCGCAACGCTTGGCAGTTTCGCTTCGCTCAAGTATAGCCAAGCGTCGCTCACACCTTAATGCGGCGTTAGGTATCCGAGTTTATGGATAAACAAATACTTTAAGGATAATGAGTAAAATATGAATGTTTTTTGTCGAAATTGTGGTCAGTCAATACCAGAGACTGCCAATGTATGTGGCACTTGTAATCATAAACAAGAGTTCATGTCTTCCAGAGATACGACATGTCGAAATTCAGATGGTGTGGTAGCCTTTTTTGTCTGTTTACTCTTCGGTTGGTTAGGTATTCATAGGTTTGTGTATGGAAAAATTGGCACTGGTATATTGATGTTTTTGACCGGAGGTGGCTTTGGCATTTGGTGGATTGTAGACACCATTCGGATTGGAGTTTGCAACAATTTTACTGACTCTAAAGGAAGGGCGTTGAGTCTTATTCATAGCAACTAGTGCTCGCTCGCAATATACCTAACAAGCAATTTAAGCAGACTGCCAACGCTTGGCATTTTCAACTCGGTTTAGCTTTGTGATTACGGTGATAAATTTGAGAGTATTGGTAGCGTTGTCAGCTACTTAATTGGGCGTTATGGCGCAGGTCGAAAATGAACAAAATCGTAGAATTAATCAAGCAAGACTCAACTAGGGTAAAGGCCTTAAATTGTGTTGCACAACTGGGTTTGCCCCAGTGCTTTATAGCCGCAGGCTTTGTTCGTAATCTGGTTTGGGATTCATTACACAACTTCGAAAAGCCGACACGACTGAACGATGTGGATGTTATCTATTTTGTTCCTGATGAATTACATTCTGAATCTTACTTGTTATATCAAGCACAACTTAATAGTTGGATGCCTGAACTTAATTGGCAAGTACGTAATCAAGCCGTGATGCATGAGCGTAATGGTGATGCTCCATATACGAGTTCATTGGATGCAATGAGTTACTGGCCAGAAAAAGAAACAGCGATTGCCATCCGAAAAGTAGGTCCAAACCAATATGAATGTATTTCGTCATTTGGGTTTGAATCTTTGTTTAATTACTGCGTCACACATAATTCCAAAAGGTCACTAGAAACATTTGAACAACGGGTAAGTCAAAAAGGTTGGCTGGTCAGGTGGCCATCATTGAGAATTGCGCCATAACAAGCAATTTAAGCAGACTGCCAACGCTTGGCATTTTCAACTCGGTTTAGCTTCAGTGATTTAGATGGTAAATTTGAGTTTATTGGTAGCGTTGTCAGCTACTTAATTGGGCGTTAGTTTGCAAAGGTAGAAAAGCGTTTTGGTCAAAGAGCCTAGTCTGGTTTCTATGCTTTACACCGGTACGCTTTTCGAAAATTGTGCAACCAAATCTCATCGCGCGTGGGTTGTCTTTCAGCTCTTTGAGTCCAACGTTATTCATTTCTCCGCATCCGTAACTTTGGTTGCTTAGTGTATCTCGTGCTGCTTCTTTTTCTCTGTGAGTTGGTCGAAGAAAGGTTGGTTTGTTGCACTTGGTTGTCAGGTTGGTCGAATGAATCCTTTGTCAGCCAAAGTACTTCAAACTGTGGTCGTGCAGCGCATGTCGCTTCTTAGCCAAGTGCGTTTTGTTGTCTTGGTTAGAGTTCTGTAGTTTTCAATTTTACATTGTCGTTCAAAACCAGTATTTTTGTAACTAATTCAGCACCTTGGCACTAAATTTTGGCTGCATCATGTAAGCAAACTAACAAAGCGTTTAAGACAGATTCCCAACACTTGGCATTTTCAGTTTGGGTCAGCTTTAGTGTTTAAGGTGGCAAGGTTTTAGGTAGGGTGGTGGCGTTGCTCACTACTTAACGCGGCGTTAGGCTACAAGCATTCGCTATAAAACGGAGATGGAAATGGAAAACCTGAACACTGTAGAAATAAAGTCTTTTGTTCCCGCTAAAGACTTTGAATGCTCTAAGCGCTTTTATCAGATTATTGGCTTTGATATGGCATCTGAGTTTGAAGGTATCGCATATTTTAAATCTGGTTCTTGCTCTTTCTTGCTCCAAGATTTCTATGAACCGGTTCACAGCAACAATTTCATGATGCACCTTTTAGTCGAAGATGCCCAAAGTTGGTATGAACATATCCTAAAGCTGAATTTAGACAAAGAGTTTGGTGTAAAGGTCACGGCACTTGTTGAGCAGCCGTGGGGAATGTTTGAGTTTTGTATAACAGACCCTAGCGGTGTGTTATGGCGCATTGCCGAGAATAAGTAACCTAACAAGCAATTCAAGCAGACTGCCAACGCTTGGCATTTTTAATTCGGTTTAGCTTCAGTGATTTAGGTGATAAATTTGAGTGTATTAGTAGCGTTGTCAGCTACTTAATTGGGCGTTATGCGTCAGGAGGAAGAGTTGGATAATCAGTTTAAAGATTTAGCAAAGGAACATCCGGAAGCCGATAGCAAACTAGGAATTGCACTTTCTACCTTAAGTCAGATTCCTATTAATGGTATGAGAGTCGCTCCCGAAAATGGTACTAATGGTTGGTATATCTGGTGCGGTGAAGAGTTATCTTCAAACGCAGACTTCTTTGACCCGCTACATGTTGAGCATATAGCTAAATACCTACCTCAAGTGCAAGCTTATCTTGGTTTGCCTCCTGGCTACCGCTTCCTAATAGATAACAATGGCTACGAAGATATCTGGTATGACAGCAGCTTGTTGGAAGGAAACGCATAACAAACTGTTTAAGAGTGATTCGCAACGCGTGGCATTTTTACTATGCGTTGGTTTTAGTGTTTAAGGTGGTATGCGGTAGCATCGGTATTGCGTTGCTCACACCTTAACAGGGCGTTAGCCCAATGCGGTAAAAATGGAGATTTAGTACAAATGGAAATTGTATTTGTAAGGCATGGTGTGCCTGACTATTCGTTATCTGACGAGCGAAAAATGACCCAACTAGAAAAAGATTATGCCCCTTTAAATAGAGACTACATTCATGAATTGCACGAGGTTGTTAAAGACATTCAACTGGAAAAAGCAGAAGTAATCATATCTTCCCCGTATACAAGAGCGCTCCAAACTGCTGAAATTATTAATCGTAAACTAGGTTTAGATCTCTTTGTTGAACATGATTTACGAGAGTGGCGGGCAGACTTAGATGGTGGTTACGTAGAACTTTCAGAAAGAGATCGCCGTTGGCATGATCATCGTACTTCACTGAAACATAATGCGGAGGCTGGTAATGTTCCGTATGAGTCCTGGGATGCACTTAAAAGCCGTGCAGAAAATGTGTTGTCTAGATACACGAATTACTCAAAGGTAATCGTGGTATCTCATTTCAATGTGTTCGAAAGTTTGGCTGGTTATCAAGATAACGGCATTGGGTGTGGAAGCTATCGTTCTCTAACGTTGGAAAAATTGGGCTAACAAGCAATTTAAGCAGACTGCCAACGCTTGGCATTTTCAACTCGGTTTAGCTTCAGTGATTTCGGTGGTAGATTTAAGTGTATTGGTAGCGTTGTCAGCTACTTAATTGGGCGTTAGCCCTTAAAATAGGATTTAAAATTGTTTGAATTTCATATAAAAAGAACGAAGTTTTTGCTGGTATTACAGGGAATAGCTTTAATCGGGGTTTCGTTGATATCATTTGCTGTACTTTCCCAAATGTCTCAGTTTCCTTTTTCGGATTTACTACTTGTATTATTACCTATTTTGTTGATTGTTAGCCTTAATATTGCCAGTTTTTACGGTCTTTTTAAGAAGCAGTTATGGTCACTTAAATTGATCATGGGACTTTATTTTGTACAACTAATAGGCATTGAACCCCCTGATTTCTCATTTGCACTGTCTACGGGAGTTAAACTCCCGATAAGCGTTACATTCAACGAATTGACTGTAACGTTAAATATACTAGCTGCTTTAGTTCTTTGGGTTTCTTATTCAAGCCTCAAGTCGTTAAAACAGGGCTAACAAGCAATTTAAGCTGACAGCCAACGCGTGGCATTTTCAGTTCCAAATGGTTTGGGTGTAATCGGTGCGTTGCTTTAGGTTCAGGTTTGCGTTGGTCTGCAACTTAATTGGGCGTTAGCACTCAATCCATGTGTTCAAATTTAGGGGTAATAATGAGTAAATTTAACGATCTGAAACAAGTGTTATTTGATGAATATGAGGGCTTTTCTGATAAGCGGCTAAAAGATACCTCAAGGGGTTCCACTTTTATAATCGACGATCGTACGGATGGAGATATTGGAGCCAAGAAACAATTATATAGCTACTTTTGTAAGATGTTCGCAGTCGTAGAGTCTAAGGAACAAATAACGATAAGAATGACGGGAAATGTACCGAAGAGCAGTAGTGTTACAAATTGGATGAATGATAATGATCACGACTACTCTGAAGATATTTTTAATAGCCTAACATTTAAAATTCACCCTCATGATTGTGATAAATTAAAGTCATTAGCCAAGGCAATAAAGAGCATTGTAAAGCCGGGAGCTAAATACGACACTCCTAATTATAAGTATGTATGCCCTAGGACGTCTGATTCGTTATTAAGATTACACCGTTTATTGAGCAAAACTTGGCAATAGAGTGCTAACAATAAATTTAGGAGTGATTCACAACGCTGGGCGCTTTCACTTCAAGCCAGTTTAGTGTTTATGGCACAATGCTTTAGGTGAGGCGTTAGCGTTGTTCACACCTTAATTTGGCGTTATGAGCTAATAGGGAAATCAGCATGAATTACGAAGAATTTAACCATTTTTTCGGCTCTTTTGCTGGAACGAGTCACGTCGCTCAATGGGGTAATTCCGATGTATGGAAGGTTGGTGGTAAAGTCTTTGCCATAGGTGGTTGGAGCGATGGTTCCCAAGCTGCATTCACGTTTAAAACCTCCAACTTAAACTTCGACTTTCTAAGAGATTGTGAAGGTTATAAACCGGCTCCATATTTTGCTAGTCGTGGAATGAAGTGGATACAGCAGGTTGAGACTTCAGGCAAATTAGACGATGACCTAAAGTACTATTTATCGGAATCATACCGAATTGTCGCGAGTGGTCTAATTAAGCGCAAACAGCAAGAATTGGGCATAGAGCACCTAGCTGAACCACGCTCATAACAAAGCGTTTAAGACGGATTCCCAACGCTTGGCATTTTCGGCTTACTTTGAGTTAAGTGTTTATGTCACAATGGTTTAGGTAGGGTGGTTGGCGTTGCTCACCACTTAACGCGGCGTTATGCGTAATCGATGGACTACGGAGTATTAGATGGAAGTAGTAGAAGCGGAAAAATCGGATTTAGATTCATTCTTTGCGTATCTTGAAAATCAGCTGTCTGAAAATGGTAATGGAGAAGTTCCTCTTTTCCAGCCAATGTCCAGAGAGCAAAGTGAAATTCCAGAAGCAACAAAAGATAAGTTTATCCAAGGTTTTTCCCATCACTTTGGCGTTTTAGGTTGGAGAAAGCTCTGGGTTGTAAAAGACACCTCTGGAAGTATCAAAGGTCACATTGATCTTCGCCACCATGGTGATGATAACCGTTCTCATCGAGTTCTACTTGGTATGGGCGTAGATGTTTCCTGCCGGAAGCAAGGTATTGGTCAACGACTCATTGATGCGGTTATAAATTTCTGCCAAGAAAAAGCCGAAATTGACTGGCTTGATCTTTGTGTACTATCAGAGAATTTCCCAGCAAAGAACCTCTACTTAAAAGCAGGGTTCGATGTTGTTGGAGAGTTCAAAGATCAATATAGAATCGACGGTTTGTCAGTCTCGGAAACAGCAATGACAAAGTACGTCAAAAATTACGCATAACAAAGCATTTAAGAGTGATTCGCAACGCTTGGCAGTTTCGCTTCGCTCAAGTATAGCCAAGCGTCGCTCACACCTTAATGCGGCGTTATATTATTTTTTGAGTAAAGGAGTATTCAATGAATATAGAAACTTGGGCTTTGTTTTCAATTGCCTATCTTGTTACGACGTTGTCTCCAGGACCTAATGTAATACTGGTCCTTAAAAATAGCGTTCAGTATGGGTGGAAATCAGCTCTCATCACAATCTTTGGTAATCTGTGTTGTCAATTAGTCATAATTGCTTTGGTTGCTTTTGGTATCGGTGAGTTACTCGTTAGATTGCCAGCTTGGTTTGTTGTAATGAAACTTTTTGGTGGGGCGTACCTCATCTATCTTGGAGTTAAGAGTTTATGTTCGGTAAGGTCTTTTACTCTTCCGTCGGGGGAGTATGACAAAGGGGCAGTACCTAAATCTACTACAGGTCTATTTGTGGAAGCATTTGTAGTGTCAGCGAGTAACCCTAAAACTATGATTTTTCTTTCCGCTTTCTTACCTCAGTTTCTTGATGTGGCTAAACCTTATGTCGGTCAATTTTCTATTATGTACATAACAATTTGCGCGATAGTGACGATAGTTCATCTGCTCTATTCTTATGGTATATCTTATTTAAGTCGTTGTTTTTCTATATCTAATTTTGAAAGGAAATTGTCTAAAGTTACGGCTGGTTTGTTTATTTCGATGGGCAGTGGTGTATTGTTGAGTTCTAGGGCATAAATATAACAAAGCATTTAAGAGTGATTCGCAACGCTTGCCGTTTTCGCTTTGCTCAAAGTATAGGCAAGCGCTGCTCACACCTTAATGCGGCGTTAGGCGAATAGGCAAAGTTTTAGCTAAGGAGTATAAATGTACAAAGGAAGTTGTTTATGTGGCTCAATCCAGTTGTCATTAAATGGTGGAGTTACCGATATTATTCATTGCCATTGTTCTTTGTGCCGTAAGGCTAGCGGAAGTGCCTATGCCACCAATGGTTTCATTGACGCTGAAGACTTAAAGTTAATTGATAACGATAAGACTCTTACTTTTTATGAAAGCAGTGAGGGTAAGCGTAAGTACTTTTGTCAAACTTGCGGAAGTCCAATCTATAGTTCCAATTCTCAATCTCCGAAAAGGTTTCGCCTTCGTTTAGGTATTTTGGATACCGATATATCGGAACGACCTATTTCTCATAACTTTGTTACTTCAAAGGCAAATTGGGATGACTTAGATGCTGAATTACCTCGTAGTGAAAAGCACGAAGTTGGGCGAAAGTAGGCGTTGTAAAAAATCGCCTAACAAGCAATTTAAGCAGACTGTCAACGCTTGGCATTTTCAACTCGGTTTAGCTTCAGTGATTAAGGTGTTAAATTTGAGCGTATTAGTAGCGTTTCCAGCTACTTAATTGGGCGTTAGTTTGCAAAAGTAGAAAAGCGTTTTTGGTCAAAGAGCCTAGTCAGGTTTCTACACTTTACACCTGTTCGCTTTTCGAAAGTTGCGCAACCAAATCTCATCGCGCGTAGGGTGTTTTTCGGCTCTTTGAGTGTAGCGTTATTCATTTCTCCGCGTTAGTAACTTTGGTCGCTTAGTGCATCTCGCGCTGCTTCTTTTTCTTGGTGGCTCATTCGCTAATGAATGGCTCTGTCGCACTTGGTTGTCAGGTTCATCGAATGAATTCTTTGCCAGCTAAGGTGCTTCAAACCGTGGTTGTTTATCGCATGTCGCTTCTTAGCCGAACTCGTTTTGTTGGTTGGGTTTGAGTTCCGTAGTTTTCAATTTTACATTGGTGTTCAAAGCCAGTAGTTTTATAACCAATTCAGCACCTTGGCGCTAAACTTTGGCTGCATCGAGTAGCAAACTAACAAAGCGTTTAAGACAGATTCCCAACGCTCGGCATTTTTGGTTTGAATCAGCTTTAGTGTTTAAGGTGGCAAGGTTTTAGGTTGGGTGGTGGCGTTGCTCACTACTTAACGCGGCGTTAGGAGTTTGAGCATGAAATTGATTTTTAGTGTCGTTTTAACATTGTTTGCATTCAACTCTAACGGAGCAGAGCAAGTAACCACAAAAGATTTGTACGAGAAATTCAACATGAGAACTGTCTATAGCTCTTATGGTCAGAATTTAAAGTGGTATTGTGAAAGTTATCCTAGAGAGTTCTTTTCTACAGAAGAGGCTTCGTTTGTTTCTGATAGCCGCCTTGAGCTAGTTTCAGGTGACAATGTTTGGATTTTCACTATTTCAGAGCCAAATATCGTTACTATTGGAAATCAGATAACATCGGGTACATATAACAGCGTCTCAACGTATGAGCTTTACTTTGACCCTCAGACTCAGGACTGGAGGGCAAATGAAACATATATAGACATACCGAAAGATTGTGAACGCTATGAATAAAACTCCTAACAAATTGTTCAAGATGGATTCGCAACGCGTGGCATT
Source organism: Vibrio gallaecicus (assembly GCF_024347495.1). Taxonomy (NCBI): domain Bacteria; kingdom Pseudomonadati; phylum Pseudomonadota; class Gammaproteobacteria; order Vibrionales; family Vibrionaceae; genus Vibrio; species Vibrio gallaecicus. Next base: position 966,158 of record NZ_AP025491.1, on the reverse strand, counting down.
TTTACTATGCGTTGGTTTTAGTGTTTAAGGTAGTATGCGGTGGCATCGGTATTGCGTTGCTCACCCCTTAACAAGGCGTTAGTTTGCAAAGGGTAGAAAAGCATTTTTGGTCTAAAAGCTTAGCTCTACGTTCTTGCTATTCACCGGGTAGTTCCCAAATATTTGTCATCGAAATTCTCATCTCACGTAGTCAGTTTTACAGTTAATTGGCTTCCGTGTTATTCATTTCTTTCGTGTCAGTAAGGTTCATTTCTCAAAGTTCTCTAGTGCTGTTTCTTTGATGCTTTGGTTCCTGTGTGGATCTTGAAGTTGGGTATTCGTTGTAGCTGAGTTCTGTGAAAGTCTTCTTAGCCAAGTTCGCTTTTTTGGTTGGGCTGCGTTCAGAGCTGTTTATTTAAGTTGTAGGACTAAAGCTGGTGGTTTCTCAAATTATTCAGCACCTTGGCGCTGAGCTCTAGCTTCATCGTGGTGGCAAACTAACAAAGTGTTCAAGACAGATTCTCAACGCTTGCGACTTTGGGTATCAAGTTTTAGTGTAGTGATTATGATATGTTGTCTTGAGTTTAGTGGGCGTTGCTCACTGCTTAACACGGCGTTAGTTTGCAAAAGTAGAAAAGCGTTTATAGTCAAAGAGCCTAGTCTAGTTTCTATACTTTACACCTGTTCGATTTTCGAAAGTTGTGCAACCAAATCTCATCGTGCGTAGGGTGTTTTTCGGCTCTTTGAGTTCAACGTTATTCATTTCTCCGCATCAGTAACTTTGGTTACTTAGTGAATCTCGCGTGGCTTCTTTTTCTTGGTAGTTAATCTGTTAAATAGTGGCTTTGTTGCACTTGGTTGTCAGGTTTGTCGAATGAATCCTTTGTCAGCCAAAGTACTTCAAGCTGTGGTTGTGCAGCGCATGTCGCTTCTTAGCCAAGTGCGTTTTGTTGTCTGGGTTAGAGTTCTGTAGTTTTCAATTTTACATTGTCGTTCAAAGCCAGTAGTTTTGTAACCAATTCAGCACCTTGGCGCTAAACTTTGGCTGCATCATGTAAGCAAACTAACAAAGCGTTTAAGGCAGATTCCCAACGCTCGGCATTTTCAGTTCAAGTCAGTTTTGGTGTTTGCGGTGCAATGGTTTAGGTTAGGTGGCAGGCGTTGCTCACTACTTAACGCGGCGTTATGTATATCGGGAGTTTTAATGTTAGTTTGGGATGAAATAGATGTATTGACAGTCTTAGAGGTTATTCCTGAGCAAGAGGTAGATGGAATCTGGCATAAATACACTGTAGAAAAAGGGGGTATACAGCTTTCTATTACGGTGTATCAATATGATGGCGACGTGCGATTTGAACTGATTAATTGCCACAATCAATCTACTTTATTTTCAATGAGACTAATCGGTTGTGAGGGCGTAATTAGGAAACTGGATTCTACGGGTGAGTACCTAGAGTTTGCTCCTGTGAAAAGTTTTGGCAGTAGGTACGATGGAATATCACCAATTCCTTATGGAGTAAGGGTATCCGTGAATCCAAATATTAATATCTCACTATACGGTTGATATACATAACAAAGCGTTTAAGGAAGATTCGCAACACTCGGCATTTTTAGTTTGATTCAGCTTTAGTGTCTACGGCACAATGGTTTAGGTTTGGTGGTTTGCGTTGCTCACTACTTAACGCGGCGTTATAACCTTTGAGGAAAAAATGGAACTGAGAGCATTCGAAAAGGAAGACTACGAGTTACTTATTGACTGGATTGACTCGGATAAATTGAACTACCTATGGGGTGGTCCAAAGTTCGAGTTTCCATTGAATTTCGAACAAATTAGCCGACATTGTACTCAGCCTGAAGTGCTTCCTTTTATCTTTGTCGTTTCAGGGGAAAACGCTGGTTATATTGAACTCTTCAAAGTAGCTGAGTCCCATTTCCGAATCTGTCGAGTATTTGTATCAAATGGCTTTCGTGGTCAGGCTATTTCTAAGCAAATGCTAGGTCAGTTAATCGAACTAGCAAAAGAAAAGTACACAACTAACGTATTGTCACTTGCCGTTTTTGAGCAAAATACAGTGGCTAGAAACTGCTATGAGTCATTGGGTTTTTCAGTAACCTCATATGAAGTTGGTACTAGGTCATTTGAAGGTGAAGATTGGGGTCTTCTGCACATGGAAAAATGGTTATAACAAAGCGTTTAAGACGGATTCCCAACGCTTGGCATTTTCAGTTTGATTCTGCTTTAGTGTTTACGGCACAATGGTTTAGGTAGGGTGGTTAGCGTTGCTCACCACTTAACGCGGCGTTAGTTTAACCCGCTTAGTGCAACACTTTTTAAAGTATCGATTAAATGGTATGATGTATTATATGTTGGAATGGTTACTAACTGTTAAACTACTTATCAATATCAATACTTCGAGAAAATCAATGAAAAACGTATTTTTAGTACTTATATCTACAGCACTTATTTCAGGTTGTAATTCAGGTGATGTTATCTTTGATTGTGAAAAAACTGCAACAGACAGCATCTCTGCACAACGTTTCACCTTAACGTTTACAGATCAAAGCGTAGATTATAAAGATCACCTAAAACCTGATCAGTCTAAGGTGATGAAGGCAACAATCACATTAGATGATAACCAAAATAAAATTTATACAACAACTATCGAGACTGCTCTAAATAGCGGAGAAAAATGGACTAGTACAACCTCAAGTAAAATCGTAGATGGTTCTTTGTTTGAATTTTATAATACTGTAGATGAAAAAGGAGATGTGATTTGGGGAGTTGAAGAATACACATTAAATAGCTTTTGTGTAAGGCGGTAGTTAACTAGGAAACATCTTCTGTGACCGTGTAAGTCATCAAACTAACAAAGCGTTTAAGACAGATTCCCAACGCTCGGCATTTTCAGTTCAAGTCAGTTGTGGTGTTTACGGTGCAATGGTTTAGGTTAGGTGGCAGGCGTTGCTCACTACTTAACGCGGCGTTATAGCGCCCGATAAAATTGAAGATGGATGGTGATGGATAGTATCGAAAAAGAGCTTTATCAAGCGGCAGTAGAATTAGTAAACATGCGATACCCTTCGGGTTGGGGTGGTGCCGCAGCTATTAGAACAGAGTCAGGCAAAATATTAACAAGCGTTGCTCCTGATACCCAAAACGATGCTCTTTCCCTATGCATGGAAGTGGGAGCGTATTTAGAGGCTCACAAACTCAATGAGCGAGTGACTCACTCATTATGTCTGTGTCGTGAAAATGAGAACGATGAGTTTCTAATCTTGTCACCATGCGGGGTTTGCCAAGAGCGCCTTGTCCACTGGGGTGGGGATGTTAAAGCAGCAATTACGACTTCAGATAATGCATTGGTTTTCAAAACTATACGAGAATTAATGCCTCATCATTGGTCATTTGTAAACGGCAAAGCGCTATAACAAGGCGTTTAAGGCAGATTCCCAACGCTTGGCATTTTGCATTCTAAGTTGGGTTAAGTGTTTAAGGTGCAATGGTTTAGGTTGGGTGGTTGGCGTTGCTCACTACTTAACGTGGCGTTATGTCGTCGAAAAAGGTTTAGCGTATGCGTGGTCATAATTTTTTTGTACTACTAGTAGTCGGTTATTATTCTTTTCCAAATTCCGTTAGTGCTCAAGAGCAAAACTGGGTTTTGGATTATTCAATTAAAGGTGTTGATCTACCATCGATATATTTGACGTTATCTATTGATGGGTCGAGCATCTCTGGTACTGGTAAAACCAGCGTCTGCCTAAAAGATCTAGCTACTATTTCAGGAACTATTGAACAGGAGGCAATCGAACTTGTACTTTACCCTGATGATAGAGTGAAGAATGAAGGACAAGGTTTATATTTTAGCGGGTATTTGAAAAATGAAACTATGACTGGCTATTGGAGCATGCCTTACAACCTAGAAAAGAAGTCTGCTCCATGGGTAGCAAAGAAAACGGAGTTATCTGAAATTGAAGTAATAAAGGGGTTTGTTAGAGGGTGCAGCAAGCCAACATAACAAGCAATTTAAGCAGACTGCCAACGCTTGGCATTTTCAGTTCGGTTTAGCTTTAGTGATTTAGGTGGTAAGTTTAGGGTATTGGTAGCGTTGTCAGCTACTTAATTGGGCGTTATACATACGGAGTATATTATGAATATATGGATATTTAGCTCGGGGTTATTAGCCCTGTTTACTACGTTAGTGCATGTATTTGCAGGTCAAATAGACCCGGTTAGACCTTTTCTAAAGTCAAAGCTTGATGATATCCCGAAAGCAACGCTTCTAGCTTGTTGGCATCTTGTCTCGGTCACTTTGTTTGTTAGCTCTCTAATGCTTTTATACGTCGGTTGGTATGGTATTGATTCACTCTATTTCCTAATTCAGTCGCTAGGATTTTTATATATTCTGTATGCATCAGTGTTTGTGGCGGTTGGGTTGTATTTTTTTGGATCTAAGGTTTTTGTAAAACTTCCACAATGGATATTGCTCCTTCCAATCGGCTTACTAGCAATCTATGGTGCAATGTATGTATAACAAGCAATTTAAGCAGACAGCCAACGCTTGGCATTTTCAACTCGGTTTAGCTTCAGTGATTTCGGTGGTAAATTTGAGTGTATTGGTAGCGTTGTCAGCTACTTAATTGGGCGTTAGTTGCAAATGGAGAATCATGGAAGAATTATCAGGTGGAAGAGAGTCTTCAATATTCCGAGATGGCGATGTTGTTTATCGACCAATTCAGCCTTGGAGCATTACGATTCATCGGTTACTAGAACACTTAAAAGAGTATGGATTCAACGAAGCACCTCAGTTTCTCGGTGTTGAGGGTGATCAAGAGAAGTTAAGTTTTGTAACTGGTGACACATTCAATTACCCGCTAACGGGTGCTATCGCTACACAAGAGGCTTTGGTGTCCGCCGCTAAATTGCTAAGAAAGCTTCACGACTCAACAGCAACATTCGTTAGTAATATTGAACTGAGTAGCTTGCCTTGGATGTTAGAACCTCGAGAGCCATTTGAGGTCATATGTCATGGTGACTTTACCCCATATAATGTAGCTCTCACCGGTAATGTTGTGAGTGGCGTATTTGACTTCGATACCTCGCATCCTGCACCAAGGGTTTGGGATTTAGCATATTCACTTTATTGCTGGGCTCCGTTTAAAACGGGCAGTGTCGATAGGCTAGGTTCAATTGAGGAACAAACTACAAGAGCTAAGGTATTTTGCGACAGTTATGGCGCTTCGTTGGCTCAGCGGGAACAACTCGCAGATTATATGGTTATACGTCTAAACGCACTAGTCAGTTTCATGCGGCAAGAAGCAGTCAATGGTAGCGAACAATTTTCTGAGAACATCGAGCATGGTCATCTTCAATCTTATCTCGATGATATAAAATACATTATCGACAATAAGCAAAAAATTCAGCGCGCGTTGTGCAACTAACAAAGCGTTCAAGACGGATTCCCAACGCTTGGCGTTTTCGGCTTACTTTCGGTTAAGTGTTTATGTCACAATGGTTTAGGTAGGGTGGTTGGCGTTGCTCACCACTTAACGCGGCGTTAGTTTGCAAAAGTAGAAAAGCGTTTGTAGTAAAAGAGCCTAGTCTGGTTTCTATGCTTTACACCTGCTCGTTTTTCGAAAGTTGTGCAACCAAATCATCAGTGCGCGTAGGGTGTTTTTCGGCTCTGTGAGTTCAAGGTTATTCATTTCTCCACATCAGTAATTTTGGTCGCTTAGTGCTTCTCGCGCTGTTTCTTTTTCTTGGTGAGTCGGTCACAGAAAGGTCGGTTCGTTGAACTTGGTTGTCAGGTTGGTCGAATGAATCCTTTGTCAGCCAAAGTACTTCAAACTGTGGTCGTGCAGCGCATGTCGCTTCTTAGCCAAGTGCGTTTTGTTGTCTGGGTTAGAGTTCTGTAGTTTTCAGTTTTACATTGGTGTTCAAAACCAGTAGTTTTGCAACCAATTCAGCACCTTGGCGCTAAACTTTGGCTGCATCATGTAAGCAAACTAACAAAGCGTTTAAGACAGACTCCCAACGCTCGGCATTTTCAGTTCAAGTCAGTTTTGGTGTTTACGGTGCAATGGTTTAGGTTAGGTGGCAGGCGTTACTCACTACTTAACGCGGCGTTAGGCTTCACAAAGGGAATTATGAAGATCAATATTAGAAATGCAGACATTAAAGATGCTCACTCAATAGCTTTGGTTCACGTGACTTCTTGGGCTCAAGCTTATGATGGTTTGCTGCCTAAGTCGTTCATTGAAAGCTATAACATTGAACGTAGACAAAAGTTATGGAGTAACACGCTATCTGATAACCTAGCATCAGTACTTGTTGCTGAGATGGGTAATGAGATTGTTGGCTTTTTAAGTTATCGAAAGCCTCGAGGCGAGCAATCGAATAATTCTATCGAGCTTAATTCTCTGTATGTAGCTCCTGGCTTATTTGGTTGTGGCGTTGGCAGTGACTTATTCGATTATTTCGAGAAACGTATGCTTAATAGCTCTTATACACAGATAGTATTATGGGCTTTAGACACCAATCAAATAGCCTTGAATTTTTATCTTAAGCACGGTTTTTGTGAAACGGGGCTTCAAGGTAAAGAACGTCTTGATGGCACTATTCTAAATGACCTTCAAATGGTTAAGTCGATAAAAGCCTAACAAGCAATTTAAGCAGACTGCCAACGCTTGGCATTTTCAGCTCGGTTAGCTTTAGTGATTACGGTGTTAAGTTTTAGTATATCGGTAGCGTTGTCAGCTACTTAATTGGGCGTTAACTTTTGAGGAGAGGTAATGAAACTTCCCATATTTAAATATCACCCTGATCCTTTGGCTACTGGATCAATTGAGGTTAGTGATGAAGTTTGCGAATGTTGTGAAAAAACAACTGGTTATATTTACTCATCAACCCTCTATGCTCAAGAAGAAGTAGAATTTATCTGCCCTTGGTGCATAGCCGATGGTTTAGCTTCAAAAAAGTTTGACGGTACGTATATTGATGATTACCCATTAATAAGTGCAGGTTTAGGCAAAAGTGTTGTTTCAGAAGTTTGTGAACGAACACCTGGCTATAACTCGTGGCAACAAGAGCAATGGCAAAGCCATTGTAACGATGCCTGTGAGTTCCATGGAGACGCTGAGAAAGAAGAGTTGCAGGCTTTGTCGGGAGAGGCACTTGATTCATTTTTAGAGAAAGAAATGATCAAACTCGATATTTGGGTAAGTATACTTGCGGGCTACCAGAAAGGTGGTAGTCCAGCGGTTTATAAGTTTAAGTGCCGTAAGTGTCCAGAAGTTCTCTATACGATGGACTTCGACTAAAAAGTTAACAAGGCGTTTAAGACGGATTCCCAACGCTTGGCGCTTTCGGTTTAATTCAGCTTAAGTGATTACGGCACAATAGTTCAGGTCTGGTGGTTGGCGTTGCTCACCACTTAACGCGGCGTTATAACACTAGTTCATTTATATAATTTAATTGAGGTGCTCGTTGAAAGTTGGAATAGCTCAAATGTCCATGAATTGGACGGTCGAGGAAAATACGAAAACGATTTGTAATATTATTTCTGAACACAGAGATTTGGATATTCTTGTATTTCCAGAGTTAGCAATTACTGGTTTTCATCGTGAAATAAAGAAACAGACTCAATCTTCGATAATTGAGAATGCTTTAAAAGAAATATCAACCCAATGTAAAAAATCAAAGATATTAGCTTTTATTGGTTATCCGCTAGTTAAAGGTAGGGTTGTTTATAACGCGTATGCTGCTGTAAATGAACAAGGTTGTATAGAGCCAATATGGTGTAAAATTGGGCTAACAGAAGGTGAATCTACATTTTTTAAACCTGGGTATGAACGCCCTGTTTTAAAGCATAAACTTGGTGTGTTTAGTACCTACCTTTGCAGAGAAGCAAGCGATGTCAGTAGCGTGGTAGAGCAGTTATCTGCTGAGTCCCCATCTTATATATTATGGCCAAGCTACATTGGTAAGCGCGAATTACCATTCAAAACTGAAAGTGCCACTTATGATACAGATTCAGCGAAAATAGCGCGGTCTTTAGTAGCTATGGTTATTCAATGTAACTGGCCTCATTCGTTGAATAACCCAAAGAATCATGGGCTCGGAGGTAGTAAAATAATTTCTAACAATGGTGGTGTTATCGCTCAACTCCCATTTGATGAAGTTTGTGTCGGCGTGTTTAGTACTACGACTCAGAGCTTTGAAGTTAGAAAATACGTGTAAGTGTTATAACAAACTGTTTAAGCTGACAGCCAACGCGTGGCATTTTCAGTTCCAATGGTTGTTGGTGTAATAGGTGCGTTACTTTAGGTTCAGGTTTACGTTGGTCTGCAACTTAACAGGGCGTTATGGCGCAGGTCGAAAATGAACAAAATCGTAGAATTAATTAAGCAAGAATCAACTAGGGTAAAGACTTTAGATTGTGTTGCACAACTGGGTTTGCCTCAGTGCTTTATAGCCGCTGGATTTGTGCGTAACCTGGTTTGGGATTCATTACACAACTTCGAAAAGCCGACACCATTGAACGATGTGGATGTGATCTATTTTGACCCTGATGAATTACATTCTGAATCCTACTTGTTATATGAAGCACAACTTAATAGTTGGATGCCTGAACTTAATTGGCAAGTACGCAATCAAGCCGTGATGCATGTGCGTAATGGTGATGATCCATATACGAGTTCATTGGATGCAATGAGTTACTGGCCCGAAAAAGAAACAGCGGTTGCCATCCGAAAAGTAGGCCCAAATCAATATGAGTGTATTTCGTCATTTGGGTTTGAATCTTTGTTTAATTACTGCGTCACACATAATCCCCAAAGGTCACTAGAAACATTTGAACAACGGGTAAGTCAAAAAGGTTGGCTAGTCAGGTGGCCATCATTGAGAATTGCACCATAACAAGCAATTTAAGCAGACTGTCAACGCTTTGCATTCTCAACTCAGTTTAGCTTCAGTGATTTAGATGGTAAATTTGAGTGTATTGGTTGCGTTGTCAGCTACTTAATTGGGCGTTATGTGACAAGTTGAAAAAGTCGATAGATCCGTAATGTTATGAGAATTTAGAATTATATTATCGGTAAATAAGGTGTTGTATGAAAAATAAAATGTTCGAACACTGGCAAAAAGTAAGGGAGCAGGGTTTTCTTACTTGGATCTCCAAAAGCTGCTTTTTGATAACTATGTTCTACATCTTATTCAATGTACTTTTTCAGTATTCATCGTCACCGGCTGAAACTCTTTTCCAATATTTAAGCGAACAAGTTCTTAATTATTTTGTTTTCTCAGCTTTCATGTTCTTCGTATATTGGGGGATTTGGCTTCATAGAGAGTCAAAATATCAAAAAGAGTCACAACGTAGAAATGTCACATAACAAACAATTTAAGCAGACTGCCAACGCTTGGCATTTTCAGTTCGGTTTAGCTTCAGTGATTTTGGTGTTAAATTTGAGTGTATTGGTAGCGTTGTCAGCTACTTAATTGGGCGTTATGTTTACTTGTATTTCAAAGACTTAAATATCTTAGGCTCAAGCTCTTTGTCCCTCAGGCAGTTCGTCCCTAGTAGACTCAACAAATCCGCATTGTCGGTCTAAGTTCTTGAATCTCTCAGCCCGTAAAACAGCCAATATTCGTGGGTTGCCTCATTATCAGGTCGTGGCGGTCGGTTTTTGGTTTAACTGACTCAAAGTCGCTTTGAGGTTCTTTGCCAATTAGTATCTATGCTTGGCAGTTGCCTCGGCAATTCAGCATTGTTTTGCGCTTTGGTTGGAAAGAAAGGGCGCTTGTTGTTGCTCGGTCGGGTTGCCTCATTGGGCAGGGAAGTGGAATTAGTGGTTTTAGGTTAATCGCCTTTGGTTGCCAAGTTGGTTCTTACCTTGTGGTTTAGCTCAGAAAACCAGTGAGAAATAGCAGTTCTTTCTCAAGTAAATCATATGTTTGTGGTAAGACATAACAAACAATTCAACAGTGATTCGCAACGCTTGGCGCTTTCACTTCGGGTTGAGTTTAGTGTTTACGGGGCAATGTTTAAGTTCAGTGTTTGCGCTGCTCACACGTTAATTGGGCGTTATGAGCCTAATCTTAATGTGAAGTCTCTCGTGAATTACGTCATATGATATGAGCTTAATTGCTTTTGGTCATAGTCTTATCTGATTATCAAATTCAAAGGATAAGAAAAGTATGCTTGAACGTATAGAAAAAGTGCTGGACCTAAATGGTATAGTGTATGAAAGCGGCGAAACTAGGATGCACATTAAACTTGGTGGCTTGTGCTCACAAGTTAAAGTTCACTATGATTATGCGACTAATACATACAGAGTTAGCTGCGGTGAATTGCGTTTGTTCATATCAAGTATTGTATTTTTCTGCCTAGCTTTTAATTCTCTTTATCAGCCTGATGCGCAGTGGTGGATGGGCTATAGCGCAGGTTTAATGTTTGCAATAGCAATCGGGAATCTGTTTGCAGTAATTTCGACAAATATACAATTGTTGGATTTACGCGCTCAATTAAGACAAGAAGGCGTATTCTTGAAACACGGCTCATAACAAAGCGTTTAAGACAGATTCCCAATGCTCGGCATTTTCGGTTTGCTTTGAATTTAGTGTTTACGGCACAATGGTTTAGGTATTGTGGTCGGCGTTGCTCACTACTTAACGCGGCGTTAAATTCCTGAGGTAAAAATGGTCAGAGATTCATTCACAATTGGAAAGTTTCAAGAGCTTTCATCAAAAATATCTAATAATGAAGCTATGCATTACCTTAGACAGGGGTATGGCATTCGTGCTCTCCAAATGATGGAGACTCATTTTCAATTAACTCAGATTATTGAAAAGTCGGGAGGGAAAAACTTAGACCCCTACGAAACGACAAATATTAATATCCTCCTAAACGCTTACTACCTAAACCTGATCGGTGCCATTGATAACCTAGCATGGGCTCTACAGTATGAGTTAAATGTTATTGATGGAGCGAGAGAAAACAACAAGAAAAGAACCCATATCGGCTTGTTTTCAAAAAAATTCCAAGAATCTTTGAAGTTATTAAAGCCTGATGTGGTTAGTCAGCTTAATCAATATAAAGATTGGTTTTTTGAACTTAAGGAGTTTAGAGATCCCGCTGCACACAGTATACCATTGTATTGCGCCCCAGGTGTAGTTAAAGATGAGCATAGGGATGAGTATATCAAAGCTAAAGAGCACTTTCGGAAGCAAGATTACCGAAAAGATAGAGATGGTTATATGAACGCTCAATGGGCTCTTGGTCAAGTTGGGGTGTTTGAAGCTATCTTTATCTGTTACACAGAGTCATTTGAGCAAATTGTTTACCCATTAAATCGTACTGTTAATGACGATTATCAGCCCTTCTGGGAAGTGTCTGAAATTGTGCACCAATGCCTAGACGGCGGAATTTAACAAAGCATTTAAGACGGATTCCCAACGCTCGTCATCTTTGGTTTGCTTTAAATTTAGTGTTTACAGCACAATACTTTAAGTTAAGAGGTCTGCGTTGCTCACCACTTAATGCGGCGTTATGCCTTTTGGAGGAAATACATGTCAATTCCAAAACATTCTGAGTTGTTTGATTATGCCAAAGGGGCTTATTTCGCTGATAGCTTTTCACGCGAAATCCCTAACAATAACCAAACCGCACTCGATGTCTATCTTGAAATCGCGAAACAAACGCCAGCGTGGGTTTCATTCTTAATGGCAACGAGAAATCGCATCGTATCAGTGCTTGGTTTAAAGCACTTAGGTCGACTTCAGGATGCTATGTCAGCGGAAAATTTAGCAAACATTGGCGTTGGTGAGAGAGTCGGTATTTTCACGTTACTTAGCAATAGTGATACTGAAATTGTCTTAGAGGACAGTGACAAACATCTTGATGTAAGAGTGTCGTTTTTACTGGACGTAGTTGGCGATAAAATTACAGTACACGCAACCACGGTGGTGCATGTACATAACATGTTTGGCAAAGTGTACATGTTTTTTGTTGCTCCAGTTCACAAGCTCATCGTCCCTAGTTCTTTGAAAACGTTGGCACAGGCATAACAAAGCGTTCAAGACGGACTCCCAACGCTTGGCGTTTTCGGCTTACTTTGGGTTAAGTGTTTATGTCACAATGGTTTAGGTAGGGTGGTAGGCGTTGCTCGCCACTTAACGCGGCGTTAGGCATTAAGGAGGTTGTTGTCATGGAAGAATCAGTTAAATTTGGTAGGTTAGCTGAAGCTCATTTTGAAAGTGGGCTTTTGTGCGCAGAAAGTGTTGTTTCTGCTATCGCTGAGTATCAAGGTGTAGATGAGCATTTAGCTTCAAAAATGGCGACTGGATTTTGTAGTGGCATGGCCAGAACGTGTGGACCATGTGGCGCTCTATCAGGAGCGGTTATGGGTATTAGTTTAGTTTTAGGCCGTGAATCTCTAAGTGATACGGTCTCTACTACGTACGAAGCAACGCAGGAATTGGTTGAAAAATTTGAAAGTGAGTTCGGTGCAAAAGACTGCCATAAACTTTTAGGCTGTGACATTGGAACTGAAGAGGGTATGGAGTATTTCCGTTCTCATAACCTTCGATCTAATTGTAGTAACTACACCAGAAAAGCCGCTCAAATTGCAGTGCAAATATTAAGCAAAAATGCCTAACAAACAATTTAAGCAGACTGTCAACGCTTGGCATTTTCAGCTCGGTTTAGCTTCAGTGATTTCGGTGTTAAATTTGAGTGTATTGGTAGCGTTGTCAGCTACTTAATTGGGCGTTATGTACTAGGAGGTAATTATCGATACTTACATTAAATTGAACTTTAGAAAGTATGTCTTATCTGAGTTTGTATTTATCATAACTTTATTGAGTTTTTTGTATTTGTTGTCAGGTGGTTATTTTCAACAACTTCACCTTTTTTTAATGGTATTTAGTGCTGGAACTGCTATTAAAATTTCAATGTTATGGGTGAAATTTAAAAACGTATCGCTAAAAGTATCTAATAATAATGTTTTTTGAATAATTCAGGTTGTGACATCACTTTATGGCGTAGTTTTCTCCCTTATGAAATAGGCTCGGTATTAAAGGTTTCATATTCAGCGGGTGTTATGCAGAAACGTATTATTTACCTCCCTAAAAGTGTATTGAACGCTACTGATTGGAAGCTACTTTCGGAACATCGTACATAACAAGCAATTTAAGCAGACTGCCAACGCTTGGCATTTTCAGCTTGTTTTAGCTTCAGTGATTTAGGCGGTAAATTTAAGTGTATTGGTAGCGTTGTCAGCTACTTAATTGGGCGTTAGGTGAATACAGGGAATCATCGAATGGAATTAAAGTGTCACTGTTTTATTTGTCGTCGCTATGCTGCGGCTTGGGCGTACTTTTCTCCAGAACAAATTCAAATTAGCATGGATGAGAAAACGGCTTTCTATTGTTGGGGTGACAAAGAAGTAGAATTTCATCGGTGCAACTCATGTGGTTGTTTAACGCATTATGTAACGACACAGAAATGTTCCGAAGATGTCTTAGCTGTAAATATGAGAATGGCTGAAAATGAAGTGCTTTCTTGTATCCCAATTAGGAAGATCAATGGTGCATCGTACTAATCACCTAACAAACAATTCAAGCTGATTCGCAACGCTCGGCGCTTTCGGTTTCTATTGGTTTGGTGATTACGTTGCAGTGTTTGAATAAGGTGGCAACGTTGCTCACACTTAATTGGGCGTTAGAACTTTTAGGGGATAAATAGGATGAAGGCTCCATTTCGATATATTTGTATAGCTTCAAGTATGGTATTTGCGATCTCTGGCTGTGCTGTTCAAAGCAATAGCAGTATAGGCAAGTTAGCCCCGTCTGAGCTAAATAAATATGGACAAATCTATACCCAAATGATTCAGAATGAATTGATTTTGTCTGATGGGCTTGAAGGTAAGAGTTGTACGCTTAATATACATTTAAGTGAGCATGGCAATGTTACAGAAATAAGCACAAGTGGCTATGAGAAACTATGTGAGCACAGTGAAAAAGCTGTGAAAGCTGTAGGCGTATTCCCAATGCCAGCAAACGAGGAGTTAGCTAAAAACCTAATGGAAATCAAACTTACAATTGCTCTGTAGTACAGTTCTAACAAGCAATTTAAGCAGACTGTCAACGCTTTGCATTCTCAACTCAGTTTAGCTTCAGTGATTTCGGTGGTAGGTTTGAGTGTATTGGTAGCGTTGTCAGCTACTTAATTGGGCGTTAGTTTGCAAAAGTAGAAAAGCGTTTTTGGTCAAAGAACCTAGTCAGGTTTCTACACTTTACACCTGTTCGCTTTTCGAAAGTTGCGCAACCAAATCTCATCGCGCGTAGGGTGTTTTTCGGCTCTTTGAGTGTAGCGTTATTCATTTCTCCGCGTTAGTAACTTTGGTCGCTTAGTGCATCTCGCGCTGCTTCTTCTTCTTGGTGGCTCATTCGCTAATGAATGGCTCTGTCGCACTTGGTTGTCAGGTTCATCGAATGAATTCTTTGCCAGCTAAGGTGCTTCAAACCGTGGTTGTTTATCGCATGTCGCTTCTTAGCCGAACTCGTTTTGTTGGTTGGGTTTGAGTTCCGTAGTTTTCAATTTTACATTGGTGTTCAAAGCCAGTAGTTTTATAACCAATTCAGCACCTTGGCGCTAAACTTTGGCTGCATCGAGTAGCAAACTAACAAAGCGTTTAAGACAGATTCCCAACGCTCGGCATTTTCAGTTCAAGTCAGTTTTGGTGTTTACGGTGCAATGGTTTAGGTTAGGTGGCAGGCGTTGCTCACTACTTAACGCGGCGTTAGTTTGCAAAAGTAGAAAAGCGTTTTTAGTCAAAGAGCTTAGTTCGGTTTCTGTGCTTTACACCTGCTCGCTTTTCGAAAGTTGTGCAACCAAATCTCATCGCGCGTAGGTTGTCTTACGGCTCTTTGAGTTCAACGTTATTCATTTCTCCGCGTTAGTAACTTTGGTCATTTAGTGCATCTCGCGCGGCTTCTTTTTTTGTGTCTAACTCGTTAACAAGTGGCTTTGTCGCAATTGGTCTTCAGGTTGGTCGAATGAATCCTTTGTCAGCCAAAGTACTTCAAACTGTGGTTGTGCAGCGCATGCCGCTTCTTAGCCAAGTGCGTTTTGTTGGTTGTGTTTGAGTTCCGTAGTTTTCAGTTTTACATTGTCGGTCAAAGCCAGTAGTTTTGTAACCAATTCAGCACCTTGGTACTAAACTTTGGCTGCATCATGTAAGTAAACTAACAAAGCGTTTAAGACAGATTCCCAACGCTTGGCATTATCAGTTTGGGTTAGCTTTAGTGTTTAAGGTGGCAAGGTTTTAGGTAGGGTGGTGGCGTTGCTCACTACTTATCGTTATGTGCAAGGAGGCAATATGACTAAAATCTACCTGTTTGACTGGGGTAATACCCTCATGGTCGATTTCCCTGACCAAAAGGGGAAAATGTGCGATTGGGTAAAAGTTCAAGCTGTGGACGGAGCATTACGAACACTTCAAGAGTTATCAAAAAGTCACCGGGTTTATATTGCAACAAACGCAGCCGACTCGTCCGAAACTGATATTAAATTGTCATTTGACAGGGTAGGTTTGTCTCCTTATATATCGGGTTATTTTTGCAAAGCGAATCTTGGTATCGGTAAAGGTACCTCAGAATTCTTCCACAAAATCATCAATGTTTTAAATGTTGAACCACAGTCAATAATCATGGTTGGGGATACGTATGAAAAAGATATTGAGCCTGCTATTTCAGTCGGTATTGAAGCAATTTGGTTTAACTCTAAGTGCACGAATCATTCAGTTTCTAAAGGTGTAAAACAAATCAATCACCTGTTGGAACTTTGCACATAACAAGCAATTTAAGCTGACTGTCAACGCTCGGCATTTTTATCTCGGTTCAGATTCAGTGATTCCGGTGGTAAACTTGAGTGTATTAGTAGCGTTGTCAGCTACTTAATTGGGCGTTATGTGATTTGAGGAACTGATGATCGAGTTAAACGATTTAGACACAGAGTCTGTTCAATATGCGATAAGTGAAGTTAATCGTAGCGAAAGTTCATTAACTATTCGTATACATGGGAATGGAGGGGGAGACATTACGGCAACTCGTCAGTTTATTGATGCGTTAGAGAGCTCTAGCCGCCGCATATGTTTAGAGTTTGAGGGTTATGCTATCTCCTCTGCTGCTATATTGTTCTATTGGTTCAAATTAAACCCTCATACAAGTATACGACTCAGTTTACCTAAAGGTAGATGTGTTTTTGTTTTTCACCGACCTCGGTTTATTTGTAATAGCTACGTCATGTTTGAAGAAAACTTAATCGGAAGCCGTAAGGCAGCATTAAAGGAACAAACTGAATATTGCGACGCATTGTTTGACAGAATATTTCCTGACGTGTGCCGAGATACACATGAGGACCCCAAAACTGGGGTTTGGTTACATGAAACATCAATGGCAAGAAAAGCCTATTATGCGGGTTACGATGTTGTTCAAACTGTCTTTGACGCAAATATCACATAACAAAGCGTTTAAGACAGATTCCCAACGCTCGGCATTTTCAGTTTGGGTCAGCTTTAGTGTTTAAGGTGGCAAGGTTTTAGGTAAGGTGGTGGCGTTGCTCACTACTTAACGCGGCGTTAGAACTTACACGGAGATATCATGCTAGGGAAGCATCAAAAACCTTATGAGGAGTTTTATCACTCCACTCATGAAAATGAGCACCTTGATACCAAGACTGAGTTACTAGTTGGTTTATCGGCAGCAATGGCAATGAACTGCTTACCTTGTACGCGATACTACCTAGCGCAGTCAAAGAAAGCAGGCATTACAAAAGGTGAAATTTCAGATGTAACTGCAAAGGTAATGGCGGTTGCAGCAGGTCAGAAAAAACTTCAAATGCAGGAGGTCTTAAGTAAGTACAAAATAGACCTCGATACCTATGAATAACGTTCTAACAAGGCGCTCAAGCAGACCTCCAACGCGTGGCATTTTTGCTTCGCAAAAGTATATGCCACGGTTTGCGGCAGCTTAGCTTAGCTTAGCGTTATGTACTTTTCTGTGATTTGTAAAAATTCACCCGAAATGTGTTTTAAATCAAGAACGAAAATGTAGCTCCAATAGTAAATTAAACTTCGTGTTTATTGAGTTAATGGTAGGTTTTATGCTGAAGCGCATTGAAGATGTTCTTGATTTAAATGGGCTAATCTATAGCTCTTCAGGTAATAGTATTTCTATAAAATTAGGTGGCTTTGCATCCAAAGTTAAAATCACCCATGAGCCTCTTGTTAACAAGTACATGCTTTCAAGCAGTGAAGGCTTGTTAATGGTCTCTACTTTTCTACTGTTACTTTCAGTCATTCTCCTATTGGTGTCGGTAAAAAATATAATGGGTACTGTTGCCGTTCTGTTATTGACGGCAAGTTGTATTCTGAATTTATTTATTGCAGTTATTACGCAGGTGAAGTTACTCGACCTCAAAACTCAGTTACGGGAACAAGGTATTTACCTTTCACCACGTACATAACAAGCAATTTAAGCAGACTGTCAACGCTCGGCATTTTCAACTCGGTTTAGCTTCAATGATTTAGGTGGTAAATTTGAGTGTATTGGTAGCGTTGTCAGCTACTTAATTGGGCGTTATGTAAATGGAGAGGTTAACATCCAAAATATAAGATTATTAATGCATCCTTTCTTAATGCTTACAGCGGCGATGATCAGCATGATTGTTCAGCGTAAGGTTTTTTTTGGATTCGAATTAATCGTTGTCACAGCTGTTGTTAGCTTATGTGTAGGCTTTATTGTTCATAAGCGACGAAGTGCGTCAGAAATGTATTCTATCCCTGTTGATAAAAGGAACTTTTTTCAAAGACAAGGTCCTTCAGTCTATCTATTTGTGATTTTAAGTATTGTAGGTCTAATTAGTTTACACACATCAGTAGGGCAATCATTTAAAACAACAACACAGGTATTAAATAAAACAACTGAATCTGTATATAGAGGTGGTACGAGGTATGTATTGAGTGTTGATCATGAGCTTTATGGGCACTTGGGCTTCTACGTTTCTAAAAAGTTTTGGTTGAGCCAGCAAGAGGGCAATGAAATTATACTTAAGGTAAGGAAAAATTACCTGGGTATGTATGTCATTGTAGATTATTGCTAAAAAATGAATCACCGTCTTCAACATAACAAGGCGTTTAAGGCAGATTCCCAACGCTCGGCATTTTCAGTTTAAGTCAGCTTTGGTGTTTTCGGTGCAATGGTTCAGGTTAGGTGGAGGAGTTGCTCACTACTTAACGCGGCGTTAGGCTTCACAAAGGGAATTATGAAGATCAATATTAGAAATGCAGACATTAAAGATGCAGACATTAAAGATGCTCACTCAATAGCTTTGGTTCACGTGACTTCTTGGGCTCAAGCTTATGATGGTTTGCTACCTAAGTCGTTCATTGAAAGCTATAACATTGAATGTAGACAAAAGTTATGGAGTAACACGCTATCTGATAACCTAGCATCGGTACTTGTTGCTGAGATGGGTAATGAGATTGTTGGCTTTTTAAGTTATCGAGAGTCTCGAGGCGAGCAATCGAATAATTCTATCGAGCTTAATTCTCTGTATGTAGCTCCTGGCTTATTTGGTCGTGGCGTTGGCAGTGACTTATTCGATTATTTCGAGAAACGTATGCTTAATAGCTCTTATACACAGATAGTATTATGGGCTTTAGACACCAATCAAATAGCCTTGAATTTTTATCGTAAGCACGGTTTTTGTGAAACTGGGCTTCAAGGTAAAGAACGCCTTGATGGCACTATTCTAAATGACCTTCAATGGTTAAGTCGATAAAAGCCTAACAAGCAATTTAAGCAGACTGCCAACGCTTGGCATTTTAAGCTCGGTTAGCTTTAATGATTACGGTGTTAAGTTTTATTATATCGGTAGCGTTGTCAGCTACTTAATTGGGCGTTATGTACTTAATATACATTGATTTTTATTATTTCTGCCCATATATCCTTGGTGGAAGTGTGGGTTTTACTGCTTAATAAGACTCTAATGGTCAACATTGTCGCTGAATACTCATAAAGAGTGGATCATAACGTTTACTTAAATGTCTTATTCATATATTAATTTACAATTTAATTTGGTGATACTTATGCATTATACTGATGCTATAAAAATAGCAAAACTTGGGGCTAATATTCTTATCGGGAAGGAATCAAAGATTCACTATACGGATGCAATTAAAATTGTTGAGAAAGTTGTGGAGAAGGGAGGTTTAATTACTATCGAAAAAGAATATCATCATACCGATATTGAAAAAATGGTTAAAATTGCTGGTAATAGAATCACCATTGCTATTTAACAATAAACATAACAATCGCATCAACACGATTTACTATACTCGGTATCTCAGGAGTATTTTCCTTTGTAAGTGCTTCTGAATTACCCAGAACCAATCTATGAAAATGGTATTCAACACAAAGACATGCTGAGATTGTACGCACAGATTTAGCACGCACATAACAAAGCGTTCAAGACGGATTCCCAACGCTCGGCGGTTTCAGTTTAAGGTATGCATCAGTGTTTATGGCATAATGTCTTGAGTGCAGTGGTAGCGTTGCTCACCACTTAACGCGGCGTTAGTTTGCAATAGTAGAAAAGCGTTTTGGTCAAAGAGCCTAGTCTGGTTTCTATGCTTTACACCTGTTCGTTTTTCGAAAGTTGTGTAACCAAATTTCATCGCGCGTAGGGTGTTTTTCAGCTCTTTGAATTCAACGTTATTCATTTCTCAGCATCAGTAACTTTAGTCACCTAGTTCATCTCGCGCGGCTTCTTTTTCTTGGTGGTTAATCCGTAAAATAGTGGCTTTGTCGCACTTGGTTGTCAGGTTTGTCGAATGAATCCTTTGTCAGCTCAAATGCTTCAAACTGTGGCTGTTTATCGCATGTCGCTTCTTAGCCAAGTGCATTTTGTTGGTTGAGTTTGAGTTCCGTAGTTTTCAGTTTTACATTGTCGGTCAAAGCCAGTAGTTTTGTAACCAATTCAGCACCTTGGCGCTAAACTTTGGCTGCATCATGTAAGCAAACTAACAAAGCGTTTAAGGCAGATTCCCAACGCTTGGCATTTTTAGTTTGGGTCAGCTTTAGTGTTTAAGGTGGCAAGGTTTTAGGTAGGGTGGTGGCGTTGCTCACTACTTAACGCGGCGTTAGTTTGCAAAAGTAGAAAAGCGTTTTGGGTCAAAGAGCCTAGTCTGGTTTCTATGCTTTACACCTGTTCGCTTTTCGAAAATTGTGCAACCAAATCTCATCGCGCGTAGGGTGTTTTTCGGCTCTGTGAGTTCAACGTTATTCATTTCTCCACATCAGTAATTTTGGTCGCTTAGTGAATCTCGCGCGACTTCTTTTTCTTGACGGTTAACCCGTAAATAGTGGCTTTGTCGCACTTGGTTGTCAGGTTTGTCGAATGAATCCTTTGTCAGCTTAAATGCTTCAAACTGTGGCTGTTTGTCGCATGTCGCTTCTTAGCCAAGTGTGTTTTGTTGGCTAGGCTTGAGTTCTGTAGTTTTCAGTTTTACATTGGTGCTCAAAGCCAGTAGTTTTATAACCAATTCAGCACCTTGGCGCTAAACTTTGGCTTCATCATGTAAGCAAACTAACAAAGCGTTTAAGACAGATTTCCAACGCTTGGCATTTTCTGTTTGCTTTGAATTTAGTGTTTACGGCACATTGGTTTAGGTTTGGTGGTCTGCGTTGCTCACTACTTAACGCGGCGTTATGGCGCATAGTCGACTTTTCATCATCAAGGAGAGATAAGTGGAATATTTCATTAGTGCAATCAAGCAGTACGCAGTCTTCAAAGGTCGAGCCAGACGAAAAGAGTTTTGGTACTTCTATTTAATCAGTTTAGTTATTAGTTTAGCTCTCGCTTTCTTAGATAACCAAATGGGTACTTTTAACCCAGAACTGGGTGGTGGTCTTCTTGGTGGAGTGTATGGAATATTCATTTTTTTGCCTTCGCTTTCACTAACGGTTCGCCGAATTCACGATAGTAGCCATAGTGGTTATTGGGCTTTTATCTTATTAATTCCAATCATTGGTGTCTTAGCAATTTTGTTCTTCGCCTTAATGGATAGTAAACCTGGCTCTAATGAATATGGAATCAGTCCTAAAGAACCTGCGCCATAACAAGCAATTTAAGCAGACTGTCAACGTTGGGCATTTTCAACTCGGTTTAGCTTCAGTGGTTATGGTGTTAAATTTGAGTGTATTGGTAGCGTTGTCAGCTACTTAATTGGGCGTTATGTTGCGGTTTGAATTTACCGCTGATTAAGGATGAATATGGTTGTACTCAGAGAAATGCGGCAAGAAGAGTATCCAGATTATTGTCAGTATTTTGTTGATGATTATAGTCAGGAAATTGCCAAGAATTATGGGCACTCTTTAGACGTATCAATCGAATTAGCTAAGAAAGACTTACATCGTTGCTTTCCTAAAGGGCTTGAAGGTAATGAGCATTCATTACTTTGCATTGATGCAGAAATTGGTGGTGAGTTGAAGCTTGTGGGGTACCTTTGGCACTCAGTTAAAATCAGTGACAAATCTACTTTTATTTACGACTTCTTTGTATCGAGTGAATATCGAGGTTGTGGCTATGGAACTCAATCAATATTAGCGTTAGAAGCACAGCTAAAAACTATTGGTATCAATCAAATAAAGCTTAGGGTTGCGTATCATAATGAACGAGCACTTAAATTATATAAAGATGTAGGTTTTGAGGTTACAGGTTTCAATATGTCCAAAAAAGTCAGTGGATAGCCTCAACATAACAAGCAATTTAAGCAGACTGTCAACGCTTGGCATTTTCAACTTGGTTTAGCTTCAGTGATTTAGGTGTTAAATTTGAGTGTATTGGTAGCGTTGTCAGCTACTTAATTGGGCGTTATATGCATTCGAGGAATAATATGTCTAATGATAAGTTTGAAAGCTATTCGAGAGATTTAGGTACTCTAGTAAAGGAGTATGCTTTAGAGTCAATTTCAGAGAGTAATACTGATAAAAGTGATTTCAACACGGGCTATATGATGGCTTTCCACAGAATAGTTACGCTAATGCAACAACAAGCTGAAGTATTTGAAATTGACTTGAAGGACATCGGCTTCGGGGATCTTCCCGAAGATGAATTTTTTAATTAATGCGTCATCATATAACAAGCAATTTAAGCAGACTGTCAACGCTTGGCATTTTCAACTCGTTTTAGCATCAGTGATTTAGGCGGTAAATTTGGGTGTATTGGTAGCGTTGTCAGCTACTTAATTGGGCGTTAGCTTCATACATCAAACAATAGGAGATACAACATGAAAAATGGATTTACTAAGCTACATTTGGTTCTGTGTAGCTTTCTTGCTGGAGGCTTACAGTTAGTCTCTGCATCTCCCCTTGAATGCGGGAAGTATGTCGGTTGTGAGAGGAAGTTTTGCGAAATAGAAAAGCAAATCACTATAGCTAGCAGTAAAGAAAACCAAGCTAAAGTGGAAGGGCTTAAAATCGCTTTGAATCAGTCAAAGTCGACATGTACGAATGAATCACTTGTTGAAGAGCTAGCTTCTGAAATATCCGAAGTTGAGGAAGAAATAAGAGAATATAAATCTGATTTACTTGAGGCTCAAAACGACAATAAGTCAGACAAAGTCAAGAAATATACTGATAAGATCGCGGAAGAAAAGCAAAAGCTTAGTCAGCTAACAGAAGAGCTGAATACGTTAAAATAAAGCTAACAAAGCATTTAAGAGTGATTCGCAACGCTTGGCAGTTTCGCTTCGCTCAAGTATAGCCAAGCGTCGCTCACACCTTAATGCGGCGTTATGTCACAAGGAGAAAATATGTTTCAGTGGACGAAAAAGAACATTATCAAATCTGTTGCAAGAGAGCTTCCACCAAGACTTGCGGTGAAGTACGGAAAAAAAGATTTCTACAACCCCGAGGAAATTGATTGGGCTCTAGGGGCTATAGGAAAATCAAAAGACCTCAACTATACAAACTACGCCTACGGTATGCTAACTAGTCATAGTTTCTTTATGTCTTTGGGTTTGTCGACAGCTTTCGGTGCCCACCCAGAGTTTCACCGTGAAATAGGAAATGTCTTGTTCAAGCAAGACTGTGCCCCAGATTTTGAAGCTTACTTGGAATATGCCTCAGTTCATGGCTCTACAGCCCAATACGAGGGCAAAAGTACCCAAGAGGGGCTAGGTGGAGGGGACGTTGGTGGTGGTGACGACGTTGGTGGTGTGTAGTGACATAACAAAGCATTTAAGAGTGATTCGCAACGCTTGGCATTTTCAGTTCAAATCAGTTTTGGTGTTTACGGTGCAATGGTTTAGGGTAGGTGGCAAGCGTTGCTCACTACTTAACGCGGCGTTATATTTACAATCAAATTAGGAGTTTGAATTGGCTAGTGTAAAAATTGGAGATAGCGTAGATCAAAGTGCTTCACTGTGGCGCTATATGTCCCTAGATAAATTAATTAATCTGCTTGAAACTGACAGTTTCTATTTCACGGCTCTTGAAACTTACAATAAAACAGACCCGTTTGAGGGGTATATTTCTAAAAAGGCATTTGAGTTGTATGGAAAAATCTTTGCTCCGGAAGTTCAGGCACTTAAGGATGAGTACAAAAAATTTGAAGAACAGTGTCAACGCGAGGGTACGAATCCCTCTCAACTAACAGCAATGCGAGAGGGTATTGAGGGGTTAGGGGCAAAAACAAAAGAAACCTACAAGAAACTTAATAAAAGTATCGCTGTTAATTGTTGGCACGCGAACCCAGTTGAGTCTGAAGCGATGTGGAAACTGTACTCAGACAATAAGAAAGGAGTCGCTATAAAAACAAGTATTCCTTCCCTTCAAAGAGCATTAACTCACTTTGTTCAAGATATTACAGTTCAGGTCGGTGCTGTTAAGTATATGGACTTTAGTGACCCCAATATTGATGGTAGAGAATGTGTTACTGACGGGCATCTATCTCCATTATTGAAGCGAAGCTCATTTCAGCATGAGAATGAGGTTAGGCTTTTTACTGTTCCTACAGTTAGCGTCGAGAGCGGTGCGGAAATTAAACCTGAATCTCATTTCGTGAAAGCATTGGCTTCAGAAGTTATTGAAGCTGTATACATCTCGCCGTTTGCAGGTGAACCATATACTTCAAGTGTTAAAGCAATTTGTAGTAAATATGGTATTCCAGATGAAAAAGTTATCGAGTCGAACTTGCTTAAAGGACATGAAGCCCTCCTAGATAGTATTGTGGCTTGGTAAATATAACAAAGCGTTTAAGACAGATTCTCAACGCTTGGCATTTTTCATTCCATCGTTGGGTTTTGTGTTTACGGTGGTATGGTATGGTTAGGTTCTGTGGTAGCGTTGCTCACTACTTAACGCGGCGTTATGTTAACAAGAGGAAATAACTACAGTGATTTGGGTTTTTGATCGGAAAGAAACGGAAAATGAAATAATAATTGTGCAGAAGCCATATTTTTATTACTTGGTTTTTGGCGCATACACTTCTTACTTTGCTGAAAGTAGATTGACAGATTATGAATTCTTAGCGGTTATTTCTGGGTTTCTTTGGTTTACCTTTATTTTGTTTATGCTAATTAATTTGAAAAGTATATTTGTCAATCGACGAGAAATATCTAGGAATATTAAGTTAGGTCAAGTGGTGATATCTGGCTCAAGACTTAGCATTAAAAAGCCTGTGACTTATACAATTCCAAAGTAGCGTGTAAATTAACATAACAATCAATTTAAGCAGACTGTCAACGCTTGGCATTTTCAACTCGGTTTAGCTTCAGTAATTAAGGTGGTAAGTTTGAGTGTCTTGGTGGCGTTGTCAGCTACTTAATTGGGCGTTATGTGCATACTCAGATACCGAGTTTTCAAGGATAGAAGCAAAACTATGAACTTTCAGACAATCCCCATTATCAGAATTTTCGATATTCAAAATGCGAAAGAGTTTTATCTAGATTATTTAGGTATGAATCTAGATTGGGAATATAGATTTGAAGAAGGCTTCCCGCTTTATATGCAAATATCAAAAGGCAATCTTGTTTTTCACTTGAGTGAGCACTCAGGTGATGGTACTCCGGGAAGTAAGCTCTTTGTAAACGTAGATAAGATTCAGCAGCTGTTTTCTGAGCTGGAGCAGAAAGATTACATGTATTGTAATCCTGCTTTGGAATCAGCTCCATGGGGTGGGGAGTGTTTTACAATTACAGACCCATTTTCCAATAGGATCTTATTTAGCGGCAAACAAAACACATAACAAAGCGTTTAAGGCAGATTCCCAACGCTCGGCATTCTCAGTTCAAATCGAGTTTTGGTGTTTACGGTGCAATGGTTTAGGTTAGATGGTAGCGTTGCTCACTACTTAACGCGGCGTTAGGGCTCAGTATTAGTTTGGTCGAAAATAATATGATTAATGATAAGTATAGGTGTAATCAGAATTGGTCGGAATGGCCTCGTTGTGTCACCAACATAAATGAGATTGAGTTAGATTGGCGTTGGGTTTCATTTTACCGTGAAGGGAAATCACACAAAGGAATCAGTTCATTTTCACAACAAATTACACGTTTGTCAGCCAAGCAGGTAAACGTTGAATTCCTTAGTGAAATAGCAGAACTGCAAAACTTAGAATATTTGGAAATTGAGAGGCTATCTTCAGACACTCTACTTCCATTGATTAATTTGAATAAGTTGGAAACGCTTAAAATTTCAGGAGTCAGCAAGGCTGAAAACTTTGAGGTTTTAACAAGCCTACCTAATTTGCGCTATCTATTTATAGAGGGTGCGAAAAAACTAAACAATTTAGAATGCCTATCAGGTTTTACAGAGCTTATAAGTTTAGGTGTTGAAGGTACGATGTATACAAATCAAAAGGTCTTATCTTTGGAGCCAATCAGTACATTGCCAAATTTAGAAGCATTGTTTTTAACGTCAGTGAGCCTAACGGATAAATCAATACTGTGCTTAGCCGATTTACCTAAAATACGTGTATTGTCTTGCGCTAGGTTTACAACGAAAGAGCACTTCTCTTCTTTAAAGAGCAAAAAGCCAAACATTAAATGTCGTTGGTTTGAGGCTTACGAAATTTAGCCCTAACAAGCAATTTAAGCAGACTGTCAACGCCTGGCATTTTCAGCTTGGTTTAGCTTCAGTGATTTCGGTGGTAAATTTGAGCGTCTTGGTAGCGTTGTTAGCTACTTAATTGGGCGTTAGCTGCAATCAGTATGTAACGAGTATTATCGAAAATGTATAAATTAGAAATATTCTGTAATCCAGAACAGCAGATGTTAGTACAAAGTGTATTACATGAATCTGGAGTCGATAAAATTGGTAATTACGATCATTGCTGGGCAATTGGTTCGGTTATGGGATCTCATCGAGCATTAGAGGGCTCAAATCCAGTCTTTGGTTCTAAAGGTGAGGTTGAAAACTACAAGTTACTTAAAATTGAAATCAACGTCTCAACAGAACAAATGAGACCTATTGTAGGGGCTTTGAAAGAGAGTCTTGGGTGGGAAGAGCCATTGGTTAATATGTTTAAACTCTATAATATAGAGTTTGATCTCTAACTTTAAAGTTTGCAGCTAACAAAACGTTTAAGAGTGATTCCAAACGCGTGCCGGTTTCGCTTCGCTCACCATTATGGCACACGATTGTCACACCTTAACGTGGCGTTATGTGCAAGGAGGCAATATGACTAAAATATACCTGTTTGACTGGGGTAATACCCTCATGGTCGATTTCCCTGACCAAAAAGGGAAAATGTGCGATTGGGTAAAAGTTCAAGCTGTGGACGGAGCATTACGAACACTTCAAGAGTTATCAAAAAGTCACCGGGTTTATATTGCAACAAACGCAGCCGACTCGTCCGAAGCTGATATTAAATTGTCATTTGACAGGGTGGGTTTGTCTCCTTATATATCGGGTTATTTTTGCAAAGCGAATCTTGGTATCGGTAAAGGTACCTCAGAATTCTTCCACAAAATCATCAATGTTTTAAATGTTGAACCACAGTCAATAATCATGGTTGGGGATACGTATGAAAAAGATATTGAGCCTGCTATTTCAGTCGGTATTGAAGCAATTTGGTTTAACTCTAAGTGCACGAATCATTCAGTTTCTAAAGGTGTTAAACAAATCAATCACTTGTTGGAACTTTGCACATAACAAGCAATTTAAGCAGACTGCCAACGCTTGGCATTTTTAACTCGGTTTAGCTTCAGTGATTTAGGTGGTAAATTTGAGTATATCGGTAGCGTTGTCAGCTACTTAATTGGGCGTTATGTGAATAGAGGTTTCCAATGAATAAGGTAGTCAAAGAACGGTTCGACGAATATCCAGAAAATGTTCGTATTCGGCTAGAGGAACTGCGAAATCTAATGTTTCAAATCGTTTCTGAGCTGGAGCTAGGTGAAGTCGAAGAGTCTCTAAAATGGGGTGAGCCGAGTTATGTCGTCAAGACGGGTAGTCCAATTCGAATTGATTGGAAATTGAAATCACCAAGTAACTACTACATCTTCTTTAACTGCCAAACTAAGCTAATCGATACTTTTAGAGAATTACACGATGGTACGTTGGAATTTCAGGGTAATAGGGCAATTGTCTTAACTTTGTCAAACCCATTACCAGAGGCTGAAGTTAAGCATTGTTTGGAGCTTGCTTTAACCTATCAGCAGCGAAAGCATTTACCGTTTTTAGGCGCACGATAGGCATTCACATAACAAGCAATTTAAGCAGACTGTCAACGCTCGGCATTTTCAACTCAGTTTAGCTTCAGTGATTTCGGTGGTAAGTTTGAGTTTATTGGTAGCGTTACCAGCTACTTAATTGGGCGTTATGAAAATCGAATAAATAAGGAATGCGATGTTTGAACCAGCAGAAATAGATGTGGATGAATTGCAATTAGCTATTTCACTTCCGAAGTTGGATTCGGTGTCAAATGGAAGCTTTATTCCTCATGAAAATATCGAATCTTCTCCTTTATTGAATTCTGAATTTGATGCGTTCTTTGTATCAGGTTTATTTCCTGAACAAACTACAACGTTGTCTCAACTCTGTAAGAATTACAGTCTTGAAATGGTTGTTTTTGAAAGTCCATCAAATGATTTAGCAGTTATCCATGATGTTGTCTTAAATATTGCCGATAAGCTGTTCTCTGATGAAATGCCAAATAATATCGATATAGCTGATATTAGGAATCTTAACCAATGCTCAGGGTATCTATTTGCTTTTAATAGTAAGAATTTGGCACTCGACTTTATGGAAGCTCAGGAGTTGGGTGTTGTTATTGGAGGTATTTATCTCGCTCATGGTAATGCCGATTTAAATGAGTATGAAACCACAAATAAAAAGTTAATGGCTCACATTTCAGAAAATGGTTTTCTGTGCTCAAGTTTTCATTTTCCTGGTCGTTCAGAATGTACAATATTACTGGGTGTTAAGAGGTAATGTGGGCGTGGTGAGTATTTTCATAACAAGCAATTTAAGCAGACTGCCAACGCTTGGCATTTTCAGCTCGGTTTAGCTTCAGTGATTTAGGTGGTAAGTTTGAGTATGTTGGTAGCGTTGCCAGCTACTTAATTGGGCGTTAGCCCAATGCGGTAACAATGGAGATTTAGAACAAATGGAAATTGTATTTGTAAGGCATGGTGTGCCTGACTATTCGTTATCTGACGAGCGAAAAATGACCCAACTAGAAAAAGATTATGCCCCTTTAAATAGAGACTACATTCATGAATTGCACGCGGTTGTTAAAGACATTCAACTTGAAAAAGCAGAAGTAATCATATCTTCCCCGTATACAAGAGCGCTCCAAACGGCTGAAATTATTAACCGTAAACTAGGTTTAGAGCTCTTTGTTGAACATGATTTACGAGAGTGGCGGGCAGACTTAGATGGTGGTTACGTAGAACTTTCAGAAAGAGATCGCCGTTGGCATGAGCATCGTACTTCACTGAAAAATAATGCGGAGGCTGGTAATGTTCCGTATGAGTCTTGGGATGCACTTAAAAGCCGTGCAGAAAATGTGTTATCTAGATACACGAATTACTCAAAGGTAATCGTAGTATCTCATTTCAATGTGTTCGAAAGTTTGGCAGGTTATCATGATAACGGCATTGGGTGTGGAAGCTATCGTTCTCTAACGTTGGAAAAATTGGGCTAACAAGCAATTTAAGCAGACTGCCAACGCTTGGCATTTTCAACTCAGTTTAGCTTCAGTGATTTAGGTGGTAAGTTTGAGTGTATTGGTAGCATTGTCAGCTACTTAATTGGGCGTTATGTGTTTGGAGGGGAAATGGTTAGGGAAGCGACAAAAGACGATTGCGTAAAATTAGCGGCATTGTCCATTAAAGTTTGGCTAGACACATATGCTCGAGAAGGTATCAAAACTGAATACGCTGAGTATGTATTGTCTACTTTCACTGCAACCTATTTCTTCGAAATATTGGATACGACTAAATATCGTG
Source organism: Vibrio gallaecicus (assembly GCF_024347495.1). NCBI lineage: Bacteria > Pseudomonadati > Pseudomonadota > Gammaproteobacteria > Vibrionales > Vibrionaceae > Vibrio > Vibrio gallaecicus. The sequence goes on along the minus strand of NZ_AP025491.1, from coordinate 936,665 downwards.
TGTTTGTAAGTGAAGAACAGGAAGTTATTCAAGGCTATGTAATGGTTAATCTTGAATCGCATTATCAAACGTCCGGTAATGGCTTTGAAGTCGAAAAACTATATGTCGATAACACTTTCAAAGGTAAAGGGTTAGGTCGAAAGCTTTTGAATGAAGTCGAAAATCAGTTGGGTAATAAATACTGGCTTTACACTTGGGTTGAAAATGAATCCAATGGATTTTATGAGCATCTGGGGTTGAGTCGAATAGGGCTTCTAACCTTTGAGTTTGCAGGGGCTTCAATAGAAAATAACGTGTATCAGTCAGCCCACACATAACAAAGCATTTAAGACGGATTCCCAACGCTCGGCATTTTTGGTTTGCTTCAGTTTTAGTGTTTACGGCCTAATACTTTAGGTTTGGTGGTCTGCGTTGCTCACCACTTAATGCGGCGTTAGAACTTTTAGGGGATAAATAGGATGAAGGCTCCATTTCGATATGTTTGTATAGCTGCAAGTATGGTGTTTGCGATCTCTGGCTGTGCTGTTCAAAGCAATAGCAGTATAGGCAAGTTAGTTCCGTCTGAGCTAAATAAATATGGGCAAATCTATACCCAAATGATTCAGAATGAATTGATTTTGTCTGATGGGCTTGAAGGTAAGAGTTGTACGCTTAATATACATTTAAGTGAGCATGGCAATGTTACAGAAATAAGTACAAGTGGCTATGAGAAACTATGTGAGCGCAGTGAAAAAGCTGTGAAAGCTGTAGGCGTATTCCCAATGCCAGCAAACGAGGAGTTAGCTAAAAACCTAATGGAAATCCAACTTACAATTGCTCTGTAGTACAGTTCTAACAAGCAATTTAAGCAGACTGTCAACGCTTTGCATTCTCAACTCGGTTTAGCTTCAGTGATTTCGGTGGTAGGTTTGAGTGTATTGGTAGCGTTGTCAGCTACTTAATTGGGCGTTATGTAGGCTTTGTTGCGTAATTCAGTTTAGAGACAGAGCAGCCCCGTATCGTGCGTTTCTTAGTCAATACGGCAAGTTTCAGGCATACCTAACCCAGTGAGCTTGTTCAACGCTTTTATCATCGCGTAAGTTTCTCCCACTTGTGCATTGTAATGTCTTAAACTTAAACGACCACCAAGTAACTGTTTAACTCGATACATCGCTGTTTCTGAGAGGGAGCGTTTGTGGTAACCATACCGCTCTTTCCAATACTTATTTGAGCCATATAACTTATGGCAACCTACTGCGAGATTTCGGGGATGACCCCGCTCCCAGAAGGCAGCCCCTTCTCTTGGAGGAATAAGCGCAACGGCTCGCTTAATCTTAATTGCATCGTGACATGCTCTCGTATCATAAGCGCCATCACCAGACACCTCGTGGATACTTCGGCGAGTTTGTTTCAGTATATTCGGGAGTACTTCTCCATCTGTAACTGTCGATAGACTTAGCTCGGCTGCAATAATTTCATGAGTGTTTGTATCCACGGCAATATGAAGTTTTCGCCAGACTCTACGTTTGCCATCTGTCCCGTGTTTTTTGACTTTCCATTCACCTTCGCCATAAACCTTAAGGCCAGTCGCATCAATAGCTAGATGTTGTATCGTACCTCTCGTTTTTGTCTTAAGTGAGACCTCAACTTGCTTGGCTCTACGACTGATGCAGGTGTAATGCGGACAACTTAACGGTACATGGGCTAACCTAAATATCGAGTTGATAAAACCTTGCAGCGCTCTTAATGGCATAGAAAAAACTCGTTTCACCATGAGGGCTGTCGTGATAGCTAAATCACTGAACCGACGAGGCCTCCCGCGCTTATTCTGTTTGCTTTGCGTCCAGCCACTTATCGCTTCTTCATCAATCCAAAAGGTCAAAGAACCGCGGTTAATGAGTGATTGGTTGTATTGCTTCCAGTTGGTTGTTTTGTAACGAGGTTTAGGCATAGGGCTACGAGAGGGAGTGAATGTAGCTGATCAGATCGTAGGTTTTAGGTTTAGTTCCAATGAATTACGCAACAAAGCCTATTTTATGAGCAAGAACCACAACATCCACTAGGCGTTTCATGTTTGATTTCTTTCTCCGATTTATCGCTTTCTTGAGGTGCCTCTTTTGAGGTTAACTGATTTTCCTCAGTAAGTTCTGTTTCTTTATTTTGAAATATCTTTTTGATTGAAAATGTCATATTAGTTTCCTCAATGATTCAGAGCTAGTGGAATTAGAATACCAGAGTGATTTAGTCAACTATTGATGTGGCACATGTTTTAGGTTTTCTCGTGCCAAATCGCGTACGCCATAACAAGCAATTTAAGCAGACTGTCAACGCTTGGCATTTTCAACTCGGTTTAGCTTCAGTGATTTAGGTGTTAAATTTGAGTGTATTGGTAGCGTTGTCAGCTACTTAATTGGGCGTTATGTGCTACAAGGTTCTAAAAGGATTTCGAATGAATCAGTTATTAGAAGAGTTACTAAAACGCGGTTTTAAAGAAAAAATGCGTAACAAAGGCATCTTTGTCAATCTTTCTCTATTATCTTTCCCAGTATTAATAATTCACAATACTGAGCTAAATACTTACGAACTCAAAATTGAATGTTGGCGGTATATCGTAGTAATGCTAGGGCTTTCAATTAATGTGGCTGTTGGCTTTGTCTACGGAAATGTTGCTCTGAGCTTTTTCATTTTAGCTATTGTGTTGTGCCATCCTGTAGGGTTGTACATATCCAAGTCAAGATCCAAAGCATTAGTAGGATATCTTAGTTCAGTTAATGGCGAAGTACGCACATAACAAACAATTCAACCTGACTTGCAACGGGTGGCATTTTTACTTCTAATCAGTTTTAGTGGTTACGGTGCAATGCAGAACCATCGTATTGCGTTGCTGCGCAAGTTAATTGGGCGTTATGTGCTTGGAGGGAGAATGGAAATTCAGAAGGTCCTAAAATCGGATTTAGAGTCAGTAACAAGGCTTGTTTCAGAGGTCTCAGACAAGGATGTGCTTCCATTGTTTAATGCACAGGGAAAGCAAGAGTATAAGGACAGAATTTTACCAGACCTAGCGACTACTTTTGACAATGAGAAGTTTTCATCTATCAAGGCTGTATCAGGTGGGAAAGTCTTTGGTTTTGCTGCTTTGCGTGATGGGAATTATCTAACACATTTATTTGTTGCTAATTCACAGCAGGGTTCGGGTTTAGGTCGTACTTTATTGAATCATTTGCTCAACCAGACAGATGCTCGTGAGGTTAGCCTGCGTTCATCGGTGAATGCTGTTGAGTTCTACAATCGCAATGGTTTCGTAGCAACAGGTGAAGAGGCTGAGTTCAACGGAATTAGGTTCGTACCAATGTCTTTAGTACGCACATAACAAAGCATTTAAGAGTGATTCCCAACGCTCGGCATTCTTAGTTTAGGCTGAGTATTGTGTTTATGGTGCAATGGTTTAGGTAAAGTGGTCGCGTTGCTCACTACTTAACGCGGCGTTAGGTTTCCGCCTAAACTTCAAGGGAACCGTTGTTTAGGCGGGTGGGGTTAGATGCCGTTGGCAACACCTTTAACGTACCTTTCAATATCACCGTTAGAGTGTATTAAAATGATGTCTATACCTAGTTCACCTATATAAGGAGCTAAACGAGTAAGTTCATTGTGGAACATTCCAGCAATGGTTAGTTTTCTCTTTTTAAAAAAGTTTTTATATAGCATCAATTGACCAATTGCAGACTGGAGGCTTTTTCTATCTAATCGTCGTTTGACTTCGATTACTTCATCGTCTGTCAAAATATCTACACGACCAGTTGCACAGTTTAGCTCCGTCACATTTTTGTTGGCGTCTAAAAAGTGTACGGAGAGTAAGTATTCTGTTAAATCAGCTTCTACTTGAAAATCAGGCTCACTCACACGGTGTTCGTATCGAGGTTTGCCTTTATAGCCTGTTTCTGACCCAGTTGTTTCATAATCTAAAGTTCTTTGACGAGACCAACCACTACCTCTCTTATTCTCATAGAGGTTTAGTTTCTCGATTCTATCGACGATATTTCTTACTGTATTAACTGAAACATTATGAATTTCTGCTATATCAAGATCTGTCCATCCTTCTGAAGAGTGTTGAAACACACTTCGGTCCCGAGCTTCTTTGACACGATTATTGAAAGGAGCACACACATTCCGTGCTATCCTCATTGAGCATTTTACAGCAGCAACCACTTCCTCCACTTCTACTTTAGGGAAAGGGTTATAGCTTGAGCTGTTTCTATCTAAGCACTTTTTAGCGTCGAATATAATTTGAGTCGCTGTCTCAGCTGCATTGATTATATCATGCTTCAATCTTAAGAGAGCCTGATCATGTTCAGCGTTTGCAGACAATGAAAGATAAATCGCTTTATGGATGTCACCCTGCTCAATTACATTCGCAGAGATATGAGTTAAGTCTGCTTTGTAATGAGCTTCGACGCGATGGAACCCATCTATCAAGTAATAGCGCTCGTGTTCTAGATCTGTTGCCTTAATAACAGTTACAGGGTTTATATTTTCTTATCTAGTATGCAATCTCTTATGTTCTCAATATGTCCATAATTCGTTTCTTTTCGGTGTTGGGTTCTACTGTCAATTACAATAGAATCAAGACTTATTCTGGTTAGCATATATGGTCGTGAGCAATTGTTGTGTGGTCAATTATGGTATTGTACACGCTAAAGATAACTTAGTCCCCAAAACCTAACAAAGCATTTAAGAGTGATTCCCAACGCTTGGCATTTTTCATTCCATCGTTGGATTTTGTGTTTACGGTGGTATGGTTTAGTTTTGTAGTAGCGTTGCTCACACCTTAATGCGGCGTTATAAATATTTGAGGTTCAGCGAAAATGGACATGGAAAGTCTGTCAAAGTACTTGCTTCACACTTATGGCTTTAATGTAATTAGCATTGAGTCAATTGTGAGTATGAATGAGCTCTATACTTTGGTCGCTTCAAATCATAAAGCACGTTATATCTTGAAGCTTTATAAACAAAGCGATATGCCTCTTAGTCGGATAAATACGATTACTCAGTTGCTGACATATTTACAGTCTAATGGCGTAAAAGTGTCGTATCCAATAAAAGGATTAGGTGGAGATTATGTCCATGAGTTAGCTGGGAAATATGCGGTGTTATATAGCTATGCTAATGGGCAACATTATTCAAAATTAAGTCACCATCAAAGCTTCCTTTTTGGGTGCGAGAATGCACAGATTCATTTAAACGCTACCCATTTTGATACGAAAGATTTACCTATAAAGAAAACAAAGGAATTATTGGTTAACCCGCTTGCTACTTTATCTATTGGTCACAGCGAGCGACACCGCGAATTGCGATATATTCGTGGGTTAGCAAATGTTGTAGCCGACAAGTTATCCCATTTGTCACCTTACCAATCGGTCTGTCATGGCGATTATCATTGGGGGAATGTGTTCTTTGACGATGAGCGAATTACCGTATTTGACTTTGATTTTTGCTGTAAAAGTTGGCGTATTTATGATGCCGTTGTATTTTTATGGAGTCTTCTTTTCTCTCAAAGTAATGATGTAGCAGGTATTTGGTCTGAATTTTTGTCAGGTTATCAATCGGTTGTCCCTTTAACTGAAACGGAAATTGAAGCAATACCTTGGCTTTTAATTGCTCATAATATTTGGCACATGGGTTATATTGCTGAGGTGCCAATAGAGGACTGGGAATTCGATGACTATTGGTTCGATAAGAAGTTTAGTTTATTCGAAGATATCCAAAATATGTTCCCGAGCAAAAATATTTATAACAAACAATTTAAGCAGACTGCCAACGCTTGGCATTTTTAGTTCGGTTTAGCTTCAGTGATTTAGGTGGTAAATTTGAGTGTATTGGTGGTGTTGTCAGCTACTTAATTGGGCGTTATGCATAATAGCCTCATCCTTGAGGCTATTTAGGTGCTAGAGAGCTCGAATCGTAGTTATTTCATCGCTAGAAATGCCTAGAGATTCAAGGAATTTTTGGTGCTCTAGTGGTTCAAGTTCTTCAAATTTCTGGTGCCACTTGACCATATCAGTTTCAGTAAAACCTGCAGCAACCATGATTTCTACCCAACGTTCTTTATTCACAATGTTTTCCTCTAATAGACTTGGTTCTTGAAGCAACATGACAACAGCTTCCTGCTGTCTTCGTAAGTTTTGGATTTATCTTTCCAGTTCATTGAAGTGGTCTTTCAATATTTTGGCTTGAGACTCTCCATCTCGGTTGAGCAACGAGCGAATACTAGAAACTGACAGTCCATACGAACGATAAGAGATGATCGCTTCTAAGCGTTTAATCTCTTTTTCGCCATACCAACGATACCCATTTTCAGAGCGGTAAGCTGGTATCAATAGTTCTTCTTTTTCGTAGTACAAAATAGTGGTATGTGAAACACCGAACTGATTTGCGATTTGAGTGACAGTTAGCATATATGCTCCATTGTTTAACCGAATGTGCATCTTGAACCCTTGCCTGATAGACGGGTCAACAATTTAAATGTACATTTCTTTGGTGTGGCACGATATGCATAACAAAGCATTTAAGAGTGATTCGCAACGCTTGCCGTTTTCGCTTCGCTCAAAGTATAGGCAATCGCCGCTCACACCTTAATGCGGCGTTATACGAACTCGCAAAATTTAACATGGAGAGTGAATTGAAAGATTATGAAGTTTATCTGTTCGATATGGACGGAACATTAGTAAACTCGGAGCCATTAAAAGGCAAAGCGTTAGCATCGGCGTGTTTGGATTATGGTGTTCACGTAGACCACAATATCTACAAAGATGTAATGGGTGAAAGTTGGCAGGTTGTAACGGGTTACTTCTTTAAAAATGCGAATATTGCACCTGATTTAACAGAGTTTAATCGCTACTTTCGAGCTCACTACGAACAGATGCTCAATGACGAGCTTGAGCTCAATATTGGAGCCAAGGCATATATAGAGCAGTTGAAACTAGCGGGTAAAAAGTGTGGAGTTGTGAGTTCAGCAGCAACATGGATGGTAGAGAATATTTTAACCTCGTTGCAGTTAGAAAACGCTTTCGACCTTGTTATCACGCAAGAGCACGTAACCAAGCATAAACCTGATCCAGAAGCTTATACTTTAGCTCTTGCTAAGTTAGCAGTTTCACCTGCTCAAACAATTGTGTTTGAAGATTCTACGGCGGGTATTTGTGCTGGTAAGTCTAGTGGTTGTGATGTTATCGCAGTTAAGCATGACTTTAATGGCAAAAATGATCTAAATGGTGCAATTAAAGCAATCAGCACATACGAAGAAATGTTCGTATAACAAAGCGTTTAAGACAGATTCGCAACGCTCGGTATTTTCGGTTTGCTTTGAATTTAGTGTTTACGGCACAGTGATTTAGGTTAGGTGGTCAGCGTTGCTCACTACTTAACGCGGCGTTAGGCTTGGGGTAGTCGTAAGTATGGGAAGAATTTTCAAGCTCGATGACATAGAGTTGATTTCATATGTTGAAGCAACAAGGGAGTTTTATAGAACGCAAAGTAGGATAATTGATGACTGTGAGTGTGAAGACTGTAAGTTTTATTACCATATTTTTTCTCGGAAAAACTTAGAGCTATATAGTTATCTTTCTAATCTTGGTGTTGATATAAGGAAAAACTTAGATAGCGAGCCAACGGGGGTTTGGTGCTGTAGAGATGAAAATGAGGATTTAATTTTTTGCGAGCACAATTATCAAGTTATTGGAGAGCTTCGCGCTAACACAGAAAATGAGTTTATATATATAAAGAATGAATTGGGGTATGTAGTTAAAGCTTACTTTGAACAGCTAGAACAGAGTATTATTTCAGTTCAATTGAGCATAAAGCAAATCGAAAATGCCTAACAAGCAATTTAAGCAGACTGCCAACGATTGGCATTTTCAGCTTATTTTAGCTTCAGTGATTTCGGTGGCATTTTGACTGTATCGGTAGCGTTGTCAGCTACTTAATTGGGCGTTATGCGTCTTTGGAGTTTACAGGTAGGGAGGTATTGTGTTTATAGAAAAGTATCAGTGGTTCTTTGCCGCTCTTTCAGGTTATTCAGCCACTTCATTATTGGTTCTTACTAACGTGAGTCCTGATAACTTTGGCTTTTGGCTAGTACTGGCAACAATTGCTTTCTCGATATGCTTACCTGTATATGCGACATTTTCGATGACGTATTGGATATTTCTAAAGTACAAAGTCCCCCAAAAGAATGTAGCTCTGCTAATTAATAGCCCTAAAAGTCAGCAGGCAACAGTTTACAGCATGTATTTAATTGTGTTTGGTTCTTTATTTTTAATTATCCACCTAAGTTATCTAGCTGGAGTTGCAGCCGTAATTGCATTGTACTTTAGTAAAAAGTTTCAGTCATATTGCTTACACAAAGTAGGCATCACAAATCAGTGGTTGGATACAGTAGAAAGAAACCCAGGTAACGCGCCCAATTTAGAACCTAACTAAAATACGCATAACAAGCAATTTAAGCAGACTGCCAACGCTTGGCATTTTCAGTTCGTTTTGGTTTCAGTGATTTAGGTGGTAGATTTGAGTTTATTGGTAGCGTTGTCAGCTACTTAATTGGGCGTTAGGCAACTTGGTGTTCATGAAGGAGTTTTGAGTGAATAAGGAAGTACGAGTCGGTGTGGCTGCGGTTATTTTACGAGACGGACGTGTATTACTTGGAGAGCGTATAGGCTCTCATGGAGCTCATACATGGGCAACTCCAGGAGGGCATCTGGAGTTGGGTGAAAGTATCGAAGAATGTGCAAAGCGTGAAACTTTTGAAGAGACAGGATTAGTTGTCAACTCATTCAAAAATCTAGGTTTTACTAATGATATTTTCGAAAAAGAGAATAAACATTATGTGACCTTATTTGTCGTAACGTCTTGCTCAATTGGTGAGCCTCAGATAACTGAGCCTGAAAAATGTAAGCAGTGGAAGTGGTTCAATTTAGATGAACTCCCTGAGCCTTTATTCCTCCCGTTGACTAACTTATTGAAAGACTCCGTAGACATTGGAGAATTTGCCTAACAAGCAATTTAAGCAGACTGTCAACGCTTGGCATTTTCAACTCGGTTTAGCTTCAGTGATTTAGGTGTTAAATTTGAGTGTATTGGAAGCGTTGTCAGCTACTTAATTGGGCGTTATATGTTGGGTAAAGTATGACTGTTAATATTAAAAGTATCGGTAAGTCAGTTGGTGATAAATACCTATGCCAGCTAGAATATCAAAGAAATTTGCTTACATGCTTGATTGATGTAAACGCAAGCTTGAGTGCAAATATACTGTCTGAAAATCTGCAAGTAGAGTTCGATTTCGAGGAAGTTCTAGACGCTAAAATTATAGCTGACTTACCTGATTCAAAAACTGGAATTAAGCAAGGGGACGGACTTTTCATTCATCAAGTTTTTGGTCATGTGCATAACGTGGTTCATATTTCGGAAGACTCCACGATATATGATGTTTATCTGATAAATGGTCCGGAATTCCTCTGTGTATCATCAGAAGATTGGGCGATTGAGCCAAAAGTTGGTGATGGTATTCATATAAAAACTAGCGGGTTATGTATCTATCCCTCCAACATATAACAAGGCGTTTAAGGCGGATTCACAACGCTTAGCGATTTCATTTCCAGTTGGGTTAAGTGTTTAAGGTACAATGGTTTAGGTTTGGTGGTTAGCGTGGCTTTGTTGCGTAATTCATTGGAACTAAACCTAAAACCTACGATCTGATCAGCTACATTCACTCCCTCTCGTAGCCCTATGCCTAAACCTCGTTACAAAACAACCAACTGGAAGCAATACAACCAATCACTCATTAACCGCGGTTCTTTGACCTTTTGGATTGATGAAGAAGCGATAAGTGGCTGGACGCAAAGCAAACAGAATAAGTGCGGGAGGCCTCGTCGGTTCAGTGATTTAGCTATCACGACAGCCCTCATGGTGAAACGAGTTTTTTCTATGCCATTAAGAGCGCTGCAAGGTTTTATCAACTCGATATTTAGGTTAGCCCATGTACCGTTAAGTTGTCCGCATTACACCTGCATCAGTCGTAGAGCCAAGCAAGTTGAGGTCTCACTTAAGACAAAAACGAGAGATACGATACAACATCTAGCTATTGATGCGACTGGCCTTAAGGTTTATGGCGAAGGTGAATGGAAAGTCAAAAAACACGGGACAGATGGCAAACGTAGAGTCTGGCGAAAACTTCATATTGCCGTGGATACAAACACTCATGAAATTATTGCAGCCGAGCTAAGTCTATCGACAGTTACAGATGGAGAAGTACTCCCGAATTTACTGAAACAAACTCGCCGAAGTATCCACGAGGTGTCTGGTGATGGCGCTTATGATACGAGAGCATGTCACGATGCAATTAAGATTAAGCGAGCCGTTGCGCTTATTCCTCCAAGAGAAGGGGCTGCCTTCTGGGAGCGGGGTCATCCCCGAAATCTCGCAGTAGGTTGCCAGAAGTTATATGGCTCAAATAAGTATTGGAAAGAGCGGTATGGTTACCACAAATGCTCCCTCTCAGAAACAGCGATGTATCGAGTTAAACAGTTACTTGGTGGTCGTTTAAGTTTAAGACATTACAATGCACAAGTGGGAGAAACTTACGCGATGATAAAAGCGTTGAACAAGCTCACTGGGTTAGGTATGCCTGAAACTTGCCGTATTGACTAAGAAACGCACGATACGGGGCTGCTCTGTCTCTAAACTGAATTACGCAACAAAGCCGATTGGCGGTGCTATTGTTGCTAATATGTTGATTCCAGGGTTTGGTGCAGCAGTTGCTGGCGGTGTTTTAGGTGCTTTGCTCGGTAGTGAATCTGCTAAAAAGGAGAATAGTGATGACTGATTCTCCTAATATGTTTGGACTGTACATTGGGTTAGGGCTTGGACTTATATTTCTATTATTCATGCTTATAAAGTACCGAAAAGCACCAGAATTTATGCAAGTGGCTATAATTATTTTGTCTGGCACTGGTGCTGTCATGGGAGTACACCTAGGCTATATGGCACTAACGGTTACTGATGACACTTTAGGCGGGTTCGCAGATCAGAGGGTTGCTATAGTACTTGGAGCTCTTGCTGTAACTTGGACAGCTGTTGAAACTACGTTCAATACATTTAAACAATCTACAGAAGCCTAACAAAGCATTTAAGAGTGATTCCCAACGCTTGGCATTTTTCGTTCCATCGTTGGGTTTTGTGTTTACGGTGGCATGGTTGAGTTTCGTGGTTGCGTTGCTCACACCTTAATGCGGCGTTATGTGCTTGGAGGGAAAATGCAATTTATCGAAGTCAAAAGTAGCCAAATTCCGCTAGATTTGCTGCTCGAAGCAGATCCTTCTGAAGCGAGTATTTCATCATATTTAGCTGAATCATGGTGCTTTGCTGCGCTAGATAATGAGCGTATTTTGGCGGCATGTATAGTGAAGCCAGAAACTCCAAACCTTGCTGAAATCTTCAATGTTTCTGTATATCCCGAGTTACAAGGTCAAGGAATTGGCTCTCAATTGCTCAAGTCAGTTCTGTCTCAGCTACCAAGTAAGGGAATCACTCGTGTTGAATTGGGTACAGGTACCTTTGGCTATCAACTGATTTATTATCAGCGCCTTGGTTTTCGCGTTGACTTGATCATCAAGGATCACTTCTTACTGAATTACCCAGAACCAATCTATGAAAATGGTATTCAACACAAAGACATGCTGAGATTGTACGCACAGATTTAGCACGCACATAACAAAGCGTTTAAGACGGATTCCCAACGCTCGGCGGCTTCAGTTCAAAGATATGCATCAGTATTTATGGCATAATGTCTTGAGTGCAGTGGTAGCGTTGCTCACCACTTAACGCGGCGTTATGCTTTTCTCTAAAATTGGTAGTTTAACGTAAAAATAAGAACGTCAGTCTGCAATGCTGTCTCAAAGCCAAAACCTTCATAATGCAGTGTTATTGTTGGTGAAAATAGAGGGGTAATTCCTAGCAATTGAACGGGGTTATCTTCTTTTTTATACCCAGTAATACCACCAATTCTTAGACCAACATCGATCCAGTCTTTCCAGTACCATTTCTTATGGTATGAGAACACATAAGAGCGGTCATAGAATGAGTTGTTCATTGTAGATATTTCGAACCCTCGATATCCAATTCCCCAGATGTCATTATTTTCATTTCTGTTTCTTGAGCCTAAATGAAATGTTCTCCCAGTATAGGTAAGCGTGATTTCTTTATCATCGTAATAAGAATTATCAATGAAGTCTTCATAAAAAGAGACGTCTTCAGCTTGCGAATATGTTGAAAAAAGTATTAATAGTAGTGGTGTAATAAATTTAAAAAAAGACATGAATCAATAGTTCTAAACTTAGTGAGGATAAGCTAGGGATTCTAATAGAAATTACGTGAAATAAATGTCATTCTGTAAAGTTAGTTTTCAATGTTTACGCGGGCTTCAAGCATAACAAGCAATTTAAGCAGACTGCCAACGCTTGGCATTTTTAACTCGTTTAGCTTTAGTGATTTAGGTGGAAGGTTTAAGTGTATTTGGTAGTGTTGTCAGCTACTTAATTGGGCGTTATAAGGCTTATTTAAACTTGGGAGGGTTGGTATGTTGAATAGAGAAAATACTGGACTTATCGTCGTTGATATTCAAGGTAAACTCGCTCGTTTAGTTTATGAAAGTGAAGCTTTAATTTCTAATTGTCAGAAAATCATTAAAGGCGCTCAGGCTCTAGAACTACCGATTATTACTCTCGAACAAAATCCAGATAAATTAGGCTCTACAGTCGAAGAACTCAATACAGTCCTTAATCACAAGCCTATAACTAAGTTTTCGTTTAACGGATGTGAATCTTCAGAAGTCTTGAGTTCAATTAAAAGCCAAAAAGTAGATACCTGGCTAATTTGCGGAATAGAAGCACATATTTGTGTTTATCAAACAGCAAAAGGTTTGCTCGAACTGGGTTACAAAGTGGAGCTTGTCAGTGATTGTGTCTCATCTCGAACTTATTTAAATAAACAGCTCGGCGTTAATCGTTTACAAAATATCGATGCAGATATTACAGGTTTGGAAATGTGTTTGTATGAACTTGTAAAGGACTGTCGAGAGCCAGTATTCAAGAAAATTTTGGGGTTAATTCGTTAGTAAAAAGTCTTATAACAAGCAATTTAAGCAGACTGTCAACGCTTGGCATTTTTAACTCGGTTTAGCTTCAGTGATTTAGGTGGTAAGTTTGAGTGTATTGGTAGCGTTGTCAGCTACTTAATTGGGCGTTATGTTCTAGGGAGAAATCAAGTGGTTGAAAGGGTTACTTATGAAAGCTTGCCTCAAATAGCAGGACCTTATGTCCATGCAACAAAACACAACAAAACGCTATATATATCAGGGCTTACAGCTTACGGCACAGATGCTCAACCCCTTAATCTGATAGAGCAGACTAAAGAGGTTCTCTATCAGATTACAGAAGTTCTTAGGTTAGAAAATCGTTTGAAAAGTGATTTGGTGAAACTCACAATCTTTGTTCGTGACATATCAATGTTGGCTAGTATCCGAGAGCTACTATTTAACTTTTATGAAGGTCATTTACCAGCCTGCTCTTTGGTTGAAGTTTCCAAATTTATTCATCCGGATTTACAAGTGGAAATTGAGGCTGTCGTAGCGCTGTAAGCACGAACATAACAAGCAATTTAAGCAGACTGTCAACGCTTGGCATTTTCAACTCGGCTTAGCTTCAGTGATTTAGGTGGTAAATTTGAGTGTATTAGTAGCGTTGTCAGCTACTTAATTGGGCGTTAGCACTCTCATCAGGTTAACAAGGGATTACCATGAATTTTCAAGAAATGTCAGAGCAGGAAATATTAGAGATAGCGAATCCTATCATGGACAACTTGATGGAAGCGTCCACAAATATTGACCATGAGCAGCACGTTCGTGATTTTAATAAGCGAATGTTAAAAATCGTTACTCGCGATTATCTCAATGAGATCTGCATAAAATATCAAGCCGAAAAAGGTTTCTTTGCAGAAAGAGAGCTAGTAGCAGTATTCAGGCGACCAGATTCAGCTGCAATTGTTTGGAGGCAATATTACACTAAAGCGCCGGGTGAACATGTAGCTGAAATGGTTTTAGTTTACGAAGACGGTCGCTATTTAGTAGACCATGCGATGGTGTTCTAAAAGAGTGCTAACAAACAATTAAACAATTAAACAATTTAAGAGCGATTCCCAACGCATGGCATTTTTCATTCCATCGTTGGGTTTTGTGTTTAGGGTGATATGGTTAAGGTTCGTGGTAGCGTTGCTCACGCCTTAATTGGGCGTTAGCATTTACAGTAGTTGGAGATTGAAGTTGAGTATTGAATTTAATAGTTTTTTGTCTGCTTTAATTGGCGGTGGTGCTACTTTAAGCGGTGTTTGGATAGCGAATTGGTTTCAAGAAAAACCTCGAAATAAGCAGCAGGTTGAATATGTTCAAGGGGTTTTAAATGGTTTGCATGCCGAGCTGGAATCTTTGTGGTTGAAATATGACGAACGAATGGGAAATGAAATTGAACAACTTACGGAAGGAACCCCTTTGATTATCTATTGGCCCATAACTCAAGACTATTTTACTTTTTATTCAGCCAATGCGAGTGCTTTAGGACATCTGCCAGACAAGGAGCTTCGACATAGTATTGTAAATGTTTACGGCGAGCTAAAAAGTCTTGTAGATAGTTACCGTATGAACAACGTACTAGTTGAAAAGTTCGATATTGCATATTCTCCTTATCAGTCAGAACCAAGTGGCGTGAATGAACAAGCTCTTGTTACCACTCGAAAGTCGCTTACAGACTACGCAAAATCACTTAAATCATCACATGAATCATGCAAGAATCAAATAAAGCCATTATTAATAGCGTTGCGAAAAAAATGCTAACAAGGCGTTTAAGGCAGATTCCCAACGCTTGGCGTTTTGCATTCTAAGTTGGGTTAAGTGTTTACGGTGTAAAGTTTAGGTTAGGTGGTTTAGCGCTGCTCACTACTTAACGCGGCGTTATGTGGTGCTTGAGAACTGTGCCACTTCTCGCAATGTACTCGTTTGTGCATATAAAGCTAATTGGTAAGGTAATAGTCTATGCATAGACTTACTAATTAAGGATATATGCCATGTATTTCTGGAACATTGAAGCGCTCAAGCGCCAGATAGTTTCAAATCGCTTAAATGAAGCTGATAGGTTTGTATACGCTTTCATCAACATTATGTTTGGTGTCATTACATTTGAATTATTCCATGTGCCGATGCCGGAGAATCCTTCGATATATGATCGACTAGCGTCACTTTTAAATATCTTAACAGTCGCGGTTGGCACTTATTTGGCATACAAAGCAAACGGTGCGGTTAAAGGTGAAGATTTCTTAGGACGTTTTTTTAGTTTGAGCTTCGTCGTGACTGTACGATTTAGTGTATTGTTAATTCCAGTTCTTATCGTTTTATCTTTTTTTGACTCCTTGTTGTCAGGCAACGGCGAAGGCTTTACAAGCATTCTACTAGAAGTACTAGTATTCGCTCTTTGGACTATCTTATTGTATGGAAACATTATTAAGCACATTGGCGAAGTTCGCACCACATAACAAAGCATTTAAGAGTGATTCGCAACGCTTGGCGTTTTCGCTTCGCTCAAGTATAGCCAAGCGCCGCTCACACCTTAATGCGGCGTTAGCTATTATTCGAGGTTAAGGTTGATTTATGAGCAATAATGAAGTTTCATTTTTAGGACGAACTGTTGATAACCGAGATATGATGGAATGGATTGCATCAGTTGATGCATGGGACTATTGCGATGGCTCTTTACTTGCTAAACTTGTTTTAAAAGCTGATATTCCTCCTGCTTATAAACCCTTAATAGCTTCCATTATAGATGGAAGTAGAAAACAAAAAGTAAAAGCTGCCGCACATTTAAAAATCCCAGCCAATGAAAGAATGTATATTGCAGAAACAATATCAATGAATTTAGGTTTAATTAGAGAATTCAAAACTGCTAAATTATTCGGAGGCGAGACTCTGCTTGAACACCAAGCAGATAAAGAGGGTATCGAACCGATAGATGTTAAAAGATGGCTTGAAAATCAAGCTATGGAGATCAAGGAAGATGCAGCAGATCAGCTAGGCGTAAGTATATTCGCTATAGACAAATTGCTAAAAGATTTTAAATATAAATTAGCAAACTTTCCGGACGTATAGAGCAAATGGCTTTGCACTACATGAGTTGATTTAGAGTACTCCTTATTCATTGATATATTTGCTTCATCTACTAAGTAAGAGGTGAAAAAATGAAATTTAATGAATTAGCTCGTCATATTTCAATGATTGTGAAAATTTTAAAGTTAGTGATCACTTTCGGTAAAATATTAGATTGTATCGGTGACTTCATTTGCAATAAAAATAGCTAACAAACAATTTAACCTGACTTACAACGCGTGGCAGTTTTACTCCTAATCTATTTCAGTGATTAAGGCGCAATGCAGAGCCTTTGTATTGCGTTGCTGCGCAAGTTAATTGGGCGTTAGCTTTCAATCGGAGATTTCAATATGTGGCAATTTGTAGGTGAGATTGAATATGAGTGTAGTAAATGCTCTGAGAAAGATTCAATCTCTATAGAAGACTTTAATTGTGAATGTATTGGCGGTGATGAGCGGTCGATGGGAGCTGAAGAAATATACGAACTCTCGTATCCATTTGAATGTAATGAATGCTCAAATGATATTGAATTAACGTTTGAAGTTTCAGAATATCCTATCGGGCTTATAAATTTCACTATCGATAAATGTAGCGGTGCTAGAGCACTTAATGAACCAGATGTAGAGTATGTTCGTGAAATATATTCTGCAAGAGACTTATTCGATCTTTATGAATCAATACCTGAATTGGTATTGGCTTTAAAGTCTGAGCCAGAATTGTTGTCTGAATTAGATCCTCGACAATTTGAGGAAGTCACTGCCGAAATATTTAGGGCTAAGGGTTTTGAAGTTGAATTAACGAAAAGAACGAGAGATGGTGGTAAAGATGTTATCGCATTACATAAAGATAAACTCGGCTTTAAAACAAAATACCTAATTGAGTGTAAGCATTATGCTGAAAATAATAAAGTAGGTGTTGATGTCATTAGATCTTTATATGGCGTCAAAAACTCAAGAAGTGGTGGTAATGTAGCTATCGTAGTTACAACTTCAATGTTCACCTCCGGCGCTCGTGATTTTGTTGAAAATGAAGCAACAACAAATTTAGATTTATCACTCGCAGATAAAAATCAGCTTTTAGAATGGCTTGATGACTATCAAGAAAGCTAACAAAGCATTTAAGAGTGATTCGCAACGCTTGCCATTTTCGCTTCGCTCAAAGTATAGGCAAGCGCTGCTCACACCTTAATGCGGCGTTAGGTTTAAATTTTAATAAAAGAACAAGGAGTTCAAATGACAATAAAAGTAGTTCCTCAAGCAGTACTACTGGGATTGCTGATATCTTCATCGAGATCTATCATGGGTTTTAGGTATTGGCTATGGCTTTGGTGGAGATGAGCTATTTCAAGGTATTTACAGCTCAGGGGAAAGTGATGAAATCAATGCTAACGAAGGACTTTCTTTTTTTGGTGGAATAGACTACCAATTCTCAAATCAGTTTTCTACCCGCGGTACTGTAGGATACAAATCAGAATCAATAGAGGCATCGAACGGAGAGGTTACGTTCAGCAAAATACCATTTGAATTATCTTTCTTTAGAAACTTTGAAAGTCATAAGCTAGGAGCTGGAGTTACTTATCATACTAATGTCGAACTAGAATGTTCCGTTGCTGGTCTCTGTAACTCAACGGCAGATTTTAAAGATGCTGCTGGCTTGATAGTTCAATATGAGTATGCCTTTGCTCCTTTGGCTATAGGTCGATTTGGAATTGGTGCTAAATATACCTATATAAACTATGAGGTAGCTTCTAACAGCGCAGAGTTTGATGGGAGTGGCTTCGACGTTCACCTTGCTTACATGTTTTGATTTTCATGGATTAACCTAACAAGCAATTTAAGCAGACTGCCAACGCTTGGCATTTTCAACTTGGTTTAGCTTCAGTGATTCCGGTGGTAAATTTGAGTGTATTGGTAGCGTTGTCAGCTACTTAATTGGGCGTTATAAGCTATATGGTGGGGTCCATAAATGGAATCATTCTAGTGGCAGATAGAAACTAAGTTAGGTTTTCAGCCGTTAGTGGCGTTGTATAGGTGTTTTTTTCAAGACTAAAGGCTATAAAAAACGTACTACACATTCAATTTACTTAAGTCGAAGTGATGGTTGGCTCTACTACCGCGCTGGAGACGTTACAGGATGGGCGATAAAGCCAGGTACTGTATTGCGTCTAATCAGTTTAAGGGAGAGTAATCATCATAATTACTTTACTGGATACCTTGCTGAATTGCATACACTAGGCAATGACAAGTATATGTTTCAGTGTGACTTGTCACCAGTTGAGTTTGAACGAATGGAAAGTTTCTTAACTAAACCGTTGTAACGCGTATAACAAGGCGTTTAAGACAGATTCCCAACGCTCGGCATTCTCAGTTTAGGCTGAGTATTGTGTTTATGGTGCAATGGTTTAGGTAAAGTGGTCGCGTTGCTCACTACTTAACGCGGCGTTATGAAAATCGAATAAATGGAGGAATTCGAAATTGTTTAAACTTATCATATCAGCAATATTTTATTTTATTTACTCATTAAGCGTTCAGGCGATGGAGCCTGAAGAATTACTGAAAAATGTAGAAATTTTTAGTTTTGACTCAACAAAAAACAAGTTTGTTTCAGAAAATGTAAATACTCTAAACCGAGACCTGACTTTTAACGAGTTAATAAAACTCGTAAAGAATTTCGAGTTTGATTCTTCAAAAGTTAAAGTAGTTAAAGTATTACGAGGTCATCACGAAGAATATTCTGATTCAGAATTATTAGAGTTGATGGAAGTTTTATCTTTTGATTCAAGTAAAGTTAAAATACTAAATATTCTTGATGCAGATGCAGATGTGGATACATATGTGGAAGAGTTTTCGGGAAAAACTAACTCTAAGAGCTCTTTAACTTTAAATGCATCGAATAGTGAAAATAGTACTACTTTCACTATTCGATGTAATGGATTCGACTGTGAAACTGGATATGTAGAAAAGTAGCTTCACTGCCACAGCAAAGATTTACATAACAATGCGTTTAAGACAGATTCCCAACGCTCGGCATTTTTATTTTAAGTTGAGTTTAGTGATTACGGTACAATGGTTTAGATTAGGTGGCTGCGTTGCTCACTACTTAACGCGGCGTTATACAAAGGGAGTAATCTAAACCATGGAAAAGGTTGATTGGCACAAGATTGATATACTCGATACCACTGTTATTACAGACACTTATAAAACGACTCAAAATGTTCGTAGATATTTCAAATCCAAATTTGGCGATGATTTCAAATTCGACCGAGGTTTTATGCAATGGATGCAAGGAGCTATTGGCCTCACAATGATTGAGGCCTGCAAAGAATGGTCGAGTCGCCAGAAATTAAAGTAAGATAGTATTCAAAGGCAAGGCACTAAGTTCTGCGAGTGTTGCTAGGCTTTGTATAACAAGCAATTTAAGCAGACTGTCAACGCTTGGCATTTTCAACTCGGCTTAGCTTCAGTGATTTAGGTGAAAAATTTGAGTGTCTTGGTAGCGTTGTCAGCTACTTAATTGGGCGTTAGCTTAAAAGGAGTTACAAATGAAATGTGGGTGCTGTGGAAAAGAAATCGGCGACTTTGTTTTTGATAAGTCATATCAAATGCCTGATGAAATTTGGGAACTCAGTGATGAAGTACGAGATGAACGAGCACAAACACATTCAGATTTATGTCGTTTGGATTCAAGATACTTTATTCGAGGAGTTTTGTATTTGCCTGTCCATGCAGTTAAAAAATGTTTTGGTTGGGGAATTTGGGTTGAAGTTTCGCAAGGTGATTTTTTCAATTATTTTGAAAAATTCGACTTCGATAATAGCAATGAATCACCCTTTTCGGGGGCAGTAGCTAATAGTTTACCAAACTACCCAGAAACAAGAGGTATGAAAGTTCAGGTTAGACTAGGTGATGGCACTCAAAGACCGACATTCCAGGTAATGGAAAAGGGACATTTGCTAACGAAAGAGCAAGAGAATGGAATATCGCTTGAAAGGGTTCATGTATTTAACGGTGGGTGAGTAAGCTAACAAACAATTCAAGAGTGATTCCCCACGCTTGGCATTTTTGGTTTGGGTTTAGTTTAGTGTTTACGGCGTCCAAGTTGAGTGTTGTAGTTGCGTGGCTCACACCTTAATTGGGCGTTATGGTAATTAAATCAAAAAATCTAGATGTGTAATAGCCAATATGACAGATATCGTTCAAACAGCCTCTGAGGTGGAAATATACAGGGACCTAATAAAGATAGGTATACCTGCACTAGTCGGTTTAGCCGGTGGCTTGCTCGGGGGCTACTTACCATATCGAATTCAAAAAGCAAAGTTAGACGCTGAAAGTGTGCAAAAAGATAAAAAATATCATCGAGAACAACTAACTGAATTAATTGATAATTTATCAGTTTTTAGTGGTGACTTGTCATCATACATTTCAATACTTATAAGTATGCCTCGTGAGCCTGATGAACAGTATAATAATTTGGTTAAAGAAATGGCGATAAGAATGTATTCCTCTGAATCTAAGTTCATTAAAGCTCGAATTTTAGCGGGGTTTCTTGGGGGAAGCTCTGTAGTTGAGAAAATGAATGCCTTTAACCTTCAATCATCTAACACACTTAAAGTGCTACTAATAAACTCGCCTTCTGGTCGCGAGAAGTGGGGTGATTCACTTAAAGAACTGAAAAATAGTGAACTTGAACTGATGGACGCCATACATGAAGTAATGAGTAGTAATTAACATAACAAGCAATTTAAGCAGACTGTCAACGTTTGGCATTTTCAACTCGGTTTGGCTTCAGTGATTTAGGTGGTAAATTTGAGTGTATTGGTAGCGTTGTCAGCTACTTAATTGGGCGTTATGTACTTTTCTGTGATTTGTAAAAATTCACCCGAAATGTGTTTTAAATCAAGAACGAAAATGTAGTTCCAATAGTAAATTAAACTTTGTGTTTATTGAGTTAATGGTAGGTTTTATGCTGAAGCGCATTGAAGATGTTCTTGATTTAAATGGGCTAATCTATAGCTCTTCAGGTAATAGTTTTTCAATAAAATTAGGTGGCTTTGCATCTAAAGTTATAATCACCCATGAGCCTCTTGTTAACAAGTACATGCTTTCAAGCAGTGAAGGCTGGTTAATGGTCTCTACTTTTCTACTGTTACTATCAGTCATTCTCCTATTGGTGTCGGTAAAAAATATAATGGGTACTGTTGCCGTTGTGTTATTGACGGCAAGTTGTATTCTGAATTTATTTATTGCAGTTATTACACAGGTGAAGTTACTCGACCTCAAAACTCAGTTACGGGAACAAGGTATTTACCTTTCACCACGTACATAACAAGCAATTTAAGCAGACTGTCAACGCTCGGCATTTTCAACTCGGTTTAGCTTCAATGATTTTGGTTGTAAATTTGAGTGTATTGGTAGCGTTGTCAGCTACTTAATTGGGCGTTATAGCGCAGAGCTATCAGAACTACCTTTCGACATGTGGTATGATAAATTCTCTAGAGGAATAGTATTAAAGCAATGAACAGTAGAGCATTTATCTTCGTTACCGCTATCTTAATTCCGCTAGTTTTATTTTTGATTTCACCAGTTTATTCATCTCTGTTTAGTAGTGAAAAATCTCTGAGTTATGCCTTGATGCATACGAAAGACCTCACAGAGGATTATAAAGAAGGTGATTCATGGTCAAAACTAAGCACTAGTTTTGATGGGATAGAGCTGAAGTCAGCCTACCTATCTAGAATATTGATTGTTAACTCTGGAAATAAGCCAATCTCTAGAAATGATTTTGATTCAGATGTGATAATCAAAATGGGACAGGAAATCGATATCTTAGGCGTCAGAGTTGAAGGAAGTTCTCCTTTCAACCTTGATATTGATCATTACTTTAAAGAAGACGAAGTTAACTTTAAAGGGTTACTTTTAAATCCAAACGACCAGTTTATATTTGAAGTGTTATCTAAAGAACGTCCTGAGATAATATCTGTTCAATCAAGAATTGCAGGAATTGATAAACCACGTCAAGTAGACTATCAGAAATCTGATGGTTTATATTTAAAGCGTATGAAACATGAGTCCGTTGCTGTATCTCAAGAAACTACCCTTATAAAACTTAACACATACCTAATTAGTGTTGTTTCTTTAATATTTATCTTTTCCTCACTAATAAGCATCCGCTCATTTGAAAACAAAAGAGGTATAATATACGCTTCCTTGTATATCCCATATATTTTATCCCTATTAGTATCTATAGTGATGGTGGATTCATTACTAAAAGACTTGGGCTTAGAGACAACATTATTGAGATCGGGAGTCCTGATCTTAGTTTTATCTATGTTGGTTTTTGCTAGTGACTTCATTGTAAAGAAGAAAGGCTTGAAGACCTTAGTGAGTGAGTAGCGCTATAACAAAGCGTTTAAGAGCGATTCCTCAACACTTGCCGGTTTCGCTTCGCTCACAGTATGGCAAGTATTTCGTCACGCCTTAACGCGGCGTTATGTTCTCGGGAGGAATTTCATGATTAGGGAAATTACAAAATTTGACTTTGAGTCATTCTGGTCAACGTTTTCTATGGTGATTCAAGCCCAAGAAACTTATGCATTTGACCCAAATATGACCTTGGAAGATGCTTATTCCTTGTGGTGTGAAATGCCATTAAAAGCTTATGTGTTTGTTGAAAATGACGTTGTTCTCGGTACTTATTACATTAAGCCAAATGCTATGGGTCCAAGTAGTCATATTTGTAACTGTGGCTATATGGTATCAAGTGAAGCTAGAGGCAAAGGTATTGCTCGTCTTATGTGTGAGGACTCACAAAAGAAAGCAGTTGAATTTGGCTTTGATGCTATGCAATTTAATAGTGTGGTGTCGACTAATAAAGTAGCGGTTATGCTTTGGGAAAAGCTCGGTTTCTCTATTATTGGCACAATACCTAAGGCATACAATCATGGTCAGCTAGGATTGGTTGATAGCTACATCATGTACAAATGGCTACGAACATAACAAGCAATTTAAGCAGACTGCCAACGCTTGGCATTTCCAGTTCGGATTGGTTTCAGTGATTTCGGTGGTAGGTTTAAGTATATTGGTAGCGTTGTCAGCTACTTAATTGGGCGTTATACCCTTTGGGAGAAAGCATGGCGAAACAAGAGCTAATTGAGGCTGCTCTAAAAGATATCTTCTCGGGGATAGAGCTCCTGAGAAAAGCTCAACCGAAGAAAGAGTTTACTATTGATGGTCGTTTGGTTGGGGATATTGGTGAAACGATTGTTGAAAGAGATTATCATCTTTGGCTGTATTCTTGCATGGAAAAAGATTATGACGGTGAAACACCGTGCGGGCGAAAAGTGCAGATAAAAGCAACATTTAAAGACTCGTTAACCTTTAAGAAGGTTTCTGATTACTACATTGGTATCAAAATTTCTCAGGATGGTTCCTATACAGAAATATTTAATGGTCCTGGATCATATATCGCTAAAGAGTACTCTCATCGAAAGGGATTTGGTGAAAAGCTCTTATCGTTTCCAAATAAGCGTCTAAAAGAACTGTCGTCAGAAGTTCCTCTAGGTGAACGAATTCAAAAACGGGTATAACAAACTGTTTAAGAGTGATTCGCAACGCGTGGCATTTTTACTATGCGTTGCGTTTAGTGTTTAAAGTGGTATGCGGTGGCTTCGGTATTGCGTTGCTCACACCTTAACAGGGCGTTAGGTTTAAATTTTAATAAAAGAACAAGGAGTTCAAATGACAATAAAAGTAGTTCCTCAAGTTGTACTACTGGGGTTGCTGATATCTTCATCGGCTTATTCTAAAGATCTATCAGGAGTTTTAGGTATTGGCTATGGCTTTGGTGGAGATGAGCTATTTCAAGGTATTTACAGCTCAGGGGAAAGTGATGAAATCAATGCTAACGAAGGACTTTCTTTTTTTGGCGGAATAGACTACCAATTCTCAAATCAGTTTTCTACCCGCGGTACTGTAGGATACAAATCAGAATCAATAGAGGCATCGAACGGAGAGGTTACGTTCAGCAAAATACCATTTGAGCTATCTTTCTTTAGAAACTTTGAAAGTCATAAGCTAGGAGCAGGAGTTACTTATCATACTAATGTCGAACTAGAGTGTTCCGTTGCTGGTCTCTGTAACTCAACGGCAGATTTTAAAGATGCTGCTGGCTTGATAGTTCAATATGAGTATGCCTTTGCTCCTTTGGCTATAGGTCGATTTGGAATTGGTGCTAAATATACCTATATAAACTATGAGGTAGCTTCTAACAGCGCAGAGTTTGATGGGAGTGGCTTTGACGTTCACCTTGCTTATATGTTTTGATTTTCATGGATTAACCTAACAAGCAATTTAAGCAGACTGCCAACGCTTGGCATTTTCAGCTCGGTTTAGCTTCAGTGATTTAGGTGGTAAATTTGAGTGCATTGGTAGCGTTGTCAGCTACTGAATTAGGCGTTATATGCACGGGATAGTTCAATGGAAGAAAGAATCCGAAAGAGGGAAGTCAAAGTCTGCCCTGTAGTGCTTAGAAAATCAGGAAACAATCTCGAGTTACTACTGTTTGAACACCCATTAGCTGATGTTCAGTTGGTTAAAGGCACACTAGAATTGTCGGATATTTCTATTGAAAGTGCCGCCTTGAGAGAACTGGAAGAAGAATCTGGGTTATCTAGCGTATCGAGAACTCACTATCTCGGCTGTTGGGAAAGCGGTTTTCAAAATCATTTGTGGCATTTTGTACTTTGTGAAATAGCCCCCAAACTATCGAATAACTGGAGTTTCTTTACTCAAGATGACGGTGGACATGAGTTCAATTTCTTCTGGCATAAAATTGGAAGTAAGGTCGATTTTAAGTGTCATAGAGTATTCTCTGACGGCATTAAGCAAGTCGAAATTATGTGCATATAACAAGCAATTTAAGCAGACTGCCAACGCTTGGCATTTTCAGCTCGATTTAGCTTCAGTGATTTCGGTGGTAAATTTGAGTGTATTGGTAGCGTTGTCAGCTACTTAATTGGGCGTTATATCTTGGAGGTCTTAGTGGAGTAAAAAAGTGGTCATTAATGATATCTTCGAAGAGATAGATGAACGCCTTATCACACAGGGCGTGCCCATTAAGCTCCGTTATATGGAAGCCGTTGGAGAGGTCAGTGCATACTTTGGAAATGTTCCAATTCCGTTGTCACCGAAATCACTTCTTCCCAATAACGAAATGGGTAATCAACTTTGTGTATGGTTGCACGACTGGTATGATGCTAAGTACGGTAAACTTCGGTCTTTCAATTCTGATTTGGCTTCTTCTATCAAAAAATCAGAGGAGACTTGTGGCATTATCGTGTGACAAACTTTGTTGGTACATGTAACTTTTTCATCGATAAAAATTTGACAGTTTGTGGTGCTCATAACGAGACAAATATAATGCGTATGTCATCTAATATGACGCAAGCTTATGTGAATTCTTTAACCGACGCTGAATTGAGTTCGTTAATGGCATCATTTAGCAGTGCTCTCGAATCATTCGAAATTCTATCTGGTTGGCGAATCGCAAAAATACCATTCTGCCAAGCTATAGAAGCAGACCTTAAGACAATAACCGTGCAGTTACAGACCAATACAATGAATTATGGGCAAGCTCGATGGGCGTATTCACAATGTGCGGAGAAGATACTTAAGGCTTAGCTTTTAAAGGCTGGTATCTCTGAAAAACGTCTAAAAGACAAATATGGTCACAGCATCCACAAACTAGTCAATGCGTTTAACAAACATTATAACGAGCAGCTTAGCTCTGATAAGTTTGATGCCATTACTTGTTCTCCAAGCGCTCGTTACGATGGGGATGATTTTTCATCTGAAGATATCATTGAAACGCAAAATTGGTTGTTCGAGACAATTAAAACGATAGGTTTTTCTCCAAAATTAGCAACGATATAACAAACAATTTAAGAGTGATTCCCCACGCTTGGCATTTTTGGTTTGGGTCTAATTCAGTGTTTACGGCGTCCAATTTGAGTGTGGTGGCAGCGTTGCTCACCACTTAACGCGGCGTTAGCCGACAAGTACAAATTTTAGTTATGGAGAACAAAGTGAACGTAAGGAAAGCGATCAAGCAAGACTCCGGTAAGTTGTTAGAACTTATTGGATACAAAGCAGAGTTTGACTGAAGTATGAAAGGGTTCGACGGCGAAATCTCTACGACTAAACAGAAGATTGAACGAACTTTATTTGGTGATTATCCGTTTGCTCACGCTTTGTTATTGGAGGTCGATGGCGAAGCTCAGGGGTTCGCCTTATTTCATTATCGTTATTCCTCCTTTCGTGGTGAGCCGTCTATTTGGCTTGATGACCTTCTAGTTGTCGGTAAGAATCGCTCAAAGGGGTACGGTGCTGAACTTATGCATGCTTTGAAAATGGTTGCTGAAGAGTCGTTAACTTCTCACATTTCATGGACTGCTAGCCCTTATAACACCAGAGCACACGAGTTCTACAAAAAGTTAGGTGCAGAAGTCGAGCGTATGGATAATCAGCGTCCGTATTTTCGTTGGGCAATGTACGGCTAACAAAGCGTTTAAGATGGATTCCCAACGCTCGGCATTTTTGGTTTGCTTCAGTTTTAGTGTTTACGGCACAATACTTTAGGTTTGGTGGTCTGCGTTGCTCACCACTTAATGCGGCGTTATACGACTTTATAGAATTAGGAGAACTAAATGGACTTAGATATCTATCAGGTTGATTCATTTACAAGTGAAGCATTCAAAGGTAATCCCGCTGGGGTCTGTATAACAAACAATGGCTTAAGTGAAAGCTTAATGCTATCAATTGCTGAAGAAATGGCTGTGTCCGAAACGGCTTTTCTATCGCTTTCTGATATGACGCTGAAGTGGTTTACTCCGAAGGCGGAGGTAAAGCTATGTGGTCACGGAACTCTTGCTGTTGCTCATGTCCTTAAAGAAAGGGGGCAAGTAAGTACGCAGGATACAGTTAATTTTGAAACCTTGTCTGGTACCTTAACTGCACTAGTTAACGAATCGACAATTGAACTGGATTTCCCGTCACCAACCCTTCAATTCGACATTGCTCCCTGTCAGGTGCTCTTGGATAATTTAGGCGTAGAGGCATGTAAAATAGTTTCCTTTGGTAGCTTTGATTCGAAGGTTTTCATTGAAGTTGATAGTGAGGAAACATTACTAAACCTCCAGCCAAACTTTGAGGCAATGAAACAAACCAAGGGGCGTGGAGTTCTGGTTACTACAAGTTCAAATAGTAACGAGTTAGATTTTGTTTCAAGGTACTTTGCACCTTGGGTAGGTGTAAATGAAGACTCCGTTACAGGTTCTGCGCATTGTGCTTTAACCGTTTATTGGTCAGGAAAGCTGGGTAAGTTAAACCTACAAGGCTATCAGGCATCTGAACGAGGTGGTTATGTTACTACCGAACTTTTATCTAATGGGCGTACGAAGTTAATAGGCTCAGCAGTGACAGTCATTAAAGGGACTCTACAGGTACCAGTCGTATAACAAAGCATTTAAGAGTGATTCGCAACGCTTGCCGTTTTCGCTTCGCTCAAGTATAGCCAAGCGTCGCTCACACCTTAATGCGGCGTTATGTCTCAAGGAGGAATTTATGGCAAATCGAGCATATTTATATACATGTGAAAAGAACCCTAATGGAAATGGGTTATGTAATTTTAAGGGTATATCTGAGTGGAGCTATGATATACCCGTATTGTATAAAATCTTAGTTTCTAGTCAGACTCAGACTTTTCAATCTCAGGTTTTTGAAGATGATGAACACATTGCGCTAATAGGGGATTTCTCTGGGGGAGTCGCTACATTAAAAGATTTTGTAGCAAAAATTAAAAGAAAGGATAGTGTGCCGTTAATTGAAGAAACACTCGCATTTTTAGAGTCTCATTCATCTTCAGAGCGTTATTTCTTGCTCGAATGTGCGGAAATTTATGACATGGAAAGCCCGGATTTTGAAGGTCAAAATCAACAACTCTTAAAAGAAGTACAAGATTTTGCACCGATGGCTTCATACATTGTCGAACTATTGCATGAAGAGCAGCCAAGAAAGGGTTTTAACGTATTTCTGGGCATGCTAAAAACCGCTCAGTACGTGAAGACACTTGAAGATGTGTATGAGTTAGGTTTTGGAAACTGGTCATCAACATTGTGTGCAATGCCGCAAGAGACATAACAAACAATTTAAGAGTGATTCAGCATGCTTGGCATTTTGGGTTTGGGTCAAGTTTAATGATTAAGGTGTTCAAATCGAGTGTCGTGTTAGCGTGCCTCACACCTTAATTGGGCGTTATATGTTTTTTCAGCATTGGAGAAATAATGGAAGTTCTAATTGAACAGGAAATTGCGCTACATCAGTATGAAATTAGGCAAGATCCCAATGAAGTAGCAAGGTTGCTTCATTCGAGCTTTAAAGAAGTTGGGCGTTCGGGGTGTAGTTTTGATTACTTTTCTATTTTGGGAGTGATGCAAAGTGAAGAACCTTCAAATGGTTATATCCACTCTCAAGATTTTGAGTGTATCTTGTTAGAACCTACAGTTCAGCTACTTCTATATAAATCAGCATGGGTTTCAAAATCAGGTGAAGTTAGCGGGTTTTCTAAGCGCTCGTCGATCTGGGTGTTCACTGGTCAAGGTTGGCAGATGAAATATCATCAAGGAACTCCATGTGAAAAGTTTGAACTGCTGTAATTATTGCTTAAGTTGTAGAGTTTTGGGTTGTGTACCCTACATATAACAAAGCATTTAAGAGTGATTCGCAACGCTTGGCGCTTTCGCTTCGCTCAAATATAGCCAAGCGCTGCTCACACCTTAATGCGGCGTTATGAGCTTAGGAGGTATATGTGGCTCAAAAAGTCATAATTCACGGAAGTAAATGGAAATTTGAGGATATTCAAGATAACGTCGATTGGGCAAGCCAGCAGAATTGGGTATTTAAAAAATACTCTAACTCAGGTGAGCACGAGCATTGTTTAATATGTTACTGGACAATATTCCACACATTTGATGAAGAGTCTGGGTTTGGCTATTACTATGGTGGAAGTACTTGGTTGTGTAATGAGTGCTATGAACAATTCATTACGGCACAAAGGTTACGCACATAACAAGCAATTTAAGCAGACTGTCAACGCTTGGCATTTTCAACTCGGTTTAGCTTCATTGATTTCGGTGGTAGGTTTGAGTGCATTGGTAGCGTTGTCAGCTACTTAATTGGGCGTTATGTGAGTATAGAATATGAACGAGTCGGTAGTAAAAGAAGCGTTATTAAAAGCACTCAGAGAGTTAGAAAATTCTGATGAGATAGTCGTGGTACATCCGAGTATAAGTGCTGTCGCTGACAAACTGAGCCTAGCAGTACAAGAAGTATCTCCAAACGAGCTAACAGTGAAGGAGCTAGGAGGTATCATTAATGCGTTAAATGCTAATAATCTAGGTTTTGGTTTAGATGATAGAGACTTCCAAACTATTATTGGTTTAACAAGAGAAGAACTTAAAGCTGCGACAGAGAAGCTAAAAGTTGGAGGTTGGTAATTCACATAACAAGGCATTTAAGACGGATTCTCAACGCTTGGCAATTTAAGTTTAGGTCAGCTTCAGTGTTAGATGTGGCAAGGTTTAGGCTTGGGTGGTCGCGTTGTTCACCACTTAATGCGGCGTTAGAACTTTTAGGGGATAAATAGGATGAAGGCTCCATTTCGATATATTTGTATAGCTGCAAGTATGGTGTTTGTGATCTCTGGCTGTGCTGTTCAAAGCAATAGCAGTATAGGCAAGTTAGCCCCGTCTGAGCTAAATAAACATGGGCAAATCTATACCCAAATGATTCAGAATGAATTGATTTTGTCTGATGGGCTTGAAGGTAAGAGTTGTACGCTTAATATACATTTAAGTGAGCATGGCAATGTTACAGAAATAAGTACAAGTGGTTATGAGAAACTATGTGAGCGCAGTGAAAAAGCTGTGAAAGCTGTAGGCGTATTCCCAATGCCAGCAAACGAGGAGTTAGCTAAAAACCTAATGGAAATCCAACTTACAATTGCTCTGTAGTACAGTTCTAACAAGCAATTTAAGCAGACTGTCAACGCTTTGCATTCTCAACTCGGTTTAGCTTCAGTGATTTCGGTGGTAGGTTTGAGTGTATTGGTAGCGTTGTCAGCTACTTAATTGGGCGTTATGTGACAAGTTGAAAAAGTCGATAGATCCGTAATGTTATGAGAATTTAGAATTATATTATCGGTAAATAAGGTGTTGTATGAAAAATAAAATGTTCGAACACTGGCAAAAAGTAAGGGAGCAGGGTTTTCTTACTTGGATCTCCAAAAGCTGCTTTTTGATAACTATGTTCTACATCTTATTCAATGTACTTTTTCAGTATTCATCGTCACCGGCTGAAACTCTTTTCCAATATTTAAGCGAACAAGTTCTTAATTATTTTGTTTTCTCAGCTTTCATGTTCTTCGTATATTGGGGGATTTGGCTTCATAGAGAGTCAAAATATCAAAAAGAGTCACAACGTAGAAATGTCACATAACAAACAATTTAAGCAGACTGCCAACGCTTGGCATTTTCAGTTCGGTTTAGCTTCAGTGATTTTGGTGTTAAATTTGAGTGTATTGGTAGCGTTGTCAGCTACTTAATTGGGCGTTAGTTGTTAAGGATGAAAAATGACGATTGAGCAACTCGATAAAGTAGATGTTATTGCACATGACGATGAAAAAGTGATTTTGGTGATATCTGACCATTTAAAGTGGGATGATAAAAATGAAAAGTTATTAGTATTGCAAGATAAACTAAATCTTTATTTATCATTTATTGAATCTGGTGAAATATTGCAACAATACCCTACAGCAAAGGGCAAGCTTTTTGAAATCAGGCTTGTTTCTAAATACCAGCCCAACTACGAAGCTGAAAAATTCATTGCTCTAGTCTCAAAGGTAGTAAGTGATGCAGGCTTTAGTCTTACGCACGAATTGGGGAATTACAACTAACAAGGCGTTTAAGACAGATTCCCAACGCTCGGCATTCTCAGTTCAAGTCGAGTATTGTGTTTATGGTGTAATGGTTTAGGTTAGGTGGTCGCGTTGCTCACTACTTAACGCGGCGTTAGGCAACTTGGTATCCATAAAGGAGTTTTGAATGAATAAGGAAGTACGAGTTGGTGTGGCTGCGGTTATTTTACGAGACGGACGTGTATTACTTGGAGAGCGTATAGGCTCTCATGGAGCTCATACATGGGCAACTCCAGGAGGGCATCTGGAGTTGGGTGAAAGTATCGAAGAATGTGCAAAGCGTAAAACTTTTGAAGAGACAGGATTAGTTGTCAACTCATTAAAAAATCTAGGTTTTACTAATGATATTTTCGAAAAAGAGAATAAACATTATGTGACCTTATTTGTCGTAACGTCTTGCTCAATTGGTGAGCCTCAGATAACTGAGCCTGAAAAATGTAAGCAGTGGAAGTGGTTCAATTTAGATGAGCTCCCAGAGCCTTTATTCCTCCCGTTGACTAACTTATTGAAAGACTCCGTAGACATTGGAGAATTTGCCTAACAAGTAATTTAAGCAGACTGTCAACGCTTGGCATTTTTAGCTTGGTTTAGCTTCAGTGATTTAGGTGGTAAGTTTGAGTGTATTGGTAGCGTTGTCAGCTACTTAATTGGGCGTTAGGTGTCATGGAGAAACATGTGGAAATAAAAGGTATTGGGGCTCTAATAAAGCGCGAGGGCTATTGGGAAATTGAGCCCATCAATTTAAACGGTGCAACTATTTATATAGAGAAAGAACATGTCACCGACGAGGACGTAGAAGCTATTAAGCGAATATCTGCTTCATGGTTGGAAACAATTAAAGAATGTTACGGCTATATCGAACAAAACCGAGAAAGCTATGGGATGGAAGCAAAAACGTTTTCTAATCCAAATGTGTTTTTAAATTCAACGCTTGAATGGGCTGTTTATTTTGATACCGAAAGTGAGTTGGAAGCGGTTGTTGGGGTAGAGTTTTTGGGCAACAAACCAAATCAATTAGTCATTGGGGACTGAACACCTAACAAACTGTTCAAGAGTGATTCGCAACGCTTGGCATTTTTGCTATGCGTTGCGTTTAGTGTTTAAGGTGGTTGGTTGGTTGGTTGCGGCGGCATCGGTATTGTGTTGCTCACACCTTAACAGGGCGTTATAGCGCAGGAGGTTTCTTTGGCTAAACAACAGTTTGAGCCCTTATTCAAATCGGATAGTGATTGGCATAATAATGCTTGTCTGAACTATCATCCAGATATGTCACATGGGTATATCAATGGATATAAATTAGCCGCAGATTCATTGGTGCTACAGGTAAACGAGACTGGTAGAGACCAAGATTATTTGGTTTATCCGATCGTGTTTTTGTATAGGCAGCATATTGAATTGCTGCTAAAAAATATGGTTAGTAACGGTCGACAGCTTTTAGATCAAAAAGGTAGTTATCCAAAGCACCATAAAATCGATGAACTCTGGAAAACGGTTAAAGGGATTTTGCGAAAAGTCTTCGACTGCAGCATTGATAAGAAATTTGCTCTAGTAGAACACGTAGTTAATGAGTTGGCGCACGCTGACCCAGATTCAATGAGCTTTAGGTATTCAGCTGACAGAAATGGTAAGGGGTCAACTGAAGGGGATTTTTTACATAAACCTTCGTCACCTTGGACAAATGATTAATGAAATTAGCGAAGAGCTAGATGCGGCTGATTCCGTGATAATGCACTATCTCGAAGCTAGAAGTGATATGCATTCGTGGTGAGCAGCGCTATAACAAAGCGTTTAAGACGGATTCCCAACGCTCGACATTTTTGGTTTGCTTCAGCTTAAGTGTTTACGGCACAATACTTTAAGTGTAGTGGCCTGCGTTGCTCACCACTTAACGCGGCGTTATGTCCTTGGAGAAAATAAATTGGAATCTTATCAACTACTTCCCGAATTAATCCTAGTTTATCCTGATTGTCGCGCTCATTTCATCTCTGAAGCTGACCGTTGGATCGATGATAAAGGAGATATATCTGCCCATTCATTCTTTTCAGTATTAACGTCATTTGTAGAAGAAAAATTCTTACTTGGTGATTACGAACACTGCGAAAAGTTGTTTGCGTTTGTTGAAGCTGCTATTCACTCGGAGAACGCAGGTGTTTCAAATGCTGCATGTACCTGTTTTATTGAAAACCTAATAAATATTGCCGGTCATAATAATGAATTTGAGCTGTCTCATTTTTGGACGCTATTGGGACCTTCAGCTTTATATTTTGCAGAAAGTTGGTTAGCTGAAGGTTAGTTCTAGGCTTGGGTAAGTACGAACATAACAAGCAATTTAAGCAGACTGTCAACGCTTGGCATTTTCAACTCGTTTTAACTTCAGTGATTTAGGTGGTAAATTTGAGTGTATTGGTAGCGTTGTCAGCTACTTAATTGGGCGTTATAGGGCTTCGGATATTTATGTTTAGCGTAATGAATGAGACAAAATGGAATGAGCTGCGTCTTAAGATGTATTCACTTGAAGCTCATAGCCCCAAGTGGCGGACTAAAGATATAGAAAGTGGGTATATCTCTAGCTGGGACGGTGAGTGGTATTATCATTTTGAAATCGGTGGCTTTCGTTGTATCGAATGGGTTGAGCTGAAAACTAAAGGTTCCATTCATCATGAATTAATTAGATTTGAACTACAGAAAATTAATCTTCCCGGTCATGAAATTGAAAATGGTTTCAGAGTATACGGTTACATAGCGGATGGTCAGTTTGTCGATTATGTTTGAGTCCGCCCTATAACAAGCAATTTAAGCAGACTGTCAACGCTGGCATTTTCAACTCGGTTTAGCTTCAGTGATTTCGGTGGTAATTTTGAGTATAACGGTAGCGTTGTCAGCTACTTAATTGGGCGTTAGCCGTTTAAGGTGGATATGGAAGTTTACGAAGAGTTGATAAAAATATTAGGGGGAACGACTATAGTCCTCGCCGCGATTTTTGGTTTTATAAGTAAGGCTAGCTTTCTAAAATTATTGAAACCCAAAAGCTTGAAATGAAAACGAAATTAACAGCTTTTGAGCAAGAGCTAAAAGCAACAAATAACAAACTTGAAGCAGGGCTTCAAAAATCCATTGCTATTTCACAAATTCAGTTTGAAAAGGAGTACCTAATTTATGGTGAAATATGGGAAGCATTGGTCAGTTTAAAAATCGCCACCGATGGTCTACGCCCAATTATGGATTACGTAGACCCGAAACAAAGCGAAGACGAAAGAAAACAGGAACGAATGACACAATTCATAGATCCCTTTAATAGTTTTTCATTGCTATTACAGACGCATAAGCCGTTTTACTCTTCTTCTGTCTATGAAGCTTTATCTAATGTCAGAACTAAATGTCATCACGAAAGTGTAGACTTTGATGTAGGTAAAAAGAATGATCCTGATTATTATAAAGAGGCTGTTGCAAATAGCCGGGAAATTTCTTCACTTATTGATGATGCGTGCACTGCAATACAAGAAAGACTTGAATCGGTCAAGGTGTTATAAACGGCTAACAAGCAATTTAAGCAGACTGTCAACGCTCGGCATTTTCAACTCGGTTTAGCTTCAATGATTTCGGTGGTAAATTTGAGTGTATTGGTAGCGTTGTCAGCTACTTAATTGGGCGTTATATGCAATCAAATCTACAACGTATGTTATAGTTCGTCGTACTCTTTATTTGAACCAATCCAAGCTGATGTTAAATCCAATTAATACAATTACAGAACCTACGTTTACAAACTCAACCAAAGGGTTACTGACACTTTTTTGCATTGGTCTTTTTCATGTAATTATTGGTGTCGACCTTACAGGTGCGAAAATTACGATTCCTTGGCTGCCAACTGTTAACTTTGAAAATGTAGACCGGTTGGTCTATCTGTATTGGGCATTAGTTGCATATACAGCATACAGATTTGTGCTCCACAATTTACCTCTAATGAGAGGTTACTACTTTCAATCATTAGGGCATTTTTTTTCATCGACAAAGTCAGGTAAAAACTTCATACAGCAGCACATATATTCGCCCGAGCTTAGCTATCAGGTTGTCATATCTGAAGAAGATTCATCTATTCCGAGCGTAAAGCTAGAACACTATGATAATCCAGAATCAGAGTGGGAACAGATGGTTAGCTTTGAGTTTTTTATACAACAAAGAATACGAACTTTTAAGAATTACTGTGCATGAAAATCCAGCATACACAATCGATGAGGCAGCATTTAATAATAAAGAACAAAAGGACAGTTGGGGATTAAAAGGTTTCTTTGAAGAGGGGGGCGATTCGTATTACCAGTCAAACCGCATCCAAAGCTGGTGGTTAAAAAATAAACTTAGCTTTGGTGTTCTTCGTGTATATTCAAAAGTACTGTTAACTAGCAAAGATGCTTTTGACCTTTTGATGCCATTACTACTTAATTTAATTCTATTTGTTACTTGGTTAGTGGGTCAAAACTTACCACAATAAGCATATAACAAACTGTTTAAGAGTGATTCGCAACGCGTGGCATTTTTACTATGCGTTGCGTTTAGTGTTTAAGGTGGTATGCGGCGGCATCGGTATTGCGTTGCTCACACCTTAACAGGGCGTTATGTGCGAAGGAAAACTATGAAACTTTATCGTTCTGATGATGAAATTGAAATTTCTGGTTCTGTTGAAGAATTGCAGAAAGTGTATAAGAAGTTAAATAGCATCCAAGCCAAAGCTCAAATAGTTTTTGAGTTTGATACTAATGGAGGCTCAGGGCTCTATGATTTTCTTGAATCAAATTTAACAGTAACAGTTATTAATAGACCCGCGAGTGCAAGATACGTTGATGGTAAGGGTGTAGTCATCGAAGGAAATGTGGTAAGCCTTAAGGTACTGGCTTCTTTCTTTGATTTTGACCTTGAAGCCGAAGTGGGTTGTCATTATCACTGGGATGAAGCTTGTGATAGTCAGTTTGTTGCACCAGGTACATTACCAATTGTGATTTCAATTACATGAGAACGTCTAGGATAGATTTGAGTTTCGCACATAACAAATTGCTTAAGTCTGATTCGTAAACGCGTGCCGAACTCGCTTCGCTCAGACATGGCACTCGTTCACTCACAGCTTAGCAAGGCGTTAGTACTCTCGTGAAGGATAAGTATGGCTGTAGGAATTAAAGTTGGTTGTATTACGGATGAAATTGGCACTCCAGATTTCTTTCATGCCTTTTTCAGCACGGTCAGTGCTAATCTAGAAGTAAATGGTTGGGGAACTAGGTTTCCAATATTGATGGGTAAGTTGTATCAAGGAAGGCTAGAGCCAAATTTTGCCGATATCGCCATAATGGAACTTAGGCAAATTCAAAGAGAATTATGTTGTTTAACTCCATATAAGGTCGTGTGGGACATTGAAAGTCGGAGCGAACTACCTCCTTGGGGGCAAGAAATATCACCAGATATTAGATCTCTTGGAGATTACTTCATTACGTCTACAGGGCGTGAGTTGATTTCGACATTAATTGAAGCACTGGAAGATGCATCAACTAACTTAAAGTCAGTGCTCGTAGTAGAGTACTAACAAAGCATTTAAGAGTGATTCCCAACGCTTGGCATTTTTCATTCCCTCGTTGGGTTTTGTGTTTACGGTGGCATGGTTAGGTTTAGCGGTAGCGTTGCTCACACCTTAATGCGGCGTTAGCTGGCTTACCACTTTTCCGCCAGCTATACATCAGAGTTTTATAGTCTATTTAGTTAACAGCACCACCGACTTTAAGTCCGAATTCAGGTCGAAATGTGCGCCGACTTTTATGTTATTTTTCTCGAATACAACATCATCAAAATCGGTCATAGCGATCTTAAAACCATTCTGTACGAATAAGCTAGTTACAGGTGTTCGCTTGCTGCTTTTGATTGCTGACTTAAACAACGTTTCCATGGGAATTTACCTTTATTTTAGGGACTATAAATAACATAGACTCTAATTGTTATGATTTCAATTTCATATCAATTGGTGAGCCTTATAGTAATTGCATGTCATATTTAGATATTCGTACAAGATATTATGTACTTGGTATAAGTAGTTGTAGGGAATGAGTTTGGGTTTGTTTTGTGAACATCTTCTCGTTACTTTAAGTGGTGGCTTATTCATAACTTACTTGAATGTCATAAAGGTTTACAAAACCAGCTAACAAGCAATTTAAGCAGACTGTCAACGCTTGGCATTTTTAGTTCGGTTCAGCTTCAGTGATTTCGGTGGTAAATTTGGGTGTATTGGTAGCGTTGTCAGCTACTTAATTGGGCGTTATGTTTTTCGAGGATAAAATGGAATTTAAGCTAGAAATTTACGCACAAGAATCGGAGGCTATCCCTATTCGAGATGCTTTAATCTCGGTTGGTGCCGGCGTTGTTGGCGATTACGACAGTGTAGTTTCAGTAGTTCAAATCTCAGGGTTTTGGCGCCCAAGTATTAATGCTAAACCAGTGACTGGTGAGAAATCCCAGATTAACTTTGGTCATGAAGTCCGTATTGATGTGCGTTGTAAAAAGTCACAGGTGCAAACTGCACTTAATGTTGTTCGTGAAGTTCATCCTTATGAAGAAGTGGCTATAAATATCATCCCATTAGCAAATCATCAGTTCGAATAGCCAATCAACCACAAACATAACAAGCAATTTAAGCAGACTGTCAACGCGTGGCATTTTCAACTCGGTTTAGCTTCAGTGATTTAGGTAGTAAATTTGAGTTTATGGGTAGCGTTGTCAGCTACTTAATTGGGCGTTAGGTTAATAAGGAGTTGTTTTGAATAAAGTCGAAACCGATATTTTTTCCTTCTGTGGAGCCTGCGGCTGACAAGCTTTACCGCGTATCTCAGATGATTGCCAGTATTGTTCCCGCTGGGAGTAATATTTTACAAGCCTTGCTTACTGCACCCTATGAAAAACGACTTGAAAAATGGTGTGTAGAAGTTACTGATGCGGTAAATACGTTGGTAACCCAAAAAGGATTTAGTATTGAAGAAATTCAGTCTAATGAACAGTTTATTGACTTCTTGCTTAGCTTATCACAAACCGCAGTGAAGACTTCTCAAAAAGAAAAGTTAGAGTATTTGAAATCTGTTTTGATTAACGCAACAGTCGTGGTGTTCGACGATCAAGAAGAATACAACTATTACCTAGCTCTATTAGATGGCTTTAGCGTAGCTCACATTGTCGTACTGATGACTTATAGTGGAATTAATGCCGGATGCAAAGATAAGTATGAAAGGCTTAAGGAAATTCCAAATTATGAAGATAAATCGTATATCTATAGGCTGGTGTTGTCAGAACTTATATCAAAAGAGCGAAGTGACGCCAGATCTGACCCTACATGGGGGAAGCAAGTTTATCGCTCTCCTGTTGGGAATAAGTTAGTAGAAATGTTGAGCCATTAACCTAACAAAGCGTTTAAGGCAGATTCCCAATGCTTGGCATTTTCGGTTTGATTCAATTTTAGTGTTTACGGCACAATGGTTTAGGTCGGGTGGTGGCGTTGCTCACTACTTAACGCGGCGTTATGTGCTTATGAGGAAAGTGATGAAAAGTCGATTATTATTGGCTCTGTCTAGTTTGGTTTTTACTGCTATAGTTTCGGCTGAAGATGTAGCTTTCGATTGCAACAATGCTGTGAATACCCTTCAAATTAATGGGTGCGCATCAATTGAACGAGACTCTGCAAAGGAAGAACTATCAAAGTACTTGGATGCAAGCTTTGAGCATAACTCTTATGACCCTGAGTTAGTTAAAGCTATCAAGGTTGCTCAAAACGACTGGCAAGCTTATATGTCTTCCCATTGTGACTCTATTTATACGCAATGGCGTGAAGGTACAATTCGCGGTGTAATGTATATTTCGTGTGAAACTAAGCTGACGAAGCAGAGAACTCATGAGGTTTGGGCAAACTTCTTAACCTATATGGACAGTACTCCACCAGTTTTACCTGAACCTAAGCAGTAACTAATCAGCTAAGCACATAACAAGCAATTTAAGCAGACTGTCAACGCTTGGCATTCTCAACTTAGTTTTTCTTCAGTGATTTAGGTGATAAATTTGAGTGTAAAGGTAGCGTTGTCAGCTACTTAATTGGGCGTTATGTGCTTTACCGTACCGAAGATTATACCTCATGGTATACTGCAATTTTTCTGAGGTATTAATGATATGAAACGAACGAATGAAGATCTACTGAAACTATGTGAGCTTTCAATTCCCACGTTAGGTGGTCGTTCATCTATTGACTTTGCTTTTTCTTCGCAAAATATATCAATTACAAATTCTCAGGGTCGAACTAGCACTTTTTCGTGGAGTGACTTAGATGCAGTAAGTGCTTTTTGCAAAGCGAAAGGTTATAGGAAAGTAGGCGTAACATATAATCCAATGAATGGTGGTAACTTTCCTGAAGGTTACCCAAAACATCAAGATACATTAAGTTTGGTAGCCTTAGTTCATTATATGGTTGGATCGCATCCTTACCTTTAGGACGCACATAACAAAGCATTTAAGAGTGATTCGCAACGCTTGGCGCTTTCGCTTCGCTCAAGTATTACCAAGCGCCGCTCACACCTTAATGCGGCGTTATGGCGCATAGTCGACTTTTCATCATCAAGGAAAGATAAGTGGAATATTTCATTAGTGCAATCAAGCAGTACGCAGTCTTCAAAGGTCGAGCCAGACGAAAAGAGTTTTGGTACTTCTATTTAATCAGTTTAGTTATTAGTTTAGCTCTCGCTTTCTTAGATAACCAAATGGGTACTTTTAACCCAGAACTGGGTGGTGGTCTTCTTGGTGGAGTGTATGGAATATTCATTTTTTTGCCTTCGCTTTCACTAACGGTTCGCCGAATTCACGATAGTAGCCATAGTGGTTATTGGGCTTTTATCTTATTAATTCCAATCATTGGTGTCTTAGCAATTTTGTTCTTCGCCTTAATGGATAGTAAACCTGGCTCTAATGAATATGGAATCAGTCCTAAAGAACCTGCGCCATAACAAGCAATTTAAGCAGACTGTCAACGTTGGGCATTTTCAACTCGGTTTAGCTTCAGTGGTTATGGTGTTAAATTTGAGTGTATTGGTAGCGTTGTCAGCTACTTAATTGGGCGTTATACGTTCATCGTCGATTAGGAGAAAAATGTTGGACATATCGGAAATTATTAATTTGTATGGTGGAATACCTGCGATTGTTACAACTTTAAATGTTGCCGTATATACAATCTATTTAATGTACAAGAAAAATGAATTACAAAAACTGAAAGACATTGAAGTGAACGAAATTAAGATTAAGTTAGATAAGACTCTTTCCAAAATTGCTCATGTTGATCAAAGTCGTTTTGATAAAGAATTTCAGATTTATCAAGAAATTTGGGAGTCACTTACTAATCTTAATATGGAAGCAGAAAAGCTAAAATATATTTTAAAGTTTGGTGATAATTTGGAAGAAAAAGATAAGAGAATTTTAGATTTTTTCAACTCTAACCTTTCTACATCATCAATTATCTATAAGCATACGCCATTTTATCCTGAAGAAATTCATACTATTACCACGACTATTCTTTCAGAGCTCCAGAGTTATGCTGAGAATGTTTCTAGGATAAGGGAAGATGAAAAACTATTAAGCTGGGCATCTGATCATAATCGTGTATTTGCCAAAAAACATTACAATGAATTAGAGAAAGCAATAAAGAACGGGTTAGACACATTATCTTCTGTTGCAAAGAACGTATAACAAAGCGTTTAAGACGGATTCCCAACGCTCGGCATTTTCGGTTTGATTCAGCTTTAGTGTTTACGGCACAATAGTTTAGGTAGGGTGGTAGCGTTGCTCACCACTTAACGCGGCGTTATAGCGCAAAGCAATATTGGAGTTTGGTTTGAATAAAGAAGTGAAGAAGGAGATTAATCAAATTAGGGATATTTGGGCTAATTTTGAGAAATCAGACTTTCATAGCATGACTAGCTTTTATCACTCTTCTGGCTTTCCAAATGGTTGCTGTGGAGATGCCACAGATTTATTAGGCTTGTATCTATTGCAGTACCACAACTTAGACAGTGAATATGTCTGTGGCAGTGGGCTAGGTGAAAATTTCAATCAGTCCCATGCATGGTTGGTGTGCAATGGCTATATCATTGATATTACAGCAGACCAATTCAACGAAGATGGTTATGAATTGCCTGCTGTTGTCATTGAGAAACAAAGCTCGTTTCACGAATTGTTTGATGAAACCACAAGTCGCAATATGAGCGTTAGTTACTTAAAAGGTACGGGTATTCCAAGCGTACTATCGAAAGTATTGTCAGTAATGCGCGCGTCGGAAGGTGCGCTATAACAAATAATTTAAGAGTGATTCAGCACGCTCGGCAATTTTAGTTTGGGTCGGGTTTCGTGTTTACGGTGTTCCAATTGAGTGTCGTGGTTGCGTGCTTCACACCTTAATTGGGCGTTATAAAACAAGGAGAGTTCATCGCTTGAAAATAGATACAGATAGATTAAGTATGATTCAAATTACAGCTGAATACTGGGATTTATTTCAATCATTAAATAGAGATCCTCGTGTTATTCGCTTCTGCTTTGATGAACCATCATCAGATGAAATTAAGGCAAGTTTTGAATCTCGGTTACCAGTTTGGAATAAGACTTCTAAGCATTGGTTGTGCTTGATCATAACTCAGAACGAAACGGGTGAAAAAATTGGTGTCACTGGTTTTCGAATACATGATGGCTCAGCTGAAGTCGGTTTTTTAATTCAACCGAAATATCATGGATTAGGGTATGGAACCGAATCTTTAAAAGCATTGCTAAAATGGGCATATCAAGAGCATGGTTTACAATCGTTTAATGCAGTCGTAACTGAGGGTAATACTGGTTCAGAAAAAGTGTTAATCAAGTGTGGCTTTACTCTTAAAGATGTTACCCCCAATGCTTATGAAATTGGCGGTAAATTGTACGCAGACCATGTTTACCAATGCGAGAAAATTGTTTTATAACAAAGCATTTAAGAGTGATTCGCAACACTTGGCGTTTTCAGTTCAAGTTGAATTTAGTGTTTACGGTGCAATGGTTTAGTTTGGGTGGTAGCGTTGCTCACACCTTAATGCGGCGTTAGGAGTTTGAGCATGAAATTGATTTTTTAGTGTCGTTTTAACATTGTTTGCATTCAACTCTAACGGAGCAGAGCAAGTAACCACAAAAGATTTGTACGAGAAATTCAACATGAGAACTGTCTATAGCTCTTATGGTCAGAATTTAAAGTGGTATTGTGAAAGTTATCCTAGAGAGTTCTTTTCTACAGAAGAGGTTTCGTTTGTTTCTGATAGCCGCCTTGAGCTAGTTTCAGGTGACAATGTTTGGATTTTCACTATTTCAGAGCCAAATATCGTTACTATTGGAAATCAGATAACATCGGGTACATATAACAGCGTCTCAACGTATGAGCTTTACTTTGACCCTCAGACTCAGGACTGGAGGGCAAATGAAACATATATAGACATACCGAAAGATTGTGAACGCTATGAATAAAACTCCTAACAAATTGTTCAAGAGTGATTCGCAACGCGTGGCATTTTTACTATGCGTTGGTTTTAGTGTTTAAGGTGGTATGCGGTGGCATCGGTATTGCGTTGCTCACCCCTTAACAAGGCGTTATGTTAACTACCTGAAATTAGGCGTAAGTCTCATTTTGTGAGGCTTTAATTTGTTAGCTTGCACTCTAAATTTTTTGATACAAGTTGCATAGTGGTTCTAATGAATAAAATAGTAATACTCTTCCCGCTAATTCTCGGAGGCTGCGTTTAACCATTAAAGACAGAAGTTGATGTTACGGAAATTAGCCCTTTCATTGAATTCAACGTAAACGATACTGTGGCGGTAATTAATACCCAACCTAGCCACGACAAAATAGTTGTAGCTGATCTTGATATTATGGCATTTACTGGATCAAAATTTGATTTTACCGAAACTTTGGTCGCAATAACTGAACAAGAATTGGTGAAAAGAAAAGCAACTATATCGTCAAAAAACCCAGCTAAAGAGTTGTCGATGTCAGTGGATAACTTAAGTTGTAAAAAAGGAATGTTTGGTCCATCGTGCACGACAAAAATCTCTATTTCTATCGGTAACGGATATAGTGCAATTTATACGGCTTATAGTGAAAATGGCTACGATGTACACGATACAGCAAGCCACACTTTAGGTGAGGCTGTATCAGCAATGTTTCGTGATCCGAAAGTTGTCACATATATGACTGACTCGTAAACATAACAAACAATTTAACCTGACTTACAACGCGTGGCAGTTTTACTTCAAATCAGTCCTAGTGATTATGGCGCAGTGCAGAATCTCTGCATTGCGTTGCTGCGCAAGTTAATTGGGCGTTAGGCTAATAAAATAATAATGAGGAAAATAATGAAAAATAAAATTTTAACTTTAACAACGTTAGTTGTAGCTTGTTCAGTAAATGCTCAAAATGTTATCACCACTTCTTTTGGTGATTTTCAAATTGAAGCTGATGGCTTGTACTACCAATCATATAAACTTAACGGTAAGTCGTTAGGTAAAAGTGAGTTTCTGGAAGTTGATGGTCAGCTACTAGGTATGTCTGAAGGCTCCAATTATGTTGTTTTACGTGGCGTTACTGGTG
The DNA here is from genome assembly GCF_024347495.1 of Vibrio gallaecicus. Lineage (NCBI taxonomy): Bacteria > Pseudomonadati > Pseudomonadota > Gammaproteobacteria > Vibrionales > Vibrionaceae > Vibrio > Vibrio gallaecicus. Next base: position 892,770 of record NZ_AP025491.1, on the reverse strand, counting down.
GTAGTGGGTGTGCAGAGGTTTTATCGATTGTGAAACTATCTGAAGGAGAGGCGTCTTTTAGTCCAGCGCTGAATGCATGTGGTGGGGGCGATAATGTCGAGTTTAACAACGGTGTTGTTACCGTAACTGCATTCGAAAGAGATGAAACCACAAAAGTTGAATATTTGGTAGAAGGTCGCAAGGTTTTAGAAAACGGTAAGAGTATGTTAGTTAAACATAAGTTTGCCGAAAATAATTAGCCTAACAAACTGTTTAAGAGTGATTCGAAACGCGTGGCATTTTTTGCTATGCGTTGCGTTTAGTGTTTAAGGTGATATGCAGTGGCTCGGTACTGCGTTGCTCACACCTTAACAGGGCGCTATGTGCTTCGGAGGAGTTATGTCATCGGAAGATTGGTACAGAAATGAAGATTGGGATGAAACAATAGAGCAGGCGTTTTACTCAAAGCTGAAAAGATCTCGAACTCAAAAGTATCAATATATGGTCATTCAGGCGTTGAGTTTGAGCGAAAATCATCCACATGTAACGCTTAGATTAGTAGATGAATACTTCGAAACTAGAAATGATGATTTTGAAGATGTTCGTGCTTTGTTAGCAAAAGCGGCAGCCTACAAAAAAGTTAATCAACTAGATAAATGTATTTCGACTTACAAAGAAATTATAGAACGTGAAAAAGTATCTAGAACTATTCAGACTCAAGCATATTTAGATTATCCGCATTTGGTAGCAACACAGAAAATTGAAAGAGAATACGGTGAAGCTTTAAGAGTGTTACATGAACATTTTGAACAGTTAACTTTTCCTTTGGATTACTTTAAGTGGCATACGACAATCGCAATAATCAATCACGACAGTTTAGAAGCACAAAAAGCTTTAGATGTAGCTCAGGTTAAACGTTCAGGATTTCGTTTTCACAAAAGCTTAGGGTTGGTTGGTAAAGAGCATGAGAGGGCTATATGTTTATTGCGAAAGATCAGCACATAACAAGCAATTTAAGCAGACTGTCAACGCTTGGCATTTTCAACTCGGTTTAGCTTCAGTGATTTCGGTGCTAAATTTGAGTGTATTGGTAGCGTTGTCAGCTACTTAATTGGGCGTTATAAGGCTTATTTAAACTTGGGAGGGTTGGTATGTTGAATAGAGAAAATACTGGACTTATCGTCGTTGATATTCAAGGTAAACTCGCTCGTTTAGTTTATGAAAGTGAAGCTTTAATTTCTAATTGTCAGAAACTCATTAAAGGCGCTCAGGCTCTAGAATTACCGATTATTACTCTCGAACAAAATCCTGATAAATTAGGCTCTACAGTCGAAGAACTCAATACAGCCCTTAATCACGAGCCTATAACTAAGTTTTCGTTTAACGGATGTGAATCTTCAGAATTCTTGAGTTCAATTAAAAGCCAAAAAGTAGATACCTGGCTAATTTGCGGAATAGAAGCGCATATTTGTGTTTATCAAACAGCAAAAGGTTTGCTCGAACTGGGTTACAAAGTGGAGCTTGTCAGTGATTGTGTTTCATCTCGAACTTATTTAAATAAACAGCTCGGTGTTAATCGTTTACAAAGTATCGGTGCAGAAATTACAGGTTTGGAAATGTGTTTGTATGAAATTGTAAAGGACTGTCGAGAGCCAGTATTCAAGAAAATTTTGGGGTTAATTCGTTAGTAAAAAGTCTTATAACAAGCAATTTAAGCAGACTGTCAACGCTTGGCATTTTTAGCTCGGTTTAGCTTCAGTGATTTAGGTGGTAAGTTTGAGTGTATTGGTAGCGTTGTCAGCTACTTAATTGGGCGTTATGTTTTCGAAGGAAATTGGTAGTATGAGCCTCGAACTAAGAAGTATAGACAAAACGAATTTCTATGAGATTTGCCAGTTACAGGTGGCTCAAAATCAGCTAAATCATGTTGATAGCAATGCTATTTCATTGGCTGAAGCAAACTTTATGAGCTTTCCTGGGTTTAAAGGTATCTACTCTGACAGTAATCCAAGTGGTTTTGTTTTAGTAAATGCAGACACAGTTTCAGGTAAATTTGAGCTTTGGCGGTTCATGCTCGATAAATCTAAGCAGTCGAAGGGTTATGGTCGTATTGCTATCGATTTGTTGAAATCAGCACTGGTTAATGAATTCGGAATATCGGCTTTATATACAAGTGTTGTTTCGGGTTCAGATAGTCCTCAAGGTTTCTACGAAAATTGTGGTTTTGTATCAACAGGTCACTTAGTTGAAGGGCGTGAAATTGAGTTGCGTTTATCCCTTTAACTCCAAACATAACAAAGCGTTTAAGACAGATTCCCAACGCTCGGCATTTTCAGTTCAAGTCAGTTGTGGTGTTTACGGTGCAATGGTTTAGGTTAGGTGGTGGGCGTTGCTCACTACTTAACGCGGCGTTATATTCATCCTGAAAACTGGAGATAAATAATGAACATACAACTAGAAAAACCAGTCTTCTATTGTAATAAATTTGCTTTGAGGTTTGAGTTAGGCTCTGATGACGTCGACATATGGTTGGGTGATGACCGAAAAGATTATAATGAAGAGTATTTTGAAATTGCGATGAGCAGAGCACTTAGCATCTATGACGCAGCATTTAAACCTTCGGATAAGATCAAAATCTGTTATCAAATTTTTTCCGATGGACGGAAGAAAATTAGAAAAAGTGACTACTTCTTTAAACTGTTCGAGCCTCTGTGTGGTAAAGCTTTAGAGTTTTCGGAACATCGAGATATCTATACCGAAGATCTAGAGTACAAAAACATTGCTGGAAAAGAGTTACCATCTCCGGTGTGTCAGTATCAGAGTTAAATATAAAACCGATCATTCAGGCTTGTATTGACTATGACTTTGGTGATCGTGGTTCAACCCTAGCAGGGCAACTGTTTATAATTAATTGTGACAAAGACCTGATGTTCCACCTCTATGATGACCGTGGTCTAGATGTTGCCGCCAGCAGTAAATGGGCTCTAGAAGACCTATATCGAACGAAAAACCAGTTGTTACTCGATTACGATAAGCAATATATGGATAGTTTGTTGAAATGAATATAACAAGCAATTTAAGCAGACTGTCAACGCTTGGCATTTTCAACTCGGTTTAGATTCAGTGATTTAGGGGGTATGTTTGAGTGTATTGGTAGCGTTGTCAGCTACTTAATTGGGCGTTATGTTCTAAGGTGAAAAATGAGAAATCAAGGAATGATATTAGTTGCTTTCATCGCTTCATCTGTTCAAGCTTCTTTGGCATATTCTCTTCATAATGACATGATTTCAATGGAAATATTCCAATGGATAGTCTCGGTGATATATATCCCTTTGTATTTCGTTTTTCTGTTGATTGGTGGGTTGTTGGAAGTAGTCTTTGGGCTGAATTTGCTAAAAGGTGGAGTTGCTTTACCTTATCTGCATGATGCTTTATGGGCTGTTGGTGGCGTCCTATTACTTCCTCTGAATCTGTGGCTTTTGAAGTTAGGCTCACGCTGTAAATTACGAACATAACAAAGCGTTTAAGACGGATTCCCAACGCTCGGCGGCTTCAGCTCAAAGATATGCATCAGTGTTTATGGCATAATGTCTTGAGTGCAGTGGTAGCGTTGCTCACCACTTAACGCGGCGTTATGTGCTTCGATGGAGGTTTTGGATTGAATAGAAGTTTTTCAGATGTTGTGACTCATGGTTCACAGAAAGATGTAGTTAAAAATATCGGCAAATACGGTAAGTGTATTAAGAAAATTGCAGCGTGGACAGGAGGTAGTCAAAACTACACTCGCTCAAAGCAAAACGATTTAGTGGCTCGTATTCTCGAATCTACTCCAAAGTTCATCGGATATGTAGAATCATCGGCATACAATGATATCCATTTACTTGCATTTGGTGTTCGTTCTATTTTAGAGAATTTAGCTCGCGCAAAGTTTATTTGCCAAAGTGAGGAAAATTTAAACAATTGGCTCACTGAAGCATTAAATGACCAAAAAGACATAGTTAAAGGCTTTATAGCCGGTGGAGACTCTAGTTCCGAACAGGTTCAGTTTTTACAAAGTGAACTTGAAAGACTGGGGACGCTTAAAGACAAATATGAGTTGTCTGCAATCAAACGCCCCCAAAATGTTAAGGATATGGCTGAAGCCGTAGATCTTGGTTTTGACTATTCAACGATATATAAACTCACATCAAAAATAGTTCACCCAACATCTTTGATGATTAACCAATCTTCAATGTTGGACGAATTTTATTATCATGATCTGTTATCCCTGATGGTTCAAAAGTATTTATTTGACCTACAAAAGCATGTATGTGACGTACTTGAAGCACCTGAAAGCTTGCGTTATAAATAGCATGCACATAACAAAGCATTTAAGAGTGATTCGCAACGCTTGGCGTTTTCGCTTCGCTCAAGTATAGCCAAGCGTCGCTCACACCTTAATGCGGCGTTATGTGTTTGGAGAAAGTATGTCGAATTTTCGTGTTAGGCTTCGAGAATCAGTCAGAATCTTATGTACCAATGAAGCCGAGCTAAAATACCGGCTAAAGCTGGCTATTTGTGAAGAACTATTGCTCGCCAATGTGCCTGAAGATATGAGTGTTCCGTTGTATTTTGCGAGAGCAGCATAAAGTGGTCATTGATATAACTACCGAAAAAACAGGGTCTAAAGACATTTCTTCAGACAGAGTTGGTGCAACAATTTATCGGCGTCACGGAAAAACACTTTCTAAATGGGCTTCAATGATTTTACAGTTACATCAAGAATACGAAGAATATCTTGTTTCAGGCTTTATTCCCGAACACACATAACAAGCGCTTCAAGTGGGACTGCCAACGCTTGGCAGTTTTGGCTTAGTTCGGTGTTTACGGTGGTTAAGTTAAATTAGGTAGGTTAAAAATTGGCAGCCCCTTAAGCGGGCGCTATGACTCTGGTGGAAAATATGATTATCTCAGTTCAAATAGTAAAATTATCGGACGCTACAGAGCTATTGAATTTCGAACTTGAGAACAGAGTTTGGTTTGAACAACATATACCGCCAAGATTTGATGGTTTTTATTCAGCTTCAGGTGTAAAGAGTCAAATTAAGGAGTTTCTAAATTTATACGAATACAACACGATGATACCAATGATATTACGCACTCAGGATGGTGAAATCTGTGGGCGATTGAACCTGACGATGGAAGATTCAGATAATAATTTAGGGGTCATCGGTTACCGTATAGGAGAAAAATTCACTCGTAAAGGGCTAGCGACTCAAGCTATAGAATACATGCAAAAGTATATACATGATCAAACTCAACTGACTCGGTTAAAAGCAATTGTGTTATCAAGTAATCGAGGTTCTAGTATTGCTTTAGAGAGAAATGGATTCAAAGTAAGGGCGCACCTGAAAGAATTTGCAATGTTGAATGGTCAACAAATGAATGCATACGAATATATTTGGGAAAAGTCATAACAAAGCGTTTAAGACAGATCCCCAACACTCGGCATTTTCAGTTCAAGTCAGTTTTGGTGTTTACGGTGCAATGGTTTAGGGTAGGTGGCAGGCGTTGCTCACTACTTAACGCGGCGTTATATGCTTAGAGGTCATAAATGAAAACTCATAAAGGAAAACTCATAAAGGTGACATAGCTCTTGATATGCATGAAGATGCTATAGATCTATATAAATCGGGTCGGTTTTCTTCGAGTTTACATCTTGCAGCGGCGGCGTCAGAGCTGCTTTCGGGCTTGTGCGAAATCAATGGGCTAGAGAGTGCCCATGGTAATTTGAAGCAAATGCTTAGAGATTTTTATGACTCTAACCCAAGCTTTTTTGCAAAGCCAAAAGACGCACTCAAGAGGTTCAATTATTCGAAGAATACCATCAAGCATATTAACGGTGAAAATGACCAGTTCGCTTATGTTTCTCTGGATATGCATGCAGAAATGTACATTAAGCAATGTCAGAGAATGTTGGAAAGCTTTGGAATGTGCCTGATAAAACGCATATAACAAAGCGTTTAAGACGGATTCCCAACGCTTGGCATTTTCGGCTTACATCGGTTTAAGTGTTTATGTCACAATGGTTTAGGTAGGGTGGTAGCGTTGCTCACCACTTAACGCGGCGTTAAATTACAGGAGGAAAATTTGGCTAAGGGATTAAATATAAACACAGTGGATATCACTGACATTACGCTTCCATTTAAAATCGAGCCGCTCGGTGAAAAGTCAGATGCTTTGGATGACTTTTGTATCAGGACAACTGAATGGGTTAACTATATAAGCGAGGTTCTTCTGTTTAGTCATATTGGGAGTAAAATGCCTATTTCTGACTATTCAGTTAAGCCTCAACTTTTTGCTCCTAGAAAACGTCAGAGTAATAACTCCAACGAGCTTCCGACACCAAAAATAACGATTAAAGATAAAAACTTTGACTCGATATCTAGAAACTTATCTAGAAATCTTTTCAATCATTCAGTGTCTCAATTAGCTACAAATTTTGAAATTTTCCTAAATGAGATCACAGAAGACATTCTGTGGAGGAATGTTGAACTACTTGCTAACGACCAAAAGCAGCTCAGTAACAAAGAGATTTTTGACTTAGGCGACTTAGAAGACATTAAAGATAATCTAATTCAAAGGAAAATCTTAGAGCATGCAATGAGTGCGTACCCTAAGAGGGTCGATAGTTTTCAGAAACTTTTCCATATAGGCATTCATTCTAAAAAGTCACCAGTTGAATTACCTATTGTACATGACCTTGTGGAAGTGAGAAACGTAATCCAACATAGTGATGGACACTGTTCTGAGCAATACCTTCAGCGACTTAGTGTATATAAAGATACTAGTTATGAACAACTCCTTAAGCGTCGGTATACCCAGCCTAAAATTGATTTTCAATGGCTATTGCAACTAGGTATCGATATGGTTGGTCTCGCTGAGTTTATTGATGCTGAAGCAGACCAAAAATGGGCAACAACACGTAACAGTGAATAGTAATTTAACAATCTGTTTAAGAGTGATTCGCAACGCGTGGCATTTTTACTATGCGTTGCGTTAAGTGTTTAAGGTGGTTTGCGGAAACATCGGTATGGCGTCGCTCACACCTTAACAGGGCGTTATGTAAATGGAGAGGTTAACATCCAAAATATAAGATTATTAAAGCATCCTTTCTTAATGCTTGCAGCGGCGATGATCAGCATGATTGTTCAGCGTAAGGTTTTTTTTGGATTCGAATTAATCGTTGTCACAGCTGTTGTTAGTTTATGTGTAGGCTTTATTGTTCATAAGCGACGAAGTGCGTCAGAAATGTATTATATCCCTGTTGATAAAAGGAACTTTTTTCAAAGACAAGGTCCTTCAGTCTATCTATTTGTGATTTTAAGTATTGTAGGTCTAATTAGTTTACACACATCAGTAGGGCAATCATTTAAAACAACAACACAGGTATTAAATAAAACAACTGAATCTGTATATAGAGGTGGTACGAGGTATGTATTGAGTGTTGATCATGAGCTTTATGGGCACTTGGGCTTCTACGTTTCTAAAAAGTTTTGGTTGAGCCAGCAAGAGGGCAATGAAGTTATACTTAAGGTAAGGAAAAATTACCTGGATATGTATGTCATTGTAGATTATTGCTAAAAAATGAATCACCGTCTTCAACATAACAAGGAGTTTAAGGCAGATTCCCAACGCTCGGCATTTTCAGTTTAAGTCAGCTTTGGTGTTTTCGGTGCAATGGTTTAGGTTAGGTGGAGGCGTTGCTCACTACTTAACGCGGCGTTAGCTTACAAAAGGGTATAGATGAAGCCTGAAATAATAGAAGAACATACTGATTTAGTGAAATTCTATGACCAATGTGATTGGGCGTGGAAAATACACATTTTGATGAAAACGTATTGTAATACCGAAGAACTCATTGGATGGTGTTCACTAGACAAATACCTTGGTGTCATTTTAAATGAATATGCCGTACTTCAAATTGCGAAACTACATGACAATGCTGAGGCAGGAAGCAACAAAAATCATTCATTACTTTTTATTGCAAAAAGTATGGCATCGAGCGTGAGCCGATTATGCAAGACTTCTTAAATGACTTTGAACCGTTCTATAAAGGAATGCAGAAAGCGAGAAATAAAATAATTGCTCACTGCGATTTAAAGCAAATTCAAAATGACAACATCATAGGCGCTTATACACCGGGGACTGACTTAGAGTATTTTCGCCGTCTGCATGAAGTCATACAAAGGTTGTATCACGTAGCAGGGATTGGCGCTCCACCTGAATGGTCTGAAATGATACATAGAGAGTTAGCTGAACTTGTAACAACGCTCAGTAAGCTAACAAAGCGTTAAAGACAGATTCGCAACGCGGGGCATTTTTAGTTCAAGTTGAGTTTTGTGTTTATGGCACAATGGTTTAGGTTAGGTATAAGCGTTGCTCACTACTTAACGCGGCGTTATGCGTATAAAAAGGAAATATGGCAGATATAGTTACAATCGGAACTGCTTTAACAAGTCTGAAAACAGCTGTGGAACTAGCTAAAGCGGTTCGCACAAGCGCTTCTACTCTTGAGCAAGCAGAGGTGAATCTGCAAATAGCAGATCTCATATCAGCACTTGCAGATGCGCGAATTGAAGTGTCAGAAATTCAAACTCTATTGCTTGAGAAAGATGAATTGATTTCTAAGCTTCAAAAAGAGGTTGAGAACGAGGGAAACACTGTATATGAAAAGCCGTATTATTGGCTGGAGACTAATGGTCAAAAAGAAGTTCCTTATTGCCAACGCTGCAAAGATGTAGATGAATTACTTGTTCGTCTTCAACGAGCTGGTTCTAAAGGGCGTTGGGCGTGCAGGTCTTGTAAAGAGATATACATGGATAGTTCTTACGTAGCGCCCCCAAAGAGAAAGCGTGTTGTTAGTACAGGGTTGGGCAGTCGCTGGTAAATACGCATAACAAAGCGTTTAAGACAGATTCCCAACGCTCGGCATTTTCAGTTTGGGTCAGCTTTAGTGTTTAAGGTGGCAAGGTTTTAGGTAGGGTGGCAGGCGTTGCTCACTACTTAACGCGGCGTTAGCTTTACAAGGGAGATATGTGGAAATGATCGACTGTTCTGATATCCGAGATTCAAAGGTGGTGGGTTTAACTGTAAGTAGTGATTGGGTGCAGAAAGTTCACTCTATAGAGTTGGTATTACGGATTGTGGGCGATCAAGAATATCGATATACGTTGTCAGGCGTTACAAGGTACTCAATTTATGAAGACTTTGGTTGTGAATATATCTCTCAAGTAAAACTTTTATACCTTGAATCGACAGTATTCTTATCTTTAGACCCGTTCGATGAATTATCTAGTGCTCCAGACTATGAAAATGATTGCTTCTGGTTTGAGGCGTCTTCTCTTGAACGAATGGTGATATAAGCTAACAAGCAATTTAAGCAGACTGCCACCGCTTGGCATTTTCAACTCGGTTTAGTTTCAGTGATTTAGGTGGTAAGTTTGAGTGTATTGGTAGCGTTGTCAGCTACTTAATTGGGCGTTATACGACTTTATAGAATTAGGAGAACTAAATGGACTTAGATATCTATCAGGTTGATTCATTTACAAGTGAAGCATTCAAAGGTAATCCCGCTGGGGTCTGTATAACAAACAATGGCTTAAGTGAAAGCTTAATGCTATCAATTGCTGAAGAAATGGCTGTGTCCGAAACGGCTTTTCTATCGCTTTCTGATATGACGCTGAAGTGGTTTACTCCGAAGGCGGAGGTAAAGCTATGTGGTCACGGAACTCTTGCTGTTGCTCATGTCCTTAAAGAAAGGGGGCAAGTAAGTACGCAGGATACAGTTAATTTTGAAACCTTGTCTGGTACCTTAACTGCACTAGTTAACGAATCGACAATTGAACTGGATTTCCCGTCACCAACCCTTCAATTCGACATTGCTCCCTGTCAGGTGCTCTTGGATAATTTAGGCGTAGAGGCATGTAAAATAGTTTCCTTTGGTAGCTTTGATTCGAAGGTTTTCATTGAAGTTGATAGTGAGGAAACATTACTAAACCTCCAGCCAAACTTTGAGGCAATGAAACAAACCAAGGGGCGTGGAGTTCTGGTTACTACAAGTTCAAATAGTAACGAGTTAGATTTTGTTTCAAGGTACTTTGCACCTTGGGTAGGTGTAAATGAAGACTCCGTTACAGGTTCTGCGCATTGTGCTTTAACCGTTTATTGGTCAGGAAAGCTGGGTAAGTTAAACCTACAAGGCTATCAGGCATCTGAACGAGGTGGTTATGTTACTACCGAACTTTTATCTAATGGGCGTACGAAGTTAATAGGCTCAGCAGTGACAGTCATTAAAGGGACTCTGCAGGTACCAGTCGTATAACAAAGCATTTAAGAATGATTCGCAACGCTTGCCGTTTTCGCTTCGCTCAAGTATAGCCAAGCGCCGCTCACACCTTAATGCGGCGTTATATGCTTAGAGGTCATAAATGAAAACTCATAAAGGTGACATAGCTCTTGATATGCTTGAAGATGCTATAGATCTATATAAATCGGGTCGGTTTTCTTCGAGTTTACATCTTGCAGCGGCGGCGTCAGAGCTGCTTTCGGGCTTGTGCGAAATCAATGGGCTAGAGAGTGCCCACGGTAATTTGAAGCAAATGCTTAGAGATTTTTATGACTCTAACCCAAGCTTTTTTGCAAAGCCAAAAGACGCACTCAAGAGGTTCAATTATTCGAAGAATACCATCAAGCATATTAACGGTGAAAATGACCAGTTCGCTTATGTTTCTCTGGATATGCATGCAGAAATGTACATTAAGCAATGTCAGAGAATGTTGGAAAGCTTTGGAATGTGCCTGATAAAACGCATATAACAAAGCGTTTAAGACGGATTCCCAACGCTTGGCATTTTCGGCTTACATCGGTTTAAGTGTTTATGTCACAATGGTTTAGGTAGGGTGGTAGCGTTGCTCACCACTTAACCCGGCGTTAACAAGCATCAGAAAGATCGGAGTATATGGTTAGACAAGATAAAAGAATATTGTTGTTGGACTTCTTTCGAGAGCAAGAACAAGAGTCGACTAGCTTTACATTTTTAGATGCAGCTAATGCAACGGGGTATAACCCCAAAAGTGTTGGCAAATATATTAGTGAAAAGCTGAAAGGTACTTATATCTTCAAATCCGATAATGGTGGCTGGATTTCGGAAGGGTTATCGCAAATATCAAACGATGACTTCACTCGTTTGATGTCTCAAAGCACTTCTGTACGTAAGTTAACACCAAACGAAAAAATGCATCAAAAGCTCATAAAACGCAGCCTTGATGCTTTTACTCTTGCGCTTGAAATGTACAATCGTCCTAGTTTAAGTAATCGTGTAGAGGCATTTACCATCATGATGGTAAATGCTTGGGAGCTATTTCTAACAGCAGAAATATTAGATGCTTTAGGTTCGGGGAAGGTGTTTTACAAAAATGGTAAAAGTATTTCTATTAATGATGCTTTGCCACTTCGTTTGCAAAATAATGATCCAGTTAAACTTAATATTGAAACATTGATTCAACTACGAGATCAGGCAACACATTTGCTAATTCCAGAGCTACAGCCTCAGCTTTCAAGGCTCTTCCAAGCTAATGTCCTAAATTATCAAGAAAGATACCGTAATCAAATGGGTAACTCACCTCTTGCGGGGCAAAGTGTCGGCATGCTTAGCCTTGTCCTAGATGGACCTGCGACTGAAATTGGAATCATCAAAGAGTGTTATGGAGAAATTACGGCTTCAGAAGTAACAAATTTTCTTAAGCAGTTTGAGAACAAAGCCAAGGAAATAGACTCCGACAAGTATTCAATATCTATTGATTACAAACTTGCTCTAACTAAAAACCCAAGTAATGCAGATCTTACTCTTAGTGTCGGTGACCACGGTCAGAACGCAGTTATTATTACTCAGGCTAAAGACTTGAATACAACGCACCCACATACAACTAATGAATCTATAGATAAAATCAATGTTGTTTTAGGTAGTAAGCGAATAAATCGCCATTCGTTTCAAGCTATTTGTTATAAGCATAAAGTGAAACAGAATAACAATTCTGTACATCGCAATTTTACCGATATTCATCGTTATTCTGAATTGTTTATAACGTGGGTTGTAAAATATATGACCGAGCAAAAAGACTGGTTGGAATCTGCTCTGAAATGCTATAAAAACTGGAAGTAATGCTTGTTAACAAAGCGTTTAAGACAGATTCCCAACGCTTGGCATTTTGGGTTTGAATCAGCTTTAGTGTTTAAAGTGGCAAGGTTTTAGTCTGGGTGGTAGCGTTGCTCACTACTTAACGCGGCGTTATGTGCAAGGAGGCAATATGACTAAAATCTACCTGTTTGACTGGGGTAATACCCTCATGGTCGATTTCCCTGACCAAAAGGGGGAAATGTGCGATTGGGTAAAAGTTCAAGCTGTGGACGGAGCATTACGAACACTTCAAGAGTTATCAAAAAGTCACCGGGTTTATATTGCAACAAACGCAGCCGACTCGTCCGAAACTGATATTAAATTGTCATTTGACAGGGTGGGTTTGTCTCCTTATATATCGGGTTATTTTTGCAAAGCGAATCTTGGTATCGGTAAGGCTTTGTTGCGTAATTCATTGGAACTAAACCTAAAACCTACGATCTGATCAGCTACATTCACTCCCTCTCGTAGCCCTATGCCTAAACCTCGTTACAAAACAACCAACTGGAAGCAATACAACCAATCACTCATTAACCGCGGTTCTTTGACCTTTTGGATTGATGAAGAAGCGATAAGTGGCTGGACGCAAAGCAAACAGAATAAGCGCGGGAGGCCTCGTCGGTTCAGTGATTTAGCTATCACGACAGCCCTCATGGTGAAACGAGTTTTTTCTATGCCATTAAGAGCGCTGCAAGGTTTTATCAACTCGATATTTAGGTTAGCCCATGTACCGTTAAGTTGTCCGCATTACACCTGCATCAGTCGTAGAGCCAAGCAAGTTGAGGTCTCACTTAAGACAAAAACGAGAGGTACGATACAACATCTAGCTATTGATGCGACTGGCCTTAAGGTTTATGGCGAAGGTGAATGGAAAGTCAAAAAACACGGGACAGATGGCAAACGTAGAGTCTGGCGAAAACTTCATATTGCCGTGGATACAAACACTCATGAAATTATTGCAGCCGAGCTAAGTCTATCGACAGTTACAGATGGAGAAGTACTCCCGAATATACTGAAACAAACTCGCCGAAGTATCCACGAGGTGTCTGGTGATGGCGCTTATGATACGAGAGCATGTCACGATGCAATTAAGATTAAGCGAGCCGTTGCGCTTATTCCTCCAAGAGAAGGGGCTGCCTTCTGGGAGCGGGGTCATCCCCGAAATCTCGCAGTAGGTTGCCAGAAGTTATATGGCTCAAATAAGTATTGGAAAGAGCGGTATGGTTACCACAAACGCTCCCTCTCAGAAACAGCGATGTATCGAGTTAAACAGTTACTTGGTGGTCGTTTAAGTTTAAGACATTACAATGCACAAGTGGGAGAAACTTACGCGATGATAAAAGCGTTGAACAAGCTCACTGGGTTAGGTATGCCTGAAACTTGCCGTATTGACTAAGAAACGCACGATATGGGGCTGCTCTGTCTCTAAACTGAATTACGCAACAAAGCCTATAGATACTGAACAACAAAGCTATCAAAGCGCAGAAAGACAATACAGGTGTAGTTAAACCACCAATATATGAACCCAAATTAGCCCAGTCACTTGAATCAGTTGAGAGCCCGCCATTGAAAACTGAAAAGTAAGTAGCAAATCTAATACTGGTTACTAGTACTGCAAAGCAGATCAAAGAATAAATGATTGTTTTTATTGATTTTGTCATTCTTACCCCATAAACATAACGCCGCGTTAAGTAGTGAGCAACGCTGCCACCATACCTAAAACCTTGCCACCTTAAACACTAAAGCTGACCCAAACTGAAAATGCCGAGCGTTGGGAATCTGTCTTAAACGCTTTGTTATATTTATGATACCTCTATACTTTTTCCCACTTTATGAGAGATTTTCTTCTAGCCACTATGATATAGTAAATGCTGATTGCAATAGAGAATACAGAGCTTGTTATGAGAGCATTTGTTAAGGTATCCATGAACTTAGAATTTTCTTGGGCTAGGCTAAACAGATACGTTATAAACAGGTATACGAAGAAGAATTCAATGAATTTCAAGACTATATTTGTAGGAAGTGATTCCCAATATACGGGTTTTAACTGGATACCTCGATTTCGCAAAAACCTATATAAGACCGTCTTGTCTGTATTACAAGAAAGCCCCAAAACCTTTAGGTAATTGTCAGCTCTTTCTAACTTATCTTGATAACTCATAAATCTCCCCCAAATGGAAAACGATACCAAAATTAGGAAGATTGGATTTCGAGTAACTTCATGATTTAAAAATAAATATAACGCCGCGTTAAGTAGTGAGCAACGCCACCACCATACTTAAACCATTGTGCCGTAAACACTAAAGCTGAATCAAACCCAAAATGCCGAGCGTTGAGAATCTGTCTTAAACGCTTTGTTATGCCGATACTACCAACTACCGCACAACTGGCTCTCACAAGGGCTACCATCATTGTCACCATCAATTTTAACTCCGGGACAGTTTGACAAGTAAAACTTGGCTTCATCACAAGATACCATCTGGCTGCAATAAGTTTTACCTTGGCAGTTAAAGCCCATATTTTCATATGCTGGATTTAACTTTGGCTCTATTACAAAGATATATAAAACTGCACCTAAAAAACCAACAATAAGTGCAAGGAGTATAATTGAAAAAGGGTTGCTTTTTTGGGGTTCGACACCAACCAACTGTGCAATCGAAGCGCTTGGCTTAGAGGTATTCTCCGCAAGTTGAAATTCTACTTTATCTCCAACTTGTGGTCGGCGAAAACCCTTTTTGAATTTGGATACATGAACAAAAATGTCACCATTGAGATTGTCAGACTTTATAAAACCAAAACCTCTATCATCAACCCAGCGAACGATTTTCCCTTTCATATATCCTCCATTTTCTTATAGCGGCATAACGCCGCATTAAGTGGTGAACAACGCAGACCACCAAACCTAAAGTATTGTGCCGTAAACACTGAAACTGAAGCAAACCTAAAATGCCGAGCGTTGGGAATCCGTCTTAAATGCTTTGTTATGTTTTTTACACTACACTGTGACAAGAATAGAAGCATCATTCTTTCGGTTATGATGTATGTGATACAGCAGCCATGTAATGATGGCATCAACTGTCATTCCTACACCAAACATTAAACTAATAGTTTCAAGGTTAGGGGTAAACATGCCGACTTGGTAACACACAAAAGCACTACCATAGAATAAGCTGTTTACTATTAACGATTGATAGAGCATTAGGTCTGTACGACCAATACCATAGAAGTAACTATCAATAACGTTATTCAGACTAAATACGATATAAAAAGCTACTAATAACCACACTAGATCAATGATACCACTAGGGTCTTCAATACCCATCACATTAGATATAAATCCACTCCACATTGGTGATGTTGTTATCCAGACAAGAACAATTCCAACAGTTAACCCAAGGTAGCTCTGAACTCTCACTTTTGATAGACCATTATTTGTAGCGGCATCTTGCGTAACCAACTTACCCAAAGCTAATACTGGAAGTAACAACCACCCCCAAATAAATTGGTTTGCTACCCAGTATGTACCTGCCTGCTGAACCTCATTCACTAGTTGTAAAATCATAACAATGAATGCAGTATTACGAACAAACGACTCTAAACCTGACTTCCACCCTATTTTTGCCCACTCTTTAATCCATGTATTCTGTCGTGTATGTTCTTTAGAAGAGCTAGAAAATAAACCAGACTTAACAAAGTATATCGCTGTAACAGCAGCTAATAATGAATTAACAATAATATTGCTAAATGCTACACCATTGACACCAAAATTCAGGGGAAATGGTAATTGACTGACTAATAAACTATCGCAAAAAATCATTAACAGTACTTGTATAGACAACAACTTATATATCGTTTTTTTCTCATTTTTCAAAACAAGAACCAATGAAAAAAAAGCATATATACTTGAAATAAATATTGCTAATGATTCAAGCCTAATATAAGCCACTGTAGCATCAAACAACTCTTTCTGTTGTTGCATAGCAAGAACTAAATTTTCTGTAAAAGTGATAACAAAGAGCGTTACTAAAAAATAGCTAGACAGTATGATTTTTAAGGCTTCTTTACCCTTATAGTTAAAATTAACACTATCCGATAAAGACTTGCCTAATATATATGACAATGGAACTAATAAAGCTTCACTAAGTACTTCATATCCAACATTTAACCATGCTACTTGTGCTGCGATAGGCTTTGTTGCGTAATTCAGTTTAGAGACAGAGCAGCCCCGTATCGTGCGTTTCTTAGTCAATACGGCAAGTTTCAGGCATACCTAACCCAGTGAGCTTGTTCAACGCTTTTATCATCGCGTAAGTTTCTCCCACTTGTGCATTGTAATGTCTTAAACTTAAACGACCACCAAGTAACTGTTTAACTCGATACATCGCTGTTTCTGAGAGGGAGCGTTTGTGGTAACCATACCGCTCTTTCCAATACTTATTTGAGCCATATAACTTCTGGCAACCTACTGCGAGATTTCGGGGATGACCCCGCTCCCAGAAGGCAGCCCCTTCTCTTGGAGGAATAAGCGCAACGGCTCGCTTAATCTTAATTGCATCGTGACATGCTCTCGTATCATAAGCGCCATCACCAGACACCTCGTGGATACTTCGGCGAGTTTGTTTCAGTATATTCGGGAGTACTTCTCCATCTGTAACTGTCGATAGACTTAGCTCGGCTGCAATAATTTCATGAGTGTTTGTATCCACGGCAATATGAAGTTTTCGCCAGACTCTACGTTTGCCATCTGTCCCGTGTTTTTTGACTTTCCATTCACCTTCGCCATAAACCTTAAGGCCAGTCGCATCAATAGCTAGATGTTGTATCGTACCTCTCGTTTTTGTCTTAAGTGAGACCTCAACTTGCTTGGCTCTACGACTGATGCAGGTGTAATGCGGACAACTTAACGGTACATGGGCTAACCTAAATATCGAGTTGATAAAACCTTGCAGCGCTCTTAATGGCATAGAAAAAACTCGTTTCACCATGAGGGCTGTCGTGATAGCTAAATCACTGAACCGACGAGGCCTCCCGCGCTTATTCTGTTTGCTTTGCGTCCAGCCACTTATCGCTTCTTCATCAATCCAAAAGGTCAAAGAACCGCGGTTAATGAGTGATTGGTTGTATTGCTTCCAGTTGGTTGTTTTGTAACGAGGTTTAGGCATAGGGCTACGAGAGGGAGTGAATGTAGCTGATCAGATCGTAGGTTTTAGGTTTAGTTCCAATGAATTACGCAACAAAGCCCACTCTTAGTTGAACAAAAAGTGGTTGAATAGAATAAAATAGTTGAAAAAATAATCTCAAACTTAAACTGTATTCACAGTGTTTAAAAATTTTTGAAATTGTTCGCCGCTCTCCTCGTCAACTCCAACGGGTGAAAGAAACGACAGGCTTTTGTCCTCATGATTTTTAGAGGTGGTACTTTAGATCGGGTACTCCACGTTTATGCAATTGCCTTTAAACGTGGGAACGCTGGTGGAAGTTAGTTGTAATTCCTAAAAAATATTTAGAGCACTATACAAGTGTTGAAAGTTTATTGGTTTAAACAGGTCTTTCATAAAAGTAACAGATTATGTTGTGAATAATATTGGTGAACATGATGGGGCACAGTATTGATATGGTTATGTAATCAAAGAATCTATGCTAAGTGTGAGTTTATATAGTAGTGTTGTCAGAGACTTAATTGTGTTTTAAAGGTTAAAGGAAAATAACAAAGACGTATAGGTATAGAAGGACGACTCGTATTTTAAATTTAGTTAGCCTAGAAGGGAGAAACTTTGGAAAAATCTAAGATTTGGACGAATGAAACGTTCAAAGGTGTAGAGCTTCTTTCTGCAAGTTATACAAAATTTGAATTTACTAAACATTGGCATGAAGAGTTAGCCATTGGAGTAATAGAGGAAGGTGCAGAAGGGTTATACTATCGTGGTAAAAACCTTGTTATACCCAAACGTCATATCGTGGCAATTAATCCATCTGAAGTTCATACTGGCTTCGCTGGTTCACCGAGTGGTTGGCGATATAGGATGTTTTATTTTAATTTGGAGGAGCTTAACAACCAATTTGCGAACCGTGATATTCCAATTGATCCAATTATCGATAGTCCAATCATTTATGACGAATGTCTTTTTAAAATTTTACTCCAACTACATATGTCGTTAGAAGAATCGTCATTTAAGTTAACTAAAGAGTCTCTATTTACCTTATCTATTGAAACGTTATTTAAGCAATATGGTGGAGCTAAAAAAGAAACAATTCATACTATCTGCACCAAAAGTAGCTATCTCGCGAGAGATTTTATACAGGATAATTTCGAATATAATCCTTCATTATCTGAATTAGAAATCATTTCAAATTGCTCAAAATTCCAGCTAATCAAAAGTTTTAAAGCCATTTTTGGAATTACACCACATCAATATTTACTTTTGACAAAAGTTAAGCATGCAAAAAATTTACTTTCTAAAGGTTTAAGTTGTGTTGAAACCTCTCTTGCTTGTGGTTTTTACGATCAAAGCCATTTTACTCGTAATTTTAAAAAGGCGTATGGTATTTCCCCATCAAACTACTTAAATAGAATTAGTTAACCTTCAATTTTGTACAAGACCGATACAATTTGTTTGGCTAAAATTTTTTCTTTTAGTTAAGGGAATCGTATGAGTTTATTTATAATTTGGTTGGGAGTAATGTTTCCATTGGTGTTTAGTCCTGGTCCGGCAAATATTGTGTTTGCGGCGTCTGGTGCTAGTGTTGGAGTTAAACGTTCGATACCGTTAATTGCTGGTATAGATAGTGTATTTATTCTTAAATCTATCATCATAGGCTTTGGTTTAGGAGGGTTTGTAAAAAACTATCTAGAGGTGATGAGTAGTTTACAAATGCTAGGTTCGATTTATTTAGTCTACGTTGCCGTTAAGTTTATTCGTATGAATTCGGCTAAAGAAAAAAGTATGACTACCGAACTTGGATTTTTTGATGGTTTACTCATTCAAGTATTAAATAGTAAAGGCTGGTTGATGGTTTTCCTGATGTTCTCTTTGTTTACTGAATCATCACAGGAGGCTTTTGGAGATAAGGGTATATATATTTTAATCACTTGGCTGGCTTTGTTAAATATATCAATACATTTTATATGGGTTTCGATGGGTGATGTTTTATCACGAGTTTCAGATGATCCATTATATGAGAAAGGGCTAAATTATTTCTATGCATGCTGTTTGCTGGCTGTCAGTGTTTGGTTGATCGTTGAGAATCCAATGGTGGAAAATTATCTGGATATTAGTATATAAACAACTCGAAATTTAAATGCTTAAATTCTTTTATTACCAAAATTATTTATTAAAACTGTCTTTAATGATAATTCGGATAATTAATCATGATACTGTGCTATTAATAATTGTTAACCATACTGATTTTAGTTATAACAATCAATTACTTAGTCGATTAAAGTTGTTATAAACTCTGACTTCAAGGATCTGCCTCAGATAAAATCTTCATCATTGGGTGTGTTTTCCAATTTGAAGATAAAGAAAACATTGCGATATGTATGGGAAAGCTCTTCACTTATCTAGGTGGAAATAATCGTGCGATGTTCTGTAAATTACTGAATTTTTTGTACTTTGTTGTGTTTATCTGATCGGGCTCAATATTCAGCACTTCGAGATTGTAATTTTATTAGATATAAATATCATGCCAGTTTATATAATCAATAAGAGTTATTAAAATGAAAGTGAAGTTACCTTGCATAGTTTTAGCTATGTCTTTAGTTGGGTGTGCAACAACAGGGCCTAAAGAAGGGTACGTTTATACACCTAATAAATTATCAGAACTTTTGATAGGTAATTTGTATGAGGCTACTAGTAAACTCAACCAAGAAGAAAACCTTTCTGCTGTATTTGTTGAAGATCAGGCATTATTAAAAATTGAAATTAAAGCGGATCGTGACAGCCGATATATGTGGGGGGTGCCAGGTAAACGTTTGCATGA
This sequence comes from Vibrio gallaecicus, assembly GCF_024347495.1. NCBI lineage: Bacteria > Pseudomonadati > Pseudomonadota > Gammaproteobacteria > Vibrionales > Vibrionaceae > Vibrio > Vibrio gallaecicus. The sequence continues at coordinate 872,594 of NZ_AP025491.1, read as the reverse complement.
GCAACTATGCACTAGTGATGAAGGTTTTTTTGCAGCGATTCGTGAATCTGGTGTTGGGATTGAATATACGCTTATTGATGAATCTCATAGGCAAAAATTTGGTCCCTGGAACGCTGCTGCCTGTTTATAAGTAGAGTTTCTCAAGCACGTACAAGTTTAATGTACGTGTTTATTTATATTGTATATCTTTATTTCCATTATCATAACGACCACCAGATTTGGCTATTTTTTCAAACTCAAAGTTTAGCTATTCAAAAAGTAAGATAAAGTTGCTTTAAAATTGTAAATATTGATCTACTTTGAGGAGTGTTGAACGAATTCTTATCCTTCATATATCGTTTACTTGCCTAACTTGTGGTGACTTACATTTTTGAATGTAGGCTACGTCAATATAGGTTTTACTACTCTGAAATCAATTTTTCAGTGTTATTGTTTAACAACTTAAAGTGCTTTGCATGTTATAAAGCATCTAAAGACTCATTAAGAGACTTGAAACGCATACTTTATAAGCATAGTTTAAGTTGAATCCTTACCAATGATATTTTCTAACCAAAAGCAGTTTAGTGGTTGGTTTAAATAGATTTTATACAAGTTATAGCCGTTATGACTTAGAAAATCTTATATTCAAAGGAGAGGATAAATGTATAAAGTTATTCTTATGGCGTTTATAGCCATCGTTTCTTTTAAATGCATAGCAATGTCGGAAAGAGTCATTGATGATCCCACCTTAATCGGTACTTTATATTACACTGATGGGAAGAAAGAACAGCCTGTTGTTGCAATGTGGGGAGGCTCCGGTGGCGGTGATTTTTCTGATAGTGCGGTAGTTAAACAAAGTGTTGAAATGCTTGTTGAACGTGGGTATGCGGTACTTGCCTTAACTTATTTTGATTTCAATAGTCAGTCAAAAGTAACCCCTCAGGCACTTAATCGTGTGCCACTTGAATACTTTGGTGATGCATTTCGGTGGGTACAGAAGCAACCTGACCTAAAGAAAAACACAATAGCAGTTTATGGCGTGAGTCGAGGTGGTGAACTTGCTCTGCTGCTTGCAAGTAAATTTGAAATAATTGATCTAGCTGTTGCGGGCGTGCCAAGTGCATATGCTTGGGGCTCTTATGATAGAAACCGAACAGAAAAAGATTGGATAGAGTTGATAAAAACGGATCCTTGCCAAGCAGCATGGACATGGGCTGGAAAAGACATACCTCATATCTGTAACCAGTTATTAGGCAGTTATGAGCCTTGGTATAGTGTAATACATGATACAAAGTTGGTTGAATCAGCCTTTATTCCCGTAGAAAGAAGTTCGGCCGCAATTTTACTGACGTCAGCAACGCATGATTATGTTTGGCCCTCCAAAGAAATGTCTGAGAGAATCATGTCTAGGCTTGAAGCAAATCAATATAGTTACCCTTTTCAGCACCTTTCATACCGTTCAACTCATGATGTCCATAGAAGAAGTTGGCAAGATATCTTTGATTTTATAGAGCTACACTACCCAGTGAAAGAATAATGCTCAGTATTTAAATACCTAACATGCATCAGTGTCAAACTGGCACTAATGCATGTTAAAGAACGAATTTTAGGAAGATAGCTCATTTCGAACTATTTCAGCGCCAGCGCTTAATGCATTTAGTTTTGCTGTTGCGATCGCGCGTGGTAGAGGAGCCATCCCACAGTTAGTACAAGGGTATAAATTTTCTGCATCTACAAATTTAAGTACTTTTCTGAGGGTATCAGCCACTTCTTCAGGGGTTTCAATTGTATTAGTAGCCACATCAATAGCACCTACCATTACTTTTTTCCCTCGAATGAGTTCGAGTAGCTCAATTGGCACGTGAGAGTTGTGACACTCTAGAGAGATGATATCTATATTAGATTGTTGAAGTTTAGGAAATACTTCTTCGTACTGTCTCCATTCTGTCCCCAAGGTGTTTTTCCAATCGGTATTGGCTTTGATACCGTAGCCATAACAAATATGGACTGCTGTTTCACACTTAAGCCCTTCGATTGCTCTTTCTAGGCATGCGATTCCCCAGTCATTGACTTCATCAAAAAATACATTAAAAGCAGGCTCATCGAACTGAATGATATCAACGCCAGCCGCTTCTAATTCCTTGGCCTCTTGATTAAGGATCTTGGCAAATTCCCAAGCTAATTTTTCACGGCTTTTGTAATGATCATCATAAAGTGTGTCTATCATCGTCATAGGACCAGGTAAAGCCCACTTTATAGGTTGTTTCGTTTGCTTCCTTAAGAATTTTGCATCTTCCACAAACACAGATTTTTGTCTAGAAACAGGGCCGATAACGCTAGGAACACTAGCATCGTAACGGTCACGAATTTTTACTGTTTTTCGTTTCTCAAAATCCACACCGTTGAGGTGTTCGATGAAGGTGGTTACAAAATGTTGGCGTGTCTGTTCACCGTCACTAACGATGTCAATGCCAGCGTGTTGCTGCTCTTGTAATGACACCTTTAAAGCGTCGTGTTTTCCGTCTGTTAATTCTTCGCCTTGTAATTTCCAAGGAGACCAAAGTGTTTCAGGTTGTGCAAGCCAAGAGGGTTTAGGTAAGCTGCCAGCCGTTGAAGTCGGTAATAATGTTTTCATAATAAATACTACTATCGTTAAGTTTAATATTAGGCGTAATTAGCAGACCACTGCTCAAGAACCGTTTGGTATGGCTTGATAAAGTTCTCTTCTGCAAACTTTCCTTGCTCAATGGCTAACTTGCCGCGTTCTTCTCGGTCATAAACGATTTGAGTTAACGAATGATCTAAGTTCTTCAAGTTTGGTTGGTAGCAATTTCCCGCCACAGCATTAGCGTTATAAATCTCAGGACGATAGATTTTTTGGAATGTCCCCATGGTGCTGATGGTACTGATTAGCTCTAGGTTAGAGTAATCGTTGAGTAAATCACCGAAGAAATAAAATGCCAGAGGAGCAACACTGTTTGGTGGCATAAAGTAACGAACTTCTAGCCCCATTTTTTTGAAATATTGCTCAGTTAAAGAAGATTCATTCGGTTGATATTCAAAACCTAATACAGGGTGTTGGTTTTCCGTTCGGTAGTATGTTTTATTATCTGAAACGCTTAAGCAAATTACAGGTGGCTTCTTAAAATTTTCTTTATAAGTTTTTGAGTTGACGAAATACTTAAAGAGTTTCCCGTGAAGAACACCAAAGTCATCAGGAATACTAAATTTAGGTTGCTCTTTATTATGATCTAACAGCAATACACTGAAATCATAATCTCGAACATAAGAAGAGAAATTATTTCCTACGATACCTTCTATACGTTCATTTGTTTTATGATCAAGGATGTTTGTTTTTAATACTTCAATTGAAGGGAATGTTTCACCACCATCCTGGATGTCCATATCAACAGAAATGATCTCAAGTTCAACTGAGTAACGATCGCCTTTCGGGTTGTCCCAACTTGCCAACGCGTTGAAACTATTGTCAATCATCTTAAGAGCGTTTCTCAAGTTCTCTTTACGGCTTTCGCCTCTTGCTAAATTTGCAAAGTTAGTTGTGATACGAGTGTTGTCTGAAGGGTGGTAATTTTCATCAAGGCTAAGGCTCTTAATTGTAAAATTGAAGTCATTATTCATAGTGAGATGGTATCCTATTTCCTGATATAAAAGCTGAGTGTTTTCCTAACTAATACCGGGTGTTTTATTTTATTTTTAACTTCCCAGTCAGCCCTGATATATATTAATTATTCTTACTTGATGAGCTGTTAAGAACTAATAATACTTTTAGATATCAGGCTGAATGACTTTTATACGTGCTTACGCTTATGGTTAATAATGGTTTTAATTAACATTCAATATGAAAATAATTCATGTTCATTCTTGACGATGTTTCATTAGTCGTTTTTAGCTGTACAACGATAATTAAATTATTAGGCATGAAGCATGAGTAGGCTAGCGCTACTAGCTTGTGTATAGGCGGATGCTCAAGAGGAGGTATTAGATCTGATTGGGTCTTAGTTGCTAGTGGAGTAGAGTGCATCATCAATGAAGTGTGACTAATGCTAAAGGAAAAGAAGTGTGGTTTCATGAGCCACACTTCTTTTTTGAATAGGCTAAAGTTTTTTAGAGAGTGAATCTAAAAATGTGGAAATGTCTTCAGAGCTAATATCCCTGTGAGTAACAAATCGAATGGGGTTGCCTGGTGTAATCGTAATGCCTTCCTCGCTTAATTCTTGCGAGATACGTGAGATATCAACCGTTTCATCAAGTTTTGCAAAAACAATGTTGGTCTGAACAAAATCAGGATTGACAGAGAAGCCTTCTAATTGACTTAATCCAATCGCAAGTTTCTTAGAGTTTTCGTGGTCAACTTTAAGTTGTCCCACGTGATCCGTTAATGCGATTTTCCCTGCTGCGGCTAGGATACCAGCTTGTCTCATGCCACCACCTAACATCTTTCTTAATCGACGCGCTTTCGCAATGTACTCTTTGCTACCAAGCAGTAAAGAGCCGATAGGAGCGCCTAGCCCCTTAGAAAGGCAGATGGTCATAGAATCAAAGTGTTGTGCTATCTCACGTACTGGCACATCTAGAGCCGCCGCAGCGTTGTAAACTCTTGCACCATCTAAATGAAGTTGCAAATTATGCTTGTTTACAAACTTTCTTGCATTCGATAAGTATTCTAGAGGTAATACTTTTCCATTAATTGTGTTTTCTAAGCTTAATAGTTTTGTTCGGGCAAAGTGCGAATCGTCAGGCTTTATCGCATTTTCTAGCTTCTTGAAATCCAGAGTCCCATCAGGGTTGTTTTCAATAGGCTGTGGCTGAATAGATCCAAGAACTGCTGCGCCCCCAGCTTCATATTTGTAGTTATGCGCCTGTTGCCCACATAAGTACTCGTCACCGCGTTCACAGTGCGACATTAATGCTAGAAGGTTAGCTTGTGTGCCTGAGGAGGTGAAAATAGCCGCTTCAAAACCAGTTTCACTAGCAATCCACTGTTCTAACTCATTGACGGTTGGATCGTCACCGTAGACATCGTCACCAACATCTGCATTTGCCATTGCTTCACGCATAGCTTGGGTAGGTTTAGTTACAGTATCAGAACGAAAATCCATGAATTGTCCTTATTGGTTTTTATTGGAAGTGGCGAATAGTTTATTGGTCAAAAGTGCTAGTCAATCAACAGTGCCAATTAATCAATGGCGCTATTTGATCAAAAGCGATAAACGATCAAATCACTATTTGATAAAACCACATAATTTGGCCTTGCTTAAGCAGGCGATGGTTTTGGTGTCCGTTATCTGGTCGTTTCTTATTTTTTCTTCAAGTTGATGCACCGAGATTTCTATAACTTCAATTATTTCATCATCATCACAAGTAAACCTTGATGTATGAACTAAGTTTTCCGCCACAAATAGGTACTGAATTTCATCACAAAACCCGGCAAGTGGAGTGACTTGACCAAGGCTACTAAAATTACCTGAGCTGTAGCCAGTTTCTTCTTCTAACTCCCTTTCTGCACACGCTTGTGGTGTTTCACCAGGCTCCATAGTGCCAGCGGGAAGCTCTAGTAGCCACTTTTTAAGAGAAGGCCGGAATTGATTCACAAGAATTATATTTCCCTCATTTGTGATTGGTAAAATCACAGCAGCACCAGGGTGATTGATCGTGGTATGTAAAATTGAAACGCCAGTGGGTAATTCGATGTTCTCTTCTACGAGAGATATGCTCTTCCATTTATGGATTACTTTATTCATTTATGGTGGTTATTTCCTAGCTAACTGCTCAAATTCATTCTTAAGCGAGACTGATGCCACAATAGCGGTTATACCAACATAGGAAAAGGATAAACGTTATTTAACCTATACTTGCATGCATACCGATTGTGATATGACTCCCAAATGTGGAATCTATGATTACAATAAAAATAGCTATGTAACCTTCTGATATAAGTACAGCTCAAATATAAAATGCACTTGTAACAAAGTGCTAACAAATGTATAAAAACATATATACAGACTCAAATGCTATTAGTTCTTGGAGTAATACAACGATGAATCCATCCATCTCTTCCCACACAGACAAAGCGCTGCTTTCAGAAAGAATAAATAAGTTAGCTGCAGCGTTGTCTGACGGTGTGTATGAAAGAGAAGATACTATCAAGTTATGTTTGTTGGCTGCGTTAGCGGGTGAAAGCGTGTTTTTACTTGGTCCTCCAGGTATTGCAAAAAGTTTGATTGCGAAACGTTTGATCCAAGCTTTTGATAATAGTAGCTATTTTGAATATCTAATGACTCGTTTTTCAACACCTGAAGAGGTGTTCGGTCCTTTAAGCATACAAGAGCTCAAAGATAACGGGCGGTATGTTCGTTTAACTGAGGGCTACCTTCCTACGGCTCAGGTTGTTTTCCTTGACGAAATTTGGAAAGCAGGACCTGCAATTTTGAACACACTTTTAACCGTAGTGAATGAAAAAACTTTTAAAAATGGTAGCGAGATACAGCGCGTACCCATGCGTTTACTTGTCTCTGCATCAAACGAATTACCGGATGAAGATAGTGGACTTGATGCGCTTTATGATCGAATGCTAGTTCGAATTTTCGTTAATCGCATTCAGAACAAGCAAAATTTCAAATCGATGTTAACCACGGGGACTTCGCAAGAAGCAGTCATTCCACCAGGATTAGCTATTACTGATATTGAATATCATCAATGGCAGAAAGAGCTCGATACTTTAGGGCTATCAGATAATAGCTTCGACAAGCTGTTTGAATTGAAAACCATGCTGGAAAGTAAGATCCAAAGTCACGGCATTGATATCGCGGAATCAGATTTATATGTTTCAGATAGACGTTGGAAAAAAGCAGTTAAATTACTTAAAGCGAGTGCATTTTTCAGTGGGCGAGATTCAGTAAACCCACTTGATATTATGCTACTACAAGATTGCTTGTGGAACAGTCCTGAATCTCGAGAAATTGTGCGTAGTGTTGTGAAGGAATTTGCTCTTAACCAAGCGTTTGATCAACAAGAATCGAAACATCAAATTGAACAGTGCCGTGAAGAATTAGAAGATATCCAAGAAGAAGTTGAAACCAGCTTATCTGTATCTTTATCTGTTGGCAGCACAACATCAGGATTATTACGAAAAGATAAAGACGTTTATCAGCACGATATCAAAAATGCCAAAATGTATAACGTTGGTAGTGCCTATAACTTAGTAAAACTCGTATTACTTCAAAGCAATATGTCAGTGTCTGAATCTGAAAAGGGTGATAGCCGCTGGGTGTATGTAGCAAAAGATGATTTTGACCGAGTACTCAAAGAAGGACATGGTGATATTTACGGTTATGTAAATCAGAACACCAACTTATGTCGCTTAAAAATGGATTTAGATGCTTCAAACCAACTGGTTATTAAAGACATTGCCAACCGTTCTGTTTTAGTCAGCGTGGTCACAACAGAAGGCCTTGATGAAGAACGCTATCAAAAATGGCTAACCCGTGCAGAGCAAGCACTTAAAGAATTAACAGCCGCCGACTTCCATTTAAAGAGAGTGCGTTCAGAGTTCCATGGGGCACTGCCTCATAGCTTTATTGATCCTGAATTGCCTAAAGCAATGGAAATCAGCTTACAAAATATTATGCAAGAGCTCGAATCAACCCAAGTTAAAAGTAGCAAGATTGTTCAGCGCATAAAATTTATGAGCCAGTATTTTGAGTAAGGGGATAGTTTTATGTTAGGCGCAGATGGCTTAAACCTTGCCTTAATGCTGGCAGATTCAGGGATCATTGACTCGGCTGTCAATGATCTTATGGCTCGCTCTCAGTTGATGATGGCGGCAGAAAATAAAGGTATGAAATCTTCAGTAAAAAATCACCTTTTGAAGTGGCGAGGCAAAGTTAAAAAGCGTGTGACTAAAGTCTGCGAAACCGATCGTTTTAAAGAGGAATTGGCTCTCTATCAAGAAGTGATTTATTGGAATGAAGACCAGTTTTTTGATGAGATTGATTCTGTAATCAAGAAGCTTGAGTGGCATTCTGCATTTTATCTACAAGCTCGTCGCTTAATTGAACAAAATAAAGGCGTTGATAACGCCATGTTCCCGCATTATTTTTGCGATCAATGGTATCAGTACCTGTCGGATGCAATACAACAAGCACAACTTACTGAACTTGAAGCGAGTAAAGAAAAAGTACTTGCTGACCTTTACCAGCGCATGGAAACCATGAAAAGCATGGATAAAGTGACTGAGTCGGGTGATGAGGGCAGTGTAGGACGATTGTGGGATATGGCTTCTGCAAAGTTAAGTAAAACTGACCTTACCGTGATGAAGCGACATGCTGAGTTCCTAACAAAAAATAAAGGCTTGCAAGATATCGCCGAACAGCTTGGTAGAATGGCTGGATTGGTCGATGACCCTTCTTTGAACAAAGCCCCAGTTGAAGAACTGCAGATGGTTGAAGAGAAGAGTGATGAAGCGGTAGATGATATTGTCGGAATTCATGAAAGTGATGACCTGAACAAAATGCTGCCAAATGAAACTATGTTTCTGGCTTATCCTGAACTTGAAGTGATTTTTTATAAACATTTAGCGGATAAGCGTTTATTAAGTTATCGCTCTCAAGGTAAGTCTCGGACTCTACGCAAAGTGAAAGCCCAAAAGCCGGACAGTAAAGATGTCGATGTAGAAAAGGGACCGTTTATCGTTTGTGTGGACGCATCAGGTTCAATGAGTGGATTTCCTGAGCAATCCGCGAAGGCGATGGCTTATGCCCTAATGCAAATTGCGTTAGCAGAGGAACGTGATTGCTATGTTATTTTATTTTCCTCTGAACAAATAACGTATGAATTGACTCGTCAGGATGGTTTAAGGGAAGCCAGTGACTTCTTGAGCTACTCATTCCATGGTGGGACGGATTTAGAACCGGTATTAATGAAGTCCATCGACTTGATGATGGGAGATAAATACAAGAATGCTGATTTGGTTGTGTTATCTGATTTCATCGCACCTAAACAATCTGACGAAATGATTGCTCAAGTTGAGAAACTAAAAGAGCATAAAAATCGTTTTCACGCGGTGAGTTTATCAAAATACGGAAACCCACAGCTCATGACTATGTTTGATCATTGCTGGTCTTATCATCCAAGCTTGGTCGGGCGCTTAATGAAGAAATGGTAGAAGTAACGTTATCATCTCATTCGTTTAACTATCGACTAGTAACGCCCAATTCCTAGCTCTCACGAATGGTTTGTGGCTAATCATTTACTTACTATTAATCGCAGACTCTTAGCTTGCTGGCTAATTAGTTAGTGGTCATCAAAGAAGTCCTTATTACGTATGTATTTACTCATTAAGTGATATGAAAAAGGTCGAATTAACCAGCTAATCAGTGAGCGCCCTAATCGGATTAACGATGGGGTGTTTTCATAAATACGTCCATTGTATAACCAGAGCATTTTCCCTACATGCCAATAAAGCAAAGGCACTGGTGGCATAAAAGTCACTACGTCTAAATCACAACAAATTCGATAGGTTTTTTGATTTAGCCCGTAATGTTTTTTAAAGTGCCAGTCTCCTATGGCGGGTTGCCCAAAAGTCACTACGCGTTTAATACTCTTTGGGTATTTCTTTTCTAAGTAATCTGCAAATACACAGCCAATCGCTCCACCAGAGGAGTGACCGGTTATCGCAATACGCTTTCCTTGCTCTATAAACGGTATCAGAGTCGCTTCGAGCCTTTGAATGACATTCAGCCCTAATCTATCTTCGTTTCTTGAAGGCATGCTTTCCTGGAACAATAAATGATAAAACCCTGCATGGATTCGATAGTTCAATCCAAGTTTTCTACAACATCTTGTCCACAATAAAAAATTTAAGAGCCAATCACTGACACTGTGAGAACCCTTGATAACCACGACCACTTCTTTGCTGTCGCGACTCCAAAGGACACGAATCATGATTTTCCCGTGCATGTTGCGAATTACTCTTTGACCATTAGGGTCGAACCCATAGCGTGTTTGTTTAAAGACACGTGGATAAGCGAGATTACAAAGAACGGCGTAGCGTTCATATTGGTACCGTTTGAGAGGCTTCACGTAACATTAAATTGATGGGTAGTTATCCCAGTGTAATTTTTAAGTGTGAATGAACAGTGACTGCGTGAGATATTAGTTTAGAAGTATCGAAGAATAACAAAGTATTTGTCGGAAATAGTGCTACAAAAAACATCAAAGTGGCGCGAATTAACGCTTTTGGAATGATATTTAATCGATTGAATTAAAAAGGCAAAATTTAGTGTTGACGTGTGTGAGGAATCGGTTAAAGTACGCCTCGTTCTCAGGCAGAAGCCAAAAGAACAGATGGTGTCACCATCGCTTTTAATGCGTTGCCCTGGTGGTGGAATTGGTAGACACAAGGGATTTAAAATCCCTCGGCGTTCGCGCTGTGCCGGTTCAAGTCCGGCCCGGGGCACCATCATAGTTTGTTTTTTGAATTAGACTTTTAAATCTCAAACGCAGTGAGAGTCGCTCTCTTTAAAAGCGAAACATGATAATTGTTTATTGTGTTAAGAAGGCGCCTTGGCAGAGTGGCTATGCAGCGGATTGCAAATCCGTGGACCTCGGTTCGACTCCGGGAGGCGCCTCCAATCTCTTTAAGAGATACAGAATTATAAGATATGGCGAAAGCGGTATCGAAGATGGTGTCTAACCCGCTTGAAAAAGCACATTGGTTAGGAGCATCGCAACAAGTTTGCGTGCCCTGGTGGTGGAATTGGTAGACACAAGGGATTTAAAATCCCTCGGCGTTCGCGCTGTGCCGGTTCAAGTCCGGCCCGGGGCACCATCTATTTGAACTTCACTTAGTTGTGAGATTCAAAGAGTCGTACTCTTAAAACACGATTAAAGGCGCCTTGGCAGAGTGGCTATGCAGCGGATTGCAAATCCGTGGACCTCGGTTCGACTCCGGGAGGCGCCTCCAAATTAGAAAGCCCTAGCAGAAATGCTGGGGCTTTTTAGTATTTGCTTATTAGATATCATCTTAATAAAATATTCGAGCAATGTAGCGAGTCACTCACAATTTACAGCTTATTTTTGTATCTCTGCTAGCAAGTGTTTCTTCATCCTTGCTGTGTTCTGCTTCTAAACTGGTGACCTCTAGTTCTACGACGGCGACACCATCTTTGCCATTCTTTTTCACTTGATACATAGCCGCGTCGGCTTTTTCATAAATATCTTCAAATTGATGAGTTTTGCCTGTAAATAAACAAGCTCCAATACTAAAGCCTATCTGTATATTTTTTTCTGATGCGAGTAACGTCGGGGAAATGAAAGAAAGGATCATGTCACATAATCTCATTATTTCGTGGCGTTCAGAATAGCGGCAAAGCAATACAAACTCATCGCCGCCCAGCCTACCAATTTTGCTTTTATTTAATGCGACTTCGGTAAGCCAATTAGCTATTTCGATTAATAAATTGTCTCCCGTTTGGTGTCCAAGCCCATCATTTACTGATTTGAAATTATCAACATCAATAAAAATTAATGCAGCGGTTTCGTCACTATAATTGGATAAGTGTTCATTGAAGCTGCTTTGAATGGCAGAACGGTTTAATAAACTGGTGAGAGGATCTTTGTTTGCTAAGTCAGCCAGTTTCATCTCATATCGCTTTTCTTGAGTGATATCGATATGAGTGCCCATCATACGTAGAGGTGCGCCGTTTTCATCAAACTCGACGACTCTCCCTCTGTCTGATACCCAACTATCACTACCATCTTTATGAACCATTCGGTGTACAACTTGGTAAAGGTCAGTCTTACCTGCAAGGTGATCTTCAAATGCCCCCACGGCTAGGTCATAGTCATCAGGGTGTAAGTTTTGTTTCCACATTTCAACAGTTGCACTGAGTTCGTTAGGTTGGAAGCCAAGCATTTTTCCCCATTCCATATTGAAAATAGTTAAAGAGCCGCTAGGTACATGTTGCTCCCACAAGCATAACCCTGTGCCATCTAAAGCCAGGTTTAATTTTTCTTGTAAACGAGCGTTATCTGATTTTAGACGCTCATTTTCTTTCTCAAGCTGTTCAATTCTTTTTAAGTAATCATCCATATACTTACCTAAAATCACCGTGTAGAACGAGGGACCATTTGTAAATTTAGCTTTTAACAAAAAGTCCTTTATCTTGTCCGATAACCTTGGTGTATGCCGTTAGTTCTTTAGGTTGCTCGACCAGAATGAAAGACAAAACCACGTTATGCTAGCCGTGTCGATTTTCAATATGATAGAAAGGTCAATATGTCATGCGACACTATGCAATATTTATAAAGCATGAAGCTAATATTGATTTCATAAATGCAATGTAAGTGGAATAAATCATGCTTTTAGAGTAATAATCAGGCTATATCAGTAAACTTTCCGTGGTATTTGGTCAGGTAAAGTGAACCTTACTCATCCATAGGTTTTTAAGAGAACTAGAAAGAAAAATTGATGGGTAGGGTTAAACTGAGTTGGTTTCCTGCAACTGAACTTGGGGGTTTAATGAGCGGTTGCGCTCGGTATACGAGATCAATCGCCTCCTTATCTAACGAAGAAGTACCAGAGCTTTGGATCAGAGATACATTGATAACGTGACCATCTCTGTCCATAGTAAAACGTATCACAGGTGTGCCTTTTTTCTTCATACGCTTTGCTTTCCTTGGATATTTTTTCTTCTTTTCTAAATGAGCATGTAACGCCTGTTGCCAACTTACTTTTGCTATCCGACCATTTTCAGAAAGTTGTCCTTGTCGTAGTGCTGCCGCCGCATTCGCTACATTACTTGCGGTTATGTTTTTCTTTGATTGTGCTTGCTGTGATATGGCTTGAGACTCTGTTTTTAGTGGCTTATTTTTTTTGATGGGATCCACTGGTTTCGATTTAGCTTCTGGCTTAATTGGTATCTCAGTGACTTTTTTCTTTGATTGCTCTGGCTTTACAGGCTTTCGTGCAGGCTTTTGCGGCTTATCAGCTTTACTTTCGGTCGTTTGGTTCTGAGGTGGGGATTTTTTTACTACCTCTTGATTATGTTTGTTAGGAGCTAAGAATGTTGAAGGCTTTTCAGCTTCTATAATAGGAACAATTGAAGGTGAAGTTTGTGCAATAAAAACTTCTTCTTTCGGTGGCGTTTTCAATACCTCTTGTTGAATAATTTCTTTTTGAGGGTCACCTAATACAGTGTCTTCAATTTTTTGTTTGTTTGAAGCGAGAGGCGCAACAATCGTGACGACTATAGGAGCTGCTTGTATAGGAGGTGTAAAATCATATTGCGGCGTCCACATATACGCCACAATAAACACCAAATGAAGAAGAATACTTGCAGTTAGCCCAATCAGCAGGAAGCGTTTCTTAGGCTCTTTTATATTCACTGAAGGATCAGCAAGCAGACTCATTATTGGCTCCCCGCCGGTAATTTAATTCCCACTAATGCTATTTGACCGTAACCCGCTTTAACTAATGCGTTCATCACTTTCATTAAGTCTTGGTAATTAAGATCTTTATCTGCACGTAAATAAATACGTTTATCTTTTCCTTGTAATGCCGAATCAAGTGCTGGCTTTAATGCGCTTAGCGTCACAACGTCACTTTCACCAAGAGTGAGTGACATATCCTTTTGAACAGTTAGGTAGAAAGGTTCGTTTGGTTGCGGTTGTGGGGCTGCAGATGATGAAGGTAAATCTACAGGAACATTAACCGTCGCCAGTGGCGAAGCGACCATCACTATAATCAGCAGTACAAGCATCACATCAACTAAAGGCGTGACATTGATTTCATGATTCTCAGCCATTTCATCACTGTCTGAAGAGGTTTTAAACGCCATGATTAACCCGCCTTTTTTATATCTGATTTAAGGTTGGTTTCATTGTGGCTTTTTCTATCGAGCTCTCTGCTGACTAACACCATGCTTGCCGCTGAGACATCCGTGACTAATGCTCTGTACTTTCCAATAAATCGAGTGAAGTAGTTATACATAATCACGGCGGGTATGGCGGCTATCAGCCCAATTGCAGTTGCCAGTAGGGCTTCCGCTATTCCCGGAGCCACAACCACTAAGGTCGTACTTTTGGACTTTGCTATGCCAATGAAGGCATTCATGATCCCCCAGACAGTACCAAACAATCCAACGAATGGACTAATTGAACCAACAGTCGCGAGAATACCGGTAAGGGATGTCATTTTACGAGAAAGCTCGGTTTGAACCCGTTCAAGACGTAATTGGACTCTTTCTTTTATTCCATCTGGCGTTGCGTGTCCCAGTGATGACAAATGAAGTTCATGTTGAACCGCGGTGAAAAGTATCAACTCACTCGCTTTATGGTTACTTAAATTTACTTCGGCGTTTTGAATGCTTTCGCTCTGTACTAAAGTGCTGAGTAGTTTGGTTGTGCGTTTGCTTGCCCGTACTAATTGTATTTGTTTAGCAAGGAAGATAGCCCAGCTGATTATTGAGGCGATGAAAAGAGAGATCATGACGGATTTAACTACCCAATCCGCTGCGTGGTACATGCCCATCGCTGATAGGTCATGAGTAATTAACGGATTTGAAGGCGGAATGATTTGGTGCTCTATCACTTCAGGTAGCGTAGCTGGTGTTGAACTTGAGAGAGAACTTGCAGAAGGTACGGTGTTTAGTGGAGGTACCGTATTTACAGGAGATACTGTATTTACTGAAGAAACAGTATCAACAGTGTCTTGAGTTGCGCTAACCAGTGGGCTAAGTGTCAACACCGAAAGGGCTGACATGAGGCGAAAAAAAAGCGTATTCATTATATTGGCTCATTTGATAAGTAGTAATAGCAAAAGGTTTGCTGAGTGATATGGAAGGTATACCGAATGAGAATCAGAAATCCGTAATGAAATTTGTGAAAAATAACGGATGATAAGAAGCCGCAGAGAAAACAGGTACAACTAGCTGGTGGTTCAGTGGTGGACCTGTTTAAATCGTGTACCTGCTTAAGTTAGGCAACAGTTGTTCTTATGCGTTGGTTTTTCTTATGCTTTGGTTTAGTTTAAGCGCTGGTTTGACTTATGTACCAATTAGATTTAAACAACAATTGGATTCGCGTAGCCATTTGAATTAATAAGCAATGTGAATAAATTGCAATTAAAATCGCTTAGTGAGTTTTAGGCTAACTTCATTTTGTTGGTAGGTGTAAAGCCAGTCGATGTTGCTTTTCACTCGTTTATGAGTCCAGCTAAGGGTGGGAGACACTCCTAAATACTGAATACTTGGCGAGTGAATGACTAAGGTGTAATTTTGTTCTCTGTCATTCCGCTTATCTCCAAGTAAAGCGCTGAAATCTTGATATCGGCGATCTCTCAAAGAAGCAAACAGACTGACGTCTAACCATGTGCTGACGTTTTTGTTAACCCCAAGTCGAACGCCAGACAAAGTATAAGCATGAACTTGTTGATCATTTCGTTTATCTGTCCAGTCCACACCTCCAAATAACAACCATTTATCAGGTAATTGATACCAATAAGTGAACAAGGTCGAGAATTGCCAATCAGACTGATAATCCAGTTTTCCTGGTTGATAGTTTTGATAATCAACTTTGGTTTCGAATTTAAATGCACTTTGTTTGTTTACGGTTTTGAACCAATCCAGTTTGATTCCAGAACTTAAATACAGGCTTTTTCCAGCAAACGTATTGAATTCAAATTGTGGAGCAAAGGACACGCGATCCCTTTGGCTCTGATAACTGTACCCAAAGCTCGCTTTGACGGTTTGCTCATCATATTCGTCATGACCTGAATAACGAGTGCCGTAGGTGAGCCCACTAAAAGAAACGCCATGATGACCAGTGAGTGAGGTTCGTTTATTTAAGCTCGCTTCATAATCGATACCAAAAGCCTGTTGTTTTTTTGGGGTGACTCTATCGATGATGCATTGCCCAATATCGCTATGAACTAAACAGGTGTAGCTTTCGGAAGAGCTGTTTAGATTGTCATTAAACGATGGCCCGAAACTAATGGAACCGCCCCAGTCATCTCGGGCTTTGAGCGCACTAGAAAATACATCTATGGTCCGTTGAATACCTTGAGTTCGAGGGTTGTTAGATGGGAGTGAAGCTTCAATTTGTTCGAATAATTCTAATGACTCTGAGTTGTTGTGGTTTTCGAATAGAACGCGTGCCAGTTCTAATTGCGCTGGCATGAAATTGGGTTGTAACGTGATTAACTGAGTGTATTCCTCTTGTGCACGTTTTAGCTCACCTTGTGAACGATAAATACCACCACGCACATAATGAATAAGCAGCGGGTCTGCGTTATCGAATAGCTGATAATGGCTGAGTAGTTGCTGAGCTAAGCCCCAATTATGCTGCTGAGCAGAAAGGTGCAAGGCTTGGGCGACTTGGTTTGAATCCGAAAGATCTATGCTGAACGTTGACTCAGGGTCCGCTATTGAAGGGTCAATTGAATTAGAAGATGATTGCTGCGCGTTTTGACGCTGTTCTTCATCTTGCAGCTCTTCAGCTAAAATGGCGTTTTCTTTTTCGACTGCCGATAGCGCATCTTGTTGTTCAATTCGAAGACTAGTATCAGGGTTAGATGCCACACTCGGCAAACTGACTAATGCGCTTGGAATGACGACAAAAGAAATAAGCGGTAGGAATAATCGTTGGGAAAGGTTGAACTTCATGGATGTCTTAATGCGCGAGTGCTTGCGAAGCACAGATGAAAAAGAAAGAAGCAGCGCGTGCTGCTTCTTTGGTTTAGGCTAAAGTTTTACTGCTTTTCACCACCGAAGGCAGTATCAAGATCACTATTACTAGTGAATGTCGCGATACCAGCTAGAGACGCCGCATCAGCACCGAAGAAGTGACCTTGAGATGAACCTTGGGTTACAGAACCAGCTTGTGTAGCGGTTGCACTTCCGTTGAACGACGCCGTTGCAGAGTCAATAGTGCTATTCACACCAACAGTTAGGGTTGCATTCGAAATAGCACCCGTTAAAGTTTGGTTATTGAAATCAGCATCAAATGTTCCAGACAATTTATTGCTGCCACTAAACTTATTAATGCCTGTGATGTTGTAAGTTGCAGTTCCGCTAGTGGGTACTGTTGTACCTGCATCGTTCCCTACGTAGTAAACCGTTCGGTTATTGAAATCTGCGTCTTGTGTACCCTCATACCATTCCCCAAACCAAATGTCTTGGTTCGCAACTTGTACAAAATTGTAGTGAGAGTTACTGAAGTGTTTACTGCCTGATGTATGAACACTGTCTCGCTCTTTACTGCTGAAAATATTTCCAGCTAAGCCGTCGAAGTCGACGCGTTTACCAGTAGCACTGCCGATTCCTGCTTTGCCTTTTGAGTGGAAAAATGGCACATAAACTTCTGATTCACCAACTTGGCGAAGTGAATTGTCGCTGATAGCACCGTCAAAACCGGCTTGAACGACAGGGCTTAGACCAAGAAATGCTGCTGCGATCCATGAAAGTTGAACTGGTTTCATTTTCTATTCCTTTTAAATGTATTTTAAATGATTGAAATCAAGCCAGTTGCCCGGTGCGCGCGACAGACATCTCACTTGCTTTCATCAAATACACCGAAGTAAGAGTCCAAACCCGTAAACAAAAATAAAATAAAAAAGCGCCTAAGTTCATAAGCGCTTTTGAATGGATAAATCTAAGTAAATATATTGGCTATCGACTAGTGAATGCGTAATTCCCACCAGCTCTTCGGATTGGACTGTAATCACCCAAGCCGTAGAGGCTCCAGGCAAAATCAAGGCTTATATCCGTGGTTTGACCTGAAGTTGGAGGGGAAAGGATTGTAATTACTTCTTTTGTGCCAGCAGGAATAACGTATATTTCGCTTTCCTTTAATTCACCAAAGGGCGTTCGAGCTATTGGTTGTACTGTATTCGTTCGATCTCGGAAGGTACTAACCGTTAAAGTGATGTCATTCATTACGGCTTCGAATGTATAAGTGCCGAGTTCATAATAGTCTGGGAGGTCACCACTATCTTGTGTCTTATCGATGATCAACGAGTTGTCATAAGGTAATAGAACAGGGTTGGGATCATCATTAATTGTTACCTTTGCATGGGGGCCGGTCAGCGAATCCACACGTACATGGGCAGCCCTCGATGGAAAAGACGACAACTCCCCATCACTGACTTCAACAGTAATGGCATAATCACCAGCTACGTCTGCTAAAAAATGAGGTTTTGCTGAGCTTGGGTTAACAATGACAGTGTTTGACGCTTGAGGTTTTGAGATGAATGACCATTGGAAAGTGATCGGGTCACCATTTGGATCTTCGCTTGTACTCGCGTCTAATGGAATCGTCATGCCTTCAATGGCACCGATAGGGCTTCCTGTCCCTCTAACAATTGGTGGGACGTTCTCATAGTAGAAAGAAACAGTGGCTGTATCACTAGCGGATGCTAAACCATCGGATACAGTAACCTCCACAATGTAATCCCCGATAGTATCTGTCGATAAATCCGGTTGGTTAGAGTAAGTGCCTTTAAAATAAGTGGTAGTGGTTGTATCCAGTCTTGGGCTACTGTTTTCTGGTTGTTGTATGATTTTCCAGCGAAATGTCAACTCATCATTATCAGCATCATTTGCTGAAGCAGACAGGTCAGCTTTACCAATAATATTCTCTCGGTAATGGTCATTGAATATCGAAACCGTCGGTGGTGAGTTTTCTCCATCAGAAACCGCAACAACTTTTACTTGATTGGTTCGGCTGCTGACGGTTCCATCATGAACGACAAGATCAACAACATAGGTTCCTAACTTGTCTGCTGTAAATGTGGGCTTTATGGCATCGACCTGAGACAGTTCCGCTAGGCTTTGAAGCGGGGCTGAACTCAAAGACCATTGATAGGTAATTTCGTCTTTATCATAATCAATGCTTGAGGTTCCATCGAGTTGTACCCGATCGCCTTCTTTCACTTGCTGATTTATGCCTGCAATCGCAATCGGTCTCTGGTTGTTCTGCAAACCTGGGTCGGTACTTGGAGTGTTGCTATCTCCACCACTGTTACAGCCTGTTGATAGCGCAGCAAACAATAAGATGGGTGCCCAATGAAAAGTAATGTGCATTTAGAATTCCTGATACAAATCTTGAGTGGAATACAAAGAGGTATACGCTCATCGTTTATCCAGTCGGTTTTGAAAGTTGTAATGATGTCCTAACCGATACACCGCACGAACTATGAAAATCCTCAAAGGAAAACCTAAATTATTGTTAATAAAGATTTGGGTTAAACGCGTATTTTTCAGAAACAGATAGATACGAGCTTTAGAAGGAGAGGGGCGCTGGAGGCGGAAATATGGTTAGGTGTCTTGCTGGTGGGGCAATTAAATTCGTTGCAACTTAGATAAGAAAAATCCGAGTGCGATTAAACACTCGGATTTCATAAAAGATATATTCGTTTTTTAGTTAATGCTTAACTTTTGAAGATACCTCTTTGTTTCTCAACTCAACGACTAATTAATCTTCGTAGTTGTCGATGCTTGGGCAAGAACAGATTAAGTTACGGTCGCCGTATACGTTATCTACACGGTTAACAGTAGGCCAGTACTTCGAGTTCTTCGTTGCTTTCGATGGGAAGCAAGCCAGTTCGCGAGAATAAGGGCGATTCCATTCTGCGCCTGAAAGATCAGCTTGTGTATGCGGTGCGTTTACTAGAGGGTTGTTGTCTAGTGGCCATTCACCGTTTTTCACTGCTGTCATTTCATGACGAATCGCAATCATCGCTTCACAGAAACGCTCAAGCTCTTCTAAATCTTCTGATTCAGTTGGCTCAATCATCAATGTACCTGCAACTGGGAATGACATTGTTGGAGCGTGGAATCCGAAATCCATTAAACGTTTAGCAATGTCTTCTTCGCTGATGCCCGTCTCTTCTTTCAGCGGACGGATATCGATAATACATTCGTGCGCAACGCGACCATTAGTACCGCGGTAAAGAACAGGGTAATGTGGAGCAAGTTGTTCCATCAGGTAGTTGGCATTCAGAATAGCGACTTTCGTTGCCTCTGTTAGACCCGGTTCACCCATCATAGCAATGTAAGCCCAAGAGATAGGTAGAATTGAAGCACTACCTAGATCGGCAGCCGATACTGCGTAGTCGGAACCTTGTACACCGTTTTCAATGTGACCTGGTAGGAAAGGTGCTAGGTGTGATTTAACACCGATAGGACCCATACCCGGACCGCCACCGCCGTGTGGGATACAGAATGTTTTGTGTAGGTTCAAGTGAGATACGTCTGAACCAATGAAACCTGGTGAAGTAAGACCTACTTGAGCGTTCATGTTCGCGCCGTCTAGGTAAACCTGACCGCCCGCTGCGTGTACTTGTTCACACACTTCTTTCACTTGCTCTTCGTATACGCCGTGCGTAGAAGGGTAAGTGATCATGATGCTTGATAGGTTGTCTTTGTGTTTCTCGATTTTCGCAGCTAGATCTACCATGTCGATGTTGCCATCTTCATCACACTTAACAACCACTACCTTCATAGAAACCATAGATGCCGTTGCAGGGTTAGTACCGTGCGCAGAGCTAGGAATCAAACAAACGTTACGGTGACCTTCACCGCGGCTTGCATGGTAACGTTGAATCGCGATTAGACCTGCGTATTCGCCGGATGCACCTGAGTTTGGCTGTAGTGAGAAATCGTCGTAACCGGTGATTTCACATAGCTTCTCTTTAAGATCTTTTGCTAACGCTGTGTAACCAGCCGCTTGCTCAAGAGGCGCGAATGGGTGGATAGAACCAAATTCAGGCCATGTTACAGGGATCATCTCAGCAGCAGCGTTCAGCTTCATTGTACAGCTGCCCAGTGGGATCATGCCGTGCGTTAGAGAGAAGTCTTTGTTCTCAAGCTGTTTTAGGTAACGCATCATTTGCGTTTCGCTGTGGTGCGTATTGAATACTGGGTGAGTCAGGAATTTTGATTCACGACGGCAGTTTTCTGGGATTGCTGCAAATTCATTTGATGCAATGTCAGAAGATAGCGCTTGAATGTCTTCTTTCACGTCGAAGATTGCGAACAGTGCGTTCACGTCGTCGATCGTTGTTGTTTCATCTAAGCTGATACCGATCTTACCCTTAAGCAGACGAAGGTTGATGTCTGCTGCTTGCGCTTTCGCATACAGTGCATCTGTCTTCTCTTCAGAGTTGATTGTGATGGTATCGAAGAAGCTGTTGTTTGTTAGCTCGTAGCCTGCCTTCGTTAGACCTGCTGCTAGAATAGCTGTCATGTGGTGTGTACGACGAGCGATAGTACGTAGGCCTTCTGCACCGTGGTAAACCGCGTAGAAAGACGCCATGTTTGCTAGAAGTGCTTGAGCTGTACAGATGTTCGACGTCGCTTTCTCGCGGCGGATATGTTGCTCACGAGTTTGCATTGCCATGCGAAGCGCTTGTTTACCGTGAGTATCGATAGATACACCGATTACACGACCTGGCATTGTACGTTTGTGCTTTTCACGAGTACCCATGAATGCTGCGTGTGGACCGCCGTAACCCATAGGAACGCCGAAACGTTGTGCTGAACCAATTACAACGTCTGCACCCATTTCGCCAGCAGGCTTAAGTAGAGCAGATGCAAGTAGGTCAGTAGCAACTGTTACGAGTGTTTTGTTTGCTTGAGCTTTAGCAATGATGTCTGTTAGGTCTTTTACTTCACCAGTTGTGCCTGGATATTGAACCAATGCACCAAATACGTCTTGCTCTGGAAGTGTTTCAAGAGCGCCAACCATGACTTCAAAACCGATGTACTCAGCACGAGTCTTAACAACTTCTAGTGTCTGAGGATGAACATCATCTGCTACAAAGAATACGTTGCTCTTGCTTTTACCAGCACGTTTACACAGCGTCATTGCTTCGCCAGCTGCAGTCGCTTCATCAAGAAGAGATGCGTTCGCGATTTCCATACCGGTTAGGTCCATTACCATTTGTTGGTAATTGAGCAGAGCCTCAAGACGACCTTGAGAGATCTCTGGTTGGTATGGTGTGTAAGCTGTGTACCAGCCTGGGTTCTCTAAAACGTTACGTAAAATAACGTTTGGAGTGAATGTGTTGTAGTAGCCTTGACCAATGAAAGTGCGTTTCACTTGATTTAGGTTAGCGATCTCTTTTAGAGAAGTCAGCATGTCGACTTCGCTTAGTGGCGCTGCAAGTGTCATTGGCTTTTCTAAACGGATTTGTGCAGGTACCGTTTCGTCGATCAGTGCTTCTAGGCTAGTCGCGTTGATAGCTTCAAGCATTTTTTGCTGGTCTGCTTTATTTGGGCCGTTATGACGAGCAACAAACTCGTTTTGAGTACCCAAGTCTTTCAGTAATTGGCTTTGAAGTAATTCAGTCATAATATGTTCTACTTTCTCTTTGGAGCCGTGAGCTAGCCCCTAAAATTAAGCTGCTCCAAAGAGCAGCTTTATCGTAATGAGTTTACCTATTAATCTTCTTCAATAGAGCTTAGGTATTCTTCAGCGTCTTTTAGGTTGTTCAGTTCAGATGTGTCTGACATCTTCACTTTAACAATCCAGCCACCGTCATAAGGTTCTTCGTTAATAAGCTCTGGGCTATCTTCTAGCTCTTCGTTTATTGCAACGATTTCACCAGTGATTGGCGCATAGATATCTGATGCTGCTTTTACAGATTCGATAAGAGAGAAGCTTTCACCAGCTTCGATTTCGTCTTCTGTATCTGGTAGGTCAACGAATACAACGTCACCTAGCATTTCTTGAGCATGCTCAGAAATACCGATTGTTACAGTGCCGTCACCGTTGTCTTTTACCCACTCATGGCTGTCTGCAAACTTCAGTGTATTGTCCATTGCTAATTCTCCAAAAATTTATGAGATGTTAATTTAAAAAACGAGTAATTATTTTAAAAGTCTTAACGGTAAAGAGGGAAGCGCTTGCAAAGCTCTTTTACTTGCTTGCGAACACGTTGCTCAACTTCGGCGTTACCTTCTGGGCTTTCAACTAACCCATCTAGTACATCACCGATCCATTGACCGATAAGCTTGAATTCTTCAGTACCAAAACCACGAGTGGTTCCAGCGGGTGTACCTAAACGAATACCAGAAGTAATCATAGGTTTTTCTGAGTCAAATGGTATACCATTTTTGTTACATGTGATCCCTGCACGCTCTAATGCTTCTTCAGTTACGTTACCTTTCAATCCTTTAGGACGAAGGTCAACGAGCATTAAGTGTGTGTCAGTTCCGCCTGTCACGATGTCACAACCGCGAGTTTGCAATACTTCAGCAAGAACTTTTGCGTTATCGATCACTGAATCAATATAAGTCGTAAATTCAGGACCTAGTGCCTCACCAAATGCAACCGCTTTAGCCGCGATAACATGCATTAGTGGGCCACCTTGAAGACCAGGGAAAACGGCAGAGTTGATTTTTTTATTGATGTCTTCGTGATTGGTAAGAATCATGCCACCACGAGGACCACGTAATGTTTTGTGCGTTGTGGTTGTTACTACGTGTGCGTGTGGAAGTGGGCTAGGGTGAGCACCTGTCGCGATAAGACCCGCAATGTGTGCCATATCTACCATTAAGATAGCGCCAACTTCATCAGCGATTTCTCGGAATTTTGCAAAATCGATTACGCGTGGAATAGCACTGCCACCCGCGATGATCATTTTTGGTTTACTTTCGATAGCTAATTGACGTACTGCTTCGTAATCAATTTCTAACGTATCACGATCAACACCGTATTGAACCGCGTTAAACCATTTACCAGACATTGCTGGGCGAGCACCGTGAGTAAGGTGACCACCTGCATCTAAGGACATCCCTAGAATAGTGTCGCCCGGCTGAAGAAGTGCAAGTTTAACTGCGCCGTTTGCTTGTGCGCCAGAGTGAGGCTGCACATTTACGTATTGGCATTTGAAAAGCTGCTTAGCACGTTCAATAGCAATAGATTCAACAGTATCAACGTGTTCACAACCACCGTAATAACGACGGCCAGGGTAGCCTTCCGCATATTTATTCGTTAGGCATGTGCCTTGAGCTTGCATTACTGCTTTTGAAACGATGTTTTCAGAAGCAATAAGTTCGATTTGATCATTTTGGCGTGTGTTCTCTGCTTGAATTCCAGCAAACACCGCATCGTCTGTCGCAGCAAGAGTAGTAGAAAAAAAGCTGTCTAGGCTATGGCTTTGATGTGCGTTGTTCATTGTCGATGACCTTTCATTATAACCAATGGTGAGTGTTTATTATTGTTCCATCAGTATTACGTTAGTTTCTGCATTGTTATCGTTCGCGTCATATTTGTTATTACGTTTAACGATTATTTGTAGGGTAAATGCAGTACGAATTGGTCCCCAAAAAGTAGGGTAAAAATAGCTTAAGCAAATGTTAAAACTATCATTCGCTTCGAGCAGAAGTAGCATCTCTTCATCTAACAAGTCGATAACATAGCTTTCCTGTCACAAACAATCAATCAAAAATTTCCTATAGGAAACAGATTTTCTGATTCTGTTACCGAGAGCACGGTTTATTTTGCTGTGTGCTCTTTAATCAACAAAGGTCTTCGTGCAACAATAATATTTATAGACAGGATGCATAAAAATAATGAGGGACCTATGTCAGAAGACATTTATGATGAGTACCCATCTTTAACGTTGGCGAAAGAGTCGCTAGATCAAAATATCGAGCCTTTAAAGCTTGGTCAGAGAATCAAAGATATCCGTAGCAAATTGGGTATAACTCTAGAAGAAGCCAGTCAAAGAACAGGTTTGGCACGGTCTACTTTAAGTAAAATTGAAAACGAACAAATCTCGCCGACTTATCAAGCTATGCAAAAACTCGCCTTGGGTTTGCAGATAGATATGCCTCAACTCTTTGAACCGCCAAGAAAAAAGGTGGCAACAGGGCGTAGGGATTTAACCAAGTCAGGTCAAGGGAAACCACACCCAACGCCAACTTATGAGCATGAATTGCTGGCAACAGAGTTATCAAATAAAAAAATGATGCCTTTCAAGAGCCGAGTGCGAGCTCGTAGCTTTGATGAGTATAACGACTGGGTTCGACATGATGGTGAAGAGTTTCTGATGATCATATCAGGCTCAGTTATGTTTTATTCTGAGTTCTATGAACCGGTTTCAATGAGTGAAGGGGATAGCATGTATTATGATGCGAATATGGGGCATATGCTGATCTCTTCGAGCGTCGATGATGCTCATATTTTGTGGGTTACTGCAAAATAAAACAAAGAATAATAAATTTCTTATAGTGAAGGCAACCGTTTGCTTGTGTTGCTAACTTCGATTAAAAAGCGCCATTTTGATGTGATAATCATCAAAGTGGCGTTTTTGTTTGGGCGTTTTAATTGTAATTTAATTGTTAAATGTCACATTTTCGACTGTTTTAATCTTGTTAAGGCTATAAAACTGCCTCATGCTTGTTTATTATAGTGAACAAGGTTTACTCATGTAGATCATGGTTTATTGAAGTGAATTCTTGGGGATTTGATTTACGCTTAAATTAAGTTCCCACTATCTACCGGGTCTTATCGATATTTGTACAAGGTATCTTAATTAATAAGATCTACAATCAAGCAAATAAGAGATGACTCTTAATAGAGACAAAGCGGCAGGCTTAAAATGAAAGCCCTGCGACGCATGGAGAATAAAATGACTCAAGAACAAGCTAACTTACTGAAAACACCACTGCATACTTTACATGTTGAAGTAGGCGCGAAAATGGTTCCTTTTGCTGGTTATGATATGCCAGTTCAGTATCCACTTGGCGTTAAGAAAGAGCACTTACACACGCGTGATGCTGCTGGTTTATTTGATGTTTCACATATGGGACAACTACGCCTGCATGGTGAGAATGCTGCGAAAGTACTTGAGTCACTAGTTCCGGTAGATATTATGGATCTCCCTGCAGGTAAGCAACGTTATGCGTTCTTTACTAACGAGCAAGGTGGCATTATGGATGACCTTATGGTTGCAAACCTAGGTGATCACCTATTCGTTGTTGTGAACGCTGCGTGTAAGACACAAGATATCGACCATCTAACTGCTCATCTTCCTGCTGATGTTGAGATGGAGGTGATTGATGATCGTGCTCTATTAGCACTTCAAGGACCTAAAGCATCTGAAGTTCTTGCTCGTTTCCAACCAAGTGTTGCAGACATGTTGTTCATGGACGTTCAAAAAGTAGATATCGATGGCGTTGAGTGCATCGTGAGCCGAAGTGGTTACACTGGTGAAGATGGTTACGAGATCTCAGTACCTAATGATAACGCTGAAGCTCTGGCTCGTAAATTAACGGGCGAAGAGGAAGTTGAGTGGATTGGTCTTGGTGCTCGTGATTCACTTCGTCTTGAATGTGGTCTATGTCTGTACGGTCATGACCTAGATACAACAACAACGCCAGTTGAAGCTAGCCTTCTATGGGGAATTCAAAAAGTTCGTCGCACTGATGGTGAACGTGCTGGTGGTTTCCCAGGTGCTGACATTATTTTAGAGCAAATTGTTACTAAAGACGTACAACGTAAGCGTGTAGGTTTAGTTGGTCAAACTAAAGCACCGGTTCGTGAAGGCGCTGAATTATTTGATGCTGATGATAACAAAATTGGCGTAGTAACAAGTGGTACTGCTGGTCCTAACGCAGGGAAGCCGGTATCTATGGCTTATGTACGTACTGATTTAGCCGTTATTGGTACTGAAGTATTCGCTGAAGTTCGTGGTAAGAAACTTGCGATGACTGTTGAAAAAATGCCATTTGTACCGCAGCGCTATTACCGCGGTTAGTACAATTTGTTAAGAGTCAAAGGTTAGATTTTACTTTTTTCTCTAAATAACTCGTAATCTTCCCATCTACAGAGGTGGAGAAAGTTAAACCTACTGCTGAGTAAGCAGTAGGTTTTTTTGTTTTTTATTAGGCAGTTGCCTGCGTTTTTAAATGAACTAAACGATGATATCGAAGAGGAGATTTGAAAAAATAACTTAATCCATGTAACCAGCCTCGACCTTCATCTCATTCTGTCTATTGATTTAACGCTACACTTGTATTAGCAACAAAAATCGTTTCTAGTAGCTACGTATTTTATAAAGATGTAATGGAGCAACATAATGAAGGTGAATCGATTATCCGTAACTTTATGTTTATTGCTGTCAGGCTTTGCAAGTGCAAGTGCAAGTGCAAGTGCAAGTGACAACAATGATGTATCTAGTTATATAGTTAATGGCGTAAATGCACCAGTCAGTGAATATCCTTCTATTGCTAATTTATTTCTTGATAGCTTTGAATACGATGGTAAATATTTCACCAATCCTTTCTGTGGTGGCACCATCTTAGATGAACACCATATATTGACCGCGGCCCATTGTATTTATGGCAATGAAGCAATCTCTCTGTTCACGGTTGTAGTACCTCAACTGCAAAATGTTGATGACTACCCTTTAGGGGATATTCAAAGGAATAGAGTCAAAGAAATTTACTATCGCAATGACTATAACGATGATATCAGTTATTTTTTAGAGAACGATGTTGCTATTTTAAAGCTGGAAACAGCCATGAACATCGATACTATTAATGATGTTATTCGTAGACCAGATAGTGAGTCCTATCGAAATGATCAGGTCAACACTAAGTTTACTGCTGTAGGGCACGGAGATACCGTATCAGGCTATGATGGTAATGATCAGTTGCTGCAAGTTGATTTAAACCTAGTTAGTAATAGCGCCTGTTCATCTGTATTTTTTAATGGCGATCGAATAACCACCAAGCAAATTTGTTTTGATGGGGATTACAGCTCTTTAACTCGACTTAAAAATGGTACCTGCCAAGGCGACTCTGGCGGCCCTGTATATTGGTATGATGGAAGTAAATACGTACAAGTAGGGATCACTAGCTTTGGTCCATCATCATGTGGTGCGAATATAGGCGTGACCTCAGTATTCACCGAAATTCATGATTACAATGCTTGGATTGACAGTGTTTTAGCTGGCGGGGAAACTCCTAAGTCTACTAGTTCTGATAATCTCAGAACTAATCACTTAGCAGTTAATGGTGAAATTGAATACTTTGGTAACAGCCCAACAGACGGTGATTCTTCAAGCAGCAGTAGCTCTAGCGGCGGTAGTATTTCCATATTGGGGTTACCACTTATTTTATTAGCTGGTTTAAGACGTAGAAAGATGAAGTAAAATTTTGAGAATGATGTGAAAAGCCGCTCAATTGAGCGGCTTTTTAGTGCGTGTTGTAATGCCTGTTTAGGCTAGGATATCTATCAAACTAAACTTTGCTTGTTTTAAATTCTGCGACAGCAGAATCCATATCATTAGCTTGCGCTGATACGTTGTCTACTTCTAGTAAGCACTCTTGCGCTGAATGCATATTATTTTCGGATATACCGTTTAGCTCCGTAATAGATTCGCTCACTTGATTCATTACAATGCCTTGTTCCTCTATTGCAGAAGCAATACGTTCAGAGTTGGCTTGAATGGTACTCATATCCGTTATTATTTGACTTAAGCTTGAATCAAGCAATTCAGAGTCAGATAGTGTGTCTTGCCCTTGCTGGTTACATTTATCGATGTCTCCAACAACTGTCGACATTTGGTTTTGAATCGCTGACACAACCTTAGTAATCTCTTCAGTTGATTGATGGGTTCGGCTGGCAAGTGCTCTAACTTCATCCGCAACAACCGCAAAACCTCTTCCTTGCTCTCCTGCACGTGCAGCTTCAATTGCAGCATTTAAAGCAAGAAGGTTAGTTTGTTCTGCAATTTCTTGGATAATGTTTACGGCACCACCAATTTTATCAACATGTTCATTTAAAGAATTAATAGAAGTTTGGCTATTCGCTAGGGTCGAGGAAAGCTCACTTATATTTTGTACAGTTGTCCTTACGACTTGACGCCCACTTTGCGCATTATTAGCCGCTTGCTGAACACCTTCTACCGCAATCGTAGTACTTTCGGAGATTTCATTGATTGTTGAAACCATTTCTTGAACTGATGTAGCCATTGTTGCTGTGTGATCGGCTTGAACATGGAATTGAGTAATTACACCTTCAAGTTGATTATGCATGTTGCCAGTACTGCCGGATAAATGTTTAGACTTATCTTGAGAACCAAGAATCAAGGCTTCGATCTTATCTAATAAACTATTGAAATGTTTACCAATAGAAGTTAGTTCATCATTACCCGGTAAATTAGCACGTACGCCGATATCATTCGTTTGAGATATTTTGCTTATAACATTAGATAAAGATTGAACTTGGCGGTTGATGGAGCGTGATATTTGGAAAACTAGACCTGATATAACAAGAAGGACAACAACAGACACCAGCTGCTTTATAAAACTTAAGCGTTCCAGTTGTTGTGAATTTTCATCATGTATGGTCGCTGAAAAATTTTTAAATTGCTCTTCAACTGCGTGTGATAATGAGCGCGTATCACCCAATAAACCTTCATTATATTTGAGCCCGATTACTTTCTCTTGAGCTATAAATTGACGGCTAGTATCGACTAGCTGACTGCTATTAATAGAGGAAATTAAATCAAAATTGTATACACCGTTATAGACTTCTTTATTGAAAAGCAATAAATCTAAGGCTTGTTTAGTTGAGGCCTGCGAGTAAGCAGTATCAAAGGCTTTATTATAAGAACCTTTTAAGCCCTCTTTTCTGCTCAGCCCTAGTTTTTGATATCCGAAAACTAGTTTATTGAAGCCATTCTGATAGGCAACGAGATCTTGACGTAGCTTGCTACTCGAAGGGAGTTGATGTTTGTCTAATATGACCGAAAGTTGTTTTTCCAAATCTAAAAACAAAGTGACATTGGATTCAAATTTGTCTAAATATTTTATGTTATGCCTGAGAAGAAAATCCTTTTCATTCCTACGTAGATGCAGTAGGCGAGTTTCTAATTGTGAAACTAAATTTGTTGCTTGGTTTAAATCACCGGTGGTTGTCGCAAAATGTGTTGCTGTAAATAACAGTGTTAATACACCTAATACGGCAATAAAACCAAGTGAATATAGCTTTTGCCTAATGTTCATCATCGATCCTTAACTATTGTTTTTATGCATATCTCAAAAATATATTACTGTTTTTATTATGTATATTATTAATATAAATATTACTAACTATCTGAGCATATTATAAATAGAGAAATAATCAATCTGAATCCTTAAAATAGGATGCAATACGTTAATTAATCTTTGATCTTAGCTTTTTAGTTTGACTACGTTGGTTCTTTGATTCTAGACGTCTTTTTTGAGAGTTACGAGTTGGTTTAGTCTGTCTCCTCACTTTCTCAACTTTCGTTGCACTTAAGATTAACTCTTTAAGCCGTTCCAAAGCATCATCTCGATTTTTTTCTTGAGTCCGGTATTGCTGAGCTTTAATGATGATGACCCCATCTTTTGTAATACGGCTATCTTTGAAGGCTAGTAGCCTTTCTTTATAAAAGTCGGGTAGGGAAGAGTGGTGTATATCAAAACGTAAGTGTATTGCACTCGATACTTTATTGACATTTTGTCCTCCAGCACCTTGTGAGCGGATCGCAGTTAGCTGGAGTTCCCAGCTTTTGATGGTGACAGAGTTTGAAATATGTAACATAGAGCTATATTCACTATGGAAATTGATGGAGTATGATACGCAATGTTGGTTAAGGTATCAGTAATTTTTTAATAGGATAATAATTTGATGACTATAGATTTAAGCGTTTATGAAGGCTTAATTTTTGATATGGATGGGACTTTAATCGATACAATGCCTGCGCATATGAAAGCTTGGAGATCGACAGCTGAGCATTTCAACTTCCAATATGACGAGCAATGGATTCATAGTTTAGGTGGTATGCCTAGTTTTAAAATTACTTCTCAAGTAAATATGAAATATGGTTTGGATCTGGACCCAACATTAGTATCACAATTCAAAATGAAGGTTTTCTCTGAAATTGAAGATAAAGGCTCAATCATTGATTGCACTTACTCGTTGTTAATGGAACACCAAACCGATAAAAAATTAGCGGTTGGGACAGGAAGCCAAAGAGTGAGCGCTACTCAACTATTAAAGAAAAATAACATATTAGATAAAATAAGTGCTCTCGTGACTGCGACGGATGTAGAAATGCACAAACCACACCCAGAGACATTTCTTAAAGCCTGCGAGCAACTTGGGTTAGAGCCTAGTCAATGCGTGGTGTTCGAAGATACGGAGTTAGGAAAGAAAGCCGCCCATGCTGCGAATATGGACTGCATAATGGTCATAAATGGTAGTGAGTTAGAGCTATTCCCTAAACCGATCAGTTGAACCGCTTCATCTGAGCCACACTTCTTAAGCAACACGAGTAAATGGAATAATGATTGAAATTTAAGTCACATGAGTATTAAAACTAGATGGTTTTAAAGTGATTTATGGAAGGGGCGAAACCTTAGTTGTTTCGCTTAAGCAATTTGATTGATTTCTTCATCAAGGAAGATACAGATCGTATCACGACCATTAGTTTTGGCATCGTAGAGAGCTAAATCCGCACATTTATAGTTGGTCTTAGCATTATCTGTAATATTGGTGACGCCGCCACTTATTGTGACTTTATATTCCAACTCTACATGAATAGCAATTCTTAAGCGGTTTAATACACAATATGCTTCATTAGTTGATGTGTGCGGGAGAATAATTCCGAATTCTTCCCCACCAATTCGGGCTACAAAATCGGTTTCCCTGCATTCACGCTGCAATACTTTCGCAACGGTTTGAATGACTTCATCTCCATGGTCGTGACCATGCATATCGTTTATTCGTTTGAAGTGATCGATATCTAGAATGGCTAGGCAAGATTCAATTTTATCAGGGTAGCGGGTGGTACGAAGACATTCATCTCGTAGCTCATTATCAAACTTTCTTCTGTTCCAGCATCCGGCAAGTGCATCTTTCTCACTTAAGTCTCTTAAACGCTTTTCTAGTTCTTTATGGCGACTAATATCTACGAAAGAGGCGACATAAAACTGAATCACCCCTAGTTTGTCTTTAATTGCTTGTATGCGGAGTATTTCAGTTATCAGTGAGCCATCTTTACGTTTATTAATGACTTCACCTTCCCACATGCCATTATCACGAATTACAGCCCACATATTAATGTAAAACTCTTGGTTATACTTACCAGATGCAAACATTGAAGGCTGTCTGCCCCTTACTTCATCTATCGTGTAACCACTGATGCGAGTGAATTCTTGATTAACTTTGATGATTCGGTTGTTACGGTCAGTAATAACGAGCGCGGACATACCATTCATAGCCGCTGTGGCTAATTGGCTTTCAATGCTGTTTTTCTTGTGTGTGTAATTCCACAAAACAAAGCCACTAGAAAGCAGAAATATAATTATACCAAGGGCAATGGATTGCTCGATTGTTGAACGAATTTCACTGTTGTAAAGTTTATTAAATTGTCGGTTTTCGACTTTAAGAACCATGTATAAAGGCTCAGTAATTTGCTGGATATCAGGAGCAACATCAGTGTAGATGTACCATGATTCACCTTCTAGATAGCTACCACTCGCGTGATTTTGAATTTCAGCCCATAGGTCTGGTTGAGTGATGGCGAAAGTTTTATCAGCGCGGTTTGGCAATAAGTGACCAAATGCACTCTCTAGGTCAGTATCCATAATGATATGACCAGATCGATTGAGCAAAATAGGTAAGGTTTGGGTGACCTGCTTTTCATACTGAAGCTGTTGGTAAATGTCAGACATGCTGAGGTTTACAATAAAATACCCAAGTATCTGATTGTTAGCTGTAGCAACAGGAGTCATGATGCGGAATGCGGGTATTAGCGGTTGAACAATCTTTCCATTTTCGATTTCAAGATCAATACCATAAGCAGACACTTGTCCAATGTTTAGACTTTGTGCTTTCTGAAAATAATCACGGGAAGATTTGTTTTGAAGCTTAGGGCTAGGGACAGTTTCAGATGTCCCTTCATTATAATTTACTCTAATGACTTCATTGCCATCTAAATCAAGGTAGCGAATTTGCGAGTAATACTTTTGACCTAAAGCCAGCATATTCCAGAGGTCTTCAACAGATTCTGTATTATCAGTTGTCGGGTGCTTTATTGCTTTGAGCAAAGTTTTAGATTGAGCTAGAGTCGGAATTGAAATAGCAATTTCGCGAATAATATCTTTTAATTTATGCGAACTGTATTCTATTTGATTGTAACTAGATTGCTGAATATTTCGATTGTATTGGGTCTCAATACGATCAAGTTCTGAATTTATATAGAGGGCAGGAACCAGACCAAGTGCGAAAGCAACAAAGATGAATTGTCCGGCTAATTTAATGATATTCGTATTCATTATTCCCCTCTAATGTGGGCGGCATAATACAGTTTCATATTGAAAAATAATGTGATCTTTACCCCAGTAGTAATTTTAGCCTTACTTAATAACTGGTTATTAATGGTTTTTATGGTCATGAAAATACGATAAATGGTAAATCCATGACCAATAAATATGCTTTATTAACTTAACCCAACAATTTGACCTTTTGAATTAATGTCTAATGACATAAAGGCTGGCTTGTCTGGTAAACCTGGCATTGTCATTACATTGCCACACAATGCATAAATAAAGCCCGCACCGGCACAGAGTTTGAGTTCTCGAATTGGTACATCAAATTGAGTTGGTGCACCTTTTACCCGTGCTTCAGTGGAGATCGATAAAGGTGTCTTTGCTAGGCATACCGCTAAATCGGAGTATCCAGATTTTGTGTATTGTTCCAATTGGCATTTGGCGGTTTCAGAAAGGGTAACACTGCTTGCCCCATATCCAACTTCGGCGACTGCCATGATTTTTTCTTCTAGCGTTTGTTCAAATTTGTAGAGCGGCGTAAATGTGTCATCATTATCACAGGCTTTAATAACGGACTTGGCTAACTCAATAGCTCCTTCACCACCTTGTCCAAAAGCGTTACTGATCTCAACTGAAACTTCTGGGTCATAGGTATTAACCATTGATTTAAGCAACGCTAATTCATTGTCTGAGTCTTGTGGGAATCGATTGATAGCTACGACAGGTGTGACCCCATATTTTTTGACATTTTTAAGGTGCCATTTAAGGTTTTCAAAGCCTGCGATCAATGCTTTATTGTCATCATTGAAAATGGAGTCTGGCAATGGGTTACCTTGTTGAAGATTATATAAACCAGAATTTGCTTTTAACCCTCGTAAGGTAGTAACAATAACAGCACAATCTGGTGATTTCCCCGATGTTTGTGCTTTGATATTGCAGGCTTTTTCAAATCCCATATCAGAGCCAAATCCACCTTCTGTTACAACGTAATCTGAAAGTTGTAAAGCGATGTTGTCGGCAATAATGGAAGAGTTACCATGAGCAATATTGGCAAAAGGACCCGAGTGGATAAAGGCAGGTACACCTTCAAGAGTTTGCATTAATGTCGGTTCAATTGCATCTTTAAGAGTGACCGTCATGGCTCCTGCTACTTGAAAATCATCTGCTGTCAGTGCTTTATTGTTAATATCATAAGCCAATACGGTCTTACCAATACGTTTTCTCAAATCTTGTAGATCTGAGGCAAGAGCTAAAATAGCCATTAATTCTGATGCCGCAGATATATCAAACCCATCTTCACGCTCATAGCCGTTAATAGACTTACCAGCTTCATTTTTACCGACAGTAATCATGCGTAAAGCTCGGTCATTATGATCAAGGACTCTTCGCCATACCACTCGATCTGAATCGATGTTTAAAGCTTGTAAACCTGAACGTTGCTCAAAGGCTAGTGTACCTTCTCTTTGCTCATGGTAAATACGGGCATCTATTGCGGCTGAAGCAAGGTTGTGCGCTGCAGTAACAGCGTGAATATCACCTGTGAGGTGTAAATTGAGCTCTTCCATTGGAGCGACCTGTGAATAGCCACCTCCAGCCGCTCCTCCTTTAACACCAAAAACAGGTCCCATTGATGGTTGCCTAATACACGCTGAAGCTGATTCATTTAATTTGGCAATACCTTGAGCTAAACCAATTGTTGTCACTGTTTTACCTTCACCGAGGGGAGTCGGGGTAATCGCAGTAACAACGATGAGTTTACCTTGCGTTTTTAGGTTGTGATCTAGCTCGCCATTTATAGCTGAATCATTGGTCAAACGGTCTAAACAACTAAGGGATACTTTTGCTTTATGTTGACCAAGTGCTTGGAACTCTTGATCCAGTAATCCTGCTTTACGAGCAATTGAGTTGATTGGGGCTAGTACTGTCGAACGACAGATATCAATATCAGAAAGCATTTTCGCTCCTCTATCAAACAAGAAATAGTGTACGTAATCGTTTGCGTGAGGATGTTAAGGCATTAAATTCTGATGTAAAGGCAAACGAATGAATTTATGTGCTAGAAGATAACAGATCTGCAGTGACATTGCGCGAGATCAAGTCTAGAAACCACTAGTCGTAAAACTACAAAATTTTCATATCACGACATAAGGTATTACCAATAAAAAAAGGCTACAAAAAGTAGCCTTTTTTTTATATTTAATTAAGCAATTAAGCAATTAAGCGCATATTGAATTGTAATTAACGATCCCAGTACGTTTCTTCTAAGCTATCTTCTCGTTCAGGCAGTGCTCGAGAAAGGCGAGGTGAGTGCTGAGTTAACACTTCGTAGCTCACTCGGTTTGCGTACTTACAAATCTGAGAAAGTGACGAATAAGTTAAACATTCATACTCATGTTTCTCTGAATTTGGAACGTTAACATGGTGGTAACTGTTTGCAGCCATGTCATGAAGTAGGGCTGAAAGTGCGCCATCACCAGCACCATTTGTGTTTTTAATCTCAAGTGGACCACCAAGGTAAGGACCAATATGAGAATACACTTTAACGGGGTTGTTACAGTCCTGCTTACGCATAGCTCGGCTAAATTCGAATTTATTGAACTCAGGAATGTTACCTGGAAGTAAAGGCAAGGTCGTTTCGCGTTTTGCTAATTCGTCGGTGTAACCTGCCATATATAAGCCGATAGGACCAGCAGTACATAGAACTAGGTCAACCCAATCCAGTGCTTTGTTCGCGGCTAAAAGTGGGTCTTTTTCACCTGTTAATGCTTCACCTTCATCTTCATTCATGGCGACGATGGTGACATTTTCTTTTAGGTATTCTTGCCACCATTCTGCGTTACCTTCGATCACATACTTAGTTCCGAGTGTTAGTACTACAGGGACGTTATGTGCTTTAGCGTACTCAATCGCTTTTTGTACCGCTTTTGGCATTGGATCTTCAGGCTTACCGCGCATTAGGTATGATGAAACAACTAATGCTGATGCTTTTTCGAAAATTTTCTCAGGAATACTTTCCGGCAGCAGTTGATTCATATGCCCTTCATTGATTGCAAACGTACGTTCACCATCTTCTGAAATAAGCGTGTAACAACGTCCAATCGGACCATCAACAGTTTGAAGGTGGTTAAGGTTCATACGAGAAGATGTGCGGCAAAGGTAACGATAACCAAATGAGCCTACTTCAATCTTCTTAGACATAACACCAAGTAAAACAGATTTACTGTCAGCAAGTACTGAATAGTTATGAAGTGTGTTACCAATCGTATCACCAGGGTATTGGTGTGTGATTAAACCGCGCTCAACTAACTCTTCATACAGTGCATCGGCTTTGCTTTCTTCCAATACAAGAGAGTGACCTTTACTCAGCTCGTATTTTTCTAGGAATGCGTTGTCAACACGGGCTTCAATATCAACAATAGTTTGACCTACGCCAACAATAGTCGCGCGATGCAATTTAGGTGTTTGTTGAATTTGGTTGACCAATGGGTCGCGTGCATGAGTAGGAAAGTAGTGCTTAGATTTACGCTGTCCAGGAAACTTCATATGAAAAATACAGTGAGAAAATTTTCCCGTATCATATCACATTATTGTATTTTTTCTTTCATTTTTATTACATAAAGAACCACCTGAACATCTATTGAACAGGTGGTTTATAACTGGTCTATTTTTCTAAATTGAGAGTGTTAGGGTCTGTATAAGCTTTTGTTCCCCATAATGGAACAGTCGAAAGGCTATGCTTAAAGCTACCAGATGTCTCTTTAGTAGAATATGATAGATACATTAGGGTTTGATTGGCTGGATCAAAAATACGTCTAATTTTCATGTTCTTAAAAAAGATGCTTTTTGATTTTTTGAAAACAACTTCACCAGACTTACTAGTGTCGATATTACTCAGCATATCGAGAGTGATTTCGCCCGTTTGGCGACATGAAATTGAGCTGTCACTAGGATCAGCTAAACTGAAATCAGCTTCGATGCTTGCAACGTGGCATGTTACACCTGGTACTTCAGGGTCGATAAGAGTGTTGAGTTTGATATCTTTCATGGTAAACATACCAAGAGATACGTCACCCACCTCATTATCAGAGCAGCCTGCAAGTAGTGTTACAAGTCCAATGGCAACTAAGGCTTTTTTCATAAGAAATCCTTTTAATTTAATGAGTTCTAATTGTTTTAATCAGCGACTTAAGATTTATGTAGGAGTTTAGAACTTTTCTTACATTAACGAAAGGTCCATTGTTGTAGATAAAAAGGAAGAAATTATGAAGTATTTAAAGTGCTTGTTGCTGGTATCGATGGTCTGTATGCTTTTTGCCTGCAGTTCGGCACCTAAGTCGAATGTGTGCCTACCAAATAATTGTGATATTTGGGGGTAACAATTAAAGGTAATAAAAGAATGAATAATGAAATACCTGCAATCGCGATCAAAAAAAACAACTGGCTCTTGAGTCAGGTGGATGTTGCTTTTCCTACAAAAGAGTGCCTTTTAGGGCGAGATATTTATCAACAAAGTACTCAGACAAAATCTTATCATCTTATTACACCTGATGGTATTGATACTGGTGAAAGTCAAGTCGATGAAATTTACAAAGTTGATTTCCACAAGTTGACGGTGATGTTTTCATTAAACCAAGCCACTGCTGGCAGCAATGAAAGTAACAAAGCTAATCTTCTTGAATTTTTTAGCCAAATCATTCTTTGTGATGAACATACCTTATATATTGGTCTATCCAAAGGTGAAGTGGTTGCCAGCGCTATTTTAACAGTAGATGAAAAATCATTACTCATCTCAGATGTGGTACATGGGCAACAAGGTCAAAGTGAACTCAGTTTTGTAGAGCAATTAATAGCAGTTTGCAAAGACGCCCATGGTTTGAAGTCTCAATATTGGCTAGAGAGCTAAAAATTGGTTAGAGAGCTAAAAGCATTTCTTAGTCGATTTCAAGATACAGCAATAACAGCTTCACTTATTGAGTGGCGAATATTCAAAGACAATATTGGCTATTACTGTATTGGTGCGATTACTTTTACCTAACAAGCTTTTGCTGACCCTTTAGACTGGGACATTAAACGCAAATATATTGTGAATTCCTACAAGCCGTCTTATCAATGGACGGCTTATCTCCAAAAAACATCGAAAATGCTTAACCCCCATACTTTACTCAGTCGTTTATGAAGAGCTTGGCTGATGTTGTTGAAATACGCACTCAGATTCATTATTCAGCTAACCACATAAACCAACTCACGGTCTTCTCTACAGAACGAGTTTTATCTTTAGTGTTTTAAATTGCTCCAATATCCACTTAATCACGTGATCTATTTCATATTTCGCAAAGCTAAATAAGTCAGTATCTACAAATTGCTACATCAGTCATGCCTCTAAAGTTGAGGAGCCTATACTATGAAACTTAGGTCAAGGCTTATTGAGTAGAGCATGGTTCAACAAGAAGTTAAATGCGTCATTTTTGATTGTGATGGAACGCTAATAGATAGTGAGAGATTATGTTGTCAGGCATTAGTAAATGTCTTTTCAGAATTCGATGCTGACTTATCTATCGAGGAGTCTCTGACACATTTTCAAGGTGGAAAACTTGCCGATATTTTATCTGAGACGCAAAATCGACTTGGTTTGTCGATTTCACTCGATATTTTAGAGCCTTTATATCGTGAAGAAGTGGAAAGCTTATTTCTGCGTCATTTGCAGCCGATGAATGGCGCGTTTGAGTTAATTCAATATTTAAAAAATGAAAATATTGAATTTTGTATCGCTTCAAACGCTCCCAAGTCTAGGATTGAATCATCTTTATTGATGACTGGTTTGTTCGATCATTTCAAAGGAAAAATCTTCTCTGCTTTTGACGCAAACAGTTGGAAGCCTGAGCCAGATCTAATCTTATACACGGCAATGAATATGGGTTTTTTGCCCAGTGACTGTATTTATGTGGATGATACAAAGAAAGGTATTGAAGCTGGTATTCGTGCAGGAATTAAAACGTTTTGTCTAAAAACATTTAATATTGCAGATAAAACTAAGGTCGAAACACATAATGCGTCGACCTTAAATATCTATAGTTTAAATGAACTTACGGCGTGGATTAATGACAAGCACTACTTAAGCAATGCATCACGCTCTGAGGTTGTGGGTTAATTGGAACAAGGTTAGTTGGATTAATTTGGCTAAATTGTTTTGTATGAAACCCACAGGAACCACAAGTAAATTTTTCTCCATTTTCTGATATGAAGTATTCATCATGTTGGCAAAGAGGGCATGTTATATCATTTGGCGGTGTTTTTTTTGTAGTCATAATGTCACCTAGCAGCAATAAGATAGCGCGAATAAATGTCACCATATTAGATTAACGCTATGCTCGAATATTGGACAGTTATCTGCAGAATAGATCTGAAATTTGAGACAAGCCTCAAGGTAATCTATTTAAAATAGATTAACAATATGCAATAGGGTATGATGGTATGGAGTACCATAACCTTTAGGCTTAATTGTGAAATTTTTTTATTTGCTCGTATCCGCAGCAATCTTGTCTGGCTGTAATGAAAAAATAGACAGTTCAAATCTTGTTTCTGACGAACCGGTAAGAAGCGTAAAATATACTGAAGCTGTCTATCAATCCCACACTCAATTCCGAGAACTTACGGGTATTATTAGAAGTGCCCAAACTTCACCAATCAGTTTTCAAGTCAGTGGTACAGTTAATCATGTACTTGTTTCCAAAGGGCACAAAGTAAAGCAAGGTCAAGTGCTTGCTCAACTTGAAACCAGTAACCTCCTATTAGCACTTCGTAAGGCGCAAGCATCGGTAGGAGCAGCAAAAGCTTCACGCCTTCAAGCTCAAGATAAATTCGAACGATCTGAAAAATTAAATAATAAAGGCTTCGTTTCCGATTCTGAACTTAATGCTATCCACGCCGAATTTGATGCTAAACACCAACAGGAGCAATTAGCTCTCACCGACCTTTCAAATGCAGAATTAAACCTTGAGCGTGCCAAATTATACGCCCCTTTTTCTGGTCAAATTAGCCAAGTGTTTATTGACGATTACACTGAGGTCAATTCAGGTCAAAAAATCTTAGAGTTAGTGAATGATTTCGTATACGAAGTTGATTTTCTATTGCCTGAAGCTTTGATCCAAGAGGTGACATTCGGCGAGAAAATTCAAATTATAGTTCCAGCGCTAAACGACACCGTATTTGTTGGGCAAGTATCAGAAATAGGTGCGGTTGTGAAACGAGGTAATGCTTATGCAGTAACACTTGTACTCAGTGAACCTTCCTCAGCACTGCGAAATGGCATGTCAGCAAACATCCAACTTAATATAGGAAGTACGAGCCAAAATGTTGTCCTATTACCATTAGAAGCGTTTAACTTCGATGATAAAGGAGCAAACACTGAAGAAAATGCTGCGATATATATAGTTGATCCGACAACATCGCGTCTTGAGAAGCGCTATGTATCAATAAAGAAAAATATCAATTCAGAAGTAGTTGTCTTAAATAACCTCGTTGAAGGTGAGCAAGTTGTGACTGCCGGTATCCCATTCTTATATGAAGGGCAAGAAGTCACATTATGGGAAGGGCTATAGGGATTCTCATATGTATAAAATTACCGAACTTGCTTTAAAGTACCACCGTTTTACTCAAGTATTTTTAATCATGCTTTTTGTTTTAGGCATCAGCACGTTCAAGAATGCGCCGAGTAAAGAAGACCCGGAAATTTTGATTCGTAACGCTATTGTGGTTGCTCAATTTCCAGGGATGTCGCCGGATAGAATCGAAAACTTTATTACCAAGCCGCTTGAAAGAGAGATTAAACAGATCTCTGAAGTGACAGAAATTAAATCTTGGTCGCGTACCGGAGTTTCTCAAATCACGGTCACGGTGGATGATAAATACTTCGATCTACAGCCTATTTGGGACACGTTACGAAACCGAATGGACAGCATTAAAAGCGAATTACCAGATGGAACAATTGGTCCTATCGTTAATGATGAATTTGGGCGAGTGTATTCAGCGACGATTGCACTTACAGGTGATGGATTTGATGACCGCGAACTGAGAAAAACAGCAGAAGATCTTCAAGATCAATTGAGCAGCATCCAAACTGTCTCACAGGTCGAACTGTACGGGGTTAATGAAGAAAGAATTTGGGTTAAAACGAGAAGTGGTGCAATTGAAAATGAAAAGTTTCAATTTCGTCAGATAGTTACAGCGCTACAGTCTCGTAATGTTGTTCTTCCTGGTGGGAGCATTGAAAGTGATACTCTTCAAATTGAAATTGAACCTACAGGAAACTTTAATTCTGTTGATGAAATTCTAAATTTAGACCTCCAAGAAAGAGAATCTGGTAACACCGTTTACTTACGTGATTTAGCGGACGTAAAAAGAGGGTATGAAGATCCATTTAACACGCCAGTTTATTTTAATGGAAAAAGAGCGGTCATTATTGCTGCTTCAATGGCTTCTGGCAGCCAAAGTGATGAATTTGGAATTAAAGTCCGCGAGTTTTTAGAAGAAAGCCAGCTTGCACTCCCTGTTGGTATGAAGCTCGACCTCGCGACATTTCAGCCTGACAAAGTGAACGCATCTGTAAGCTCTGCAACAACTAACCTAATGCAAACGGTCGCGGTTGTACTGGCTGTGGTTATGGTCTTTCTTGGTGTTCGTATGGGGCTTATCGTTGGAAGCATTGTGCCCTTAACGATTTTGATGACCGTTGTAGGAATGTCCCTTTGGGGGGTTGAGCTTCAGAGGATGTCTATTGCCGCTATTATTATATCGTTAGGTTTGCTGGTGGATAATGGCATCGTGGTGGCTGAATTCATTAAGAGTAAAATATCTGAAGGGGTGGAACGAACTGAAGCGGCAATTTTAGCTTCAAAATCAATGGCAGTGCCTTTATTAACGTCCTCATTAACGACCATCTTAGCGTTTATGCCATTATTGTTGGCACAAGACGTTACAGGCGAATACTTACGCTCACTGTCTCAAGTGATCACCGTTGCCTTGTTATCTTCTTGGTTCTTATGTTTGTTCGCCACACCTGTCATGTGCGTGTGGTTCATTAAACCAAGCAATGAAACTGTAACGGCTAATCCTGAGTCATTATTCCATTCATTATATCGCCGCTTTATCAGCGGAATTTTAAGAATGAGATTCATTACTTTAACAGTTGTTTTGATGATCTTCGCTGTATCAATATATGGGTTTAAGTTTGTTACCGTGCAATTTATGCCAGGTTCTGAACGTAATCAGTACCTTGTTTTTGTCGATCTCCCCGCTGGGACAACAGCTAAAGAGTCAGATAGGGTATCTACACGTCTAGATAATTGGTTGCTCGACGCCAAAGAAAACCCTGATGTAGTTAGTACTGTTCGATATGTGGGAGATGGTGGACCAAGATTTTTCCTTGCTTTATCACCCATTGATAGAGTGCCAAACCGAGTGTTTATGGTCGTGAATACAAAAGACTATGAATCGGCACTGACCATGGTCAATAAAACAAATCGCTTTATTACCCAGCAGCTACCAGAAGCCAGTGGACAAGCAAAACGCATGTGGCTTGGCGGAACGGAGCTTGGGTTAGTTGAGTACCAAGTAGTTGGTAAAGATATCAAAGTTATTCAAGATATCGCAAAAGATATAGAAATTGCTTTAAGGCAAGTGCCTGGTGCGGTTGGTATACGTAA
Organism: Vibrio gallaecicus; assembly: GCF_024347495.1. Lineage (NCBI taxonomy): Bacteria > Pseudomonadati > Pseudomonadota > Gammaproteobacteria > Vibrionales > Vibrionaceae > Vibrio > Vibrio gallaecicus. Next base: position 829,579 of record NZ_AP025491.1, on the reverse strand, counting down.
TGATTGGGAAAACAATGTTCCTAAACTTGTACTCAATATTGATCAAGCTCAGGCTCTTAGAGCTGGAGTTAGCAGCCGAGATATAGCGACAAGCTTAGACAGCTATTTAAGAGGGCATGAGGTCACAAGTTATCGTGACGATGAGGATGTGATTCCTGTTGTGGTAAAAGCATCTGAAGATGAAAAGTCGATAGATAAACTATTCACGACTCAAATTATATCGTCAACTAATGGTGCTGCTTTACCATTGATACAGTTTGCAACTATTGAACCGACAAGTGAAGCATCTATCATTCGACGCTTTAACCTTGAGCGAACAGTAACAATAAGTCTCAAGCATGAATCACTGCAAGCCAGTGAGCTGAATAAGCTCATACAACCGACTCTTGAGCAAATCGATTTGCCGCCGGGCTATCATATTGCGTTAGGAGGAGAGCTTAAAGGTGCGAGCAAAGCTAATGGTGCTCTGTTTGGTTACCTGCCTCAATGTTTCGCTGCTATGATTTTATTGCTGCTACTGCAATTCAATTCAATACGCCGACCGGCGATTATTTTACTGACGATTCCTTTGTCTTTAATTGGTGCGGTATCAGGACTGCTGATTATGGATGCGTATTTTACGTTTCCGGCGATGTTAGGGATATTCAGTCTTGCAGGTATTATTATTAATAATGGGATTGTTCTAATCGACTGTATTGAACAAAATCGTAATTCAGGTAGGAATATCAACCATTCTATCATTGAAGCCTGTGTAACTCGCTTCAGACCGATTGTGATGACAACATTGACGACTATTCTTGGTCTTGTACCACTTGCAATATCTGGTGGTGAATTCTGGTACTCAATGTCTATTGTGATGATTTTTGGTATGGCGGTAGGGACTTTACTTACTTTAGGTGTGGTACCTGTTTTGTATAGCTTATTTTTTAGAGAACATGACCAAGTTCAGAACGAACCAAACGATGCGAAAGCTGGTAATGAACTTGTGTCAATGTAGGGTAGGTCACTGTATAGTTGCTCGAATCTAGGTTTGTCGTTATTTATAGTTGGTCGAAGCGTTGCAATGATGAACTAAAGCTATGATGAACTAAAACTATGATGTACAAAAAAGGACTCTATTTTGAGTCCTTTTTCATTATCTACGTAAGTAAACTGTGATTTTTTAACTAGTACGGTATCGAGCAAGTGTATTAGACAAGTTTACAGAAGCATCGGTAAGCTTTGAAACGCCGCTTGATGAGCTTTGCGCAACTTCTCGTATCACATCAGATTGGCTTCGAATGTCATTAAGTTCCGCTGCAATAGTATTTGCTACACTACTTTGTTCATCGGCAGATGTCGCGATTTGTATGCTCATATCCATTAAAGCTTGCGCAGAATCTGCAATCGCATTGACGTCACCACCTATATTGGAAATTAAGTCGCTACTCGTATGAGCCTGACTAACGGTTTGCTGAGTGATAGTTGCGATGGTTTGGCTTTCGCTTTGCAGTTTCTCAATCATAGCTTGTATTTCAACTGTCGCAGATTGAGTTCGACTCGCAAGGGTTCTAACCTCATCAGCTACGACTGCGAAACCTCGACCTTGCTCACCAGCACGTGCTGCTTCAATCGCAGCGTTTAAGGCAAGCAGGTTAGTTTGTTCGGAGATAGCATTAATCGTGGTGATTACTTCATTAATTTGGTTAGTATTTTCGTTCAAACTTGTCACTGAAGACGATGTTTGTTCAATTAATGTTGAAAGAGTCGAAATCTCAGAAATAGCTTGCTGAACTTTTGCATGGCTATTATGTACATGCTGGGCATCATGTTCATTTTGCTGAGTGGCACGAGCCGAAATGTTCGATACTTCTTGAGCTGAAGCTGTCATTTGATCCATTGCAGTAGCTACCGAATCAAGTGAAGCGTGCTGACTAGAAATCTGGCTTTCGCTACGTTTCATTTCAGTTTCAAATGATGAAGATGTTTCGCTTAATGTCGATGCACTTTCATTTACGTTATTCACTAGTTCACTTAATGTGTCCATTGAGCGATCCAGTGCACAACCAATCGTACCAAACTCATCTCGCCCTGGGTGGAAGCCCAAACGGGAAGTTAAATCTCCATCGCCAATTTTCTGAGTGGTTGAGTAAAGAACCCAAAGCGCACCGCCAAGGAAGGTTGCCACCCAATACACAAAGAGTGCAAAAGGAATGCACCACAAGTAGCTTAAAAGGAAAGAATAAAGTGCTTGCTGCTTCTGTTGTTCTGTATTGCTGCTTGGGAGTGAAAGAGAATAGTATTTTCCATCTTTTCCTTGTGCAGTCGCGGTAACTAAACCGTTTCGATTGATGATGGTGTCACTTGGTGATGAAGCTGATTGAAGCTTACCGTATTGCTCTGAAGGGTTATCCAGAACCGTGAGTATTCCATCAAGCTTCATTTCAACTTGCTGTTTTGCACTATCATTGATTTTATCGACACTTGAAAAATATCGAGCACCAGAAACAGAGCTCAGTGCCATAAGGAAGATAAAGAAAATTACCCACATTTTATCGTTGATAGACATCTTAATAAATAATTTATCTATCGTTCGAAATTCAACTTCTTTCATAAAGACTCCACGGTATATCCATTACGTTGAACTTTAATAAACACGACCTAATAAAAACGTGATACAAATCTGCTATTTTTGAAACATAGTGTTACATGAATCATATTTATGAGATCTTAAGCATTTTCATTAATATGCAACTTGGTACTATCTTGGGTTAGCTGACTATACTTGTAACAATTTATTAGTATAGAAGTTGCAGTATGTATGTGTACTTCTAAAATAAAAAGGCTTCTATAGTAAGAAGCCTTTAATAATAATTAAGGGATGTTTTAGCGACGGAATCTTAACCTAGAGAAGGTAACATCCCAAAAGAGATCATCAATTGAAAGCTAATGATAAGTAACCCGATACCGCCTGCGATAATAAGAGACTTAGAGCCTCCGCGTACTTGGTATAAGCTTTCTGTTTGGCTAGCATTAGAAGCTGGAACCGATGTTGCCATTACTAAGGATTGAGGTTGGGTACGTACTTTATGAACCATGATGGTAGGCAGTAAGATGGCTAATACAGCCAATGCAATTGCGGCATAACCAAGTGCGGTGATAAAGCCTTGAGGGTAAAATAAAGCAAACCCTAGAGGCGGTACAAAAGTAATGATTGCAGTTTTAACGCGTTTAGCACTGCCTAAATGTTTCCCCATTGAGTCGCCCATGAACTCAAATAGTCCAAGACTCACTCCAATAAATGAAGTTAACAGTGCTAGATCAGCAAAGATACCTACAATTACGCTTAAATTAGATTGCTGAACGGTCTGAGATAAAGACACAAGCAAAGCCCCTAAACTTGAGTCTGCCAATAGTGTTTCTTGGCTAACCACTCCTAACGTTACCCCTTGCCAAAAGACGTAAATGATCAATGGTAATGCAGAGCCAATGAGCATTACTTTACGTAAAGATTTTACGTCCCCATCTAAATATTTGACGATGGATGGAATGCTGCCGTGGAAACCAAATGAAGTAAAAACAACGGGAATCGCTGCAACTATTAAACCTTGTTGGATTGGCATACTCATTAAGTACTGAGAAGTGATGTTAGGCGCTAAGAAACTAAGTACTAAAACCATTGCAATAAGTTTTAAACTGAACAGTACTCGGTTGACTCTATCAACACTGTGCGTACCAATCGTCACGACTACTGCGACCAGTACAGTGAATAAAAGTGTGGTTAATTGGCTATCAAGAGATATGTCGAATAAGTCGAATATACGTTGGTTAAACTGTGAACCACCACCAGCAATATATGCCGCACATAAAGCATAAAATAGGAACATAACAGCAAAGCTCGCTACCCATTTCCCTTTTGTCCCTAGAATTTTCTCAGCTAAGGTATGCAAAGTCGCATCGTTATCCGCGAATTGATGTAATTCAACCATCAGCAAAGCGGTAAATGCCATTAATGCCCAAAGTATTAGCATTAAAATTAAAGATGTTGAAAAACCAATCCCAGCAGATGCAAGTGGCAAAGCTAACATGCCCGCGCCAATTGTTGTGCCAGCAATGATCAAAGTACTACCAAAAACCTTTGATTTATTCATTGTATATAATTCTTTACGTAGAGGGTTTGTTTAAGATAATTAAACCAATTATAGGTGGTAAAATCGCTGTTATCATCTTGTTTAACTCTATTTTGTAGAACTTTAATGGAAATTACAACTGTAAATGTAATATAAAATATCCACTGTAAATCAATGTTTACACATTTTGGTTTTTTAATGAGGTCGGCAGAAACGCAAACGATTTACCATGATCTTGTTCATAAATATAAATTTATGAGATTGGTCTTGTCTTAAAACTGTCATATATATTAGATACAACTAGTTTGATAAAAAGTACTGGTGCAAGACGTTATCAGTAAATGGACGCTAGGTCCGAATCAAGGAATAGAAGGGCACAATATGAGTGACCAATACACAAACGAAGAAAACTTGGAATTGCTAGATGCTATGGAAATTGGTATCCAGTTATCAGATTATGAGCAAATGATTCAGCAACTCGCTGAAGACATCTTCAAACCAGCTGAATAATTTGCGCTAACTATTAATTTTCTTAAGCATTGATTTATTAACCATCAACTTGTTTAGCTATCACATTGTTTAACCTGAACCTCGTAAAGTTCGCTAGAATTACATCATCAATAAATAAGCTTTCATGCAATAAGTTTATAGTCAGTGTTTTCTATTTGTAGTAGAGATGATGAATACGTTCACAACCGTATACGATTAAGCATGCTTTAATGAGGTTCAATGAATTTTCTCGCCCATCTTCATATCGCCCATCATTGTAAAAGTAGTCTTGCCGGTAATTTACTGGGAGATTTTGTTAAAGGCGATCCTTCAAAACACTATAATCCTGAATTATGTGCTGGTATTAAGCTTCATCGTTTTATTGATAGTTTTACGGACACTCACGAGATAACTTTGCAGTGTAAGCGGTTATTTTCTAATGAAACTCGTCGTTATTCGCCAATTGCTTTAGATGTGTTTTGGGATCACTGCCTCGCTCAGAATTGGTCAAAGTATCACCCACAGCCGTTATTCAACTTTTGTCAAAACTCACATCGAACGATTCAGCATGAAGTTGAACCGCATTGGTCTGAAAACTTCGTATTTGTTCACGAGAAAATGAGCCAAGGTCGTTGGCTTGAGTCTTATCAAAGCATGGAGTCGATAGAAGTCGTTCTACAACGCATGGCTCTAAGAAGACCAAGATTAGCAGCATTGGCACACTGCTTTAAAGATTTAGAGGAACACTACTATTCGCTACAGTGTCACTTTGAGTCTTTCTATCCTATCGTGTTAAAGAACGCCTACCAATTCAATCAGCTTGAAATACAGAAAAATAATCACGAAAGCTAAACAGTTTTATGTAGGTTTGCTACAATCCGCGCCTATTTAATCTTTGAGCAACTTATTATGTCTGAATCCACCAAAGCCTTTGATCAACTTGGCTTAACTGAGCAATTATTGTCGACGTTATCTGAGCTGAACTTCACAACGCCCACCAGCGTGCAAGAGCAAGCAATACCATTGGTTTTAGAAGGCAAAGATGTTTTAGCAGGTGCACAAACCGGTACTGGTAAAACGGCAGCGTTTGGCTTACCAATTATTCAAAGATTAATTGAGACAAAAGATAACGTGATCCCAAACCCTAAATTAGTTCGTGCATTGATTTTAGTGCCGACAAGGGAACTGGCCCAGCAAGTGTTTGATAACTTGGTGAGTTATGCAAAAGGAACCGACCTTAAGATTGTGGTTGCGTACGGCGGTACAAGTATGAAAGTACAAACTGACAATTTGAGAGCAGGAGCCGACATTCTTGTCGCGACACCTGGTCGTTTAATTGACCATGTTTTTACAAAAAATATCATGTTAAGCCAGACTGAGACTTTGGTACTAGATGAAGCAGATAGAATGCTTGATATGGGCTTCTTACCTGACATTAAGCGTATTTTGAAACGCATGAATGATGTTCGTCAGACGCTTTTCTTTTCAGCTACATTCGATAATAAAATCAAAACGATTGCTCACCGAATGATGCAATCACCTAGTGAAATTCAGGTGACACCGAAAAATAGCACTGCTGAAACGGTTAAACAGATAGTTTATCCAGTGGATAAAAAGCGTAAAAGTGAGTTACTTGCTTATTTAATTGGCTCTAAAAACTGGCAACAAGTCTTAGTCTTCACTAAAACAAAGCAGGGCACAGATGACCTTGTAAAAGAATTAAAGTTAGATGGAATTAAAGCAGCTTCCATTCATGGAGATAAAAGCCAAGGTGCGCGTCAAAAATCACTAGATGATTTTAAATCAGGTAAAGTGAGAGCACTAATTGCAACTGATGTAGCCGCTCGTGGTATCGATATTCAGCAGCTAGAACAAGTTGTGAACTATGATATGCCTTATAAAGCGGAAGATTATATACATCGAATTGGTCGAACAGGGCGTGCTGGCAATAGCGGTCTTGCTGTTTCTTTAATGGGACGTGACGAAGAATATCTTCTTGAAGCTATTGAGACTTTGCTTGGTAATAGACTTCCTCAAGAGTGGCTCAAAGGCTTTGAGCCAAGTTTGGTGGATGACTCTGCACCAGAACGTGGTGGGCGAGGAAAAAGCCGCTCGTCAGAAAAAAGAAAGATGAAAGCTAAATTGAAAATTCATCAAGGTCGAGGTCAATCCCGTCGATAAGGTATCGCCCTTGTTAAGGTATTAACTGATTACACATAAAAATGCGCCGTTACAGAAACTCTGTAATGGCGCATTTTTTATCTGAGAAAGTAAAACTGTATTTTCTTTCTGGTTACGCTTGATCGTGGTTACATTTCCAAACGCAAGGCACATCATAAATCAGGTCTTCTAGACAACTCGGGTTAAGCACCCACTCATCTTCAACTTGAAACTTACTGACCATTTGTGAATTGAACATTTGCCAATGATTCATCAAAGCTTCTTCAGAAGTGGCTTTCATATCGCCTTCGTTCCAAGTGCTTTCCATAAACGGAGTCAAACAGACGGCTCCATTGGCATACATGATCATTTGCCATTTTATTTCGTAAATATTGACAATGTTATCTGGGTTAGCATCGTTAAATTGGTCAGCCAACATATTAATTTCATATTCAAGATCACCAACATTGTCGATGAAGTAATCCACTAGATTGTCTGTTTGACGAACGGAATCCGAGAGTAATTGCATAGGTCTACGCGAATGAATCATGTTGGTAAAAAGCCGCATAGAAAACAAATAAATGGAGATGTTTGGCGTAATGTCTTTTGGTAGCTCTTGCATTATCTTACTAATGTAAGATTGAAAGTATGAGTGTAAACAATCACTTATTGAGTGCCATATTTTCTCTTTGCTACCAAAGTGATGACGAATAAGGCTGTGAGAGACACCCGCTTTTTCACTAATATTTCTTAGTGATACACGCTCATAACCTAAGTCGCAAAACATCTCTGCAGCAACTGTCATAATTTGAAAGCGTGTTTCTTCAGCATCTTTTGCGCTTCTTCTGCCTTGCTTCTTCTCTGTCATATCAAATTCTACATTAATAATAGCTGGAATAGATTCTACACTGTTTTTGTCATAATAAAAAATACTGTACACGTGGAAAGTAAAACTTGTGTAATGCCTCAATTTCAATATACTGCACACCTGTGTAATAAATTATAATGATAAATGGAGATGCATTATGCAGCCCAATAGGTCTATTAAAGTAATCAGCATTACGATTATGGCGTTACTGTTAAGCAGCGTTCTTACCGGGTGTGATAAAGCTCAATCAGAAGAAAATGAATTGGTTGTTAAACCAGTAAAGTTGTTTGAAGTGCCTTTGCAGAGTGAAATGGCATTAGATCGCTTTATTGCTAAAGTTGACGCAACTGATCGCGCGGCACTTTCTTTTCAAGTTGGTGGTGATATTGAAACTTTCTCTGTTCGTATGGGGCAAGAAGTAAAGAAAGGTCAAGTGTTAGCTGTATTAGACGCAACAGACTTCCGTATTGCGGTTGATGCTGCACAGGCTAGTTTTGACTTAGCTAATAGCCAGTACAAACAAGCGTCAGAATTGTATGAGAAAAAACTTGTAAGTACTGATTACTACGATCAAGCCGTAAACACTTTTACAGCGGCTGAAGTTGAGTTAGACCAAGCAAAAACGAACCTAGGCTATACCGCATTAGTCGCTCCATTCGATGGTGTAGTGTCTATGGTATTTGGTAAGCAATATCAATTGATTGCAGAAAAGCAGCCGGTACTTAATATTCTAAACCACAGCGAAATGGATGTTACTTTCTCTATTCCGGTATCGAAACTGGAAGACCGCTCAATTCAAGATCTAACCAATTCAAATATGTGGGTTGTAATGGATAGCCACCGCGGCATTCGCATACCGACTCGTTTTAAAGAAATTTCAACTCAACCAGATGAAGACACTAATAGTTATGAGGCGGTTGTGTCTATTGAAAAACATGAAGACATTAATCTGCTTTCAGGCATGACAGCGCAAGTTGAAGTTCAGAAAAATAAATCTGAATACGGTATTGGAATTGTTGATTCAGCTTGGCTAAGTAAAAACGCAGATAGTGGTGAACTGTGGCGCTATAACCCAGATTCACAGCTTATCTCTAAAGTTGAAGTTACTCTAAATAGTCAAGGCAATGTGATTGATGGTCTGTCTTCTGGAGACCTTATCGTAGAAGCCGGTGTAGATGTGTTATCAGATGGACAGCAAGTAAAAGCTTGGTTACGTGAGGGTGGTATTTAATGAACCTTTCTAAATTATCCGTTGTAGTTTTGTCTGCATTGCTGTTGCAAGCTTGCAACAATGAAGTAGCTCACCGAGAACAACCTTCTCTTTTAGTTTCAACATTTGAAGTTGACGCACCACTTACTGATCAATTCAGAAGTTTTAATGGTCAAGTTATGCCTGCTGAACTGACACCTTTGGCATTTAAGTTGTCTGGCGAAATTCAGCAAGTATTGGTTGAAGCTGGCGATAATGTCGAAAAAGGGCAGCTACTTGCAACTCTAGACAACGCTACTTATCTTCAAGATTTAACGGATGCTAAATCGCAGTTCCAACTTGCAAGTAAGCAGTTGGCTCGTGGTACAGAGATGTTTGGCAGAAAGATGCTTTCGCAATCAGAGCATGATCAGTTGACGGCTAATTATAAGTTGGCATCGGCTAATTTTGCTGCTGCAAAACGTAAACTAAGCTATACCGAACTTCTAGCACCATTTTCTGGAACAATTTCCACAGTAGATAAACAGCGTTTTGAAAATACGACACCAGGTGAAACGTTATTAAGTGTTTATCAAAACGACAAAGTGTATGTGCGCATTCAAGTTTCAGATTCTATCTTGGCATCAATTAGCCCTGAAATGCGCTCAAGCTCCTACCATCCTCAAGCAACATTTGGTGGTCACACTGATCAATACCCACTGACTTATTTAGAGCACACAAGTGAACTCCACCCTCAATCTCGTACTTATGAATTTTGGATGCAAATGCCGCAACCAGACAATGAGATTCTCCCGGGTACAAGCGTCACGGTAAATGTCGATATGGCAAAAGCTGGTTTAAGTGATGTACAAGGTTACCTGCTCCCAATGACGACACTGCAAGCGGGTGCTGCAGAAAACCAGTTTTATGTTTGGAAAATAGATGATGGCAAAGCATTCAGAAGCGCAGTTGAAGTTGACAAGATCAGCGGTCAAGGGGCTCTTATCGCTCATGGTGTTGAGCAAGGTGAGCTACTCGTAAATTCAAATCTAAGAAAACTCCGTGACGGAATCGAATTGTCAGGAAAAACAGAATGAACATCGCAGAATATTCAATAAAAAACAAAGTAATCAGCTGGCTATTTCTAGTCATTTTAGCCATTGGCGGTGTGACGTCTTTTGGCAACCTATCCCGTTTAGAAGATCCAGCTTTTACCATTAAAGATGCAATGATTATTTCAACTTACCCTGGCGCTACGTCAATGGAAGTTGAAGAGGAACTGACTTATCCACTTGAAAAAGAGATACGACAGCTTCCTTATATCGACAAGATCACTTCAACTTCGTCGAATGGTATGTCTCAAATTATGGTTAGCATGAAGATGGATTACGGTCCTGATGAGCTGCCGCAAATTTGGGATGAGATGCGCCGTAAAATCAACGATCTACAACCGACACTTCCAAGTGGTGTTAACTCTGTTCAAATCATCGATGATTTTGGCGATGTATTTGGCGTGATGATGATGCTGACAGGGGATGGTTATGACTACGTTGAGCTTAAGCAATACGCAGATTACCTGACTCGAGAAATCGAATTGGTAGAAGGTGTTGGTAAAGTCAGCATCGCTGGTAACCAACAAGAGCAACTTTTTGTTGAGATGTCTCTTGAGAGGTTAGCGGCTCTTAACCTAGATATGGGTACCGTGAATTCACTATTAGCACAGCAGAATAATGTAGTTTCTGCTGGTGAAGTTATGTTGAATGGTCAAAGCTTAACGATCAAACCTAACGGTACATTGAGTACGGTTGAAGAGCTTGAAAACCTGATCATTCATGGCCGTGATACGGGCAACTTGATTCGCTTGAAAGACGTAGCTGACGTTACAAGAGGAATCCAAGAGAAACCCGGAAATGTACTAACTTACAATGGCAAGCCAGCCATCAATATCGGTATTGCATTTTCATCAGGCGTAAACGTTGTTGAAATAGGTAAAGCACTTGATGCAGAAATTGATCGCTTAGAAAGCATTAAACCAGCGGGTGTAGAGCTTAACTATTTCTACAACCAAGCGCAGGAAGTAGATAAATCAGTTGCTGACTTTTTAATTAGTCTGATTGAAGCCGTTGCGATTGTTATTATCGTTTTGCTTTTCGCAATGGGTTTACGCAGTGGTTTAATCATTGGTTTAGTACTTTTGTTGACTGTTTTCGGCACCTTCATTCTCATGGACTACAACAACGTAGAATTGCACCGTATCTCGCTGGGTGCTTTGATCATTGCTCTGGGTATGCTGGTGGATAATGCGATTGTTGTGGTTGAAGGTATTTTGGTTGGCTTGAAAAAAGGCAAGACTAAACTTCAAGCTGCTAAAGACATTGTGACGCAAACACAGTGGCCACTACTAGGCGCAACCATTATTGCTATCACTGCCTTTGCGCCTATCGGTTTATCGAAAGATGCAACCGGAGAATTCATGGGCTCATTGTTCTGGGTGCTGTGTTTCTCATTGTTTTTGAGCTGGGTAACCGCACTAACGTTGACGCCATTCTTAGCTGAAATGATGCTTAAAGAAGAAGATAAGGTTGATGAAAACGAAGACCCTTACAAAGGCATCCTATTCGTTGTGTTTGGCGCCTCTTTAAAACTAGCATTACGTTTTAGATGGGTAACTGTAGTTAGCATGATTGCATTGCTTGCGGTATCAGTTGTTGGTTTCGGTATGGTGAAGCAACAGTTTTTCCCGCCTTCAAATACGCCAATGTTCTACGTAGATATGTGGATGCCAGAAGGCACTGATGTCCGTGAAACGATCAAACAGACAGAAAAAGTTGAAAGCTACATTCGTAATCAAGATGATGTGGAGTTTGTAACAACAACCGTTGGGCAGGGCATGCAACGTTTTGCTCTGACATATCAACCTGAGAAAAGCTACGAAGCGTACAGTCAATTGCAAGTTCGAACGACTGACCGTGACACTATGTTTAAAGTCCTAGAAGAGCTAGACAAGGACTTAGCCAACAAATTTGAACAGCCAACATTCCAACTCAAATTGATTGAATTTGGTCCTTCACCAGCTTCGAAAATTGAAGCGCGCATCATCGGTGCTGATCCACAAGTACTGAGAAACATAGCAGTGGAAGTAGAAGATATATTGCTAGCGGATCCTGGCTCGAGAAATGTTCGTCACGACTGGCGTGAACGTACTAAAGAGTTAGTTCCACTGTTCAATGAATCGAAAGCTCGTCGTCTTGGCATTTCAAAAACTGATCTGTCAGAAACGCTACAAATGGCATTTGGCGGTTATAACATCGGATTATTACGTGATGGTACGCACATGCTGCCAATCGTAGCGCGCTTACCAGAAGAAGAACGCTTTGATTTTGAATCACTAAACAAAGTGAAGATTTGGAGCCCATCGCTGCAAACTTACATTCCGGTTGAACAGGTGATTGATGGTGTAGAGCTTCAATGGTCAGAGCCACTGATTCAGCGTCGCGATAGAAAACGTACACTAACGGTACTGGCTGACCATGATGTACTTGGGGATGAAACGCCTGCGAGTTTGTTTGCGCGTGTGAAACCCAAGGTAGAAGCATTAGATCTACCGGAAGGCTACAGCATTAGCTGGGGTGGTGAATACGAAAGCTCTAAAGATGCGCAAGAGTCTTTGTTTGGTTCGTTGCCAATGGGTTACTTGCTGATGTTCATCATCACTATGCTTCTGTTTAACTCGGTACGTAAGCCTCTCGTAATTTGGTTCACAGTACCTCTATCAATCATTGGTGTGTCTATTGGTCTGTTGAGCACCAATATGCCATTCAGCTTCACAGCATTCTTAGGCTTACTGAGTCTAAGCGGCATGATTTTGAAGAACGGTATTGTACTGCTTGACCAGATCAACAGCGAACTATTAACAGGTAAAGACCCTTACTTAGCTGTAGTTGATAGTGCAATTAGCCGTGTTAGACCTGTTTCAATGGCAGCGTTAACCACTATTTTAGGCATGGTACCTTTGGTATTTGATGCATTTTTTGGCTCGATGGCAATAACAATAATGGCAGGCTTAGGCTTTGCTACGGTACTTACATTAATCGTTGTACCTGTGATGTTCGCTATCTTATATAGAATCAAACCATCCACTGCCGGATAAAAGGATTTTTAATCTCGTGATTCTTTAGCCAACCCAGTCGAAATACTGGGTTTTTTTAGCGGTTCACAAAGTAAGTGTTTTTGTGGAAGCTATACATAGAAACATAAGAAGTAAAAAAGAGGTGAGGGTAAAGCGGAAGTAAATTCCACATGCTGGTAGTGATTACAGTGGAACAATTACTGTTAAAACGAAGAATTGTTAGTCGTTAGTCGTTAGTTGTTAGGTAGAAGTCAGAACTTGAAATTAGTAGAGTAGGTGAGAAACCATAAATGTAAAAAGACCTGGATCAGGGAGAACAGGTCTTAAATATCGGTTGTTTAACCTGTTTGCTGAGTGTTCAGGTTGATTTTTTCAGGCATTGCAAGGTGGTAGCCCTGGTACATATCAAACCCAAGATCTTGCATCGCATTGAGCTGTTCTGGTGTTTCTATACCCTCTATAACAGTTTTAGCGTTCATTTTTTTTGCTAAAGACAGGGCGACTTCAATTTTCTCTGAATTCCCTTGTTCGAACTCAAGCATGAGAGAGCGGTCAATTTTGATAATGTGTGGTGCAATTAGCTTAACGCGACTGACCGTTGAAGCATTTGAACCAAAATCATCGATAGCGATTTGAAAACCATTGTCAACTAATGAACTTGCAGCAATTTTGAGATTGGTTTCGCACTTTGCATCGAGCTCAACAAGCTCCATGACAATTTGACTACTTGACAAATTAAGTTCAACAAGGCGTTTAGCTAACAGGCTATCACTTACGTCTTCAACAGCAAATAACTCGCCTACATTGGGTAACACATTTAAGAAAAGATGTAGGTGAGAAATATCTGATTGAGCAAAGTTTCTAATGTGAATGACTCGACTTAAGCGCTCAACATTGATCTTATCTGTATTGCAGGTTGCATCAGAATGAAAAAACTCATCAGGGCGTACAGTATTGCCTTTGTCATCAACAATACGGACTAATGCCTCAACACCGATTTGAGTCATTGTTGAATCAAATATGGGTTGATAAACACTGCCCAGCGTCAAATTTTTGTAATCAGCTACAAACTGCATGTCGTCATCGACGTATATGCAGCTTATAAACTCACTTCTCTCACTTAAAATCATAGTTTAATACGCTACAAGTAATACATTACAATGGTGAAGCCATTGTTTAACCAAGTGTCACAATATTGACATGTATGAGTGAATTGTCAATTAATAAAGCCCAATTTCGAGTATTTAGAATAACACCCCATTTAGCTAATTAATATGCAATCACAGCCCCCAAAACTTACATTTTATTTGAAACTTTTTACTGTATACCATTGAAAATACTTGGCTAATATATTGGGTGAATTTATATAGTCTTAGTATTATCAGAAATAAAAATAATAAGTAAGCATACTATGTAATTAACGGATGATTATTTATCGATTATGGACGAGTGTCTAAATTAACTCTAGTAATCGATTACATTTTGTTTCTGCATATGAATCAAATATCACTTGAGACCTTATGGGTAAAGGTTCGAATAAGTGAGGGTTTGTATGTTGTGACGATATTTTCAGCTTGCGATGAATGTCGAATTATAAAGGTATTTTAAAGTGAGAAGTAATAATAACTATTGCCATTGAAGAACGGCATAAAGTTGAATATATTTCCTTACCATTTGTTGATTTATTGAACGCTTTAATGGATGTCCAAATTTTATATAACAAGGACTTATATTGAAATTTTCGCTTAGGATATGCGCAAGTTGCGAGTCACTTTTATATAAAGTGATACCCTGTTGCGTATATTCATTGACAGTATCAGGAAGTTCACCCATCCACCAATGAAGAAGTTCTCGGCTATTTTTATTTCTACCGATCCAATGGTCACTAATTAAAATTAGTAAATCATTAGGTTGTATTGCAAAGCCATATTCTTGTTGCCAACTTTGAATATCTGACATTAATTTCTTACGGCATACCTTTCCTGCACTGACCATATGATGAGAGATCACCCAAACTGTCCCAATTTCGGAAGAGATTCTAAAATGATGCGGGTAATCCGGTGACTCGACTGTATCTAAGGGGCTAATTTCAGAAGCATGCTCGAAGCTGAGAAAGGTGTGCTGCATTCTTCTGGCAAATGCCTTACCGATATGATGCTCACTAATACCTTGATTATGGACTGTTGGGTAATGGCGTTCACAGAGCTTTAGGCAATCGTCTTGAAACAGATTGACACTTTGAATGACGAGATCTAATAACAATGAGCACCCTTACTACCAGGTAATGAAATTGAGAGTTTGTCATAGTACGGTAAATTCATTTGAGATGACTATCATCAAATAGTTAGTTCATGATCTCTCTATCAAAAATAAACAATAGCGCGAGTAATTATCTGAGTAGCTAGCGATATGATAATGAGTGTTTTAAATTATTGTAAAAAAAGAGGATTAATGATGGATATTCAGTTAGACAAAAATCAAAAAAAAGCGTTAACCGATTCATTGCAAGTTTACCTACAAGATGAGCTTGATGTCGAACTCGGTCAATTTGATACAGAGTTTCTTGTTGATTTTGTAAGTAAGAAGTTTGGAGCCGTTTATTACAACAAAGGTATTGAAGATGCTCAAAAAGTAATGGAAAGAAAAATGTTAGATATTGCAGATGAATTGTATGAAATTGAGCAAATTGTTGAGATTTAAGCTAGGGAAAGCACGACTTGTTCGAAAATTTTGAATAAGTTGATTCATTTCATCCTGTGTCCTTTATGTAAAGCTTGGTAAATAATGTGTAACAAGAAGGGGCACAACGTTAAAGTTAGCCGAAATCATTCCCATTTGTATTAGTGTGGTTATTCATGGAAAACAAAATCAAAAATTATAATGCAGTTGCTCGAGCAATCCACTGGATTTCAGCGCTGACTATTTTTAGCTTATTTGGTGTAGGTTTATGGATGGTTGATCTTTCTTACTATAGTGAGTGGTATAAAACTGCCCCTGATTTACATCGTTCTGCTGGAATTTTGCTAGCGGCCTTAACTCTAATTAGAATCGTTTGGAAGCATGTGACCACGTCACCTTCTGTTGAAGGGAAACCTTATGAAGTTGTTGCGGCTAAACTAGTGCATGGTTTTATGTACATTAATTTATTTGCATTGTTTATTTCGGGCTATTTGATTTCAACATCAGATGGTAGAGGAATAGACGTATTCAATTGGTTCACCGTTCCAAGTTTAGGTGAGTTATTTGAAAATCAATCTGATCTTGCGGGTTCAGTTCATTACTACGCAGCTTGGGTGCTGATCATCATGGCATCAGTACACGCTCTAGCTGCAATTAAACATCATATTATCGACAAAGACGATACGTTACGAAAAATGATAGGAGCTTCAAAATGAAAAAATCAATTATCGCTACAGGACTAGCATTCGCAATGGCAATGCCTTTTGCAGCAAACGCAGCCGATTATGTGATTGATACAAAAGGTGCACACGCATCAGTAAACTTTAAAGTAAGCCACCTAGGTTACAGCTTTATTCAAGGTCGCTTTAACACATTCTCAGGCGATTTTTCTTTTGATGAAAGCAATGTTGAAGCGTCTAAAGTAAATGTAACTATCGATACAACTAGTTTAGATTCAAATCATGCAGAGCGTGATAAGCACATCCGTAGTAAAGATTTTATCAACACAAGCAAATTTAGCGACGCTAAATTCAGCAGTACAAAAGTTGTTGATAAAGGTAATGGTAAACTAGATGTGATGGGTGACTTGACTCTTCATGGTGTTACTAAGCCTATTACAATAGCAGCAGAGTTTATCGGTGCTGGTCAAGACCCTTGGGGCGGAGAGCGTGCTGGTTTCGTTGGTACTACTCGTCTAGAGCTTGTTGATTTCAACATTCCAGTAATGGGCGCTTCAAGCTATGTAGATATGGATCTGCATGTTGAAGGTGTAAAAAAATAGCAGTATTTTCTTAGCCTAGAGCCTTCTAGGTATTTGCTTTCAGTGAGTGGCTTCTAAATTTAAGAAGCATGCATATGTTGCAATAGACTGAATACATAAAAATATAGAATGAAGAAAGGCGCAAAGTATTACTACTTTGCGCCTTTTTATTATGTTGAATTTAAGCTATTCATTTCTAGAGCGTCTAGCAAGAATTATATTAATTTAAGCCGTATTCTCACTAGAACCATTCTCACTAAATCTATACTAACTACATGACTATTATTAATTTTAATCTTTGTAGGTTTAGCTTTGTTACTTATTATCCAACTATTAGCCTAACGTTGTATGGCGAATAATTCTTTATGATTAGCGTTCTAACTACTGTTTTACCAACTAATGCTCTTACAGCTAAGGTTTTTAGTTACGCCGTTTCTAGTTGTGCTGGCTCTACAATATTCAAACGATCACCGTATACTGGTCGTAATGACTTCATTACTTCTGCTCTGGTGAGCATGCCAGTCATCACGCCGTTTTCTAAAACAGGCAGCATATGTGGCTGGCTCACTTTCATCGCTTTTGCTCGCTCTTCAAGAGATAGAGAAGTTAAGCGAGTCGCGATGCCCATGCTTGTTGTTGGGTATAGCTGCTCTTTATCGATGCATAAGAATTCAGCAACATCCACAAGTTTGTCTGTAGAGCTTATTGCGATGACATCACGGCTCATTAAATCAACAACCTTTTGACCTTTAACTGGTAAGTAATCTTGGCACCACAAATCAACCATCACGTCATGCACAGAGAAAAATCCAACTAAGCGACCTTCAATGTCACATACTGGAGCGCCAACTTGGTTAGCATCCAAAAGTGTATCGATAGCAACGGCAGTTGGCATTTCCACACTAAGAGTAATAGGTTGAGTATTCATGATTTCTTTAACTAGAGTGTTAGTGTTCATAGGATTTTCCTTAACTGACGTAATATTTGTTGTTTGAGTAATAGTGGCAACTTGAGTTGCTTTTAGTTGTGGGCGGCGGTAGATGCTCCAGTTAGCTAATCCAACGAGTACTGCACCTCCGACGATATTGCCAAGTGTTACGGGTACTAAATTAGCGGTAACGAATTGCACAATATTCAAATCTGCGTAGCTTGCTTGGCTTGCGCCTATTTGTACCCAGAAGCTTTCAGGTGCAAATGTTTGGATAGTAATCCCCAATGGCACCATGAACATGTTGGCAACACAGTGTTCAAAACCGCTGCTGACAAACATTGCTACGGGTAGAACTGTCATCATTGCTTTAGTCATGGCATTGGCAGAACTAAATGTTAGCCATATAGCCAAGCAGACGAGTAGGTTACATAGCACCCCTAAAGCAAACGCTTGAACTGGGCTATGGTGTAGCTTGTGTTGTGCAATGTTTAGAGCATTAAGTCCCCATTGACCATGATCCAATTGGTACAAACCTGCCGCCGCCACAAGAGCAAGAAGAAACATTGCTCCTATGAAATTACCTAGGTAGACCTTTCCCCAAATAGACAGCATCTTGCCAAATGTAATTTGCTTATTTGCCCATGAAATACTAGAGAGAACTGAACTTGTAAAAAGCTCTCCACCACATATCACGATTAATATAAGCCCCATACTAAATGCGATTCCGCCTGCTAAGCGGCTGAGCCCCCAGCCTGCATCTGCACTACCTGTTGTTACGGTTATGTAGAATAAGAATGCTAAGCCGATAAAAGCACCTGCCATAATGGCTAAGCTGATTGTCATCCCGCTCGTTTTACTGGCTTTACTTAATGCAAACTTTTCAGCTTCAGCCATCATTTCTGTCGGTGAAAACAATTGATGATTTTCAGAAGTACTGGCAGCCATACCACCTCCTTGAACAATCCTTCATACGTAATTCCTAGTGTTTTAATGAGTCAGTGTTTAATGAGTAAAGTGTTTATTTATTTGTTTTGCAGACTGTGTTTCTGTGCTGCCAAATCAGATTACGACTCGAAGGTGCTTAGGTAAAATTGATAATTTTTAAAAACCTTATCAAAAATATTGATATAGATTTTTCAGAGGGTAAAATGAAATTGATTGCTTACAACGTCAGTTTTATAAAGCGATGGATCCACATATAATGACAATAAAATTAAGGAAGAAAATTGCGCTATTCACTTAAGCAACTAACGGTGTTTGACGCTGTTGCAGAGTCCGGCAGTGTGAGCCAGGCTGCTGACAAGTTAGCCCTGACACAATCCGCGACCAGTATGTCGCTTGCACAACTAGAGAAAATGCTCGGCAGACCTTTGTTTGAAAGGCAAGGGAAGCAAATGGCGCTTACTCATTGGGGGATGTGGCTTAGACCCAAAGCCAAGCGTTTATTGCAAGATGCTCAGCAAATTGAGATGGGCTTTTATGAACAGCATCTATTAAGTGGTGAACTTAAACTTGGCGCGAGCCAAACTCCAGCAGAGCACTTAGTTCCAGACCTCATCAGTATTATTGATAACGACTTTCCGGAAATGAGAATTGAGCTTGGAGTGCAAAGTACCCAAGCTGTGATAGATGGAGTTCTGGATTACAAATATGATTTAGGTGTGATTGAAGGGCGCTGTGACGACAACCGAGTGAATCAAGAAGTGTGGTGTACAGACCATTTAACCGTTGTTGCATCGGCTCATCATCCATTTGCAAAACGTGAAAGGGTCAGTTTGGCTCAATTAGAGCAAGCAAAGTGGGTATTACGTGAACATGGCTCTGGCACTCGAAAAATATTTGATAGCTCTATTCATCATTTAATTTCAGATCTTGATGTATGGCGTGAGTATGAGCACGTTCCAGTACTGAGAAGTTTGGTTGCGAATGGTCAATATCTAACATGCTTACCATTTTTAGATGTAGAGCGTTTTATCGAATCAGGACAGTTAGTAACACTGAATGTGCCGCAGTTAGAAATGGAAAGAACACTTTCATTTATTTGGCGTGCCGATATGTCTGAAAACCCGCTTGCTGAATGTATAAAGCAAGAAGGTAAACGAATGATGAAAGGAAGACCATCGGTCCTTTAAGATTCTAATTTAGATAATATTCATAAAAATCCCACCCAAACCTAGATACCGATATCTGTTGATTAAGCGATATCGGTCTCCTTATTGTGATAAACCCAATCCACCGTACATTGTTAGTGTGATTTAGATCGCTAGAAAAAGTCCATTCTTCACATAGTATGCATACTTGATTTTATATGAGGCTAAACAGGTAGTAGCAACAGCAACTACTGAATGTTTAGAAATAGTATGAGTACATTAGTCGCAATTTCTTTAACAACAGGTATTTTGTCAGGTCTTTGGGGATGGATTGCCATTTCTTTTGGCTTACTCTCGTGGGCTGGTTTCTTAGGGTGCACCAGCTACTTTGCTTCACCTACTGCCGGGTTTAAGGGGCTATTGAGTAGCTTACTGACAAACATGACTGGCGTTTTTTGGGCGATGGTGATTATTCACAGCTCAACATTTGCAGGTCTTGAAATTCTGGGTTATGTGATTACGGCTGTGGTTGCTTTCTTTATGTGTATTCAAGCAAAACAAGCTTGGCTAGGGTACATCCCTGGTACCTTCATTGGTTGTTGTGCGACATTTGCAGCAGCAGGTGATTGGCAACTTGTTGTGCCTTCACTTCTGCTCGGTGGTGTATTTGGATACTTAATGAAAGCAACGGGCTTATGGCTTCATGAAAAATCAAACCAATCTTCTGAATTACCAGAACAACACTCTAAACAAGTAAAAGCTTAAGCACGCGAAAGCTTAAATCAGTTTTTACACAATGTTGGTTGTACTGTAAGGATTAAGATTAACCCCCGATTAATTTGTATATGTTTTTATACAGGCACACCATTTGGTGTGCCTTTTTTAATAGAAGTTATAATCAGATTAATCTATAAAATATTCATATATGAAATCAGAAAGTTAGGTATTACCGTTTGCCATGGTAATTACACGCTTTAGCGTCCATCTAAGTAGCAGAGGAATGCACTCTTGACCGCGACTTTCACAATAAGAAACAATAGCTAAAGCTAGGTCGGGTTTTGCGTGTTTTTTTAAGACTTTCATTACCACTTTTTTGGCTGGAATAGGGTGATCATGCGGGATCTTCACCATATCTCTAAAAAAAGTTTCAAAGCCATTCGCATATAAATAATGCTCAATGTCTTTATCTGGCAGTTCTGTCAGTCTATGTCTCTCTTGATCGTGTCCGAGCTGTGAAATAACAGTGGAAGCATACTTTTTACCTGCTGCATCTCCATCAGTCACTACGTGCCAATCAATCCCAAACTCTTTGGCTACTTTGATAAGAGCTTTCAAACCGGATTGTGCAAACTCAATGATTTGAACGCCTTCGGCTGCTAAGTTATAGCCACATTGATTCGCTAACTCATTGAAAAGCCACACTTCCGTTTCACCTTCCACTAATAACCAGCACCTTGCGTATAAAGCACCAGAACGGTGAAAACGAATATGAAAACCGATTCTACGCAGTTCATCTTTACAGAATTTGTTTGTAGATAGCTGATTTGCGACAGTTTTGTCTGATTGACGAACTAACCTACGAATGGATTGTAGAGGTACAGCTGCAAGAAGGTCACCACTGTTAGTCGTTAAGATCTTTTGCATGGGTAACTTCTGCAATAAACTCCAAGCTCTAGCAAGGTGTGTCGGGTGTAAACGACCTTCAGGATCTTCAAGGATCAATAAAGGGCGAGCGCAACGCCTTAGATCGGTTGGTCCCTTTGCTTGTAAATAGGCATTCAACAGTCCCATAAACAGCAGTTGAGTTTGTTTGTTTTTCGTTTCTTCTACAATTTGGTGAATACTTTTGTCATTTGCCCCTGATGAATAGAGTAAACCGTCTCTTGGTTTACGAGGATTCTTTCTTGTTAAGCTCTTAAATGAAAAGTAGTGCTCAATTAAACTTTGCATTGAATTAAGGCTGCTACGCATTTCACCTTTGTTTACATGTCCCGGAATAGCCATTAAACGTCGGCAAGTGTTATCAATTCGTTTTTCAACTCTAGTGTTACCGTTAGTCTGTCCATTGCCATTGCCATTGCCATTGCCATTGCCATTGCCATTGCCATTGCCATTGCTTTTAGCTGTTTGAGCATTAAATGGTCGCTCGAAGTGCCTAGCATCACGCAGGCGAATTACCGGGTGAAGCGTCATTAATTCTTGCGCTAATTTTTCAGAGTGGTGAAGTTTAAGAGGATTTCCCTCTAAATCTAGAAAGGCGTAATGGGTAGTGGTTTCGTATTGCTCAAGGGTTGCACTAATTCGGTAATAGATTCGAAAGACGCCAAATTCGTCTTGAACCCAAATCGGTTTTAATTTTCGGTATCGACCAGCATTAAGTTCGCTTTTGTCATTAGCTTTAAGAGAGAGAACGATTTGAAGGTGCTGAGATTGTGGGTGAGAAACAGAATAGTCGACATGAAAATCGGGCATTTCGAAATGATAGGGGATGCCATCTGCGGGTAATACGACTGAAAGTGCATCTAATAAAGACGATTTACCCCACGTATTTTCACCTATTAGTGTGGTGAGCTCATCAAAAGCTAAAGACATACGTTTGATACCGCGAAAGCCAGAAATTTCTATTCTTTCTAATTGCATAGGCTTACTCCTGCTGGTGTATCTGCTAATTGTTTGAAAGCTAACAGATTACTTTCATCATAATAGAAAATTCACCGTTTGGTGTCTTGCCTGGTCACAAATCAAAATCTTTTGGTAGAAATCACTCTTTTCTATACTGAAATAAGAGTGAGATTTTTTTGCAGTCTTGTTTCATAAAATTCACGATTCTGTCATGATTCTCCACCTAGTATGAATGGGACAAAGAGAGAAATCATATGACTAAAAATAATAAGCCGACCAAAATTGTTTTGGCACACATTAATGACACCCACTCATACTTTGAACCAACGTCATTACAGCTATCACTAAATGTGAATAAGCAAATCATCGAACCTTATGTTAGTACTGGCGGGTTTGCTCGAATCGCAACACGTTTTAAACAATTAAAAGATGAAGCAACGAGACAAGGTAAGGGTACACTGTTTCTACATGCTGGAGACTGTTTCCAAGGTACTTTGTACTTTTCATTATTTAAAGGTAAAGCGAATGCCGACTTGTTGAATGCTCTGAATATAGATGCAATGACATTAGGTAATCACGAGCTTGATATGGGTAATGAACCGGTGGCTATCTTCGCTAAAAAGATTGAGTTTCCTTTACTGGCAGGTAACTGGGATTTATCGAATGAAGATATCAATAAAACTCATACCTTATCTGATAACCCCATTATTAAGCCTTACATCCCTGAAACCCATAGCGCGACTTTTATTACCAAAGATTTTGATGGAGAAAAGATCGCAATCTTTGGCTTAAGCATCGATAAAATGGCAGACATTGCCAACCCAGATCTAGATACGCCATTTACCTCCGCATTGAATACAGCGAAAGCGACGATTGAACAAATTCACCAGCAAGGGATTAACAAAATTATTTTGCTCAGCCATTTAGGCTATGAAGCAGATTTAGATCTAGCGAACAAAATTGAAGGAATCAGTGTCATCGTGGGTGGGCATAGTCATAGGTTACAGGGTGACTTTTCTGGCGTGGGTTTAGTAAAAGATGATGAATACGGTGTCTTAATTAATGGCACTTATGTCGTTCAAGCCGGTTTTCACTCTATGAGTTTAGGTCATTGTGAGATTGAGTTCTCAGCTGAAGGCGAAGTCATAAGTTTTAATGGTAAAAATGAGTTACTTCTGGGGCGCCGATTATTTTTAGATGCCAAAATGAGTGAAGAAGGCAATGATCAAGCCCATCAGTTTGCATGTAGCTATTTGCACCAACACCCAAATATTATTGTGTGTAAGAAAGACTCTGGCATTCAAAGCATTCTTGTTGATAAGTATTTACCAAGAGTAAGAAAGCTTCAGCAACAAGTGATCGCTTCTACTGATAAAAAACTTCGCCATGTGCGAGTGCCAGATGAACAAGGCGCAAGTGAATTAGCCCCTCTTGTTGCGCAGTCTTTTCATTACATGATGAATAAGAAAGGGCACCAAGTTGAGTTTGCTATCCATAATGCTGGTGGAGTCAGAAATTCACTTAATGCCGGCGATGTATCTGTGGCAGATATTGCCGGAAAACTGCTTCCGTTTGCCGTGCCTATTGGCGTTTATACCGTACTGGGCAGTACAATGATGGCAATGCTAGAGGGGGCAATTAACAATTCAATAGACAATGGTGTAGTGGGCACGGGTACTGGTAGCTTTCCATATACCCATAACCTTAAATTCTGTTATCACAAAGAACACCCGATCAATCATAGAATCAGCCACTTGGAAATTTACACGGAAGCGATGGGATGGCAAAAGGTCATATCTAATCAAACCTATATAGGTACTTCATCTGCTTATACCATGAAAGGTAAAGAAGGCTATGGTGCAGTATTAGATATGCTGGATGAAGGATTGGTTACTAATGTTTCAATGGCCGATTGTTTCATCGAGTTCTTGACCGATCAACCTCAAGCATTAGGTAATAATAATGGCTATGATTGCCTCGCGTGCGTTTGCGAAGGGTAATGTACAGATAGGTAATATGGCTGAAAATTTTCGAAAATAAAGGTGTTAACTCGCGTACTTTCGGTATGGTTTTTGCTCTATTTTTCTTGACCCTAATAAAGGATATTAGGCTTGGGAGAAATCAGATGTGGAATAAAGATTGGGTAGATGCAGTTGTCGTTGTAGGTTGGGTTTCAGCTTGGTCGGTACTGGTTTATTTTGTACCTATTTCTGGTGTCTAGAATGTTCCTAATACCGTTTATTATGTTTTCGTATTAGACCTTAGCTCTTAATTAAAATGCAATTAATGTATAGAAAAAACATAATAATCAGCCCTATAGAAGTAACATTCTTACTACAGCGTGATGACATAAAAGGAGCGAAATGCTCCTTTTGTTTATTTTGGTAAAATTTATATAGACGTCAGAAAATTTGAGGACTACTATCCACTCGTTTGGGGAGTAGTTAGCGCAAGTTTATTTATCGTCATCTCGTTAAGCCAAAGAGCTTATCCGGTAAATAAAGGTGAAATCCCAATTTCACTTCAACGAGACCAACGCAATCAACATTGAGTAACACTGGATCTATACAGTGTTTTTCTTAATTAGTTTTGTTTGCGGAAGGTCTAATGAAAGTCCTTCCGCCCGGAGGGATAATGAACCCAACTGAATCTATATCATCAATTAGTTCCACCGTTTCAAGCCTCGCTTCTTCAGGCTTAGACACTTCAAGCTCAGTTATATCAAACTTAGTTAGCGCAAGTATAGCGACTGCAAGTGTTGTTAACTCTAGCTCTGTAACTGTAAGCTCTGTGGCATCGAGCAGTGAAACTGTATTGAATTCATCAAGTACTATTACTTACGCTTGTTTCTTCTTGTTAACGCTTGTTCTGGTTGCTATTGATATCTATCAAACACGCGGCGGTAATGTCACGATCAAAAAAGCTGGCACTTGGAGCGTTTTCTGGATAATGCTCGCATTCGTTTTTGCAGGCTCCATTTATTTATTCTGGGATGTCTATTCACCTTCAAGTGATTACTCGCCTCAGAAAGCTTCTATCGCGTTTATAACGGGTTATTTATTAGAGAAATCACTGAGCGTTGATAACTTATTTGTATTTGCCATGATTTTCGGTCAATACCAGGTACCTGAGCATTTAAGACCTAGAGCATTATTATGGGGTGTAATAGGGGCGCTTGTCCTACGAGCGATTATGATTGCTGTTGGCGCTCAGTTGCTCGCTCAATACCATTGGGTTCTCTATGTATTCGCTGCTTTCTTAATTGCCACTGGTGTTAAGCTTGCACTAGACAAAGGTGAAGACAGTATTAGCCCTTACCCTGAAAAATTACTGCGTAAAATTATGCCTGTGAGTGATAGTTTTCACGGTAATGCACTGCTAATTAAACAAAGTGGCAAGTGGCTCTTAACACCAATGATGCTAGTAATCGGTGCAATTGCAGTGATGGATGTGATGTTCGCTTTAGATTCGATTCCTGCAATCTTTGCAGTGACTCAAGAACCATTCTTAGTATTAGCTGCGAACGTATTTGCACTACTAGGGTTACGATCACTGTATTTTGTGCTTCAAGGTATGATGGATAAGTTTATTTATTTGAAACCTGCCTTATCGTTCATTATGGTTTTTATCGGTGTAAAAATGTTGTTGGTCGAAAGCCAATGGGCAATTCCAACCTTTGTTTCACTGGGTGTTCTAGTTTCAACTATGCTGATTGCAGTTGTGGCATCCGTATACAGTAAAAAAACGGTCATCACTTCCTAAGTAGCAGTTCAAGATAGTAGCCAGTCATTATCCATATGACTGGCTATTTACTTTCATTCTCATCAAAATCAATGCCCCTATAAAGACACCATTCTTTATTCGTTTTATTGCATCTTCCAATCAATAATTTATCGCTTTGAATGATGATTCATTTTTGATTGATACAGTTCATTATTATAAAAATCATACAGACACCATCCTACTAATACTTTTTGGAATATAGGCATGAAGAATATGCCGTTCACTATATTTTGTTTTGGTAAACCGATGCAAAGTAGTAATAAATAATCCTTACTGGTTCCTTACATTAACAACAAAATAACTAATCAAAAAATATGGTTAATATAGAATGGAAGGGGCTGTGTAAAATAAATTTTGTAAAAAAATTGTGATGCAAAGCATGCGTAAATGGTAGTAAATTATGCGAAATTCAATAAATAAGCACAATTTTGAATTTGTATTCAATTATATCGAATGCATAATCAAAGAGATTGTTAATGGTTTGTTTTATTAGAAAAACTAATCTGAATTAGGAGTTTTTGTCATTTTGTAATTGCCATAAAAACACTTAATATTCTTCTCAACGAAACGAATCACACAAACAAATTTATAGAGAGGCAATCATGGCTCAAGCAATTCAAATGAATACTATCGCTGTTCCAAACTCTATGGATAAGAAAACCTACTCGGTTAACTTCAAAGGACTGATTGCTCACATTCTAGATATCTTATTTGTAGATAACGCTCCAAAAAGCTACTACGCAAATGATTTATCTGGGCACATGCAGAAAGATATCGGTATGTACCGTTAATTTTCGCAAATGAATTATAAACGCCAGCTAATAAAGCTGGCGTTTTTGTATCTGAAAGAAAAACAGCGTTATTGCGGTCTTGTAGAGTAGGCTTCCACTTTCTATAGGCTGTCCAGATGCTTCGAATCACTCCTTTTCTTTTAGCGGCTAAGATTTTAGTTGCGCTCCCTTTCTCTACTGTTGCACAAACGTGGGAACATCAAGGGAAACCTGCCCAAGTTATCGAGCTGTTTACTTCGGAAGGCTGCTCCAGTTGCCCTCCAGCCGATCAATATCTAAGTGAGTTTCAAGATAAGCCAACACTTTGGCAGGAGTACATTCCTGTTGCCTATCATGTCGACTATTGGAATTATCTAGGCTGGGAAGATAAGTTTGCCAGTGCAGCATTTAGCCAAAAGCAACGCTTATATAAAGCTTATGGTGTAACCAGTGGCGTCTATACCCCGGGTTTTATTGTGGATGGAAATGAGTGGCGCGGTTATTTCAATTGGCTAGAGCGCTCATTACCAGAATCAGCGACTAAAGAACGATCATTGTTAGCGCTTGAAAAGCTGGGTGATGAGTATTATATCCGTTACGAGAAGAAGGGGGAGTATATTGCTCATATTACTCTGCTTGCCATGGATGAGATCACTGAAGTGAAAGCTGGTGAGAATAAAGGAAAATTGTTAGAGCATGACTTTGTGGTGCTGTATGAAGGAAACATGAAAGCTTCATCTGATTGGCACTTTACTATTCCTGAAAGGCTATTAATTGCTAAAGCAGATGCTGTTGCCGTGTGGCTGACTAAGCCGGGGTCTTTCAAACCAGAGCAAACCGTTGCAGGTTGGATTAAGCCTTAATTTTCAATAGGCAGCATCTTGATTGTTTAGTTTGCGCAGGAAATGCAATTTAACTCACTCAAGAAGCCATAAATACGTTAAAATATGCCGCTATTATCTTAGCTCTGAGCCTTTATATTCATGACTACCGCTAAAACGCCAAACAACTTTACTGAACTTGGTCTTATCTCTCCACTGTTAGCTCGATTAAACGAGTTGGAATATCAACAACCAACTCCTATTCAAGCACAAGTCATCCCAAGTGTTTTAACTGGTCGTGACTTAATTGCAGGGGCAAATACAGGTTCTGGTAAAACTGCCGCTTTTGCTCTTCCTTTATTGCAAGAGTTGTATACCAATAAGCGTGAAGGTGTTCATTCTGGTAGCAAACATGGCAAGGGTAACTTTGTTTCAAACCTAATCCTTGTTCCTACCCGTGAATTAGCAAAACAAGTTGCTGATAGCGTGAAGTCTTACGCAACGCATTTTAATGGCGCAATTAAAACGGTTTGTGTTTTTGGTGGTGTATCAGCAAATACACAAATGCTGGCTCTACGTGGTGGTGCGGATATTCTTGTTGCGACTCCTGGTCGTCTACTTGATCTTATTTCAAGCAATGCGGTTAAGCTGGATAAAGTAAATACGCTGGTTCTTGATGAAGCAGACAGAATGCTAAGCCTAGGTTTTACTGAAGAGCTATCTGAATTACTGGCTTTGTTGCCGAAACAAAAGCAAACACTGCTGTTTTCTGCAACTTTCCCAGAGCAAGTTCAAGCGCTTACTCAAGAGCTATTAAATGATCCTGTAGAAGTACAGCTTCAAAGTAATGATGCTTCAACTCTTGTTCAGCGTGTATTTACTGTAGATAAAGGAAAAAAGACAGCTCTGCTTGCACATTTGATCAAAAAGCACGAATGGCGCCAAGCGCTGATCTTCGTAAATGCTAAGAATAGCTGTGAACACTTGGCTGATAAGCTTTATAAGCGAGGCATTATTGCTGAAGTATTCCACGGTGATAAAGGGCAAGGCGCGCGTACACGTATACTTGAAGACTTTAAATCAGGTGAAATTGATGTACTGATTGCGACAGATATTGCTGCACGTGGTTTAGATATCGAAAAATTGCCTGTTGTTATCAACTTTGATTTACCAAGAAGCCCTTCAGATTACATGCACCGCATTGGTCGAAGTGGACGTGCTGGTGAAGTTGGTCTGGCGCTATCGTTGATTGATTACGAAGATTACCATCATTTCAAAGTAATCGAGAAAAAGAACAAGATTCGACTAGAGCGTGAGCAAGTTGAAGGTTTTGAAGTTGATGAAGAAGCGACAAAAGAACTTCTAGAGGCAATCAAGCCAGTAGCGAAACCGGCTGGAACGGGAAAGAAGAAGCGTAAAAAAGCGCTATCAAATCATGATATTTGGCTAAGAGATTACTAAACTCTCATGAATGAAAACTAAAGGCGCCGTTGAGCGCCTTTTTTGATCATGCGATAAAGAGAGACTGATAGAGGAGAGTTGAGGGTAACTCCATTAACTTAGTGAGATATCAGAGCCTACTTCTAAAAATTCCCACAAACATACTCGCTAAGATAGCTTTTAATAATTAAAATACCGGCTGAATTTATTAAATAAAGTTGTAGCTTATGTCATTTCCACCATGCCCTAATTGCCAGTCTGAATATGTCTATCAAGATCAAAGCCATCTTGTATGCCCTGAATGTGCCTATGAATGGAACCCATCAGAAGTTGAAGAAGCTTTCACTGTGCATGATGTGAATGGAAAAGTTTTGGAGCAAGGTGATAAAGTCACTCTGGTAAAAGATTTAAAAGTAAAAGGCAGTTCTATAAATCTAAAAATTGGTACGAAAGCTGTTATCAAACGTATCATTGAAGGAAAGGATCACCAGCTTGACTGTAAGCTTGATGGCGCAGGCGAAATGCTCGTTACCGCTAAATATGTGAAAAAAGCTTAGCTCATTAATACCATTGGTTTAACAGCTTATTATTACTTATTTTTAATCGTAAAGGTGCCTGTTTTCATGGAAGAAAGAAGTCAGAGTTATCTAGTTAAATACCTAAAGTCATTAGCCCCAGAAGTGGCGAGCCAGTATACCTCCTTTAGTGCCGACTATTACTGTGCAGATGAACACAATGCCAACATCTGTGCAGAGCTTATTCTACGTGGAGAAAAGCAAGCTTCATGTAGTTTAGAGTATTGGTACAGTCATGAAGGGGAGATAATGCCAGAAATTGGGCACCTGCAAGTCGTGACCAATTGGAACGGTGACCCTGTATGTATTATAGAAATAACTTCCGTTTCTAAATGTGAATATATAGGTGTTACTCCTGAATTTGCAGCGGCAGAAGGTGAGGGTGATAAGACTTTAGTTTGGTGGCGTGATGCCCACTGGCGTTTTTTCTCAAAAGAATGTGAAGAATTAGGTATAGAACCTAGCGAAGACATGATGCTCGTTCTAGAGCGCTTTAAAGTCGTTTGTAAGTAAAGTCATTACATAAAAACACTGTTCAAAATCCGACTTGTTAGATACCATTTATAAATTAGGTGAATGGTATCTAGGAAGGTATACATGAAATTTTTAATGCTGCTTAGCGTGCTTTTTTCTACAAACGCCATCAGTGCTGATGGGAGTACTAATGTTACTGAAGAGGATCATCAAGAATTTCAGATGCTTAATAAGGGTTCTAGCAATAGGCAAGAAGCTAATAACATCAGTGATGATTCTCGTGACTTCCAGCTGTTCGGGTATAAGCCTCTTAAAATAGAACCTCACTTAGAATCACAAGCTATTTGTGAAAGTATTGTGTGTGAATCTATAAAGGAAGCAGAGTCGGTTCCGGTTATTGGTGATGTGCCAAAGCGTGAAGGCAATAAAACAATAGAAGCGCTAACAAGTGCTATCTATATTGCTGGTGAAATTGGACTGGCAGACAATCGTGCCGAACCAGATCCTGAAACCCCAATTTTTGATTAACCTATTTAGTTTAGCTTTGTGCTAATAGGAATTTAGTATCATCCTTGACTACCAATTCAACATTCAACTTTTCGGGGTTGACTGTTTCATGTGCGCAATATAAGACCTGTGAGTGCATAAATAATACGAAAAGTGTTCATTTGGTTAGCTTTTTTCGGTCATTTAAAGTTAACTGTATATATATACAGTTAACTGTTGAGGTAGCGTTCTATACTGTGTAACCTAGACTTTTGCAAATTGGAGTTAAGTAATGCGTAGATCGCTGCAAAACAAAATAATCGATGTTTGTACCAAGAAGATTCAGCAAAAAGGTGAGGGTGTTGGAGTTTCATTCTATGCTTTTTTTGCAAATAAGAATGATGATCCAGAGCTTTTGATGGAAGCTGCAACGTGGTGGATTAAAAAACATGAATTAAACCACTTTGAAAAAGCCAAGAAAATAATAGAAATGGTGCAATCTGAGCTTTGATAGCAATTTAACTGAGGAATCTAGAGCCTTCTAAGCAAATCTGTTCTGAGATCACTTGAGCGTAAGCCTTGTATTGACTACAATGACGCACTTTTATATATACACTAGGTCATGAAAATGAGCGATACTAATTCAAAGCCAGCTTTACCAGATCATCTTGCTGGTAACCCTCGTAGCCCGCACCATGTTGCTGAATGTTTCGAATACCCAATTGGCATCCGCCTAAACGGTAAAGAGCGCACGGATGTTGAGGAATACTGCATCAGTGAAGGTTGGGTAAAAATCCCTTCACCTAAAGCTTTAGATCGTCGTGGACAACCAATCCTAATTACGTTGAAAGGCACTGTAGAAGCTTTCTACATTTAAGCTTTTACACTTTAGCTTTTAACTAAGCTTTTGAAGCTTATGCCTTGGCATCTTAATATCAACGTGTAGTACTTATCTCATAAGTTATTGCACGTTGCTTTTATCTCCCATCAATTACCCTCATATCTCATCACTTTTCATCGCCATATTTAATTCTCTCTTTATCTGTAATTTTTACCATGTTTCTCACTTGATCATTCAACCAATCATTCGGTTTTTGTATCGTATAAGCTTATTTGAGAGTCTGTATACTGCAATTTCGATCTATAACTTTTCCTATGATTATCAAATTCTTTATCAGTGATCTGATAGCATTTCACATCTTAAAATCATTGTTATAATTCTCCAAACAAGATTCAACGTAGAGCTTAGAATGAGAAAGAAATACACAACAGAAGGGAAGTCACAGCCTAAGAAAGGCAAGGTGAGTTATCCAAAACTAGTTTTATGCGATGTGTGCGTACGAGAGTTCGTTGTAATCAGTGAGGGTGATAGAACTTATGAGCCTTGTGAAAAGTGTGGTGCTGACAGTTAGTTTTAGCATAGAAATCACTTGTGGTGTGATAATTTAAGAGGTGAAAAAATGAAGTTTATTTGGTTAAAAGTACTCATTACTATTTTGGTGTTTGCTGGTTTATTTGGCATTGTGTATTACAAAGTGGCAAGTGGGATTAGCTAGTAGGTTACTCTCTTTTATAGAATTACGGTCTTGTGGTGAGTGAATAGTAACCAGTTTTAACTCAATATATTTTGTTCAAATATTAAAAAAGGCGCTCTAATAGCGCCTTTTTACAATCGTAGTTTTTCAACTCGTTTAATTTCATCTACTGAAAATTTTAGTCAGTAAATTAAGACGCAAAAATTATTTCTTACGGCAGAATTCAGCAATAACGTACATAGATTGTCCGCCATTGGTTTTACCTGAAACCAGCTTTGGATCATCACCAACACTGATACCGCGAATAACAGTACCTTGCTTAATTACTTGGTTTGTACCTTTAACTGGCAAATCTTTGATTACTGTTACGTCGTCACCTTTTTTAAGCTCAACGCCATTCACATCGAAAGGTTTATCGTCGGCAGACATACCGATTTGTGCCCATACTGACGTCTCTTCTTCAAGGTACATCATGTCTAGAAGGTCTTGAGCCCAGCTTTCAGCATTTAGACGAGTCAATTGACGCCAAGCCGTTACTTGAACTGGGGCTTCTTGGCTCCACATGCTGTCATTTAGACAACGCCAATGGTTAATATCTTTTGGCTCATCAATCTCACCAAGGCACTTATCACACACCATGATGCCGTGATCCACAGTTACGTGGCTATGTGGTGGTACTGCGTATGCAGTTAGTGAAGAATCAGAACCACATAGTTCACATTTAGATTGGCAGCGTTCTAGCATAGTTGCTTCAGAAGACATAATGGACTCACATTTAATAGGTATTAATAAGTCGGCTATTATCCACTTTATTTGCAAGAAAGAAAGAGGTCGTACGGTATTCTGTGCCGATTAATTTTGATGAAGTAAAACATTTGTATTGTGGTAGGTAAACACACGGTTAAGTAACTGAGCAAATCGATAAAGATAATAGAATTTGGAAGAAAAAGAACAGTGAATAGGAATGAAAATGCCAGCGATTAAGCTGGCATTTGTTCGTTCGACTTCTCAATAAAAGCGACTAAGTGCTCTTAGAAACCTTAAGCTTCTTAGAAGCCTAAAGGTTCATAGAGGCTTAAGGGTTGTTAGAAACTTGTGCATTTTTAGAAGCATCAAGTAGAGAAGCATCAACGTTCAAAGTACCTGTTGCATTACCTTGAGTTAGAGTGAATTGAACAATTTGCGAGGTCATCTCAGTGTTTGCAGCTACGTCATTCACACTTTGTGGCGTGATTACTGTTGAGTGCTCAGCAAAGGAAGCTGCATCAAAATAAGACGCCACTTTTTGACCGCTTGCATCACGTGCAGTATTCACTAGTGACAGCTTGTTAAACAGTGGCTCAGTGCCTGCTGTTGGTACGGTCGCTACAGAGTTGGGAATCGTTTGATCGTTAGCGGCTTGAATACCAAGAACAGGTCCTGTTGTTGTCGAAGCAATATTGAATGGGTCTACATTATCGAGCACGGTTTGAGCGGCAAAAGTGAATGAAGAAAGAGTTGAATCAATAGTTGCTTTAACTCCTTTCTCTTCTGCAGATGCTGAGTCATCACTTATAGTTGTGTAGTAAGCAGTAAAGCAGTCACCACCACTTATATCTTGCGTATAGCAATTAGTGGTGTAGTGAGTTCTGTAAGCAGGAACACCTGAAATACTAACAGTGTGCTTAATATCAGGAGAGAAAGTTCCTGAGTTCAGCAAGAATGGAGCTATACCACCCCCTGGATTTGACAAGGTCGCGCTCGTATAGCTGAACATTGAATCGATAGCAGGGTTAAGCGTTGTATTACCTATAGTATACGAACTGATGCCCGTGATAGCTCCAATTGAATGTCCAAATAAAGAGACATTGGTTTTATCAAGGTTATTGAATGCCGCGTCAGAAGCCATATTTAAGGCATAACGAAGACCTAAGCCATCAATTGCACTCTGTCTAATGTTGTCACGAGCAACCGGTAGGTATTCAAGATTCATGTATACCGTCGCGTTTGATGGAGTAGTCACAACTTTAGGGCTTAATTGGCGTTCACCATGTAGTGGTTGGTCAATTGCTATCACAGCATAAGGTTTAAACGGCGCTGCGCCAGACATTGCACCACCAATATGCTGCATCGCAAATGCGTAAGCACTTTCTTTAATATTGGTAATACCATGTTGATATTGCAGAATCGGTAAATTGCTATCAATAGCTGCACCTTCAGGTACAAACATAATGAAAGGTACAGATTTCACAGCGCGAACTTGCGGTACTGCACTGTATTTCGTCATGATACGAGCGCTATCAAGTTGGTCGCCATTAGCAAGTGTTAGCTTCTCACCAATTAATAATTTTTGGTACTCAGGATCATAGAGCTGAGTTGCAGGGTCGGTAATACCTAAGCCTGCAAGTTGAGTCGCGATCGCCACTTTGTCACTGTCGCTTCCTGAACTTAGCGTGCTTAAAATCGTTAGCACACTAGGCATCGCGCTGCGCCATGGCGTTTTCTTCCAAGCGTCGTCTTCTAAAGAATCAGATAAGAAATACGGCAACTCAACGGTGCCGCGATAAACCTGAATAGAAGCGATGTTAGGGTCTGCAAAGTTTGTATCGTAAGCTGTTGCCAGCTTATCGGCTGAATCTTGGCTAAAAGCAGTCGTAAACATCTCGTCATTTTTAACCGCGGTTGCAAAATCTTGAACGGTGCTTGAAACTGCCGTGCTATACAAGCTATCTAAAGTAGCGGCAGAAAGATTATTCGGGTTCGCGAGGTTCTTCCAGATGTCCGAAGGCGCTACGTTTGGCATAACAGTTTGAGCTATCGCGGCTTTAGTACCGTTCATCACGTTACCTGCAGATGCTGTGGTAAACCATGAAGAATAGATAATGTCATCTGAACTGGTTACTTGACCATACCCAGCAAATAGAGCTTCAACTTGGTGGATGACTTTTTGCGGAAGATCTAGCGATCCGGCTTGATCAATATCAGTGGTTTTTAATGAAGCATAGGACTTAGAAGTACCTAGTGATTCATCTTCACTGTCCATAATCGAATCAGTTAATGCGTAAATATAATCAGAACCTGGCTCCAAACCTTTAAGAGGTAATACTTGAATGGTTTTGAAATCACTTGAAGCAACCAAGTAATCAACCCCTGCTGTAAGAGCAGTAAAGTTAGACATCACGCCCGTACTCAGGTCAACATCTACTTTTGCAACTTTTACACCACTATTCAAGTGAGCACTAAATGGAATTGTACCCATCATCACTACATCATTTTTTAGTGTTCTATCACTTGGCAAGTTAGTGTTAATGGTGAATGGCATGATAGTACTCCAACCATCGGCTTCACCCATTGCCACCATAGGGTCATTAAGCTGACCAGTAGAAGAAGAACTTAAAGGAATGTTTAGAGTATGGTCGCTAGTATCAAATAAAAGAAATGACGGCAAAGGAACGTCTGCATCGCTTCCTAATAGGTTGAAATTGATTGATGAACTGCGTGCAAGCGATTCATTAATGGCATCAGAATACGGTGCACTCGTTGAAGTGCCACTACTTCCGCTGTTGTCACCACAACCTGCAAGTAACAAAGCGGAGCATACTAGAGATAAAGAAAATTTATTATTCATTTTATGTTTTCCCGATAACTTAGTTGAATGTGTAGTTAAGTTGAATTGCCGATAAGTAAGCAACAGCTTCAGATTCAAAGGTTAACTTTTGCCCAGCAGCGTCTGTTTCTGTAAATGAACCACTCTTACTTTGAACTAATGCAAATGCAGCATCGAGAGTCATGTTTTCAGAAACCGTGTAGGTAAGACCTGCTGAATACCAGTAACGATCGCTATCAGGAATACTCAACGTCGCTTCACCAGCTTGTTCGTCATAAGCCAAACCCGCGCGGATTGTCCATTCAGTATTAATTGTGTAGGTACCGCCTACAGACCAACGTTGGTTATCGTCATAGTGTTCTTCTTTAAGGAAACACACACCACCATTACAGTCAGGTGATGTGGCTTTGAGTTCTTCAAAGGTGCTCCAGTTAGTCAGTTGCCAGCCGTAGTGAACTGCCCATTGGTCATTCAATTGGTGGAATGCTGATAACTCTAAAATGGAAGGCAAGCTAATTTCTAATCGACCAGTGGTTTGGCTTTTAGAAGGATCAGAAATGATTCCGCCATAGTAGTCAGTAAATTCGCCATCATCAAAATCAAGGTCGACAGCAGAACGATAACCAATACCAAATCGATTGTTTTCATCAAGTTCGTACAAGCCACCTACGTTCCAACCAAAAGCAAACGTCTCACCCGTCATTGAAATAAGCTTGTCACTGGCAGAGCCACTCAAAGGAAGGCTGCCTTTGTGTCGGTTTAATTCAGCTTCTGCATATACAAGGTTAAGACCTGCACCAATACTAAAACTCTCATTAAGACGATAAGCTATGCTTGGATTCAAGTTAACCGAAACAAGTGAGGTATCACCGGCTAAATCGCCTGCAAATATGTCATCAGGGTAATCGGTTGCTACGCCGTAGGCGGTAAACATACCAATACCCCATGCCCAAGAATCATTAATAGGGCTGATGTAATATGCCGCAGGGACAAATTGCATAGGTGCGACATCACTTGATGTTTGGTTAAAGTCATTATCATTGATTTTTGTCTGCGTGATATCCACTTCAGGATCAACAATAGATAGCGCACCTGAAAATTGTGCAGTATCAAATAAAGTCATCGCAGCTGGGTTTCGTGCAAGTACACTTGCATTGTCTGCTACTGCGCCTTCACCAGAAAATGCACGTCCAAGACCTGAAGCTGAGTGTTCGGCTACTTGGAAGCCAGCAGCGAGTGTATTGCAAGCAAATAATACGGATAGGGAAACGAGAGAGCGTTGTACTGTTTTCATCCTTGACCCTCCTAGGGCATCAAATCTCATTCTTATTATTGAAAACACATAGAGCACATTTATTAAAGTTACTCATTTGTAAATGATATGTTAATTCAACATTTTATTAAAAGTCAAAGAGTGGAGAGATATTTTGTGAAGTTATGTTTTTAGGGGGGCGGGACTTTAACACTAATTATATTCAAATTATCAATGATTTATGTGTGGTTGGAGGTGTGACCAGACTTGTTGTGTTACTTTGCTGATTAATTAGTGTTCAGTTGCTTATTTTGTAACACCTTTGTTTCTGTTTACCTTGAAAAAACTAATCGGCATAATGTGATTCCACTTATTCGAACAACATTGGAAAGAAAATTTGGAATTACTCGCAATAGAATTTCTTGGCAAACCATTACGCTTAGAAGGTTCGATGGCTGGTTGGCAACAATTGTTTTGGAACAATACGTTAGTTTCTCAATTGGATGCGCATTCAGATTCAAATAAAGAGAGAGCGCATACTTTTGTGCTTAAAGCAGATGAAAAAGAGATTCATTGCCAAGTAAGTGTTGAAGTAAATTGGCAGCCCTTTCATTTAGGTTACCGTGTAACTGCTAATGATGAGGTAATGGCTAGTGGTACTAGAGATACCAAAGATATCGAACAGCAAAAACCATTTGTGGCACCTAAGGCTGAAAAGCGCTTTAGTTTAATTGGTTTGGTTTCTCTGGGCATGAAAGCATTAAAAAGTGCAAAACTGATTAAAGTCGTCTTGGCTTCAGCTAGTTTAGCTGCGTATTCATGGTTATTCTCAATTCAATTTGCCCTCGCACTCATAGCTTGTTTGATGTTTCACGAATATGGTCACATTCGTGCCATGAAGTATTTCGGGATGAAAACAAAAGGGATCTATTTAATTCCATTTTTAGGCGGACTAGCTCTTTCAGATGAGAAAATTAATACGCGTTGGCAAGATGTTGTTATCTCCATCATGGGTCCATTCTTTGGATTAATTCTATCTATCATCTTCACGGTATTGTACTGGGTAACAGGTGAGATGTTCTTTGCAGGGCTTGCTGTTTTTAATGCTTTATTGAATTTGTTCAACTTGCTGCCCATTCTTCCTTTAGATGGTGGGCATGTATTAAAAAGTATCAGCTTTTCAATGAATAGCATGCTGGGAATTGTATTGTGTGTTGCTGCTGCAATTGCTGGTGTGGTGATCAGTTACCAAATGAACTTAACGCTATTTGGCTTCTTACTTATAATGGGCAGCGTGGAAATTCTTATCGAGTGGAGAGGTAGGCATCATAGTCATTTACTTCCTTTAGACAAGTATGGGCAACTGTTTTCCTTTGCTTGGTATGTAGGCTTAGTAAGTAGTCTTATAGGCATTATCTGGTATTT
Source organism: Vibrio gallaecicus (assembly GCF_024347495.1). Lineage (NCBI taxonomy): Bacteria > Pseudomonadati > Pseudomonadota > Gammaproteobacteria > Vibrionales > Vibrionaceae > Vibrio > Vibrio gallaecicus. The sequence goes on along the minus strand of NZ_AP025491.1, from coordinate 790,905 downwards.
TGCCTCGGCGGGTGATGAGTTGTTGAGTTTGCCGCTGCAAATCTTGGGGACGTAAATCTAAATAGACCATTATTTATTCTTAAAAAAACGAACGGCTAGAACCGTTCGTTTTTATTTGGATCTTACCATTAAGCTTTGCAATTAGGCTTGGTCGCTCCATAGCTAGGTAGCGTTTTTATGGTAGCTTGCAAGTCTTTGATACGAGTATCATGAGAAGGATGCGTTGATAGCAATTCTGGCGGTTGGTTGCCACCTGAAGCTTTTGCCATGTTCTGCCATAGGTTAACGCTCTGTCTCGGATCAAACCCGGCTTTCGCCATATAGTCTAATCCTACAATATCTGCTTCAGATTCTTGAGTTCTTCCATAAGGTAAAATAACCCCATATTGAACCCCTAAACCCAGTGCTGCCATTGTCATACCTTGGTATTGGCTGTATTCAGAAGCACCAATCGCCACATTAGTAATTTGAAGTCCAGTATTCGCTAGTTGAGATTGAGACAGACGTTCATTACTGTGGTCAGCAATTACGTGAGCAATTTCATGACCAATTACGGTTGCTAGCTGATCTTCATTTACTGCGACTTTAAGTAAGCCAGTATAAACACCAATTTTACCACCAGGTAAAGCAAAGGCATTGACTTGATCACTCTCAAAAACCACGACTTCCCACTCACTGAATCCTTGTTTAGGGATATGTCGTGTGATGCTATTTGCAACGCATTGAACGTACTGGTTGGTTTTTGCATCCTTACTTATTGGCTGTTCTGCTTTCATTTGTTCAAAAGATTGAGCACCTAGCTGTGACATATCCTGATCTGAGAAAAGCAGTAATTGATTGCGACCAGTAGGTGATGCACTACATGCTGTTAAGCCTGCTAAAGTGACAAGAGAAGCCACCTTCATCCATGACGTCATAAAACATCCTCGTGTTATAAGTTTTTTTTGCATGTTAACATTAACTTACATCATTCCGAAAACTTCTTCATAGTATCTGAACGATAAATAGCACTAATAATGCGTAAATTTTAATTGAGGATTAAACGTGAGCATTTGGAAAAAAGAAGTCGATCTAGAAACATTAAACGCCACATCAAAAAATACTTTGATTGAGCACCTCAATATTATTTATACAGAAGTGAACGACAATTCCTTAGTTGCAACTATGCCTGTATGCCATTTCACTCATCAACCTCTCGGTATGTTGCATGGTGGCGCTTCTGTTGTACTGGCTGAAACATTAGGTTCTTTAGCTGCAAACTTTTGCGTAAGTGAAGATTACTACTGTGTGGGTTTAGATATTAACGCTAACCACATTCGAGCAATGCGTGAAGGGCATGTGATTGGAACGGCAGAGCCTGTTCATTTAGGCGCCTCTACTCAAGTATGGCAAATCAATATTACTGATGAACGAAAAAGGTTAGTTTGTACCAGCCGATTAACCATTGCGGTTAAGAAGCATAAGAAAGTTAATCAATGAGAGGGTTAAATCGATTAACTAGTGCCAGTGCTTTACAACACAGGTTAGTAGGTCTGATCGAGCGAAAGCACCCGAACATCAAGAAGATATATTAAGTAGGCAGTATATGGTTATTACTTTTAAAAGCGGAAAAATCATCGTCACTGCGCATGAACTTGTCGTTCGACTTGAAGGAGAGCATAGGGTCACCTTACAGGCTCAGGTTGATTCTATACAGTTAATTGGCAATGGGGCAAATGTAATATCGGCCAATGGTTCAGAGTGTAAATGGTCAATTAAACTTGATAATGAACAACAACTAAACCAGGTTTCTGCTGAATTGTGCTGCGCAATTATCTGATAGATTTGAAAAGTTTTTGTTAATCGTGCTTTGTATGATTGATCTCCGTTAAGAAAATGAGGAAACTGTAAATAACTTCAGTTATATAAGATTTCCTCTTTATGAGCAGCCCAAGACTCCGCGTTCAATTCGAAACGCTATTCAAACATTGCGATGGTAAAGATACAGACATCCAGCTTGAAGAAATTACGGATGTTTTATGTTGTACACGCCGAAACGCGAGAATCGTCCTCAATAAGTTAGAAGAGGAAGGTTGGATTGAGTGGCATCCTGCTGCTGGGCGAGGGAAGTTATCTAAACTTAACTTCAAGCAAAACCGTAATGATGTTAGCGAAAACCTTGCTCGACGTTACTTGGAAGAAGGCAAAATTGGTCAAGCACTGACAGTATTAGATAGTGATGCAGGGAAACTAACGCAAGTTATCCAACGTTATTTAGGCGTTCAATATCAAGAGGGGGAGCAGGTGATTCGCTTGCCTTATTATCGACCTCTTTCAATGTTAAACCCATCCAAATCTATGCGCCGCTCAGAGCAGCATATAGCTTGTCAGGTATTCAGCGGTTTAACTCGCCTTGATGATCATGACAAATTACAGCCAGATCTTGCGCACACATGGCAATCAGTGTCTGATACTCACTGGCGTTTTTACCTTAGACCAGGGGTTCGATTCCATAATGGTGAACCGCTTTTAACTGAGCATGTAGTGGTTAATCTTCTGGCTTTAGAGTCTCTGAACATGTTTTCGCACATTAAAGATGTGACCTCTTCAGAAAACTGGGTTGTAGATGTATTTTTAACCCGCCCTGATAAACATTTCCCATTAGCTTTAACTGAATCAAGTGCCAAAATTACTTTACCTCAAAGTTTACGTGGCGAAGACTATGATCTTAAACCGATAGGTACTGGACCGTATAGAATTGAAGCTAATAATGAAAAGCGCCTCGTTCTGCATGCTTTTGATGGTTACTTTGGCTTTAGACCTTTAGTTGACCGAGTGGAAGTATGGGTTGTCGATGAAGCCTACTCTTCTATGGTTTATCCAAGCTTGTCTAAGCCAGTAATGGCAGATAGAGGGGAGAGTGATGAAGTCGAGCTTGATCCAGGTTGTACCTATTTATTGCTTAATCGAAGATCTGGTATTGCGACCGATCCACGATGGGCAATCTTCTTATCCAATGCACTAAACGCATCTGACCTATTTGCGCACATTCCTAAAGAAAAAGTTATCGATTTAGGTGTACTGCATGCTTATGGCTTAAAACCAGGTTGGTATGATATTAAATTAAGCCCAGTGGAAGCGCCGCCAACTAACAACAAACAGATCACAGTTGCTTACCACTTCCAGCATCCAATGTTTCCAATTTTGGCGAAAGCAATTGCCAAAGTATTGAAATCATACGGTGTGGCAGTTGAATTCATCACTTATGATCACACCCTTCCAGAACCTGAAAATGTGGATGTTTGGATAAAGCCAATGGGTATATCGAATAACCGTGATGATGCGCTTGCTGGCTGGTTGATGGATTACAGCGACATTGAATTATTGAGCCCTTTGGATGATTTTGACCAGTGGTGCCAGTTAGTTGATCAATGGCGAGCCGGTGAGCATGATGCATTTCCAGCTAGACAACTAGGCAAGCAGCTAGTTAATAGTTATCAGCTAATTCCTATGTTTCACTGTTGGCTGGGTGTAAATAAAGATCAGTGTGGTACGTTGCAAAATGCTAAGTGTAATGCGCTTGGCTGGTTTGATTTTAGCCAAGTGTGGGTTAAGCCAGAATTGAACCGATTAAGTTCATAATTAAAGAAACAATAAATGGATGTATGGCATTAAATGACTACTGATTGGATGAAAACAAGCTTAATCACAGCGGTTACGCTGGTGGCTTTTGCTGCTAACTCAGTGCTTTGCCGTTGGGCTCTCGCTGATCAAACGATAGATCCATTTAGCTTTTCATTGATCCGGCTGCTCTCTGGAGCATTCACTTTGATCGTTATTCTGCTATCAATTCACTTATATCGCTATATAAAAAGAGAGTCAGGTAAGAAAAACCAGCCTAAGCCATCTAAGAGTCTTTTAGGATCAATACAGGTAAAAGCTAAGCCAGTGGTTTCATTAATGGTTTACATGTACGGGTTCTCTTTCGCGTATATCGAACTAGGTGCCGGGTTTGGTGCGCTAATATTATTCGTGATGGTTCAATTTACAATGATTGCCGCGCATGTTTTATCAGGGCATTCACTATCAAAATCAGACACTATTGGATGCATGCTTTCCATTTTTGGTCTTGTTTATTTACTCTTTCCCAATGACAAAAATGTCCAGTTTGATTTGACTGCTATCGTATTAATGGCTGCCGCAGGCATTGCATGGGGCTTTTATACCTTAGGAGGTAAACATTCAGACCAACCACTACAGTCCACGACTTTGAACTTCGTTGTCGCTTCGGCCATTTCGTTATTGATTGCTCTTATATCGTGTTTGTTTATGCTGGCTATGAATTGGTCACCTGAAGGTATGTTAGCAGTAACCAGTAAAGGGGCAGGTTATGCAGTACTTTCAGGAAGTGTGGCTTCAGGAGTTGGATATACTTTGTGGTACTACGTGGTGAAAAAATTGGCAACCGTCGTAGCCTCTGTTTCTCAACTATCAGTACCAGTGATAGCGACCTTGGGTGGCGCTGTCTTTCTTTCTGAGCCAATTACTCTGCACTTCATCATTTCTTCAACAATCATATTGATTGGTATTTTGATTGTTTTACTTTCCCCAAAGAAGTTATCCAATGGCAAAACCTAATAAAAAACAGCCAACCAAAACTGTCGAGATCTTTTGTAGTAAATGCAAGCAACAACTCTTTAAGTACCGAAAAGGTGGTAAAGGTTCTTTAGTTAAATGCTTCAAAGAAAGGATTGTCGATGACTACACAACGACCCCTTGTTATTGCCCAAATTGCGGAATTGAATTTGCACGAGATACATTAGTGAGGGGCACTCCTGCATTTAAAATGATAGGCGGAAAAGTAACCATGAAATGATGTCGATAAAGGCTGATAAACTGGCACTGTCTCGTTACAAAGGCAATGCCAGTTTGGTAATTAGTTACTATTCTTTGATTCGACCTTGTACCTTCAAAAGCACTAGTGAAACTAATGCCCCTGAAGTGTCACATAACATATCTTTTTGTGCGTCCCAAATATCACCTTGAGATCCAAGAAACGCAATCCCTTCATCTCCACCAGCAATAGCAGCATACCACCACTCAATTATCTCATAGCCAGCAGCTACACTCATGATCGCGAATAGAGAAAATAAGACAGCAACCGTTGGTTTACAGTGCTTCTTACGCATAAGGAACTCAGCGAGCGGGTAAGCGTATAACCCTATAGAAAAATGAGCTACCCGATCAAAATTATTTCTTTCTGAGCCAATTAAGTTGTTAAACCAATCGAAAGGGACTTCTGAAAATGTGTACTTAGATCCAATAGTATGGAGTATGAGCCATATGAACATAAGCATGTAAGCTGTCTTTGAAAAGGTATGTTTGGTTGAAGCCCAGAAGATCCCAAAAAGGATCCCGATAGCGGGAATTATTTCGGCCAACCAAACTGCTCGCGAGAGCGGGGAAATTGCGCTAAATACCAACACAGTAAAATACAGTGCTGACAACATTAATAATGTTTGATTTTGGCGAATTGGAAGATGAGTCATTAATGTTGTCCTTATGATTTTTTTTCATGATTACATAATTATGTACACTGTTCAATTGTGGGTTATTCACTAAATTTGTTGAAAAGTCAAAGCACCGCCCAGTATCTAATCAAACGATTGCTTCTATTTCATTAAAGTTTGATTTAACGCAAAGCGCCCCCTAAAATCACGCCACAAACACATAAAAAGAAAGAAAGTCATGAAACTGGAAACTGTCGATTACCTTGCTGACGATGCTGCAGAACAATTCGTACGCTCACTACGTGAAACTGGATTTGGAGTTCTGAAAAATCACCCGATACCAAAAGAGTTAGTTGAGTCAATTTACGAAAATTGGTATCAATTCTTTATGTCTGAAGAGAAAGAAAAATTTCACTTCAATGTTGAGACACAAGATGGTTATTTTCCACCATCAGTGTCGGAAATTGCTAAGGGTCACAGCGTTAAAGACATTAAAGAATACTTCCATGTATACCCTTGGGGTCAAATGCCTGAAGATCTAAAAGAACAGATTTTAGATTACTATCAGCGCGCGAATGCTTTCGCTCAAGAGCTGCTAGGTTGGGTTGAGGCTTATGCTCCACAAGATGTTCAAGATAAGTTTTCTATCGCACTTTCAGAAATGATTAACGGCAGCGAACAAACTCTACTTCGTGTTCTTCATTATCCGCCAATGCAAGGTGATGAAGAGCCAGGTGCAATTCGTGCAGCAGCGCATGAAGACATTAACCTGTTAACTGTTTTGCCTGCGGCTAATGAACCGGGTTTACAAGTTAAGTCTAAAGAAGGCGACTGGTTAGATGTACCTTGTGATTTTGGTAACTTAATTATTAACATTGGTGACATGCTACAAGAAGCTTCTGGTGGTTATTTCCCGTCAACGACTCACCGTGTTATTAATCCATCAGGTGCTCGCCAAGAGAAATCTCGTATCTCCCTGCCGCTTTTCTTGCATCCAAAACCAGAAGTTGTTTTGTCCGAAAACTACACAGCGAATGAATACTTGATGGAACGTTTAAGAGAATTAGGCGTAATCTAATCAATATGATTTAAAGTGGGTTACACCACTTTTATCAAAACGGTATTATATGAAAAAGGTCAGCCAATGCTGACCTTTTTGCTATGAATATCAATAAATGGGCATGTGTAACAGTGAATAAACTCGACAAATAACAGAGTATAGATTTCAATTAGATCAGGCTTATCTTTAAATTATTCTCAATAGTGGTTTTATATATATGTCAGAAAATCAGAGTATTAGTGCGACATTTCAGAGCCATATGGAGAACCCATTACTGTGGCCTATTTTAGAAGTGCTAAGAGGAGCGCCATCTGGTTGGAAAGTTCATACTCTTGCTGCTCATTTGAATGATCTCGGTTTAATGCCACTTTTAGACAGTGTCCCTGAAAAGGACCTCTTCAAGCGAAATTTCCTTATCATGAATGCCTTGTACCAATTGCAAGAAACCTTATATCCAGATAACTGGTTACAGGTACAAGCGATGGATATTGAGTTAATAGCAAACTTAAAGTCTAACCAAAATGCGATTGATCATGAAGATCCTTTACGTGACTATTATGTGCATTGGCACAATTACGAAGCGGATGAAGGTGAAGTGAAACGGCTTCTTAATGAATTTTGGACTCGATACCGTAAATTTGTGGGGAGCACAAATGGTGTGGATATGGATAGAGCCAAAGCTTTAAGCCTATTTGAATTACCGATGGACGCAACTCAAGTTGAAATTCGTAAGCGCTGGCGTAAATTAGCCTTAAAATGGCACCCTGACAGAGACCAAGGAAACACGTCTAAATTCAGAGTTCTGTGTGAGGCATGGAATATTTTGCGCCATTAATTCTAGATTCAATTTAAGTGAGCATCTTGTAGGCGATAAACGTAACTGCTCGATAATAGATATAGATATAGATATAAGAAGCTTAGATCAAAAAAAGGTGCGTTCAACGCACCTTTTTACATTCAATCAATATTCCTAAACCATTCTATTTTGATGGTTTAAATTGAGACTTACGCATACGGCTTAATGCCGCCATAACGTCAAGTAAACGAGGCTTCGCTAAATCACCCTGTGCAGGCATGTTTGCATGCCATTCACCAGACAGTATCTCAGTGAACTCTTTAGCCGGGTTATCTGACCAACCAATTCCTTGTGCAAACTGGAACCAAGCCCAGCCGATTGCATTCACTTCAGATGATGACTCTAACTGCTCAAGGGCAGAAAGGTCAGTAAACTCTTTACCAAATCGAAGTGAATCTTTACCCTTCGCCGTCACGCGGAACTTACCATCAGTTAAGATATTCATTAGGCATGGACGGTTAAATGGGCGAGGGGTGAATGTTGCTAATTCTGTCTCACATTCATTCAAACGCTGTGATGGGTGCTGAGCAATAACTTGTTGTGCCTTTTCCGTTACATCAACCGCTTGGTAGTCATGCATTTGAATGACGGTATCAGCGACATCTAGGTAATCACCAGAACCACCCATAACGACTAATGTAGAAATGCCCATTTGATCACGAAGCTGCCCGATACGATCAACTAAAGGAGTAATCGGTTCATCACCTTTAGATACAAGAGCTTGCATACGTTCATCACGGATCATGAAGTTAGTCGCTGAAGTATCTTCATCGATAAGAAGCGTTTGCACGCCAGCTTCAATTGATTCTTGTAACCAAGCCGCTTGCGATGTTGAACCAGAGGCATCTTGAGTACTAAAGTCAGACGTATCTTTACCCATAGGCAGGTGATTAATGTAGTTCGACAAGTTTAGGTTATGAACACAACGACCATCTTCAGCGCGGATCTTCATAGCATCAATATTCGTTACAATACCTTCACGACCATCACCTGGGATATGGTTGTAAATAGAACGTTCAATAGCATTCAGTAACGTTGATTTACCGTGGAAGCCGCCACCGACAATCAGCGTAATACCTTTTGGAATACCTAATCCTGTTACCATTCCTTTGTTCGGTGTTTTTAGCGAAACACTCAAAGACTCAGGAGCAGTAAAAGGAACGGCATCTTTCATTGGAAAGTCACAGTTACCGGCAATACGGGGAAGAACACTGCCATTTGCTACAAATGCAGCAAGATTATTCGCTTCTAGTTGCTTGCGAAGTGATTCTTGATCTTCAATTGTTTCGCAGTGCTCAACTAAGGCATCAAAATCTAACTCACGTTCAAGTGTTGCGCGGCGGATAAACTTCGGCAGGTAAAAGGTAATAATGTTAATTGCTTTCTTAGCCAGAATACTACGACCGTCAGCGGGCAAGTTGATACGGAATCGAATTTCAATTCCATGCTCAGTGAAAACTACAGCTGTGTTGTCTAAAACAGTTTGACCAGTAAGTGCAATTGAAATGCTTGATTCTTGTTTTGCAAATTGGGCAAAGCTACGAGCAATGAAGTCACGAGCTGCAACTTGATAAGCGGGAGATTTACCTTGCAACCAATCTAACCCAGTTAAAGACCATGCTCGGGTTGCTCGGAAACGAGAAGCCGATGCAAATGGGTCACCTTGAATGTGATCAATATGAAGTTCAAAGTCAGCAAAGTCGTATTGACCTTTAATTTGTTGATATGCACGATAGTTTTGTTTTTCTAGCTTTTTCAGCTTTGCAGTCAACTGATCCATAACGAAGTGTGCCTTTTAAGGGGAAAGATAAAACAGAAAGGCGGCGATTATAAAAACCGCCACCTATAGAGTAAAGAGAAAGTCTGTTTAATTTGCTGAGTTAAGTGAAAAAACTAGGTTAAAGCGTATTGAGTAGACCCTAAGTAGTTTTGGTTGATCAAACTCTGCTCAAATTCTTGGCATGGCATAGGTTTGCCGTAGAGGTAACCTTGTCCAACGTCGCAGCCTTCTTTGATAATGAATTGTTCCTGAAATTCAGATTCAATACCTTCGATAACGACTTTTAAATCTAGCTTCTTAGCGATTTGGATAATTGAGCGTACAATTTCAACATCATCAGTAGAGCTTTGCATTTGGTCAATAAAGCTTTTATCAATTTTGATGAAGTCGAAAGGGAATTTTTTCAAGTAACTGAACGAGGCATAGCCAGTCCCGAAATCATCAAGTGACAATGTCACTCCTATTTGATGCAATGAATCAAGGGTATTCTTTGCGACAACTTCATCGGCAATCAGACCGCTTTCTGTTACTTCGAGTTCAAGAAAGTGTGGTGGCAAATGATACGTTTCCAGTAAGTGAATAACTTGATCAGCAAACTGTGCGTTTTTAAGCTGTACCGCAGATACATTTACTGCCATCTTAAAGTTATCAACATACTCCGACCATTCTTTTGCTTTCTCTATCGCTGCACGTAGCACAAAACTACCAACTTCAAAGATTAGTCCATTTTGTTCAGCCATATGAATTAAGGTTTCATTAGAGATATCACCAAGGACTGGATGACGCCACCTAAGCAGTGCCTCTGCACCAATCCATTTGTGCGTAACAGGGCAAACTTTTGGTTGGAAATACAACATTAAATCGTCGTTTCTAACCGCTTGTAGCAGATAACTTTCCAGCTTATTGATATGAGTTTGAGTTTCAGAATGAGATTGGGAGTAGTACGCGAATTTTTGACCTGAATCTTTACATGCAATCATCGCTTCACTGGCTTTTTGCAATATGGACTCTGCATCATCATCAATATTACTGGTCGCAATCCCTATGAATGCATGAAGGTGGACCTTATCGCTGTCGATCATAAACTCAGAATGACCAATTTCGACTAAATGGTTACATAACTCGTCTAGTCTATGCTGTAAATCTTTAACACTGAAGGCAATAGCTAAGTCTACCGAAGTTGGTCGCCCAATAATGACGTCCATATCATTGATACAGTCTAATCTTTCACGATACTCAACTAGAACCTTATCTAATGCTTTGTAACCGTAACGCGCTTGAATGCGACGTCCGTTGGTAAAACCAATATGAATCACAGCAAATGATTGCTCGGGTGCACGAACTTTGGAAAGAAGTTGGTGGTTAAGGTGTGCTTCAAAAGTATTCCGATTAAGAAATCCTGTCCCTAAATCATGACTTTTTTGATAATAAATCTTTTGCTCTGCAGCTTTTCGCTTATCAATTTCTTGGCTTAAAGAGTAATTTAAACTGGCAAGATCTTTTGTTCGGGTGTGGACACGACTCTTCAATTCTTTATTCATTTGTACCAGTTTGGCATGTTGGAATAATGTCGTTAACTGGGACTCAATTGATACGCGAAAGCTTTCGAGGAGCTTTATATAGGTGGGTGTATAATGATTTTCTTCACTGTCTAATATACAAATGGTGCCAAAGCTTTCACCGTTAGGCCACAGCAATGGAATTCCACAATACGAAATCATACCAAGTTGTATATCGGGGTTATTCGCCCATTCAGGGTCTTTCTGAGCATTCGGAATGGTTAAGATTTGTTGGCTGTTGATAACGGTTTCACAATACAGGCCATTGCCTAACGTTTCAGAATCACCAACATTATAGGGATTCCCTTCGGTTTTACTGGTGGAAAACACTTCAATCGACTCTGGATGAACCCTCATCACTAAAGCCGCAGGAACATCTGTTATCTGTGCCAGTAGGTCGACAATGTTTTGCCATCCAACTCTCATATTGTCTGGGATTTCTAAGTCTAAAGTATTAACTTTCTTCATATGAAATCATGTTCCTTATTTGAATGAACAACACATCCTGTGTTGTATGTATCGAATTTAAAAAACAATAAATATGACTTTTAACTAAGTATAAGTAAGCTTACGCAAAAAAGCCTTGGCAATTTTTCCAAGGCTTTAAAAGATAGAGCTTCATCTCACTATTGAGATTTGTTTTTCCTCAGGGAGTTAAGTTAATAAAACTCTCACTATTCAATCTTTTAGAGTAATCAACTAGTGGTATATCAAAGCCATTCAGTTGCAAAAATTCTTGTTTAAAACCTTCATAATCGCCAAGTTGTGTAAAATTATTGGAATCCATGTGGTTTAGAATCTCTGTAACCTCAGCTTGAGTCTCAGGGTTTAACTCCCAATCATCCATCCTCAATAAACGTTCCCCATCCAAAGGTACTAGTTTTTGTCCATAGAGCTTAGTACTAAATAACCGTTGCATTTGCTGAATACAATTTTCATGTGTGCCTTGGTTTTTCATTACTTTATAGAGAGCAAGTAAGTAAGGACTAAGAGCTGGAATGAAAACACTGGCTTTAGTCACTAATGCTTTACACACGGTAGCATAAGCATGCCCATCAAAGTTTGCGAGTTTGAGATTTAGAGAGTGACTGGTTTGGTGCAAATCAATTTTAGCGCGACCGAGAGTCCCATCAAGGTAAATAGGGTGAGTGATTTTAGGACCCATGTATGAGAAGGCAATGGTTTGACAGCCAGGAGCTATAGATTCAGCATTAATTAATTCATCTATCCAGTTTTCCCAATCTTCGCCACCCATCACTTTTAGCGTTGATTCCGTTTCTTCATCGGTAGCTGGCTCAATGGTTGTTTCAGTCCAACTGTCGTTTTCTAATGAAATTGTTGCGCCAGTTACACTTTCACCAATAGGTTTGATCGCTGAACGCCAGAATTTATCTGACTCATCTTTTTGTTCACCTTTAGGACGCACACCAGCAGCTAAGCTGTAGATGATTAAGTCGACTTCACCTTCGAAATAGGTCTCAATGGCTTCAATAACTCGGTCTCGAGTATCTTGAGAAAATGCATCACCTACAATGTTAATAGCTTGACGATGTTCTTTTTCTGCTTCTTTTTTAAAGTAAATATTATTGTACCAGCCAGCACTGCCTAGAGATTTTTCATTAGGACCACGCTCAAAGGACACGCCAATAGTGTCAGCTTGAGCACCGCCAAATGTAAGGGCAATTCTTGATGCAAGTCCAAATCCTGAAGATGCACCGATAATAAGAACGCGTTTAGGTCCATTATTGATTTTCGGTGCACTTTTTACATAGTCAATTTGTTGCTTTACTGCTTGTTTACAACCAAGTGGGTGAGCAGTTTTTGCTACCACACCTTTGATAATGGGTTCTATCAGCATAAATAACCTTACATATATAGGTGATATGCATTTAGGTTAACGTAAAGCTATGTAAAATTTATTGAGCTAGACCATTAAAAACTAAAGATACTGATATAATTCCGATGCAACGAATTCAGCGATCCAAGGTTGAGCTTCTGGTTTTGGATGCAAGCCATCATTCATCATCCACTCTGGTTTTAGAATTATGTGCTCAAGAAAGAAGGGCAATAAGGGAACTTTATGTTGTTCTGAAGTCGAAGTAAAAACAGATTCAAATTGTTGGTTGTAGCGTTTGCCGTAATTAGGTGGAATTCGAATTTGCATCATGACAGGTGTCGCACCAGAAGCTTTTACTTGTTCAATGATGCTTTGTAAGTTTGAAGACATTAGCTTAGGAGGGAATCCTCTTAAACCATCATTTGCACCTAGCTCAATTAAGACAGTGTCTGGCGTATGTTCTTGTAATAGTTGAGGCAAACGAGCTAAGCCGTTTCCTGTTGTATCACCAGAGATACTGCCATTAATCACTTTTACTGATTTATCATGTTCTAGTAAAGCAGCCGGTAATAAGCTTGGCCAGCTTTGCTTTATATCCATATTGTAGCCAGCACTTAAGCTGTCACCTAGGATAAGTAACGTATTAGTCTGCGCCAGAGACGTAGCGGAAAATAAGAAAAATAATAGAAAGGAAATTAGTCTAGTCATGCACACATCCATAATTAAAGCTGAAGCTGTTTCAAAGACAGTGTCTACTAATCAAGAACATTTAACAATCTTAGAGAAGATCAATATTGATATTCTAGAAGGAGAAACGGTTGCTATCGTTGGAACTTCCGGAGCCGGTAAATCAACATTAATGACGTTGCTTGCAGGGCTAGATGTTCCAACTACAGGTGAAATAAGCTTACTTGGTCAGCCGCTTTCACAACTTGACGATGAAGCAAGAGCCAAAATCCGAAGTGAATCGGTTGGATTTGTTTTCCAAAGTTTTTTATTGATCCCGAGCTTATCTGCATTACAGAATGTTACTTTGCCTTGTCTATTGAAAGGTGAAGATGAAGATATTGAACGTGCGACTGCACTTCTAGAATCGGTAGGTCTTAAAGATAGGGTGGATCACCTTCCTTCTCAACTCTCTGGTGGCGAGCAGCAAAGAGTCGCTTTGGCAAGAGCCTTCATGATTAAGCCTAAGATCCTGTTTGCTGATGAACCCACGGGGAATTTAGATCAACAAACCGCCGCAAAAATTGTCGAGTTACTTTTTGAATTGAATGCTCACCACGGCACGACTTTAGTCTTGGTTACACATGACCCTAAATTAGCAGAGCGTTGCCAACGAACTTTAAAAATGCATTCAGGCAATATAGAGGAGGTGTAACGTGAGCTCATCTCAAGGACTTAACACGCGGTTGTTTTCATGGAGTATTGAAGAAATCCGCCATGGTCAATTATGGCCGGTATCAATAGCGTTAACTCTAATTATTGCATGTGTATTTGCATTATCTGCACTTGCAGAACGAATGGAGCAAGTGATCGTCAAGCAGGGGAAAGATGCATTAACAGCTGATAGCGTATTTGTGTCTGCGAACCCTATCCCAGAGCAGCTTTTAGATCTCACTCAAATTAATCAACTCGAAAACTCTCAACTGACGCGGTTTTCTACTATGGCGTTTAGTGACAATGGTATGCAGCTGGTAACGGTAAAAGCCGTTGATAGCTCTTATCCACTGCGTGGTGAGATGCTTCTGGAATCGAGCAGTGAACAAACTAATAAAGTGGAAGCAGGGGAGCTTTGGCTTGATGAACGTATATTTTCCCAATTAGACGTTAATATTGGTGACATTGTCACTATTGGCGATGCGGATTTAACTATTTCTGGCCGTATTGCACAAGAACCAGGTCTGAGTTTCAACCCATTCCAGCAAATGCCGTCTGTTCTTATTCACAGCTCTGATATTGAGAAAACCGGAGCGATTCAGCCAGGCAGCCGTGTACGATTTAGCTTATTTTTGAATGGTGATGAGTCGACGCTTAAAAACATTCAGGAGCAAGTTGAATTAACACCGAGTGATCGATGGCGCACACAAGATACTGCAAGTCGTACGAATGAAATGTTTGAAAGTACGACTCAGTACTTGTCTCTAACCGTTGCTATTGTTGTGATCATGGCGGCGACTACTTTAGTTCTAACATGCCAGCACTATGTAGCAAGTCGTAAAAAAACCATTGCCATGTTGAAAAGCTTAGGAGCGAGTAAGCAGTGGATTATTAAATGGCTTTCTGTCCAAGTTTCTTTGCTGGTTGCCATTGCTGCAATTCTTGGTGTTGGAATTGGTATTGGACTTGAAACACTGCTTAGAATTCCCCTAGGTGATTTACTGCCAAGCCCTCTACCTAGTTATGGATTTGAACCGGCTTTACTTGCGATCTTGTCGAGTATTCTTATCGGCATTCCTGCTCTTGGAATTCCGTTGTTCGGTTTAGTTAACACGTCAGCTATAAGCGTTATCCAGTCTGGACACCAAACAAAAGAGGGGATGAAAAAGTACCTTCTATTACTTGTTCCAATTCTGCCGATGCTTGGTATGTATGGTAGTAATTCATTGGTGTGGATTGTGTTAGCTGGGATTGCTGTCCTATTTTTGCTTTTAGCTTTTGTCAGCATGGGAGTTTTAAAAGTGCTCTCGAAATTGCCTGTCTCGACAGCAATGAGATTGGCGCTTAGTCGCATAAATCGAACACCTTTAGCTACGGGCATACAGTTTGGTTCGCTTGCTTTGTCTCTAATGTTGCTTTCTATTATTTGGCTTGTAAGAAGTGACTTACTTTCCGATTGGCAGCAAACTCTACCTGAAAACGCTCCTAATGCTTTTGCTTTGAATATTGCGGACTATGAAAAAGAGGAATATTTAGAGGTTTTAGATACGAATAGCATTGAACGTTCGCAAGCTTTCCCAATCATTCGTGGTCGTTTAGCCAATATTAATGGTGTGGAAGCAAAAGAATATGTAAACGACTCTGAGCAAACAGACGCCTTAAGTCGAGAGTTGAACTTCACTTGGGGTGAAACGTTACCGGAATATAACGATGTAATCGAAGGTCAATGGACGCAAGAAAATGGTGTTTCTATAGAGTCTGAAGTTGCAAGTGAACTGGGCTTAGAAATAGGGGACACGTTAACATTTACGATTAATAGTCAAACGTTTGAGGCTGACGTGAACTCTATACGTGAAGTTGAATGGCGAGAAATGAAGCCCAATTTTTACTTTATATTTACTCCTGATGTTTTAAGTTCCATCCCATCTACTTGGTTGGTGAGTTTTCGACTAGAAGATACGCACAATGCAATGCTCAGCGACTTATCAAGAAATCATCCAACCGTCAGTTTAATGGATATTCGTAAAATGGGTTCGAAGATCCAGCAATTACTTCAGCAAATCGTATGGTCGATTACTGTGTTGGCTGCATTGGGTGTTGTTGCGGGCTTATTACTTATATTCACCTTACTTCGATTGAGTCTTTCTCAACGTCAGCAAGAAATCCGTTTATATCGAACTTTAGGCGCGAGTAAAAAGCGTATTTTGAATACTATCTGGTGCGAATATGGAGTAATGGCTCTAGTGGCGGGTGGTATTGCAGCATTAGGTGCAGAACTTAGCGTGGCAGGGGTTATGAATTTTGGTTTTGAACTATCACCAAATGCTCACCCTATGCTGTGGGTAGTTTTGCCAGCTTTAACATTTATTACGTTAGCAGGTGTTGTTAATAGTTTAATAAAACGACTGTTAGTCCCTGTTAATAAAGACTTTGGTTAATATGTAAATAATCTTATCAACAGTTATCCACAAAAACGGTGGATAACTTTAGGGATAAGTTAATCGGGTATTCCATCAACTTACACTGCAGGCTTTATGTGGCGCTACTTCCGGCTTTTATTGTCAATTTAGCGCCCTTAAAACCGAGTTGTTGGGGAAATGAGTCAAGAAAAAATTCACTTTTTATATGCTGTTTTTATAGTCGAAAGCTAAGACCTTGATAAAAATGTGATTTAAATCATTTCAATTCGAAAGTAGAATAACGGCAGTTAATTTTGCCTTAAAGAACATGATGACTGACAACAATACGGATAAAGTTCCACCTTCGATTGCCATCGTAGGTGGAGGGATTGCTGGAACAACAAGTGCTATTCATTTTAGTGAGCTGGGATATAACGTCACTATCTTGGAAAAAGGGCCAAGCTTGGTAAATGGACCTCCTATTTGTCACCTTCATGCTGGTGGGAATTTATATAGGGACATTTCACAAGAGCAGTGTTTGACTCTATTGAAGCAATCAATCGAAACTATCCGGTTGTTTCCCCATTCTTTGAATATTCGTCCAACCATTATTGCCGTGCCACATTCTGATGGCGGGAATCCTGACGATCTTCTTCCTCGCCTTAATGTCATTCAAGAATCATACAGAGCTCTTATCGAAGAAGATGAGAACAATCGTGTTCTGGGATCTCCTGACGACTATTTTAAACTGTACGATAAGAAGCAATTACAGGCTTTAGCGTTACGCTCTCAACCTGAATCTCCAACTACGCTCGACGAGTGGTGTATTCCGTTCGCTAAGCACAGTAATCTTGAGGCTCTTAAGTTTCCGGTAGTCATTGTTCAAGAGTATGGATTAAGTGTCTTTAGGCTTTCTGCTACAGCTCAACTTTCTTTAGAAAAACAGCCTAATTGCAAAGTGCTAACCAATAGCCAATTACTTTCTGTCGATAAAGTCGAACCAACCATTAAGTCGTCTAGCGAGTTGCAGATAGGTGAACTAGGTAAGTGGAAGCTGAATTATTTAGATGATGAGAAAGCCCTAAGATCTTTCCAAGTGGATTACTTAATCAATGCCAGTGGTTTTGAAACTGGTGTGGTTGATGATTTTATTGGCTCTCAGCAGCAGAGGCTCGTGGAGTTTAAAGCGGCTTATATTACGAAATGGGAACAATGCGCAGAAGAATGGCCAGAAGTTATCTTTCATGGTCCGAGAGGTACACCACAAGGAATGGCTCAACTGACACCATATGCTGATGGCGTGTTTCAGTTACATGGAATGACAGAAGGAATTACTTTGTTTAAAGATGGGTTAGTGTCCTCTTCGAGCGATTCTTCACAACCGAAGCTACCCACACGTTTGCTCAAGAAAATTACATCGGGTTGGACTGAAGAACAGCTTAAAGAAAGAACTGAAGCAGCTATCTCTCATATGTCTCAGTTCATTCCAACATTTTCAGATGCATTAGTAGGCGGCAAGCCATTATTTGGCGCTCAACAAATCCCTGGGTCAGACCCTAGTTTAAGAGCCGCTGGCGTATCTTTCAGTGGTGATAATTACGCACGCTTAGAGGTGGTTAAAGCTTCATCAACCCTAGAAGCTGCGCAGAAAATTGCATTGCATTGGTTTAAGTTACCAATCAGGTCGGATATTGAAACCGCACACCCTAAAACAATGTCGCTAAATCTGAGAAATGTTGAAAATAAAGCTGTGCAACTAACTCAGGAAAGGGACTATCCAGCAGCCCTGGCTATTGTGACTGGTGAAGTTCGTTGAACTCGGTTCATTTAGCTTTTCGAGTTTATTAGTAGACTTCACTTCTAATTAAAAAACGAGCCTAAAGAGGCTCGTTTTTTGTATCGATAACGTTTTATCCATAAGTAAATAGATAATGTTTTTGCAACGATAGCTGACGGTTAGAAGAAAATTTAGTATCCAAAGAATTTAGCCCATTGACACCATACATCTTGAAGCCCTAGCCGGTCACCTTTAACAAATGAAATAGAATGCCCCGGCTTTGCTTGAGCAAGCCTAGGCAAGTCTATTCGTGCAATACATCCAAATTTTGGGTACCCACCAATGGTTTGCCTGTCATTTAACAAAATAATAGGTTGGCCATCTTGTGGTATTTGAATCGAACCGAGGGCTATGCCTTCTGAAAGCATATCTATTTTGGGTGACTCAATTGTGTTACCTTGTAACCTGTATCCCATACGATTGGAGTTTTGATCAACTGTAAACTCTTGGCTATAAAAAGCCTGCTTAGCTTCTTCAGAGAAGTATTGATTTTGATAACCCTCAATCACTCTTAAAGTAACGGGTAAATTGTAATTAGGTTTAAAGCGAAAAGTTAATGACCGTGACTTATAGGTCTCCGCTATGACGTGTCTATCGAAACTTAATACTAAATTTTCTTCACAAGGTGCGCCGTTATTGACGCCTCCAATATTTTCGCGAACGACTGTTGAGCTGCTTCCTAAAGTTAATGGCATATTAAAGCCACCTTTTACGGCTAGATAAGCTCTTAAGCCATTCTTGGGTAAACCAAAAGACAGTATTTGCCCTTTTCTTGCAATGAAAGTACTCCAATTGATTAGTGCAGTACCATCTAGCTTTGCATCCAAATCTCCGCCACAAATGGCAAGCTCGCAATCTTCATCTACATTTAACTTTACTTGTCCTAACGTAATTTCAATCACAGACTGATTAACAGGGTTGGAAAGTAAATGATTTGCCCAGCTGTAAGCATAATCATCAACAGGTCCACCTTGGGTGAGCCCTAAATGGCTGGTGCCAAAACGCCCAAAATCTTGGATTAGGGTCATTTGCCCCGGTTTAATGATAGTTAATGAAGAAGTCGACATTTATAACAAGCCTCCAAGAGAGAGGAAATCATCACGAGATACCGCTTTGAATTTAACTCGGGACCCAATTTTCAACTTAGAAATTGAATCAATATTTTTGAAGCTGTCTTCACTATTTAGGTGATTCAATTTATCTAATTCAAATAATGGAATCGGGCAGTTCCCGATAATGTTCCAACCACCTGGCGAGTCACTTGGATAAACAGCAGTTTTGGTATTGGCAATTGCGACACTGCCTTTTGCAACCGATACTCTCGGAGTATTATGCCTTGGCATAGTGAGTTCGATAGGAACATCAGATAGAAACCCAAAACCTGGAGCAAAGCCAATAGCACTTACTGTATATTCAGGCTGTGTATGAAGCTTGATGAGTTCATCTAAAGAAATCCCATTCTGCTCAAACCTCTCAATATCTATGCCTGTTTCATGTGCGTAATAAACGGGTAAGGTAATTAGCTCGGAAGGTGTATTGGACAAACCTATTTGTTCTGCACTTTTAATCACTTCAGTCAATTTAAGAATGAATTCTGATTCAGAAATACGATAAGGAAGGTAGTCGACCAATATTGAGTAATAGGCTGGCGTGACATTCATGATAACGTCGGAAAAGTGAAAACGAATCGCATCAGAAATATGACCAACTCTTTGTTCTGTTTCGGTTGTCTTTGAATTGATTGAAAAGGTAACCAACAAACTGCATTCAGCAATTGGCTCAATTTTAAAACTGGGTTGAATCATATCATCCACCAAATTGACATTACGTAATCGAGAGTCGTGTTATTTATTCATTGTGTTGGAATGTAACTCTTGGTTGATTTTTTTAATTAATGCAATGGATTGAGGGTTATCACCATGAACGCAAATTGTATCGGCTTCTAGATGAAGGCGTTCTCCATCTATTGTAGTAACACTTCCATAATT
Organism: Vibrio gallaecicus; assembly: GCF_024347495.1. Classification (NCBI taxonomy): domain Bacteria; kingdom Pseudomonadati; phylum Pseudomonadota; class Gammaproteobacteria; order Vibrionales; family Vibrionaceae; genus Vibrio; species Vibrio gallaecicus. Next base: position 770,720 of record NZ_AP025491.1, on the reverse strand, counting down.
CATCAGCTGCATCACTTGGTTATAGATATCATCACTGTGATTGTACACAGAGCCTGATAGAGTTCGAGCAGCCAGTCGACCATTACTGGTATATGCTCTATCCGCAAAGGCTTCAAACAACAAAGGCAAATCATGTTTGTCGGCTATATCTAAATAGCGCTGATTATCTAAAGATGAGAGGATCATAAGCGGAACTTGAAAGTCAGATACTGCATCCGCGATGGCTTCAAAAACTTCTAAATTTTCCATCATATCATTGTACAAAGCACCATGAGGCTTCACGTATTTGATTGACGTTCCATGAAATCGACATAATGCCTCTAAAGCGCCGACTTGATATGAAATTAATTCAGAGATTTCAGCTGGAGTATGAGCAATAGATCGTCGACCAAACCCAATAAGATCCTGATAACCTGGATGTGCCCCAATCTGAGTATTGTAGTGCTGTGCAAGTTTTATGGTTCGAGACATAACATGAGGATCAGACGCATGGAAGCCACAAGCAATATTCGCCATATCTACCCATTCCATGACAAGTTCGTCATCTCCCATTTTCCAATGTCCGAAACTCTCTCCCATGTCACAATTAAGTAATATCTTTGTTGTCACTTGTTCTCAATCCATTAGTTTACTTTAGTTAAGACACTCTAATAAATAGCTGTATTAAACAGTGAGCTAAATCAAATTTTTCAACTTCAAGGTTTACCAGAACGCTTTTCTGTATATAGTCACCAGCAAACGAAGGATCAACGCCTATCTTCATCTCAGGTCATACAATGAAACATTCATCTATATACGCAGCTCTAGCATTATTGCCTTCATTTTCTCTCTATGCTCAGGGGAATTCACTTGAGCATTTAATGTCGATGAGTCTTGAAGAGTTATCAATGTTAGATGTCGAGATGGAGACGGCGTCTAAAGTTAAGCAAAAGCTAACGGATATTCCATCTTCTGTTTATGTTTTATCAAACGAACGAATCCAAAGAAGCGGCGCAAAAACAATTGCTGAAGCTTTGGTACTCGTACCTGGTTTGAAAGTAACAAAATTTAATGAAACATCATGGTTTGTTTCAACCCGTGGTTTCCACGATGGTTTGTACAATAAAATGCTCGTGATGATAGATGGTCGAAGCCTATTTAGCCCTGTATATGGTGGTACATATTGGACTGATGTTGACTATATTCTGGCTGATATTGAAAGAATAGAGATACTTAAAGGACCTGGTGGCACTATTTGGGGGGGGAATGCTGCAAATGGCGTAGTGAACATCATCACTAAATCCTCAGAAGCTACTCAAGGTACTTATGTATCAGCGGTTGCGTCTGCTAATGACAATTACGAATTTAGTGCTAGGCAAGGTTTAAAGTTTAATGAGTATCTTTATGGGCGCGCTTTTTATAAGTATAAGGAAGAGTCTTCTTACCAGCCGAATACATCAGATAATGAAATTTGGAAAGCTCAATCTGCCGGCATGGTTTTTGAGCCGATTGATGCTGATAAAAACTGGTCTTTGAGGTTTGGGGGAGAGAAAAGCGCTTACCGAACAAGCTTATATACCTATTATTATGATGATCAAGGTTGGTACGATTATTCATCGAAAGACTTTGATAATGACAGCCATTCGTTTTATGCCAAGTTTAACGATTATCAGGACATTAGCTCACAAACAGTTTTGTCCTATTCATTATGGGGAGAGCATAATAAAGATAATGCCCTTGACGCCCCCGGCAGCTATTCTACGGTAGATTTCGATTCCACTCTTATCACACAATTATCCGACCTCCATCAACTGACTTTCGGTGGTGGTATTCGTTACATGCACCTGGATTTTTCTTCTAGCCAAATTGATGATGTTGATTTTTACAATGTTGATTACTATCGACGAGCATATGATATCGAATCGGCTAATGACTATATCACTAATATTTTTATCCAGTCTCAATTAGCTTGGAATGAACACCTGTCTACGGTGATGGGGGTTAAACTTGAGCACTTTACGCAGAATTCTACGACAGAATTGTCTCCCCAGTTACGGGTTATGTACAAAATAGATGAAAAGCACTCTTTATGGAGCGGTGTGAGCCGAGCCGTCGTTGCGCCTTCGTACATGGATTCAAACTCGGTCTACTTAGAAAACTCATATTACTATGATGAGAACCAAGGGTACGTCGATTACATCGCTTATTATGGTCAGAATAACGACTTAGATAACGAAAATGTGATTACTACGGAAATAGGATACCGTTTCTCGAGTGGAGAGCGGTTAGAGGTTGATAGTACTGCTTTTTATAGTATTCACGATAATGTTCGCCAGCACAGTTTACAACAGTCTGGCAACCAAGCTCCTCATGTCATCAACGGCGTATTAACTGATGATTATGAAGCTAAAACGTATGGTATTGAAATTGGTGCTTCATATAAAATAACTGAAAATTTAAAGAGTTACTTCAGCTACTCTTATTTGAGTGTTGAAGGAGAGCATAAGGGTACTAACCCAGATTCAAGTCAATATTCTGAATCAACGCATGATATAGATAGTGAGCATTTAGCGACGGCTCAAGTTTTGTGGAATGTTTATGAGGGCTTCCAGTTTGATGTTGTTGGTAAATATATGAACGTCAATTACCCAGATCACTACGTTTCTTACACTGGTGAAACTTTTGATTGGCAATCGTATTCTCATGAACTGGCATTTGACGCAAGGTTAGGTTGGAAGAAATCCAATAAAGCGCCTTTATTCGAAGTCGTAGTAGAAAATATAGGTAAAAAAAGCGGTTATCAAACAGATTACTCAACATATAAAGAAGCGAATCAAGAATCCGTATATGTAAGGGTGTCTCATGAATTTTAAGAGAGTTGTTTTTACATTAGTATTATTGGTAATAACGCATATTTGTTCCTTAAAGGCGTACGCGGCTAGTTTTAAGCCATATCAAGTGAAGGCTGTATATGTGTTTCGAATGGCTAGCTTTATACGTTGGACGAACGAATCAGAAATGAAATCTCTTAATTTTTGTATCATTGGCGATGACAAAGTTAAGCGGGTTCTTAGTACAATCACTGAAGGTAAAGTAATTCGTGAACTGCCAATAACAGTTACATCAAAGATGAATGAAGAGTGCAATGTCACATATGTCACAGGGTATAAATCCACATTTGATCGAAAAAAATATACCACACCATCGAATGTGACAATTAGTGACCAGAAGAACTTCACGAAGCAAGGAGGCGTTATTGAGCTACAAACTGTGAACAGTCAGATCAAACCAAAGATAAATTTAGATAACGTTCAATTAGATGATTATACTATTGGTTCAAATTTATTGCGCATCGCAACTGTGGAGGGCAAATGATGTTGTCATCCATGAAAAACCTGTCGATTAAAAATAAACTTTTTTTACCGATAATTTTATTTATCAGTGCTACTTTTATCACGATTCAATGGGTTAGTTACACTGTCACTTATGAGCGAGAAAGAGACAATTTAGTACAGCGTGTAAAGGTTTTAGCAAAAGGCGTCGCCTTTAATCTTCAAGCTGCAATCCTCTTTGATGATAAAGAATCAGCCAACGAAATTCTGTCTGCTTTTAGTGCTGATAGAGACATTGTACGTGTGAAGTTGTTTGATACAGAACCACAACTGTTTGCTATGTACCAGCAGCAAGACCGAATCCCACCAGTACCGAATGAACAACAGCGTATTGAGATAAGGCAAAAACAGTTCTCTATCTCAGATCAATATATCTTTTTATTAGTTCCTGTTGTTTTAGAGCAAGAAGTCATTGCACATCTACGAGTCACCATATCAAAGCAAAGTTTTGAAAATATATTTCTTATAACATTAAAGACCGCTGGTATTTATTTAATCTTACTTCTGGTCCTTGGAACTATCCTATATAAGATTATTCAACGCTTTATCATTGAACCTTTATTCAACTTAAATGAAGGTATGCAAGCCTTTGTTGAAAGGCGTGAACGTACTAAAAAAATCACTTTAAATAGCAATGATGAAATTGGTGACTTAGTTCATGCCTTTAATACCATGTTAGAGCGTCTTGGTCAGCGGGAGAAACAAGTCAACTTTACATTAGATAAGCTTGAACAAGAGAAGTCATTCGCGAATGAAGTGATTGAGACCGTTCAACACTCCCTTATCGTCGTAAACGAAGATGGTGAGATAATTCACTCGAATGCCGCGACAATGGAAATATTTCGATGTACTTCAGCGTATCTAGAAGGCTTAACCATTAAAGAACTGATAGTAACGAAACAATCTGATTTACTTCAATCGGCAATTGATTCAAACCTTGTTTTAAACGATCAACTCATTGAATCAATCGATGTATTTAGCAGTAAACAACTTTTGCAGGTCAGTAGTCGTGAGCTTTCTAAACAAGGCCAAACGTTATTTGCCATTCAAGATGTTACAGAGATCGAATCTGCAATGAATAGGCAGAAACTTGCAGCTGGAGTCTTTGAAAATAGCCAGGATGGATTAGTTGTTTTGAATGCTTCGAATGAAATTACAATGGTAAACCCTGCTGTAACCACTTTACTTGGTTACGAAGCAAGTGTGCTTTTAGGAAAATCACCTTTTGAAGTTCTTCCTTGGCAACAGTTCACTTCTTTGATGCCAACGATTATAGAATCATTAGAAAATTATGGACAGTGGCAGGGAGAGGTTTGGGAAAAACATAGTTCAGGCAATTTAGTACCTATGTTTGTCAAAATTAACCGAATTGTTTCCAATCAACAACGTGGCGAGTTTGATATGGTGCTGACCTTATCTGACCTATCAAATGTGAAAGAGATGGAGCGACTTGAGCATCTCGCCCATCATGATGCACTTACAGGGCTTGCAAATCGTTCTCACCTGTATAAAACGCTAGATGAAGTCGTTTCTTCAAGCCAATATTCAGATAATCATTTCGCGGTACTTTATCTAGATTTAGATGGGTTTAAGGAAGTAAATGATACTTATGGACACGATGCTGGAGATGAAATGCTAAGACAAGTTGCCAGTCGATTGTTATCTCAGGTGAGATCTGGGGATCTAGTTGCTCGTTTATCTGGCGATGAATTTGTTTTAATCATTAAATCTACAAACAAAGAAATGATGTCGGCACTGGCTGAACGATTATTAATAATAATCACAGAAGAGGTTATGTATAAAGGTCGCTCATTAAAAGTAGGGGCAAGTATTGGCATTAACTTAGTTGAAGATGACGAAAGAGATCTCGATCTAATACTCAAAGCTGCAGACCAGGCAATGTATCAAGCGAAGAGTAAAGGGAAGGGGTGCTTTGTTTATTCTCAGTAAATCAAATGGTTATTGGTATTTATCTTAAACGTTAGCTTTATTATATAGCCGAATCTTTACACATAACCTGAACTGATTTTATCTTGGAATAAACGTAGTTTTTTATAATTTTCACAGAGTTAATACTGTGATTTGTATAAGTCTATAGCTCATGATCGTAATTATGAAAGTTGTCAAAAGGTAGCTTGGGCATCCATAATTGATCTAAGTCGTAAAAAACATAAAGTAGCGGTTAAAAAGTATCATTAATCGTTCAATATGTTATTATCCGCACGATATATTTACGAAATGTTACTTTTTTACGGAGTTTGTAATGGAACTTGGTCTTATTATTGCTTTCATCGTCGCTTCTGCAGTGATGGTTAAGAAAGAAATGGCAGACAAATAATTTCACTTTTATACCTTTTTGATACATTTTTTAGTGAAATAAATAAAAGCCAGCGTTTACGCTGGCTTTTTTACGTTAATTACCTAAGAAAACTTAGAACTGATAGTTAGCTGAGATACCGTAGTTACGCTCAGCTTGTGTGTTTTCTTTGTAAAGTGCATCATCACCACGGATATCATTCCAACGGTAGTATTCTTTATCCGTTAGGTTAAAAATACCGCCGCGAATGGTTAAGTTAGCAACTGGTTTGTAGTACGCAGTCCAATCAAGAACAGTTGCGCTTGGAAGTTCCACTTGACCTGTGTTACCACCATTATCATCATCATTGTTGATGTCTGAGCCTGATTTACTTGCGGTGTAATTGATCTTAAAGCTTGTACCCCATTTTGAGCTAGGCGCATCAAAGTTTAAACCAAGAACAGCATTTAATGGGTTTACACTATTTAATGCATAGCCATTTCCATCTTCACCTTCAGTATATGCTGCAACAAAATGCGTTGAGATTCCTTCAGGAGCACCAACTAATTCGTCCCACATTAGTTTATTTGAGAACTCAATACCTTTAATAGTTGCAGAATCTAAGTTCACATTTGAGTAATGGGTTGTTCCGCCTACTTTCTTGGTCACTACTGTTTCGATGAAGTCATCATAATCACTGTAGTAAGCTGCGACTTCTGTCGATGAAGCGCTAGTGTTGTGTCTGTAACCTAGCTCGAAAGAAATACTCTTTTCAGACTTAAGGTCTGGATTTGGGTCGTTTACATAACCATGTGCAGGATTATCATAGGTGTAATACAGTTCATCAAAAGATGGTGCTCGGAATCCTTGGCTGATTTGACCAAATACAGTACCAGTTTCAGTTACTTTATAAGTAGAACCAAAACGACCAGTTACCGCTGAGTCTGAAAACTTAGTTAACTCATCACCAGTATTATTACCAGGATCGGTTTCAAAATGATCGAAGCGAATACCCGGTGTTAGTACCAATTTATCATTGTTTAAAGTGATTTCATCTTGTAAAAATAAGCCAAACTTTTGTTCTTTAGCATCTGGTGTATAGACATACAATTTATCATCTGTAGCTGGGTCAGAGTTGTATTCCATATTTGTATTGCTGATATCACTCTTAGTGTATGTCACACCATACACAAGGTAGTGGTTATCAATTTCTTTATCTAACTGACTTTCAACTTCAAGTTTGTCTTCAGTATAGATATAGTTTTTGGTTTGCATATTATCGTTATTTGCAGGAACCCAAGGTGGCATACCTGGACCTGCAGGCTTGAATCGATTAGTTACACCATTTTCTTCTTTACTGATGTAAGACACTTTGCTTGTAATCGTATCGGCAATTGCAGCATCGGCAAACCAAATGTGTTTAATAGCGAATCGATTTTGTTCTGTATCGTCTTCACCTGTGTAAGTTGTGTAACTAGAGTGGTGAATATCAGAATCTGATGTATCTTTAATCAGTTCAGCTAAAAACTCAATTCGATGATCATCATTTAATTGGTATTGTAGTTTTACTAACAAATTATCAGCAGAAGTCTCTTGTCCTTCTAAGCCATAGTTTTCTAGGTCACTAGGGTTTCTGAAATTTTGCGTCTCTTCACCGTCTCGGCGTGTATAAGCTATCAGAGTTTCAAGCTCTCCAAATCGGTTTGCTAGAGCGACATGTTCGCTAAATGATTTATCTTCAGAAGAGTAGGAGAGTTTGACTTGACCGCCTACGTCTTTACCACCTTTAAGAAAGTCGGCTGGATCTTTTGTTTCAAATGCAACAACACCACCAATAGCGTCACTACCATGTAAACTTGATGCAGCACCTTTGATAATCTCTACACTTTTAAGCATATCAGGGTCAATTGTGATGCCGCTTGAATTAATGAAGCTATATGGACCGCCATCGAATGAGCCTGGCTGCGCAGAACCATCAACCAGTATTTTTACACGTTTACCTTCCATTCCTCGAATGTTGATAGTTTGTGCACCTTGACGTGAGCTTGAGTTCATTGTCACGCCAGGTGTGTATTCAAATACTTCGTTGACATCTTTTGCCATGCTTTCTTGAATGGCTTGTTCATTGATCACAGTTACAGATGCGGCAGTATTTTGGATCGTCTGATTAGTTCGTGTTGAAGATACTACTACTTCATCAAATAGGGCATAATCTTCAGCTTGTACTGAAGTTGTTGTAAGAGCTATTACAATTGAGGCTGAGAGTAGGGAGTGCTTATACATCTAATAATTACCTTAGTTCCATAGTCTATTATTTTGAGCTGGTCGAATAGTATTGGATCTAAATGATAATTACTATTGTTTGCATTTAAGTTTATTAATAGCTTACACAGTTAACAATGATTAAATTTCGTTAATTCATTGTTTTTTAAGATAAAATTAAGGATTAGATTTTTATCTACATTTACTGTTAATGTGATGTAAATCACGATATATCGTACTGGAGAAATAATGCAGAGTCCTATTACATTAGAAGCCTTACATATTCTAGACGCTATAGATCGGAGAGGCAGCTTCGCAGCCGCTGCTAATGAACTTGATCGCGCACCTTCTTCATTGAGCTATCAGATTCAAAAATTAGAGCAAGATTTAGACATCATGATCTTTGATCGCTCTGGGCATAAAGCAAATTTTACTGAGGCTGGGGTTCTTATTTTAGAGCAGGGTAGAGTAATTTTGAGTGCAACTCAGCAATTGGTGAACGACGCGACTGTATTAGCTAATGGCTGGGAGCTGGATATTACCATTGCTTTTGATGGACTCATCCCAATTGATAACTTTTTCTCTCTAGTCGATGAGTTGGGGAAAGTGAGTAAAACACGAGTACGTTTACAGGAAGAAATACTCGCTGGCTGCTGGGAATCACTCGCAGAGGGCAGAGCCGACCTTCTTGTTTGCCCGAAACCTGAAACTCTGCCTAATGATGTTAAAAGTGACAAAATTGGCTATATTGAACTAGTGTGGGTGGCAGCTAGTGATCATTATGTTCACAACCGGTCTGGTGATTTCGATCAAGCAGCAAGAGAAAGTTACAGGGTTATTGCTATTGCCGATACAGCAAGAGAACAACCCGCATTAAGTGTGAATATCTTGGAAAAACAACCCAGACTAACGGTCACGAGTATCAAATCAAAAGTTGAAGCGCTGAGTGCTGGATTGGGCATTGGAACATTACCAATCGTGATTGCAAAGCCATTGATTGAGTCCGGGCAATTAAAACAAATCGCAGGAACTGAACCGCACGGAATCGATATTGTTCTAGCATGGCGTCGCAATAAAATTGGAGATGCAAAATCATGGTGCATTCAACACATCAAAAAAACATGGTCACTCGTTTAATTTAAGAACCATGTCGGCGGTACCATCTTCAAAGCTAACTTCTAGCTCGAACCCTAACTTTTGAGCTAGAGTAAGCATGCCTCTATTCGACGGCATTGTCATTCCAGACATCTGTACAGTGTTTTTGGAACGGCAGTAATCAATAACTTTCGTCATAAGAATACGACCTAAGCCAATACCTTTTAGATCGGAGCGGATCAAAATAGCAAATTCAGCGTCGGTATTATCATGGTTAATTAACGCTCTAGAAACCCCAATAATAACGTGTTCATTATCGATTTCCTTCAATACAACAAATGCGATTTCTCTATCAAAATCTATTTGCGTTAAATTCGCTAAAGCTTCGTGGTTAAGTTCTCCGATATCACTAAAGAAGCGTTTGTATAAATCTTCTTTTGATACCTTATTAATAAAGTCGGCGTGTAAGGGTTCATCTTCAGGAAGAATAGGGCGTAATAGAATCTCAGAACCGTCTTTAAGTGTGATGACTTCTTCGAGTTCTACAGGGTAAGGTCGAATCGCTAACCTTTCTTGTGCGTCACCAGCGTATTGGGTGAGTGTGATATCGGCATCAAGAATAGTAAATTTGTCACCATTAGCAAGTAGTGGATGAATATCCAGCTCACTAATTTCAGGACAATCTACAACCATCTGCGATATTCGAACAAGAAGTTCAGACAAGCCTTTAATATCAATTGGATGAGGAAGTTTCTGTAATCTAATTTTTCCACTTTTGATTGCCCGTATAATCAAGTAACGAGCTAGCGTCATATTTAAAGGAGGAAACGCAGCGGCGGCATCGATAGACTCATCCCATTCAGAGCCTCCTTGACCAAGTAAAATAATAGGGCCAAAAGTTGCGTCTGTAGTGACTTTTATTCTTAGTTCTTGTCCACCCGCTAACTTAGCCATTCCTTGAATAAGCAAACCATGAATATTTGCGGTCGGGTATGAAAGTTGAGAGCGATCTAATATAGCTTGCGATGCATTAGCCACTTCCTGGCTATTGCGCAAATTCAGCATTACACCTTGAACATCTGACTTATGCGCAATATCGGGAGAGCGTAACTTAACCGCTACAGGGTAACCGATGTTTTCCGCAATATGTACGGCTTCACTTGGATCAGAAGCTATCCATGTAGGCAAAACATCAAGGTCAAAACTTTTGAACAAATGACTATTTTGATGAGTATCAAGATGGACTGTATTTATATCCAGTAGTCGTTGTTTTATCCATAATTTAGCATCTTCTAAATCTTCTATGTGCACTTTTTCAGCTGTAGTCGGTGTTTCCATTAACTGTCTTTGGTTTCGCCTGTACTCCACTAAGTGCATAAAGGCAACAACTGAACTTTCTGGTGTTCTGTAGGTAGGGATACCAGCTTCAGTGAATAATTTCCTCGCAGGTTTTGCAGTCAATTCACCAGACCAGTTGGTTAATATATTAAATCGCTTATGTCTAGGATGAGCCCTGATAGCTTCAATAATCTTCTGTGCTGTTTCTGTTGAGTGAGCGATGGCGGATGGACTATGCATAATGAGTATTGCATCGGCTTCGTCACCATCTAAAAGCGCATTGATAGTATCTATATATCGTTTTTGACTGGCATCACCGACAATATCGATAGGATTGTTATGAGACCAACTGTCTGGCAGGAATCCATTAAGTTTTTGAAATGTGCTATCGGAAAGATCAGCAAGTTTACCGCCACGCTCGAAAAGCGTGTCTACTGCCATAATAGCGGGGCCACCGCCATTAGTAACAATTGCGAGCCTTTCACCTCTTAGTGGTACTGAATGCGTTAATGTCTCAACTGCTGCAAATAGTTCATGCATGTTGTTTACACGCAACATGCCACTTCGGCGTATTGCTGAATCATAAATGATATCAAGTGTATCCGTACCACCGGTGTGCGCCTTTGCTGCGGCTCTCCCTCGTGGTGTTTTTCCCCCTTTTAATACCAATATTCTACGATTTCGAGAGGCAGCTCTAGCTGCAGAGATAAAACGCCTTGCATCTTTTATGGTATCTACGTAAAGCAGAATAGCTTCAGTATGGGAATCGGTACTTAGGTAATCAAGCAACTCAGAAAAGCCAATATCGCTGCTATTACCAATTGAAATAAAGGCAGAAAACCCAATTTCTTTATCATTAGCCCAGTCAAGAACCGTTGTACAAACAGCCGCAGACTGAGAAACAAAAGCTATTTTACCTGGAAGGGCACTAATTGGTGAAAACGACGCATTTAAGTTCAACCAAGGTAAAATTATACCTAAGCTATTTGGCCCAAGAATCCTTATATTATGCTTCTTAGCGATACTAAGGCATTGTTCATCAAGAGATTCACCGCTATCACCTTCCTTGTACATTTCTGATGAAAGTACAATCGCAGCCGAGATGCCTTTTTCTGCTAATTCTTTGAAGATCTGAACATTACGTGACGCATTGGTACACACCACTGCGAGTTCTGGAATAATGGGAAGGGAGGATATGCTTTTATAAGCGAGAACACCTGCAACAGATTCATACCTTGGGGTAACAGGCATGATTGCACCTGAAAAGTCACCATGGAGCAGATTATTCATGACAATAAATCCAGCTCTGTTTGCTTTTTGAGAAGCGCCGATTACGGCAATTGAACGCGGTTTTAGTAAAGAGTCTAAATGGTTCATAAGCATTCCCTAACCGTAATAATTTCAAAGAAATATGATTAAGTATCGTAGCGTATATACAATGTACGAAGTGATAAAGATTTCGACAAATTGATGATAGAGCGTACATACATAATAAAGTTTGTGAAATAGGTCACCCAGTAATGGTGTATAATGATAAAGTTAACTTGATTCCATCCCGTGCTATGGGCATGATTTATAGTAATTTATTATTAAGGACGTTGAGCATTCCATGAAAAAATTTGCAATTGCGATTTTGCCACTGCTCTTGGCTGCATGTGCATCTGAGAATTACATAACAGATGTAACTTCTGAAAGTTATAAAGAAGAATATAAGACAGCGACAATGCAAGCACCTGTCGTGTCCAAGTCTAATGAAATGGGTGCGGGTGTTACTGAAGAGAGCGTAGAAGTAAATGTAGTAAGACTTTCTCCTGCTGAAGATAAGAAAGTGGTGAAACTAAGCCCTGAATCACCATCTGCAAAAATTGTCCCTCCAACGAAAAAGCAAGTTAAGATGAACCAACGTTTTGGTTACACGGTTCAAGTTGTAGCCGTTGGTAGCCAAGCCAAGGTGGATACTTTCGTCAATATGCTGCCTCAAACATCTCAACCAATTTGGGAAAACTATAAAGTAGTGAATGGAACTAAGTGGTTCAGTGTTTTATACGGTGACTACGCAACAAAACTTGATGCTAAAAAAGCCATTTCTACATTGCCTCAAAGTTTCCAAAATTTAAAACCTTTCGTTAAAAGTATCGACGATATAAAAAATTCAGATTATCCAACACTTAATAAACTGAATTAGCACTAAATGATAATATGAAAAGGAGCTTCGGCTCCTTTTTTGATGAATACTTAATCACTTGTTTATCGTAAGTGTAAATTAGTTTGCAAAACACTGTACCTATGTTTTCAATTGTTTATCATGATCAAAATGCACTCCTAGTTTCAAGGAACGAATTCCCCCATGAACAAAACTAAAATCCTCTTACTATGTGGTGGAGGCTCTTCTGAACATGAAGTCTCTCTTGTGTCAGCTAAATATCTGTTTGAACAGCTAAATTCGGTTCAGGACTTTCAAGTCATAAAAGTAGAAATAAAACCTGAAGGCTGGTGTTTAGAAACGGGTGAAGTCGTATATTTAGATATCAATGATCAATCGTTATGTAGCGCTGTCAGTAAACAAAGTATCGATTTCATTGTTCCTTGCATTCATGGATTTCCAGGTGAAACGGGTGACATACAATCTCTGTTTGAATTAGCAAAAATCCCTTATCTAGGTTGTGGTTCAGAAGCAAGTAACAACAGTTTTAACAAAATCACATCGAAACTATGGTATGACGCTATCGGCATTCCCAATACGCCATATTTATTCCTTTCTGAAAATGATAAAGAATCGCATGACAATGCGTCCAAAGCGTTCAAAGAATGGAAGAAAGTTTTTGTTAAAGCCGCACGCCAAGGATCTTCAATTGGCTGCTATCAAGTGACTGACATTGAAAGTTTAGACTCATCTATAGATCAAGCTTTTGGTTATTCTGAACAAGTTCTTATCGAAAAAGCAGTTATTCCACGTGAGCTTGAAGTTGCAGCTTATGAATTTGATGGCGAGTTGTATCTAAGTAAACCTGGTGAAGTAATTGCGCCCAATGGTGCATTTTATTCGTATGAAGAGAAGTACAGTTCTGATAGCCATTCAACAACTAAAATTGAAGCAGATGAGCTATCTGAAGAACAACTATCACTTATTGAAAGCAGTGCAAGGAAAGTCTTTAAGCAAATGAAGCTGAGACACCTCTCACGTATAGACTTTTTCTTAACAGAAGATAATGAGATTTATCTGAACGAAGTTAATACCTTCCCTGGAATGACTCCAATTTCAATGTTTCCTAAGATGGTAGAACATAATGGGCATCAATTTTCTAAATTCTTAGAAAATTGTGTAAGAACGAGCTTAGCTAATTCTTGAAAATTTAATGCTTTGGTCTAATGCCTTTGTAATTTACGAAGGTTATTAATGAATTAGTACCAGGGTGTCATTGATTTAAACTTCAGCATTTCTTTATCAGCAGTGCCTTTTGCTCCGATATATTGCAATGGCATTGCTGGGCTTAACCAGCGACCGAAATCCTGAATATCTCGTATGTTCATACCTTGATTTGATAGTTCTTGAGCAGCACCAACTCTTATAGAATGACCCGAAAATGAGTAATCTTTTGGTAAGTGTAATAAGTCACCAGCTTTTTTTAGTATTCTGAAGATTGAAGAGTCATCAAGGTAATTTTCACTAACATTTCCATGACGGTCAATAGAGCGAAATAAGGGAACTTCATCAACAGTATTAGAAGCCATTAACCATCGCTTCAAGAAGAGTGACGCCTCATCAGATAATTGATAAGTGTTGCCACTAACAGATATCTTTATCGAATTTTCATCTTCGAACTGTAAGTCTGAATACTTAAGGGCTTTAAGTTCTGAGCGTTTAAGCGCGCATTCAAACATAACATTGTACAACGCTAAATTTCTTACTTGATAAAGTACATCAGATTTTGATAACAAAGTTTTTAACTGAATTAAATGTTCATGGGTGAATGCTACTGTTTGTTTGGCGTCACCAGCCATTTTTGCTTGTAGACTTAATATCGTGAACCGAACTTGTCGGTGTGGTATTGGGTTAGCAAAGCCTAATATGGTATGCAACATACTCAATGTTGCAGTGTAACGTTTTAGGGATGCAAATTTTCTTCTTTGTGATTCTACTTCAAGGAAGCGTCGGATCGCAGTAACCGAAGCTGGCAGTGCCTTGATATGGTGAGCTTGGCAAAAAGTTCTATAATGATTCCAATCAGAATAGATTCCAAGTATCGAGTTTTTGGAATATTCATGATTTGTGATGGAATCGATCAGATCTATTGTAGGTTGCGTCTCCAGTAATTGGACAATTGTTTTAATTTCGGAAGCGTCTGTAAATACTGGTATTTTTTTTCGCAATTTAAAGCCTTTAAATTAATATTTTTGACATATTATGCTTGATATCAACAGAAGTGCAATTATGATTAATGCAGTGAAACCTAAAAGATGATTCATAAATATGGCTAATTCTATTTATCGTGGAGTACATCTGCTTTCAACAGATGCAAAGAATACAGTATGGCAAGCAAAGCTTAAAACGCGCGTCATTCAAGGTAATTTGACCGCTGTAAAAAAGAGCATTGATTGGTGGCTAGACACAGCATCAATTATTGAACCTAAAGAATTCTCAGCTCTAAATAAAGAAAGACCAGGGGCGAACCAAGCCGAAACCTTTAATGGGTACCAAATCAAAAATGATACCGGTGATCCAAATGCCTGGTATTGTATGTTTAATGGTAAACTCATCAAAGGCGCTAAACCTGCAATTCAAAGGCATATTGAAGCCTATTTAGTCGCTAAACAAAAAGCACAGCAACAAAAGAAGTAAAATTATGAGCTTAGTATATTCCACCGATGTTGGTCGTATTACACCTGAAGAGCAAAAGGTTGAGCGACCTAAAGGTGATGGTATTGTAAGAATCCAAAAAGAAACTAAAGGCCGCAAAGGCAAAGGCGTTTCTGTTGTAACAGGTCTTGACCTAGATGATGCTCCACTTAAACTTATGGCTGCTGAACTTAAAAAGGTATGTGGCTGTGGAGGCTCAGTTAAAGATGGGAACATCGAAATACAAGGTGACGCTAGAGATAAAATTAAAGCTCACTTAGAGAAGAAAGGCTTTAAAGTAAAATTTTCTGGCGGTTAAATTTCTGTTCTAATACTAGAGATAAAATCGAAGATTATTATTGATAGATATTAGGTATTTTATGGTAAATAGGCATTACTGTTAAATAGCGTGATATTGAGCTTATACATAACAGAAATAGAGTAATAGGGAGCAGGTAGAGAATAGCTCCCTATATTAAAACCAATTCAATTTAACAATTCTGGGTTAAGGCTATGTTCATAACTCGAATGGGAAATATAAACCCTTATTTTCAATGATTTACACGAGAAACTCATGTTAGGTTTGGTTCATGAACATACTTTAACTTCATAAGTAGCTATTTAGAAGTATAAAAACCAACCAAAACAGAGGTTTCAGGTTCATGAAGTTGAATGATTAACGTTGTGATTTTCATCACATAAAAAATAGCCATTTAACTTTAGACCCATAAGAGGCTCACCAATAAAACGTCCAGTAAATTCAATATTTATTGATATCGACTGCCAAGGAGTTAATGGGGAAGAGTGGGGAGTGTTGTAAAACAATCCTCTGTTTTCCTGACATCAAAAGCATTCGACCATACCTCCACGCCAGCGAAGCAAGGTGTAAAATAACCCATCAAAACTATCTAATGACTTTAATCCCTCAAAATTAGAATTTTACTTAGTCCAATATAAAGCCACGATCATTACGTTTCTGGATGAGTAAAGTGCGAACAAGGTCAATTCAAATCTGTAGATTGTATATTTCTAGCACCTAAGACCCAAATTGTAGTAACTCATACTAGATCTTACACACACGCTGGTTAGTCACGACTAGCTCGTACAAGCCGACTTGTTGGTATCGTAACTCATTCTTGGACAGAAGCTTGTTAATGCCTTTGCTAAGTTAGCGAGTCATGAATAAATGCAAGTGTAAAAGTCCCTTAACTCATTGCATTGTATTGATTGGAAAGGTCAGATACTGGGTGCTCCCAATTGATGAACAATTCCAAATCATCGCAGGGAGCAACCGTAATACCCTTAAATTATGTATGAAGAGGTGCTAACTGATAGCTCTGGCTAAGAACAGCTAAAAGCACTGTTCTTAGTTGAATTACTTGAAGTAATAAGAAAACACGAGTTCGAGGGTATCAACATCACCTGCTAAATGATGCCATTGTAGATCTGACTTAATTTGACCAAAGTCCAATACATTCACGCCGACGCCTATGTTGGGGTGAACATTATCCTCCACCTCGAAATCTTCCGCGTGGTTCGAACTTGCATCAAGATAACCTAAGCCCAAACTGAAGTACGGGGCGAATTTATCGCCCCAAAGCTGCGTAACTCGATAAACAAAATTAAAGCTGTAATGTTGGTAATCGACCGTCATATCATTATATTGCGTATGTTCTGCTTTCAAATCGACACTATTTAGCCAACGATAAGTAAACTGGATACTCGCGTTATTATCAAATTGGTACCCTAAGCTACTTCCGAAAGAAAACTGACTGTTACTTTCCTGACTCCACGCGTTGTGGTCAGTATCTGGCTCTAACCATGAAATCCCAGGATTAGCTGTTACATATATTCCGTTATTCTCTTCTGCAGAATGAGCGAAAGGAGAAACACTTAACAATAGTGGGACGACCACTTTAACGGCAAGTGACTTTTGATGTCTAAACAGTGCGAGTATCGTCAATAGCAGCGTGCTTAAGAACCCTATAGAACCACCACTGCTGGTTCCCGCGATAACCTTCCCCCCATAAGGAACACCGGCTTGAATATGAAGATTAACGGTAGCAGGGTAACTATGTCTTGATCCAATATCTGTAACATCATATTCAAAGCTATCATCGCCTATAAAACCAGGTTCAGGAGTGTAAATAAATTCACCACTCTCCTTAAGTGTTACCGACCCATGCATTGGTTGTTTATAGATTCGAGCAGTTAAACCAGCATAAAAAGGATCTTGTGTATTCGCATCATCTGTATCGTTAAACAATACACCTGGTGCAACAATGGTATCAATACTGTCTGCGTAAAGTGAGTAGCTATCATTATTCGCAATTGGCGCTGCATTGTTAGGGATAAGGGTCCAACCAGTGGAGAGAATTGTTATTGATACTTTTGCTTGGCTAGTATTGATTGAATAATAAAATTCATCATTGCCATAATAGTCAGCATCAGGTTGATACTCAAAACTGCCGTCTGCATTCAATGTGACACTTCCATACAAAGCATCTTGGTCTAATGTAGCGGCTGCTGAATTTTCATTGGTATCATTTTTAAGCACTCCATCTTGGCTAGATACAATCAACTTAGTATCTTGATCAACCTCATAGCTATCTGGGTGAGCATAAAGAGATTCATGTTTTTCGAATGCGCCAATGTCGATACTCAACCCCTGTGGGCGGGTTTGCTTGAGGTAATCTGATGTGATTGAGCTTCCATCGGCATATAGCGCTTTAGCGTCGTCGCCTTTATCAACAAGCGCTATTGAAAGCGTGTTTGGAACGAAACAATTAGTTGTAACGCACCCTGCAAGTGACAGGCCAGTATTAGGGGTGTCATCGACACCAGGTGTCGAAATAAAGTTATTGTTGTTCTCTGATAATGGGTAAATAGTTGTATCGTCCCAATCAGTTGGATAAATTGCAGAGCCAACATTATTTGCACCATCGATTATAACGAGTAGATTGTTATTGGCTATAAGCTGAGCACTATTGATTAACTCTATATGGGTCGCTTTGTAAGTAGCGGGGTCTACATTTTTAGTAATAGTCGGGTAATACAGCGTACTATTGGTTAGCGTCAATTTTCCTTTATTGACATAGATTGGCCAACCTCTATTAGCATCCCTTCCATCAAATAAAGTATTTATAATTTGTGCATCAGCTTCATTAAATCTAAAAGTAGAATTAAATAAGCCTTTAAATATACTATCTTTGATGACTGCCGTTGTGCTGCTGCCTGAACTATCTTGACTAACTTGAATAACATGACTGGCTGTGCTTTCAACCAATGGTCCATTAGATTCAAAAGCCGTATTTTCAATAAAAACATCACTATTAAAAATAAGGGTGGGTGCTGATCTTGGACCAAGATTTTCGAATATAAATGAATCTTTTATTGTAACAGAGCCATCTTGAGTAGACATGATGGATGCCTCTCCTTGCCTAGGCACTATCCTATATAGGATAACGTTATTGAGTGTTACATTAGCGTTATCGGAAAAGATAAAACCTGACATGTGTTCTGCCCACACATTTTCAATGGTGACATCGATGGTGCGCCCTGCGGTATTTCGAGGATTAATGTCAAATAAAAGACCAGATGATCTTAGAACCAGATTGTTAGGATCATCCGGATAACCAGTATTAAATGAGCCAGTATCAGAAACCCAGCGTTGATGGTCATTAATGTGGACATAATCATCGCCTAATCCTCGAATGATAATATCATCAGTAATTGTCATTCGGTTGTCGGTTTGACCTGAAGGGACTTCACCCAAATTAGGCGAGATAGGTGCTTGTGCATTATATGAAGCCGGTATTTCGATAGTATCTAAACCAGGATTAGCATTGGCCTTTTCGATGAAATCTCGAAGTGAGCCCATGCCTTGATCACTACTTGTTGTTACCGTATAAGTGGCAGATTGTACGCTCAAAGAGCTAAAAAGTAGTCCAAATAAAATTATTGACTTTGGAGTCATATTACCATCCTTGATATCCATGAAAAAACTAAGCCCAGATTTTTTTAAGTTACTTGTAACCAACAACTTAGCTCATATATAAGAATATCACAACTCTCCCTAAGTAATGACTTTTGGAGATGTGTATACTTGGGTGCGGACGGGAGTTTTTTCAAAGTAATGTGTTTGCTTTACACATTAGCTAGTTCTATTACGATCTAGATGGGTTCTAGAACGTTTTGGGGCAGATCTGAGTTAGCTGGCACTTTTTGAGAAAAGTGCCACGAGTAAAACTTCAGGTCTATGAAGCCTCTGGACAAAAGTGTGTCAGAAACTTTACTATCGAGGTGTCGATAAGTGTGGTGATTTCATTGATTATTGCCTCAGTCCTTATAGTGATGAAGCGGTTACTAAAACCTTATTGTATTGATTTTTCCTTGCGTTTAATAATCAATAGTGCCAAAAAAGATACAGCTAATGCCATTATAGAAACGGTTGTTCCGATGTTCCCACTTGGTGCAAAGTCCCAATCATTAAAGAAAAATGCGGGTACGATAAAAACTTCCACTGTATATATCCACAAATTATAAATCGTATGAAAAATTATAGCGCTATATATACTCATGTATTTCAGTAGAACTATTGATGCAGTGATACCTAGAGAAAAAGCAACGACAGGGTCTTCATGGCCGTAGGCGAATAAGAGTGACGATAAAATTACGCCTACAAACTTGTTTCTCAAAAGTAAGCATATGCTACTTAGCAAGATAAACCTGAAGAAAAACTCCTCTGATAACGGAGCTAATATAACGGTTTCGAAAAGATAATTTAGTTTCTCGCTTACTTCCAGTTCACCACTAACGAGAAATCCTACGATATAGTCGACTTCTTGTCCCGTGACATATTTCCGGATAAATTCCATATAGAACAACGTGATACAAGCCACGCCAATCGCTAGCACAGTAATTGGGAATACATGATGAGTAAAAGAGGAAACTTGTGGAGTTACTGAAAAGAGGCTATTTTCACTTTTCTTTAAAGTAAGCATCATCACAAACGCCACCACCCAAAAAAGGCCTCGAAGATCATTAAAACCCATGTCGCCCCATAGGTAATATAAGGCAAGTGCCAATATGCTTATGGGTAACGAGGTTTTAAGTCCTACGGTGGGAAAGTTATCCATTTGTACCATATCTAAATTTATTAATCCCTGCATTTAAAGGTTACATTTATATCACCCGCCTCACATTAATTTCAATCGTATCGAGATCTTCACGACTAAATAATCTGGTGAAAAACAGGAACAGGATATGTATGGGTTTAACTCTGACGGATTTTGAGGCACACGCGTTTTAGAGTCATAGCACTAAGGCGTTCTTGTCCCAAAGCATGGCGGCATAACACGTCTCTGGACATTTTTGAGTTAAAGCTTTAACTCTAACGTGGTCGTTTTGGATAAAGATTTCTATGGGTTAACGGCCTGTTATAAGTTTGCTAGATGATGAAAACTTTTAATCCTATGAGGGGGAATAACTTCTGCATTCGAATTATAGAAAGTATTAGCACTTTCACCAGCATCTAATTCTGACTCACCATCCACCATCAGTTTCAGAAAGAACAAAGCTTTAAATACCTCGTCTCCTCGAGGTTTAGAAGTAAAAGAAACTAAGTATGGTTTTGTAACTTCCTGAAAACGGAATACAAGCTCTTTATAGTTTTTTCCAAGTAAAGTTCCTGCAATATCTTCAACCAACTCAGGTGCATCAGTATAGTTGTGGTTTGCTCCTGGAGCTTGAATAGCAACTGTCTTTATGAGGAAGGCAAATGGTCCTTCATCATGGTCACCATTTTTCCCAGACATAGATAGGGAAAAAGGATTAGAACCAGATTTTTCTAAACCAGATGCCAATGAAGACAACCTTTGAACTAACTGACCTTTGACTAAACTTTTCGTAAGAATCCCATATTCTCTAAATGATTTATGATCTTCAACACGAGTGCCATGAAACCACAGTATTTCGAGTTCACTATCAGGCTCACCGAGCTTTTCTCGAGCAGCACTTTCAACATTCTTTTCGAGTGTATAGTAATCGATTTGTTTGTCATTTTTGACACTTTTGAGTACTGAAATGAGATCTTCTTCTGTTGTATGGAAAGCATCACAAAGTGACCGTTTTACAGATTCATAAGACGAACAGTCTAAAATCATATCTATCTCCTTACTCGAAATTTTGATTAAAACGAATAGCGCTGCATTATATGTGAGCAACGCTACCACGAAACTTAGCCATACCAGCATAAACACCAAACCCAACACTCAAATGACAAATGCCAAGCGTTGAGAATCACTCTTAAATGCTGATTATCTCCACAATATCGCCTGTAACAGTTACACTTACTAAGTCATCGTACTCGAAGGTCTTGGTGTAGTTCTCTGAAATAGCCAATGCGTATATCTTTTCTTGTACCTCAGAGGGCAAAGACGACCACCAAGACAGCTTGAAAAAACAATTTTCTGTATAAGCAAAAATCGATTTCATCAACCACGACTTAACAAACTCATTGCCTTTCGATATAAGATCTTTTACATATGCGTCGATAACGCCATGTTCAGATAAATACGAAATTACATATGCTGCATTCCCATCGATTGCTACCGTAGAAAGAGCAATATGTTGAAAATTATCATTTGGATTCCCTTTATTCTGCATTTTATTATGGTTTAAGTCGTAATAAGGAGATATAGAAGCACATACAGCGATAGTGAGAGGAGCATCAAATTTAATTACGTATGATGTTATTCGACTAAAATCCTTACTTTCATATGCTGTTTCATAAGCTAGTTTTATTCGCTCAATATCTTCAAATCCTTTTCTTACATTTTGTCTGCTGATATACAGTTTTTCTTGAATCAAAACTTGTTGATAAAGCTCTAACCCTTTATCGATGTTTTCTGCTTGCCATTCAACGGCTTCCATCGCTGCTTTTTTTTGGTAATACTCATGACAAACGGCGCGGTACGAGCTAGCCCAAGAATTGGGCAAACTTGGGTGAAATTCCTCTAACTCTATGGCTTTAAATAGCTCTGTATCGTGGTAATGACAGAAGCCATAGAAGATAGAGGCCTCTTTTTTAACACCCGTTTTTAGCTTTCGAGTTTCTTCAAAACCCGTAAGGTTTCGATAGAATGTTCCGACATGACCACTTTCAGCTAAACTCGACAGAACACGCCCACGTTGAATTGTGTGTGCACCTTTGATCGGTAACTGGCAATTACTAGAATCAAACGATGCACAACAGTACTTTTTACTATCAAAGATTTTATTAATAGCAATCCGTATTTCATGCTCATTAAGCAATCGTTCATTTAAGCGATGCTCATGACATTCGCAAATTTTTTGCCACTTGGACACCAACAAAGATCGTTCAACTTTGTATTGGCTGCTGCCATTACGTCATGAGCAAACTCTACCTTACTTTGAGAATCAAATCTTTTAACGACTTCACTCAGAGTGGACTTTATATCAAACATACTGAACTCCAACTAGCAGCATTTAAGAGTATCTTTTAACTAGACACATTCCATGTAATTGTAGAGAAACACCCAGAAAAATCACGTATCATATTGTTTTTATTACTTAATAATGAAACAAAAATTTAAGAGGAAGGCAGTGTCGGTATTACATCCTATACAAAACTAACTACATATTTAGTTATTAGAAAAAATAGGGCAAGTGATGACAAAAGAAATATGTCCCAAATCTTAAGCTGGCACACTTTGGGGCAATTATGGGTTGAGAATAGGTATACTCACGAAGCTATGGTCACATGCTTTGGCCCTGAATTTCTAAAAACCAATAGTCACCATTATTGCTCCAGTCAATGGAATAGCTCTTTGCTAAAGAAATATTTACATCTTTACCACCAATCGGGGTTGTTAGGTCTATCGGCCCAAATGAGGCACCTTGAGAAATGTCATAGTCCCAGCACTTTGTGCTTTTACTTTTGGGGTTAACAAGCCGATCCATATCGTTCATCACAAGTGATACACCCTCAGACATTCCAACCACAGATACATATTGCTCAAGAAGTTGCAAATCCTCGTATACGTCTTTCATGAATATATCGGTCGCTCCACGCTTACCTCCTGAAGAGCTAAGCGTACGATAGCATTTCATCTCAATAGCGATAGTGTGACTTTGCTGTTGTGAAATTCCACTAAAAACGAGGTCTATTTCTCTAGTTCTACCGTGAATATTAATCCCTGTTTCTAACTCTATGTTGAATCTATCACCTGAACTGAACGTTATAAGAGGAATCAGTTGCTGAAGTACATAGGCATATTGAAGCTGCATTGACGCTTCTTTGTTTATTGCAACTAAGTTATTACCAACTTTTTTGGAGAATATCGACCAACCAAGTGAAACAGCGGCCCTCATTCTTTCTGAAATTACATCTGATTCAATTGAGTACATTGTTAACCATGAGCAATGTGTTTGACAAAATGAAACGTTATATCCATTAATACAATTAAGTCAAAAGCTGATCAATGAACTGTGAGGCCAGCGAAGACTAGCTCACTTTGGGGCAGATTTGAGCTAGCTGGCACTTTTTAGAAAAGTGCCATGAGTAAAACTTCGCGTCTATGAAGCCTCTGGACAAAAATTAGTTTCGGAAAATCGAACATTAACAAGATATGAATAATTTTTTATAAGGCAAATTCGCCAATTAATACGTATTTGCACAGTGCGCACTTTGCCACGTTAAGTTAAATAAACTCTTATTATTCAAATTATTATCATTAATTGGCTCATGTCGTTTTAAATGCTCCCAGAGACTGGAGGGCATTAGATGACTAAAAACCAACTTTTTAGAGAATTCTATTGCCGTTTATCTTTAGAAGAGACCGCGGAACTATGTTTTAAAAATGTGACGACAGTCAAACGTTGGGACAAAGGAAAACCCATTCCAAATGAATGCAAGAGATTGATGAGACTTTGTGCTTATAGAGAAGTTGGGATTTCAGACGATTGGGTAGGGTTCTATGTCGAGAATGGGAAGTTTGTTTTGCCAACGGGACAAAGACTATCTGCAAGCCAAATACTGTTAGGAGCTGCTTTATTAGAAATAGGATCTAACGAAGATCGGAAAACAGTAAGTTCATTGATAAGGCTTGCACGTTGCATGGCCAAAACGCTTAACAAAGCAAGCTAAATAAGCACTATAGACGCTCAGTGTTCATTAAGCTCCAAACTAAAGCTATTAGCCAACCAGTACCAAAAAAAAGACTACCAACTATGTTAAGTACAGTAATTGCCGTCTTATGTGGATGGTCTTTTCCCCTGGCAATAATTGTTGGTAGAAGAAACAAATATATTCCGATACCCATAAAGATTAGGAAAAATATACTTTCCATACTACATACCTTAATTGTTAGTCATCAGATAGGTCTGAAATGTAATAGTAGTCTTCTGCAATTACTTCAATTAATGACCCCAAGTTTTCCTTAATGCTTTGACTTAGCTGCTTTTCTGAACCAGCAATTGCCACTGCAAGCACATATGGGGCGGCGTTGCTATTTTCCCAATTGATGGAATGGGTTATTTTGAACGACATCATGCCAAAGTAGATGTCTAATGTGTCGTTGTATTTATACAAGTCGATGCTTACATCCATATAGTTATGGGCTTGGTGTTCGATATTTTCTTTGAGCTTTAAGTCTTTGACGAAGTTTCTGAATCTGAGCTTCACGTACCTTTGAAGCTCATTTTCTGAAATGAACTTTGCTGCATCGTCATTTATGTGTGTATTGAATAAATGCTCATCGTAGTGTGGGAGCCAACTATAGCGGCTTTCGTCAAACTGCTCGAAAACGTGTGTAGGGCGTTCAATTACTGACGCTAGTGAGCACGAAGAAAAAGCTAATAGTAATATAAGTAGTCTGTTCATTGTTGACCAAATCTAATTTATTAAGGGCGTGCAAGGTAAGTCTTCTCTTGACTGAACACAAGTAGGAAAATCTGAAACTAACCTTCGGATATTTCTGAGCATGTTGAACCATTTTAAAAGTGGCTACTATTAATCTAAATATCAATTGTGCGTATTATGTCTGCTTATGTTCAATGCAGCATATCTTGTCATTACGGTGCAACCTCTTGTATTTAGAGGTTTTATCTGTGAAGTATCGCGAAATGAGTAAGAATTACATTTTTCGAGAGTTAGAGTGCCAAATGACCAAGGAAGAGGTCGCGGAACTGTGTTTTAAAACTGTGAGAACGGTCACGGGATGGGACGAAGGAAAACCAATACCGCCTGAGTGCAAAAGACTAATGAGAATGGCAAAAGGTCGAGAACTAAGTATTAGCGAAGACTGGATACAGTTCAAAATGTTATATGACAGTATGGAGCTGCCGACAGGCCAAGTGGTGAGGCCGCAACAAATCTTAGCAGGGATTGCATTATTGGGTATTCAATCAGAGTTAGAGATTAAGACTTCAACACACTTGCTTGGCCTTGCTAGAGCGATAGCTAATATCTAGAAATAGGATTAGAAAAGTATGATTTTCCCAATGTGAGTTCAAAGCCTCAATAACATTGACTAAAATGATGTCATTCTTACTGATAAGGTAGCTGTGACTAGAACGAAGAATATCCTTGTTTTTTCGAATTACTAGTCCTCCTTTTTGGTCATATCAAGGAGAAAGAAGCCGGACTCATTGAGTTCGGCTTTTTATCATAAACATTAGTTTTGTATCAATTTATGTTCATCATTTTAGCCTTTAAAGGCTGGGAGGTTTCTACCACAATTTCTATCTCTTTATCAGTAAACCCTACAACCTTTAAAAAATGTAAGTTAAAAATTAGCTCCATTTTCGAACATAAGTTAAAAAGGTCCTTGCCATTAGCAGCTGCACCCTTAAGTTCCTCATTATAATGAGTTAAGTAGTTTCTTGTATCTACTATTTTGCGTAGGAGCTTGCCTCTATCTTTGCTACTGCCAAGGTGTTTTTTAAAAGGTTCAACAATTTTCTTAAGTCGCTTACCCAAATTTATTTCATTCCCATGGACTAAACGGTCTTTTAACCAGTCCCGATTGTTTTCTGGGCAGCCTTCTAGAATAGTATCTACTAAGGTACCAAAATCCTCTGGGTCCATAAGTGTTTCGTTACTAGTTCTACGGTGATATGTCTCTAATCCTTGAGCAAGAGCTAAAAATTTACCGTCTAGGTATTTCTGTGCACCCATTTTAGTTGAAAAATAGAGGCCCAATGCAGGTGATAAAAAGTCATATGCATTTATCCAATTGTTGAAAATTTGACCCGCATTGTCTTGGATTGTCCTAAAACTGAACAACATATCATATCGAGTTTTAGTAGGCTCTTTTTCCGTGTATGGAATACTTTGGTAATAAATCTTGATAGGTTGTGGGATATTATTTCGCTTAATTTCATTAGAAGTGGCTGATAGTGTTTTCATTGACACCGTCTCATTCATTGCAAAACACATTAAGTTTGTGATCTTATATGCAAGAATTGTAAATTCTGATAACTCACGCAATTCATTAGAAATTATTTTAAAATAGGCACGTTGTGTGATTTTCGCCTCTTGAAGCGTAGGGAAGCCAGGGAGAGTATAAGCAAAGCACAGTTTGAGTTCCATGCCGTTATCAAGTGCATAGCTTAGTGCCTCAGGTGGTTCATAGCTGATTGTTGCCGTCTTGTAGTCAGGGGCTGTATCCACATTAATTCCGCTGATTCCAACCCATTCATCTAAACAATCAACCGAAAATGACAACGTGTTAAATTTTACTTTTTCATCTTTGTCCCAGGCCGCTCCACTTAAAACTTTGTTAACTAAAACCTTTGACTTTGAAATTCCACCAAATCCAATGTTCTTGTTTGTATAAAAACAGTCTTCAAGAGTAACAAAGCCATCATTTTCAACATGCCCAATGATACGACTAAGATCATCGTCACCATTTAAAGCTTCAATACTGTCATCAAAAAGCCCCACGACTTCTAGTTGGGTGTTGCCACCATCGTTTATTGTTAAAGTACCGGGTATTTTTTTTTCTTCATTTCCGGGTAACCAAAAATATCCCGATTTCTTATACTCTTCTTGAATTCTCATCCGGACTCCTATAGAAAATAATTGCATATGTTCTTTGTGTCCGATACTACTAAAAAATACTATTTCTTAATAACTTATTATCAATATAAAAAGTGCTGTTAGTCTAATTTGTTCCTTTTCTGTAACAAGACGCAATAGACCATATTGATCTGCTCCAGTAAGACTGGACACCGCATTAAGCGACATATTGTTTTTCAAAGTTAACTGGACTTAGATACCCAAGAGCACTGTGCCTTCTTGTTCGATTATAATCAACTTCGATGTATTCAAAGAGTGCTTGACGCATCTCTTCTCGGGTCATTATCGACTCGTATTGGACGGCTTCTACTTTCATTGAGTGGAAAAAGCTTTCAACACAAGCGTTGTCCCAGCAATTTCCCTTCCTACTCATACTTTGCTTTAGATTATGAGCTGCGATTAAGTCGCGGTAGTCTTTTGAACAATATTGGCTACCTCTATCACTATGGATAATCACTTCTTCTGGCATGCCTCTGCGGAACAATGCCATTGATAGCGCATCACAGACCAGAGTTGCGGTCATTCTGGTACTCATTGACCAACCAACTACTTGCCGTGAGTACAAGTCGATAACAACGGCTAAATACATCCAGCCTTCGCTTGTCGCTAGATAAGTGATATCTCCAGCCCATTTTTGGTTTGGTGCTGTCGCATTAAAGTCTTGCTCAAGCAAATTCGGGGCTACAGGAAGTCTATGCTTACTGTCTGTCGTACATTTGAATTTACGGGCGGCCTTCGCAACTAACGCCTCATGCTCGCGGCGATGGTTTTTACATCGTGTTTATTACCATTTTCTTCAAGTTCTTTTTGAATGCGCCTTGCACCATCACGCTCCTTTTTATCATCAAAGACTTCACGAACTTTGCTATCAAGCTGCTTTCGGTGTTCGTTGCGTTGGGTGACTTTATGCCGATTATCAATCCAATAATAAAACCCACTTCGAGAAACCCCAAACACCTTAGCCATACGGACAACCTTATACTGCATCAGGTGTTCGAGCATAAACTCATAGCAATCTACTTTAGATTTTTCGCGAAGTAGGTGGCGGCCTTTTTTACGATATCTAGCTCTTCAGCTTGCTCTGCCAATAATCGTTTGAGTTTGGCATTTTCAGTGGCTAGTTCCTTTTCTCTATCGCTGATTTTCGCATCTTTTTTGACGGCTTTACGCCACCCATAAATTTGAGATTCATATAGCGAAAGCTGTCGTGCGGCGGCAGCGACACCGACTTTCTCTGCTAACTTAAGCGCTTCGGCTTTAAATTCAGGAGCATGTTTAATTCGTGTTTTCTTAGTTGTCATTGTTCACCTCGTTAGTGATTGTAATCACTTAACTCAGTGTCCAAAACTTCTGGTGCGGATCAAATGAAGATCTAAGCAACAAGTGGTCACTTGGTATGCTTTCAACACCTGAAGACACTATGGTTGTTCTCGACACCATCTGCCGTTTGAAAAATGGTGTGTTCCCATATCCGATTTAATTCGCTTGGGCAGAGTTATCTCTAGCTAACTTCAACTAGCAGCAGCCTTCAACTCGAAACAGTCCCAGGATGGTTTAATCCTAACTGTCGCACTGTGCAATTGCTGTGGGAGCGTTTATGTATACACCTTACTAAAGGCTTTTCGCAGACTGAGCAATTAGCTCGTAATCATCACAGATAATAGAAGAATGATTGTAAAAAGTAGACATAGGCCATATCTTACTGATGTGTAAGGTTTAGTTGAGAAAAACAGTATGGCGCTAGAAGCGGGTGGATATGCAGAAAAGCTTGGTAATAGATATGAATCTAACTGGATTGCTTATCAGTTATTACGTCTATTACAAGAAAAGACGAGTTATGTGACTGTAGAGCCAATTGGGGATGACGAGGTCGGAGTTGACTTGGTAATAGGTAATAACGATGGTTCACACGAACATCACCAGTGTAAAGCGAGCTCTAGTAATGATGAATACT
The DNA here is from genome assembly GCF_024347495.1 of Vibrio gallaecicus. Taxonomy (NCBI): domain Bacteria; kingdom Pseudomonadati; phylum Pseudomonadota; class Gammaproteobacteria; order Vibrionales; family Vibrionaceae; genus Vibrio; species Vibrio gallaecicus. Next base: position 741,464 of record NZ_AP025491.1, on the reverse strand, counting down.
GGAATTTATCTAAACTTCACAGTACCAAAATTTTAAAAAACGCAAATTTTCAAATCAATAGAGGGGCTACAGAGTTTCACTTGGTTTCACCACTTTCAAGTAGAATTATCAGTGATTTATGTGAAAGTGCATTGAATAGTAATGCAATACCAATAGATTTCCTCGAACATCAAGTAAAACAAAGTAAAGATAGAGAAAAATGCTTCAATTCATTATGTGGGTATCTTGGCTTGTCCTTAAACTTAGAAGAGGATCTTCGAAAAGCAATGCTGTTTCTGCAACGCTTCAAGATTGTCCGTTATGATTTGAACAAACATAGCCAAGATGAATTAGAAGATAAAGCTTCGTCTCTGTTCATTGGAAGCAGTAGCAAATTAGTCCAGTACCTCAAATCTTATCCCGCCGAATATAATAAATTACGTAACAAGATTACGGCAAACCAACTATTAAGTGATCTAACAAAGGCCGGTTTTGTTGCAAGAAGTCTACCAGAAGATGAAAGAGTACTTTCAGTTGTTGAAAATCTTTCCAAAGAATTTGAGGAGTCAATCCAACCATTCTTAATATGTAATGAGCTTATTAAACGAAAAGAGCTGGATAACATCATCAATTCTTTGGAAGAAAATCCTGTAACGCTCGTTAGAGCAGAAGCTGGCGTTGGAAAAAGTTCATTGCTTCTCGAACTGCACCATCACCTTCGTAACAAGGGGGCGATAAGTGTCCCTGTGAGACTTGATCGACGAAATCCAGTCGATAATTTAGATGCGTATGGAAGGGCTTTAGGGTTCCCTTACTCACCTCCATTCAGCTTAAGTGCAATATCAAAGCACAACAAAGTTGTCATTATATTGGACCAGCTCGACGCTATTCGTTGGACTGGATCACATTCTAATGTAGCGCTGCATATTTGCCAGGATTTAATCCGACAAACGATCGCGCTGCGTAAAGAAGGTGCCGACATATCAATCGTCTTGGCTTCGCGGGATTTTGAGCTAAACGAAGACATAGCCTTATCAAGTTGGCTGAATAGTATTTCGGATTCATTACATGAGGTTAAATTATCTACGTTGAGTGAGGAAAAAGTCGTCGAGTTGATATCGCCATTTGAGACCTACTCACAACTTTCTTCCGTCAAGAAAGAGATTCTTAAGATACCTTTATGGCTTGGTATATACCTAACGATTGCACACCGGACGCAGAATGCACCTAGCTTTAACAACAAACTAGAGTTGGTTAAGAATTTTTGGGATGATCGATTAAGTCAAATACATGCCCACCATCTATCAATAGACGAAGCCGAACAGCTTATTGATAAGCTGGTAGGTTTAATGATGAAGCAAGGTTCTTTGTCTGTATCATTGAACTCTATTCGTGTAGGTTCGCGAAGGACCTTAGAGGTATTAATGTCAGTGGGAGTATTAACTAGCCAGGAACAACGAATAAGTTTTAGGCATCAGGCATTATATGATTATCAAGTCGGTTCAAAGTTATATCGAGCAGGTAGTGACTCTTCTGAAAAGCTTCTATATGAACTGGGTGGGTATAGCAACCAAACTCTGGATAAAAGAGAGCACCTTAGGTACGCATTAAATATGTTGCTAGAAGCTAACCAAAAATATTACTGCTCTAGTATTGATGCAGTTTTATTTAGCGATAACGTTCGCTTTCACCTGAAGTTCTTAGCCCTTAATTCACTAAAGGACTTAAAGGTCATTAAAGCCCCCGCAAGAAAACTAATCGACAAGTTAGTTCGTGATTCCGAGTTAATTCAGAAGTTTACCTCTACGACTTGCTTTAAAAATCCAGAAATCGTTGAATGCCTATGTGAGAAGGGCATTTTGGGCGCTTGGCTAAATAGTTCTGATGAAAAGCTAATTGACACTTCTATCAGCCTCCTAAGTTCCATTTCAGAGCTTAAGCCAGCGTTAGTGGTGGCTACTTTACGCCCATATGTAGATAGGTCAGATAGTTGGAATCAAAAAGTATGTAGTAGTCTGTGTTGGGCTATTGAAGATGATTCTGACGATATGTTCGACTTAAGGCTTGAACTTATTCAAAAAGGCTGTTCTGTAAATTATATAGATTGGCGAAACTTGTCTAAGAAACGTCCATATCAAGCTTTATCATTAATTGAAGCTCTCTTGAGTCATTACAGAGAGGTTATCTGTAAGGATAGTTATTCATATGAGATTAGAGAGCATCGGAAAATCACACAAAGCGAAAACTGGTCTCTAACAGAGTTAGAAGACATGTGGGTCGTCGCTGAACAAGTTCCAGAAGAGGTATTGACGCGTTTACTTCGAAATATCACTGATATAGCGGAATCAGAAGGTGAACATGAATCGGTTTTGACTTGGTTACATAAGGATAAAGCTGATGATTATGAGATAGACCATAACCTAACATTTTGCATGTTTCAACTGATAGAAAAGGCGGGAGAAAACCTACAAACTGATTCTGGAATATTATACGAGCTCATAAAGCCTTACTTAGCGATTAAAAATCCAGTCACCGTAAACTTAGTCGCTAGACTATTACTTAATTTATCTCCAGAGTACGCTGATACAGTCATAGATTGGATCCTGCGTCGTCCAAATTCGCACTTATCGTGTGGTAACACACGTCTTGAACCAGTTTGGATATTGCCTGGAAAACTAATATCGAAGTTTTCAAAAAGTTGCTCCAACGGACATTTTACAAAGCTAGAAGAATCGATCACCCGCTTAAAAAGTGACATGAACATAGAGCAAATTAAGCGGATTTTGGAGACAAGACGAAGAGGGTCAGACTATAGTTATTGGGGAAGTGCTCAATATTTTTTGTTACCTAAACTCGATCAACACCGTATCTCTACTGCCACTGCACAATTAATTACGGTTCTGGAGCGGAAGTTTATCAATTATTCAACCTTTGACTTTTGTTCAAATTATCAAATTACAGGGGGGATAATTACTTCACCATTACCTATCGGAAACAAACTTTCTAATAAGTCTTGGTCGAAGCTAATTCTATCTCCTGAAAAGCCATCTATTGGTAGAAACTGGAAGCAAGTAGGTAAAGAAGTAATGTCCGAGTCAACTATAACACAGTTCTCTCGCACTCTAGAGGATTCTGTTTGTAATGAACCAAGCAGATTCGCAAACCTTGCATTGTTGTTGCCCCAAAATATAGATCCTCGATATATAACTGCATTTTTTCGAGGGATAGCGGACTCTAGTAAAGAAAAAGCTCATAAGGATTACAAAGAGGATTGGTCCCAATGTAGTAATACTTTATTGGAAAAGGTTATCGAGCATTTCCCCCAAAATGAGTGTGAATGTGAGCGTGAACGTTCTTTAGTTAAATTACTTAGCTGCCGATCGCTGACCTCAGATACAAAAACTCTTAACCTACTGCTAAATTTGGCGCGCAATTCCAGAGACCCTGAATTTAACAAACTCAATGTTTGGAGCTCAGACAAAGGACATACTACTGATGTTGCATCAGCAAAGTCTTTGATGGATAACTCAATCAATTGTGTTCGGGGTCAGGCATATCACGCAATAGCTAAGATTTTTTTCAAAAACGAATCACTCGCAAACGAAAATAGGTACTTAGTAAATCACGCAATTGCTGATAAACACCCCGCAGTCAAGATGTCAGCCCTAGAGTTAATCTTGCCTTATCTAAATTACGATAGTCCATTTGCTCATTCTAAATTTATTGAGTTATGCACCAAAGATATTCGGGTCACTGGAGCATATGGTGCAAATTACTTTTTCAACCAAGGTTTCGAGAGCACTTACGTCAATGAATACGTGAAACTTGTTCTTAGAATGCTTGGCTCTCAGTATTTGGATATCAACAAAGAAGCAGCTAGGCAGATCTATGCTCGCTGGTTTTTCAATGACTTATTTAAACATGAGCTAACTTTGGTTCTGAGAGGGGACAAAGAGTTAAGAAGTGGGTGCGCTTCAGTGCTTTCCCAATTCTTACGGGAAGATAAGTACCATGACCGAATTGGCAAAATAGAGTCGTCATACATAACTTTGCTAAACGACGAGGATAAAGATGTTCTGCAACAAATAGGTAATTGTGTTCAGCATGATAGCTACTGGAAAAAGCATAATTCGACGTTCCTATTTAGTGAACTTGTGAAGTCAAAAGCTGCAAAACACAGTATATATCAGATATTTAAGAAGCTGGAAAGCTTTCCCGGCATGCTCACCGGTATAAGTGAATCTTTGTTGGATCTAGTAAAAAACATCGTTAAAGTTGATCAGAATGATGAGTTTTTTAAGCATCGACATCTTCATATTAGGGAATCTTCCCTCCTAAGCGTGTTGCAACGTCTTTACGATGAAGCTTCAGAAGATGAAGATGATGAGGCAATAAGTACTTGTTTAGACATCTGGGATGAGCTGTTGAATTCAGAAGTTTATACAGCAATGAGTGCGGTTAAAGAGCTTGATAATGGGCTGCTGTCTTAGTTTAAAACCCAATTGTTATTGATGTATTGAGGCTAACACTAGTTCGCCTCAATACTAACTTGCCAAGATCCGTACAACGTTGTGAGTTCTGTGCTATCTTGGGCCTAAAGAGGCTGCTCATTTTTTAGTTAACCTCTGAGCTAACTCATCCATGTAACATAACCGTATAAAACATTTATAAGCCATAACTTAAAATCACCATTTAAGATCAAACAGTAAATGAAGCCCGGGCTTTAAATGGGGTCTGATTTGATATTAAAGATATTAATGATCGGGCTGATTGCATCTCTATTATGTAGGCCACCAAGCGCTTCAGAACCATTTAGTAAATAAGCAAATGCTTGTAATAGCGTACCAACGATCAACCAAAACATAGCGCTAGTGAGCAGGGCATGAGCCATCTTTACACAAGTAACTGTGCTATTGGTTAAATCATAATTGATACGTAAAGCGCTCAACAGCTTTTTGGCTAATTGAAGTTGTAATGTTTCGGGGTTGTCATGAGTAATTAACTCTTGCCAGCTTAACAAGTGGAAGGATGAAACTTTAAGCGCTTTGTGGGACCACATCACGCACCTAATCGACATAATTAAGGCAAACATAAACGCAACAGTTGTGAGTAGCCCCAAAACACTTAAGCCATTGAATTCGATGAGAGTATCAAAACTAGTAATAATTGAAGCCAATGATATCAGTATTGGTATAAGTGCAGTTGAAGCTGCGATATATGTACCAGCTTTACTATCTACGGTCGATCGCCTTGCCTGTTCTTGATCGTACAACCGCCGAGATTCATCTAATGTAACACCTATCGCGTCATTTACTGACAAATCATTTAACAGTTCTAAGTCTCTTTCAAGGAGCTCTTTTTTTGCATTTTCAGAACCATATGAAATTGTCGGCCAAAACAAGTCAAGATTCATAATTATACTCACTAATTTTCATTAACTCGTGAACGATGGATGACGCAATTGGCAACTTAGTCTGATTCTCAATCCAAGCCCACTGGCCATTGGGGTTAATCTCAAGAAACCAATAAACTCCATCCAAGTCACATACCAAATCGATAGCACCAAACCTCAGGTTCAAAGATCTAACTAGCCTGATACATTTCATTTTCAAATCATCTGGTATATCTATATGCTCGTGGAGCAGATCAATTCTTCCACCTTGACGCCAGTCAACTTTTGTTTTTTCAGATGTTTGTGACCAAATTGCTACAGGAAACACTTTATCGCCAACTACAGTTACGCGAACATCATATTTTTTTGAAATCTCTTGTTGATATATGGAGGGAGCAAAACCTATTGATTCGTCATACTCAGGTGTAAGTGTTGGTATCTGGCTAGTGAAAACAACACTTTCATTCTTTTCCTTTAAAAGTGCTTGTCTCAATGGCTTGGCTATGAGGTTTTCATTCGCTGTTCTCGCCATAACTGTAAAAACATCATTAGTAATAATACCTTGTGGTACGTTGAAACCAAGAGAACTTGCTAATAATAGCTGTCTTGGCTTATCTTCAGCTAAAGCTATGTTGGTAGGAGAGCTTAACCACTTTCTATCAAGCCGATAATAAATGCTCTTAAGAAATGATAGCCATTCCATATCTAAGTACTCTGATTCCCCTTCAGTTAGTGTGGGGTGAGAAGTTGTTGTAGGGCAGGGTCTTCTAAAGTAAGCAGAGGTGACTTTCTTACCGTTGATATCACCAATTTTCCAATCATCTATCGAGTCATAACCGATAGAACACCTATGCTCATTTAGTGTCTCTGTGTTAAGCCTAACATATGAAACACCTCTAAGCTTCAGTTCTCTGACAACATAGTCAGTAGTTAGATCTCGCTTATTAGTAACTAAAAGAATCATAACATACCAAAACTGTAGGAGTTATCGTCGCTTTCTTGCATCACTGCTGTTTTAGTGAGAAGCTCGTTTAAATGGCATAACCTAATATCATTGTCATCACTCTCATCTTGAACTTTGGTTTTTGTCAGCAATTCAAAAGCGTAGGACTGATCATCGCTTTCAATTTGAACGTCTGTTTTTGTGACTAATTCAGGGTGATTTCTATCAACTAGATTTATAATTGGCGTCTTGGATTCGTTATCAACCCACATATGTTCGTTTTCGCAGTAGTGCCCACCTAAAGATGGAACATCTGAATGAACTCTTTCTGTTGCGTAGTTAAGAATAAACGGCTTATGGGTATCTAACATAGATGTTCCTTAGGAATGTTTACGAAGATTATTTCAGCAGCAGTGCTACTTGATTTTTATCGTCAAGCTAGCATGAAACGTGGTGCGCATAAAAGGTATTTCTAAATCAATTTCGTAATTTAGTTTAAGGACACTTTCAGTGAATATCATACTAAGTTTTGTCGGTTCTATTTTTGAATTTTTCTAGATAGGCTTTCCCGCCGTTAACTACTATATCCCGTTAGTCTAAAGTGACTTTGGTAAAAAGGTGCTTCGGGGTTAGCGAACATCATTAATAATGATGCCTTAGTAGAAATGAATACTGACTGGGTGTTACTTCCTATTCGTGTCGTCAATACAGTACGAAGGGAATAGGTTATATCAACGTTCAAAGGTGCAAGCGAATCGCAATTTACAAACCATAGTAATGATTTATTGCCTCCATCATTTTCAATGGCTTCAAGGAAACGTGAATTTTCTTTTGCGGTTAATGCGGCTACTGCCGATTCGTACTCAGAAAAGTCTAAAGAGTGAACGATGATACCTTCCTTTTCAGCTAGTGATGTTGTGTTTTTTATGAAACCAGGAGGAAGTGCTGAGGAGTCTGCAGTAGATATTCTAAAGTCCATATCCCATGCATTGCGCACAAAAATTTCTGGTGTGATTTGATACTCAGGAGAGGGGGCGCGTTTTGTATTCAATTTAAACTCTACTTTACTAGATTGCTTTAGTAAGAATACTAAACCAAATTATCAATGATCGGCACCCCACACACATTGACACTCTACAAGACATTTTTAAACTCAAGCTGCTTCGAGCACAACCATTAGGCTCTTTTTAACTCTGACAGATCAACTAATAATATTATGGAAGTAGATCATTAAGATCACAATCTAGCACTTCAGATAGTTGATAGACTTTCTCTAGCGTAACGTTCACTTCACCTCTCTCAATTCTTCCAACATAACTGCGATCGATGTCGGCCAAGAGGGCGAGTTTATCCTGCGAGATTCCTCGCTCTTTTCTCACAGCTTTAAGATTCCTACCAAAATGCTTTGCTATATCTTTCATTTATAATCCGAAAAATGAAAGACTATCCACCCTTGAAGCCAAGATAACCACGGACTATAATCCGCATAATTATAAATCCTGATACTCCCATGAAAAAATCTAACAAATATCGAATAAATAAAGATATATATGAAATTCTTTTCCCTAGAGCTATGTATGAAATTTCTGTTCGAGAAATAAGAAGAGAGTTTACGATTCGTTCTACAAGGGTCGGGGAAGAGCAACCAGCTATGAGGGCATTTATAAGTAGGGAACTGAAAAAGCTCGAAATTGCAGGGCTTTTAACCGGCAAAGGTTATGGTTGCCACCGCATCTACCGTAAATCTTTAAAGTTCTATGATGCTTTCTTTATTTTAACGAAGCGCAGAAGATATCCGAATAAAAAGAGAGAGATAAGCCTCCTTGAGGAACTAGAAAAAGAGAGAGCAGAGATTGAATTCGAGTTGGCCGCAGCCCTTACAGAAGTTGATGAGTACAATTTACTGATGGAACGCTCTGTTAAGTTAAAGCCATTGTTAACTCCGTTGTACAATGAGGCCAACAATAAAGCATCTTCTCTCGTGGCAAAGTTAAACGTTAGAAACAAAACCCTGAGACTAATCAACAAGAATAATCAACCATAAATCAAAGCAACTAGTACAACGTAAAAGACATGCTCCAAATAGCGCCACGCTTTTTGTTATATCGATATCTTTAACACCTTTTTGGTTAACCAATTCTCGAAAAAGTTAGCGCTCAAGAATGATCTGTTCTAGATTCCAACACACTAGCGTAATTTGAAAACTCTCAGCGCAATAACGTTACATTGTCACAAAGAAAAGATAATGAATGGATAAAGAGGGCGGTTATACTGTTCATAATTTGGTTGTGGATAAACAAAAAAGAGCGCGCTAAGTTTCTCAATTCCTCGGATTGAAACTACCAAAAATGCACCAACTGAGTAAGTTTTTGAGCGGTAATCACCATTATTTAGACGATAGTTTAAATAATGGTGATTACCTACTTTATGGTAAATCAAACTATTGTTAAATACATTCAGTTATGGACTACGTAAACAATTGAACCATTTTCCATCATTTTTCATTTCCCTTACCATATACTCTCAACTCACGAATAAGATCCTCTGCAAGTAAGGTCTCAACACTAACTGGAAGGTGGGAGTCAACATATTCAATGATGTCTGCGACAGCTAAAATATTACGCTCATAACGCGCCTTGTAGTCTTTAAGCGCACTATCGAGACGGTCAGCCTTACTGATGTAGGCGGCTCCAGTTCGTCCTTGAGCTAACATGATTCTTTCGTCAGCAGTCAATTCGCGCTTTCCATCCTCATGGTTGTTATGCTGGCGAAGTTTGTATTCATTGATAATAACTCTACGGGTACTCAGGGTGCTGACCCCGCCCTTGATAATACCTTTAGCCTTCAGGCGTGCATGGAGTGTTGATGGCTGAATGGGGGACTTTTCAAGCCCCTCACGCACCATCGCTTGCAGCTCAGCTTTGATGTAGGCATCAAGCTCTTTACCCTGAATCACTTTGTCATCTGCATTACGAGTACGTGGTACTTTAGCCATTATTTGATTCCTTCTGGGCTGCATCTCTCTCCAAGCGTTTTTGTTCGATGAAGAACAGGTCGGCAAGGGTTTTCGGGGTTTTACCAATTAGCATTTGTTCATTAATTCGCGCCATGATTCGGCCTAGCGGGTTGTCTTTGTCGTCTGACATGAGATCTACTAGTTTCTTGGCGCTTTGAGCCTCGATGGCGTCTGCTTCCAGAGCTTCCAGCACAACCAGAGCCTCTTCTTGTTCTTCCAGAGCCAATTTGAAATTAGGGTCAGCTTCAGCGAATTTACGAAGCTCAATAACCTCGGCTTGCTTGATAGCCAGACGCCGAGATGCTTCCTCAGCTTCACCCAAACGTCCTGTAAGGGTGAAGTACCCACAAGGCAACCCTGACTGACATTTCACGGCATGAGGGCAGCCCCAGCGTGCTACGTCACGCGTACAAGCACCAAACCCTAAAGGGTGTAGTTTTGCATGTCGCTCCAGCAGTTCCTTCGCCTTTTCCGCCATGCCTTGTGCTACTAGTTTTTCGTGGGCAGCTTTAAGTTCAGGGAGGAACTTATCCGACATTGCACCTGCGATATAGTGAGCTACTTCGTCAGTAGTTTCGCCAAAGGTCTGCATGTTTTGTTTAAGGTTGTGCTCCACGCTTAGTTTTGGATTTATCGCCATTGAGGTTGATGCTTTAACGTTGGCGACACCAGTGTTCTTCGTTGGCATAGCTGATTTAGCAAGAGCTGACATCCGGCGACTAACCTCAGTCCTTGGAGGTTCTTGAACAGCAGAAACCGATGGTTTTGGGCGAGGTTCAGGCTCTCCATCAGCATCAAATAGAGACAACTGGTTTTCTTTTGCAAGAGCATTTTTGCCTTCATCATATGCTTTCTCAAGCATGGACATTGCTAATGAGGCTGTCTGATAAGACTGCGATTGTGCTTGGTGTTGGTAATGCTTGTTCTGGGTGATATCAACACGACCCATCAAGATGGCTTGAATATGGTCAGTCACACCTGCGATAGCCAAGAAGGTATTGATGTTATGCCTTGGCACATGCTTTTTCAGTTGGATACGAGAACCGTCATCTTCAAACAAGTTGAAGTAGTCGAAGAGAGATTTACGGTTATTGGCACCGCCTAGCCATGCCTCAACGGCATGTTCATCCAGAGGAACTATGTTCTGTAACGAAACAAAATCTTGCCCAATACCAAAAGCACCTTCCGGCATAATGAACATTAAATCTTCGTAGTTGAAATGCTCCCAGTCACCACTGTCTTTTAGCGACAACACACATTGGTGCCCCTTAGTGAAGTTCTTGGTTTGGGCATAGCGCTGGTAAACATAATCATTTAATTGTTCTTTGGTAAAATATTTACCTTGAACGTTAAATTTCTCCGTTTCACCACTCACAATCGGTTTGTAACCAGCCCATGATTCCATAGAAACGCTGATAGATTTATAGAGCACATTACGACGACCGCCTGTACCAGTAAACATGATGTCATAGAGTTCACGGCATTCAATCAGGTCTTCCGAAAGCTCTACGATTTTACTAGGCAAGAAGTTGGTGAAGTCAGATTCTCTAAAGGCTTTGATGGTCTCACGGAAACCATAGGTCAGTTCTTCCACCTGCTTATAAATCATCTCAACCACTGGGTAAGAGGTCGGTGCCAGCCAATGAATTCGCCAACCTGCTTTTTTTGCACCAAGGTATTCAATACCTAGTTTGTAAGTAGGCCAACCTTGGTCAATGGCGTGCTGACGCTTACTTTCTTCGGTGATATCCCTTTTAACCAATGAATCCATGTTCATCGACATGACTTCTTGGAAGCGGAAGCCACAGATGATGCAAAGTAGCAACATGTTGTAAAAGATGCGCTGATAGTCGTTTTCTGCCAGTGCCATCAGCTCAATAACAGCCATGAATGCACGGATGGAAATCAGCTTTTTGTCAGGGGTGTCGTCTGGACTTAATTCGGAAGCCTTCTTCTTTTCCTTTGTCCCAACAGAGGAGCTACGGCAAGGGTGCTTATTTTCGACTTCAATATTCACCATGAATAAATCATACTTCCGAAGAAGTTTGATAATATTTACGGCAACGTCGCAATAGTCACTGACGTTAGGGGCGCTTTTTGAGTTGTCTTTATGGCGATCCATAGCAGCATGAATGATATCGGCAGTGAGGTACATAGGGTGCGTTTGACCCGTTTCTGTAACCATTTCCCAGTACCAACGCTTCATGATCTGCAATGGCTTATCTAGAGTTGAACCTGATGGTAAACCGCTGGAAATCACAACCTGATGCATGTGGTAAGCACGCATAAAGTCCTGAAAATCTTTAGAGATTTCCATTTTAGTGAGTCCTTTAACGCGATTTGATACTTCACTCCATTTAAAGCCGTGGTCTTTGGTTTCTTTTAGCCACGCAACACCTTTTTCACCAAAGTGCCAAGACGCTGCATCCCAGTCCAAGTCTCCAACCGCATTGTAGGCTTCAAGGCGCTCATGAAATGCCGTTTTGTGTTTGTCCACGTAGGCAACAAGGTTCTTTGCGTGCTTGTTATTTATTACTTTAATTTCCAGAGCCATTTATTCGATCTCTTCCTTAGCCTGAACCATTTTAATACGAGCAATTACCTGAATCACATGGTCTTTCCTGCGAACCAATTCAGTCATCAGTGGGTGGTGTACTTGACCTGTGTCGTCAGCTACGTGACGGACTTCATCAATCTCGTCAAAGAATGAATCGAGTACTTCCTCGTGCTCACCGTCAGTGAAGGGCATAAAGTACAGGCATCCATAGCACCCACGACCTTGGGAGAATGGGCAGATGTTTTCTTCGTAATTGCACCCGCCAATATGGTGATGTAGCTTGCCGCCGATAGAGGCAGCAACCCGACGACCTTTCCACTTAGTGTTGTGGACTAGGTTGCCAGTCAATGCCAGCGCAATCATGTTTTTGAACACAGGGTTTCGACCCAGTGCCATCTCTCGGATGTCAGCCATTTCGGGGGTAGCTGCAATGTATTTGTCGGCAACGACGTAGTTGGAATGTCCTAAGATATACGCAATCTCAGCAGCACTTGAACCATTCATCGCCATAGAATGACCCACGTTATGGCGAAAGAGACTAGCGGTATAAACGGGCAGTTTGTAGTCTTCGTTTTTTACAGCCTCCTGAATTTCCTTAGGGGAGAACTTAAGCAGCATACTCTTAATCGATTTATCAACCATCGGAGTCGAAGATAGCTTAGTAGGGAATAGCGGGTCTTCATCCCCAATTTTCTCAAGGTACTTGTACAGGGTGATCAGCTTCCCAAGCTCTTCAGGAACAGCGATACGAACCCGGTCAATAGTCAATTTCGACTTCTTTGCATAAGGCACAAGTAATGAATAACGCATTCCATGTTCATTCATGGTGTCTACTACATAGTCACCTCCAGCCATCTTTCCGATTTGAACTGGTCGCGCTCCAACGTAATAGACGATGCCAGTGATGATACAATCTCTTAAGACATCGATTTTTGCGACTTTTTTGACCTTCTCAAGATGCTTGACCTTAGCCTCTTTAGTCTCCAGTTTCGGGCATAGTTTTGACGCCCATAGCTGAACGCCGTTCTCGATCATCAGGCTTACTTCATCTGGAATAACGAGGTCTAGGTTCTGATACCGACCCCAGTGCGGATTCCTAGGTCGAGGTACTTCCAGCAACAAATCCTCAAGGTCACCTTTGTCACCAGTGCTTTTAAAGAAATTACGACGCTCCAGTGTACGAAGGGCATTGAGCGTGTAATAGAAATGGCTGTTGTCTGACGCATTGCGGTCAACCTTAGCAACTAGCTCCCTTAATTTGGCAATTAGGCTCTCACGAGAAACAGACTCAAGTTCCGAAAATACCCTCGCTAAACCTTCCGCAAACCAGTTGGCACCACTTGCAGAGTTCTCTTTTATGTATTCAACTGTCAGATGCTTAAGCAACTTGATTGAAGATGAAGATAGAGCACGGAAGTTCTTACCGGATGCAAACAAGATGGCTTTGTTTGCACCAGAAAAACGGTATCGCCAATCGCTAGTCAAAGTTAAAAACTGGTCATCAAATTCCGTTGCACTCAACAAGAGAAGCCGCTGTGGTAGCTTGATTGAATCAATCCATTCCACCTGCTCAGCGGTGAATAGCGAGTGACCATGTAGTGGCTCTTGTGCAGGGTTATTAATCGAATAAGTCGAATGGGATGTCTTCATCATATCCATCATCTTCTAAAGGGTTGTAAGTTGATTTCGTTTCACTCTTCGGAGCAGGTATAGCGGCCTGCCAATCATTACGTTTAGTTCGATTCTTATTACTCTCGTTACTCACCATTTCGACAAATCGTTTGGCATACTTTAGAGGCACGTTACTGGTCACAGACCAGCCTCCTAATGATCGCAGTTTTTCGACAGCGGCATCTAGCTCACCATTCATCCTTGCGCGGATTCCGTAGTCACTAGCCATCATTAAATTCTCTTTCAGAATTTCGTTGTAGATGTATTCCAATGTAATGTATGCCCAAGTGTGTCGGCCTACATGGGGAGTCAATTTCACCATATAATCGATCTTCTTTTTCGCCTCAGTTCGGTAATAGGGATGGAGGTGAATGAACGAAGGGTCGATTTTTTTCTTATAGATTGTGCTAATTCCATCGTAGGAGAATGGGGTTAGCTTTCCAGACCCTTTGATAAAGAGGATGCCATGGTCTTCGATAGCTTTTTCTTCAAACAGCGGAGCACGGTAACGATTGTTAAAGATCTCAACCATGATGAAGTCGTCTTCAGTCAGCTCTATTCGACGATATGAGTGCTCTGTCTTAACTGACGGCTTATGCTTCCTTGGGTCATCAACCTCATCCGGTAGATCCTGTACAACCATCACAAATTGAGTTTCACCTCGTGAGTCTGGCAGCGTTTCGGCAATGCTGTCTGTCATGAGCAACTGCACCTCACCGACACGCAAACCATAGTTGTACATAAATCTATGTATGAGATAGTTACGATATTGCTGAAAACCTTCTTCAAATGGATTTACAGGGTTAACTACGGCATCAACGAGTTGATTAGTATCAACATCAGTGAAAGCAGGAGTGGAGGGGATTAACATGTTCATCAGCTCAATGCTCTGCTTCTCCGTGATACTTTTGTATCTGTGTGCAGGCTCGTTCTGAGAGACCTCAATCTTATTGAAGTTATTTATTGCATAAGCAAGGTTCTCTTTGTTTGCCTTGCTAATTTGATGAGCTTCCATTGGTGACATATTTTGGTATGACACATTCATGTATCGGTAGTTGAGGTACTTAAAAAAACCGCCTACATGGCTGATGTGCACCCCGTAGGTTACTTTGTTTGCCTTAGTGATACCTGAGTGCATAAAACCAAGACCAACAATATCCTCCTCATTATTAAGGTGCTGCTGACCAAGGAGGTAAGTGAAGAAGCCATCAAGCTCATCAATAAACTTCGAAATATTGTAGCCAGCCTCGTGGAAGGCGTAATCGAAAGTAACCTTGTGCTTCTTGAAGAAATATACATAGAAGAACTTCAGTGAACGATGGATGTTCCCCTGAGTGCTCAACCGTTTCCGGCGCAGGTTATTCAATGCGTAGATTGTGACGAACAAGGACGGCAGGGTGGTCTCATCATCAACCAAGATAAGAGTTTGCTGCTTATTCCTTGTTACTTCCAAAGTTGTGTAACTCATGAACCCAACTAAAACCTCACAATTAGATATTATGAAGTTATCGTAAGCCCAGAACCGAAATTTAACAAGTGGTTGATCTGGTCGGTAAGTTGTTGAAAGTGTCCTACTTATGAAGTTAACCCGAAACCCAGACTATTTAACATAAGATAGATAATACGCACTGTTGTAGTGGTTCTAAGTATAGGGCTATAGCACCGCAAGCCATTGAAATACTTGTTAAACCATGCCCATTATACTTTTTTGCAATACTGTTCCACAGTGTCTGAGCTTCATCAGATTTAGCTTTATCTAAAGCAAGACCAACTAATGCTTTTTCTTTATCTTCGCCAACAACATCAGCAAGCATAAGTATCTGATTTTCATTGAGATACGTTCTGCCTTTTCTTACTTCAGTAATCATTTGCGGGCTTACACCCAAATCGTGAGCAATTTGCTTGTATTGAACATAGTTCATGCGCTCTTTATAGGCATCAATGAGCTTGTTTGTATACATTTCTGATTTTCCTTAAATCACCAATTACCTTGATTCTAGTCTTTTAATACAAAATTTGCTGTGTTGACGGTACATAGAATTCTGTATTTAATCGCTACAGAAATTCTTGTATTACACCCGAGCGGCTTCTGGACTGACTCTCTCTAGGTCGTTTGGGTTCTCTTTTGACTGGCTAAGTTTGGGCTGTTTGCCCTTGACGCTGTTGGCTCGGCTTAGTCGGTCAAAACCCAATTCAGAATAATCAAGTCAAGGTGGTTGTTATGTTTCAAGTTGAACCTGTCGAATATGGCTCTGTTCTTAAATCTGAACACGTTTGTTTTTCTTACTCTCCATATTTTACGCACGCGTCTGTGTCTCTCCACAATTCACCATTAGAAATCTATTTTGAATTCTTAGCTAGCGATCTTAAATTTGGTCATCGAATGATTGGCGAAGAACGTTTTCATACTGTTTCGTTTGCCAGCTCCGAAACTAATTCTAGTGACGCATTCACTTTTACGTTTGATAACGACCAAGAGCTTGAGCAATTTTGTACGTTCTTTGGGTTGGAGCGTTAATCATGGATCATTTGTATTCACCTCAAGTTGAACCAGCACGCCATTTCTCTGCACCTCGTTTGCCAGTTCCCAATAAGCGTTTTGTTTCTACAGTTAAGCACGTAACAAAGCCTCGCTTATCTGCGTTCGGTGAATACATTGAATCGTTTAATCTTCCTGAGCGTTACCGCCAATCAAAACTAAACATACTTACAAACTGGCGTGATGATGTTTTTCGCGCTTGTTTCCGTCATGGTGACTTTAGCCGTCACATGACGCGATCATTTCTTTCGGTTTGTGATGATAAGAACTACACAGAAGCTTTACACCAAATTGAAGATGCTAATAAGCGTTTGAATCAATACGGTTATAGCGCGGCTATGTCTGACGATGAAATCAAAGAGCTGGCTTTTTCAAAGTCACGTAAATTCACCAAAGAGCTTATTGATATTGAATCTCCACAGTTTCTATTTATGAAAGCTTGTGAATTGCTTGATTCAATTGGTTTGGAATTTTCGGACGAATTAATCATAGATAAGTGCTTAAAGGGTGAGCTTTTATCTCTGGTTGAACGTGTGAGTGATGAAATATTTTTACGTCGTCAACTTCGTAGAAAGTGCGCTTACCATGTGGAACAGGTGGCGAGAGACTTAGCATTAGTCCAGCGTCATAAGCAGGTTTACTGCTCTGATTTTTCGGTTAACCGTACTCGTGAGCGTAGAGCCTCCAATGCAGAAGCATTAGAGCAAACCGTAGCTTATGACAGTAATGATACTAATAACTGGTTCACGATTGCGGATTTAGCGGCTAAGTCAGTTTCTAACCCTGAGATTAGACGCGGTGAAATGTTTGTTCGTTTGCGTGGCTTTGAAGAAATAGCTGCTGAACAAAATCACTCTTCCGTTTTCTATACGGTCACATCCCCTAGCCGCTTTCATGCTAATTCTAAAGGCTCGGTTAATCCTAAGTGGTTGGAAGCTGGCAAGCCTACAGCTAAGCAGACTCATGAATATTTATTAGAGAACTGGCAAAAATTAGGACGCTGGCTTTCTAAGAATGACATCAAAGTTTATGGAATGAGAATCGCTGAGCCACACCAAGACGGCACACCACATCACCACTTTTTACTGTTCATGGAATCAAAAGACCGTGACCGTGTAACCAAAAAATTTAATAGCATTTGTATGGTTGATTGCTCTAATGAAAAAGGCGCAAATAAATACCGTTTCAAGGCTGAAAACATCGACCTATCAAAAGGCTCTGCCGTTGGTTATGTCGCTAAATATCTTTCGAAAAATATTGATGGTCAGCACATCGCCAAAGATAAAGGCTCAAGTCTGAATGGCATTGAAGCCGCTGAGCGTGTTGTCACTTGGGCGCGTGTAAATCAGATTCGTCAATTTCAATTTATTGGTGGGCCTTCGGTTTCGGTCTGGCGTGAATTTAGACGCCTTAGAGAAGAATTCAAAGAGGATGACGCTTTGTTATCAGATTTAGATGAAACAGAGCATTACATGCTCGAAAAAATTCGAAAGGCTGCCGATGTTGGCGACTGGAAAGACTTTTGCTTTGCTATGGGTGGCGTGATGGTCAAGCGTCAATCTCAAAAGGTTCGACTCCAATATGGTGCGCCTGAAGCTGTTCAAAAATTGTTGTTAGAAGAAACAGGACATGATGGCCAGGAATATACCCGTTTTGGTGATAAAGCCCCTGCCCGTGTTTCTGGCTT
Source organism: Vibrio gallaecicus (assembly GCF_024347495.1). NCBI lineage: Bacteria > Pseudomonadati > Pseudomonadota > Gammaproteobacteria > Vibrionales > Vibrionaceae > Vibrio > Vibrio gallaecicus. The sequence continues at coordinate 723,680 of NZ_AP025491.1, read as the reverse complement.
GTTGTTCAAAGAGGTCTACCTTTGTACCCGTTTCCGCAATTGGAAAGTAGAGAACAAAGAGAAGTTCTTGGCATCACAACAAACCATCATGCGCGGTGTGACTGACTTCTTTGATGCTCTTGAAGCTGAACAGGAATATGAACGCATGGCAGACAAACGCTTTCAAGAATATGAAGCTCATATGGAATATGTCGAGGAGCTTGAAGCCATGATGCTCTTTGGCGATTTTAATGGGGTGTGTTCGGTGGGCGCAGCCCCGCCGGATACATACCATTAATTTCGCCCTTGGACTTGTGTCAATAACTCCCGCTTTTATCTTTAAAAATTTTACGTCAAGAAAGGAAATACATTATGAAACTCGAAGGTTTGATTTTAGACGCTACCGATATCATTCAAGAAACAAAGGCAGCTCGTGGCACGGGTGAATCTATTACGGTCGGTAAATTAAAGCTAATCACAACTAACCCAACGAACACCATCGAAGTAAAAATTAGCCAAGAACTTTGGGCCGGTGGTAAAGCTGGGGACATTTTAAAATCATGCGTTGGTAACCGAATGCAATTCAACGTGGAATACAAAGAATTTAGTTTTGGTAATGAAGATGGTAAGCACGTTGCTTTAAACGGCTTCCACCTATTCGATTTACCAGTACTAGCTAAATAAGGCGGTTTGAATTATGAGTGCTGAGCAATTCGATTCTCTTTGGCTTCTGATATTTATCAGTGCTCTTTTCATATGCCTTTTACTATCAATAATCTGGGGTGGTCAGCGATGAATATTCAAGATATTGAGTTTATTGTCGGTGCATTTGGCACTGTAATCTGTATCGGCTTCTCAGTTGGAAAGCAAATCCTTGCTTTAAAACAAGCAGCCGAAATCTCTACTTAATGGCTAAGGAATAACCATGAAATACTTTAAATCTTTAAGAAAATTTGCAACACCTAAACGTGTTGCTGTTGGTTCAATCGCTCTAATGGTCGCAGGCTCTGCAAGTGCTGCTCTACCAGCTGACGCTCAAGCAGCTCTTGATGCTATTGCACTTTTTGTCACTGATTTGCTGACTGGGGTCTGGCCGATTGCAACTGCTCTTTTAGTTGGCTTCATTGGAATCAAGCTAGTGAAAAAAGGTGCGAACAAAGCAACTTAATCACTCAGCGTTTGGATGGTCAAGGCATCCAATTCCCTCTTCACTTCAACATGGTTATCCCTTATGAACATTAAGAAAAATATCTTTCTCCTTTTGCTAATGATGGGTGTTTCTTTTAGTGCTCTTTCTGACGGTTTTTTTCAAGTAACAAAAAAAATCAACGGTGATATTAATTGTCCACTTGATATGGATGTTGTTTATTCATCTTCTTTTCTAACGGGTTTGGAGTGTCCTTATCATTGGTGGAAAGCATATAACTGTACTGACCAGTATGATTTAAGTTCTATTTATTGTAGGCAAACTTATAACGGGGACAATACTCGGATGTATAGCATAAAAAGATTAGCTAGCTGCCCTCCGGGTCAAGAAGTGAATGAAGAGGGTTTTTGTGATTATCCACCACCTGAATGTAAATTACCTGATTTATTGAACCCTATTACTGGTGATTGTGAAACGTGCGAGCCTCCATTAGAGCTAGACCCAGACACTTTTGAATGTGTCGATGTGCCTCTTTGCGATAGACAATCTACCACTGATGCTATTTTTGAAGCTGAACAATCTTGCGCGGCTGAAAATGGAATTTTTACATTTGAGTGTTCAGACTTTTTAGACATTTTGGAAACTCGATGCACCCAACCAAATGATTGCGCTCTTGGTCTGCCTAACTGGCCGCAATGTTTGGATGGTTTAGACCCTACAGAACCAGTATCACCACCAAGTGGTCGTTTTAATCCTGACAATCCAGACCCAATAAACCCTACTCCACCATCTTTTGAAAAGCCTGAACCTGACCCAGTTGAGCCAACAGATAGCACTGATACAGCGGTTTTGACCGCAATACAAAATCTTAATCGTGATTCAAATGAAGCCGCTAATGCTTTAAATAAAGATATGAATGATGGTTTTGCAGATACCAATAACCAGCTGGCTACTCTTAATTCTAATGCTCTTGCTATTGGTGGTTCTCTTGTTGATCAAATGAACCAAGACTATGCGATATATGAGGCTAATAAAGATCTCGCATTGCAGCAAACTGGAGCGATTAACAATAACGGCAATAACATTGTTAACGCCATCAGTGGACAAACTTCATCATTGAAAGGCTCAATTGAAGGTCAAACTACGACCCTTGAAGGTGCTATTGATAGGCTAGCTGACAAAATTCCAGAGCCTTGTATTCCGACTGCTGAAAATAACCAATGTGAAAACCCTCACGGTACGACTTCAGGTTATGTCACCGACGTTTTTTCACAACTTAGTGAGTCTGTAGATGGTTCTATATCTTCTGGTCACAGCACGATTTTAGTTGAAGCTCAAAATGCTGTAACAACTCCTATGACTGACGATGTACAGCTGGTTATCGAAGAACAGATAAATATGGTTTTGAATGTTTTACCTGAGTATGACGACTGCACACCTCTTGCTATCCCTAGCCCGTTCGGTGGCTCTTTCGTTATTCCTTGTGATTTTAGCGTCAAGTTCAAGACCATATTTTCTTTTGTTATCTACTTCTTAACACTCAATACCTTAGTAGACATTTTATTCACTGGTATCACCCCTCGGGCTTATACCGTCAATAAAGGATAACGCTCTATGATTGCTTTACTACCTATCATTTCGACCATTGGCTCAGCAATGCGCCTCCCTGCGCTCGCTGCTTTTCTTGGTGGTCTTGGTGCTCAGATATTTGGTTTTTTTGCTCTAAGGCTTACTAAGCAAGTTGCTTTAAACCTAACCATTATAACTTTGGTCATAGGTTTGGCTCTAGCGATAGCACTGGTCATTCAATCCACTGCGGTCGGTCTAAGCTATTTAGCACCGCCCGAACTTCGTCAAGGGTTCGCGTTTTTCATTCCTAATAATGCAGTACCTTGCCTAAGTGCCATCTTTGCCTCTCGCCTAGTTCGTTGGGTTTGGGAATGGCAATTCTATGTTGTTTCTAAGGTATCAAGCTAATGGCTCGCGTTGATTTCATCACTGGTAAATTGGGTTCTGGTAAGACACTCACGGCTGTAGGTAAGATTCGCGAGCATCTTGAGAAAGGGCTTCCAGTCGCCACTAACCTTGATATTGATTTGCGGTTTATGCTCGGGCGCAATAAGAAACAAACAAGATTGTACCGCTTGCCAGATAAACCAACGGCTCAAGATTTTGCCGCTATCGGCTCAGCCAACAAGAGCTTTGATACCTCAAAAGATGGTTTGATAGTGCTTGATGAGTGTGGAACTTGGTTCAATTCTCGGACTTGGAATGATAAAGGCAGACAGCCCTTACTTGATCTTCTTTTACACATAAGAAAACTTGGTTGGTCAGTCATGTTTATTGTTCAAGATATTGCCGTCGTAGATAAACAGGCTCGTCTAACTTTGGCTGAGCACACCGTTTTTTGTCGCCGCTTGGACAGAATGAAAGTGCCATTCTTATCAACATTAGTTTCTATTGCTTCACTTGGACTCTTAAAAATCCCCATGCCTAAACTTCACATAGGCATCGTGAAATATGGTGACAATGGCAACTCCCCAACTGTCGATAAATGGTATTTGTGGGGAACAGATTTATATAAGTCATATAACACTAAGCAGATGTTTGCCTCTAACTATCCACACCGTACTTATTCTGTTTTGCCTCCTTACTATACGCATGGACGTTATACCGTCCCTTACACCTTTAGGAATATTATGAGACTGACTAAAATCTATGGTCGTAAATATTCACGCATCTTTTCATTTACGGCTGGCGCGTTGTTCACATTTGCAATCTCCCTCTATTACATGCCAGAGCCAGTAAAATCAGAAGTCACACAAGTTGAACACAATACACAATCTATCGCTGATTTACTTGATGGTTATCGAGTAGTCAGTGCATGGAATCCACCCAATCAACTCCCTGCTTTTACGCTCGATAAAAGTGGTCATAGGCTAACAAGTTATGAACTTCGAGATATGGGTTTTAATGTCACTGTGCTATCCAGCTGCACGATAAGAGTAAGCAATGGACAGCTATCACATAAGGTCTTTTGCTAATGTCTCGATATATTTTAATATTCTTACTTTGCTTTACATCGCTAACTCATGCTTCCGCCCCAATATCACCTGTATTTGAATCGCGTGATACACCAATCGCTGAGTTTGTTTCTTGGTTTGCCAGCTATACGGGGCAAACTGTTGTGCTTGGTCAAGGCGTCACTGGAAAAGTCAGCTTTACCGCCCCTGAACTTCAACCCTCTGAATACGCTTCTTTCTTTGATTCTGTTCTTCGCTCTCATGGCTACGCACTTTCGCATTCTAGTGGTGTTTATACCGTCTCGATAGATAAAGACAGCGTTGTCGCTATCGAGCCTCCACTGGTCAAGCTTTACAGACTTCACCATGTTCGTAATTCATCAATCGTTAGCCTTATGAACTCCATGCTGAAAGCAACGCAAACCCACACGATAAAAGAGCAGACGCTTGATAATTATGATGTGCAAATCTTACCGACAACCAATGCCATTATCGTCACTGGCTCAGAGGAACAACTTCACAAGATAGACGCAATTATTCAAGGTATAGACAAACCCCAGAAGCAGGTATTTATTGAGGCTATTATTACTGAAACTGAACTTGGTGATAGTAAGGACGTTGGCGTAAATTTAGAGGTCGCTTTTGATAATGCGGGGTTTATTACTCAGCCCATAGCAATAGATAAGGCTGTCGATAACTTACTGTTTTTCGATAATGGTGATTTTTCTGCTTTGGTTAAAGCTGTCCAATCAAGTGAAAATACTGAACTACTATCACGCCCTAACATGCTCATCATGGATAGAGAACGCGGCTATATCACCGTTGGTCAAAACGTCCCTTTCCTAACATCAAGTGAAGTGACAGATGGCGGTAACACAATTCAACAGATAGAACGTAAAGATGTAGGTGTCTCACTAGAAGTTACACCCCATGTTATGGGCGACCATGTAGTACTGGTTATAAACCAAGAATCTAGCTCAGTTACTAATTCTGTCATAGCGGCTGACATCATCACCAATAAGCGAACATTAAGCACAGTAGTTAAAGTTCAAGACCAGCAAACCATTGCTCTAGGTGGCTTAATCTCTAGTGAGGAAAGAAAGTCTGTTTCGGGTGTTCCACTGCTCATGGATATACCGTGGCTCGGCGCTATCTTTCGCTCAGAGGGTACGAATCAGGTTAAGAAAGAATTAAAGGTCGTTATTAAGACAACAATTCTATAATCAACTCGATTTTGGTCGCTATAAGCTTGCTTGTAGGATCAAAATGAGTAAATAAACGTAGTGCGTTAGATCATTTCGATTAGTCCAAAGCGCATTACTTGCTTTTGATAACACTATAGAACAAAAGCTTTATAATCTGAGAAACAAACAAAGTATGCTCCTTGTTGATTATATCAAGGAGGTCACTGTGTTTTTGTTATTGATTGGGTTACTAGCAATTGGTTATGTTGTCTATAAATTGAAAGAAGATTCGCCCGAAAAAGAGCCGTGGGTAAATAAGGCTAGAGTCGAGCCTAAAGTTGAACCAATAAGACGACGCCCTTCTCTACATTCAGTAGATGCTTCTCCGCCTTATGCGGATGGGAACAAGCAACCTATCACTCCTGCTAAAGTAGATAAATCATCCGACAAAGTTGAGCATAAACGTTCAGAGTATCTTACTTCAAAGAATGAACGTAATTTCTATATTGCCCTTCGCAAAGCGCTCCCTGATGACTACATGATTCATTGCCAAACATCATTAATGGCTCTAATTCAGCCTGTGGAATGGAAAAACAACTCAAGAACGTGGGCAAAGCGCATGGATTTTGTTGTGACTGACAGCACCACGAAAATTATATGTGTGATTGAGCTAGATGATCGTTCACATGAGCGAGCTGACCGAAAGAAGCGAGATAAGTATGTAAATGAAGCTCTTGATGGGCAGCACAAGTTGATACGCTTTAAAGCATCATGGGGTTATGACGCTGCAACAATATATAAAAAACTTAGAAATAAAATTGATTGCTTATAACCTACTAAATTTCTGGGAAATCCTATACAACTCAGAAACAGTGTTAAGCATCATTGGAAATATCTATTTGATGACATTTATCTATCAAAATTTAAACCTGATTTTGCAATCAATTTCGTATAGAATGCATCGTTTTTTGAATGATGTGACATTATCAGTATGGGTAAGTTTAAGTTGTTGAATAATAGTACTAAAAAATTACAGTGTAGTTTATATGAGCTAGATGCAGTTGAATGGCTAAAAACAATTGATGACTCATCAATTGATTTACTTATTACTGATCCACCATATGAATCATTAGAGAAGCACCGTAAAGTCGGAACGACAACGAGGCTTAAAAACAGCAAAGCATCAAGCAACCAATGGTTCGAGATTTTTCCTAATGATAGGTTCGAAGAACTATTTATTGAAATATATAGAGTTCTAAAGAAAAATTCCCACTTCTATCTTTTTTGTGATCAAGAAACTGCGTTTATCGTTAAACCAATAGCGGAATCAATTGGTTTCAAATTTTGGAAACCGATCGTATGGGACAAAATGAAGATTGGTATGGGTTACCATTATCGCGCCCGCTACGAATTTATTCTATTCTTTGAAAAAGGTAAAAGAAAGTTAAATGACCTAAGCACTCCTGATATATTGCAAGTACCCAGGATACATAGAGGCTATCCGACAGAAAAGCCTGTAGAATTAATGGACATACTCATAAAGCAAAGCAGTACTGAAGGAGAGTTAGTTTGTGATCCTTTCATGGGATCAGGTGCTGTTGGCGTTTCTGCGTTGTCTAATCAACGTTGCTTTTGGGGAAGTGATATCTCTAGCGAATCGATGTCCATCACACATTCACGAGTCAGCCCATTGATAAATAAGTAAATGCTCTTTACTATGCAACAATGTTTTATGTGACAAGTTCAATTAAATATGTGCGATTATCCTGATTTTTACCCTGAAGACATGCCTCCGGAAAATGCAATCGATGCAAATGGTGAGGCTTATCGGTTGGTAGACAATAATCCTCCTCAAAAAGTCGACTTTAGATCTACAATTGAAGAGAACCCTAAAAGAGCAGCTAAAAAGCCTAGCGATAGAGAAATGCTTTATGGGGCTTCACTTTTTACAAGACAAGAAGAAGCGTTAAAGAAAAAGAAGCTATTTAAACCATTAAGGAACAAAACCTTATCTGCAGGTCATTTGTCTAGTGATGATGGAATGATGAAAAAGACTGGTGGTCCTTGTCACATTACAGTTTGGTTTAAAAAAGAAGCTCTTCCACACGAACGATTTGAGTGTATAGAAGAATAATGAAATGTATCCATTAGCACAAAACAGCAGGTTAGGAACACTTGAGTTCCATAAAATCTACGAAGAGTATGATGGTCCTAAACTTTTTAGCGCAGTCAATGCGTTAGGACTCTATTACTTAATTTATTGGATAGATGAGCTTGAAGAAGGTGACACTTGGTTATATGTCCCAATGTCTTATGGTCGCCTTGAAAAGCTTGAAAGTGCCACTCGTTCACTTCGTGATGCATTCTTATATCCGGAAGAAAACTCTATTTTTAAGATTTACACCTCTTTTGATGGTGAGCAAGAAGAATTAGCACTCTTAACAGCAGAAGAATTGACGGAAGAGGAGCTACCTCCAATAGATTATAGAATTGAATGTGAATTCACTTCAGTCGAAGAAACCGTTCCTGCTGTTACTAATCATGAGATTCATATCTCAAAGTCTGGTCGACGTGGCATAGTTAAGTTAGATTCAATTTCAAAGATTCTTGATGGATGGTCTTCTTTATATGATGAGTTTGTAAGAACAATTAATATATCTGACAGATTAGTACCAGTTGATGCTCGACCTGGTTCTTTCATCGTTCGGCTAGAGTCAAATCACTATGAAAAGGTGTCACCTGTTATTGATGATTTCTTTGGTATTTTAACTCGTTCAGAAGATATACATTCAACATTAATAGAAATGAAAATTGATGTTGATGTAGTTAAAGAATTTTTGTCATTAGTTGTTGATTCTTCATATGATTTTAAGTTAACTCCACTTATAGATGGGAGTTCCCCACACCAGTTATCCAAATCGGCTGCTGAGCGAATATTAACTGAACTGAAGACTAGTGAGCTAACATATTTATCTAGTTTAAGAGTCCCGCAAGCTGATGATCTTAAACGTGTATTTGATGTAGTGATAGCTAAGTCAGAATATCAAGAAGTTAATGAATTCACTTTAGGTATTACACCAAGGCAAGTTGCTTATTACCTTCATGCTGCTCGTATGTTAGGTTATTTAGATAGATCTAATCAGGCTACTTCGGCTGGTATGCAGTTTGGAAAATTAGATGATAATCAAAGATTAAAATCTGCTGCTATGAGGTTCCAGAGTAGTGATTGTGGTTGGACATGGATAAGCTGGGCATCTGGAAAGACTCTGTCAGATATTCCTGATGGAAGTGGCTTTGATTTCCTTCAAGATTGCGTCCCCACTCTAAATGCAAATACAGCACGTAGAAGATCAAAGACTCTGAATGCTTGGCTAAAATTATTCAAGCCAATAATAGAATAACAATAAGGCCCTTTATGGGCCTTTTTCATATCTTTTTAAGTTCAGCGATTGAACGAGCTAATCTTAGGAGATAAGTAGAAGTATGAATTTCTAATTCTGATTGAATCTCCAGTAAAGCCATTCCGACAAGTATCTGCTGAGCTGAAACCAATTGTCCGGTTGGTAATTCTAGCTTGTCATAATGCACTTTGAATTGCTTCCACTCCTCACTTACACCCAATTCTCGACCTTTGGTCATTCTCATTAGGCGTTTACATTCAGGTGGAATAACCTGCCCTTGATCCCATCGAGTGATCGTCTTCACGTTTTTGAAACACAAATCTGCGGTTTCTTTCTTTGTTAATTGGCATTCCAATTTACGAAAAATGTAATTCTTACTCATTTCTCGGTACTTCATCGTTAATCCTTTGATAGTCAAAGGATTGTATATTTAGACCGTATGCAACTCTATTCAACATAACGAGAGATAATGCGCATTAATGACATTTTTATTATTTGGTCATAGTGCTACTTGTGTTGCAAATTAAATAACAAATCCGATAACTATTTTATAAACAATGACATAGCTCACCATTTTTCACATTTTGTTCATTTATAAAATCAAATCATTCATATAGAGTATGCGACTGATATCATTTAATTAAATAAGTTATGTGTAATGAAAAAGATAATACTAAGTAGTGGTCTATTAGGTGCTCTTTTTTTAACTGGTTGTTCGACAATCTCAGAACAAGACGCAAAGCTAATGGATACATATAGTTTATGTTATGAATCTGCTACAACTGCTAAAGCATATCGCTCAGCTACATTGAATGTGGTGGCTAAAGAGCTAAAATCCCGAGGGGAAAGCACGTCATCATCTGAATGCGTTACGGCAAGAAAAGATGCTTACAAGTTAAAATCAATTAGAAAAAATGAAAAAGCTTCTCTAGATAATCAACTCCAAGTTGCTTGTATACAGTCAGGCGGCATTTGGTATATCTCTTATTGTAAGCTCCAGGACAAAAAAGTTGACGTTACTGTTCACCACACAAATTAGCCTACTACGTCGATTAAGATAAAAATTCCAATTGAAAAGAAATCCTATGAAAAAACTATTACTTTTAGTACCACTTGCTATTAACGCTTACGCTAGTGATACGGTAAATTATGACATTAAAAAACGTTTATTTTGTGAATTGACATCCATCAGCCCTAAGATGAGTGATTTTGGAAGGGGTGATATCAGAGATGGTTGGCTTCGGGTTAAAGAAGGTTTCTTTTACTCAATCGAAATTGGTGGCTGGGTGGTATCTACATATGATGGAAACCATAGCACTAATGTACAAGACTTAAAGCAAAGCATTTTTATAAAAGATTATGTTGGGTTTGCCAAGCTTAATAAAGATACTGGTGTTGTTAAGATGAATTTCTCAACACCGGAGATGAATCAAAATTTCAAATGGGCTTGTGTTATTGGACCAAACGACACTCATAACCGAGAGATGTGATTGCTAGTAGAATAAGGCTCTATTTAGAGCCTTTTAAATTGAACTTAAATTCTTTTTGCTAACTCGCGTGCATACCTTACTAGTTTTCCTAATACTATAATCTCACCCGTTGATAAAACTTCTAACAGTGCTGCACCTGTTAGAACTTGCTCAGGGCTCATCTTCAACCCAGTAGGTAAAACAAGTCGATCATGGATCATTTGAAAATCACTCCATTCTTCCCTTGGGCTTAATTCTCTTCCAGAATACATTCTCATAAGTCTTTTACACTCTGGTGGGATTGCCCCCCCTTTGTCCCACCTAGTGACTGTCTTCACACTTTTAAAACATAGTTTCGCAGTGTCTTCGATAGATAAACGGCAGTTGAATTCTCGAAAAATTTGGTTTTTAGTCATCTTGAACGCACTCCACTCTTTATGAGTAGAAAATGGCTCTGAGTTATTATTGATAAGTTACTGAATAAGAAGAGGTTATTTAACTTAAAGATAGATAATACGCACTGAAGCATAAATTAACAACAAGATACTGGCTAAGAAATTTCTAAAGTCTAACTGAGAAATCAAAGTGCTAGGACTTATTACTATTGCGATTAACGGTACTTATTAATGATCTCTTGGTCAAGACTAATGCCTTGAGCATTCTTTTGAGACTTGATTATATCGAGACCTTTTTGAAATTTTTCTACTATTTCTAGGTCTATGTTCTTGTTAAACGCGTAATACAATTTGCCTTCAGTTAAGACGTATACTGGCTCAAAAACATCTGACTCGATTCCAGCTTGTGTTGCCCACCAATACGCTGCTTTCTCATCGTATGCGAGTAAGTCGATACGACCTTTCACAAGCTGCTCTGCGAGGGTTGTAACTGAAGTGGCTTCCTGCATAGAAAAACTTGGGATACCAATTTGTAACAATGATTGCTCACCAATATCGTCACGTATCACTCCAATTTTGTATTTACTTATGTCCATAGGATCGTTGATAAGAATCTTGTCGTGCTTTCTAGCAAGAATGACAACTTTTATTTTAGTTATAGGTCCAACCCAGTGAAATAGATTTTCACGGTGTTCAGTACGTGTCGTTGAAAACAAAACTGCATCATCGAGGTTAAGCGAATTTCGATATGAACGAGGCCAAGGTAAGATAGAGATTTTTGAAACGTCAATCTCCTCACCAACAGCTTCACCAGCTGCTACTAATATTTCTACCGCGTAACCTGAAATTTTACCGTTATCTTCAAAGTTAGCAGGCGGATAATTTTCAGTGAAAAATGAAAGGTTTTGCAAATCGTCTGATAGAACAGGCAGGGATAGTAGATAATTCAAAACGATTACAATAAATAATGGACGAGGAAAACAAAGAAAACGACGCATACCAACTTCCATTTAAAGTTTATGTTACTTATAAACTAGTAGAATAAAAACTGGCTGTCTAACGCGGTGACCGCAATAATATAAGGAAATAAATCACACATTAGAAATGTGTAAACCCTTCTGTTCAATTTAGATCTATAGAAATGAAGTACATGCTCTATAAGTCTATATAAAACATCTCCATTTAAACGCTCCGCATATCTATTTTAGAGTATTACCAACATAGAAAGTTACGGGGTGACTAATCTAAACACTTAATTACTTTTGCCAATTCAAGCCATGAGAAGAGACAGATTCTCACTCAAAACAAGAGCTCCTATCAATCTTTCCATCTAAAAAATCACAGAACTTTCGACATAAAATTAAGTGTCAATTTATTTGACTCTATGTTGGAGTTACCGATCTTCTTGTAATTTTATTACACACTCACTAAGTGTTACGACCCGGGCGGGATATTATTCTGCACTAAATTATTGTTTACAAAGTGATTTTGTTGATTTTTATGGGCAGGTTGGATTCTTTAACATGTGATAGTTACATTAGTACGTTATGCTAAATCTGTTTTCCATCAACTTATAGTGCACTAGCTTTCGGCGAATCTAGGAATATAGGTATCTTGGTGTGACATCAACATCGATGGATATTCTGGGTGGTATGTTTATAAAAATGCCGACAAGATTAACTTGTCGGCTTTAGTATTGAAATTTCACGGAACTAGTGTTCGGTAACCAGTTAGAGCAATAATTTGCTAAACAGCTCCCCTACTCTTTTTCGTTCATTTCTTTTCTGATTTCTTCTGCAACGATTTTAATTGCTTGAGCAGTGCTGATCCCTTGAGTCATTAACTCCTGAATTTTTTCAACTGCTGCTTGTTGTTCTGCGTGAGAAAGTGTTGGTAAGTCGTTTAGCATGTTCGGCTCCAAATAAGAGAAGCCGAACTATATAAGGAGAGTTAGTAACTAGCAAGGAAATTGATAGAAGCACCCATTGCATTTTCATTAGTGTAATTAGCGCTAATATCTAATTGGAATAAGTTCAGTGGAGATATTCCCACACCTGCTGTAATCGTACCTTCAGAATCTGAGTATGCTAAGTTTTGGTAGTAACCACCTCTTAGTTTAAGTTGGCGCATTAAGTCGATTTCAGTACCAATACGTATCATTTGCTCATTATCATCAAAAGAGCTAAATTTCTCTGCTTCATTTAAATCATAATCCACACTTATTGTGAAGTAATCTGAAACAATCCCAGCCCCTACGGTATAAACCGGTCCCATGCTGTATGAGTGTTGCGCGGTCACTGTTGTTGTCGTTGTGTCTGTTGCAGTGAGTGTTTTTTCTACATATTTAGTATCGATATCACGGCTAACCAAGTTAGTCGCTGCAAAACCGACTCTGAATGGTCCAAAGAACCACAAAGCACCAGCGTCCATATTAAATTGTGTATCGGCTGAGTCGTTTTCTCTTACATCTGATAAGTCGTAGTCATTTACAGATGCAATATAGTTATATGTATAAATCCTTTGAAGCTTTGGAGATATACCAAATGAAATGTGTTGCCCCATAAAAGTTTGATACTTAGCAAGTGAGATACCTACCTCTGTGACCCCGATAGATACCGCTTTTATTGCTGTAAGTTCTGCATTAGTTAAAGCCGTTCCGGAAGCGGTATACACTTCGGGAGTGACAAATGACTCAGTGTACGCTTTACCAAATGCATTAGCGGCAATAAATTGATTAGGAATAGCAAAAGCAACAACACCACCAATTTCTAGTTTTAACTTATCTCCATTCAAGTCATTTAAGGCGCTTGTAATATCGGCAGGAGAAGACGCCCCTAACACAGAGTCGATATCATCAACCAGTGAATCAGGGTCATTATAAGAAATACCAAAACTAGGCGTGATCATACCTACATCATCATTTCGACGATAAATTGCAGTTAGTGCGGGATTATAGAAAGGAGCGGTTAAAAAATTAGCAGAAACAACACCAACGCCCCCCATTGCATCTCCTCTTGCTTCGATAGCATAATTGGCGGCGCTTAGCGGGAGGCTAGCTAATGAAATAGATGCTGCGAGTAGTTTTATTGTTTTATTCATGCTGATAATTCTTTGTTATATCCCTAACATTGTTAACGGCATAATTTTAAATTACTTTAACTCTTCACTACCAGAAATATCGAATGTTTTACTAATAGTTTGAGTTTGTTCAATAGCAATATCACCTTGCCAACGAGAATGAACCATTGAGACAGCCAAAACATATCTGTCATTAGAAATGTTTCCGCCCTCTAATGTTGTTGGGTAATCTGATTCGTAGCTTTTCCCCCAAACTTCTTCATATTGACCATTGATATAATCGAAGAGGCCAACATCTAAGCGTGGTAATGGGCAGTAAGGGTTTAGTAATTCTTTTTTATCAATTAGCCATGTGTCTTTAGATGCCCAACGAACCTGTTGTTTCAACCTCACTTCTCCAAGGATTATCCAAGAGCTCCAAGTTTTCTTATTTTGGGAGGTTACGGTTAGCCGGTATAACCCTGAATCCAGGGGTGAATTTAAGTTGTATCGTTTTCTATAGCTATGGTTTGCCGGTGAAGATTCTTTTGAACTTTGTTTATAGAATAAACTGTCACTTGAAATGGGTTTATCAACCCATTTACTTAGCTCGATGTTTTCAATAAAGCTTTCAACTTCCGCGTCAACGACTAAACGGAAACTGTCTCTACCAGGGCTTTGAATTGCAAGCCGTTTAACGGCAAGTGAGCCTATCCAGCTTGGTAATACAGGTTTAGAAAGGCTTTTACCACAATCTCGGTCTAGCGCTTGAGTGAAAAGTTCATTTAGATGATCTTCTTTCACTTGTTTAGGATTGTTTTGCCAAACTTCAACAAGTGACTCAAACATCCCTGGAAGATCGTCATCCAATAGATGCTTGTGTACTTGAGTAAGTGTATCATTATTATCAAACCAATCCGAAGCTTGCACAGAATTGCACAAGCTAGTAAGTAAGATGATTGAGAGAGCTGGAATTCTCATTAGATTTTCATCTTGTAGCCAACACCACGCAAAGTTTCAATCTCTAACCCTGGTAATTTTTGTCTTAATTGTAAAACGTGTGTATCTACTGTTCTTGTCGTTGGGAAGTGATTATATCCCCAAACATGGTCAAGCAATTCATCTCTTGTAAATACTCTACCGAGGTTACTAGCTAAGAACAGAAGTAAATCAAATTCAGTTCTCGTTAAAGTAATTGCTTGTTCATTAAAGAAGACTTCACGAGTAGCTTTATCTATCACTAAATTTTGAGCAAACACTTTTGTGGAGTCTTGCTCTTCAGAATCAGGGGATCTTAGCTGTGCTCTTATTCTTGCAAACAATTCTGCTTCAGCAAATGGTTTCGTTAAATAATCATTTGCTCCTGAATCCAGACCAGCCACTTTATCTTTGACAGTCACTAATGCTGTTAAAAGAATCACTGGGACATCTTTTATCTTTTTCCAACCAAGCAAGTGGTCGACAGAGTCTCCATCAGGAAGCTGTCTATCCAAAATGACAAGATCAGCTTGCTCCCAGTACCCTTCAACTTCAGAAATGGCTTCAGCATGCAAACATTCATATCCAGCTTGCTCTAAACTAACTAATAAACCATCAGCCAAGTTTTTATCGTCTTCAACGAGTAGCAGTGTCTGTTTCACAAGGTATCTCCAAAATAAATGTCGTTGGTGGGCCAATTAATGTCATTTTCCCTCCCATCTTGCCAACCATAGATTCAACTATAGTTAGCCCTAAGCCAAGTCCGCTTTTACTCACAAACGGCTTCTTTAACTGTTCCCAATCTTTCCGGGTCAAGTCTCCATTATCTATCACTCTAAATGTCAGACTTTTGTTAGAAGTTGTTACATCGACGGTGATTGGTGCAATACCGTACTTTACGGCATTGCGAATTAAATTATCGATACATGTTCCTAGCCAGTATATATTCACTTTAGCTGCAATATCAGCATTAATTTGTAGAGTGATGTCAGCTGAAAATTCTTCATCTAATTTATACTCAAGCCATTCATGTACGCTAGGCAACCATTCAGTTGCCAATGGTTGATTATCCGATTGCAGATAATCCTTACTCGCTTCAGCAAGTTGACGAAGACGTCTTGTGTCTTCACACAGACGCCGAAATTCATCGTATACAGACTCAGGTAAATGTTCGAACTCTCTACGGAACCCCTCAACGGTAAGTGACAAACTTGCAATAGGAGTACGAAGCTCGTGAGTCAAAATTTGAAGTACCAGCATTCTACTTTTAAGTTCTTGTTTCTTACTGTTCCAGCGGTAAAGAGCCCAACCGATAACAAGTAAAATATTGGCAACCACAAGAACTAGCATTGATAGCTGTAAAAGTTCAGAGTGATCTTCTATTTCCCAGCATATATTTCCTCTTTGGACAAAACAGCTTTGACCTTCTGCATGTAGACTGAAAGCAAGTCCAGACAGCTTGGCATTGTCTTTCCAAACGCTAGCGTCATATAGATAGTACTGATCTCCACGCTTAAGCCAAATTTCATCCAACTCCACGAACATGCTAGCGCCTGCGATCAATGCTGTAATAGCATCACTGTCCATATTTTTTAAGCGGCTTAACAATTCGTCGTTATCTGTGCTTTTTCGCTCTTGTATATGCATGAACTGCTTTAGAGATTCAAATTTTTCCGGGTACTTTTCTACATACCTTGCTGCGTATGAACCGCCGCCAGGATGTATTAACCCGCTTCTGCTGAACCAGCGTACAGATAGTTTTGTTCCTTTACACAATGCTCGAGTAAAAACGAGTGGTTCTGTAATCAGAGGGCTTAAAGGTAGTTTTCCGCTGCAAGTCTTTGATAACTGATAAAGCCTTTGAATATCTTTAAGTGGATATTTAGCGGTTTGAGGGAGCATTGATGAAGGTGTAATGAGCTTGTTTGGGTAGTCCGATTGCAGAATACGTATATCGTATGAATCGATAGCAGCTTGGTGATCAAACAACTTGGTGAAATTATCTATGCGCTCAGGTAGTGAATCCGCAAATGAATTTGCAGAAATCAAGAAAGTCATGGCAATGAAGGATAAGATTGATTTTATAGTCACAAGCGATACGTAATTTCATTCTATTAAATCAAATATATAACAGAACACGATAAAGATAAATTGTTAACCCTCTAGCTACCACGGTTATGGTTTATAAACACAAAAAAGCCAGCAATTCGCTGGCTTTTTAATCGCTAATGACTCTAATTATAGCTTTACTCTTGAGTTGTAATTAAAGAGCTTTAGAAATTGCATCAACGCTTTCTTTAGCATCACCAAATAGCATTTGAGTGTTTTCTTTGAAGAACAACGGGTTTTGGACACCAGCATAGCCCGTATTCATCGAACGCTTGAATACGACAACATTTTGAGCATTCCAAACTTCAAGAACTGGCATGCCAGCAATTGGGCTATTTGGATCCTCTAGAGCTGCAGGGTTAACTGTGTCATTCGCACCAATTACAAGTACAGTGTCGGTTTCGCCGAAATCATCATTCAGTTCATCCATTTCTAATACAATGTCGTATGGTACTTTTGCTTCAGCAAGTAACACATTCATGTGACCGGGTAACCTGCCAGCGACTGGGTGAATACCAAATCGAACGTTAATACCTTGAGCTCTAAGCTTCTCAGTAATTTCATGTACTGGGTATTGCGCTTGAGCCACTGCCATACCATACCCTGGGGTGATGATGACTGATTTGGAATTTTTAAGCATGTCTGCTACTTCTTCAGCAGACGTTGCACGGTGCTCGCCTTGATCTTCAACTTCTGCAGAAACAGAAACCTCTTGACCAAAACCACCCGCAATAACACTGATGAAAGAACGGTTCATTGCTTTACACATAATGTAAGAAAGAATTGCACCTGATGAACCAACTAGGGCACCAGTAACAATCAATAAATCATTTGCAAGCATGAAACCAGCCGCAGCCGCAGCCCAACCTGAATAAGAGTTAAGCATCGAAACAACAACTGGCATATCTGCACCACCAATTGAAGCAACTAAGTGATAACCAAATGCGAAGGCAATAAGGGTCATCACAATCATAGCGAACATGCTGCCGTCTGCATTTACGAACATGCTTAGAAGCAATGCAGAAGAAACTAATGCAGCTAGATTCCATTTATGCTTATGAGGGATATTCAATGCTGATGATGAAATAACACCACGTAATTTACCAAACGCAACAATTGAACCTGTGAAGGTAACCGCGCCAATAAACACGCCCAAGAATACTTCAACTAAGTGAATAACATGCTCAGCATGAGTTGCTGCTACCGGTGCATCAATGTAGCTGTTATAACCGACAAGAACTGCAGCCATACCAACGAAGCTGTGCAAGATTGCAACAAGCTCAGGCATTTCGGTCATTTCAACTTTCTTGGCGTAATGAATACCAATACCACCACCAATTACCATAGCAATGATAATCCAAACGACACCCTGAGAATCAGGACCGAAAATTGTGGCAAGTAAAGCGATAGCCATACCAGTAATACCGTAGTAGTTACCAGCACGAGCCGATTCCTGCTTAGATAAACCCGCTAAGCTCATAATAAAGAATACAGCAGCAATAATATATGCCGCTTGTACTAATCCTTCAGACATTGGTGACTCCTTACTAGTCTTTACGGAACATTTCAAGCATACGTTTGGTCACGGTAAAACCACCAAATATATTGATACTTGCAATAAGAACAGCAATAAAAGATAAAAACGTTACAACGCCACTTCCTTGCCCTATTTGTAGCAATGCGCCTACGACGATAATGCCTGAAATTGCGTTTGTTACAGACATTAATGGTGTATGCAATGAGTGAGACACATTCCAAACAACGTAGTAACCAACAACACAAGCTAAAACAAAAACAGTAAAGTGAGATAAGAATGCTGCAGGTGCTACTGAAGCTACCCAAGCGAAAGCACCAACAGCAACGCCTAAGCCAACGAATTTCTTAACCGGAGAAGTAGGCTCTTCTACTTTAGGTTCTGGTTTAGCTGCTTTAGGCTTTTCTTGTTGAGGTTGTGCTGAAACTTGAATTGGTGGAGCTGGCCAAGTGATTTCACCATCTTTAACAACTGTGACACCGCGTAAAACAACATCATCGAAGTTAATATCAATCGTGCCGTCTTTTTCTTTACAAAGTAACTTGAGCAAGTTAACCAAGTTGGTTGCGTATAACTGAGATGATTGAGTTGGTAATCGACCGACCATATCGGTATAACCAACGACTTTTACACCATTAGCAGTTGTAATAACTTGGTCTGCGACTGTGTATTCACAGTTACCACCATTTGCTGCCGCGAGATCGACAATCACACTACCAGCAGCCATGCTATCAACCATTTCTTTGGTAATTAACTTTGGAGCTGGGCGACCCGGGATAAGTGCCGTTGTGATAATAATATCGACGTCTTTTGCTTGTGCGGCATAGAGTTCTTCTGCTTTCTTATTGAATGCTTCTGACATTTCTTTTGCGTAGCCATCACCAGCACTAGTATCTTCTTGGTAATCGACTTCCAAGAATTCAGCGCCCATCGATTCAACTTGTTCTTTTACTTCTGGGCGAACGTCGAAAGAGCGAACAATTGCGCCTAAACTGCCTGCAGCACCAATTGCAGCTAGACCAGCCACACCAGCGCCAGCAACCAGAACTTTTGCAGGTGGAACTTTACCGGCGGCGGTAATTTGTCCAGTGAAGAAACGACCAAACTCATGAGCAGCTTCAACAACTGAGCGATAGCCAGCAATATTTGCCATAGAGCTTAATGCATCAAGAGCTTGAGCTCGTGAGATTCTAGGAACCGAATCCATAGCCATAACGTTAATTTTTTTGCTGGATAGCTGTTCCATTAACTCAGGGTTTTGTGCTGGCCAAATAAAGCTAACTAAACTAGCGCCTTCTTTGATCAGAGCAATTTCATTAATTTCTGCTGGTTCGTCAACGATTGGAGCATTAACCTTTAAGATTAATTCTGAATTCCAAACTTCTTCAGTCGTTACGATTGAAGCACCTGCTTTTTCGTAAGCAGCATTATCAAAACTCGCTAGCGCTCCGGCTTGCGATTCTACACAAACTTCAAACCCTAACTTAAGTAGTTGCTCCACTGATTTCGGTGAAGCCGCGACTCGGGTTTCACCCGCGAGTATCTCTTTTGGTACACCAATTTGCATAGCGATTCCTTTACTATTGGCACAATGATTATTCGTTTGTATCTAACGGCAACTAATACTTCAAGTTTTTTGTAACAAGAATCGAAAATGTTATTACATATAACAGTTTTGTATGCTTATAAATCACTTGGGTTGACTGAAAATTAATAGAGAAACAAAGCAAGAGGTCAAACCACCTAAGGCTTTTCCCTTTAATAACAAACAGCTAGTTGAGTTTGCCTTCCCAAACTAAAAAGAGCTTTCAGCATATACACTGAAAGCTCTTAAAATTATGACTAGCATCAAGTCTAACCCTAATTGGTTAACTAAAAATGCCTTCACCCATTTGATCAACAAACATTTGCGCTTTCTTAAGCATTAATTCATTTGCATCATCTTTGTTTGAAACAACATCAGATCGAATGAAGCGATGTGATTTTATCTCTCCATCAATTTCTTTTTCTATTCGCCCGGCAACTCGGTATTGCCCGGCTTCAGCAATAGGATCTTGATAAATGTGAAATCCTTTATATTCAACAGGCTCAATGCTGACTTCTTTTACTACTTTTTCTTTGCCACCAAACAACCTAGAAAATAACCCCACGTATTGCTCCTTATCTTGTATTAACTATTTTTTACCTTTAAGCAGCGGCTTCTCAAACCACTCAAGCTCAACATCATCATCAAAGCTTTGATGTGCAAATATGACAGGAATATCGTCTTCTCTATTTTTGCGTCGATCTTGTTGAATCATCGCCTCTGCATTTTTAACTGCAATTTCACTGTTGCTTTTGTATTGAACGAGTTTTTCTTCAGCTAAAGCCGAAAGAAAGTCTATGTCGAAACGAATGTAAATTGGTCGAAGCTGACCTAAGGCTAAACAGGCCAAATCAGCTAGCTGCTCGTTATCATACTTTTCAATATATTCGTCTTTCGCGAGTACGTGACCTACCAGTGTTTCCATATAGTTATGTACATCGACACTAATCTGCATCCTGCTTCTCCATAAGTAACTGCTTAACTCTTATATACTATTTAGTCTCATTAATGTGCAATAGCAAATAGAAAGTAATATGAATAAGGTTGAACTATTGCCAATCATCTATCATATTTTTATCTAGTAGTTAGTGTTTTTATCTAGAATCTAGGTAAAAAGCTTGGCAATTTATTTTTAAGCCGTATCCTACAAGTAAATTCTAATTATAAGATTATCAGTTTAGCTAGGCACATTACTTAAATGACATCTTCATTTGTAACATCGAGCATATTTCGATTTTTCTTTCCTTTGTTACTGTTGGGCGTCCTATTAATTGGCATGAATAATGTCATATTAGTCACCAACTCTAATTTAGGTATTGCAAGTAATCTACCCTATATCCTCTTAATTGTGGCAGGGCTCCTTTGTCACACCTTTAAGCAAGGTAGAATGGCAATGGTGTCTTTGGCAATGCTTACAGCCTATAGCATTATACAATACCGTTTGCAGACCCCTTTACACAGCGGAACAACTCTTCTTGAACTGTCTCTTCTGGTGACATTACTCCCAGTGGCTTGTTTGTTGGTTTACGCCTTTCCAGATACAGGCGTAGATTCTAAAAGCATTGCTCTATATGTCAGCATCTTATTGCTTTTCATTATTTGGTCTCAGCTTATCCTTAATCACTTCAATGACGGTGGCTTTGAGACTTGGAGTGAAGGTGTGTTATTTACTGTCCCTACTATCTCCAAACTTCCTTTGATTTTAGTCCTATATGGCTTAGGTTTATCTGGCTTAACCTCCATTTTGGTATTACTTCATAATCGTCCTATTGACGTTGTCGTTTACAGCTCAATTCTGCTAGCTTCAACTACATTTGTTTTCTTTCACATCCAGTACATATCAAGCACTATGTTCTCGCTTTCAGGGATACTCATTATTGTTTATGTGATGTCTGCAAGCCACGCATTGGCGTTTAATGACCAATTGACTGATATCCCGGGAAGGCATGCGCTAGAAGTCGACATGAAGCATTTAGGACGGAAATATACGATGGCTATGGTTGATATTGACCACTTTAAGTCATTCAATGATACCTATGGTCATGACACTGGTGATGATGTTCTGAAGTTAGTCGCTAGCCGCTTAAAATTAACGTCTGGAGGCGCTAAGGCTTATCGATATGGCGGTGAGGAATTTACTATAATTTTCAAAGGCAAACAGGCTCATCAAGTCAAAGAACACCTTGAAGACTTAATTCATGATATTGAAAGCTACGACATGACGATTCGTAATAGTCAGTCAAGACCCGAAAATGACGAAACTGGAATAAAAAAACGTGGAAAAGTTGCTCCAACATCTAAAATTGTGAATGTTACCGTAAGTATTGGTGTGGCAGACAGCAGCACAACGCGTCAACCAGAAGAAGTAATAAAACTCGCAGATAATGCCTTGTATGGAGCGAAAAAGGCAGGCAGAAACCGCCTTGTTAGCCACCACGCCTAATTAAAAATAGTAGCTCTATTTAAATGATCCGCAAACATAGGTATTACGACCGTTTTGCTTCGCTTGGTACAAAGCTTTATCGGCGGCTTCATAGACCTCATTTAATGATTCCGAACCTTTGGGTTCAAAAGAAATAACGCCTTGTGACAACGTGATTCTATCTGAAACACTTGAATGATCGTGCTTGTCATTCATATTATGAATTTCATTTTGAATCCGAAAAGCATGCTTTGATGCACACTGAATATCGCTGTCGCTGATGATGATGACAAACTCCTCACCTCCGTATCGACCCACATACTCGCCAGCTCGTTCAAATAAGTGATTTAACGTGGTCGCTAAGTTTTGTAAGCACTTATCGCCTTGAATGTGCCCATAATTATCGTTGTAAGGTTTAAAGAAATCCACATCAAGTAAAATTAAAGTCATTGAGGCTTTACGTCTTCCATGTAATGCCAATACTTCTTCAAGTTTTGTATCCATAAAACGACGGTTATAAATTTTGGTTAAACCATCTTCATTCGCCTGTAATTGAAGGAGTGTGTTCAATTCTTCAAGTTTTGCGCTTGTCTGTTTCAACTCTCTTCGCATATATGCAATTCTCTGCATTGCAATGAGTTTAGAGTTCAATACAACTTTGTTAACTGGCTTTATAAGGTAATCATCACCACCAGCATCTATTGCTTGTGCGATCATTTCTGGTTCTTCGTGACCACTCAAAAAGATTATAGGAACCCACTCAGGGAATGTTTTACGTATTTGGTTCGCAACTTCAAAGCCATCCATCTCGGGCATGCTGATATCAAGTAAAACTAGCTCTGGATCGAATTGGGAATACAAAGATAATGCTTCCTTACCACTAGAAACAGCTTCAACATCGTGCCCTAATTGTTTGAGTCGAATAGCCAGCTGCATTCTATCCAACTGAACATCATCCACTAATAAAATGCGCATAGAAGAACCTTTACCTGTCATTCTTATCCCCTGCAGGTTACCGAATACTCCAAAGTATATGAAAAACCGCTCTAATTCATGCACTAATTACTATATTTGATTGACTTTTTTACAGATTTTTTTAGCATTGTTTCTTTTTGAAGAGAAATACTATGTCAGACGCTACAAACAACGAACAACAAGAAGTTGATTTAACCACTATCTCACCTGAACTTCGCCAAGTTATCGAATTTGATGAAGTACCAAAAGAGATGCACCACATGGTTACTTCTATTCACGAAGTGTCTGAAGAAGCAGTACGTGAAGCATGGGACACTCTGCCAGCAAGTGCACAAAATGTTCTTGATAACTTTGAACAGTTTCATGCGCTAATTACTGTTAGCCAGTCTTTTGCCGGCGTAAACGTAATGGAAGAGTTCCCTACTCTTAAGTTACCTGAAGGCATGACAGATGAAGAAAAAGAAGAGTACCGCGCGCAGTTGCTTGATCAAGTTTTACACAACTGTGTGAAAGACATGGTTAAACAAATCAAAAAAGCTCGTCGTGATCCAATCTTGAAAACTGATTTTAAGGAAGTGTTCACGAAATAATAGATTGGCTTATAGCCCTCTACTTTCGTTTCCATTTCTGTTAAGAGTTAACAATTAATTCTGACAAACCAAAGCCGTTGAATATCGCATTCAGCGGCTTTTTTGTTAATGCTAATATTCACCGCTAGACAACAAAAATAACTCTAAGCCTCTTTTACTCTAATGAGTAACGGCTATATCTCTTTGAGTTACACTCACACCTTTAACTTGAGCGTAGACGCATTGCCCAATGGTGAGATTAAGCTCATCCAAAGCCCATAGTGTGATTGTTGCCCAAAGGTAACAGCCTTCATCAAGCTCTAATTCAACTGACACACTTTGTTTATGAGCGCCTTTCTGCTGGGTTTCTACTCTACATATTACTGCGGGTAAGATATTTCTTATAGAGGTGTTAGAGGGCTTTTCAAGCGTGATAGAAACATCATTCGCTCTGACTTGTAACCTTACTGAAGTGCCGCGCACATTGTCGACCTGTTGAACCCATAAAGACGTCGATTCAGACAACTTAAGTTTGGATAACCCATACTCAGAATTATGCTCAATAACGGTTCCTTCGAATAAGGAACTTTGTTCAGAAAATGATTGCCATGGGCTCATCGTTCTAGAAGACCAAACCGTCTCTGTTGCACCTGAAGATACTACTTTGCCTTGATCAATAATGACAAGGTGATTAGACAATCGAAGGATTTCATTCAAACTATGGGTCACATACAAAATTGGAATATTTACTGTTTCTGCAAGGTTCTCTAGAAACGGCATGACTTCTCTTTTTCTGGGTAAATCTAACGAAGCTAAAGGTTCATCCATTAATAAGATATTTGGTTTAGATAAAAGTGCACGTCCAATGGCGACACGTTGCTTCTCCCCTCCAGAAAGACGCATTGGATACCTACCAAGAATATCTTCGAGTGCAAGTAAATTGACTATTTGATCAAAATGTTCTTTATCAACAGTCTTTATGCCGTATTTAAGATTCGCCTCCACTTTCATATGTGGAAAAAGGCGAGACTCTTGAAAAACATACCCTACATTGCGTTTGTGGATAGGCAAATTAATCGATTTTTCACTATCAAAAACCCTATGCCCTGCAATATCAATTAACCCAGAATCTGGTTTCTTAAGACCGCTAATAACATTGATTAAAGAGGTTTTACCTGCACCAGAACGACCAAATATTGCGGTAATCCCCGTGCTTGGTAGTTCAATATCAATATCAAACTCAGTTTCACCTAGGATTTGTTGATATCTTAAAGTGATAAAGCTCATGATGCCCCTCCAAGTCTTTTTGATGACTTACGAGTTAGCCATTCCGAAAGCAATAATGAGCTCAATGCTATGACTATCGAAATCACGCATAGTCGTGCGGCTTCCAACTCTGATCCTGGAGTCTCAATAAAGGTATACATTGCAAGAGGTATAGTTTGTGTCTCACCTGGAATATTTGAAACAAAACTAATTGTCGCGCCAAATTCACCTAAGCTTCTTGCAAATGACAACATAGTGCCTGTGATTATTCCAGGAAGCATCAGTGGGAGTGTTATGGTAAAAAAGACCTTTAAAGGTGAAGCTCCAAGTGTTGCAGCTGCCTCTTCTAATTTGCTGTCCACGGTTTCCAGACTAAGCCGAATAGAGCGAACCATCAACGGCAAAGCAACGACAATACAAGCGAGGACGGCCCCTTTCCAACTGAAACTAAAGACAATGCCGAAAACATCATAGAGCCACTCTCCAACGACACCTTTCCTTCCCATTACGATCAACAATAAATAACCAATGACGACTGGAGGTAAAACAAGTGGTAAATGAATTAAGCTTTCTAACAAGCTCTTGCCAATAAATTGCTTTTTAGCCATTAACCAAGCAAGTGATATTCCAATGGGAATAAGCCAAAGAATCGCAAAACCAGCGACCTTTAAGCTCAAGAGTAATGCCTGATATTCATATTCAGATAAATACATCATTTAAGCGTTTTAAAACCAAAACTATTTAAGATACTGATTGCTTCAGAACTATTGAGGTAGGCATAAAAGTTTTTAGCCATCTTCGAATTGGATATCTTTGCTACAGGGTAACGGATTGCCGAGTGAGAATCCTGACTGAAGGTAGCTATGATTTGTACTTGATCAGATAAAATCGCATCCGTTTTATATACAACTCCCATTGCCGCTTCACCCCGCTCAACTAGTGCGAGTGCCATCCGTACATTATTTGTTGGAGCAAGACGCCTTTCAACGTCACTCCACACCCTCAAAGACTCTAATGCTTCTTTTGCATAGATACCAGCAGGCACTGACTTAACATTACCTATGGCAAGGCGCTCTCCAAGAAGATTTTTTTTCCACTCATCTTTCGACTGAATATCAAATGACTGGTTCAGGCTTATTTGCGGGTCAAGTGAAGAATCATTGGGGGCGATTAGTACTAGTTCGTTCTCACATAAACTTGTGACATTGTCACTCAGTACAATACTGCTATCGATTAAATAATCCATCCATGCTTCATTTGCAGAGATAAAAATATCAGCAGGCGCCCCTCTTTCAATTTGGCGAACTAAAGATGAAGTACTGGCGTAAACCGGAGTAATGTCTACCGGATGCTTCTTCTGAAAACCTTCTATTAAAGCATTCGTTGCATTTGTCATTGATGACGCGGCGTAAATTCTAAGCTTTTCACCTGCGAACGCTGTCGTGGACAACAGCAAGCTAAACAGAAAGACGCAAAACGTTTTCATCGTCTATTTCCTTTCGAAGTTTAGTTCAGGCCACAATAAGGATAAATCCATATATTTTTCGATCGCATCGGCAATTCGATTGATCCCTATCTCTTTTAATTCTTGATGGTCTATTTCAGCAATATCTTTTGCACCAGCCCACTCGCAAATTAAATTGAGTGCTTCACTGCTATCAAAGAGACCATGCAAATAAGTACCAAAGATCTGGTTGCATTGGCTAACCGCTCCGTCAGGTGTGCCTGAATTGAGCATTACCGGAGACTCCATTTTAACCTGCGTTAATCCTACATGAATTTCATAGCCATCGACTGTTTGGGTATTACCATTTAACGTCAAAGTACCCGAACTTTTTGTTAATGTTTTTTGTTGTGTTAATACGGTATCAATATCTAAATAACCTAAGCCTGAACTACTCCCCGGCGCCCCTTCAACACCATCTGGATCATCAATTATATTCCCAAGTATTTGATATCCTCCGCAGATGCCTATCACTTTTCCACCTAAGCGAATATGCCTTTGTATATCTTTGTCCCAACCTTGGCTTTTAAGATATTCAAGATCAGCTCTCACTGACTTAGTTCCAGGAATTATAATCAAATCGGCATTGTTTAAAGGTTCACCCTTGCCCACATAACGAAGATTAATATCAGGGTTAAGGCGTAAAGTATCAAAGTCAGTATGGTTACTGATGCGTGTTAACACGGGAACAACCACATTTAATTTTATATGGCTTCCAGATACTTGCTCAGAAGTAATAGCATCCTCAGCTTCCAAATTAAAACCATGCAGATAAGGAAGTACACCAATAACAGGTTTGCCGGTCTTATCTTCTAGCCAATCTAAACCTGACTGAAGAAGTGCTATATCACCTCTAAAGCGATTAATAACAAAGCCTTTCACTCTATTTTGTTCAGACTCAGATAAGAGCTCTAATGTGCCATACAAATGTGCAAATACACCGCCTCTATCAATATCCGCAACTATGATTACAGGTACATCTGCCTCTTCAGCAAATCCCATATTGGCGATGTCATTTTCTCGAAGGTTAATTTCAGCGGGGCTGCCGGCTCCTTCAATCATCACACTTTCAAAATCATCAGTTAAACGTTTGAATGAATCCATTACGGTATTCATGGCTACCTTTTTGTAATCATGGTAACCCGTTGCTTCCATATTACTTAAGGCTTTGCCTTGTAGAATCACTTGTGCCCCAGTGTCTGAGTTTGGCTTTAACAAGACAGGGTTCATATGAACGGTTGGCTCGACATTACACGCTTGTGCTTGAACCGCTTGTGCTCGACCTATTTCACCACCATCTGATGTTACCGCACTATTTAGTGCCATGTTTTGTGGTTTGAAAGGGGCGACTTTTATCCCTCTCCTTGCTAAAACGCGGCATAAGCCTGCCACTAGAACACTTTTTCCGGCATCTGATGTTGTCCCTTGAACCATAAGGGCGTCGAGAGGTGTGAGCATTGATCTGAATTCCTTACAAACTGAACCTCTATCTTACCGCCATATCATGTAGTTGCTCAATAAAATGAATGGAAAATGAATGTCTTACTCACTCTAGATTCAATCTGAGTGTTGTTTAATAGCTCCATCGAAACAAAACGTTTCATTAAACGAACAAACAAAATAGGATTTATTATGAAAAAGACAATTATTGCTATCGCTTCAACTATCATTCTTGCACCTACTCTTGCTTTCGCAGGTGTTGAGCATGACCGTAATGATTCAAATAATGTTACCTATACAGGTCCTGTAGAAGCTATATCTATTGAGTCATTACTGGCTGATACCGGTATGTTCACCGAAAAAGATGCGGTTGTTGACGGGAAGATAGTTCGCCAAATTAATAAAGACACTTTCGTATTTTCTGACGGAAGCAGTGAAATACAAATTGAACTGGATGATGACATTCAATTGCTTCAACCGTTAACAGCAGATACAAGTATTAGAATATTTGGTGAATACGAAGGTGGTAAGACACCTGAGATTGAAGTAGATCATATCCAAGTTCTTTAGTGGGAGTATGAATTACTGATTTAATTCATCTATTTATTTGTACTCTTTAAAATATGGTCTGCATTTTGCAGACCTTTTTGTATTATAATGCAAACAATTATATTTTTTGGAGTTCCCATGTTTGGCATAACTAACAAACAGTTGCTAATTGGATTAGCTGTATTGAGTTCATTTTCGGTCTCGGCAAATAATTTTAACTACAACGCCTTTGAAGTTCGCATGGGGGCTAGCCCAAGTACATTTGGCGGTGAATTTACCACTTACTTTACTGAAAATACGCATTTTATAGGTCGTTTTGATAGTGGGTTTGATGGAGATTGGGATCTTGCGGGTGGTATAGGGTTTAATGGTCCTGCCGGTCAGTTTGCTGATGTGTATGGTCAAATGCTGCTTCATAACATCAAGTATGACTCAGACAGTAGTAAAGACGATGCTTTTAAAACAGAGATTAACCTAGGTGTTAGAGCTTGGTTAATGGCTGGTGTAGAAGTTAATGCTCGCCTAGGTCAATTGATAGATAACGATGGCACAAACTCGGTAGTTGGTTTTGGCGGTCGATTCCATTCAACAGATCAACTTTCACTTGGTCTCGACTTTCGTAACAACGGTACTTATGGTCACCAAATCTTAATGTCAGCTAAGTTTGGGTTTTAGTATCAACTCTTAGGCTTACATGAAAATGCACTAAAGAGCTTAGCTCTCGATTGCATAAGGTACTCATATTATTAGCAAGGTTTCATAAATAGCTTTACCAGCGTATAGCGTACTGGTAATCTCGCAAAAAAACCTTGCTGATTAATATGGAGTACCATTAAAAATGAGTCTTAACAGCATATCGATTAAAAATAAACTGACGCTAATTTTTGTCGTCATTATTTTTACAATGACCATGATTCAAACTTATATTACGGGTAAACAACTACTTAACGAGACATACCGCTCTATTCAGCAATATGCTGATACGCTCACTTCATCAAATGTTGCCGGTATTGAAAAGTGGATTGAAGGTCGTATTAACGTCGTTAATGCCGCCAAAGATGCATTCAAATACTCTGACGATCCAACGAGTTACTTCACTCAAAGTACCAATGCTGGTCAATTTCAAATCGCTTATGCCGGATTATCTGATGGTCGATTCTTACAAGGTGTCGATCTTCCTGTACCTGCAGGCTATGACCCAAGAACTCGCTCCTGGTATAAAGAAACAATGGCTCAAGGTAAAACTGTTGTCACTGAACCTTATATTGATGTGGCAACCAATGATCTTGTCGTAACTATTTCTTCTCCTTTTAATACAAATGGATTCTCTGGTGTTATCGGTGCCGACTTAAACCTAAACCAATTGGTTGATGACATTGTAAGCATTGAACAACCAGGGGTTTATGCTTTCTTGGTGGACGGTAATGGCAATATTGTTGCGCATAAAAACCGAAACCTAACTCTACAGTCAGTTTCAAATATCTCGAATAACCTCAATGCACATAAAATTAAATCGATGTCCTTGAATAGTTCATTCGAAGAAACGGTTATTGATAACTCGGAAGCATTCTTATCTGTTCAGAAAGTACCTCATACCGACTGGTACTTCACTGTGGTCATTGATAAAACGAAGTCTTTTGCTTCTTATCGTTCCCTGCTACGCCAGTCAGCTATTTTTGGTTTGATACAACTTGCTGTAATCGCATTTGTCGCTATGTTTGTGATTAAAAAAGCTTTGTCTCCTCTCACAACGCTTAGTTCTGCGATGGAAGCACTTTCTAAGGGAGATGGTGATTTAACTCAACGCATTACTGTTAACAGTAAAGATGAAATCGGCACGCTAGCGACTCACGTCAATGCATTTATAGCAAAGCTGCAAGAAATCGTTCGTGACATTGCTGACTCATCAACAAAGCTAAATCAGCAGTCGGAAGTGAGTACCAATGTTGCACGCAAAACAAGTGAAGGTCTATCTGTACAACTGCATGAAATTTCTCAAATTGCTACTGCAGTTCATGAGATGTCTGCTACTGCAGAAGAAGTAGCAAACAATGCTCAAATGACAGCTGATTCCGCGATTAGCTCTACAGAAAACTGTGAGCAAGGTAAACAAGTTATTATCAGAAACCAAGATTCAATTACCAATCTGGCTGAACAAGTTGAGAATGCGTCTGGAATTATCCAAGAGCTTGAAAAGAATGCTCTCGATATCAATACCATTCTCTCCACGATTTCAGACATTGCAGAGCAAACCAACCTTCTTGCACTTAATGCAGCAATTGAGGCTGCACGAGCTGGCGAACAAGGCCGCGGTTTCGCTGTTGTTGCTGATGAAGTTCGTGTTCTTTCACAACGCACGCACAGTTCAACTGATGAAATTCGTGAAATGATCGAAACACTGCAAAAGAACAGTGTTAACGCTGTCGAATCAATGCAGCGTAGCCAAGATTTAGCTCAATCAAGTGTAGATGACGCAAATAATGCAACAACAGCACTGGAAGAGATTGCGACGTCTATACAGCAAATTTCAGATATGGCATCACACATATCGAATGCTGCAAGTGAACAGCGAACTGTGACTGGGGAAGTAAGTAAGAATATCCAACTTGTTAATGATGTGTCTGATAACATGTCAAATGAGGCTGATAATTCACGTCACTTGTCAGAAGAACTTCGTGGGATTGCCCAACAATTAAATACACAAGTGCAGCTGTTTAAATACTAATAGTTAACAGGTATTCCAGTTTTGACTTATAAAATAGGCTTTCGATTGAATATAGATTAAGTCAAACAAACAGTTACACTGCTACTTGTTAGCCTACAAAAAAGCCCCAAACGTAATTACGTTTGGGGCTTTTTATCAATACTCAAAAGTATTTGATTAAAGACAGTGACTTAATTAAGAGGTTGCCAATACTTTTATTTGGTGCGCCAAGTACTCATCATAAGTCCCTTGGAAATTAACCAACTGCTTATCTTTTACATCAATAATTTGTGTTGCTAACGATGAAACAAACTTACGGTCATGGCTGACAAAAATCAATGTACCAGTATAAACCTTCAAAGCATCATTAAGTGCTTCAATCGCTTCCATATCCATGTGGTTTGTTGGCTCATCCATTACTAGAACGTTGATATCTTGCATCATCAACTTTCCGAATAAAAGACGATTCTTTTCGCCACCAGAACAGTTCTTTGCTTTCTTATTCGCATCATCAGCGGTGAATAACAAGCGACCTAAAATACCTCTAACCATTAAGTCATCGTGTTTAACTGTACGCCATTGAGAAATCCAATCAAAAATACTTAAATCGTTATCAAAATCTGCAGTGCTATCTTGGGGGCAATAGCCAACCGATGCATTTTCAGACCATTTAACAGTACCTTTGTTTTGCTCTAGTTCTTCTACTAAGCAACGCAAGAATGTCGTTTTACCCACTCCATTCTCACCAATAACAGCAAGACGAGTCCCTGCTTCTAATAATAAGTTACCACCTTCAAAAAGCACTTCACCATCAAAACCATGACCTAGCTCTGTTAACTCAAGAGCTTGTCGGTGAAGTTTTTTACCTTCACCAAAATCAATTGATGGGCTCATACGGCTTGAAGACTTTACTTCATCCAGTGAGATTTTATCCATTTTCTTAGCACGAGAACTTGCTTGCTTTGCCTTTGATGCATTTGCACCAAAACGGTTTACGAAATCTTGAAGCTCATTAATCTCAGCTGCTTTCTTTGCATTGCTTGCTAGGAGTTGATCACGAATCAATCCTGATGCTTCTAGGAAGTACTCATAGTTACCTGGGTAAACACGCAATTCACCATAATCAATATCAGCCATGTGCGTACAAACAGAATTAAGGAAGTGTCTATCATGCGAAATGATGATCATTGTACATTTACGCTGGTTCAGCTCTTCTGCTAACC
The DNA here is from genome assembly GCF_024347495.1 of Vibrio gallaecicus. Classification (NCBI taxonomy): domain Bacteria; kingdom Pseudomonadati; phylum Pseudomonadota; class Gammaproteobacteria; order Vibrionales; family Vibrionaceae; genus Vibrio; species Vibrio gallaecicus. Next base: position 691,167 of record NZ_AP025491.1, on the reverse strand, counting down.
AGTTAATCGTATGTATATCCAAGTTGTTTGTTGGTTCATCAAGTAACAGGATATCAGGGTTAGCGAATAAAGCTTGTGCAAGAAGTACTCTTAACTTCCAGCCAGGTGCGACTTGCTGCATCAAACCAAAATGAAGTTCTTCTTCAATACCAGCTTGTATAAGAATATCACCAGCACGGCTTTCCGCTGTATAGCCGTCCATTTCAGCAAATTCACTTTCAAGCTCTGCTACTTTCATTCCATCTTCTTCACTCATTTCTGGTAAAGAATAAATACGCTCACGTTCTTGTTTTACTTCCCAGAGCTTCTTATCTCCCATAATCACAACATCAATTACGCTGTATTTTTCAAACGCAAATTGATCTTGGCTTAATACGCCCAGTTTTTCCCCAGGGGTTATAGAAACATTACCAGAGCTTGGAGCAAGAACACCACTTAGGATCTTCATAAAAGTCGATTTACCGCAACCGTTAGCACCGATTAAGCCATAGCGGTTACCGTTACCAAACTTAGCTGAAATGTTTTCAAACAAAGGTTCAGCGCCAAATTGCATTGTGATGTTCGCAGTAGAGATCAAAAAATTATGTCCTAGGAGAGTACTTGTCTGTTATTTCTAGCTTTAACACCAAATAAAACATGGATAAGTAACAATTAATGGGGAAATTGAGGCGCGAATTATACAGAGATCAGGATCACATTGTCGAGGCTAAATACTAAGCTTACCTACAATAAACAGAAAGCCCATCGAATTGAGTTTCAATGGGCTTTAAATAAATGCTGTAAAGATTAGTATTTACTTGGTAATTTTATCTTGAACATATTTCTGTCCAACATCAACTACCGCTACGTCTCTAAAGAAACTACGTCCCATTAATAATGGGTAAGTAAGATGAGTTCGATCTGCTAGAGTAAATTCGGTTTTCTCTTTTAGATCACCAATTTGAATCCATGTTGAAATAACCGCACGCTTTTGCGATTCATCAGCACTTGATTGCTTAATCTTAACCCAGCGCTCTACAGGGAGACTAATTTCAGCAGTCTTGATTCCATCGTGTTCAATCTTGAATTTAACCCAATCTTTTCCATCTCTTTCAAACGGAACTATATCAACCGCACTTACAGAAGATGTTGTAGCACCGGTATCGATACGTGCTTTTAAAGTTTCTTTTAAGCCCGGAACAAATACCCACTCTTCTTCACCAAGAATCAGTTTGCCATCAGCAGTCTTTTTCAATTTTTCAACAACCGGTGGCTTCACTTCTTTCTTTGGTTCTTCAACTGGTTTAGCTTCTGCTTCTTTGTCTTCAGTTTTCTTAACGTTCTCTTTAACAGCTGATTCGGTCTCTGTGACTTTGTTATCGACCGGTTGTTCGATTTGTGGTTTTTGATCAGGCTCTGCAGGTACTTGATTAGTTGTAGTGCAAGCAACAAGACCACCACTTAACATCAGAGTAATGATTACTTTCCAGTTGTACATTTATCCACCATTTATTTAGATACACTTGCAATAGCGTTTGCAACATAAGGAATATGCGATTCAGAAAGACCAGCTATGTTGATTCGACCATCACCAACACCATAAATGCCATATTCTTCACGTAGCTGCAGCATTTGCGATTCATTAAAGCCTAGTACAGTAAACATACCTTTATGGCCTTCAATAAAATCAAAGTGTGACGTGTTATGAATATTTCGCAATTCCAGACATAAAGATTGTCTTAAATTTAACAAACGCTGCTGCATTTCACTTAACTCTGTCTTCCAAATCGTTGTTAGCTCTTGATTTTGAAGAATAGTTTTGACTAGAGCAGCACCATGATCTGGCGGCATAGTGTAAGTTGAGCGTGCCAAGGTAAGTAACTTCCCTTTTGCATTACCTACATGCTCACTATTTTTACCAATAACAATTGCAGCCCCTGTTCTTTCTCTGTACAAACCAAAGTTTTTAGAACATGAAGTGGTGATCAGCATTTCTTCTACGTTATTCGCCATAAATTGAAGACCTTTAGCGTCTTCTTCTAGGCCATCGCCGAAGCCTTGGTAAGCAATATCAACGAAAGGTAAGAAACCGTTCTTTTGAGAGAGTGATGTAATTTCTTGCCAAGCCGAAAAATCAATGTCTGCGCCTGTTGGGTTATGGCAGCAGCCGTGCAGTAAGACCACATCCTTAGGTCCTGCTTTTGATAGTTCGTCAAGCATACGAGCGGTATCGACCTGTTTTGTTTCTGGGCTAAAGTAAGAATAATGTTTTACTTTCAAACCTGCAGCTTCCATCACCGGTTTATGGTTCACGTAGCTTGGGTTAGATATCCAGATAGTAGTATCAGGCTGAGCGACTTTTAATAAATCTCCTAGCATGCGTAAAGCACCACTTGCACCAGGAGTTTGTATAGCCGCGACCCTATCCATTGCAGAGGTCCCTTTCAGGAGTAAATCAACCATACTTTGGTTAAATTCTTCACACCCAGCAAGGCCGACATAAGCTTTGGTTTTTTGTGTTTCAACAACAATATCTTGCGCCATTGAAACAGCTTTCATTATTGGTGTTTCACCTTGGTTATTTCGGTAAACGCCAATGCCGAGATCGACCTTATCAGCACGAGTATCGCCGCGATAAGCAACAGAGAGGGAAAGAATTGGATCTAAAGTTGGTTTTGGAAGTTGTGCGAACATGAAAGTCACAGCCCTTTGAAATTCAAGTAATAGTTTCAAGTTAACATTATCGTAGCAAAATCAAAAACGTTTTTTATTAGAAGCGTTTACTCGGTTTCATTTAGGTTAAATTAGCGTCATAAATGGCGTATTTTAATTTTACGCATGTTCTTTTTAGTCTCTATAACTGACGATATTTACCGGAACTCTTAAGCTGGAGCGCTCTTCTTAAATTGCCTTGGAGTCATGCCTGACCAAGCTTTAAACCTTGTGCTGAAGTTTGCAGCATTCGGGTAGCCAACAATTTCTCCAATGTGTTGAATGGACCAATCACTCGACCTCAACAACCTTGCACCATATTCCATTCTCATTCTCATGATATGTTCCATTGGGCTATGAGAATGATATTGCTGGCACAACCGGTGAAAATGAGGTTCTGAGCAAGGAAACAAGCTGGCAAGTTCTTTTACATTCCATTCTTTATGTAACTGTTTTTGCACATTATCAAATACACGTCTTAATCTGATTGAATTTCTCGATTGTTCTTGGGGTATTGGAGCATTAATAATGGCTTCAATTTGAGCAACGCTGTGAATGGCAATTTTGCCACCTAGGTTGATGGGTAGAGAAATACTCCGTAGCAAAGTGTGAATGCAGGATGCGATAACTTCGGCAGCAGGCGTTAATGAATAAGTTACTTCACTTCCGATGACGTTGTTCCATTTTTTGTCTGCTGATAAAAAGACCCACGCGATTTGCCATGTTTCTTCCTCAATTCCGAATCCGTTCTCTACATAAGCTGGTACGCTGATACAAGACCCTGGTTCTAATATGTATCGACACGCCCCGCTTTCTAGCCAGCCTTTTCCTCTAACTGTAAATAGCAGCATGTGCTTTTGTTGATTCTTACGATAAACCGAGAAAAAATCACGACATGTTGCGGTCCCACACTGAACAATACCTAATTCTTGAAACGCGAGGACATGGCTTTGGTCCACAAATTCTTGATGAGTACTTTCTGAAATTTCATACTTTTCTTGCTTGTCATTCATTTTGATAGTTTGGCAAAAGTTTATGATTAGTTAAGAAAATACACTCTCAACAAATCTCTATACACTTTTTCCCTATTAGGAAAAGGAGATTTGCGATGCTCAATACATATAATCATTTAGACAAAGAATTCTGGCAAAAGATAATCAAGATAGGTTTGCCTGTTTCACTGCAATCCATGCTGTTTTCTTTACTAGGTGTTGTCGACATTTTCATGGTTAACCAACTTGGGGATGCTGCTACCGCTGCTGTTGGTGTTGGGAATCGTATTTTTTTCTTTAACATGATCATGGTAGTTGGAATCAGTGGCGCAGTTAGCATACTAGCTTCGCAATATTTTGGTGCCGGTGATTTTAATGGCATTAGAAGAACATTAGTTCAGTCTTGGGCTTTTTCTTTACTTGCTGTTACCCCTTTTATCGCGTTGTACTTGTTGGCTCCTGAATCAGTAGTGTCTGTGGTGGCCTCAGATCCTGATTATATATTCATGGCAAAGGATTACCTTTGGATAACAGGAGCCAGCATTTTAGCTACAGCGTTAGTTGTTCCACTTGAATGCGCTCTTCGCTCTGTCGGAAATGCAAAGTTACCAACACAAATTAGTATTATGGCGATTGGAGTAAACGTTGTATTAAACGCTCTACTCATTTTCGGTATGTTTGGCTTCCCCGAATTAGGCGTCGTTGGCGCTGCAATAGGCACAACAATTTCCAGATTCATACAAACTATTGTTTTATTCACTCTTGCTAAAAAACATCATGCAAATATCTTCCCTACCCGTAAAAGTTACACTGAAGCTGTACTTCCTGAGTACCGTAAGAAGTATTTATCTGTCGCTATTCCAATGATGGTTCATGACACCGCATGGGCTGGCGGATTAATTGTATACAACATAATAGTTGGGCAGATGGGAGTCGGTGAACTGGCGATAATCTCCCTATTATCACCTGTCGAAAGTGTATTGATTTCTGCTTTCATGGGGTTTGCAGTTGCGGCGTCAATTATATTAGGCAATGAGATTGGGGCAAAAAACTATAATAGAGTTGAGAATACGGCTTGGGGGTATGTATTAGCTAGCTGTTCACTTGCTATTTTACTCGCCGTATCTTGTTTCTTAGCAAAACCACTGATTGTGTACGCGATTGACCTTACTCATCTAGAGTTTAAAGATACTGCTGTAAATGTATGCTTAGTTATGATCTTCGGCATGATCTTTAGAGTATTTAATATGGTTGGTATTGGAGGAGTGATGAAAAGTGGCGGTGATATTAATTACAGCATTTTTATCGACCTTTTCGGTCAGTGGGCAATTGGAATACCACTCGCGTACATAACTGCAATTGTATATGGATGGTCGTTAGAATGGGTATTACTGATTGTAATCATAGAGGAGGTGGTAAAAATCGGTTTAACTACTCAGAGAATTAATTCCAAAAAATGGATTAATAACCTCATTGAAGAACCGACACCACTTGCTACTTAGATACTGAAGATACTGAAGATACTGAAGATACTGAAGATACTGAAGATACTGAAGATACTGAAGATACTGAAGATACTGAAGATACTGAAGATACTGAAGATACTGAAGATACTGGCAAGCATAGGTTTGAATAATAAAAGTCTATTACCTGAATCAAACAGTAATACAAGTATTAAGTAGACAGGAAATTAAAGAACTCACACCCAAGGGCTTCATTTGCGGCGAATACCAACGATAAAGCCCTTTTTTAATGGGTTTACAAATCAGTAAATCGATGAATGATTTGATTTGCACTACCACGCCATTCTAAGCTTGGATCAGCTTCATCCTGTATGAATTTACCATCAATAAGTGTATCGACAAGATCAACCAATTCTCGTTGCTCATCAGTAAGCTCATCAAGCGTATATCCAGACCACAACCAGATATCTTTCCCGGGGCACTCTTCTTTCACACGTTTTACTAATGTAAGCACTTCACTCACATTAGCAGGATGTAGCGGGTCTCCACCAGAAAGAGAAAGCCCTCTTCGTTTAATTCTCGTGTCATTCAAATCAGATATAATGTGATCTTGAAGATCTTGCGTAAACAAGTGACCGGAATCAAGCCTCTGAGTCGATTGATTGTAACAACCTCGACATTGGTGAACGCAACCAGAAACAAACAATGTACAGCGTGTTCCTGGTCCATTTACCACATCAATTGGGTGATATTGATGGTAATTCATATATATCTACAGACCGTTTATAAATGTTTTACGCGGCGTTTAACTTCTTCTTGCTTACCGAAGTTAAATGGTCTTGCATCTGGGCTACCTAAATAGCCACAAACACGACGTGTCACTGACACTTTAGTTGAGTCATGATTACCACATTTAGGGCAAGTAAAGCCTTTACTTGTACAATCAAATTCACCGTTATAGCCACATTCATAACATTCATCTATTGGCGTATTAGTACCGTAGTAAGGAACGCGTGTGTAGCTGTAATCCCAAACATTTTCTAAAGCTTCAATGTTCTTTTGCATATTCGGGAATTCGCCATAGCAAATAAAGCCACCACTAGAAATTTGTGGGTACGGCATTTCGAAATCAATCTTGTCGTACGGGTTTACTTTCTTTTGCACATCTAAGTGGAAGCTGTTGGTGTAATAACCTCTGTCAGTTACCCCTTCAATGATTCCAAACTCTTTTGTATCGATGCTACAGAAACGACTACATAAATTTTCACTTGGTGTGCCGTATAAGCTAAACGCATAACCCGTTTCTTGAGTCCATGATTCAACCACTTTCTTCATGTATTCAACAATTTCTAACGCTTTATTTCGTTGCTCTACGTCATCATATAAATGTGAATCAGTACCGAATAAAGCCGTCATCGCTTCATGAATACCGATATAGCCAAGTGATACCGAAGCACGACCGTTTTTGAAAATATCTGCGATTGAATCATCCGCTTTTAAACGAACACCACATGCGCCTTCCATATATAGGATTGGGGCAACTCTGGCTTTCACGTTTTCTAAACGGCTAATACGGGTCTCTAGTGCTCGACGTGCTAAGTGCAGTTTTTCATCAAGCAATGTATAGAAGTCATCAATATTGCCCTTTGCGTTAATCGCAATACGTGGCAAGTTAAGGCTAACAACACCTAAGTTGTTACGACCTTCATGAATCAGTTCGCCATTTTCTTCGTATGTATTCAAGAAACTACGGCAACCCATAGGCGTTTTAAATGACCCTGTCACTTCTACTACTTTGTCGTAGTTCAAGATGTCTGGATACATACGCTTAGAAGCACACTCTAGAGCCAGTTGCTTGATGTCGTAGTTAGGATCTTGCTTCTGATGGTTTAAGCCATCTTTAATTGCGAACACAAGTTTAGGGAAAACCGCTGTCTTACGGTTCTTGCCAAGACCAGCAATTCGATTCTTCAAGATAGACTCTTGAATCAGCTTTGAGCCCCAACTTTCACCTAAACCAAAGCCAAACGTGACAAATGGCGTTTGTCCATTAGCGGTGTGCAATGTATTTACTTCATACTCTAATGACTGGAATGCGTCGTAACATTCTTTTTCAGTACGAGCGATAGCAAATGCTTCAGGGCTATGAATATCCCACTCTTTTGCTAATGAAAGGTGCTTTTCGTAGCTTGCCATTACATAAGGTTCAAGAACCTCATCGATACGGTTAATCGTTGTGCCGCCGTAAATATGGCTAGCAACTTGTGCAATGATTTGTGCGGTTACCGCTGTTGCCGTTGAAATTGATTTTGGTGTATCAATTTCCGCATTACCCATTTTAAAGCCATGCGTTAACATGCCCTTTAAATCAATCAACATACAGTTGAACATTGGGAAAAACGGTGCGTAATCTAGATCATGGTAATGAATATCACCACTTTCGTGAGCTTGAACTATATCTCGTGGCAAAATGTGTGTTTTTGCATAATGTTTAGCCACAATACCCGCAAGTAAGTCACGTTGAGTAGGAATTACCTTGCCATCTTTATTTGCATTTTCATTGATTAAATCAACGTTACTTTCTTCGATCAAACCTTCTATTTCACGAGTCAAAGCACTTTGCTTTTCACGTGCAATGTCGCGGTCGTGTCGGTATTCAATGTATGAACGAGCAAGTGACTTATATGGACCTTGCATAAGTTCATTTTCGACGATGGTTTGAATTTCTGAAATATGAACTTCATCGTACTCTTCAAGCTTTAATTCAACAGCTAATGCTACATTCAACGCATAAATAGCGATATCTTGGCTTACTTTGTCAGCAGCGGCTTCTACAGCAGCTTGAATACGATCTCTGCTAAACGGCGCTCTTGAGCCATCACGTTTGATTACGATTGATTTCACCACGTCTCCTTACTCAGAGTGCATTCACAGGGTTATCCACAGACACACTATATAGAGCTATTTATTATTGAACTAACACAATATGTTGTGGCGTATTTAACGAGAACCGTCGACTTTGAGCATTGATCTAGATCAAGGATAGTCACAAGCTGACTAATAACAATTCGATCTTGTCGCATGACTTCTCAGTTGAAAAGAAACAATGTAATTGATGAAAAAAAACTTAAAAGAGTTGAATTTTCTGTAGGTGTTGTAGGATAAAGGCTAAATATCAATTACTAACTCTATTATGGTCAAATCGCATGACACAACTAAATAAATGGCTTGCACTTTTTTGCTTTTTTAGCATTCCAGCATTTGCTTCACCATTGACCATCACAACGTGGAATATTGAGTGGCTAACCACAAAAACCACTAATGAATTGAACATTCCTCAACGGACATTTACAGATGAAAACAAGCTTTCTGATTACTTCAATAAATTGAATTCGGATATTATCGCTTTCCAAGAAGTAGACAGTATTGAAGCTCTAAGCCGAATATCCGGCAATAAGTTCGATTTACTCTTATCAGACCGTGCTATTCCCGCGAACAGACGTCATCAATTCAGTAACGTAAACCAGTACACTGGTTTTGCGATTCGAAAAGGGCTTTCTATTACAGACTATGAAGACTTCCCGCTAGAGAGTAATAGTAAGCTAAGATTTGCGAGTTATATATCTGTCGATATAGAAGAAAACGAAGTGCATCTCTTATCAATTCATTTGAAAGCAGGCTGCAGTGGTGCCTATAGAAGGAATAAGAATTGCCAGCGTTTAAAAGCTCAAGGTGAAAGATTAAATCAGTGGATTAGGGCTAGAGAGGAAAATAATGATGCTTATATCATTCTAGGTGACTTCAACCATAACTTAGCTTACCCCAATGATTGGCTATGGGGTATTTTAACCGATAACACCACTGCAACCCTAGCGACAAAGAATACTCAGGCTAAGTGTAAAATTCGCTCAAATAGACATAAAGGCAAAATCCACCAGTTTCGTTCTGTTATAGATCATATTGTGGTGAGTGACTCACTGAGCTTTCAACCTGCAGAACAGAATCTTTTTAAGACTCAAGATGTACTAGATTTTCAACTAAGTGACCATTGCCCAGTGAGCAGTGTTGTGCAATTAGTCACTCCAAATCGTTAATCTCGATTTTGATTATTTACTTTGCAAAGGCACAGCAGCTTTCATTCCAATGAGCATTGTAATACTAAATAAAATTACACTTGTTGCCCCGCCACCTAAACTGGTCACCGCAGGGCCGGGACAAAAACCCGCTAACCCCCAGCCAATCCCAAACAGTGCAGATCCACCAACTAGTTTTTTATCTATTACTTGATTAGTTGTTATTTTGAAACCTTCACCATTAACTGCCTGTTTGCGTTTCTTAATAACCAGATGGTACATGGGAGTAAATACTGCTAGCGCACCCCCCATTACAAATGCAAGGCTTGGATTCCAATCCCCTGTTATATCTAGGAAACCAAGAACGTTAATCGGATCAACCATTCCAGATATCACCATACCACTACCAAATAGAACTCCAGACACTAAACCAATAACAGATTTATACATTGATTCATTCATTATATGACTCCTGTAACTTTAGTGACTAGTACAGTCAGCGCAGCAAAAGCCATGAATGTTAAGGTTGCAGCAATTGAACGTTTAGAAAACCTTGCTAAGCCAACAATCCCGTGGCCACTCGTGCATCCATTCGAAATTTTGGTCCCAAACCCGACAAGTAGCCCTGCGATAGCCACAATAAATAGATTACTGTTATCGATTACTGGCAGTTCAACTCCGAATGGTTGCAAGATAAATACGCTGACAATCATTCCAACGATAAAAGTCATTCGCCAACCAGACTCGCCTTTGACTGGCTTCAATAACCCACTGACAATGCCGCTAATTCCTGCGACACGCCCTATAAACAGCAATAAAATAGTGGCGGATACACCAAGTAACATACCTCCAACTAGTGCATGCCAAGGAATTGTATGAATCATATTTACCTCTGCTTCATTTTTAATATTATTACGGAGCAATCAACCATAAATTAGATATTACTAATAAATGTAAATTAGTCAATCCTAATTTAGGTGTAATTAAATAAAACTAACATTAGACTTTTCTAATGTTAGTTTTTATAGTGTGGCTAAAGACAAGTACTAACCCATTGGAGATTCAAATGACCAAGATTGTGATTGTTGGTGGCGTAGCCGGCGGAGCATCAGCAGCAGCCAGAGCAAGAAGACTAAGCGAAGATGCTGAAATTATAATGTTCGAGCGTGGTGAATTTGTATCATTTGCTAACTGTGGTCTTCCTTACCATATTGGTGGTGACATCAAAGACCGAAGTAAATTGTTACTGCAAACACCTCAAAGCTTCTTGGCTCGCTTCAATGTTGATGTGCGTGTGTTGAATGAAGTTGTCAGTATCAATCGTGCTAACAAAACTGTCACTGTAAGAAACCTTCTCGATCAAACTGAATACCAAGAAAGTTATGACTTTTTGCTATTAAGCCCTGGTGCGAGCCCTATTACACCAAACATCAGTGGTATTAATAACCCGCTCACTCATACACTTCGTAATATTCCTGATATGGATAAAATATTAAGAAGTTTGAACACCAACAAACCGCAACATGCGACCGTTGTGGGCGGTGGTTTTATCGGTTTAGAAATGGTTGAGGCATTCCACCAGCTCGGTATTTCCACTTCATTAATCGAAATGTTTGATCAAGTCATGACTCCAGTAGATAGAGAAATGGCAGGCTTCGTACATAGTGAAATTAAAGAAAAAGGCATTGATCTTCGCTTAAACAGTGCTCTTGAAGCAGTCGAGTTCGATAATTCAAGCCAGAATCTTACATTAAGCCTGAGTAGCGGTAAGCAGATTTCAACGGGTATGTTAATTATGGCGATTGGTGTTCGACCAGAAACCTCTCTCGCGAAAGAAGCAGGTCTAACCATTGGTTCATTGGGCGGAATTCAAACCAATGATCAATTACAAACCAGTGATCCGTCAATCTATGCCGTTGGTGACGCCATAGAAGAAAAAGACTTTGTTACAAAGCAACCAACCTTAGTCCCTTTAGCGGGTCCTGCCAATCGCCAAGGTCGAATGGCAGCAGACAATATATTTGGAAGAAACGAAAGTTATCAAGGCACACAAGGTACTGCGATTTGTAAGGTATTTGATTTAGCTGTTGCTTCAACAGGTAAAAATGAAAAGCAACTTATACAAAGCCGTTCTAATTATGAAAAAGTCTATGTACATACTGCAAGCCATGCCAGTTACTATCCGGGAGCTGAAACAGTATCGTTAAAAATTCTGTTCCACCCAACTTCAGGCGTACTTTTGGGGGCACAGGCAGTTGGAAAAGATGGCATCGATAAACGAATAGATGTATTAGCTGTGGCTCAACGTGCAGGTATGACTGTAGAGCAACTACAGCACCTTGAACTGACTTACGCGCCACCTTATGGAAGTGCTAAGGATGTAATTAACCAAGCGGCATTTGTTGCTAGCAATATTATTAAAGGTGATGCGACGCCTATCCACTATCACCAAATTGATCAACTGTCTGAAAACCAATTGCTGCTTGATGTGCGTAACCCTAACGAGTTATCTAATGGTAATTTCCTTGAAGGCGCCGTTAATATCCCTGTAGACCAACTTCGTGAGCGAATAACTGAACTCCCTAAAGACAAAGAGATCATCATTTATTGCCAAGTTGGGTTACGTGGTAACGTAGCTTATCGTCAACTAGTGAATAATGGCTATAAAGCTCGTAATTTGATTGGTGGTTTCCGTACATATCAATTTTCTAGATCTTAAGCACATATAGTCATTAACCATAATAAGAACCTATATTAAGAATCTGTAAGCTCTCTTTAAGAGAACATGGCTTCTAGATGAAAGTTACTAGACGAAATGTAGCTAAGTAATTGCTGATATAAGTAACGTAGAGAAATAAAAATCCCATTAGCTGAAAGGCTGATGGGCTTTATTTTTTATACTAGCTAAACAGTCGCTAGCAATGCTCTGGATTTAACTTATCAATAGAGATAGGTCTATTTGTGCTTGTTCTTTTCATTAATCCATTGAGACATATACTTTGTACTGGTCATTGTATGGTGCTTTAGCATTGATCCGACAAAGTTGTTTAACCGATGCGATTCTAAGGTTGCTTCTAAGCGTGTCAATTCTTCAATTAAAGCATTACCTAAAGCATTTTGCTCATAACATGCTTCTAGTAAACCATGGCACTGGCACTGCGCAGCTAACCACTTATCTTTATTGGTATACAATTCAACCGCAGCCGAAACAAAGTCGTCATAATCATTTTCAACTGCACCTGGCCAAACCGAATCAGGATTAGGTAGCATTCCCTCACTACCAATTTCACTTGTAATACTTGGGGTTTGCACCTTCATCGCATCTAATAGTTTGCCTTTTATCCCAGCTCCAAAGCGTAATGGTGCTAAGCAAATACGAGATTGCTCTACGACTTCCTCTGCATCTTTAGCCCATCCCTTAATATGGAAGCCAGTTTTGGGATTATGCAGTGCAGTTGCCTTTGGTGGCGGATACGAGCCGTAAATGTGTAACTCAGCTTCTGGTAGTTGTTTTTTTATCTTTGGCCAGATTTGTTGAAGTTGCAAAACCGCATCCCAATTTGGGGCATGCCTAAAGTTGCCAATCGTCATAAAGTGCTGACGCTCTTCAAAACTGAGGGTACTTTTAGGCAATGTATCAAGGTCGACCATAAATGGCAGATGGTAGATCAATGATGGATCAACCTTAAATTCATCAACCAATAACTTCATTTCATGGCTTGATATGATCAACGAAAGATCGCATCGAAGTATTGCAGCGATTTCTCGCTTCGCCAAATCACCAAAGAGATCAACTTTAGTCAGCTCTCTATCCGCCTTTACAGCCTGATGACGGGCATTTCGTAAACATTGTAAGTCTTCAGTATCCAACAGCTTTAACGCAGTCGGACATGATCTTTCTACACGCCAACCAAATTGCTCTTCCATCATGAACCGATCAAACATGACGATATCTGGTTGTAACTCGCTAATGTACTCGTCAAAACTGTCGCAATTAAGCTCAATTGCCTTGCTTGTAATACCTTCAGCACTAAGATCTATCATGTGCTCTGTTTCTTGAGAAGGCGTAGCAAATTCAACTTCCCAACCTTGACGTTTAAATAAACGTAACAGTGACAGCATATGGCTGCCCGCAGCTGAAGAGTTCGGTTCAGGCCAAACATAGCCAATTGCTAATACTTTTTTCACGTAGCTTCCTATCAGAAAAGCAAAAGGGACTGTATGTAGTCCCTTAATTAAAGTTTATATGTACGATGTTAAACTAGATGTAACCTTCATGCTCGATATGCATCCTTCTTACTCAAAGCGATAGTTTTTCCAGAAACAATGTTTTGACCTAAGAAAGTTCAAGAATGAATGATTACTTAACCTCGTTTGGGCGCTCTTTACAGTGTAAAATTGCATTTTCTAGTAGCTCTAGAGCCGTTTGATTTAATTCAGGTAAGCTTGCATCTGAGCTGCCAATAGCAGTGACTCTTTCACCCCATTTTATATGACCAGCGCCCCACGTTAAACCTGCACCAAAAGCCGCGACAAGGAGATTTGAATTTGGTTTTACAACGCCCTGCTCTAGTGACTCACATAAAGCGATAGGCACAGTAGCAGCAGATGTATTACCGTATTTATGAATATTCACAAATGCTTTATCGCGTTCGATCCCTGCCATATCACACAGAGTTTGAATAATGCGAATGTTTGCTTGATGAGGAATAACCACATCAATATTATCAGTAGACAAACCGGTACGGCTCAGAACAGTATGAGCAGCCGCTCCCATCCCTTTTACTGCACGTTTGAAAATCTCTTTACCGACAAAGTCAAAGTCCCAATACCCATTGTCAGCAGCAAATCGATCCATAGATGTACCAAACTTTGGTACCGCAAGAATGTCACGACCTTCTGCATCACAACCAATCTGAGCATGCTGTAAACCCACTTGGCTTTCTGTACGAGACAATACAACCGCCCCTGCTCCATCACCAAATAGCACGGCAGTATCACGTTTAGTCCAATCAATGAAGAAAGACAGTCTTTCTGCGCCAATCACGATGGCATTACGGTAGTTACCTGACTGAATCAATCGAGTCGCCGTTTCCAATCCATAGATAAAGCCAGTACAAGCTGCATTTAAATCAAAGGCAGCAGCCCCTTTAATGCCAAGGTTTTGTTGTACTTTAGATGCGGTGTTAGGGATCAGAGAATCAGGACTGCAAGTCGCAATAATGATCAAATCGATATCTTCGGCTGTTAGACCAGCACATGCCATTGCATGCTTTGCTGCCACAGTTGCAAGCTCAGAAGTATTCACATGGCTAATGCGACGATTTTCGATACCTGTTCGAGTTTTTATCCACTCATCTGAAGTGTCAATAAAAGTGCTTAGGTCATCGTTTGAAAGTACAGCTGGTGGCAAGCATTTCCCCCAGCCTGTAATTTCAGCATAATAATTTGTCATCATTTACCTATTTATTGTTTGTTTTTATTTAAGTATCGTAAGGCTGTTTGAAACAGTATAAACATTTCGTACCACTGCCGTAAATCGGGCATTCTACGAACTGATAATAAAAAGAGAAAGTTATGTCTACATTTAATACTCGTTGCCCTTCTTGCCAAGGTGTCAACCGCGTTCCATCAGAAAGAATCACAGAAAGCCCAACCTGTGGAAAATGCAAAAGTTCACTACTAGACGGCTCACCAGTCGAAGGTACGGTTTTAAACCTACCCGCGATTTTAAACAGTTCTCAACCTGTTGTTATCGACTTTTGGGCGACATGGTGTAATCCATGTGTTGGTTTTGCACCAGTATTCAGTGATGTGGCAACTGAACGTGCAGGCTCTGTCCGATTCGTTAAGATTGATACTGAAGCTCAGCAACAACTTGCCGCGCAATATCAAATTCGCAGTATACCAACCGTTATGGTATTCAAGAATGGTAAACGTGTTGATAGCATTAATGGCGCACTACCTAAATCACAGTTTGATCAATGGCTTAATCAAGCTTTAGCTAAATAAGAATCTAAAATTATCTCATTTTAAAATAGATAATTTTACACCACAGTGGCGATAAACTTTCTTTATCGTCACGACTATTTTTATTCGTTTTACCCATCTCACTTTCTCCTCCATAGTCGCGGAAAATTCATCTTCCACACGACCTTGGAGACTCCTGCATTGGAAAACACTCAACCTATCGCTCGTATAACAGTTCCTGTTATTGCGCTGTCACTTTACGCTATTGCTTCTGGCTACTTAATGAGTTCACTTTCATTAATGCTGTCTGACTATGGGCTAGAAAGTACGCTATCGAGTTGGTTAGCGAGTGCATTTTATGCAGGCTTACTGGTTGGTACTCTTATTATCGAACGTGTTGTTGCTCATTACGGGCATCGTAATGCTTTCGTACTTTGCTTATCAGTATTCATTGGTACCGTACTTATACTTCCGTTAATACCTATTAGCCAAGTTTGGCTAGTCGCACGTTTTGTTGCTGGTATTGCCGTTGCGGGTATTTTTGTTGTCGTTGAGTCTTGGTTGATGAGCGGTGAAGAATCGCAACGAGCAAAACGCTTAGCAATTTACATGTGCTCTCTATATGGCGGCTCTGCACTGGGTCAATTGGGTATTGGTGTATTAGGCGTTATAGGCGGTGTACCTTTTATTGCTATTTTCACACTCTTATTCAGTGCTGTTATCGTATTACTGTTTGGCAATGTTGCTGCACCAGCATCAAGCCACTCGCAAAGTTTGTCTTTCAAACAAATCACGAATTTAAGTCACAGCGCTTTAATTGGATGCATTGTTTCAGGGCTTACTCTTGGCGCAATTTATGGCTTGATGCCTGTTGAGCTTTCAAACCGTAATATTAGCCACGATGACATTGGCGGCTTAATGGCATTGATTATTATGGGTGGAATGGCTGTACAACCGATTGTCACTTGGTTATCTCGAATGATTGGTCAAGTATTGCTGATGGCTTTGTTCTGCCTGTTAGGTGTAGCAAGCATTGCATTAATCACCTTAAGCCAAGATTTTTACGTGATGGCGAGCAGTTTGTTCATTTTAGGCATGGCAACTTTTGCTTTGTACCCAATTGCAATCAACTTAGGTTGCCGAAACATGGATGCGAGCTACTTGGTATCGGTCACTCAAATTATGCTGTTTTGCTACAGTATTGGTTCTGTGGCTGGTCCTATTATCGCAGACAGCTTCATGGGTTCACAATCGGGGTTATTTACTTATCTGTTTGCTTCATTACTAGCAACGACAATCTATATGTTTATTGCTAGCCTTAAAGGCTCACACCTACAAATTGCTGGTGAGTAAAGTAGAACGAGAACCAGTCAGTAAAAGTATTGATTGAACGGCGTGTTTAACTCACTCATGTTTTACTTAGTTCATGTTTTTACAGCCCGATGTTTTTAAAAGAAATAAGGAGAGCCAACGCTCTCCTTTTTTTATGACATGTACTTATCAAGTGGAATGATGTCTTTAATTCTTATCACAACCACTGTCGATGAACTTCCATCAATACTTTCAAATTCACTATCTGAGTTTAAAATATTGATCGGCTGAACAATAACATCGGCAGGATAAACAAACGTCTTACTAATAATATTTACCAATTCGGCTTCACATTGAATCCGTTCTTTATAGACGTTGCTCGTATATAACCAAGTCGCCACGTCTGGACTTTCATGATTAATATTACTCGTAAACAGCTCTAGTGGCTGACCAAACAAAATACTTTCGCACACATTAAACCATTGCCTCGCGGCTGGATTGGCATAACAAATCTTACCTTCAATATCGACGGTGATAATAATATCTCCAATCGCATCAACCAATACTTGGCTAAATTGATTCTGCCGAGACATATTAAAATACACCTTCTTAAAACGATGATGGATCAGTTTCAGCTCTTCCGGCAATTCATGCGATGACGTTTTATCTACTCGTGCCTCATTGTATGTCCCTTCATCGGTTACATAATCAATGAGTTTTGCCATAGGGGTAATAACCTTAGTTGAAAAACCAAGCCAAAGTACAAACGTAATCAAAGGAACAGTGAGTGCAACACCAAAAAGTAAGTACCTAGGGTCAAAATGTTGATAAGGCTTTAGAGCAAAGGTAATAACAAAGTTTGCGGGCTGAACACGTCCGTCTGGCAATGTAATTTTATATTCCGCATCGAATGAATGTTCACCATTTGTTATACGGTACAAATCCACTTTAAAACCATGAGAATAACTAATTTGAGTTAATCTCATTCCTGCAGATGTGTAGTGAAAGTTGAATTCACGACCGATCTTCTCACTTAACTCTCTTAGTAGCTCAGAATTCACCTCTCGAAGCATAGTAACCAAGCCAGTAGGTCTTACGGAGGATTCTCCGACAATAGGGACACTTACAAACATAAAAATTCGACCATCGATAAAGTCTATGCCAAGATTTTTCACTGGAGTAAAAACCATTTGCGTATGAGGTTCATGTAACCTCTTTAGCCCGTTAATTGAGCTTGTTTTACTTTTTGTGTTTGTATAAACAAACTGTCCAATGGTGTTTTGAATAATTAAGGTAGAAAACTGGTCACTTTTCTGTATTTCATTATCAATAGAAACGGGGTTTTTATTGATATGATTTACCTGTATAAATTCAGAAATAACTGCATTTTTTGCAAGTTCTTCCGTCGCCAAATTTAGATCTTTAAATTCATCAGAAAAATGGGTAACGGCTAGATTTTTGTAATCTTCGACTAAATTTTCTTGCCAAAAGTTTCGTTCGATATTTAACGAAAACGCACCAACAAGACATGCAATCAAAGTAGCAAAAAAGCAATTGATGGCGACTGCTGCTTTTAGCAATCGCTTCATAGAAGATATATTTATCACTTTAGATTAGCTCATGACTGAATGGTTTGGACTTCTTATTCCTTCGCAATATTGTTCGATTTCTTGTCCAAGAATCGTTAACCCTTTAGTCACAAACTCAATGCGTTCATGACTGTAAGTTAAGTCATTTTTTAAAGCGTTCTTTTCAATATCCTTTGCAACCGTAGATAGTGAATCATTACCTAAATAAAGCGCACTACCTTTAATACGATGCGCGGTATCTTTAATGGCTAATGCATCTTGAATTGCACCAGTAGCTTCAAGTTCTTGAATGTCGTTTTTGTAGCTTTTAATGAAGGTATCGAGAATATCTAAGGCTATATCTTGATCTTCACCGCTCATAGATAACACATGGTCTACATTAAATGCTTCAAATGCAGGCAATATCAATTCATTGGGTGAAGCTTGTTCTTCTGTTAGTTCAAGTCCAGCGAGTTCGCTTAAAGGAGCATCAAATTTATCAGTTGTGAATTCAAAATTAGATTCAATAAAATCATTGGAACCTAAGGTGCTCCTTGATTGGTATGACTCGAATAAATCTTGTTCAGCTTGTAAAATTGCCGGTTCCATTAAAGATTCAGGGGCATTTGAGTCTTTTTCTGACTGCTGAACCGCCAACTCAAACTGCTCCATTTCTTTTTCAAATAGCTCAGCATCAGTGAGGTCATTCAAATGGTATTCTGCTTCTTGCTGAACGCTATGTGGGTCGTTAATGCTATTTGGAGAATTGACGCTATCTGAATCTTCATTGTTATTTGGACCATTATCGATTTGACTTTCTTCATAAATAACATCGGTAAAGTACCCAGTCTCAGGTAAGTTACCTTGTGACTTCTCCAAGGGAAATAGAGCCTGATTTAACTCATCCATGTGTGACTCTTCTATTTCACTCCATTGGATTGCATCTATCTCAAGCTCCTCAGCTAAATTTGGCTTAGATTCATGATTTACTGATCTGTTAACAAGCCTATTATTAACAAGCTTATTAGATTCTTTGCCACCGTCCGCTAAATTTTCTTTGGATAAGAGGAAATCATTATCCTCTTTTTCATCTGAATCACTCTCCATCTCGCTTAACCAATCTAATGAATCGCTTTCATCAACGGTATTAACTGGTTTGATTATTGGCTCCTGAACATCATTAACCGAGAAAATATCTTCGACACATTCATCATCCAAATTATCGGCTTCGAAGCTATTTGCATCCAACCAAGCCACCAGCGAATTTTCATTACCATCAAAATCAGATTCAGCCACATAATGCTTACCTGCAATTTGTATTAGCTTACTTTCAAGAACATCAAGTGGGCATGGTTTAGAGATGTAGTCATCAAACCCTGCTGTGATACAACGTTTAGCTGCACCGCTTAACGCATCTGCAGTAATGGCAATAAGGTGGGGTTTATCTTCTGGAAATTCAGTAGAGATCTTAGTCGCCAATGTAAAACCATCCATTTCAGGCATATGGCAATCAGACAGAATGACATCATAAGATGCATTCGAAATGAATTTATTATAAGCAATAAGTCCATTTTCAGCGGTATCAAAGCTAACGCCAAGGCGCTTTAATTGCCCGCCAATTACTTTCCTATTCACTTCATTATCTTCTGCGAACAGAACCCTTAGTTTATTCAATTGATTACCCGAAGGCATCTCACTAATGGCTTTATCTTGAATAACAATATCTTCGCTTTTACCTGCTGGCATAGGTAAAGTGATGCTGAATAAGCTCCCATGTCCAATCACAGAAGACACACGGATCTCTCCCCCCATTTCAGTCACAATCTCACTACAGATACTAAGACCAAGCCCTGTACCACCAAAACGTCGAGTAATATCACCATCAGCCTGAACAAAAGGATCAAACAAGGAGCTTTGCTTATTTTTAGCGATGCCTATACCGCTGTCTCTAACTTGAAAACCAATTAGGTCGTATAACGTCCCATCGTCCGTTTGTTTATAATCGGACGCAATAAGCTGGGCGCTTAGTTCAACAAACCCTTCTTGAGTAAATTTTACTGAATTAGAAACCAGATTATTGAGTACTTGCATTAGACGAGTTGAATCGCACATGTAAACGCGACCAATTTGAGAATCTATCCGGCTATTAATGGAAAGATCTTTAGCAGTAGCTTTGTGTTTAAAGTTACCAATCACACTCGTCATCAATGAATTTAGCTCACAGTTAACACTCTCGAGCGTCAGTTTACCTGCATCCATTTTTGAAAAATCTAGTACGTCATTAAGAAGTGCCATTAAGTTACGAGCGGAGCCGTTTAGGGTTTGTAACAGATCTTCTTGTTCACTACTAAGTTTAGTAAAAGACAAGGCTTCAGCCATTCCCAGAACGCCATTCATCGGAGTTCTAATCTCATGACTCATACGTGCTAGAAAGTCTGATTTAGCAAGAGTCAGTTCCTCCGCCTCTTTCTTTGCTAACTCCGCTTCTTGCAATGCTCTTTCAAGAGTTGCCTGAATGTCTTTCCTTCTACCTAATTGATGACGGTAAAATAAGAAACACATCAATAAGAAAACAATAAGTATTCCACTTGCGATGACAACTTGTTGGTATAAGGCTTGAACACGCTCCCCTTCTTGGCTAAATACAATATGTTCTTTCCATTTAACTTGAAGATCTTGTTGGAATTTATCCCCTAAATTAAAAATACCGACATTGAGTAATTCAACCCAGTCCGTTTCCATTTTAGGTAAAGCAATTCTAGGCCAAAACTCAACATCAAAGTCTTCAGCTTTATGAAGGTTAAGAGTAAATAACTTGTGCTTATTCACTAAATACGCGCTATTGAGTAACTTACCCACATAAGCATCAGCACGGCCTTCTGCCACTGCGCGCATCGCATCTTCTGCTGTGTCCAAATAAATGATTGGATTAACAGGCAACAAATCAGCCAAAAGTTCGTTCTCATATAATCCACGGACTAACGCTAAACGTTTACCTTTCAATTGCCTAATAGTGTAGTAATTTTCTTCACTCGCGATGGCAAGCAAAGTTCTGTCTATGTCAGTGGTAAATTCTAAGCTACTGAGTCGCTGTTCAGTTCTATACACGCCAGGAAACATGTCTACTTCACGATTCTTTACCGCATCCATGGCTTCCTGAAATGAGTGATACGGTTTGGCTTTAAATGTCAGACCAAGCTTTAGGCTGATGCTTCGCATCACATCAACGATATAGCCCTCTATAAGGAAATCTTCCGTAATAAAGTAGGGTTCTTCCCCATCGACAATATAGGCATAGGTAAGCACTGGTTGTTCTGCTATTTTTTTAGATTGCTTATCCGTTAATTCCGGTATGTACGATCCAACAACTGGCGCGAAAGACACCAGACCATTGTTATCTGTCGCCTGTTGCCAAAGTTGCTGAGTTTTATCTTTGGAAAATTTTCGAATACCGCTATTGATCAACAACATAAGCTGTTCATCTTCAAAACGTGTCATTGAACGGATGGGGATCCCGGAAGTATTAAATGTAACGGAAAACTCATCGATTAGACCTCGAAAAGCCAACTCTTTCTTTAGTTCTTTGACCGACCAACTGAAGATATAATTGAGTCTATCTGCTCGATCGAGCACTTTAGATGTTGAATTTGTATGTATCTCAATTTCATTATTGATATTAAAACCAAATGGGGTAATCGATGTTGGTAAATCTAAACCAACCTTCCCACCATCTATGCTTTCACCAATACGTTTAGCCAGAGCAGTTTTTGCCTCTACGTATGGGATACTATACTTAACCCAACTGGTTAAATTGCTGTTGTAGGTTGATGTCGTAAGGATATCAATAGAACCATTTAGCAGTTCTGAATATAAGGTTTGGTACGGTGAAAGCTGAAATTTTATTTCGAACCCATACAATTCCCCCCAAGCCAACCAGTACTGTTTCATAAAAATACGTAAGATAGATATATCTTCTTGATCAGCGTGATAACCCTGCGTCTTAGAAGGCTGAGGAATACCAATCGTCAAGCTGCGCTTGAGATGTGCTTCTCCTTTACTATTCAGAATCGCGTCAACTGAGTAGTCTTCCTCCGCAAAAACATCCTTAGAACTGACTTCTATCAAGCTCACTTGCTCTGAAATACTTTTCAGCAAGTTTTCTGATGGTCGTTCAGTACTTTTATAACTGGTAGTTTCTTCATAATCAGAGGCTGATTGGGCGAATGTATTGAGTGAAGACAAAACAGACAGAAGCAGAATTTGCAGGCGTAAAGTACTATAAAACATATTATTCGACATCGAGGTTTATAAACTCGCTACCTAGGGGGAATTGCATACAGTATAATTGCAAGTTTCTCTTAGTTCTGTTCTTTAAGGAACAGACTTCTGTATAAAAATTATAAATAATGGCTATGTACCAATTGATAGCGACTTATATATGCCATTCAACACTCTTGACCATTCACGCCCCGTTTTAATTGTCGATGACAGCTCAATGTATAGAACCGCCGCCAAAGGTATGCTTCAAAAGCTGGGTTACCAACCGGAAATGCTGCATTTTGCCCAAGATGCTTCAGAAGCCATTTTACGATGCCGTAATAACCACTATGGTCTTGTCTTCTTCGATTACAACTTAGGTGATCGCGCTAATGGTTTTCAGCTGATTGATGAACTACAGACTAAAGGCTTACTTGCCGCAGACTGCGCTAATATCATTGTAACTGGCGATGCTACAGCTGAAGTCGTGCGAGGGTTTATGGAATTAAGCCCAGATGGTTACCTTCTTAAACCACTCAATTACACGACTTTAAAAGAACGTCTTTCTGGGTTTGTTCGTAAAAAACGCGAACTTTCCGACCTTCTGATTTACTTTGCTAAAAAAGACTACCAAGCCGTTATAACGATGGTCGATGAAGCGTTTTATCAAGACGATGGCATCATTGTTCATGCTCAACGCATAAAAGCAGAAGCACTTATAGAACTTGGTCAATATGATGATGCACGTAATGTGCTGATCAATTTACAAGGCAGTGTGGAAAATGGAAAAGTGGTCCTTAATTTGGCTCGTATTGCACTTAAGCAAAGGCAATATAAACAAGGCTTGTTCTTACTCAAACCACTTCAAAAAGACCCTTTCCATGCAGCTTCTGCCGCACAACTCAGTGCAGAGCTAAATGTAGCTCAAATTCAATTTGATCTTGCTTTAAAGGACATCGACCGTGCGATTGCCATTTCCCCTAAGGTTATTGAAAGGCATCGCTTAAAAGTAAACCTCAACATGGCAATGTTTAATTTACCTAATGCTATCTCTAGTACGAAGTCGATGATCTTAGAATCTCGGCATTCATTTAGAGAAACTTTGGATATGTATCAGCTAGGTGCGCAACTAGTTCTAGACCAGGCTCAGTTTGCCACTAGAGAACAGCGATTAACGCACTTATCTGTTTTAGGGAAATGGGCAGAAAGTTGGCGTGCCAAATTCCCGAGAGCAGCTTACAAAGCAATGGAGTTATTGCTTTTTTCTCGCGGTAATATTCTAAAAAGTGATCCAATGAAAGGGCGAGCTTTACTGCAAGAATACAAAACCTACATTGCTAACATTGAAGGTTATCAGCCAAGCCTTCTCGAAAAAATTGAACTTTCACGCGTATATTTATTATTAGGTCATCAGTCTGAATATCAGCGCTTAAGCGAACAAATTAACATATCACTTAAAAAAGAGCCCTTCACCACTCAAGACAAAGCTTTGTTAGCTTATCTATCACAGTGGCGAAACAAAGTTCAAAGATCGCGAGAAAATTCGATCAAACTTAAACGCGATGCTCTCACATTGATCGAACAGAAAAGCTTTGAGAAAGCATCAACAATGCTTGCTCACTCAATGGATACACAATTTACTGATAACGAAGTGCCTAAACTCTTATTTGGTGTGTTAACTCGAGCTTGGCCCAATAATTGGAGTAAACGTGACGTTATCCATTTAGCGATTAGATGCCGTGATCAGCTTCACGACACTGATTTCATCAAAAGCAAGGAGTTTTCGGCACAAAGCCGAGTTCTCGCTCAACAATTGGATTACAAGGATCTAGCTATGACTGCTAGCATGGTCTCTTAATGGATATTGGTAATATTCTCATCATTGAAGATGATGCATTCCAAAGTAAAATTTTGCATTCGATGCTCTCTTCAATCACAAGTGCCACCATAGTGACTGCGAACAATGGAAAAAAAGGGTTTGAAGCGGTAAAGAAACAAAAGCCTGATTTGATCTTCTGTGATCTTTATATGCCCGAAATGGATGGCGTAGAATTCGTAAGAGTCTTAGCTGATTCAGGAATACAGACGACCGTCGTTTTCACCAGCAGTGCTGCCAGTGATGTACAAGCCGCTGTAATTGAAATGTCGAAATCATGCGGGTTAAAAAAAGTCGCCAATTTAATTAAGCCTCTTAAACGAGAGCAAGTTACTGAACTTCTCACTTGGGTACAAAAAGACACATCCATAGCTCAAAGCAAGCAGTCACAAATTATTTCTGTAACGGAAGAAGAGATAAGACATGCACTAAGAAGTGATCAGTTTGAACCTCATTATCAAGCTCACTTTGATGCTCGCTGTGGTACGTTAATCGGTGCTGAAGCCTTGATACGCTGGAACCACCCAAAATTTGGAATGCTGACTCCTATTCACTTCTTAGACAAATTGATAGATATGGGTTTAAGCTATCAGATGACCTGTCATATGCTAAGGAAGTCCATTGAAACTGCCGCAAGTTGGCATAACAAGGGGTGGTCTTTGAATATATCGGTAAACGTAACGCCTACCGATCTAATTCAACCTGATTTTGCTAACCGCGTTTTACAAATTGCTGATGAAGTACGTTTCCCGCCTCATAAATTAACGATTGAGGTGACTGAAACTGAACTAGCGTCTGATTTAGCTCGAACACTTGAAAATACCAGTCGATTACGCATCCGTGGAGTGAACATTTCTATAGATGACTTTGGTACTGGTCACTCATCATTAAGCCAATTAATTTCCAGCCCATTTACTGAGCTTAAAATCGATCAACTTTTTGTTAGTAAAATGCTGAAAAACAATAAACACTTAGCGGCTGTACAGTGTGTAATTGCTTTAAGTAAGAGCTTAGATTTAAGAGTGGTTGCAGAAGGTGTAGAAAGCCAAGTTCAAGCTCGTAGGCTTGCTCAACTTGGTTGTGATGTTTTACAAGGGTACTTTCTCGCGAAGCCTAAAAGTAGTAATGACTTTGTTCAATTTTGCTTCAAACATTTTAATAAGCCTTCGCAATGTAAAAGTGCCTCTATCTAAGTACCTATGATTAAGTAGCTACTGCCTAAATACCTATATTCAAGTAGCTATAACAAAATACCTATGTCTAAGTATTTTAGCAGCAGCTACTTGATCGTTTCGATAGCACTTTGTCTGCCGATTTTAACGTTAGAGGTTATTCATATTGTAAGAACGTAATTCGTCACGTTACACTATGAAAAAATACAATCGAGATCGCTTTTGAAAACCTCTACTTCCGATATCCAATGGCCTTGCAATCTAAGCCAGGCATTAAAAGATGAGTTATTGCTTTCTGCCATTACTGTACATGGTCTCTCAGACCGAAATCAGTTTAAACGTTCCAGTGTAGATGGCGTTTTTTATATCGTTCAAGGGATCATGTCGATTAGCTTTGCTTCTGAAAACACAAATACGATGAACGCCACGCTACTTAGTGCAAATACTTGGGCTGGTGGTGGTGTGATATACAATAGCTTATCTTTAAACGCGACAATTGATGAGATTCTACCTTGCACGATCCTTTATTTCCCAAAAGAAAAAATTGACCGTCTGGCTAGCACCAACGACGAAGTGTTTCGATGGTTGTATCATTGCACTCTAGACTTACAAAAAAATTGGCTTCAATCTCAACTTTGCTCACTTTACGATCGTGAATCTAGAATTGTATTTTCTTTGCTGGATCTAGCAAAACGCTTACCTGCTGTGCAAGGCAGTTTGATTAAAATCGATATTTCGCAAAAGCAACTTAGCCAAATCACCGGTATATCACGCCCTAGGCTCAACGAAGTTCTTAAAAGCTTAGAAGCTGCTAATGAAATAAGTTTAGAACGTGGCAGTATTCACCTTATTGATATTCCATCTCTTAATAAGAAGACCGAGAAACTTAAGCATGCTTTCCAAACTATAAGCTAAATGTCGTGCTTACGCTCTAAGCTCTAAGTTCCAATATAGCCTTTAAATTCATTCATCTAGTGACGCAATGATTTTCTATATTGACTAGGAGATTGCCCAAAATGCTTCTTGAAACGATGCGAGAAGTTGTATGGGTCTTTATAACCTAATCGATGAGAAATCATAGTTACTGACCATTCTTGGTGATGCAATAAGCTCACGGCTTTATCCATCCTCAAATGAATGAGCTTACTTCTAGGTGACAATTGGAACAACGATTTGGTCACTCTATTTAGCTGCTCTTCACTAACGAATACTCGCTTTGCCATTTCTGCCACAGTCCAATTTAAATGTAAGCTGCTTTCAATTTCATTATATAAAGCTTGTACACGTGACGTAGTATTGGTCGATTTCGGTTCAAACCCAGTTAGCAAGCGTACAATTTCACTCGAAAGCAGTTTTCTAAAACTCGCGCGACCACCAATCTCAAAATACAACAAATTCAATAAAGACCACACTTGCTCGCACTCTCCAAACGGCACTATCGCTTGCCCTAAACCTGCCATATGTTGCCATTGTGGGGTGTCAGGGATCAGCATCCAAGCCATTTTCCAATAGTTCTGCTGTGGGTTAAGTTCAAATCGGAAAGAAGTCCCTGCTGGTAAAACAACTAAAGTATATGGCTCAATTTCAGCAACAAATGTAGAAGTCGTTAAAATGCCACTGCCTTCTTGAGTAAATACAAAAGTATGGACGGACACTGATTCTCGCTCAATCCGGTAGCCATCAAATAGCTTAGCCATACCAGCCATATGAACACCGCATGCTTGTAATTCAGGGATATCTTCGGTGGTCAAAAAACGTTCTTTACAACTTTCAGCAAGAAAGACTTCATCTTGCCATGTTGTTTTAGGGCTCATAGAGCCAATGACGGATTCGCACAGGTTTTCTCGATTTTCAAACATGTTCTTATCTTTGTCTTATCACTATAGTTCTCGTCATAAACTGGAGAGCCTATGACTACTAAAACATACCCTAACGCAAACAACTTAACGAAGCCAGAGCATATCTTATCTAGGATAATTAAGCTTGGCTTACCTGTAGCACTACAAAGTGCTTTAGTTGCAATACTCGCCCTTGCCGATGTGTTGATGGTTAGCGATTTTGGTATGGAAGCCACCGCAGCTGTGGGAATAGCATCAAAATGGCACTTTGTTGCGATTATGATTATGGCAGGTTTAGCCACTGCCAATGGCACGCTGGTTGCTCAGTACTGGGGAAAAGGTGACCGCTCGAGTGCTAAAACGATCACGTCCATAACATTGCGTTTTGGTTTGAAAGTTTTATTACCAGTTACTGCAGTCATTACGCTTGGTGCCCAGTTGCTGATGATGCTACAAACCAGCGATCAAACTGTGATAGACCTAGGAGCATCTTACCTTTGGTATGGGTTTCCGGTTCTTCTACTTACTCACATTGTGATTGTAACAGAAGCAAGCATGCGCTCATCAGGTGACACGGTAACCCCATTATTACTTGGTGCTGTAACTATTGGGCTCAATATAGCTTTAAACCTAATACTCATTAAAGGAGCATTTGGGATTCCAGCAATGGGTGTGGCTGGAGCTGCCTTAGCCACGACACTTGCTCGTTTAATTCAAGTGATCATGATGTACGCCTACATGCGCCATAAAAACCACTGGCTACTCACATCAGAAAGCTCTACTCACAAACATTCACTGTGGCTTTCTTACCGACGTATTGCATTTCCATTAACAATGAATGCTGTACTTTGGGCTGTAGGGACAATGGCTTATCAAATGGTTTTCGGTCATATGGGAACCACTGAATTAGCGGTCTTCTCTATGCTTGCGCCATTTGAATCACTTTGCTATTCGGTATTTTTTGGAATTTCTGTTGCGTGTTCTGTACTACTAGGTCACTCCTTAGGACGTGATGAATTTGATCAAGCGATGGATATGGGGAAAGCTTTTATTAAAATTGTCGTGGTATTCGGCATTACTGTAGGTTCCGCCCTATTCCTGGGACAAGAATACGTTCTAGAGTGGTTAAACTTAACAGAATCCAACTTATACGCTTTAGCTTCACCAACAATGCTATTCATGAGTTGTGCCATTGTTATTAGAATGCTCAACATGGTGATCATTAACGGGATGCTACGATCCGGAGGCGACAATAAATTCTGCCTTCGCATGGACTTCATTGCCATGTGGATGGTTGGTATTCCAGTTTGTGTCTTTGGTGCATTTGTACTGGGATGGAGTTTCCAATATATCTACGCATTAATGCTTGTAGAAGAAGTGGTGAAATTGGCTATTTGTTCACATCGCTACGTAAGCCGACGCTGGATTAATAATTTAACCATCAGCAATGATAGCAATAATCAGGCCACACCTGCTATTGCGTAATCAGCATTTAGTCAGGTTAACTTAAATAAAAACAGGGTGAGCATGAATGTGCACACCCTCTAATTTTTAATCAACACAAATAGATCATTTCAGCCTTTTATGTCGATTAGAAGCATTAGGTAACGGCTTAGCCGGCACAGTACGTCTTTCGTGTAATAAATGTCTAATCGCTAATATAGGGTGTTTTAACAACATTCTAGGCCCCGAATAACGCATCACTAAACGCATCTGTTCTTTAGGATCAGGTTTATAACAATGAATTGGGCACTTATTGCAGGTAGGTTTTGCTTCACCATATGGGCATCGATCAAGCCGAGTTTCAGCATAGTCGAGTAACTCCGTGCAATCCGCACACAGCCCCTTTACTGTTCCGTGGTGGTGATTGCAATAAATATGAACCATTGCGACAACCGTTTTAAATTCAGTGGCCAGTTCGCCAATGAGTATGTCTTTAGTTTGATACATTATTGAGTACCATGCTTAGATTGAAAGACGTGCTTTGATTGAGAGAAGAGCTTGGGTTGTGAATTAGGGCTGGATTGACGATCAAAGGTCAATTGATAAAGATTGAGATCCACCGACTCTGATAAAGCCTCCTCCACTCTTACAAAACTAAACCCTAAGCGTTCAAGCAGTTTTATACTGCGCTGGTTGGTTGAGGTAGTAATCGCGACAAGGCTTTTAATTTTCAATCTATGCTGCGCATCATCCAATATTGCTTTCGCAGCTTCATAAGCAATACCTTTACCGTAGACACTTGGAAAATAGCCGTAGCCAATATCATACGCTTCTAATGTATCTCGCTTAATCAAGCCACAAACACCAAAAGCAGTTAATGTATGTTTATCTTCAACCAACAATAAACACACACCTTTATCTTCATACATCTTCAAAATATTATTTTGGATATAATTTACAGCAGATTTTGGAGAGTCAATGCCTTTGTCCCCAATGTCTTTCAAGAAATCTTCTGTGTTGTATAAAGCTTGAATAAACTCGGCATCATCATGCGTGATCATTCGTAAATTTAAACGCTCAGTAGTAAGTGGCTGCATTGACACCATTCTCCATCGAAATACACTCATTTATTGAGTTCTGCGGCTAAAATGATTATCCTCCACCGCATTAACTAAATACAAGGCTATGCAGCAATGAACCGTAAGAAAAAAATTAACGATATTCTAAAAAAGAAACAAAAGAGAGCAAATGCTAAGCTGCATACTAGCAATAAGCCTCGATATATTTCCAAAGCAGAGCGTGCCAAGATAGAAGCTGAAGAAGCGGCTGCGAAACCAAACGAAGAATCGGTTTCGTCAAACGAAGTTTCTGACTAGATTGACTCTAAACATGCCTATATTGAATTCCTCATTCTTTGTAGGCACGTTTAACTTTTTATAGGAACGCTTAATTTATTGCTGCACAGAAAATATGAACTGCACGCATCACCCCACTCCGCCTACTCGCCACCTCAATATGCAAACTGTGACATAGTTTAAATATATTAAAAACCAATCCTGATCTATCGCTTATTTACCCACATTATTAATATGGCTTTGTGTCTAATCTGATACTTTAAATAACATCCCGTTTCTCTATACCAATTATTAATTTCACTAAGAGAATCAACCAGAAACAAGTCAGGACGCTGGATGTTAAATTTATTAAAAAGAATAACTAATAGAAGCTCACAAAGTGCTCAAGATGTTTTACCCCACTCTGTCATCCTCTCTCATACCACGAGTTCACTACCCAAAACAGAAGACATATTAAACACAGTTGAAAAACCTACGCTATGTTTGGCTTACGTCTCAAATCATTCAAAATTTGATCAAGTAACTGCTGATTTAGGACATGTGTTTAAATCTATTGGCGCACATTGCGTCACCATTATGAGTGCAGGTAACTTGAGTTCAACAACGGCTTCCGCCTATGACGGTGGTGAAGTTGTTCTTCATATTTTCTCTCAGAAAATGTTTATCCAATGCGAGCCACAACTTGTTGATATACCGAAACATACTCTTGAAACCGATATTGACCTCCACATAACAACCATGACAAAGGCGATCAAGTCTCTGAATTGGCAAGTTGAGCAAAACCATACTGATACCTTTGCGTACACTTGCTTTACTGGCTTAAATGCTATGGAGAATCAGTTTTTAAGAGCTGCTTATAACAGCGGAAAAATAGAGGTCCCGTTAATTGGTGGAAGTGCTGGGGGTAAGCTAGATTTCACAAGAGCAGATTTTGGGTTAAATGGAAAACCATGCAGTAATAAAGCGCTGTTAATGCTTATTAAACTTCATCCTGATTACGCTTACGCGTTCCATCATACACACTCAGTATCCGGTACTGTCCATACCAAGTTTACCGTAGCTAAATCTAATAATGTTACACGGACTCTGTCTAAAATTATCTTAAGCAATAATGAGATAACATCACCAGTTGAGCATTTATGTGAGGTTCTCAACTGCTCTCCTGACAATCTTCAAAATGCGTTAACCGGAAAGCATTTTGTCATAGAGACTAGTGAAGGCGAAAAGTTTGTTCGAAGCGTAGCCAGTGTTAATGGCAACGAGAACTCTCTAAATTTGTTTTCAGATTTAACATTTGGTGAAGAAATTTCTTTAGTAAGTTCTGACAGCATTGCCTCTTCAACGCAGCGATCCAACAAACATTTTTTGTCTGAAATTCAAGGTCAGCCAATTACCACAATAGCGATAGATTGTGTCCTAAGACGTATAGGAAGCAGCGAACAGGAGCTAAAAGCAACAAAGTTTGATGTTCCAACTGCTGGCTACTCAAGCTTTGGTGAAACATGCTATGTTCATTCAAACTGCACAAATGTGTCGATTACCATTTATAAGCGTACCGGTAATCACCATAAATCAGTCACCCATTATCCTTCAACACTAGCAAGATTTGTTAAATTCCATTCCCAATCGGAAGTTAACGCTGAGCGCTATATGAATAATATTCAAAGAAACATGCTCGCTCAAATTTCTGAGTACAAACCAATCATTACTAATTGTTCTCAGTCACTTAGATCACTGGCATCTATGTCTTTAGCGTTGCAGGGCAAGCAGCATCAACTGAATGACTATTTAGAACATGTTTCTAAAATTACTCATACTCAATCAGATCAACGCGAGCAGTTGATAAAAATGATTGATACTTTAAGTTCAAATGCTTCTGATATTACCAATGCGTTTTCATCTATCACTAGCATTGCCGATCAAACCAACCTATTGGCTTTAAACGCTGCGATTGAAGCTGCAAGAGCTGGAGAACAAGGAAGAGGGTTTGCAGTTGTCGCGGATGAAGTGAGAAGCTTAGCCGTAAGGACTAAGCAAGATGTGAGTGTGAATAGTGAAATAGTCACTCAACTCAATACTTATAGTGTAGATATTGGTGAATTGGTCAATAACGTTCAGTCATCCACTCTAGAACAAATCGAATTAGTTGATGGTGCAAATAGCCTTTGTTCAGCAATAAAAGATGAATCAAAAGCGTCAGAGAAAGCGGCGGAAGATGCATTAGATCTGGTTGAAGAAGCCATCCAAAAAATGTCTGCCATTGAAGGTCAACAAGAGAAACTAAATCAACTACTCATTTCTTAAAAGACGTAAACCATACTCAGACCACTATCGTGGGATAAATAAAAATGCAGCAGGCTACTAACCTGCTGCATTTTACATTCTAGCTACTCAGTTAAAACGCAAGTGCTCAGTTTTAATAAAGCTCAAGTATTAGTAGAAGCGTAACGTTTTAATACAAGAATAAGCTTTATTGATTGTTAGGAATAATTTCCCAACGCGAGAATACTTTATCACTAGTAATCCCCTTCTTTCCCCAACGATCTACTGAATCAATGACTAGAATCTTGTCTTCTGATACTAGTGATTTCAATAACTTGGAAGGTTTTTTAGATGTCACTAACCACAAGGAATCATCTTCTTTGAATGTCGACTGTAACTCTGTTTTCTGAGTCTCATTCCATTCAAGCTCTGCGGTAAAAATCCTATCTTCAACAAACAACTGATTACCAGAAACAAAGTCTTCTAAGCTTTCAGATAAAAGTACAACGGCATCCACTTCTTGATCAAATAAGATCGCTTGCTGCTGGTTGATCAACTCGCGGACATCTAACATGACACGCTGCAAGTTTTCATCAATCGTGTCTGAATATGTCGGCCATACTTTTTTTAAATCATCCGCCACAATTGATGCCATGCGAGTCAAGTTAGTCGGGTTAAGCCAAACGAATTTAGATACTTCGCCACTTGATAGTGTAATAGCAGCGACCCCTTGTGCACGTGGTGTAATTGCCTGAGCAGCATCAATCTCGACCAATCGAATATTACCCTGCCTTGCATATACATAGGTCGGATCCGCCTTCCATACAGACGAAAGTGTAATGGCTACCGTAGCATTCTGGCCTGATTCAATGGCTTTCTTTTCGCCTTTGGTACTGAACCAGTTGGGCAAACGTTCAATACCATAACGCTTGGGAGGCAAGTACTGGGTCGTGAGACTGGTTTTCTTCGTTAGCTCAGTCGCCAGTGCATAAGTCACAGGCGTAGCGGTCAAAATATCTTGAGCAAATACAAACTGAGGGGTAAGAAGCACAGTGATTAAAGCTAGCGCAGAAGAAACCTTAGTGAATAAAGAGGTCATTTTTAAGCCTTTCTTATAATTCGGTAGAATGTTGCAGACAAGAAAAAGACTGCGGAAACAATGATAATTGATGCGCCTGAAGGCACTGGAAGGTCAAGTTCCATAGGCAATATCGTTCCGACCAAACAAGCAATTGTCGCGAGTAACGCAGAAAGCAGCACAAAGCTTCCCATTCGTTTAGTCAGTAAACGCGCGGTAGCACCAGGAATGAGCAATAATGCTCCAACTAAGACTGCACCAACGATTTTTACTGCAGCTATGGTCACTAGCGTAATCATCATCACAAATAAGTAATCATAAAAACTGGTGTTATAGCCACGAACTTTCGCGATATCAGGGCTAATACAAGTTAATAAAATGCGATTGAACGTAGGGATAAGCAGTACGATTATGATGAAACAACTCGCCGCTAATATCGCTAAATCTTGATCGGTCACCGTGAGTATCGAACCAAACAAGACATTCTCTAGCATATGGATATTTATTTTACGCGCGACATACATTAATAAGGCAGCACCAACCGCTAAAGCAAGCGCTAAAAATACGCCCACAAGCGTGTCGTATGGCACATTGGTTCTATTTCTTACAAAGTGAAGTAGCAAAGCAAAAATCATACAGAAGCTAAACAAGCCTATGATTGGGTTTTCGGCTGGCTCTCCAAGTAGCACGCCGATTGCAATCCCTGTTAAAGCAGCGTGACCCACAGCTTCAGAAAAGAAAGCGAGTCGTTTAGCAATAACAAGCGTCCCTAGCCCACCAAGTAATGGCCCTAGTAGTAAGGCTGCAACCAGGGCGTTAACCATAAATGCATACATGAAGCTATCGCTTAACCAGCCCGCTTCTACACCCATGATGGCGATTTGTCGTAACCATTCCATTACGCTACCTCGACTGTATTTTTAATGTTTGAAGTACTCGTATAATGTTGGAACAAGCTTTCAATTTTTGATGGGTGTAAAACTTGTTCATGAGTGCCACTTTCAACTAAGCCTCGATTAACCACATGTACATTCGCTTCTAAACGACGAACCGCTGTCACATCATGATGAACCGCTAAAATGGTTCGTCCCTCATCAACACACTCTTTTATAAGAGTTTCTAAATAGCGAACCCCTTGTTCATCCATGCCTGTGGTTGGTTCATCAAACACTAATAAACTTGGGTTATCTAATAGCGCTTGAGCAAATAACACCCTCTGTTGCTCACCACCTGATAATTGCCCCATTCGACGATCAGAACGGCTTGCCATACCTACGCGATCTAACTGTTCAAGAGCGGTATCAAGTTGTTTTGATTTGCGACGGAAAAATAAGGGCGTACGAGTTTGGTTGAGCAATACAAAGTCCATCACAGTCAAAGGCAAACTGGATTCGAAGATAGCCTTTTGTGGAACATAGCCAATGCTCGGCTTTGCAGGCCAATGGATCTTTATGTCCCCAGAGAATGGAGTGAGTCCAAGAACAGAACGAAGCAGCGATGTTTTGCCTCCTCCATTTGGTCCCATTACTACGTGGCATTTAC
Source organism: Vibrio gallaecicus (assembly GCF_024347495.1). Lineage (NCBI taxonomy): Bacteria > Pseudomonadati > Pseudomonadota > Gammaproteobacteria > Vibrionales > Vibrionaceae > Vibrio > Vibrio gallaecicus. The sequence continues at coordinate 656,276 of NZ_AP025491.1, read as the reverse complement.
CTGGTTCAAAATCTACAGAGATTTTTTCCAAAATGATGTTGTTATCATATTGAAGACCAAGGTTATTAATTGAGATTGAAGGACCAATCATTACAAACCACCCGACTTACTTACTTGTTTAATCTTCTGGCCTTGTTGGGATGAGTTAGCCTGATTACTGGCTGCAAATTTCATCGCTTCAATAAGAGTCTCGACATTCTTTTTCATTTCAACTTCAACTTTTTCATCTTCATAATCACCATGAGTCATGTGTGAGAATCGATAAAGTTGAACTCCAGTTTCTACTTCAATAGTGTCGACAAAACGGTTTGGCATATTTAACTCGTAAAAGAGAACGTCAATTTCAGATTCACGAATCTTTTCAATTGTTCCTTGAAGTTGGCTAGCGCTTGGTTCGACGCCATGAGCCGGCTCAATCACCGCGACTACGTCCACCCCAAATTCTTGAAGGATGTACCCGTAAGCATTATGTGTTGTGGCCACTTTCATACCTGAAGTATCAAGTTCACCAAGTGAAAGCATGGCGTCACGTTTCATCAAACGGAAATGCTTCGCGTACTTACGAGCATTTTTACGATAAAAAGCGGCATTATCTGGGTCTAATTTCGATACTTCACTAGCAATGGTATACACTTTTTGAATCGTTGTTGATAAGCCTACAAACGTATGCGGGTTTACTGCACCTTGACCAACAGATTGACCGAGTGCAGGCAGTAAAGGCACTTCTTTATTGGCTTCAATTACAACTAAATCATTACGTTGTGACGCTTCAATAACTTTCAATGCAAAGTCATCATGTCCAATGCCATTCACTATAATGGCATCCATCATACTTAAGCGTTTTAGGTCGTTTGGTTGAGGTAAGTAATTGTGTGGGTTAAAACCAGCATCAACCAATGGGAGTATGTTAGCTTTATCACCAACCACAGCTTTGACATAGCTGTAATAGGGTTGCAGCGTGATACCGATTGTAATTTTATTGCTGTCTATTAAATTGCTATCTAATTGTTCGTCTAATGATGAGAGTGCTGTGGCGTGAAGGCTCGACGTGGTAAACACAGAAAGAAAAACAATGAATACAGTTAAAACTCGCATGATAAATCTCTATTTTTAATGAACATCATTTAATTTGTTTTTGGGGTCACTTGCAGCAGTGACAACTTGTTTCCAGCCTAATGACTCTAAATACTCGATCTCATATGAGCTCGGTGCTTCTAGGCTTCCCCCGAGAGATATCCATATATCAGGTGACATAACATTGGTGTTTAACAAGAATGCGTTTGCAGCACCTGAGTGAGAAGGAGCAGAAAAATAGTATCCATTTCCCACATGAGTCCAATGATGCTGCCCTTTACGCTTCCAACTTTGATCTTTCACGAACGGCGCGATCCACTCGTCTTCTAAAAAATTGACACTTGGCCATTCGCCATCACTTTCTAAATAAATGTCTCGAATTTCTTCGTGAGCAAGCCTAAGTTCAGACAGCATAGCCAGGTTTTCTTTCTTAACATCGGTAACTAATATTTGATGTTGTTCAACGTGTTCTGTTTGAGTGTTTGCTTGCTGAAATGGAATAGCAACCGTAGCGAACGCAAGGATCAAGATAATAATGAACCCGACCCATTTCCCTTCTCTATCACCAGTATCTGGTCTTACTGATTGAGTGATCATTTCTCACTGATCTCAACAACATCAACTTCAACTGGATTTTCATGACCAGAATCGAAGACTAAATAGAAATCTTCATTGGGATGTACAAATTCCACGATTGAACGCTTATCAGTCACTTCTTTAGCGATAAGATTATCGTCATAATCAAACATCTCAACAGCGTAATCGACCGCTGTACTTCCATCTGAATACCCCGCTTCACAAACCACTAATTCTTTTTCTAGCCAGCAGCCCATAAGTGGAAAATGCGCTTGTGCAGGTAATGCTATTGCCGCGACAGCAATGGCCAAGTTTGTCTTAATAGCTATTTTTAATTTTGTTTTAATTTGTATTTTCATATTCAACATTCACATGGCTAGCGTAGTAACATTTTGTAATTTTAAACTTGTGTATTACTTAACTGAGGTAATAGATAATCGACGCAATACATAACCGACAAAGGGTTCATAACCATGAACCCTAATCGTTGTTTACGAGCGTTCGAAGCCCAGTATGGGGTGCCCGATTACTGTAGTAATGCTTCAAAAGTTAGATGGACATTAGCACTGGCTTTATCTGCTAATGGATTATCAATAAGCTCACCTTTGTAGTTCGCTTTCATCACGTAACGACCAGCAACATCCGGAGTAAATGTGATTTCACCTTTATCATTACTTACTACGTCAATCTGCTCTTGATGGTTGCGGTAAAGCGTACCTTCTCGTGTGATTTCAGCAGTTACACCTTTTTGAATTGCACCGTTGTAAAAGAACTGGAATGTCACAGGCTCGCCTTCGATGATGTCTGAAGGGTGAGTTACAGGTTTCATTTCAAGTAATTTTCCTTCAATCTCAAATACTGAGTCTGATGGTTTGCCCACAGTGATGTAACTTTCAGCTCGTGTGAAACTGATTTGAGTGACAATGTCACGAGATTTTTCAGGAAGAATGCTATCTCTTTCTGCTTTAGTCGCTTTCACCCACTTAACGGTGTCACGACGACCTGCTTTGTACTGAGTGTAATAGCTTGGTGTATTGTTAATCGTAACCTTGTGAGTACCTTCTTCTTCAAAGTAGAAATCAAAAATAGAACGGCGCTTACCACGTACCACGAAGTTTGGACGCTCTTTTCTCCCATCTGGCATGATAATTTGTGCACTTTCACTGCCAGCAGGCTTATCAAATACAAACGTGCCGTGAGAAGCAGTAACGTCAAAAGTTAACCAATCGCCGCCTTCTTTTGATACGGTAAAATGAGAAGGTAAAACCCAACGAGGGTGTGCTTGAGCTGTTGTGGTTACCGCTAAACCAAATGCCATTACACCCGCAAGAGCTAGTGCTTTTACTTTTGTTTGTTTCATCATTTTTAATTCCATTATTTTCGTTAATTCATCTTCAACTAACGTGAGTATTTGATCGATTTAATTACGTGATTCTATTTAACGACGTGATCTTATTTAGCAACTCAATTTTATTTAACAACGTAGCTCATTGTTATTTCGCCTGTTTCTTCCGTTGGCTCTAATTGGTAGCTTGCGTTTGAGTCACCCAATGTGATTTTTTGACGTAAGTAATTCCGTCCACCATGCTCGCGAACTACCTCAATATGCACGGTGTAGTTACCTTGTTCGAGTGGCTCACCACTGTCAGTTTTTCCATCCCAAACGAATCGATATTCACCCGCAGGTCTCGTTGCTGAGGTAACAGCGTCAACAAGTTCACGATCATAGCGACCTACTTTTCGCCACCAACTACGCAAGTCTTTCAGCCATTCGTCTTTACCGACCCAAAGTTCAATCGTTTTTACAGACTTTCTTTCACTGTTTTCCACCCATACTGCAACATACGGTCTGGCATACATTGATGTATCGATTGTTGGTAATTCAAAGCTCACATCTAGCTTGGCAGCTGCTGGAATAGGTTCAGCCATACTTAAAGTTGGAGCCAGTGACAGTGCAATAAGCAACTGACACCAAAATGTGTTTTTCATGTTCATAGCCTTAGGAAACGAATACCGAATATCTTTAATCAATGCTGACCAAATTAAGGCACAGCAATTATGTAAATGATTACAGAGACGAGTGAGCCAAAAATGGTCCACTTAATGGATGTATGTAATGTTTTCTTTTTCGGAAGCAGCAAGCAAACTCCAGTGATAACGAAAAAAATCATCAGCAATGCAGTAATATCAATAAACCACTTCCACACTTCGCCACTATTTCGGCCTTTGTGTAAGTCATTAAGTAACGCGATTACCCCGTAATCTGTACTTTCAACTTCAACCGATGCATCCAAAATATCGACGAATACGGAAGCGTTATAACCCGGTCCTTTGAAATCCATTGATACTTCGCCAATGATTAACTCGCCATCTTCTATTTCTGAAAAGATGTCTAAATTTGAAGGGCTTCCGGATACATTTGCTTCGTTTTTCAAGAATTGATGTAGCGCTTTTTCATCGGCTTCAATTCGTCCATCATTGATAGAAAATAATGCCCTTGGTAATTCGAAAATATTGCTTTGAATATCAGGCTGGCTTAACTCAAACAGATTTGGGCGATTAAGAGTGATCCCGGTTACTGAGAAAAACAGGACCACAAACAATAATGCCATTGAAATATAAACATGGAGTCGGCGTGCCCACGCTTGAACCGCTCTACCTTTTAACCACATGGTTGTTTAGCCACTTTGTTTTTAACTGCATGTTTTTCAAGCGAATGGTTGCTTAACCAATTTGACTCGTTAACCAATTTGATTTTTAACCGCGCTAGCACTTTAAACTCCGCTAACACTTTGAACACCGCACAGCTTAATTGCATGAATGTATGTACCTATAAAATATCTGGGCGGTAATTTAGTTGATAATCATTCGTATTGGCATTTAATTTACATTGTTTACGTTTATATAAGCAGAAGTTCTATAAAATATGAGCTTCTCAAATTTGAGTTCAGAACGGTTCTATGTGAGGGGATTTTTGATTTCTATGAAAAAGCCGCTCTACTTCTAAAGTAAAGCGGCTGACTGATTAAATTTGATAATAATCTATGAGATTAATATTTCACTTGGTAATTGAGAGTAAATGTACGACCTCGACCTTTGTATTCGAACATGTCTGAATCACCATACCAATGTCTTGCACGCTGACTCCATACTGTTGAGTAATCTTCATTTAGTAGATTTTTAATACCAAAGCCTAGGCTTCCAACTGGAAGTTGATAGCTGCCAACAAAATCAAAAACAGTGTAACCATCCAATTTACGATCATCAGCGTCTTTGTAATCAAACATTGTGACACTTTGCAGCTTCATGTTGTAATCGTAGTCATTCCATCCAACCCATGCCGTTGCTTTGGTTGTACTCGCTTCCATCGCGGCTAAATCTTCCCAGCCGTTATCGCCTTTCTCTTCTGAGACAACATAATGACCAGATGTACCCAGTTGCAGGTTATCTGTCATCCAATATTTAACTTCGGCTTCTGCACCATAAACTCGTAGCGGATCAGAAATTCCTTTAATGCTTTTGTCATCTGCATACTCAACTGAACCATCTGAATATGAATAGTACAAGGCTGTTTGGAATGACAAATCATCAAGTTCATTACGGTAGCCAATTTCGTAGCCATCCGTTTTAATGCCTTCAAGTTTAGAGTCATTTACATTTACGGTTGCGTCTTTACCATAGTATTTTGCAGGGTTAGCTAAATCAAAGCCTTGTGAGAAATTAGCCCACACCTGAGAGCTCTCTGATAGTTGATATATAGTGCCGAAGTTAAACAGTGTTTCTGAATAATCTGTTTCACCGCCAGGAACAAAATCTGACGCTGCATTTTTCTGAAAATCGGAAATCTTTGTATTCAAATACTGGTAACGAGTACCACCTTGAATAGACCAGTCATTCGTTATCGCATATTCGAGTTGAATAAATGTTGCAAGAGCTTCTGTATCCACTCCAGGGTAACGTCCAGTAATTTCATCAATAACATTGACTAAACCACCGGTATTACCGGTAACCGTTGAATCATAGAGAGCTTGGTCACTGTCGAATTTATCTAAATACCCATCGATGCCATAAGTAAAAGACAATGAATCAAACGACTTATTCATTACTGCTTTTAAAGAAATAACGTCTGTTTTTTGCCTTGATGAACTAAAGCTTAGTGTCTGTCGACCTGCTCGCGTATATGGAGTATAGGTATGCTCTTCCATACGATATGAAAGCTCAGCAATAAACTGATGACTTAGGAAGTCATCATTGTTGTAGGCAGCACTAACCATGATTCTTTCAGTACCCTGCTGACGCTCTGCAGAGTACCCTTCACGAACGTCGACAAATTGATAATTTCCGTTCGCGTCTTTCTCAAAATATAAGCCATATGGCGAATCTTGTTGGCTATCATAATATTGGGCAAGTAAGTTGAGTCTTTGACTATCGGCTAAATCAATTTGTAAATTACCCAATACGTCAACTGTCTCGTTAAACTGGGTCGAACCTTGCGTCACATCTGGTGTGATAATGCCACCATCTGCATCAAAATAGGCTTGGGTTTTAGTATAAGTAACAGCAGCTCGACCTTTAACACTGTCATTACCACCCGATACTGATTGCGCAATTTTATAGTCTAGATCTTCACCAGAATTAAAGCCTGTTGTTCCACCAACAAAAGTTTCAAATTCAAGTTCATCACTGTTCGATTTTTTAGTCACAATGTTGATCACACCGCCACTTGCACCAGCACCATAAATGGAACTAGCACCTGAAAGGACTTCAATTCGTGCAATATTGAATGGGTCTATAGAATCTAGTTGGCGGCTGATGGAGCGAACAGACTGCAGAGATACGCCATCAATCATTACCATGATACTTCTACCACGTAAGTTTTGACCTGTATGAGTTCGACCACCACTTTGTACATCAAGAGACGGAATAGTAACGGCTAGAATTTCATCTAGGTTTTTTCCACCTCTATACTCCCGTTCAATCTGTTCAGCATCAATGTACCAAACCGTACCTGGAATATCGCTGATTGCTTTTGGTGTACGGCTAGAAACCACCACCATTTTTTCATCAGTTTCTGCGTACCCTTCAGCTTGAGCTTGCGTTGAAACGATTGAAAATGCAGAAGTTACCGCCACTGCAACTAATGTTAATGGGAAAATCCCTTTCTTAGACTTCATTCAATTCTCTTATATTTTATAAACAACAAATGAGAATGGGAATAATACTCATATGCATAAATATTACTACCGTTTTATGAAATTTATCGATGAGTGGCTAGGTTTTTATCAATTGCCTGCATAAAACAATCACCTACTATCTTAGGTGATTGTTTTATCTGTAAAAACCGGATTAAAAAGTATCTAAAGGGAGCTGCATCAATGAAAAATATCAAAGTATAGGCGGATGTAAGAATAAAACTGCAAGGCTCTGAACTTGCCTAGTAACTAAAGATAAGTTGGAAAAAACGAATATAAGGTGTGGCGGCTACCCATATTAATAACCGCCAAAATTAATCTCCGATTGGAACTATTTACTTTCTCATGAGATATAAGAAGTATGCTCCTCCAATCAATGAAGCTAATAGCCCTGCTGGAAATTGCCAAGGAAACCAAAATGTTCGCCCTAACCAATCCGCGGTCATCATTAAGATTGCACCCAGTAAGCTGGCGGTAATCAATTGCTGCTTTGCGCTGTATTGGTGTAATGACCGAGCCATATGGGGAGCAAGCAAACCTACAAAACTTAAAGGTCCAATTACTATTGTTGCTAAAGTCGTGATACTTGCCACCAAAAGCAGCAATAGCATTCTTACTCTTGTTGAATCTACTCCAAGGCTATTTGCCGCCACCTCACCTAAGCTAATGATGTCTAACCATTTGTGAATTAAGGCTATGGTAATAATGAAAACTAATATCCCTGATCCTAATAAATAAACATCTGTCATTGAAACGAGATAAGTTGAGCCAGATAACCATGTGAGCAAGGCTCTCATATTATCTTGACCAGATGACAAAGCAATCCTCAGAAAGGCATCAAGCCCCGCACTTAGTGCGATGCCAGTCAGTAGCATATGTGTCGCTACAAAGTTATGCTTTCTGCCCATCCACCAAATAAAAAAAGTAACCGATGATGCGCCTAAAGTACCCAGCAGCATTTGCTGGAATCGATCAGCCGTTATCCCGAAATAAGCTCCTATAACTAATGCAAGTGCTGCACCTGAGCTTATCCCTAGAACTTCAGGGCTAGCCATAGGATTTGTTGATACTCGTTGGATTATTGTTCCAGCAATAGCTAAGCCAACACCAGCTAATGCAGCAACAGCAACTCTTGGTATTCTAAGTTGTAAGATTGAAACCGATTCAACTATCGTCCAGCCAGTTTGATCTTTTCCAACAAAGACAGCAACAATCACAAGAAACACAAAGAGCCCCACAATAGGGATAACAACTTGCTTTAATGTTCGGTGACAATAAGTGCTGATCACTGACTCGCGTGCTTTCATATCTGACTGCAACAGTTTCTTATTGAGCAGCCATAAAAGGAAAGGCGCTCCAAGTAAGGCAGTCATTGCGCCTGTTGGTAGCATTTCGCCACCCGCTCCTGAAAATGGCTGTATGATTAAGTCAGCAAGCAACAACATAGATGAGCCAACCAACCCACTAACCAAAATTTGTTGGTTGAGCTTCCTAGCCCCTAACATTCTTGCAATTGCCGGCGCTACGATACCGACAAAACCGATCAGCCCAACTTCACTAACCACTGCCGCTGTAACAAAAATAGCCAATGCTAAACTGATCACTTTTAGAACTTTAACACTCACACCTATAGAAGAGGCAACGTCATCCCCTAGCTGCAATGCAGATAATGGTCTTTCAATGGCTAGAAGTAGTAATGTCGGAATAACAGTTAATGGAATTAGGATTTGCGCACTTTCCCAGCCATTTTGATTTAACGAGCCTGCTCCCCAAACAAATAAACTGGTAAGGTGCTCTTCATTTAATAAAAGCAACATGGTATTCACTGAACCAAAAAACAAGCTCACGACCATGCCCGCAAGTACCATATGAACTGGTGAAAAGCCTCGTTTAGCCGATAAGATAAAAACCAATGCTGTAGCAAAACAACCGCCGATAAATGCAGGAATAAAACCACTGACTTCAATACTGGCTGGAAGTAATAAAATACTCAGGATCATTCCTAGTTCGGCACCAGAAGCGACACCTAAAGTGGTTGGCGACGCAATGGGGTTTCGTAAAACAAATTGCATCACACACCCCGCAACCGCTAGTGCAAAACCGCATATTAAAGCAACTGCTAAACGTGGTAGATAAGTTAAATTGATTATGATGTGTTGATAATCTGACGGGTCATACTGAGTAATAACATCAACTAATACGGATAAACCTTGTGAGTAAGGAACCGTAATGTGCACTAGTAGGGCTATCACACTGAATAGCCCAGCTATGCCTAAAGGCAGTCTCGTTCGCTGAAGTGACCCAAACCAACTATGAGTGAACACATTGATCATTTGTTTGATTGATTAGTTAATTGACTAGTTATTTGGTCACTAAACCTTTGAGAGGCGATAAGCCCACCAAAAGTCCAGATAGCAGGTAATTCATAAACTGAGTCATTTCGAGTGAATTCCATTGCTTGCCATAAAGGAGACTGCAATAACTGCTTTCTTTCTACTTCTTTCAATGGACCAAATATCATCAAGTTGGTTTTTTGATGCTCAGCAACCTTCTCAATTCCTGCGGTTGTAAAGCCCCAAAGATTGGTTGGTTCATGCCAAGAGTTGGTTAAACCCATTTTTTCAATAGTGTCGTTTGCCAGCGAACCGTCACTATGAATTCGAACCGTTTTCTCATCAACGAATCGAACAAACAATAATGGCTGAGTACTATTAGCTGATTGATCTTTAATTTTCTGACCATTAGTTAATAGCTTATTTTGGGTATCACTTATAATTCGTTCTGCTTGAGTAGATTTATCCAGTAAATCACCAAGATCGCGCGTAATACTGACGGCTGAATCAAAGGGAGATTTATTACTATTATAAATTGAATAAGCTAATGTGGGTGCAATTGAATTAAGCTGCGGGTAAGCCGCCGACATTTGTTTACTTATTAAAATCACATCAGGATTCAACTTTAATAATGATTCAAAATTAGGTTCTCTTCTTGAACCAACATCTATGGCAGCGTCCCCTACTTCAGGCTCTGCTACCCAAGAGTTGTACCCTTTAATGTCTGCGACACCAATAGGCTCAATACCTAAGCTCAAAACTGTCTCTGTTAACGCCCAGTCTAATGTAACTACTCGTACTGGGGTGTATTCAAAATTTGCTGACCCAAGCTCATGACTGACTTCTTTTGCAAAAGCCGTAAAACTAAAGAAACACGCTATATAAGCAACCAATATTTTCACACTAATATCCTTTCAACAGTTGTATACCGAACCTGATTAAAATCATCATCTAAAACCAACCTTCATAAACGGATTGTTCTTAAGTTGGGTTTTCTTAAACGTATTAAGCTTCTTAAACCAAATATTTAGGCAATATAGCTGATTGTTTTTCCAGAGATGGGGTCAGTAAAAAGGGATAAATCCATCCCGTAAATTTTCTTTAGGTTATCGGTTGTCATTAATTCAGAAGGAGAACCAGAAGCGATGACTTGACCAGAGTGGAGAGCAATGAGTTCATCACTAAACTTGGCAGCCATATTGATGTCATGTAGAACCATAATTACGGTTAATCCCAAAGATTGGTTTAACTCTCTAATCAAAGATAAAAGCTCATGCTGATGCGCAACATCTAAGGCTGATGTCGGTTCATCTAAAAGAATGCATGTGCTTTGCTGGGCTAACAACATTGCTACCCAGGCACGTTGGCGTTCCCCACCAGAAAGTGTGGCTACGAATCGCTGGGAAAACTCAGTTAAGCCCACTTTATTAATGGCGTCATCGACAATTTGATAATCATTTTTACTATAACGACCAAATACCCCTTTCCATGGGTAGCGACCAAAACAAACAAGTTCACGGACAGTCACACCATCTGTCACTGGGGGGTGCTGAGGTAAATAGGCAACATTAAGTGCGAAATCTTGACTACTCAGGCTCCCTACTTCTTTTTCGTTTAATAGAACGGTTCCAGAGTAAGCTTTATTTTGACGACTGAGTAACTTCATTAATGTCGACTTTCCACAACCATTGTGACCAAGTAACGTGGTAACTTTTCCGGATTTAAACACCAAAGAGGTAGGTTTAAGAATCTTCTTTCCATCGACTTGAAACGACGCGTTAACTAATTGGTACATTGGCTCTTCTAAATTTTAGCTAAGTGCCGCGACTTTATCACATGAGAATATAAATGATAATTAATTTCATAAAGCTCTTTATTAAGATGCTTTCAACGTTACTTTCATCTCTCTATTTTCAGGTAATTTAGGGCAATCAGAACATAGTTTTCGACCTGTGCACTTATATACTAAACAACAACTCGTTCTAACTAAGTGAAGCTTACTTGTCTCTGGATTAACGCTTAGCCCTTCTAATGACTTCAATGGTAAACCAGCAGCAATAATCCAAATTTTAGCCTGCTCTAAGAAATAAGAGTTTGGAATTTCAGGCTGAAATTGTTGAAATTGAACAATGCACCCCAAGATCGCATCTGCAAAAAGGTGGTTTGTGAAACCTGGGCGAATTCGAGCCCACTCGCCGATTTCTTCTCTGTAAAAATCAAACAATAAATGTAGCTCAGTCGCCGCTATCTCAATGAGTGTGTTTTGTTCATTGATCCTGACGCCGTCATCATTAAATTGATAACCCGCGATAAACTGCTCACGAAGGTCTTGAGACATATCTTTAATCTTTGGCAAACCATGACAAGCATAAATTGATATAAAAGAAAGGTATATCGGTTGCCAACAAAGCAATCCCCAAGTGCGAGTTAACCAATAAGCTTGTTTAGCCTCAGGAGATACTGTTGCTATTGAGTCATAAAGCACTTTGATATCAGCACTGCAAGGCAAACCATAAGTGATGCTGGGCGACGAATATATTGAGGTTGGCTGGTCATTAGTTTGGCTGTTGATGGCTTCAAGTGGGCTATCAGAGTTTTCACAAGTCAATTCAATCGATTTTAAACGACCTTCCAGAAATGGAGTGACGGTTTGTGAATATTGGAAAAGAGTATCAAAGGAGAAAGTTTCACTCATGGAAATTGGCTTTTATAAATTTTTGTATAGCCTATTATAATTCATCGCTATTGAAAATGATTATCAGTCAATTTAATGGGTATTAACTAATTTAGTTAAATACAAAAGTAACCACCTGAATACAAAAAACATATTCTAAATACAAAGCAGCCACTTATAATTAAGTGGCTGCTTTGATTTTAACTGCTGGTATCAATACGTCTCAATTGAGTTAAGTATTTTATCCACCCTTTAGCTTCAGTTGAGGCTTCAATGCCTTCAGCTCTTTTGGCATGAATTAAAGCATTCTCTAATTCTTTGAGTTTGTACCACGAACGAACTTTGGCCAGTGCGACATCCGCTTGTTTTTCTTTTTGCTTAACTTTATCGAGTTCAACAAGAGCTTCTTGATAGTAGCCCTGCTGCACCATCAGCTGAGCAACATTCCAATGATACTTATCATTGTATTTAGAGGCCATTCCCCACACTTTGATCGACGTATCCCACTCTCTAGCAAGTTGCCAATAAGTTGCTTGCTCGGCAAGAAGCTGGACATCTGTATGAGCATTACTAAGTTTGCTCAACTCTTGGGCCGCGCGTTCAGGTATTCCGCGTTTAGCATATAATTGAGCAGTTAAACGACGGTCAGAGTCAGACAATTCAACGCCTTGTAAATCAGCTAAGGCTAAAGTATTTAGCGCTGCACGATTTTGATTTAGCCTAAGCTGTAAACCTACAAGCTGTCTCCACCAGTTCGTTTTTTCCGGCTGTAAAACAATCAAGGATTCTAGAGTCGGAATAGCCTGTTTCCACTGTTTAAGTTGCAGTTGCGAACCTAACTTTAAAGATAACGGAGCTAAATCAGGTTCTGGTTTCAACTTGTCGTGTTTGCTGATTGCTTTTAATACATTACTCCAGTTACCGATTTGGTATTCCGCTTGTGCTATACGCATCCACAGTAAATCCATCTTCTCAGTTTCAGGCGCGTATTGAACTAATGCGTAGTAATGAGGAAGCGCCGTTTTGAAGCGCTGCTCATTCAGTAATACATCGGCAAGCATTCTTTGAGTAATCCATGCTTGTTCATCAAGAAGCAAGCCACTATCAACGGCATAAGTCAGCTCTTTGATTGCAGATTTAGTATCACTATTGTGCCAATGATAAACACCCAACATGCGAGCAACAAAAGCTTTATCGTATTTTTTAGAAAGCTCCATGGCTGATAGTGTTTCTATAGCCTCTTTGAGTTTTTCGTCTTGAGCAAATTGACTTGCTTTTTGAACACGAATTGCGGTGTACTGACTCAACTCTTTAGCTTGCAAAGCCTTCAATGGAAATAGCGAAGGCAATAGCAATAAGCTGATAAATATCCATATTTTTTTCATCATTCTGCCAACTTAAATTCAAGTTTAACGGTTTGGCCAACCTGAGCTATTGCTTTTCCATCAATGACCTTAGGTTGATATTTCCATTTTTTTAGTGCTCTTATTGCATTCCTTTCAAACATTCTACGAGGCTTAGCGTCTGTTACTTCAATATCCACAGGGCGACCAGTTTCATCTATTGTGAATGACATCAGTACATAGCCTTCGGCACCACGTTTTAAAGCTTTTGCAGGGTATCTAGGTTCCACTCTATAGAGGGGCATTGCCTGTTGGTTTGAACCAAAATCAGAGAATGTTGGAGCGCTAATCGCCAATCCACTAATTGAAGTATTTAGATCCAATGCAGGAATTGAAGACATTGGATTAATTGGCGTAACCTCTGCTTTAGATGTAGATACTTGAGCTTCTGGTGGCGGCTCTGGTGCTTTAGGCTTTTCTGGTACAGCTCGCTGGCGTCTTTGAACTTCCTGCTCACTTTCAACCATTACCATGTTAAAACTTAATGTTTCGCTATTTTCTTGCGTTCTATGGTGACCGTTGTCCACCATCCATGCCATAAAAGAAAACAATGCAATTCCCATAGCGGCGGCAATCGGCAATGCTAGCAACAAACGAATCATTACAGACTCCCCTGTATGTTACCTATAAAGGCGGATCGAACTTTTAAATAAAAGATCATTATCGTTTCTCTGCCGCTAAAGCTATATTTTTCACGCCAGCGCCTTTAGCGGCATCCATCACTTTAACAACGGTTCCATTGTATGCATGCTCATCCGCTTGAATAACTAAGGATGCATCAGGTTGTTCTAGCAATAAATGCTCAAGTGTTGCTTGAACACGCTCAACATCGATCATGCGCTTATCAATAAAAATGTCGTTTGTCGAAGTAATAGCAACAAAAATACCCGCATCTTTTTGGCTAACAACATTAGACGCCTGAGGGCGATTTACTTCTACCCCAGACTCACGTACAAATGAACTCGTCACAATAAAGAAAATCAGCATGATAAATACGATATCAAGCATAGAAGTTAGGTCAATTTGAGCCTCTTCATTTCGGTTTTGACGTCTGCCGAGTCTCATTGTTGACTCCTTAATGATTTTTCTAATTTTAATTCTAAACGAGAGCACACCTTTGCTAAGCGTGCATGAACAAACATTCCAGCTAATGCCGCAACCATTCCCGCCATCGTAGGTAGTGTCGCTAAAGAAATGCCTGAAGCCATTAGTTTCGGATTACTACTGCCTTGCGTAGCCATCACATCAAAGACAGAAATCATTCCCGTAACCGTTCCTAATAAACCAAGCATTGGGCAAATCGCAACCAACAGCTTAATAAAGTTCAGGTTTTGGTTGAGCAACATACTCGCTTGCCCTAACCAACCTTCACGTATAGCTTTAGCATGCCAAGATGACTGGTCATTTCTAGCATGCCACTGGCTAATCCATTGTTTGCGTTGCTTTGGGAAATAGAGCGTTAGATACAATACACGCTCTACCACCAGCAGCCAGTACACCACGACAACCGCCGCTAGCCACCACAATACAAAGCCGCCCTGCTCCATAAAGTGATTTAATGAAAGCAGCCAATTACTCGTGAGCAATGCATCCGGTATTAAGCCATTTGGAATGATGGAGCTCGACAAAATTGAGCTCCCCAATGAAATACCCATTACGCAGCGGTCCCAACAGATGATAGTGAAGCTTCAGGCTGTGTTGTTTTTTCAGCTTGCTCAGCAACTAAACCAATACCCTGTTTCTCGAGAATATTACGGATATTTTCAGCTTGTGTGCTTAAAATATTATGTGCAAGTAGAAGAGGCATAGCTGCCACCAAACCAAGTACCGTTGTGATAAGCGCCATAGAGATACCGCCAGCCATAACTTTAGGATCACCATTACCAAATTGAGTAATCACTTGGAATGTTTCGATCATGCCTGTCACAGTACCAAGTAAACCAAGCATTGGAGCGAGTGCTGCTAGCAGCTTAAGCATGGACAAACCTTTCTCTAAATGAGTTTGTTCATCAACTACCGCTTCAAGTAATCTCAGCTCAAGTGCTTCTACGCTTCTATTCTGCTCTTTGTCATAAACCGCTAGTACACGACCTAATGGGTTATTTCCTGGTTGATCTGGCTTTTTAAGTTGTGAGCGGATTTTTTGACGAGCAATCGCTAGAGACACGCCACGGAAAAGAGCAATGAGGAGACCAATCGCAAGTAAACCAAGAATGACTTTACCTACAACACCACCGGCTTGAAGACGGTCTCGTAAACTTGGGGTTAATGCGAGTTGCTCAAGCATGAAACCACGAGATGGATCGATGATTATATTAGTAGTCTCACCGGCAGCTAGTGAAGAAAGAGAGCTAATAACAGGTCCGTTATCTGGCTGCTTCATGTACGCAATGGCATCATTTCGTTTGCTATCCCAACTCACGTAACCTTGCTCTGTTACTAAACCAATTGAACCTAGGCGATAAGCTTCAACTAGAGATGTATTACCATTACCATCAATAAATGAAATTTGAGCTTTACCCAACTCGCGGCTTGCAGAAATTTGCTCTGACATACTTATCCACAAACCAGTTAACTGTTCCATTGAAGGTAATGATTTGGCGTCAATGATTTGATCGACTGTGTCAGTATGAACACCTCGGTCTACACTGTTCACGGTATTATGTAATTCAGTGCCAAGCTCTTTTGCATTTTGGCGAACGACACCAAAAAGCTCACCTAAACTGCCCGTTTCTAAACGCAGTTTTTCTTCAAGACGCGCTAGCTTATTTTCGTTTTCACTGAATGCTTCAGTCAACACATCAGTTTGCTGCTGGATTGTTTTCTGTTTCACTTCCAGCTTCGTCTTTAACGCTAAAAGTTGTTTTTCTGTCTGTTTGAACTCAGCTTCTCGTTGAATATTGTGACGAGCCTGAGCCTTGTTTTCAGCAGTAGCTTTATTCGCAAGATCGGCAGATGTACTTGTTGCAGCCATTACCGGAAAAGAAAGTGAAATAGCGCATAAAAGTGCAGTAAGAGGCTTTAAAGAGAATAATGAATTTGAGTTAAAGTTCATGTTACTTCACCTCCGCAGTAATAAGAGAGACAGGTAAAGTGATTAAGCTCGGTGCAGCTTGCTGGCCTGCAATGTCATAAGCTTTATCTAAATCAGTTTTCATAGAAGGGTCTAGCTCAAGCCACTGTTTTGATGTCTGATTCCAAGACCAGTACTGGCTACCATTCAAATTACGAGCGATAAGAGAAGTGCGCCCTAAATGCAGTATGTCAGCTTCGATAATTTGTTCATTGCCTGCTTCTCCACCATTCAACGCCATACGACCTTGGTAGACGCCCAATTTGATGCCGTAATCCATTTCAATTTGGTAAGCCTCTAGAATGCGGCGGTATTTTTCTGCATCACTTACGTCGGCACGAACCATCATAGATTGAAGCTTTTCTACTCGCTCTAAACGTTGTTCTTTTTTGATTGGCATGTCTTGTTCAACAATAACATGCAACCCATCGATCATCTGATACATCAAAGGTACGACACCTTGACGTGTATATTTTATTTGATCAATTTGTGCATCGATACTTGCCGCTTCTTGATTTTGGCTATTCACAAGAGCCGCAAGGTGGTCATGATAGATTTCTAAATTTTTCACTTCTTCTTGCAATCGCTCAATCTCAGCTTTCAAGGCTAATGTTGCTTCAGAACTTTTATTGATCACTTTCTGACTGGATGCAGATGCGTTATTGGTTTTATTTTGAATAGATTGCGCTTGGTCTAGGCTATTAGCCGACGCGGTTGTCGCAATCATGCCACCACTGATAAGAATAACTTGAAGCGCTAGGCTCGTTTTTAAAAAGTTCATAGTTGTAGTCAATTACTTTAGAAGAAGAGATTCATATGAAGTTTATTGATAACCACTCTCATTATCAATAACATCCTTAATTTAATATCATATTTTATTGATGTAGCACAATCACAAAAGGGGAAAGCATTGCTCTCCCCTATCATTTCATTACTAAGTATTAATATTTAACTTGTAAAGTTGCCATGTAGTTACGACCTTCGCCAAGAACAACATTTTTAGCACCTTCGTAATTACTACTTGTTGAACCACCACCTGCTTGGTATTCCGTATCAAATACATTTTCAATATTGATACGTGCAATGATGTCAAAATTTTCATCGTATTTATGAGTATAAGCTGCGCCCATATCTACACGAGTATAACCGTCTTTTTTGAATGTATTTGCTGCGTCTCCGTAGCGCTCACCTTCATAAATAAGACCAAGATTCACATCAGTGTTGTTAACCACTTCATATGTTGACCAAAGGCTTGCAGATAATTCAGGAACATCCGCTGGTTGGTTACCTTGGTAAGTCTTATCTTTCGTGATTTCAGCATCAAGATACATTGTAGAAGCCGATAGAGAGAAGCTATCAGTTACGAAGCCTTGCACTGTAACCTCAACACCACGGTGTTTCTGCTCACCGCCTTGAGTTTTGTCATAAAGCGTATCGCCATTCCCGTCTAAACCGGCTTCAACATCAAGAGCCACATTTTCTTTGGTGATATCAAACAGTGCACCGCTTACGAATAGGCGCTCATCCAATAGCTCCCATTTAGTACCGATTTCGTAAGAAATACCGCGTTCAGCGTCAAGTTCTTCGCCATCGTTAACGTACTGATCACCATTCACAGCACCAATTGGCATGAAGCTTTCAGAGTATTGTACGTATACAGAGCCATTTTCAGCAGGGTGGTAAATCACACCTAGTTTTGGAGACACTTGGTTTTCTGTCAAATCATCTGTTTTCTTCTCATCAAAACGTAAACCAGCTAGCACTTGCCATTGGTCGTTGATTGTCATCATGTTTTGTAAGTAAACACCGTATGTTTTGTAGTCAGACTCAGACTCTCTTACACGACCTGAATAACCAGGTTTACCTACAGTTTCTCCAGGAGCAACAGAAACAGAGTTGTAATAAGCTTGATGACGATCGTATGAGTAATCGAGCCAGTTACCACCTACAAGTAGTGTGTTCTCAGTACCTAGCAATTCAAAGTCTTTAGTTACATCTAAGTAAGCCGTATCAAAAACCCACTTATCTGTACGTTCATTACCTGAGTGCTTGATAAGACCAGTTTGCTCATAATCATTAAAGTTAGGGTACGACTCCACATCAAAACGTTCGAAGTTTTGACGGTTGTAGCCTGCATTTAATGAAATAGTGTCTGTAATTGCAGCATCAATTGAAACACCGTAGTTCTCAACATCATTTTCAATTTCTGACCATTCCGCATCCCAGATGTATTTGTCGCCAAGTACAGGCTTACCATTTACAATGTAGGCACCGGAATCTACGCTGCCGTGATCTTCTGTTCTATCATAATGAGCAGAGATCATCACTTTGTCATTGATATCATATTCAACGAATAGACCACCCACTAATCTATCTGTTTCTGGCTCACTTCCATCACCATATGAACGGTATGAACCATAAGTTTCTTTAGATAAAATAGCGCGAGCTCTTAGTGTTTCAGCTTCGTTCAGTGAGCCACTTACATCAACAGTAGTACGGAAATGATCATCAGAGCCCATATCTTGGCTTAATGACATTTGAGTGTTTGATGTAGGCTTCTTCGTTACCATATTGACTAAGCCACCCGGCTCAGATTTGCCGTATAGCAATCCTGATGGACCTTTTAGAACTTCAACTCGCTCTAGTAATTCAATTGGCTGGCGGTAGTGAGACCAATGTTGACGCCCATCTCTTAAAAAACCATCTGAGCTGCTTAATTCAAAGCCACGAAGTGAGAAACGCTCACGGTTACGGCTTGTACCACCAGCACTAACACTAGCGTCATTTTGTAATACTTCACCCAACGTACTTGCACGTTGTTCATCAATGATTTGTTCATCAATAACGGATACTTGTCCAGGAGTCTCTAACTGAGTCGCCTCCATGCGCATAGCTGTAGTGTTCGTGTCGGCTTTATAACCGTAGTCACGACCTTCTACAACCATATGTTCGTCTGCTTTTGTTGTCTCTGCTTGTACAACTGATGAGGCTAATACTGCGCCTATCACTAAAGCCAATGGGCTCTTTGAAAACATGTCCTTTCTCCGACTTTTCTTTTTGTTCAGGCTGCTTTATTTATTGTGAGTGAATCTCACTATTTAATGACTAACCTGATAAACCGTTTCCGGTACCACTTGATAATTCGGACGCAAATATAAGTGATAACTATTACTATTTGCATTAAATTTACATTCTTTGCATTCGTAAAGTTATGTAAATTTTCTGACATGAAATCTAACAACATACTGACAAGTAAAAAAAGCACCAATATCGGCGCTTTTAGAGTGTTTAAACAATGATTTTCGACCATTTCAGCAATGTCATTCAATTGCTGGTGTTGTTCAATTTTCGATACTTTTAAATAATGCAATATTTTTCAAGTACCACATTGTTTAACTTGGATTTTTGTTTAGTTTCATAGGGAAAAGCAGATTGACCTTCAAACCGCCTTGACTTCGGTTTTCGGCTACGACTAACCCATTCATCACTAACATCGCTTCTTTAACGATTGCAAGACCAAGACCGTACCCTCCCGATTGTTTATCTCGAGCAGATTCTAATCGGGTAAAGGGATCGAATATGTCGACAAGCTTACTCTCAGAGATACCGGGACCGTCATCTTCAACAGAAATCACTCGATAGACTTTGTCTAATTCTATTTCATGAGTTAAAACGACAATATTGGCATCTTCACCTGCGTACTTAATCGCATTTCCTATAACGTTACTTAAAGCCCTTAATACTAACCTTTCATCTAAAGCGACCTCTGATAAATCGGTCGATAGGTCAGTTTTTAAAGTCTGTCCTGTTTTAAGGTCTGGTTGCATCTGCTCTACTTGCATTGAACAATACTGTTCGACGTGCATGAATTTGAGCTTGGCGTCATAACGAGAGTTCTCTAAACGGCTAAATTCTAAAATTTCACCAACTAGATTATTCATTTCTTCTGTTTCGTTTTCTAAGCGATCCAATAAATGATGAGAGTCTTCATTTATCTTCCGCCTTAGAAGGTGAAGTGCTAAGTTTTGCCTTGCCAAAGGCGTTCTCAGTTCATGTGAGACATCACGGATCAGCCGACGTTGCTTTTCCGCCAGAGAATGTATTTCATTGGTCATGTGATCAAAATCATTGGCAAGTTCATTAAACTCTCGCGTTTTAGAGTTCAATTCTGAAACCACACTAACAGAGAAGTCACCTTGCGCTAAGCGTCGGCTTGCCTCTCTTAATCGTCCTAAAGGCTGTTGTAAACTTCTCGCCATAATGATCGAAAATAAAGTTAGGATAATAAGTGCGATCAATGCTTTTATGAGTGAGAAATACAAAGCAAAGTTTTGTGCTGGATGTACTTGGTGTGGGAGTTGTACCACAAGGGTATTCCCTTCAATAAGTGGGATCCCAAAGATAGGTTTACTGACTCTTGCCCCTAACTGATGATCTAAAGTACGTAAAAACCGTAGCTTAAATTCGAAGTGTGGATGCATGTCTCTGTGGGTTATTGGTCGACCTTCCTTATCCAATACGAATAAGTAATAATCTTGTGCATTCCCCCAGTCAGCGAGTTCATCCATATCGCCATCTTCTATCAAAACGTTCGCTTGGTAAGCTAAATCAAGCATTTCTTCTTTGACTGTTTCGGGCACTTTCAGTAATGCTTTCATCAAAGCCTTTTCGGCCAACCCTTGAAGAATAAGTATGCTGACTAAGATCACGGTGAGATAGCTGAATAACTGAAATGTTAACCCATCTTTTCTTTTGGCGATAAAATTGGGGCAACGAAAGTAAGAAGATACCATTAAGAGTTATGCTCCTACCGTTTCTAGGTAGCTGTAACCTTTCCCACGAACTGTTTTGATGTGTTGCTTTGACAACCCAGCTTGAACTAACTTTCGACGAATATTACTGATATGCATATCTAAGTTTCGATCAAATGGGCATAATTCCTTCTTCAGTACTCTCACTTGTAAATCTGATTTAGATACAACAACGCCATTGTTTTTGATTAAAAAGTCTAAAAGTTCTTGCTCAGTTCCTGTCAGAGGAAGCCGTGATAACTGTTCGTTTAATCCCTGATTCGTTGTCGCAAGAGATTGCCTTTGGCGCTCAAAAGCAACGCGTCGAAGGATCACTTTAATACGTGTAAGTAATTCAGGCACTTTGAATGGTTTGGCAATGTACTGATCAGCACCAGCTTGATAGCCATCAAGCATAGATGCTTCATCGTTTAAAGCCGTTAGCATTAAGATAGGCGTCGCGAATCGCTGACAAATGCGACGTGCAACCTGAAGGCCGCTGAGGTTTGGTAGCATTACGTCAAGTAAAACTAAATCCACAGGGTTGCTTTGAATGAATTGAAGGGCACTTTCACCACAATGCACTGTATCGACGTGATACCCTTCTTCTTCTAAAACTTCACTCAATAATTCACATAATTGAATATCATCATCAACAACTAAAACGCGGGACATTGTCATTTACCATATAAATAATAATGGTTTGCATTTTAATTATCATTAATATTAAATCAATTGATAAATGTGATATAGCCGCTATAAAAGTAAGTCTTTCTCAATTGGTATAAATCTTGAGGCTGAATCGATTAAATTCTGGGCGGTTAAACCAGGAACACCATAGACTTCTACAGGTTTGTTGAAACGCTCTTTAATTCGTTCTACTAAAATTTCGAAGTCACCATCACCAGATACCAGCACAATAACATCAGCCTGCTCTGCTAATTCAATCGCATCAAGTGCGATACCAACATCCCAATCACCTTTTGCGCTTCCATCACGGCGTTGGATAAAAGGCTTCAGTTTCACATCAAACCCGACTCCACGCAAAATATGGTGGAACTGGCGTTGTTTAGGATCCTGACTCGAAATTGCATATGCATGAGCGGCAACAACGTCACGTCCTTCCGTTGCCACATACCAAAATTGGTTGTAATCAAAATTGCTGCGGTATTTATCACGAGTGGTGTAATAAACGTTTTGCACATCTACTAAAATTGCTACTTTTTCCATTTTATTCTTATGCCTTTAATCGAGTGTGACTACACTATTCTATTCATCTCAAAATTGCGAGTAGCTTTCGCTAATGTGGCATCCATGAACAATATTGAACCTATTAGCTACACTTAACGTATATCTACTTTTAGTTTATTGAGGCTAGATTATGGTTAAGTTCATGCTCGCTCTATTGGTGGTCAGCCTTTATGCAGGTCAAGCCAACAGTTACCCTGCTTACGGGCACTACTTGGAACATAGAAGTGTTATCTATTTTGCTCCCAGCCAAGATTCAATGGTGAAATCATTTCTTAAAGGCGTTCTCATCAATAATTGCCAGCTCAAAGAGCGTGACATTGTAACCATTGTAATTACGGAAGATGGATACACTGTTCCTCAGTGGTTCGACGAAGCATTCAACATTGAATCTGTTGCGAACATTTACCAAATTCCGGAAGGCTCACATACTGCAATTTTGATAGGTAAAGATGGAGAAGAAAAGCACAGATGGGATGGAGAAACTAATTGGCAGGGTTTAACTGATTTAATCGATGAAATGCCAATGAGGAAACAAGAAATGCAGCGACGTGCTAGCCACTGCAATATTTGAGTTTAATCTTGTTATCTTAACTTGAACTGTCACTAGGCAACTTTAGCTAAAAAGTGTCGCTATTTATTGCTCATTAAACCAAGCCAGTTTTTCATGAAGTTGAGCCACACTTCCAACAACGATCAGAGCTGGGCTTTTAGCTTGTGCAGCTAGGTTTGATAAATCTTGTAGACCGCCTCGATAAACCTTTTGTTCTTTGCGTGTTCCATTTTCAATAATGGCAACAGGCATATCAGCACGCATACCATTATCCAGCAAATTTTTCTGAATATTAGGGCTTTCTTTTAGCCCCATATAGAACACGATAGTGTGATTATGTTGAGCAAGAGAGCGCCAATCAATATCTTCACCGTCCTTCTTCAGGTGGCCAGTAATGAATTGAACACTTTGAGCGTGGTCACGATGTGTTAATGGGATTCCCGCATACGCAGTAGCACCTGCGGCAGCAGTAATACCAGGTACAACTTCAAATCTCACATTGTTTTCTGCTAGAGTTTCACACTCTTCCCCACCACGACCAAAGATGAATGAGTCTCCACCTTTTAAGCGGACAACCAGCTTATTCTCTTGTGCTTTAGTCACTAGCAATTGATTGATTTGATCTTGTGGTACACAGTGATGATCGAGTTTTTTTCCCACATATAGCATCTCTGCATCTGAGTTAGCCATGGCTAATATATCTTTCGATACTAAGCGATCATAAACCACCACATCAGCTTGTTGAATAACACGTGCGGCTTTTAATGTGAGGAGGTCTGGGTCACCCGGACCTGCACCTACTAATGAAACAAATCCTTTGCTTACTTCTTTAACATTCGATGACGATACTTCTGACATGCTGCGCTCCGAAGGTTTGCTTGTTTTATATCAAGCTTTAATCTATGCGATAAGCCGCTGTATTCTTTACGGCTTATCCAAATCCTTAACACTTAGATTATCAGTTGTTGAAATAAATATTCTGACTAAATACTAACTAAGATAGAAATATTTATAACAAAACAATCTATTGCGGGAATTTCGTTCAATGTAAATGAACTCATCTGCCTAATTGGGATGACCTAAACTAAAAAGCCCCAAACACTTTGTTGGGGCTTTTAATCTCATACTAAATTACGTTTCACCGTATTCAGAATTACTTAGCGTCTAAAGAAGGAGCAGTCTTAGCATGAGTTAGGTATAGAGGAATACATGTGAACAGTAGACCACCAACAATGTTACCTAGGATTGTTGGGATAAGGTTGAAGTTCAACCATGTCGCGATACCGAAATCAGCGCCTAGAATCATGCCCAGTGGGAATAGGAACATGTTTACTACTGTGTGCTCAAATACCAGTGCAAAGAAGATGAAGATTGGGAACCACATCATTGCTACGCGACCAGTAACTGTACGTGCCGTCATGTTACCAATCACACCTAGGCAAACCATTAAGTTACAGAAAATACCGCGAACGAAACAAGTAATCCATCCGTCCATTCCCATATTTTCAAAACCTAAACTACGCCCCGTAGATACAGCAATGAACTTTTGAGCAACTGCGTTTGGCTCTAAAGAAAAGTTACCCGTTAGTGAAATCGCAACTAGGAAAGCAACAATAAGAGAACCAATAAGGTTACCAAGACCAACGATACCCCAACAGCGTAAGATACGACCCCAAGTAATACCAGGGCGGTTATCAAATTTAGCTAAAGGTGCAAGACCAAATACGCCTGTTACTAGGTCGTAGCCCATAACACTCAAGATTACGAAACCCACTGGGAACACTAGTGCGCCCACAATGCCAATGCCTGTTTGTACGATGGTTGTAATAGCAACAACAACCGCTAGAGAAAGAATGATACCAGCCATTGTGCTTCGAATCAGAAGATCGCGAGTACTTGTTTTAGTTTTTGCTTCACCCACATCAATCATGGTTTGAACGAATTCAGCTGGTTTGAAATCAGGAGACATAAAATTGTCCTTAAAAGTTAAATTTAAAAGTTAAAATCGGATAGGAAAAGGTTCTAATTGCCGAACTAAGGCAATATCGGGAACTAGAACCCTTGAACTATCGAATCTTAAACTGGCTCAACTTAAGCAAAGCCGAATTTTGATTATGCTGAGATTTCAACAGCACCTTTAGTTACACGAGCTTTATACGCTTTAACGCTAAACTGCTCGTCTTCCATGCACACACCTGTTGCTAGGTTAAAGCGTTGCTTTTTAAGTGGGCTTGCCACCCAAAGCTCCCCTTTGTGCTCAACCGTTAAACCGCGAGATAAAACGTTTGATTGAAAGAATGGGTCTGTATTACTAATTGCAAACACTTCTTCCGCTTTGGTTGGACGGAAGATTGCTACTTGCTCACCAGCAACCAACGCACATACACCCGTACCTGGAACAATGTCTTCGATCTTACAAACTTTGGTAAATGCCATGATGTCGTCTCCCAATTAAACCAGTTCAACGTGAAGGATATCGCCCTTCGCTTCTGGGTGTTTTTCTGTAAATGTTGCAGGGCGGTGTTGTTCACGACCATCTTCAACAAATACTACGTTGTCATCACGGTCATCAGCATTGATGAAGTGCGAGAAGCGTTTAAGTTGAGCTTCGTCGTTAATCGTGTCGGTCCATTCGCAAGCGAAATTACCCACTAGAGCAGCTACGTCCGCTTCAAGTTGATCATTGATGCCAAGTTTGTTGTCTACAATCACTTCACGTAAGTAATCCACGCCACCTTCTAGGTTGTCCATCCATACTGATGTACGTTGTAGTGGAGCAGCCGTACGAATGTAGAACATCATGAAGCGGTCAATGTATTTCAATAATGTTTCTTGGTCTAAGTCACTTGCAAGTAAATCTGCATGACGAGGCTTCATACCACCGTTACCACAAACGTACATGTTCCAACCTGCGTCAGTCGCGATAATACCTAAGTCTTTACCTTGAGCTTCAGCACACTCACGAGTACAGCCAGATACACCGAACTTCATCTTATGAGGAGTACGGATACCTTTGTAGCGGTTCTCAATCATCACGCCTAGACCAACAGAATCTTGAACACCGTAACGACACCAAGTTGAACCTACACATGTCTTCGCCATACGCAGTGCTTTAGCGTAAGCTTGACCAGTTTCGTAACCTGCTGCGATTAACTTTTTCCAGATTGCTGGTAAGTCATCTTTTTGAGCACCAAATAGACCAATGCGTTGTGCACCAGTGATCTTCGTATACAGATTGTATTCAGCCGCAACATCAGCAAGCACGCTCAGAGCTTGAGGCGTTACTTCACCACCAGCCATACGAGGAATAACTGAGTAAGTACCATCTTTTTGGATATTACCTAGGAAGTTGTCATTGGTATCATGAAGCTTCACTAGCTCAGGTTTAAGGATGTGTTCACCCCAGCAAGAAGCAAGAATAGAACCCGCTAGAGGTTTACATACTTCACAGCCGTAACCCTTGCCGTATTTTTCTAACAGCTCATCGAATGTTTTGATTTCTTCAATACGAATCAAGTGGAAAAGCTCTTGGCGAGAATAAGCAAAGTGCTCACATACGTCGCTCTTAACTTCCACACCAGCTTTAGCAAGTTCAGCGTTTAATACTGAAGTCACAAGTGGAATACAACCACCACAACCCGTGCCTGCGCCAGTCACTGCTTTGATATCACCAATGGTATGGTGACCTTCAGCTACAGCTTGAGCAATTTTGCCTTTAGTCACGTCGAAACAAGAACAAATAACAGCAGTTTCTGGTAACGAGTCAGCGCCAAGCGTTGGTTTTTCACCACCAGCGTGCGCTGGAAGAATCAATGCATCTGGGTGTTCTGGTAGATCAATCTCGTTCAACATAAGTTGAAGAAGGTCGCCGTAGTCAGAAGTATCGCCAACCATTACAGCGCCAAGAAGCTTCTTGTTGTCTTCAGAAACAATTAGGCGTTTGTAAACCTCTTGCTCTTCGTTTTGGTAAACGTAGCTCTTACAGCCAGGTGTACGACCGTTCGCATCACCGATTGAACCTACTTTTACGCCTAGAAGCTTCAGCTTCGCAGACATGTCAGCACCTTCAAACGTGCTTTCGTTACCAACAACGTGGTCAACCGCTACTGTCGCCATCTTGTAACCAGGAGCCACTAGCCCGTAAAACGTTTGGTTCCAAGACGCACACTCACCGATAGCGTAGATATCTTTATCTGTCGTTTGACAGTGATCGTTAATCTCGATACCACCGCGAGGGGCAATACCTAGACCCATTTGACGAGCAAGTTTGTCTTGTGGGCGAATACCTGCAGAGAATACGATAAAATCAGTTTCTAATTCTGTACCGTCTGCAAAACGCATAACGTTACGAGCTTCTGTGCCTTCAGGAGCAATCTCAAGCGTGTTCTTACTTGTATGAACGTTTACGCCCATACGTTCGATTTTCTGACGAAGCTGATTACCACCTGCCAAGTCAAGTTGTTCAGCCATCAACTTAGGAGCAAACTCAACAACATGAGTCGTTACGCCAAGCGCTTTTAGTGCACCAGCAGCTTCAAGACCAAGTAAACCACCACCAACAACAACACCAGATTTAGAGTTTTTAGCGGTTGCTTCGATCGCTTTCAAATCTTCGATTGTGCGGTATACAAAACAATCTTTTCCTTCATGCCCTTTAATAGGCGGTACAAATGGGAAAGAACCAGTTGCAAGAATCAGTTTGTCGTATTGAATTTCACGACCAGTGCTTGAGTAAACTGTTTTCTTTTCACGGTTAACGTTAATTGCACGTTCACCGATTAGCATGTTGATGCCGTGTTTCTCGTAGAAGCCTTCTTTAACTAAAGAAAGTTCGTCCGCAGTATGGTGTGAAAAATATGAAGAAAGGTGTACACGATCGTAAGCTACACGTGGCTCTTCACAGAATACTGTGATGTCCATGTTAGCTACATCTGTCTTCTCTACTAAATCTTCGATATAGCGATGACCGACCATCCCGTTACCGATTACGACTAGCTTCATCTTGCTCATAAGAATTCCTGAAGGTTATATATTTCTTAACTGAGCGAATAATGAATTATGAAAGAAAATGAAAATATGATGTAAATCAATTACGAAAACAAACTACCCTAAAGGGGTAGAACAAAAGAGGTAGAAGCGTTCAAAAAAGAGGCAAAGCAAACGAATAACCTCAGTTATATTGGGGTTTAAGGGTGTTTTATGAGATTAAAGCCTAGAAGAGAAATGTTGTAATCTTTCAAAACAGACTACATAAACAACATTCAAATGACAATGATTTTTATTTAGATTAACGAAAATTAATAAGCAGCTTGATAAAACTCACTTTGTAGAAGAATAAGTCAAAATATATCGATTAATTCGTAATTCGCCTACCCATCCAAATTATTTTGACCATAAACAACATTTCGACCCGTTAAGATTGAGAGGCTGATTCCAAAAATTTGACAGGTTTCGATCACGAAAACTTATTTTGCACCTATTCATTTCGTGAATATAAAAATCAAATTGATTTCAATCATATAGAGACATGAACTCGTATGATATTTCTGCGTCGTTTTTAACCATTAAAAGAAAAGTGAAGTTAGGATGACGACAGATAACACAGCCAACAAAGATTTCCCTCCAGCTGCCAATTTAATATCTACTACTGACCCCGACAGTTATGTCACTTATGCAAATGATGATTTTTGTTCTATTGCAGGGTATCAAGAGAGTGAGCTACTAGGTAAAGCCCATAATCTTGTTAGACACTCTGATATGCCTAAATCAGCTTTTAAACAGATGTGGTCATATTTAAATGCTGGAAAAAGCTGGATGGGGCTTGTTAAAAACAAATGTAAGGAAAATGAACATTATTGGGTCTCAGCTTTTGTCACGCCAATAAGAGATGAACAGGGCAATATTATTGAGTTCCAGTCGGTGCGTTCAAAGCCTTCATCGGATCAGGTGGATCGAGCGGAAACTTTATATTCTCGCCTCAGAAATAATCTCTCAACCTCAACTAAACGCATCTCATACCTAAAGCTGATCATCGGACTAACGATTTTGAATGTCACTTTGGTCCCTTCCCTATTCATCTTCGTAAACCAATTAACTGGGTTAGCATCATTTTTTGCTTGTAATCTTTTACTCGCAGCCTGTTTAACTCGTTTTGTTGCTAGGCTAAGACATATCTCCACTTTATCTAAACAAACGTATGATAATGAGTTAATGGAAAGACCATA
This sequence comes from Vibrio gallaecicus, assembly GCF_024347495.1. Taxonomy (NCBI): domain Bacteria; kingdom Pseudomonadati; phylum Pseudomonadota; class Gammaproteobacteria; order Vibrionales; family Vibrionaceae; genus Vibrio; species Vibrio gallaecicus. The sequence continues at coordinate 627,136 of NZ_AP025491.1, read as the reverse complement.
CACTGGTTTCCAAGATGACTTTTCTCAAATCCAACTTGCTTTAATGATGAAATCAGCACAACTTCGTGCTGTATCAGCACGAGCGGAAGATACTGCATCTAAAATACTTCAATCTGCTGAAGATGAGTTCGCAACGATACAAACGATAGATACAAGCATTGATCAACAATGCCTAGAAACCGAACAAGTAGCCACTGCAATTGAAGAGTTAACCTATTCAATTAATGAAGTTTCAACCAGTGCAACTTCATCCTCTACACTGACTTCAGAAGCCAGTAATAAATCAAAAGAAGGGCTTCAAAGCATCACCGAAACCATCCAAGCGGTAGATTCACTTGCTTTAGAATTAGAAGAATCGAAAAATGTGATTTATCAACTAGCACAAGATAGCAAAAAGATTGATAGCATTTTGGATGTCATCAGTGCAATTTCTGATCAAACCAATTTACTTGCATTAAATGCTGCTATTGAGGCCGCACGTGCAGGTGAAGCAGGTCGAGGCTTTGCGGTAGTAGCCGATGAAGTAAGAAACTTAGCATCTAAAACGGGTTCTTCAGCAAGTGAAATTCATTTAATGATTAGTCAGCTTCAGTCTACAGCAGATAATGCAGTACAAACCATGCAGAAAGGAAGTGAGTTGTCTGTTCAATGTAAACAGCGTGCAGACAGCACAGGGCAATTGTTAACAGACATATATAAGCGCCTAGATGAAGTCGCTGATAGTAGCCACCAAATAGCAGCAGCCGTTGATCAACAGTCAACAGTGACAAAAGAAATCAATACTAATATCACTCGAATTCGTTCTCTTGCCTCTTCTACATCAGAAACATCATCATTATCCATTGATAGAACTCGAAAGCTTGTTGATGATATCGAGCAATTACGAAGACTTATGAATCAATTTAGAAGCTAATCAATTACGTTAATTGGCTGCGAAATAAGGTTATTGATGGTGAATAAGGTGTGTTAAGTGCGAGTTTAGTTGACAATAAATTAAGGCTAATGACCAACGAATATAGATTAACCTCTCGATTCAATTTAACAAAACTTTATCATTGCTGAAATTAGCGCAATACCATATAAAAACAGCGATCAATTTATTATTGATCGTTGTTTTTATCAATACTTAATTATTAATAGAAATAAAGATTAACTATTACTTAAGTAACTATTAAATTAATTTTCGCTAATGTTAGCCGTCCACATTCCCTTCCATAATAATGCGTAAATACGTGTCTAAAATATCACCAATTCAATTTATAAGTGTGTTGATGCTTAATTTAATAATAGATTGAGACAAAACAGCACCCAATCATTCATAAAAACCATAATCCATATAAAAGGTAACCGTTAAATCTATCTTTATAGTAACAAGCAACATAAAGCACCAACCTATAAGAACCAGGTGAAACATAGTAAATAACGCGACAAATAATTGGTTTCATCATATAAGACTAATGAATCAATCAGGTGGTACTTTCTAAATAGGATTATCAAGGACTCTCTAGACCGATTATTATCTATTCCCTCAATTAAGAGCAGTGATAAAAAAGTTCGTAACGCATGGAGCGGAAACGAATGGAACGATCTACACAGGGAATGGGCACATCATGAAACTCAATACACTCAGTTGCATTATTGCGTCAGCTTTAATGTCAACCGCCCTTCATGCCGAAGAAATATCAAATACAGAAATAGAAGAGAGCCAACTTCAAACTTGGGAACTTTCTTTAGGTCTCGATTACAGCAGAAATGGTTATGAAGACAGTAGCCATTTATCTGATCGAAACCTTTCTGCTAACGCGTCAATTATTTATAACTATGATCCAGATGTATATTTTACAGCCAACTTTTCTGGTTATCACAGCTATGACGATTTACGCGGTGATTATTGGGATGATATATGGCTAACTGCAACTAAGAAAAACTTATGGGAACCAACCGATTATATTTCTATGGCTGTTGGCTCTCGAATTCTTATTCCAGTTTCTGACCTATCTAAACAAACAGATCTTCAGACTGCAATTCGAGGTGATATTAAATTCACCATCGAATTAGACAATATATTAGAAGGCCTTCAAATAAGCGATGCCGTTCGCTTAAGAAAGAACTTTCATAAATATACAACGGTTGGAAGTTTACCTTTAGAAGAGTACCGCCTAAGCAATGCTTTCGCTATCGACTACTCGGTAAATGATTGGTTCTTCAATATCAACTTTGTTAGTTCAACTTCTTGGAGTTATAGAGGCACTAGCTACTCGCCAAAACTGACTCACGCAACAGAAATTGGCTACCAATTTACGGACAATTTTAGTAGTGCTTTGGGAATGACCAATAGCGCCACTTATTATGATCCGGATAGAGGTCCAAGCCCGTTAAACACTCTGTTTGATCTAAAAAACCCGACCTATTACCTCACGTTAAATTATAACTATTAACCCGATCTCAAGGTGAAATAATATGTTTAAGAAACTGGCTATTGCATCGGTAGTGAGCATTGCTCTCTATGGATGTGGTGCTGAAGAGCGCAGCTATGAAGCCGTTCCTCGTGCACAAGAGCAAATCACAACACAATCTCTAGATACTGAAGCACTTTGGCTGTATATGCCTTCTACTGGTGCTACGCCTCGTTATGCCACCAGCCAACGTGGATTTTTTCAGGGTACACCAAAACTAGTCAAACTACGTTTTGATAAAACTAACGGTATCCTTGCTGAAGAAGTGGATCGTGACACCATTCGAACCGGTGAAGATACGCGTTACACAGATGTAATTAACCAAGCTCCTGTTCTAAAGATTCCAGGTACATTTGAGCAATATCGTTGTGCAGAAAATAGCTTCGATGAATGTACCAACAAAGAAGAGCTGAATGAAGATGCTGATACAGATTGGAAAAATGCTTCTCACTTCACTCCTGACTTTGCAAATATTCAATCTCTTGCGGTAGACAGTGTCGATGCTTGGTACACATCATCTGATGTTGAAGAAACAGCCGATCCTCAGCTAACTCACTGGGAGTACGATCATGAGACTGGCACGATCAATGTAGAAGTTGAGCGAACCTTCACAGCAAAACCAGATGATGCCTACAAGTTTGGCTATGACCTAGAAAACCTTTCTTTTAAAACTCGCTTTTTCTATTCTTTGGTTAAGCTAGATTCAGTGGCAAGTAGCGACTATGAGACAGTTCAATACCCAGGTCGTGATTCATCTCGCTATGGCTTCTTCAACGATGAAAAAATTGAACGTTCTGCTTCAGGTGAAATTGGTCTTCAAGGGCAAAAATTCCGCCTTCTTAACCGATTTAACCCTAAAGAAGATATTAACTATTACTTGAGTGATAGCTACTTCGAAGAAGACAGCAAGTTATTCCTTGATGCAACGATTGAAACCATCAACGAAATCAATACCGTTTTACAAGGTTCTGGTGTTCCGACAATCAATATCGTGAACAAAACTGAGCCAGCTGGCGTCCATACTGGTGACCTTCGTTATAACGTATTTAACCTAATTACTGATCCTGTAGATAGTGGTCTACTGGGTTATGGTCCATCGGCTACCAACCCGCTAACTGGTGAGATTGTACACGCTCATGTAAACCAATATGCCGGCGTTATTCGTGCATCTTCACGTAGAATGTGGAACCAGCTGACCATGCACTATAACCGTGGTGAAATTGATCGCCCGGATGAGTTTGTTCCAGCCCAGCCAGATCCAGAAGATTCTACTGCGCCGACAACTCCAGTCAGCACTGGTTTTGCAGGTGTTGAAGACAACTTAGTTGCTCAGCAGACAACTGCGATGTCTGATTCACTCCCTATTGCAGTAGCAAGCGAGCCAAACTTTTCTAATGGCTATACTCAGTGGTTAAGACCGGATCAACAGCCAGACGGCAGCTTCAGCAAAAACTTAGCAAAACGTCATCTAGCAATGGAAGAAATGGCGAGCCAAAACATGTATTCAGAAGAATTCATGTGGGTTAGCACAAAGTCTAAAGGTCTTATCAAAGGCATTGATTACCTTGCCGATGGTTACTTCGATAACTCAGACCTTGATCCTGCTGCGGCTGATTACGCTGACAAAGTGAACACAAAACTTAAGAAGTGGACAAAACTTTCTGCTGAACAGCAAGAAATCGTAACGAATCAAATTTCTAAGCACATGTACAAATCAACACTAGTACACGAGCTTGGTCATAACCTTGGTTTACGACACAACTTTATGGGTTCTGCCGATAAAGAAAACTTCTACCAACAAGACGAAATCAACGCATTTGGCTACGACAAAGTGCCTGCGCACAGTTCAGCTATGGATTACGGCGCTTCAATTTTTGATGAACTGCCAATTTACGGCAAATACGATATTGCAGCTTTACGCTTTGGTTACGGTCGCCAACTTGAGTATTCAACAGAAGTTACCGTTGTTAACGAAGAGACAGGAGCTGAAACTCTCGAAACTGTCACTAAGTACGGCAGTTTGAGTGATATCGACGCAACGCTAAATAACGACGAGCAAGCTTACTTACTCGGCTCTGTACAACAGTTCCGAGAAGAATTAAGAAGCAAAGATGCTTCAGCTGTATTGAAAACATTCGATTACTGTACTGACGAAAATGTAAGAAGCACAACGACGTGTAATCGTTTTGATGAAGGTTCTAATATTTTAGAACAAACGGAGTTCCGTATTCAAAAATACTGGGACAGTTATGACCTTAAAAACAAACGTGACGGAAGAGAACAATTCTACGAGTACGAATTGCAAAATTATGCTTACTCTCGCTGGTATGAATTTAACCAAATCCGTTCTGTTGTTGACGATTTAGGAGATATTGATTACCAACTATCTAAATTAAGTGGCTCAGAAGACAGCTACGGTAAAAGTGTAGCCAACTACTATACAGATAACTGTACTCGTGGTTACATTCGTAGAGGCCTCCCTGAAGGTGCAAAAATGGTATGTGATACCTTTGATGCTTCTTTAATGGCTGCTGATTTCTTTGTAAAAGTAATGAGCACACCCGATCGTGTTTGTGAGATCAACGTATCTTCTAGCAACGGTCAAATAACTCGATTCATTCCACTTTCAGACCTGTGGAGTTCATACGGTCCGAGCTTACAAGATAAGACTACACTGCCTGAATCTTGTTTTGACGAAGATCTAGTGAACATCATGGCTTCAAGTCGCGACAGAATCCAAGTTCTATCGGAAACTCGTGATGGTCGCCCGTATGCAAATATGCGAGCAAACAACCCATACAACAACTCTTCAACCGCAGTTGATCAGTTCGGTATTTGGGCAGATAAGCTAGTAGCAGCACAAATGCTTGTGAAGCGTAGTGATTACTCTAGCGCTCGTGATAAATCGAATATTGCCCTACTCGATGTATCTAGCATACAAAGTGGAACACAAGGTACACCACAGAAGATCAAAACTTACCTTGGTTACCTTGGCTACGGCATGGACTCATTCCCAGACCCTATCTTTGTTGATAAAGATGGTGAAAGAGCGAATACCGTTATGGCATACCGCCCAGACATCAAGAGAGCCATTGATGTACCACCGTACCTATATAACCTGAAGGCATTCTTCCAGTTATCTGATAATACGGTTACACCTTTGTTCTCAGCGCTGCTAAATAACTTTGTAGCGTTTGGTGATGCAGAAGAATATGGCCTAGCTGATAGCTCACAAGATCTACTTGATGATATTTCACTGACTAGCCCAGACGCATCAGTTGATGAGAATGGCAGTGTGACATTCAGCCTGAAAACTCGAAACTATGTAGTTACTCGTCGTAACGGTTTAGCAAAACGTATGGCCGAAAAAGCCCTCTTGATCAACGGAAAACAAGATGACTTAGTGAAGCTAGACGACACTAACTACACAACGAAGAGTAACTTGAAGGCAAATGGCGTTCGTACTGTTAATGACTTCACACTGGTTATGCTACGTGACACAGCGGCTGTAGAGCTATTGAAAGAAACACCTTACTTTGAGTCTTTGTTCCGTGGTTCTTTCTTCTCACCAGCTAAGTTCACTGAAGACCGTACTAACAAGTGCTTCACAGTGACGGCTAACCCTACTCGCTGTAACAGTAAAGACAACTTGCATGCGGCATGGAAAGCTATCCAAGCAAATGAAGATGACGATGTGTATCTACCAGCGCTACTTAACTGGGCTGAACAATACGTAACGATTGTTGATGAAGAACTACAACGTTCTCCAGATACAGCTGAACTCTATGATATTAACCCAGAAACAATCTGGTTATGGAGTTCAAGAGAATACATCCAATATCGTTATGCACTTGAGCAGCTGCCTGTTCTCACAAGCACTAACTACCGTAAATAAGCACTATAGCTATTCTCAATAGCGTTAATTAAGACTGGCTCTTCGTGAGCCAGTCTTCCTTCATTTGGTGTGATAAGAATTCAATAAAGGAGTTTGAATTGTTTGCCTACTTTATCCGAAGGCTGCTACTCATCATCCCGACTTTCATCGGTGTGACTCTATTAGTCTTTGCTCTAACTCGATTTGTCCCTGGCGGTCCAGTTGAGCGCATGATATCTCAAATGCAAAGCCAATCCATTGATGGCGGCAGTGCCGGACAACAAGGTTCTCAATCTTTATCAGAAGACCAAATTGCTGAGCTCAATGAGTTTTACGGGTTAGATAAACCAATTTTTGAAGCCTACCAAGAATGGTTAACTAAATTAGTTCAGTTTGACCTTGGTGAATCGACTCGTTACTACGAGCCAGTGTGGGACATGATAGAAGAGAGGTTGCCAGTTTCCATGTTCTTTGGCTTCTGGACTTTTATTATCAGTTATCTCGTGTCTATTCCTCTAGGCATTTTGAAAGCCATAAAGCATGGTTCTAAGTTTGACAACGTCAGCTCAGTCATGGTTTTTATTGGCTACGCCCTGCCTAACTATGTGGTCGGTGTATTTCTCATCTCTTTCTTTGCCTTTCATTTAGGCTGGTTTCCTATGGGTGAATTCATCAGTGATGATTTTGATGAAATGTCATTCATTCAACAAGTTCGAGACCTATTTTCACACGCTCTATTGCCTCTAATTTGTTACATCATTGGTGACTTCGCCATTCTCACCATGACAATGAAAAATAACTTGCTAGAGAACCTAGCAGCCGATTACGTAAAAACCGCGATAGCGAAGGGTCTGCCCTTTAACAAAGCAGTAAGAAGGCACGCACTTAGAAATAGCCTAATTCCTATTGCCAGTCACTTAGGCAATGTGGTTTCTGTTTTTGTTGCAGGCTCATTTCTCATTGAAGTGGTATTCAATATCGATGGTATCGGTTTATTAGGATACGAATCCATTGTTGAGCGAGACTACCCAGTCGTAATGGGCATTCTTACTATTTCATCCCTGCTGCTCATGTTCGGCAATATCTTGTCTGACCTATGCGTGGCTGCAGTAGACCCAAGAGTGAAATTTGGACGCTAATCATGCAAATTGATCCTTTAACGAAGAAAAAACTGAAACGATTCCGTTCTATTAAGCGCAGCTATTACTCTTTTATTGTACTGACTGCCCTTGTACTTCTGTCTTCAATCGCAGAAGTATTCGTCAATAATAAAGCCCTTATAGTTTCTTATGACGGTAACTGGTACTTCCCGACTTATACACACGTCGTCACTGGGCGCACTCTTGGGCAGGATTATGATTACGAAGCGAATTATCGTGAGCTAAGAGAGCAATTCAAAGTACAAGACGAAGGTAACTGGGTTCTAATGCCAATTGTGCCTTGGGACCCGTATGAGCAAGACTTTGATGGTGTTAACTACCCGCCAACAGCGCCTTCATTCGAGCAGCAACATTATTTAGGCACCGACCAATCAGGCCGAGATGTACTGGCACGCTTAATTTATGGCTTCAGAATCGCAATTTGGTTTGCCATGCTCACATTAGCCATTTCCTACACAATTGGCGTACTCGTGGGTTCTCTTATGGGGTATTTAGGCGGGAGGTTTGATCTAGTCATGCAACGAGTGATTGAAGTTTGGTCGATGGTTCCATTCTTGTACGTCATCATGATTATGGTTTCCATCATACAACCTAGCTTCTTCCTTTTTGTTTTCATAAACGTTCTTTTCGGTTGGATAAGTATCACTTGGTACATGCGTACCATGACTTATAAAGAAAAGGCTCGTGAATACGTGACTGCGGCAAGGGCACAAGGTGCGGGTATGTTCCGAGTCATTATTAAACATATCTTACCCAATACCATGGTGATGATCGTGACACTTGCGCCGTTTGGCATTGTCGCGAATATCACAACGCTAACCGCACTGGATTACTTAGGTCTAGGGCTCATGCCCCCTACCCCAAGCTGGGGTGATTTACTTCAGCAAGGCAAATCGAACTTAGACGCTTATTGGATCATTAGCTCTGTCGTTTTTGCCATCGTTTCAGTGTTAACCATGGTGACCTTTATCGGTGAGGGGGTTCGTGAAGCCTTCGATCCTAAAAAATTCACCCGCTATATCTAATTTTAACTCTGTTCTTTGGCTGTGTTTAAAACTGTAAAGTCAGTTGTCGCTCGTTTATTCGTTTAGCGACTGCGTAAGGACAGAATTGCTGCCATTAAAAGATGAATAAGAGTGCGGTAAACACTCATACAATAAAAGCTTGGAGCTAACATGAATAAAATTTCTAAGACACTTCTGCTGTTCGCCTGTCTTGTAATCCCGGGGATTTCATCAGCTGAAAACTTACCTGAATCGCTCGAATGGATAACGAATAATGACCAACCTATTTTTGCCGATCCTAATGCAAAACAAGGTGGTACTTACCGAGTTCACATTACTAGCTTCCCCCTTACAATGCGCACGGTAGGCCCTGACTCGAATGGCAGCTTCAGAGCTTTCATTATGGATGGCAACCCGTCGCTCATTCAGCAGCACCCAAACACACGTCAATTTGTGCCTTCTCTCGCTAAAAAGTGGGCATTCGGGGATGATCAAAAAACCATTTACTTTCAATTAGACGAAAGTGCGCGATGGACCGATGGGAAACCAGTCACAAGTGAAGATTTTAGATTTGTCTTTGACTACATGAGAAGCTCTCATACTAAAGCACCATGGTACAAAGATTTCTATACCAAAAAAATAGCCGACATTACCGTTTATGACGAACATACATTTGCCCTTCATTCTGCTAATGCATTAGCCAATGATGAATTACTAATGCGTCTCAATATTTTGCCAAAGCCTGCGCATTTTTATCCCAAAGGCATTCCTAAGAATTTTGTAAAACGTTACAACTGGAAAGCCGAACCAGTAACGGGACCTTATAAAGTCGCGAAGATTAAAAAAGGTAAGTACGTTAAATTATCCAAAGTGGATAATTGGTGGGGCTACGGTAATAAATATTATCAACACCGTTACAACGTAGATAACATCCTACTGAAAGTGATCCGTGATTCTGATATCTCAATTAAGTACTTTGAGAAAGGTGAACTGGACGCTTATTACATGGTATTCCCTTCTGTTTGGCACGACAAAGCCAAAGGCGATTTATACGATCGTGGCTTTATCGAAAAGAAATGGTTTTTCAATGAGTCGCCTCAAGGGGCTGCTGGTGTTTGGTTGAACCTGAATGCTGAAAAAATGGGAAATGACAATCTTCGTAGTGGTATCGCCCACTCTTTGAACGTTCCAAAAATGATCGATATCGCATTACGTGGCGACTATTCACATCAACAAAGTTTTGGTTCAGGCTTCGGTGATTACGATAATAAACAGATAAAAGCTAAAGCCTTTGATTTAGAGCTTGCTGATAAATACTTCGATCTCGCTGGTTATTCAACGCTTGATAAAGATGGCATTCGCATTAATGAAAATGGTGACCGATTAAGCATTACGTTAACTTACCTGTCAAAAATGCATTCTCAACGTGTCATTGTATTAAAAGAAGAAGCGCGCAAAGCAGGTCTCGAAATAGAGTTAAAATTGGTGGATGGTGCAACAGGCTTTAAGTCGTTACTTGAAAAGAAACACCAGGCAGCATTCCTTGGGATGGGCGCACCACAAATGCCGGCTTATTGGCAATATTTCCACTCAGCTAACGCTAAACCACAAACTAACAACTTCACCAACTTTTCTGACCCGAAAATGGATGAGTTGATTGAGTCGTATGACGCTGAATTTGATGTCGATAAAAAAGCAACATTCTCACGTTTAATTCAAGAGCAAATTGCCAACTGTAATTGCGTTATCCCTACCTACTCAGTTCCATTTTCAAGAGCTGCTCACTGGCGCTATGTAAAACTGCCAGAAACTGTGGGTACGGCTTTATCTCGTGATATTTTGGATTCAAAAAGCATGGAATATGGACTTTTCTGGATAGACCTTGATGAGAAAAAAGCGACTCAAGAAGCATTAGAATCAGGAAAATCTTACCCTGCAGTCACTCTTATCGAAAAGCGATTCACTCAAGGTTAATGGATGAATAATAATATGAATAGTGACTGTATTTTATCAATAAATAATCTTGAAACGACATTCACCACCGATGAAGGTGATGTAAAAGTCTTAGATGGTATTTCGTTTGATATTGTCAAAGGAAAAACCGTAGGCATTGTCGGTGAGTCAGGTTGTGGTAAAAGCGTTACGGCAGCTTCCATTATGGGGCTGCTGCCTCATCCATATGGAAAAATAACATCTGGCTCAATTTTGTATAAAGGCAAAGATCTGGTCTGTATGGAACCAGAAGAACTTTACCAAACTCGTGGTAAAGAGATTTCGATGATATTCCAAGATCCAATGACGGCCTTAAACCCCGTTCATACGATTGGAAAACAACTCTGCGAAGTCTTTGATCTTCATCGCCCTGAATATTCAAAGCGGCAACAAAAAACTGCAGCTATAGAAATGCTAAAACAAGTTGGTATTCCTGCGGCTGAAGAGCGAATGAATGTTTATCCTCATGAATTGTCTGGAGGAATGAGACAAAGAGTGATGATCGCTATTGCCTTGGCTTGTAAACCAGACATTTTAATTGCAGATGAACCAACAACTGCACTTGATGTCACTGTCCAAGCTCAAATATTGGATTTAATGAGTGATATGCAAAAGCAAAGCAACATGGCAACGATCTTAATAACTCATGACATGGGTGTGGTTGCGGAAAGCTGCGATGAAGTTGTCGTAATGTATGCTGGTCACGTGGTGGAAAAAGCAGATGTTTTCACATTGTTTGCTTCACCAAAGCATCCATATACACAAGGTTTACTCAAATCTATCCCTAGAATTGATGGTATTTCTAAATCAACATTAGGCACGATAGCGGGTTCAGTGCCAAGTTTAAGAGAGATGCCGTCAGGATGCCGATTTAGAAACCGCTGCCAGTATCAAACTGAACAGTGTGCTCAAAGTATCCCTAAACTAACTTCTGTAGGAACAAACCATAATGTGAGTTGCTTCTTACAGTCAGAAGGTGAGCTCAATGGCTAAAACTATTCTCGAAGTCTTTAATTTAAAACAGCATTATGAAGTGAGAGGCGGCCTTTTCACTAAAACGAAATACGTTTATGCCGTCGATGGTGTGTCTTTTTCTGTAAAATCAGGGGAGACGCTCGGTTTAGTAGGCGAATCTGGCTGCGGTAAAAGTTCTCTTGGTCGATCTCTACTTAAATTACACACACCGACTTCAGGTCAGATAATATTTAATGGCCGTGACATTACCCATTATTCATCTAGCCAAATGGTTTCACTTCGAAAAGAAATGCAGATCATTTTCCAAGATCCAATGGAGAGTTTGAATAGCCGTCATACTGTCGGAAGTATTATTGAAGAACCTTTCGAGATTCATGGTGTGGGAACAAAACAAGAACGCAAAGAAAAGGTAAAAGAGCTTTTGACTAAAGTCGGTTTGCCTGAAAACGCGGCGGATCGGTACCCACATGAATTTTCAGGAGGTCAACGTCAAAGAATAGGCATTGCTCGTGCCATTGCGCTCGATCCCAAATTGATAATCTGTGATGAGGCGGTCTCGGCTTTAGATGTTTCAGTGCAATCTCAAATAATCAATTTATTGCTAGATTTACAGAGAAGTATGAATTTAGCTTTAGTCTTCATTGCTCATGATCTTTCTGTAGTCCGCCACATATCAGACAACATTGCTGTTATGTATTTGGGGAAAATTGTCGAAATGAGTGACACGCAAACTCTTTTTGAAAATCCGCAGCACCCTTATACACGAGCACTGATTTCCTCAATTCCTCTTCCTGATCCAACACTAAGAGGAAAACGGGAATTATTAAAGGGAGATGTTCCCTCACCTATGTCCCCTCCTTCGGGTTGTCACTTTGCATCAAGGTGTCGCTTTGCAGAAAGTGAATGTAAAGAAAGTTATCCCGCGTTGGAAGAAAGAGCACTTAACCACTTTGCAGCCTGTCATGTGATGGCTACATAAATTTCAAAGTCAAACAAACTTCAACAAATTAAAATAACGACAATAATGTTAAATTAACTGCAATAAAAAAGCAGAGGCAATCATTGCCTCTGCTTTTTTATTGAGTACTAACTCAGGGATTCTTAACTATTGTCTATGAAACTCTACTTTTCCAACTTACCCATCTCATCTCTAATCTGTTCTAAGAAGGTATTAGGCAGAGGTTTAATTCCATCAGAAAAATTTAATGTTTCATGTGGAGTCACGAACAATAAGACATTTCTTAGGTCGCTTTCACTCTCAACACCTTCCTTCATGTTTTCCGTATGATATTTAAGGATTTCTTGAGTCAGTAATTTATTTAAAGCCTCTAATTGTGTTTCTTTGAGGTTCATTCTTGAGAACCCTACTCGTACACAATTTGGGTTATCTAACGCTTGTTCCTTGAGAATGTTCTTATATTGAATACTTAGTTTCGAGTTATCAGAAAATCGGTAGTAAAAAGGACCATTGAGTTGAATTTTATTATCATCCGTCAACTTCACTAAGCCCAGCATTTCTAGAGCCCGCAAATAACCATAAGTCGAGGCATCATCTAACCCATATTTTTGCTTCATATAGCCGTGGCTATCTCGATTTCGAATATGCCTTAACTCACGGTAGAAATCATAAAGATGCGGGAACTGATAAAAAATTTCGTCTTGAGTGTGGTTGAAGAAGCTTTCATTATCATGCTGCAATTTAACTGCAATTTTTTGCAGCTCTTCTAGAGTAGTATCCGTTTCACGGCAATAATCAAGTAATCGTTCAAGAGTAATGCTCGGGCTATACAGATGTCGTTTAAACGTAGAGAGAGGAACACCAACGCGATCTGCAAGATCTCTATATGTTCTACCCTTTTTTTTGATAACGCTTCTCAACGCTGCTAATAAATACTCTGAATTTGCTGATCGCATCTGACTTTGCTCCTACCCTGTCACCCTGCCAAGCCTTACATTTGTATATATGTAATAACTTTTAGCAACCTATTTTTTATAAAACACTGTCGAATGACTACAACTTAGTCACATTATTACGATTAATGCGCTAATTCACTATTAATCAACTCATAAAAAACCTGTTTCGTTACCATATCTGCAATTAAATAAATGCACTAATCACATTCACAGCAGCTATTAGTTGGCGACTAATGACCTGTGTTTTGTTTGTTCGCGTTACATGTGATGTGAGTATTATTCTAAGTGTAAATCTCATTCTTAGGTGTAAATGCAACTTTAAAGATGTCGATTCCATGAGACTAATCCAAACAAACAGGTAACTAGCAGAGGAAATAATGATGTTCTGAAGTCAAATTAAGATGGCTAAATAACAATCTTAATCTGGGTGTGAATATGTTGGTAAGATCAAAAAAGCCCTAGCATTTCTGCTAGGGCTTCTAATTTGGAGGCGCCTCCCGGAGTCGAACCGAGGTCCACGGATTTGCAATCCGCTGCATAGCCACTCTGCCAAGGCGCCTTTAATCGTGTTTTAAGAGTACGACTCTTTGAATCTCACTTCTAAGTGAAGTTCAAATAGATGGTGCCCCGGGCCGGACTTGAACCGGCACAGCGCGAACGCCGAGGGATTTTAAATCCCTTGTGTCTACCAATTCCACCACCAGGGCACGCAAACTTGTTGCGATGCTCCTAACCAATGTGCTTTTTCAAGCGGGTTAGACACCATCTTCGATACCGCTTTCGCCATACCTTATAATCTTTTCACTCAACTACTTACGTTAAAAGAACGCTTTGTTGTTGAGAACGAGGCTTACTTTAACTGATTTAAAAAATGAGTCAATAATAATATTCTTCATTTAATTCAAATGGTTAAAAACCAGCCTTTAGAGGTCATTTTCACATCACGATGTTCATAAAGAAAACAAAAAGGTAATTTCTCGGTATCAGCAAACTAAAAGATTGCTTTACGATTATCCCTCCCCTGAGTTATCGGCAATCATCTTCAGGTTTTAAAAATACAATATGAGCTTCAATAATTGTTAATTTTTATAAATTCTTGTAGCACATATTTGGATTTCTGATATATTCCCAACCTCACCAATGATAACAATTATCATTAAGATTTATCTAGGAGTATCAGGTAATGACGTTAACAGGCGAAGTTAACATGGAACGTATTGACCATATGTATCAGGAACACCATAGCTGGCTTTCTGTCTTTATAAAGCGTCGTCTCGGTTGCCCAGACTCGACTGCCGATTTAGTTCAAGATACTTACCTACGCCTGCTAACTCGTGGAAAGTTACCTGAATACAGTGACTCTCGGAAATATTTAACTCACATAGCTAAAGGTCTCGTCATTGATCTATACAGAAGACGACGAGTAGAATCTGCATACCTAGAGCTTATTGAACAAGAACCCATTCAAGTTACAGGGTCACCAGAAAACTATACCATTGTCGTTGAGGCATTGGTTGAAATTGATTCTTTATTAAAACGCTTACCTATCAAAGCACGACAAGCACTACTCATGCGTCAATTAGAAGGGAAAAGCTACAAAATGATTGCACAAGAACTCGATGTTTCTGTGTCATCTGTAGAAAAGTATGTCGCTAAAGCTCTACAGGGTTGCATGCTAGCAATGATTGATGAGGTCTAAATTTACTCATGCATTATTTAAACTCATTGCGCCTTCACCATATTAATTCTTCGAGGTAACAAGAAGATTTATGGAACCTTTATCAAGAGATATTATTGAAGAAGCATCTATTTGGATGGCTCGCCTATGGGCTGATGACGTTACTCAGCAAGATCATGATGCCTTCCTTAACTGGAAAAATGCACATCCTAATAATGCCTATGCATGGGATAAACTTGAGAAATTACAAAGTAAATTCTCTCATGTACCACAATCGAGTTTAAGCCGTCGCGTTCTGTCACCTAATAAACAAGGTTTGAGCAGGCGTGAATTACTTTCCATCAGCGCAGTGTCATTCTCAGCTTTAGCACTAGGTATGAGTACTTATAAACCGACTCCCAATGGTATCGAATACCTTACCGCTACAGGAGAGATGAAAAATATCATCCTTCCTGATGGCACTAAATTTACGATGAATACCGATTCAAAAATATTTGTCGACGTTAATACCCATCACAAGACGTTATTTCTTACTCATGGTGAAGTCATGATCTCTAAAGAAGAGCATAACTCTCCCTTACTTGTATCAACTTCCAAAGGTAATGTCTTGCCAATTGGCACCCGTTTTAGTGTTCGGGAACATAGTGAAACCACGCAAGTTTCTGTCTATGAAGGTGAAGTAGAACTACAGCCGATGCTAGGCATGGGTACTCCCCATCTTCTTGCTGGCGAACAAGCGCATTTTAACCGTAGATCAGTCTCTGATATTGAAAACAACTTAGCCCTAGATGCGCTTTGGCTTGAGCAAAAAATAATGGCTCAAGCCACTCCTCTCATCGATTTTGTCAATGAACTGGCTCGTTATCGACGTGGGATACTTAATGTGGATTCGTCCTTAGCTGATTTGAAGCTAACGGGCATTTTTACAACTAGCAATATTGACCGAACTCTTTATAACATTAGCCAGATACTGCCTATCGAGATCCATTATCGAACGCCTCTATGGGTAACGATAAAGCCAAAATATTGAAAATAAAGTTACGGATTTATGATTTTCATTCGGTGTAATCAACATTAAGTGTGCTCTATACCGATAAGGAAATAATGGTGCCGTACATTAAGCGTCGTCAATCAATCACAGCCCTAAATACAATAACAGTTGGGGCAATTGCCAGTCTTCTGCCCTTCTCCGCCATGGCTAACATGACCCAACAATACAATATTCCTGCTGGCACACTTGATGGCGCCCTTAATCAATTTGCAATCGAGTCAGGAGTCGAATTTTATTTAAATTCAGACTTATCTAAGGATCTGTACATACAAGGATTAAATGGCGAATACGAACCAGATCAAGCCCTGAGTTTATTGCTTACTAATACTGGTTTAAATGCTCATAAGCAAGTAGATGGCGTTTATTACCTTTCTCCAACCTCAGAAGCCATGACCCTTGATGCTATCAATGTGAGAACTCATTTCGACAATGCTTATGAACGTGATGTAGATGGTGAAATGTCAGTTTACGATGCAGACGTTGCTAGTGACTACCTCAGTAAAAATGAAATAGAGCGGTTCAAAGGTACAACTGCGGCCGACTTGTTTACTGGAGTGACTAATGTTCATAGCGGCGAGTCACGTAATGGTGGTGGAAGTATTGACCCTAATGTTCGTGGTGTTCAAGGGTTTGGGCGAGTCCCCGTTGTTATTGATGGAACAGAGCAAGGCATTTCGGTTTATAACGGTTATCGAGGTTCTTCAAATAGAAACTACATTGACCCAAACTTAATTGGCAGTATGACAGTTTTGAAAGGTGCCCAGCTCAGTTCTGATGTCAATACTTCGACTGGCGGTGCCGTTCAAGTAACGACTCTGCAACCACAAGATATTGTGCCAGAGGGTGACGAGTTTGGTATCGAAACCATAATTGAGAGCAGTAGTAATTCGGTAAGTCCGAATAAAGCCCGCTTGCATACTGGTAAACGCTGGCAGGATGTTCCTTCGTATGCTGACATTGGCGGCGTGCCACTCTATGACGATCCTGAAGTCCGTTTCCAAACTCGAGATAATAAAGATGACAACCCTTTCAATGGTGAAGATATTGCCTATCGACTGGCATTAGCCGGCATTACACCAAAATTTGAATGGCTTGCGGCTTATGCTTATCGTAATCGCGGTAATTATTACTCTGGTACCAGTAAAGATGAGTTTTACTCTAAACCTTTTGGTGAGAATACGGGCTTAATTCCAGGCAGGAACCCATACCTAGAACCAGAACATATGGCACTTGTACACATACCTGGTCATGAAGTCCCAAATACCTCTTCGGAAATGGAATCGGTTTTAGTTAAAGGGACGATTAACTTTAACGATTATCAAAAATTACAATTCAATGCCCGTTATACCGAGAGTATCCACGGCGAAATATTATCAAGTAGATCAGATTACCGTAACTCAAACGGTTTGCCTCAATGGCCGCTGGCAAACGCAAAAATGCAAGCATATAGCTTAAAGTATCGAGCTAACCCAAATCATCACTTGCTTGATTTCAGTACTAGCCTTTGGCTCACAATCACTGATTCAAAAAGCAATACAGGCTATGGGTTTCCAAACTTCGTTAATGGGAACAGTGATACTCCTGATGTCATCATTAACACTTCCACTGTAAATAGAGATGAAAGCCGTTATGGTTTTGACTTCAAGAATAAAATGCTCCTTTCTGACTCTATTGATTTAACTTTCGCTGGCAGCTACCAAAAACATGAGCTCATGCCAAAAGAAGGCTTAGCATACATGATCGACTTTTATGGCGGTGCTGTTCGGGCTGGTGAACGGGAGGAATATAATGGTTCTGCAAAAGTTGAATGGCGCCCATTAGAGTCACTGATTCTGAATGCTGGTGTTCGTTATATTTCTTATAACGCAACAGACTACTATATTGAACATCAAGTAAACTCCGGAAATATTAAAAGCTTAAAAGAATATAAAACCGATGGTTATCATCTCAGCTATCAAACTGTAGAAAATTATGCAGCTGAAGAAATTGCCCAAAACATTGCTAACGCAGAGCATGAAGTACGAGTCACATTCACCAAAAGCAACATCACCGAAGAAATAACACGCTTAGAAAACTTAATTTCACAATTCCCTGATCAGGCAGCAGAAAACCAAATCTCTCTGGCAGAAAAACAGCAAGAATTAGCTAACTTTGATTCACTACTTGCATCAAAAATTCAGCAAGAAACCAATGCAGCTCAAAACCAGACAACTTTCATTGAAGACCATTCATCGGAATGGCTAGCTAACAGTCAAAATGATTTAAACCTAGCGAATAACGCCTGTAAAAATGCGATGCAACAAGCTAATTATGTTGAAGGCAGTTGTACAGCTGAAGCTATCGAATCGACAGAAGTTTATAACACGGATTATAAAACTAGTGGGAGTGGCTGGATGCCATCTTTAACGGCAACATGGTTCTTCGATGACAGCAGCCGTATTTACGCTAGGTACGCAGAGACTTTACGCTTCCCAAGCTTATTTGAAAGTACCAGCGGCTTTAGTGGTAACCCAAGTGCTTCGGCACCTCTCCAGCCGGAAAGAGCGCGTCTGTTCGAAACGGCTTATATCCACTATTTTGATAATGCTAGCGCAAAAATAACATACTTTGATCAAGTTATTGATGATGTCATGGACAGGGACCGAGACAGTTTTTCATTTGCCAATCTAGACAGCCAACGCACCAGCGGGATTGAGTTAAATGGACATTATGATAATTCTGATTATTTTGCTGATGCTTCTTTCGCTTATAACTTTCGTAATGAAGTTTGTGATAAGAACTCTGCAGCTCAGATTTATGTCGACAACATTATTACTAAAAGTGCCACCTCCGATGAAACCTGTGTAAGAGGAGGCTTTTCAAAACAAAGTTTCCTTGCTGCGCATGCTGCCCCGGAATACACCGCTAACTTCCTTATTGGCGCTCGTTTTTTCAATCAAGATTTAGAAACAGGGTTTAGGACTAATTATGTTTCAGGCAGCCATGATGAAGATGTCATTAAGCGTACAGATGTAACAACTTACGATGCTTATGTGAAATATAAATTCACGGAAAAAATCGCTGGAGAGCTAGTGGGAACGAACCTTTCTGATGTTTACTACCTGGAAGCCGGTTCTATTTCAGGGATGCCAGCACCAGGAAGAACTATCGGTGTAAAACTCAGCGGAAAGTTTTGATTGACTCTAGTTTAGCCTGCCTTTCTGGCTTCATCTGACTCTAATTACTGAATAAATAAAAAACGCCTTTAATTAGGCGTTTTTTATTTACGGATTCGCCCACCTCAAACGGTATATACGATGAAACTATAAATTAGACACGGCTACGAACTTAAACATACTTCGTTCAAGTAGCCTTCAGCACAATTAGGATGAAATACATGAATTCGAACTTTAAATGGACCTTACTTGCCCTCTCTATTCCAACTTTAATCGCATGTGGTGGGGGCAGCTCGAGTTCAACACCCGCAGCAGTAGCACCTTCTGGTTTAGCGGTGATCACGGCGCAAAGTGTTGCGAAAGTTAACAATCGAGTTCGAGTTGATGGGCTTAAGAGTGAAGGACTAGATGGACAATCCATTAGCTACCAATGGGCAATCAGTAATAAACCGGATGGGAGCATGGTTTCACTAAATAGCACCACTGCTGTGTCACCATACTTCACTCCTGATATGGCAGGTAATTACACTTTAGATTTGATTACGAAAAGTGGTGGCAAAGACAGTGAAAAAGTCTCTTATGTAATAGATGTAAGTGATGCGAGCACTAATGTGCAGCCAATGATCGATCTAGATATACCTGAAAGTGTAGCTATTGGTAAAACCGTTGATCTACATTCACAAGCTTATGATGTAGACGGTGATGTGCTGACTTACCAGTGGGCACTACTTTCAGCGCCAAATAATGCCACAATGAAATTAACAAACAGTGCCACTCCAACAGCAAATCTCCTTTCCAATACTGCCGGAGATTACAAATTAAAGCTAACAGTGAGTGATGGCTACGAAACAATATCTGAAGAAGTGACGGTTTCATATTCTGCTGAAAATGTAGCGCCTAAAGCTAGAGTAAAAAACAAGCAAACATTTGAATTAGGTACAAGTGCACTGCTTGACGCAACAGCAAGTACTGACGGAAACGATGACACAATAACCTACGAATGGAAAGTGGTTTCTCAACCAGAAAACAGCACTGCAACGCTAAGTAACTCAACAGATGCACAACCTAATTTCACCCCTGATTTAATCGGTGACTATGTACTTTCCCTTGCCGTTTCTGATGGCGAATTTACCAGTAAGGATGAGTACATTCGACTATCTGCAACAGAAGTCGGAACAAGTAATCTTATTCTTAAGTATGCGGAAGAAACCACGGCTAGAGCCTGGCCTTTTGCAGAGCAATTCAATTCCAACATATCTACCACGGGCGATGCTCCTGCTCATATCCTGCTAGGTACTTTTACACTTGAAGCTGTTGGGAAAGATTACATCATCAACGAGACAACTGCTATTGACTATATGGGTAATGTTAAAGCGGTAATGACAGGCATTGAGGTCGATCAGGTATTGAATGCCGGAGATAAAATTAACGTAAAGATGTGGGCAGAACCAACACAAGGTCAGTTATCTATGATTTCATATGGCTTTATTGTTGATACAACCTTAGAGCAGTATATGGGGCTGGGGTATATGTATACATCAACTGCTGAATAATAAGAACGTAGTTACTTGAAATGTTCAAATCCGAGTGTCAGAACACTCGGATTTTTTATAAGTAGTCCGTTAGCAGTCTCACAAGGCCTGCTGACCTACCGCTCGCATGATCAAAATAAAACACTGGTTAGCGCTTAAAAGTTTCACCAGTTTGAACATTGAGATAAATCTTATTATCTTGTTTTAAACCACCACAATAAATAAAGTACACATCGCTACTTTGATACGTTACTGATTTGACCCAGCCACCCAACTCCTCAAAATCACCAGGTTTACAATCACCAGCTTTCATCAGCGTATCAATTGCAGTGCGAAACCTCGTTAGATGCAGCTTTAAATCATCAGATTTAACTAGGTATGAATCTAATATTTCGATTTTTTCTTCATCAGAAATAATCACTTCTTCTGTCACTAGACCATCTAGAGATACCCATTGAGCGATTTCCATCCCTCCCTCTTCAAAAACAATATAATCAGAAATTCGAGCCCAACCATTTTGCTTTTCAAGTACCTCAACATACTCGCCTTTGTATAAGAAGCCCTCTATCAGCCCATCGTCATTAGGCTTATCTACTACCGGGATTTTTCTTTCCATAACGTAGAAATCTGTTTGTTCAACCGGAACAGATAAGTCCATGGTAGGCTCTAAAGGCTCCATTTGCCCTTGCTCATCGGCTAATTCATCAGTTTCAGCTGTTTCTTGCTCAACGGCTTCTTCCTGCATAAAAAAGAAATAATAACCAGCACCTGCTCCACCAAGTATCAATAGAATTAAAACGACAATCATTATTTTTTTCATAGTGTAAGTTAACTCATTAGACTTTCGGTACTCTTTGAGTGTACAGCAACTTTTCTTATCCCTCACCTATACTCTATTAAGCATCCTTATAAAAGGCACTTCACCTTATGGCAGCTTCAGTTTTTTATTCTTATGCTTTTAGCTTTTTTTTACTTTTCTGGAGCACAGGAAGTTTCGCTGACCACTGTGAGCATGAGAACTGGGACGTTTTGCGACACAAACATATCACGGCAGAGAACTGGTACAATTCCAAAACACATCAGTTCAATCAAATGCTTGAGTATTACAATGCCCAAGTATTTATAACTAAAGAATTTAGTGAAGAAGAACTGATGACGCTATGGGCCCCACACAAAGATCTTTTTCACAGGCAGTTACACCAGCAAATCGAAAATGCGCATTATCTTTCCAATTCATTGTTACATCAAACCACTCTGGTAGCACAACAAGTCGATACCATTTCCGGTTTGATACTCGCATGGAAAAGAATGTCTATTCATTGTGAAAACCAAGGTTCAACGTCGAATTATAAAGCCGCTTTACATTACATAAATGCGTCACAATCATTAACTCAAGATCTAAATAAGCTCAAAAAAAAGTATCACTCTCTTAGCCAGCAATACTTAAATGAAGCGAAATTGATCGAGAATTCAAAAAGTAATTACAAACTGAAAACGGCACATTTAGAGTAGTTAAGTCTAACAAATTCAGCTAACACAAATGATTTCATATAGTTACAAGATTGTAAGTTTCCACTGCTACGACCTGTTTGAATATCAGTCAATAATCGTAATTAATTGAGAAGTGCATCACAAAAAACATTTACTTAATGCTGAAATTTGTTATCATCATTATTCATATAACTTAATAACAAGAAATATTCTGGCTAGTTAATATGCAAAATACTATGGCTTTCAATCGCTTAAATAATACAATGTGGACACCAGAAATTAGAAGTAAACTTGTTTCTGTTGTAAAACACGTAGAAGAGTTTGGCTCAGTCAGTGAGCTTGAGCTATGTAAGATATTTGGTGAAACGATTTGGAATGACGGTGTTGATTATCATTCGCATGCATTTTCATTTCGAATTGATCAAAATACTGGAGACTGCTTAATCTCCAAGTTCAAATACCACTAATAGTTATTAATACATATAGAAACGGAGTGCATGAAAATGCACTCCGTTTTTTTATGTGTTGTATTGCTTTTCGATAGCAGTAACTTGTTTAATCATGTTCGGTATATTGGCAGAGCAGTATTACCTTTTACTTGGCGAATAGCTAAATGCGTATGGATATCCTTTACATTCGTTAGTCTTTGTAGCTTTCGGGTGAAGGTTTCATACGCGGTTAAGTCAGGGCTTACCACCTCTAGTAAATAATCATAAGCGCCTGATACAACGTGGCAACTGATCACTTCTTCCATATCCACTACAGCCAATTCAAAGTTTTCTATCGACACTTCTTGATGGTTATTCAAGCTCACCTCAACAAAAACTGTCATCGCTATTCCTACCTCTTTTCGAGATAAGCTGACACGATAACCATCAATAATGCCTTGCTCTTCTAACCGTTTTAATCTTCTCGCGCAAGGTGACGCCGATAACCCAACCAGCTCGGCAAGCTCGGCATTAGTCAAGCGTCCATCTTTTTGTAGTAACCGAAGAAGGTGTTTATCTATTCTGTCCACATTAAAACCCCGCATAGCTACCATTAGCTATAATCACCAATATATAACCAAATATTAACATAAGCAGTTAATCATGTAGGTAATACAAGTGATATTTGCCAATTTATTGCTAAGCAACTCATCCATACTAAAAGGAACATTTATAAATTAATGATTGAGTCACATGAAACTTGGTTACTTATCAATGCTTGTCACCTTACTCATTTGGGCAAGCTTTTTTCTATCCTTAAAAGGTGGGGTAAATTCGAATCTTACTCCTGCAGATATTGCACTTACTCGGTTTTGTGTACCTGCATTACTTTTGCTGCCTTTAGTTTGGCGTGCTAGACACCAAATTTTATCCGTCCCTAAATACTATTTGGTTGGAATGTTTATTGGCTGTGGATTGCCATATCTATTGGTCGCTGGTAGTGCAATGCAATATGTGCCGGTTTCTCACGGCAGCGCATTAATTCCAGGTACACTCCCTCTATTTGTTTCTGGTATAGCCGTCATATTATTTAAACAACCATTAAGCCAGCACAGAGTGTTTGGATTAACCGCTGTTTTAGCCGGAATTTTCATTTTTCTTTTTTCAAATATTCAACATGTCGAATCGAGTATTGACGCAGAATGGGACCAAACAAAAGGTCACTTGCTACTTTTACTAGGCAGCTTCATGTGGGCAACATTCACTATTTGTGCAAGAGTCGCCAATTTGAATGCCTTGGTAAGCGCTGGTTTAATATCTCTGATTTCTGCCGTTACACTCGTCACATCAATAATGCTAGGTCTATTACCCAGTGAGCTTAACTCTACCCAGATATCTGAGTGGCCATTTGAGGAACTATCGATTCACATATTTGTTCAAGGCATTGGGGCCGGTTTAATTGCCGCCTTTACTTACCTTTATGCAATAAACACATTAGGGGCTGAACGAGCTGCTGCTTTTGGTAGTGCAACTCCAGCCATCGCAACATTACTTGCAATCCCTCTTTTTGGAGAAACTCCATCCATCTCAGCTTGGATCGCATTAAGCTTTATTAGTATCGGTAGTTTGATTGCTAGCAATATATTCATGAAAAATGATGATTCGCTTACTTATCAGCCACCAGCGCACAAAGCAAAGACTTAAAATACGGAGAATTGCCAATGTTGCCTCAGCCTGAGGTAACCCAGTTAAGGTCTGAAAATTTCCTTTGTCACAATATTTTCTTTGTCTCTATAAGGTTCTCCATTACACTGGCGAGCCTTTTTTGATGTTATGAGAATGCTATGCAACGCGATTACACTTTAGATTGCTTAATCACCATGCCAAGACAAGATTTAGAAGAATTCAGTTTAAGAATGATTCACCGTCTTGTTCCAGAAGAAGCAATGACAGAGCTTTTTACATTCGAGCAAGAAGAAGTCACAAGTGATGAGCGTATGCAGTCAGCTAAATTCGATGCCATGTTACGAATGACAGCAATTGCACTGGGTGAAGTTAATTTGGCTTTTTCCGAGTCCGATAACTCTCAACAAAATATTGAGCGCATGACTCGCCTGTTACTTTGGCATTTTTACTCGATTTCGTTCAATTTAGAAGAAGCGATTAAAATTGAAGTGCACTGTAAAAAAGTAGAAGACATTTTAAAAAATTCGCCGACCGATGCTTTCGGTTGGGTTAAAGAATTAACCGAATTACTGCATTTCTACGCGAAAGTAAATGAAGATAACACATAAAAAATCTTTAGGACCAGTAGCTTAATTAATGATTTAAAATAGCACTAGACTACATGGCAGTGTGTATAAAGGCTTTATTACGAAAAAAGCAGCCATAATGGCTGCTTTTTTCTAATGCGGTTTTACACTAAGCATTAAGCGTAATTGGCATCCAGTAATTCACTAACTTCTACTTTGCTCACTTCAGAACGGGCTTCTAACCACTGTGCAACAAGAACTTGTTCTTCTTCAGTTACGCTGCGGTAGCGCTCTGTTGAACATAAAAAGCCTTCAAATAATTCTAGACCACCGCCACCAAAGCAAAGATCAATACTATCGATATAATCAATAAATTCATCGATAAAAATATCATACTGATCAAAGTCCTTAATCGATGTCGTGCAGCTGATTTCAAAACCTAAAATAGCAAACTCGCCCAAATAAAGCTTTTTACGTAAACGACGATTTTTGTTTTCAATTTTTTCTATTTTCATGTCTATATCTCTTCTAGGTTGAACTGCGCATTTATACACATTTCTTTGCCAATTCAAAGTTTTTCGTGCAGTTAGGCGTTAACCTTACCGTAAATTAATATTTAGAAACAAAACCTTAATCAAACCTTCTATGAATTGTCACTTTTCTCCTTCAACATCGCCCAAAGTCACAGTCAACTATTAAAATAAATAATATTTAGGAAGTCATGAGATGAGCAAGGAAACATTTGATAGAACACGATTTAATAAGAGTGCTAACAAACCATTTGAAGACGTACTTGAAGCCCAATTATCTCGCCGTAAGATTTTAAAAGGCGGTTTAGGACTAAGTGCAATGACCGCTTTTGGGGCTTTTGGTCTAACGGGTTGCAGCGCATCAAATGTAAGTGCACCTCTTGCTAGCCAACCTTCTCGCAGTTCTGCAATTTTAAATTTTGATTCTGTCTCAGGTTCACTCACTGATGCAGTTGTTGTACCTAATGGTTACACTGCACAAGTCTTAGTTCCTTGGGGAACGCCTTTAAATTCCAATCCACAACCGTGGAAGCAAGACGGTTCAAACAGTGCTTTCGATCAAGAAAATTCTTTAGGTATGCACCACGATGGTATGCACTTCTTTCCTTTATCTACTGATGGGAATGATGGTTTGCTCGTTATCAACCATGAATATATTGACCAAAAAGCCCTTCATCCAAATGGACCGACTTTTGATGAAGGACAACGAACAAGTGTTGATGAGGTTCGCAAAGAAATTAATGCCCATGGTGTGAGTGTTGTCCGCGTTAAGCTAGAAAATAACACTTGGATTCTGGTCGATAATGATCCTCTAAACAGACGATATACTGGGGCAACAGTAATGGACCTTTCAGGTCCAATAGCCCATACACCTCTTGTATCAACTAAATTTTCGACCGATGGAAGCCAAGCTAGAGGTACTTTAAATAACTGTGGTAATGGTTACACGCCATGGGGAACTTACCTTACTTGTGAAGAAAATTGGCCTGGGTATTTTATTAATAGCGGAAAGCAAAACGATGCGGAAGAACGTATTGGTATCGCTTCAGATAAAACGCGTTATGGATGGGACACATTAGCCGGTGATGCCCAGGAAAGACTTGATGAATTCACTCGTTTTAATACTACCCCTACAGCTAACTCTCATTTAGATGATTACCGAAATGAAGCTAATGGTCATGGTTACATCGTTGAAATTGACCCTTACACAGCTCATTCAAGAGCTAAAAAACGTACCGCGCTAGGTCGTTTTCGTCATGAAGGTTGTACGTTTGGCAAATTAACTGAAGGGCAACCTGTTGTATTTTACTCTGGTCATGATTCAAGGTTTGAATATCTCTACAAATTTGTCTCTGAAGAAAAATGGAACCCTGCAGATTCAAACCCTGCAAACCGTCTCACAACTGGCGACAAATACATGGACAAAGGGACACTGTATGTCGCTAAATTCAACGATGATAATTCAGGGGAGTGGCTACCACTGACGCTGGATAGCCGCACTATTGACGGTTTTACTCTTGGCAGTACTTTTAAAACACTTGAAGAAATCATTATCAATACCGCTGGAGCCGCTGATTTACTGGGTGCAACTCCAATGGATAGACCCGAATGGTGCGCTGTTGACCCAATCACTGGCACAGCTTACTTAACTCTAACGAACAACAATAAACGTAAAGAAGGTAATTCAGCGAACCCACGAATTGATAACAAATTTGGTCACGTCATTCGCTGGGATGAAGGGGCTGTACCAACCCAATTTGAATGGGATATTTTCTTATTCGGTGCTCCCGAGAATGCAAGCGCAGCTACCAACCGCTCTGGATTAACAGACTTAAACCAGTTAGCAAGTCCAGATGGATTAGCCTTTGATCCTCGTGGGATTTTATGGATTCAAACCGACAATGGCGCATCTGAAATAACCAATTATACCAATGATCAAATGCTTGCCGTCGTTCCTTCTACTTTGGTTGATGAAAATGGTAACAGTGAAGTCATTAATGCATCTAACCAAACTCAACTTAAACGATTCTTTGTCGGACCAAATGGCTGTGAAGTTACAGGTTTCACAATGAGCCCTGATTTGAAGTCTATGTTTATCAATATACAGCATCCAGCTAACTGGCCATCTAGCCAAGATGCTACTTTAATAACGACTGGAAAAGTTCGACCAAGAGCTGCGACAGTGGTCATTCGTAAAAAAGATGGCGGTGAAATAGCCGTTTAACAAGTATGGCAAACTAGCAAAAAATCGACTACCAATACTAAAATGGGCATAGTCATTGACTATGCCCATTTTATTAATCAACCATATATCTAATTAGGCTTGGACTTACTCAGGATTTTCAGCATACCAGGCATCTAAAAGTGACTTTCCATATATCACCTCAGTTTGCATATGCATCCATATTAAAAATAACGCGATAGCTAAGCACGTAAGATTAAACCAAAAGGTGACACGCTCTCTTTTTCTTACTTCAAAAATAGCAATCTGCAATACCACTAATGCAAATGGGTAACTCAGCAATAAAATCAGGAACAAACCAAGGTAATTCGAAATCGCCATTTCATCCAACATAGCGCTCTCCTAATAAAAACAACGAATTAGGTTAAAAATACCATAGGCTAACATTCCTATTTAGAGTCTATTTGTAAAATACGACCCATCGAGCATTCTGCTATCTGCTATCTGCTATCTGCTATCTGCTAGAACAAATTACTAAAGAACAGTTTGATGTGATCAAGTATTCGTTTGAAAAAGCTACCTTCTTCAACGGCTTCTAAAGCGACAAGTGGTTTACTATCAATATCTTCCCCATCAATACTATAATGCACGTACCCAAGCACATCACCGATGGCAATAGGCGCTTTGAGTTCTGATGTTAACTCCACCGAAGCCGAAAGGTTCTTACTATCCGTTCTTGGGATCGTTAAAAATGTATCGTCTTCTACGCCCAGTTCTACACTGTCACTGTCACCAAACCAAACACGCTCTTGCGCAATAACTTCGTTCTTAGAATGAGGTTGGACAGTTTCAAAAAACCTGAAACCGTAGCTCAATAGCTGCTTACTGTCCGATTCCCTACTCTTTGCACTAGAAGCCCCCATCACCACTGCTATCAAGCGCATTTCACCTTGTGTAGCAGAACTGGCTAAACTGTACCCAGCCCCAGAGGTATAACCTGTTTTCATGCCATCGACATTCAAACTTCTGTCTCGTAATAAACCATTTCGATTGTATTGGGTTATACCGTTGTAACTAAATGACCGCTCGCTATACAAGCTATAGACTTCTGGTAAATCTCGGATAATAGCTTGCCCCAATAGAGCAATATCATAAGGAGTTGAGTATAGATTTTCAGCATCTAAGCCATGTGCATTAGCAAATGAGCTATTTTCTAATTTAAGCGTGGCAGCCCATGAATTCATCAAGCCAACAAACGCACCTTCAGAACCGGCAACATGTTCTGCAATCGCTACACTAGCGTCGTTTCCAGACTGAATAATTAAGCCGCGATAAAGATCCATCATATCGACATGAGTGTTCACCTCGATAAACATTTTAGATGAATCAGGAAACTTCTTAGCCCATGCATTTTCACTTATTTGGACTTTATCATCTTTCGATATGCGACCACTTTTCATTTCTTGCCCAGCGACATAACTTGTCATTAGCTTGGTTAAGCTGGCTGGGTTTAACTTCTTGTGAGCATTATTCTCGACCAAAACTTTGCCGGAATTGAAATCAAGTAGGACGTAACCTTTTGCTCCAAGACTTGGAGCAGATGGAACAATAGTAGGAGCGGCATGTGCAAGACTTACACTTGCGAAAGATACTGCTGTGAAGAGTGAACATTTAACCAGTGATTTCATAGAGGTAAACCTAAATTGGCATTTGGATCAGTATAGCTAAAAGTCTGTTTTAGTAAGGGAAACTTAACCAACTCTTACGCTAATCTAACTTTCGTTACAAAATAAAAAGCGCGACCAAAATGATCGCGCCCATTTGCACCATATTTACCCGATAAGACATTTACGTAACTTATTAAGTTCCATGGAAATATAGAATTAATACCAAGTTCGGGAACACCTTATCACAATTTAAATTTAGCCATCTCTCGGTTCAACTCTGTTACTTTATCTATCACTTGATTCGTTGTGCTATCTGACGTCTGGCTAATGGTCGATACCCCATCAACTGATATCTCAACGCCAGAGACCAATTCTGTCATTTGGTTTGTAGCTGCTGACTGTTGATTGGCAGCCGTAGAGAGGTTTAACATCTGGTCATTAAGTTTTGTAATCAAGCCAGTGGTATCTAAGAGTTTAGTTACCGCCTCTTCGGTGTGGTTCGCGCCTTGCTTAGCTAAACCTTGGCTAAGTTCAATCTCTTTCACGACTGATGTTGTTGAAGACTGGATTGCATTTACAATAGAATTAATTTCGGTGGTCGATTCTGTTGTACGAGTTGCAAGCATTCTCACTTCATCCGCTACTACCGCAAAGCCTCGTCCATATTCACCTGCACGAGCAGCCTCAATAGCCGCATTAAGAGCAAGTAAATTTGTTTGTTCCGCCAATCCTTCAATGACTTCCGTCACTCGACCAATGGCTTCACTTTCTTTACTGAGAGCCAAAACCAATTGGTTCGCTTTGCCTATTGTTTCATCAAGTTCTACCGCCACTTGTCGGTTACTATCTAAAGCATCAGAGCCTGCGGAAAGTTCTTTCTGTGATGCTGACAAAGCCGCAACGGATTCATCTGCCAATTGCGCGGTATTACTTGCAGATTGCGCAACCTCGGTCACTTCATGGCTCATTTGCGAAATGTTGATTTTTTGGTTTTCTACTTGTGAGAGCGTCTCTTGGTTACACTGTAAAAGCGAAGTCATACTTGAATCCACTTCATTTGCTTTTGTCGTCACTCCAAGAACAATCTCACGTAATGAATCATTCATTTGGTTAATCGACACAGTCAATTGTGCCAACTCATCTTGACCAGCAACCACTAAGCTTGGTTGAGAGACATCACCTTGTGCGATGAGACCAGCTCGTTTCGCAACACTCGATACACGTAGCCCAATACTGCGTCCTAAATAGCGAGCAATGATAAAGCCAATAATCGATACCACCAATACTGCAGCCAAGAGCATTAGATTGACTCGCTCTAAATCTTGACGGATCCCTTGTCCATTTTGATCCGCAGCATTTTGTTGATCATTAACGATTTGGTCTAAATTATCTTCAAGTAAGCGAGCGTTTGGCACAACCACCTGCGCCATGTATGCATTCGCTTTATTCCATTCTGGAGATTGTCTCAGCCGAATAACTTCCTTCGCAAGTGGGAAGTACAGCTGTTGCATTTCATTAAACAGATTCCATAAACTCTTATCACTACGAGTCATAATCTCTAACATGGAATTGATTTCTTT
Source organism: Vibrio gallaecicus (assembly GCF_024347495.1). Taxonomy (NCBI): domain Bacteria; kingdom Pseudomonadati; phylum Pseudomonadota; class Gammaproteobacteria; order Vibrionales; family Vibrionaceae; genus Vibrio; species Vibrio gallaecicus. Next base: position 596,215 of record NZ_AP025491.1, on the reverse strand, counting down.
AACCGACTTTTCATGTGTAGCTACGAAATCATCATACTTAGATAAGTAATCATTATTCCCATAAATAAGAAAATCACGCATCGCAGATAACGCATTTGCAAGTGATGAATAACTATCAGCATACAGCTTGAAGAGTCGCTTACGATCTGCTCCAAATGGGTTCGAAGCTTCGTCATTGATCAGCCCTTGTAACTGATCAAGTGCCACTTCGGCAATTGGTGCAGCTTCATTACTGAATAAATTATGAGCGGGTAAGTTTTCATCACCATGAGAAAGTGAACTTAATTCATCCAATGAAAGCTTAAAGTTATTCCATTGTTCAGAAACTAATTCAAAACGCTCGACTGGCAGTTTCGTTTCCAAAGTAGCAAGCGTATTTTCAACGTCTTGCGTGATACTCGAAAGTTGTTGTAATTGCTGCTCACCAACTGTTGCATCACTGCCAAGTAACATATAAGCACGTACAGTAGACAAACTTGCTTGAATTGACTGTCCAATAGCACGACTTGTATTAACCGTTGGTAAATCAGTATTTAACAATGAGTGGGTATGCCGTTCCACTACACCGACACTTCGGTAAGTAAAACTGGCAGATACGATAAATAGTACAACAAGAAACAAAAAGCTTAATTGCAACTTACTGGATATCGAAAGCTTCATCCCTGAGCTCCTTTTACAAATTTCAGACAAGATATCACAAGTTAACAAAATGTGAACCACCTCGAATATCCAATGTGATAATACTCTTACTAATAATAGAGTAATTTGTAAATAAGAGTAAAAAACTAATAACTAAAAGACTTTTAAGACAGAGCTCATTGCCAACGCTCTAACATTCCCCGCCCCACACATGTTATCAATAAGTTACAGATAAATAAAAAAGAGCAACTATCGTCGCTCTTTTTTAGTTTCTTTTATAGCTCACTCCCAATCAAGAATAAGCGTTTCTCTTCTTGAAAATTGATGAACATGGCTTTCAATAATTAATTGCTGTCTATCTAACTGAGTTTTATCACCCGAGTAGCATGTAATTATTAGTTCAGATTTTTTATCATCATATTCAAATTTTGAAACACCAATAGGAAACTCTACAACTCCCCTTTCCTCATCCCATGTAGATTTCACTTTTCGACCAAAGTGACGACATAATGTGCTTAAGTATTTCCCGGCGTGCGGAGAATGAATAACAACATGAGCTTGGTATTTTAGTGCGTCTAATTTCAAATCCATGTATACCACCTAAAATTGATATGCCAATGATAACTTGTAGTTACGACCTGGTTCGTAATCTTCAGCTAACGTGGTTCTTGAGTAGCCAGTTCGTGAAGCATGCGAAATATAAAGCTCATCAAACACATTATCTATGCCGAAAGTAACCGCGAGATCTTCAACACTTGATGGTCGCCATTGTGCATAAAGGTTATGAACATCGTAACCTTCTTTTTCAGGTGTTCCTTCAACTACATTATCTTCGTCAAGCACTAGGATTGAAGTCCAGCCAAACTGTGTGTCTAGTGAGTCCGATTGGTAATCCAGTGTTAAGGCAAAGCTATCGCCCATATCTGCACTTCGACCATTACCGTCTAAAATTGGACCGCCATTTGTTTTATCTTTATTTTCTAGCTGTGAGTAAGACAGTTTTGAATGGAACAGCTTGTAACCATAAGTCGCACTGACCTCTGCCCCTTTCGTTTCCATATCGCCAAGGTTATAAATTAAGTAGCCCTGCGTCGCGCGTTGGTACTCTTCAGTAATATAATCTTCAATCGTTGTTTTGAAAATCGTCAGGTTAGCACCAATATAATGGTCACCAACTTGCTTATCAAAACGAACACCACCTTGAGTATTTTGACCTGTTTCGGCTTTAATATCGTCAGCTAGCACCGCTACATCTTGATACGCGATGAACGTTTCTAATAATTCAGGTCCTTTGAATAATGAACGAGTATTCGCGAATAAGGTTACGTTGTCAGTTGCTTCCCATTCAGAACCTAATGACCATGTAATATCATCAAATGTCTTACTCCCCGTTGTTGCTTTACGCTCATAATCTTCAAAACGCACACCCGCGGTAACAAGTATTGATGGTGTAATATATAACGTATCTTCAAGGAAAATAGCTCGTGAAATAGCGGTTTCATCCATGAATTTATTGCCGCCATACTCACTGGTTGAATTCTGGTCAATGTAGTCTATGCCATACAATAAAGTGTTATCGAAGCTACCTAAAGCCAAGTCTGACTCAAATTTAGCATTAGCCCCTAGATTTCGGTTAGTTGCTGAGTTTTCGGATAAGCGATCAGTTGGCCAGCGAACGGTGATTTTTGATTCATCACGTGTGACCTCTGTTTGGCTTGAATAGACACTCACTTTACCTTTATGCGCTTCCCCTGTTAATTCATAAGAAAGTACGAATGTATTTCTGTCATATTCAGTTGGAAGTAGAAGATCTTGACTGATGGTTTCATTCGCAGACCCAGACATATCAGGTCGTGGGCTGTAATCGCCTTCATCCCGATACATGTCCGCACTGATTTCGAAACGATGGAGATCATTTGGTTCGAAGCCTACTTTGGCTAAGACATTATATACGTCCCCTTCAGCGCCAAAGGTTTCAACACCATTTCCATCTTCAAAGTTTCCTCTTGAAACCCCATGCCCATAAACAAGCGCATCAACCTTATCTGATAACATGCCATAAAGTGTTATTGATGCCTGCTCACTCTTATTTGATGCCGCACCACCGTAGATTCTTACACCGAAGTCTTCATCATATCTCAGTAGATCCATAGCATCTTTTGTTTCAAAATAAACACCGCCCCCTAAACCAGATTGAGCAACTGAGTTATTACCAACTTGAATATCTGCAGACTTAATAATGTCTGGGTTAAGCGTTAAATTGCCGATATGGTGGAACATGTTGGCATGTTGCGAAGCACCATCTAAACGAATATCTAGCTTTGTTTCTCCCATCCCTCGGATGTTGATACGTTGGTTCACGGAGTGCGTACCTCCAACATCAACCCCTGGAATGTCTCTTAATAAATCCGACATATGATCAGCTTGCTTTAACGCCATATCTTCTGCATATACTGACTCTGAGCTGCTTGATACCTTAGTGCCCCAAACCACTACTTCCTCAAACTCAGTTGATTCAGCATGTGCTGCACTATTACATACAGCAGCAATTGCCATACTCAGTAGTGCTTTTTTCTTCAGAGCAAAGTTGTTCGTTTCCATGAATAGCCTTAATGCAAATGATAATAAATTGCATTTATGGTAAATTCACTCAAGTTCAATTAATAGTTGAATATATTATGCAAAATCGCATAAACATAATGAGGAAAATGCGTATGCCGGCCGCTCATCAAAACAAACAGCGGAAAGAAATTAGTCGTGTTGCTTTAATAAAACGAGTTGAAGAAACCGAGAAACAATTGATTGTTGGTGAGAGTAATAAAAAACAATCCCCATTAGTGGAAGGCAAATTTGTTATATATAACAGTGAAAATCGGTTTTCAATGCATGGTGGAAATTGTTTAGAACTTGTAGATTCGGAGGTCGTTGCAACGGCTCAAGCATCAATGATTATCACCATATTGCTAAGCGGGTCATTGAGCGTTTCCTATGACAACCTGAAGTTAGATTTAAATTCTGATGAATCACCTAAAGGTGCAATTGTTAATTTATCTACCCCAGCATGTTTTCGTAAAACAATCACACGTGGTAATCAGTTATCAAAGCTCCATATCATGATTTCACCTATTTGGATAAAGCAACATACAGCACTGAATTGTACATTGCATTCATTCTCTAACATCGATCAGTCACATCAGTTACTGAATGTGACACCTGAAATTATTACTCTGGTAGAAAAGATTTTAGGTCTTCCAAACAGCAATGACTTCATCTCATCACTTCAGAAAGAGACTTTGGCTCAACAGCTCATCTTTGATGTTTTGAAACAACTATCGCCAGAGAAGCTAGGTAACTCTGAGTCAGAAAAGCAGCCTCTTAATGATAAAATAAGTGCTTCAATACACTATATAGAGTCACACTTAGATGAAGATATTAGCTTAGATTTTTTAGCCGACAAAATGGCAATGAGCGTTTCAAACTTACAACGTAAATTTAAACAAGATCTTGGAGTCACCGTATCCAGCTATATTCGTCAACGAAGGTTAGAAATTGCAAAAGTACATATTGAAAGAGGGACAATGACAATAACGGAAGCCGCTTATGAAGCGGGTTACCATCACCCTTCTAACTTCACAAATGCATTTAAAAAGTTGTTTGGAGTTTCACCTAAAGAGTTATACGAACAACACATAGCTATAAGTAATAAAGCCCTAGTTTAGCGGGCTTTAAATTTATGCGCTGTGATGTTTAGAATCTCTAACTTCTATAAATGCTAACTTAAAGGGAATAATCGCTAAGAGGAAAATAGTGACTGAGAGAATAGCTATGATTTAAATATGAACAGTGACTTAAATATGTGGCAAGTTTTTAAACAGCTTATTAATGAAATGATCCAATCGGTTTTTTGTCTCGCCGATTTCGTTGCCATTTTTTAGCGCAGCTTGAGCAAACGCCTGCCATTGAGGGACTGCATTATTAGGAACCATGATAAAGATATACATAGAACCTTTTTCTGCAAGCTTGCCATCCCCATCATAAAATGGAACGCCCGTAGATAATTTTATTGCTTCAAATATTTGCTCATCACTCAGAATCGATTCTTCCGTTAGGCCAAAACCGACAACCATATCACCTACCACATTATTTTCTTTTAATTGAAAGCCATGCGCTGATAGTTCTTTCTGAATCGATTGACGAACCAAGTCTGTGACTTGAGTTTGGTTGTATTTACTAGAAAGGTAAGCTTTATTTGACGTTGAGTGCCATGAATAGGTTTTGATACCTTTTTCCATGAAAGTGAAATCCCCACTCGTCACCACGCCATAATCATTCACTCTTGGTTTTTCTATTGTAGTACAAGCTAATAAGCTTAATGATAAACCACCTAAAATAAGACTCTTGTATATTCCAAGTTTTAATAGTTTCAATTTACATATATTACTTTTCAACATACTTCTTTTTAACGGTTTAACGCCTTCACTAAACATAAGCGATCCTTGCTTTTTCTCTGATATATATGAATTCTGTTTACCAACATATCCGGTAATTATTAACAGTGAAAACTTATTAAACGTTTGCGTAATCGCTAACCTTCACTTATGCCCGTTTTGGGGGTTTCATCACACATTTAGCCTTGTTATAGTTCTTATCAATTAAACATAACCATACCATTCGAGGCACGGAGCTACCTCAATAATCTCATGATGAGAAGGATTGGTACCGACAGACAATCGGCAAAATTAGAGGATCAAATAATGGAATTCAATATGGTTGAAATTTTAGGTTACGCAGCTTCAATTATGGTAGCTATCTCGCTAACAATGAAAGACATCGTACGCTTACGTGTTCTTAACTTTGTTGGTTGTGCACTGTTCACAGCATACGGGCTTATGATTGAAGCATGGCCGGTTGTAGTAACGAATGCATTCATTGCTTGCGTTAATGTTTACTTCCTAACCAAAATGCAAAAAGAAAAAAAAGCTGAATCAATGAAAGAAGCGAAAGCTTAATCATTCATCGCATATTATTAAAAACCGCCCTACGTTAGGGCGGTTTTTTCGTTTAAGTACTAATAAGTTTAGACATCAAACATTATTTACATACCATTCAACAAACTTTATTTATGAACACACTTTTGTCCAACTGCCATCACTTCCTGGAACAGAGCTTGTCCACCAGTTAGCTTTGTAGATAACATTGTTATGTATCACTTGGTCACCAGTATTCGCATGGCTTGGGTTACCTGCCCAGTCTTTTTGCGGCAAGTCAGGGTAAGTTACAATACCAGCAGTGTCACATGTACCCGGATTTGTATTCCCATCACCAGGGTTACCACCATTACCACCTGAAATATCACCTAGTGGTAAATCTGGTTGCTCAAACTTAAACGCATAGTCCACGCCGTTCACGTTTACTGCATAATTTGCAGGACCTGAAATTGGTAGATAATAAACCATATCAAGCTCGTACACGCCACCAGCAGGCAGTTCTTTCCAAGCTGGAAGTGTGAAAGCTACTCGATGCATCGTTCCGTCTAAGCCACCAATATTGTCTGCACGTGTATGCCCAGAAGCAATAACTTGCAAACCGCCACCAGATTGATCTTTAGCATTATCCGGAGCTGATACTGGAATATCAAATTGGAATTCAGTACCGCCAGGTAGTGCTTGACCAGTGTTGTTGGTAAACGTAATTTTTGGATTGATTGGGTAGTTTTGGTCACCTACTTTAAATCCACCTACTGATACTGAAATATCAAGAGCTTCAGTTGGTAGTACACCTGTCGCCACTTTATTTCCGTATGGTGTTGCTGACTTAAACTTATCGTAAATGGCTTTAGTCATGGTGTTACCCATATGGAATTCACCATTACCACTTGTACAAGCTTGTTCAGTCGTATCGATTGAAGTACGTTGACCATTTGCATCTAGGACATAACAGTTATAGTCGCCCGCAAGCTCCCAGAACATGATACCGCCGATTTCTTTGTCGATAACGTAGTCTGCTTTAACATCGATAGACTGTTTATCTTCCGTTGAAAGGAATACGCCTTTTTCTGCATTCCATAACCAAGGTGCAACTGCCACACTGTCGTAGTTACGAGTATATGTACCTTTAAGAACATCCGTTGGATCGTTCACTGGATCAAGTTTATACGCGTCAGCATAAGAGCCCCAAATGCCTTTCTCTAGGTTCTTCGCATGCCACATTGGGTTAGAACCCGCACCCATTTCATTGCCTTTTGGATCAGTGTCGTGCCACATGTTATCGATACCAATCGCACCATGACCACAGTTATTTTTCTCACCTTCACCAGTACCAGCAGAACATTCGGCTTGGTTCGGAAGAGCCGCGCGGCCCCATAAACCATTTTCACCACCTGTCACACCTTGCCAGCCACGAGTGTAGTAAGGAACACCAATGTTAATACGACCAGCAGGCATCGAACCTCTGAAGTAATGGTATGCCCAATCTGTATTTAAGTAACCAATACCGCCGTAAGCTGCCGTACCATAGACATTCCACTGTGCTAATTCAGAATCTTTACCAGTATCAAATAGCGCAGCATTGTGACCTACATGATCATTCCAAGCGCCGTGCAAGTCGTAAGACATGATGTTTACATAATCGAGGTACTTAGTAACATCAAATGTTTCCATGCCACGTAGTAAATAACCTGATGATGGTGCTGCGATAGTTAGCATGTAGTGAATGCCATCTTGAGCAGACGCAGCATCTAACTTTTCACGTAATACTTTCATTAATACTTGGTAAGAAGCCCACAAATATTGACGACGAGGTTCCATGAAGTCTTTATCGTAAGGATTACCTGCACCAGCCATTGATGTTGGGTATTCATAATCGATATCTAAGCCATCAAATTGGTATTTACGAAGCATTTCAACAGCTGAAGTGGCAAAGGTTTCAATGCCTTGATGATTGATAGAGCCATCAGCATTCGTTGTCATGGTGTAGAAACCACCATCAGCTACTCGGCTTCCGTCTGTCGCAAAGTGACCACCTGTTTCAGCCCAACCACCAATCGAAATCAGAGTTTTAACACCGTGTTTTTTCTTAGCTGTTGCTAATGCACCAAAATGACCTTTAAAGCCAAGAGCTGGATCTACTTCAACCCCAGGCCACTCTTTACCAACAGCCGCATTGTTAGGATCATTTACGTCTCCAACATTCACTTTACCGTCGGCACCAATACTCACGAAAGCGTAGTTAATGTGCGTTAATTGTTCCCAAGGAATATCATTCACTAGGTATGCCGCTTGCGGGTCATCCCCTGAGCGCCAGCTAGTAAAGTAACCAATCACACGACGTGGGTGGTCAACACCCATTTTTTCACGACCTTCTTCATCGTAAATCGTACAGTAAGGAACGCTTACACCTTCGGTTTGGTAAAGTCCATCAGGGCGACAGTTATTCGCAACTGGCTCTCCAATCACTGTAAGTGCAACTGGCGTTGAGTCAGCCGTAGCACCTAAATTATCCGTCACTTTCGCGTACACAGACACAGATCCAGCTGCCGTCGCTGTAAAATCTAATGAGTAAGGAGCCGTTGCCGCAGTACCAACTAGAGTACCCGCTACATAGAAATCAACCTTATCAACAGTGCCATCAGAATCAGAAGCAGCAGCCGTTAACGTCACAACACCACCCACATCAACTGATGCAGCCGATACCGATAGTGAAACAACTGGCAATTCATTGACAGGAAGAGTTGAATCGATGGTTACTGATACGCTATTTTCAAGGCTAGTTGCCCCTTCATTATCTAGAGCAGTAACAGAAATGGTATGCGTACCAGAAGAAGCAACCCAAGCGGCTTCATACGGTGCTTGCGTTGCAGTAGCTACGACTACACCGTCAACAGCAAAGCTAACCGATGCAACTGTACCGTCGCTATCTAATGCATTTGCACTGAGTAGAACCGTCTCACCTTCAGCGATGACAGCCGTTGAACTTGGTGAAGTTAACGCTACGGTTGGAATTTCATTTTCAACAACGCCACCACCAGAACACACATCTACCACTTTCCACTGAGCATAATCACCAGAAAATTGGCTAGGATCGTTATTCTGATTCCAATAGTTAGCTTTATAAGCCGTATTATTATGAGCGACTTGATCACCACCAGTATAAACAACCGATGAATCCCACGTTTCTAACGTTGTACAGTCAACTGCTGCATAACTGTTAAAAGCCATAAGACACGATGCAGTTAAGGTACTCAGTGTAAAGACTTTCTTAGCCACTCGTCCTTGATTAAAATGCATAATTGCAATTCCTTAAGTTATTGTTTCAATTGAGGAATGAAAATGACCAACTTCATATCACTTAAATTCCTTTGCAAAACAACTTTAGGCTAATAGCTAATTAACACACCTAAAAGATCTTGTATTTATAAATTTACTCGCAATAATTTGTCGTCTTTATGTAATGAGAGAGGACTTATTTTGCATCAACAACTAATTATTCATTTATTTTATTACGCTAAATAATACTGACATAAAGCACTATTAAGCGCTTTTAAATAGAGATAAAAACCAATATTTACACTTACTCATATCTAATATGCGCTTACATGCGCATTTGTACTTATAAATTAAGAACTGGCTTACGAATTAATTACGATGTGTAGGAAGAGATATAAGAATAACCAAAAGTCTTAACGGCGCTGGCATGATGTACAACCTCGACAAGCAGACCGAGAGTGTTTATCTAAACGACCTCTTTGTATCTTACAGTATGCATTTTTAAGTGCTCGACGAGCTGAAAACCAATCATCAGGCTTTGTTAGAATCAAATAACCGTTAAAACGTTTAGTCAACTCAAGTCGGTATTCGTCAATAAATTTACTATCAAATCCAATATCAAAATGTTCCAGAGCTTGTTCAATTGAAGTGAAACTCGCAATGGTTTTCTGAATTTCGCTTTTTGACATCATCTTCATACGTTGGAGGGTTAAGAATTGAGGTTAAACCAGCCTACTTTTGTATTCATTGATCAACGTCCTTCCATTAGTCATTAGTTCTTTCACAACATGCACAGACACCAATACTAACCTTTATAATTGGTAACGATGAATTAAGGAGAACTAAATTCATAACAGCTCTTGGTTTTAAAGCAAACCGTCTGGTATTGTTGCAATTAAGAACTGGTTACCTGTATTACACTATGAAAAAACTCACTATTTTAGACGGCGGAATGGGTCGTGAGCTCCAAGATATTGGCGCCCCATTTTCACAACCATTATGGAGTGCTCAAGCACTTATTGAATCACCGGAACATGTAGAACAAGCGCATAGAAACTTTATTAATGCAGGTGCAGAAATTATTATCACTAATAGTTATGCATGTGTTCCTTTCCACTTAGGTGATGACCTATACCAAAATCAAGGCGCAAAGCTTGCACGAAATGCAGCCAAAATTGCACATGATGTCGCTTCTTCAAAACCTAATCTTGAACTAGTTACCGACACTAACCCTATTGTTAACGTTACTAGTTCCATTAATAGTGCCCATGACTCTGATGAACAAAATGTTTGTCACTCGAAGGTACTGGTTGCCGGAGCAATACCTCCGCCGTTTGGTAGCTACCGACCTGATTTATTTAAAGCTGAAGAAGCAAAAGAGATCATACAAACCTTAATTGATGCACAGCAACCTTATGTTGACTTATGGATTGTTGAAACCATTTCTAGTTTAGAAGAATTCAAAACCATCGAATCCGTGCTTAATCAATCAGAACAAGATGCTTATTACGCTTTCAGTTTAAGTGACGAAGTACATGAGCATGCCATTTTAAGATCAGGTCAATACGTAAAAACCGCCACAGAAATGGTCTGTGCTTCAGGTGCAAAAGGGATAATGTTCAACTGTTCCGTTCCTGAAGTAATGGAACAGGCAATAATCACAGCTCAAGACGTCATTTCTCGTTCAAACAGCGATATTGATATTGGTGTTTACGCGAATAACTTTATGCCAATTAAAGCAGAGCACAAAGCAAATGGTACTTTGCAAGCAATAAGAGAAATGACACCTGAAGAGCATTTAGTTTATGCCAAACGTTGGTATCAACTCGGTGCAACCATTATTGGAGGGTGTTGTGGCATCGGTCCATCTCATATAAAAGCATTAAGTGAGTGGAAAAAGTCACTCTAGTTACCGCTTTATCTAGTAGATGCCTACTAAGAGTGTCCCGATTAAAACAGCACTTCCCATGAACTTTAGAAAGGAACTCTATGTTCGAACAAGTTGTCAGTATTCTATTCCCCGTATTTGCATTAGCAGGGGTTGGGTTTGTTATTGGGTTATGGATTAAACCTGATTTTGCACCAATTAACCGCATCAACATGGATGTGTGCATACCAGCGTTGGTGTTTGCTTCGCTAACGATGATGCCCCTTAATACTGAGCAACTTCCTTTAATTTATGCTTCTTTAATCGCTCTTTTAGTTCCAGGTTTGTTGATGGTGCCCATTTGCAAAATATGGAAGTTAAATTTTAAAGCTTGGGCTCCACCCCATATGTTTCGTAATAGTGGCAACTTAGCCATTCCACTTTTTACTTACACTTTTGGAGAATCCGCACTTGCGCCAGCCGTTTTATTATTCGTGGTTTCAGCATGCGTGCATATCAGCCTTGGGCTAGCTCTGCTCAGTAAAGGTAATCCACTCAAGCAAATTTTCTCCATGCCGATATTTTTAGCAGCTACCCTAGCTATGCTCTTAAATTTGGCTGGAATTTCAGTCTGGAAACCAATTTATGAAGCAACGTCTTTGCTTGGGCAAGCAGCGGTACCTATTATGTTACTCTCTCTGGGGTCTCAAATGGTCAACCTCAAGCTCAGTGGCGTTAAAGTTGGAATAATCAGCACTTTTCAATCTATCATTACTGGGCAGTGTCGTTCACCATTATCTATTTATTTATTCCGCTCCCTACCCTCCACTTACAAATGATGGTGCTTTTTAGCATGCTGCCACCCGCGGTCATGAATTACTTGTTTGCTGAGCGTTTTCAAGTAGAACCAAGTAATGTCGCTTCAATGGTTTTATTTGGCAACTTCCTTAGTATTGTGACTTTACCAGTGCTGCTACTATTCGCACTTTCACTAGATTTTTAAAGTACTAATCAAGATGTTATTTCTTTCCATTTAAATTCAAATTTTCTCATAGAAAAACACAGGTAAAATTCGTGACCATTAGCACGAAGTCAACACTTAATAGAGTAAAATACGACACAATACAAACTATCATGTTGTATGTTTCATTTGGGAAATTTATTATATCTAATTGCATATAAACCAATCCTGAGAAACATTTTGAAGCGACTCTTGCTTATCACCACCCTGGCTTTTACTACACAATTACAGGCTGAAACTCTTGAGTTGTGGAGCGCATTCAATGGCGACGTGAACCATCAAATTGCTAAGCACTTTGAGGAATCAACAGGGCATAGGGTTACCACGCGGGAGTTTGCAAATGGCAACATCAAAGCAGAATTACTGTTAGCTAAGCAAAACCGCAATTACATGCCTGATCTTATATTCCTACCTTCTGATTACTTAGGTCTGCATGAGTATATTGCTCTTAACCCACTTCCTTCTGAATGGATTGAGCAAGCTAAGCTCGAAAAAACAGCCATTAAAAGTGTACAAGTGCACCAAGAATATATGGGGCTACCTTTGTTCTTGGGTAATCACTTAATGCTTTTTTATAATAAACAATTAGTTCAAAACCCCAATCTCACATGGGAGCAATTTTTCTCCTATGCGATTAATCATCCAAATGAACAACTACTAACCTTCCCAGCGAAGGATATGTATTTCTTTGTTGCATTTATGGAACTGTTCTTTCAACAAAAACCTCTTGGACAGTTAGATTTTACGAGCCAGTCAATGGTGCAATCTTTGAAGTTTTATCGCCAATTATTAAGCAAGCTCAATATTGAACTCGAATGTAATTCTGACTGTGCGCGAAACAAATTTTTGAATAGCGAAGTCCCATATTTAATCGATGGTGACTGGGCATTTGAATCATTGAACGATACATTCGGCGCTCAGTTAGGCATTACAAACTTACCGACTTATGAAGGTAATGCCATGCAGTCGCTTTCCGGTAGTAAAGTCATAGCGGTAACTAAAGGGGCTTTCCAAAACCCACAGAAACGAGAATTAGTTAAACGCTTTATTCAGTCAATGCAAGATGAAGCTTTTCTAAAACGTTTAAGTCAAAAATACCAATACATTTCTTCATTCAAACAAGTAAACCAAGAAGTTTTTACTGCCAGTGATGAACTCGCATTTGCTATTTACAATGAATACCTCGTAGCGCAACCTATGCCAACTACTCTTCGCCTTTCATTTGTTTTGGAAGTGCTGTCTCGGGGGTTTTATCGTTATTTTGATGGCATGCCTGCTAAAGAGGTCACTCTTTACATGGATACGCTTGTTCATCAATTTGAATCAAAAATTGAGTCCTCGCGATGAGATTTCCCAAGTTAAGCCTTAGAAAAGTCCTTGCCTACTTTCTTATTATAGGTTCAGTAGCACCGCTCATCTTTGCCAGTAACAGTATTACAAAACGTATCGTACAAACCGATATGCAGGAAAAGGAAAAACAGATTTCCAATATCGCTGGCAGCATAGATAGTCAGCTAAAGGAAGAATTTGCACGCATTGAACACAGCTTAAGTTGGCTTTCACACGACCGCTTTAACATCCAAGCTGTTGATAATATTTTGTATTCATCGGTTATCAACCAAAACCTTGATCGCTTTAGAAACTTCTCTAATCTCATTAATAGTGTGTATATTGTAAATGCCGACTGGGAACCTTTGTACAACTTCAATGGCAGTGATTACCAATTTGAGCAAAGCCAATTATATTCTGAATTGAAGCAACAAACGGATGTCTATAAAAAGGGGCAAATGTTTCATTCGACTTTTTTTGAACCCAAAATCGCCCAACACCAAAAGAATAAAGGATCGGGGTCAGGTGTCGCTATTGCTTCCCCAATGCTGGCCTATACATTAGACCGTAATAAAAATTACCAAGCACTTGGTTATATTATTCTGTTAATTGATTTTGCTGATATTGAGCATTCTTTCTCTCATTTCCTATATGAAGAAGAATACTTTTCCATCTCTTCTTCAGACCGATTTGGTATTGTTCACCCTATTGAATCTGATAAAGACAATGAAGCGTTCAATAAGCCGTTTCATTACTCTTCCACATCTCTTTTCAAACCTTTGACACTGAATCTTGAATATAGATTTTCAAACACATACCGCTTGAAAGCGATGAATGAATCACGAAAAACCCTTTCAATAATCTTCGGATTTACTCTCATAGTCAGTTTTACTATTGCTTTATTCTTTAATCGATGGATTAAAAAACAATTCACACTGATGGAAAAAACCATTGTGAGCTACGCTAAAAACGAAGATCCAAGTGGACAAAAATTCCAATTTACTGAGTTCATGAACATCACGATGATTTTACGAAAAATGAGTACAACCATTCGTAGACAGTTATCAGAACTCAAAAATCAAAATGCACAATTAGCGTATTCAAAAAAAATAATTGAAGAGTCTAACCATAAATTATCTATGTTTAATCAGGAGCTAGAGGATCAAGTTCAAACACAAACGGCTCAGATATCGGAAGCTTTATTTAGAGAAGAACAACATAAAAACAACCTGGCGGCAGTCATTGAATTTGCTTCACAATATAGCGACATTCCATATAGGCTTGCACCAGTGAAGATAAAAGAACAACTCACAGTTCTTTTCCCTAATACACCATTCGATTTAGTCTTATCTTCAGAAATCGAACACGGTCTTTCATTACATTCGAGTAAAGGAGAGTGGTTAGCGTCTTTAATCTATGAAGAAACGTTAGAGTTAAAAGAACAGAATTTAGTGTTTAGGTTATTTTTAAAACAGTTATCTGCTTGGTTAGAGTTACTGACAATTGCAAGAAAAGACGGGCTTTTGCCTTGCAAAAATCGCAAAGCTTTTAATGAAGATTTTAATACCATCGATTTAAGCAATATCGGTTTATTTATTATAGATATTAATGGTTTAAAGATAATTAATGACAACTATGGTCATGACCTTGGTGATGCCTTAATTCAATTATGCTGCAATACGATTCAGCAGCAACTCGCACCTGAAGACACTTTATATAGAATTGGTGGGGATGAGCTTGCAATTCTAACGAATCACCACACTTTCGCAGAATGCAGTAAGTTAGATGCACGGTTAAGCCAATCGCAAGAAGGATTGACTCTAACTGACGGTAAAGGAAAGCAGCACTCTGCCCATTTCTCAATTGGTTGGGCGAATAATGATAAATCGGCTCATGACATACAACTTAATACCAGTGATTTATTCAAGCAAGCGGATGAGATGATGTACAAAAACAAACAATCCTTCTATAACGGAGACACTAAGCTATAGAGAATGCATCAAGCTATATAGAATGCATCAAGCTATAGAATGTGCATCAAGTGCTTTGAAATCATATGAACTACTCGTATTCTTTCAACCATACTTTTAGGAGTGCATTCGCGCTTTGTTTCTGATTGTCGGTGAGAGATTGAACTAATCGCTTTTGCGTTTCAACATGTTCAATTATCATCTCATCGATCAAAATCAGACCTTTTTTAGTCAATTCAACCGTAACACTTCTTCGATCTTCTTTACTGTGTGCTCTTGCGATTAAACCTTTACCTTCAAGTTTATCAAGACGATTTGTCATTGCACCTGATGTCAGCATTAATGAGCCAATAAGCTCTGATGGCGTCAATAAATACGGTTTACCTGAACGTCTTAGCGTTGCTAATACATCAAACTCACCTAGCTTCAGATCATATCTTTTATGAAGTTCAGCCACTTCCGTTTCCATATATTTAGCAATGCGCATTACTCGCCCCATCATCGCCATTGCTTCCGTTTCAAGGTCTGGCTTTTCTTTTGCCCACTGCTCTAGCACTCGATCAATTGCGTCCATATACCACAACACCTGTTCAATAAGATTTAATACGCAAGTATCTTAACATGAAGATACTTTACAATCATATATTATAAGTATAGAGTTCAATTATCGATTTATCTTTACGTTAAGATATTTAAATGAACATATTACTTGCCATGATCCCTGCTTTTTTTTGGGGAACAACATATGCTGTAACGCAATACACTCTTGAAGGCTGGTCACCACTCCTTTTAGGTGCCCTGCGTGCTTTACCCGCCGGTTTATTGCTTCTAGCGATTAAGCCAAGTTTACCTAAAAGAGATGAATGGCCGATCATCTTCAGCTTAGGCTTGATCAACATTGCGACCTTCTTCGGGCTGATTTTCGTTATGGCACTCACGTTACCCTCTGCCATATCAGGTGTAGGGATGATTTCAGTACCAGTTTTTGCCATGCTATTTCACTGGGTGGTTAAAAAGCAACGCCCTCATCTAATCCAAGCCATCGCAGGCGCCGGTCTTATCGCACTAGCATGGATGTTGTTTAACCCAAGTCAAATTAGCCTTAATCCTATCGGTTTAGGAGCAATGCTAGCTGCTATCTTTTGCATTATTATCGGCAGCAGTATTACCAAATCTCTTGGTAACCGCATGCATTGGTGGACGGTTCTAACATGGCAACTCATCATGGGAGGAGTTATCCTTTCAGTCGTTACCATGATTCATGCCCTTATTGATCCTCAGACTTATGTTAATTCATTGATGAACTTTGATCGTCGTAATTTGTTAGGGCTACTATGGGTAATTTGCTTGAATACAGCACTTGGCTACGGCATGTATGTATGGTTGTTGCAAAGAATGTCAGTGGTTGATTTCACGTTTGGTGGGATTGCGAATCCGATTGCTGGAATTACAGCGGGAATGGTTCTATTAGGTGAGTCATTTACTATCACGCAATACAGCCTAATGCTCGGGATGATAGTGATGTCTTTACTGCCTCAAGTTATTGCCTCAATCAAGCAAACAATATCCCAAACCAAAGCGTTATGAACTTAAACAATCCCTGAATACTTAATACTTGAAAACTCTTCTGAATAGCTGTTATTCAGAAGAGTTCGTTTATCATGAACGGTAGGAAATTTATTTCTGAGTAAATGAAATAACTTCTTCATTACTTAGATATCGCCAGCGAGCAGATTCAACATCGAGCTCAACTTGACCAATCTTTTCTCTATGCAAAGAGGTTACTCGGTTTCCAACTGCAGCAAACATACGCTTAACTTGATGAAACTTACCTTCGGTGATAGTTAAGAGTACTTCATTCGGTTCAACAACTTCGAGAATGGCTGGGCGTGTCAGTTCTTTTTCGCCTTGCAGCTCAATTCCATGTTTAAATTTTTCAGCTACATCTTCAGCAATAGGACGAGTCAAACCCACTCGATACACTTTCTGGCATTGCTTAGCCGGTAATGTGATATTAAAAGACCAATGTCCATCATCAGTTATTAACACCAAGCCAGTTGTATCCGCATCCAGTCTGCCTGCAATATGGAGTTCCGAAACTTTATCTACATCTAAGTAGTTAAAAAGTGATGGGTATGCTTCATCCACATTTGAACAAATTGTGCCAGATGGTTTATTCATCAAGATATATCGAAACGGGCGAGCAATAAGAACATTACCATTCTGAGTGACGGTATTATTTTCGTGAACTTGTTTAGATTCCTCTAAACAAACTACCCCGTTAACTGCAACTTCACCTTTGTTTATAGCAATTGTTGCTTCATTTTTTAGCAGGTCAGTACTTTTGCAGATGAACTTATCTAAACGCATCCTTGTTACCCTCTACGTGATGCGAGAATTTCTGTAATATCCATGGTTTCGCGGTACAAACTTAGCTCTTGTTCTTTCGATTCAATTGCAATGATAGACATGCGATCTGCAAGTTCATTACCTTCAATGCCTACATGACCATTTACATGGTGTATTTCGATGTGTTTTTCCAATTCTTGGTACAGTGAGAACATTTGCTTAATTAAGTCCAAATTTTTAATCTCACCACCAGCTTTTACCCAACCTTTCTTTTGCCAACCTGCTGCCCATTGAGTAATACATTGGATCGAATACATAGAATCGCAAAAAACTCCCACACTCAAATTTTGCTTAATCTTATCTTTTGCGATTAACATGGCTTGGTATAAACCATTTAACTCAGCTGTGTTATTAGTACCCATCTCTTGATAGATGCCATACCACAGTTCAGTCAATGTATTATCTTGATAAATAGCGATACCTGAACCCGCCTCACCAGGGTTTGGCTCGCTCGCCCCATCGGTAAAGATTTTCACATCTAGCGGCATGGTCTCAATTTGTACCTGAGTGAGCTTAGGCTTCTTGGGTTTACTTGATGACTTAGGTTTGCTGGATAGATTAGAGCTACTTGATGGAGCAGAACCACTCGCAGCCCCAACTTTATTTCCAAATGCGCTTTCAGCTTCAGCTAATGTTGGGAAAGATTTAAACTTTGCTCCCGCAAACGCGTTTACTTGCGCTTGGCACTGTGCCCAAGTGTCAAAAATGCCCGTCTTGCGACCTTTCCAAACTACATAATATTTTTTAGCCAAAGCTGAATCTCTTAAATTGTGGGAATACAACAAAGACAATATCTGTGTATTCGATAATCCTAAGGAATAATGTTACCACTATCTGGTGACTTATCGATGACTCCTACTAAAATCAGTCAATTTATTTGTCTTTGTAAGTTCTTTCATCTTTCTCTGTTTCTTAATTGTACTGATTAAGACGGTTTTCGAACGCAAAAAGGCTCATACTGCTTTAACTCAAAAGAGTCGTTCAGTATGAGCCTTTGTAATTTGTCTAAACGTCGTAATCAGATGTCAGTCAACTGCCTATCATTCAAAAAAATAGGCTTTACATACTTAGATTATAACGCGACACCGTTCACTGTAAGTTTTACATCAATGTTGCCACGTACCGCATTTGAGTATGGGCATACTTGGTGGGCCGTTTTTACAAGTTGAACTGCGTCTTCTTGATCAAGCTCTAACTCTACAGATAGGCTAACAGCCAAAGCAAAACCACCATTGTCATTAGAACCAATTGCAACAGTTGCAGTCGTTGGTGCTGCCTTAATTGCGACTTTAGTTTCACGCGCTACGTGCAAAATTGCATTTGAAAAACATGCAGAATAACCCGCGGCAAACAGTTGCTCTGGATTTGTCGCTTCGCCTGTCCCACCCATTTCTTTAGGGTAACTCAAGTCTAAAGCTAGTTTATTGTCGTCTGTTGATACTTGACCATTACGACCTGCTAAAGCTGTTGCTGATGTTGTGTAAAGTGCTTGCATGATTCATCTTCCTTCAATTTTTTAATTGGTGATTAGCTAAAGAACACAAATTAAATTGCGCACAACCAATCTTTAAAGCAATACTAATCGCAAATTAAATAATGCACAAGTTAATTGTGCACAATTTAAATAACAACTACATATGAAAAAGGTCACTGCTCGCTTAAAGCAATGACCTTTATATTTAACAATTGAGCATAACCATCTGATTATTAATTTATTTAATTCACAAACCAAACGTTATTGAGAAACGGTCAATACAATTTTACCAACATGATCTTTTTTCAGAAACGTATCTTGTGCGGCAGCTACTTCCTGCAGTGAGAAAGTTTGAGCCACAATTGGTTTGATCTTTTTCTCTTCAATACACTTAACTAGATTTGGGAAAACTTCAGGTTCTAATACTGTACAACCGAAAAAGCTTAAATCTTTTAAATAGAGTGTCCTAACATCTAATTCGACAAGAGGTCCTGCAATTGCACCTGAAACGGCATAACGACTACCCGGCTTGAGCACTTGTAAAAATTGTGACCATTGGTCACCCGCGACAAGGTCAATCACAACGTTAACGCTATTCCCCCCTAATGCATCCACTAGGTTTACATTGCGAGGGATCACTTTATCCGCCCCTAGATCCAAAATTTGTTGGTTCTTATTTGGGCTAGTGATCGCAATGACATATGCACCGCGGGCCTTCGCAAGCTGAATTGCTGCAGAGCCAACACCACCAGAAGCTCCAGAAATCAAAACCGTATCTTTTGAAGTCACCGCAGCCCTTGTTAACATGTTTTCCGCTGTGGAATAAGAGCAAGGAAATGAAGCGAGTTCTGAGTCAGTTAAATCACTATCAATTGCAAGCGCATGCTGGATAGCTATTACGGTATACTCTGCGAATCCACCATCACATTCTGAACCGTAATACCAAGGGGATTCTAGCTCTTTGCTATTCACTTCTCTTAAACAAGGTTCAATTAATACCCTTTCGCCAATGCGCTCTTGGCTAATATTATCTCCAACAGCTGCGATTATTCCACAAACATCTGCGCCTTGAATACGTGGAAATTTTATAGCCTCACCAGACCAACTCGCGTCATCACTGTCGTCACCTTTTGAGTACCAGCCTATGCGGGTGTTAATGTCTGTATTGTTTACACCTGCAGCCATAACTCGTACCAATACATCATTTCCACTGAGCTGAGGAACTGGAATTAATTCGTTAAATTCCAACATGTCCGACCCGCCATGCCCTACCAACTGTAGACCTTTCATTGTATTTGGTATTGTACCCATCACTGTTTCCTTAAATATATTCTTAACACTACAGAGGCGCACTGAGCATTCGTAATGCGACAGATTTAGCCGATATAACGGCAGTTTTACCGACAAGCGACCATGCGCTAGACACACCTTCATGCAATAGAAATAATTCAACCGATAAATCTGGTCGTTGGCTCAGTTCTCCCAGTAATTGCTGAACTTCTTTTTTATGTTCTTTGACCGCTCGATTAATGAGCTCATTATCTGGAAAAGCCGCAATAGCATTCATCGATAAGCATCCATGTGGAGCAAATTCTTTCATCCAGACTTCAAGCTGTTCAAATATGAACAAAGTCGCGTCTTCAGGTTTTTTAGGCGCGTCCTCGCGTAAAAATTTTAGATAACGTTGATGCCTAAACTCTAATGCGCCTACGATCATCGCTTCTTTCGACGGATAATATTTATACAGAGTTCGCAAGCTAACATTACAAGCCGTTTTAAGCTGCGCTACGCTTGGTTCTGCAAATCCACATCGGCTGAAAGCTTCTTCAAGGCTTGCTGCAAGTTGCTCTTTAAGCATAAATTTCCCTTTTTTATTACTTCTGGTTATTAACCAAAACGAAGTAGAACATATATTCTACCCTCATAGTAGAATATGCGCTCTACCTCTGTCAATTCACAATTCAATTGTTAATTCTATTTTTATAGTTTCTCTAAAACCAGTCAGTCGCACGCTGTTAGCAGGGCTTTGTTGCGTAATTCATTGGAACTAAACCTAAAACCTACGATCTGATCAGCTACATTCACTCCCTCTCGTAGCCCTATGCCTAAACCTCGTTACAAAACAACCAACTGGAAGCAATACAACCAATCACTCATTAACCGCGGTTCTTTGACCTTTTGGATTGATGAAGAAGCGATAAGTGGCTGGACGCAAAGCAAACAGAATAAGCGCGGGAGGCCTCGTCGGTTCAGTGATTTAGCTATCACGACAGCCCTCATGGTGAAACGAGTTTTTTCTATGCCATTAAGAGCGCTGCAAGGTTTTATCAACTCGATATTTAGGTTAGCCCATGTACCGTTAAGTTGTCCGCATTACACCTGCATCAGTCGTAGAGCCAAGCAAGTTGAGGTCTCACTTAAGACAAAAACGAGAGATACGATACAACATCTAGCTATTGATGCGACTGGCCTTAAGGTTTATGGCGAAGGTGAATGGAAAGTCAAAAAACACGGGACAGATGGCAAACGTAGAGTCTGGCGAAAACTTCATATTGCCGTGGATACAAACACTCATGAAATTATTGCAGCCGAGCTAAGTCTATCGACAGTTACAAATGGAGAAGTACTCCCGAATTTACTGAAACAAACTCGCCGAAGTATCCACGAGGTGTCTGGTGATGGCGCTTATGATACGAGAGCATGTCACGATGCAATTAAGATTAAGCGAGCCGTTGCGCTTATTCCTCCAAGAGAAGGGGCTGCCTTCTGGGAGCGGGGTCATCCCCGAAATCTCGCAGTAGGTTGCCAGAAGTTATATGGCTCAAATAAGTATTGGAAAGAGCGGTATGGTTACCACAAACGCTCCCTCTTAGAAACAGCGATGTATCGAGTTAAACAGTTACTTGGTGGTCGTTTAAGTTTAAGACATTACAATGCACAAGTGGGAGAAACTTACGCGATGATAAAAGCGTTGAACAAGCTCACTGGGTTAGGTATGCCTGAAACTTGCCGTATTGACTAAGAAACGCACGACATGGGGCTGCTCTGTCTCTAAACTGAATTACGCAACAAAGCCCTAAGAGTGTTGGAAATCAGAGTTAAACGGTTAGTTATATACTATTTTTGTTGCATCTCATGAAGATAAAGTTAGGGTTATTCCGTAATCGGTTATATGTCGACTCTGAAATTGATTTTGCTTTGATATCCACCGTTCCTTCATTAATCGCTGAAATAAAGAGTCCAGATGAGCAAACTGCATCGCATATTTCAGTTAACGAACGTCGATAAAATGCTACTTTCACTGGTTCACCAATAGTATTCCACTCTTCTTCAACATATTCACGTTCAAAATAGTTCCCACTTTTAGAACATTCAAAGTCTGCAAAAGGATGATGAGTAGAAAATACCATATACCCACCAGGCTTAAGGACACGTTGCACATCCCTAAAAACAGCATGTAGATCTTCAATATAGTGCAGTACTAACGGACATATAATGACGTCTGCACTATCATCAGGCTCTAAAGGTAATCCCTTAGATACGTCTTGAGAGTAAGTTTTTACTCGACTCCCGAATTTTTCAGAAACCAAAGACACCATTTCTTCAGAAATATCTAAACAAGTTAAATGATTCACTTTATGGTTAATAAACCATTCGGCATAAACACCTGAACCACATCCCATATCAATAACATCCATACCACTAACATTGTCGAGTAAGGCTATTGTCGATGGGCGCTCTAAAAGAGCATTATAAATGTTATCTTTTATTACCTCATCATACTTAATCGCATGCTTTGTATACAGTTCAGACATTTAAATCACCTAATAAAGTCAAAAACGAAGAATAGCATAGAACGCCAAAATAATTATTTGATACGCTGATCACTCACTCAAATTTATGCCTAAGTAACTACAACTAAATCAAAATAGAACTTAGAGACTCAATTCCCTATTTTTCTTCGACTTTTCAATCGTATAAAAATAATTATCATGTTTGTTTAAAGAAACATGCTGAAATGTCAGCGTTTCATTACTTGCTAAAACTTCTTCAATGTTATCTTCAACATACTGTTTAGGGTTTATATCAACACGATACCTAGGCAGTAAGTATCTAGTTCCTAAAGATAAGCCTTGTATTCGCACACCTAAATCTACATTACTTTCAGTTTCCCCTAATTCAACTCGGCTTTCCCGAGGGGGTTCTGGCTAACCTTATGTACATAAGAGGTATATTTAAAACCAAGATGCCTATTAGCGGATAACGCGACTTGCACATCATTTATCTACGATAAATAGATGATATTTTGTAAGTATGGCTCTTGTTGAAAATGCCAAGCGTGGCAGTTCGCTTAAATTGCTTATTATGTATTAAATGTTTTACTCATGATCACAGTCATTCCACCAGTTTCACTTGATGAATGATCGACATTAAAACCATGGCGATGATACAAACTAGTATTGTGCGGTTCACACTCTAAATACAGAGTTCCTACTCCCAAAGCCTTTGCTTTATCTAAAGCTGCGAAAATTAATTGACTTGCAACACCCATAAGGCGGTGAGAGGGATCAACAAAGACACCACCGAGCCAATGCTTGTATTCTGGGAGTCTGGTATTTTCTTGAAGTTTTAGTTCAGCCACACCAATAAGGTCATTATTTAATTTGCAGATGAATGTCATGGGGAAATCGTCTCGGTTTATCGATTTAGTCATAACATCCAATACCACCATTTCTAGAGTTGTATTGGCATGATTAGCCCACTCATCATAATACCATTGAGCAATTTTATGTGAGTCACTTGGACTATCTGCTAGCAACGAAATAACCATCATTCACCTCATACTTACTCTTAAAGTTAACTTAGTTTATTTCTATATATAATGCTGGGGGACCGTACACATAACATCGCATTAAGTAACTGACAACGAAGCTAATACACTCAAACTTACCGTAAAAAATCACTGAAGTTAAATTGAGTTGAAAATGCCAAGTGTTGACAGTCTGCATAAATTGCTTATTAAGAGGAGTTAGCGCGCTCCGCTTCCTCTAGTTTTTTTAATGCAAATAGTCCTCTTTCAGATACTGGACTCGACTTATCTAATGCAAATTTTTCAGCGAATCCTTTAGCGTTGTCTCCCAAAACCTCTAGGTCTCTAATCAACATTTCTGCAGAAACGCGCCTAACAATAGATGAACTGTCTTCTGCAGAACATTTTAATAAGTCGAGATTTTGGGTTTGAACATCTAGTTTTCGTTCAGAGACGACTGCCTTAATTCTTCCCTCACAATAGCGAATATCAGTCCATTCCCATTTACGACCTTCTATCCAGGTTATTCGACCTTCGAATAGACTTCGGTATGCCTTAGCTCGAACTGAAGGTTGTGCAGCTAGATTTGCAATTTTTTTAAGATTTCCATCAAGCATTGGTGTGCGACCAAGCTGAGAAAGGAGCGATGGCATAGGTCCAGTAGTCGATGAAATCAGCTTGAACCTTAATAATTGAGCTATATCTTCTTCAGATATTATTTGTAAGAGAATTTTTTTATCAGCTTTTTCAATCCTGCCCCAAGAGTTCCAATTGGAAAGTGCAATACACAAGGCTTCTACAACGTATTCTGGGACAGTGGCTTTTGCTAACTCTGGTAACATCTCTCTAGCAGCCTCACGTACTTGTGGCACCCAGTCATTGAGGCGACGAACAGCAAGTGAAAAGAAGAAAACATTTGGTGCAGAGCCAGACAACGTCCGTAAAGTTTTTTCCCGCTTATAACCATCCCAGCTAATCAAGTCTAACCAAGTTAACAATTCATCAGGTTTAGACCAAAGCTTCCATTTTGGCGGCATCGAATTCCTTAATGCTAGAGTGAACTCTGATCGAATCAATCGCTCCCAATAATCAAAACTAGTAAGTGGTAGTTGGGATGTCGCATCTATAAGCGCGGACATATCAGCGACAACTTTACTCTCCGAATTTATCGAATAAGCAAAGCCCTTCACTGCTGTTATCACTTTATCTTCCATACTCTGTGGTTCTTGCACGTATTATTTCCTCCTAACACTGCAATAAGGTGTGACCCACTGAACCAGCACAGCACACCAAACTCTACACCATAAACACAGAGTGTAATGCATCCCTTTAATTGCCTTATTAGGGGGCTTGGATTCAAGTACGAAGTGCGACACCTCTGAACATAAAAACAGTAAGGTGCGAGAATCATGAAGTTTGCTCCCGCCAAGAAGTAAAAAACATGAAATACACACCTCACTGAGAATGAAAGGTATATGATTTCTGCACTCAGAAAGCAAGGAATTACTACCGCTAAAATAACCAAACAACTGGGTCGTCACAAAGCAACCATATACCGAGAAATCGAACGTAATATTCGTCACAACAAGTTCTTCAATAGATACTCATACCAACCCGAACGAGCCCAACAGATGGCTCGTAACCGGCTGAGTCGTTCACGTAGAAACAAACGCTACAGTAAGCAAGACTTCAGACTCGCTGAAGTCTTGCTACGGCTGGATTGGAGCCCCGACCAAACCGTCGGTTACCTAAAAATTAGAGGCTATCCAACCATGAGCCACGAGCTCATTTATCAGCACGTTTGGAACGACAAAGCACTAGGGGGAACGCTATGGAAACATCTGCGACAATCAACTAAAAAAAGACGTAAAAGATACAATTCAAAAGACAGTCGAGGGCGGCTGGCTAACAAGCGCCACATTACCGAAAGGTCGGAAGCTGCTGAGCTTAGAAAAGAGCCTGGGCATTGGGAAATTGATACAGTCGTAGGTCGCGGAACCAAGCACTGCATTGTCACTTTGGTCGATAGAATGACTGGCTACACTTTTATAGGTCAAATGGACGACAGAACAAGCGAATCACTCAATGTCAAAATGAGTAAAATCATGACCCGTTCAGATTTACCGTTTAAGACAATTACAGCCGATAATGGCACAGAATTTCACAGCTACGCACAACTAGAAAGGTTCCATAACTGTTTGTTTTACTTTGCAAACCCATACCATTCATGGGGAAGAGGCACCAATGAAAACACTAACGGGTTAATACGACAATATTTACCAAAGCGAACCTCTATGTCACATGTGACACAGAATCTCTGCAATGAAATTGCAGAGAAATTAAACACGCGCCCACATAAAAGACTTGGGTATAGAACACCACTGGAGTATATTCATGCGCATCTGTAGAAAGTGTCGCACTTCAAACTTGATACTAAGTAATATTGTCGTGCGGGAAGTAGCGAACCGTACAATACCAATGCAATCATAATTGATTAGCCACTTTTTCTGCGCAGAAACCAAATAAAATGATTCATCCGCAAAATATTTACCCAACTCTGCTAATACACTACTGAACGTGGTCCTTTCATTTAGTAGCCATGTATCAAGCTTAGAAATATCGAACTCAGTCTCTGTTGAAACCGTAACCCACTCACTGGTTCGATGTGTTCCGGAATCCCATTCAATTCGATACAAGTCAGGTTCAACTGCTCGCCTGATATCTCTTGGTCTAAGATTTATGTCTGATAAGTTCATATGTATTACCTAACGCCGCGTTAAGTAGTAAACAACGCTACCACCTAAGCAAAACCATTGCACCGTAACCACAAACTCGCTTGAATTGAAAACGCCGAGTGTTGCGAATCTGTCTTAAAGGCTTTGTTATAAGCACCTACTCTAATTTCATATCTATTATTTCAGAAAAATTTTTCATTACTGCTAATTGCTCATCATTTAAAATATCTGATGGATAATATGCATTTGATATAAGACGAGTTTTTATAAAGACATTGTGACTTTTTATAAAACACAAGTAACCAGAAAGAAGTTCAACTTGAGTCGTTGATCTAGATAACTCCTTTTTTACCCTTTCCTCATATCTCTTAATTTCAACTTCATCATCATCTTCAAATTCATCCATATAAAGCTCGCGAGCTAATTTTTCTGAGACCAACCCACAAGTTTAAGTAAGTTTCTTATTTCCTGCTGTAAATCATTTCTATCCATCATGTCCCCAAATGTCCCTAGCATATCAAGTACAGTGTAGTTGTCTTATTTACACAATTAATTAAAAGGAGAAAATAATGGCTAAAGGTAATACACCACCAAACGGACCTAGTAAAACGGCTTTGTTGCGTAATTCATTGGAACTAAACCTAAAACCTACGATCTGATCAGCTACATTCACTCCCTCTCGTAGCCCTATGCCTAAACCTCGTTACAAAACAACCAACTGGAAGCAATACAACCAATCACTCATTAACCGCAGTTCTTTGACCTTTTGGATTGATGAAGAAGCGATAAGTGGCTGGACGCAAAGCAAACAGAATAAGCGCGGGAGGCCTCGTCGGTTCAGTGATTTAGCTATCACGACAGCCCTCATGGTGAAACGAGTTTTTTCTATGCCATTAAGAGCGCTGCAAGGTTTTATCAACTCGATATTTAGGTTAGCCCATGTACCGTTAAGTTGTCCGCATTACACCTGCATCAGTCGTAGAGCCAAGCAAGTTGAGGTCTCACTTAAGACAAAAACGAGAGGTACGATACAACATCTAGCTATTGATGCGACTGGCCTTAAGGTTTATGGCGAAGGTGAATGGAAAGTCAAAAAACACGGGACAGATGGCAAACGTAGAGTCTGGCGAAAACTTCATATTGCCGTGGATACAAACACTCATGAAATTATTGCAGCCGAGCTAAGTCTATCGACAGTTACAGATGGAGAAGTACTCCCGAATTTACTGAAACAAACTCGCCGAAGTATCCACGAGGTGTCTGGTGATGGCGCTTATGATACGAGAGCATGTCACGATGCAATTAAGATTAAGCGAGCCGTTGCGCTTATTCCTCCAAGAGAAGGGGCTGCCTTCTGGGAGCGGGGTCATCCCCGAAATCTCGCAGTAGGTTGCCAGAAGTTATATGGCTCAAATAAGTATTGGAAAGAGCGGTATGGTTACCACAAACGCTCCCTCTCAGAAACAGCGATGTATCGAGTTAAACAGTTACTTGGTGGTCGTTTAAGTTTAAGACATTACAATGCACAAGTGGAGAAACTTACGCGATGATAAAAGCGTTGAACAAGCTCACTGGGTTAGGTATGCCTGAAACTTGCCGTATTGACTAAGAAATGCACGAAATGGGGCTGCTCTGTCTCTAAACTGAATTACGCAACAAAGCCTGTTAGCAGTGCTGTATTTAGAATAAAATTTGTAAATAATTCTTATTAATCACATTGTATGACCTCAGTCTCAGAAAAATGATCAAAAGTAATTATAAAATCACCCATCTCCAAGCAAACGATTACGGTAACATGAACGCAACCAGTACTTTGATTCATGACACTTTAAAAGGGCTATCTCTTCACGCTCCTGAACAGCATGCCCAAATTCGCCAAGCTTTGTATGAACAATTAAGCTTACCATTCGATAAGCAGCTAACCTTGTACGCCAGCGTATTAGGTCCATTTAGTTCAGGGAAACTATCTGGCGGTGAAAATATCGATAAAGCAGTAAGCTTGGCACTTGAAGTTTTACAAGAGCCAAACAAGTAATTTGTATACGAAAATACCTTCACCTCCCCCTAAGGTATTTTTAAAAACAATTTATTGCCTATTCTGACAAAACAAAAAAGCCCAGCATTTCTGCTGGGCTTTTTTATGAATAATATAAATATTACTTTGTAATAAATATTTGTTCTGTTTCTAGCGATGTCATGGCACGTACTTGGCGCCAAATATAGTAGAAAATTCCCAACATCATCAACATGCTTGGAATAGCGATCGCAGGGTAACTGTAAAGGGTTAACTTACCTAACTCTTCATTAAAAGCAGCCGTACCTGATGGGCTGGTTACAATCCAAGTCGCAAGGAAATAGTTCATTGCTGAGGAAAATGCAAAAGTACTTGCGAATAGATAGTTTGATGTCATTAAACAACGTTCGAAGCGTTCTGTTGAGCCTGACTGCTTCAATTTTTCTTGGATAAGAGAAATGTTTAGCAAAGCAGGTGTAAAGATAACTTTCTGGATAAATGGGTAACGAGTGAAGGTAGATCCAAGAACCGCTAAACCTATCAAACCAGGAATTAATGCTTCTTTTAACGCTAACCAACGAGTGTCTAGCTCAAATAAACCAATACCTCCCGTCAATAACACGCTAACAAAGCCAAGAGCAGCAATAAAATTAAACTTCTTATTTTTAATTAATTCCATACCACCATAAGCGATTGGAAATGCTAACGCGACAATTAGTGCTAAGCCCGTTCCTAGGTGCTCATCACCGCTGAACTTCATTAGAATAAATGAAGGCAGAAATACGTTAAAAAGAATCTCGAACAATGGGTTCGATTTTTTGTTACCAGTATTAGTCATAGTTCCAAGTACATTTGTTGTAGAGGTAATTCTCTGGGATTGTTCTTTGCCCAGTCCAAGATGTAAAGCCCTAAGGCTTCAAGCAATGTAACAGTATGTGACATACAAATGACAGAATATGCCATTAAGTCGCTTAGTATAAAGTGAACTCAAATAATTGCGATACCTAGAGACTTATTGTGATGAGGTCTTTCGTTTCTAGTTCTAGTTCTAGTTACACAGTTTGACGCTAATAAAGTACAAAGTCTGTATCCAAATTATAGCTTCTTGTCGTGGGTTGCTGCTGCCCATCAGTTAACCTTTTTACTTCTGCATAAGTATACTCACGAAGTTCAGATATCTGAACGATTCCATCTTGATTTAAATCTGCAGCTTGTTCAGATAACCCTTTAATAACTGCAGAAGTAAACACTCCATTGCCAATATTGCTTTTTTCAAGGGCAAATTCGTAACCGCCAGAAGCACTAATGACTACCGCTCCCGTTGAGGCTCGTAAATCCACAAATGCCGTTTGAAGTTTTTGGTATGATTTATTCAATCCATCCTGTTCGGTAGGCTTTCTTGATTTAACTTTAAAACCTCGACTTACAACTCCCTCTGCAAGTTTTGAATTGTTGTTAGAAGCAAATTCATTCACCTCACCTGAATGGCAAGTATCCAGCATCAATAACTTATAACGAGATGGAGAGGCATCAATAACATCACTAATAGTCTGATAACTTATCCCCCTAATCTCTGGATTATCTGGGGTAATATCATGTGCTGCAAAATAGTACTTTTCCTGCTTATCGAGAAACCCATGACCTGCGAAGAAAACCACTAAGCGGTCATCTGCTTTCGCCTGACTAACAAATTGTTTAACTTGTTCCATTGATTCACGAGTTACGTTTTCATCATGAAGTGACAAATTAATCACTTTGTTGAAAGCTTCGCTGTTTTGGAATAGTGACAGCATGTCTTCTGCGTCTTTGCGAGCATAACTTAAATTCAGTTCAGGGTATTGATATTTAGAAACACCAACGCTTACTATATAAAGGTCAGGCTTACGTTTTATTTGAGGCCGGAAATAGCTTACTGTTTGGCTTCTTGTTTTATTGCCCGCTTCATCCTCGGCAAAAAGTCGTATCGTATTCAATCCTGAAGAGAGTTCAATCTGTAGACTTCCTAGCTCTCCTGAAATGGGTTGCCCTTTTGTGCCAAAGACAGGCGTTTCATTGACTAGAACGTGTAATTGCCCAGTAAAGTCTTCTAACATCGTCCAATCTAATGTCACATCATCTTGTTGTTTAAAACTCGCTTCACCTGTAACTGTAAATTGAAAATCTTTGGTGTCTTTAAAATTCAATTCAGGTTTAAAACTGGGGCTTCTGTTTTGACGAGCTTCCACTATACTCCGCCACATTTTGATTTGGCTTTTATCTGAATAGCCCAATCGTTCTAAAATAATATCAGGTCGATTTAGCCAAAGATCATAGCGACGGTAATCAAATAGCTGTTTTTTATTAACAAAACTGGCTCTGTGAATTCCTTTGGGAGTTCCCCAATAATAACCTTCTGGTGTACTCAGTACGATCTCGCCGGAACTATCAACGACCATTGTCAGCGCAAGTTTACCCTGCCTATTTGCAATATCATGTTCAAGTAAAGGGAAGGATGTAGACATCTTCTGATGAATTGGTAATAACCCAACTCTATCGGATCGCCAGAACTTAATTTCTCCCATCGCCGATGCAGATACTATCAAGTTATTATCAAGTTCAAGTATCGCGGTCACTTGTCCGTTGTGGGCGCTAAAGCTTTCTGTAATGGTCCCAGACGCCATATTTCTTATTGTAATCGATCCTTTTTCGTCCCCTAACCAAAGCTGCTTGTTGCCAGTGGCGAGTTGAGCGGTAGTCGTTCCCCAATTGGCTTCAAAGGTATCGACTCTCTCACCTTTTGCAGTAAATCGGCTAATCAGCGGGATTGAGGCATTATAGAAGTCATCCATTTCAATCAAACCTGTCGCGATAAAGCCGTCTTCAATTCCGTTACTGATTAATGCTGAATATGGCGCATTTACATAACCAGCCTTCAACTCTTTTTCGTGATTAGGCAAAAGTAACCGCCCTCCAGCGGCTCGTACAACGTAATCCGTCCCATTTTTATTCAGGGATATAACCTCATACGCGGCTTCACTAAACTGATACACTAAGTGCTCAATACCATCCAGTAAAGAGTAGTTATATAATGCATTATCATCACTTAAATACAGGAGACCATTTTCAATCCAATGCGAATCGACTATTTTTCTGGGCAAATGGACTGGTGAAAAGTTACCTTCCATACTAATGAGTAGGTTCACTGCCTGTGATCGAATCAGCATGACGTTATTGTCTATTGAAATCTCGTTTGCAATAAATGGCAATTTTTCGCTGATCACTTCCAGAGTGTCTAAGTTGACCTCTTTTATTTCAGTTTTACCGGCAAGGTAATCATGACTGACTAAGTAAAGCGATGAACCATAATGAAAAATATCGGCGATGGGATCGACTTGAGAGTGAATTTGGTCAAGCACTATCCCCTCATCTTTATCGATCAGTTCAATCACTGGTTCAAAATTATTACCTATGACTTTTTCACCACCAGCAAAAAGTATTTTTTTAACATCATCGAGTGCTTGAGCTTTCCTTTCTACCAAAGACCATGGCGATTCGTAACCAAACACCCACTCACCTTGATAGTTATATTGACCATTCCGGCTGATTAGCAAATCATGATCACGACTAAAACTGAGGCGTTCTGTGTTGATTTCAACTATCGACTTTTGCTCATAGTCCAGTAATCCGCACCTTTCAGATTCTGAAGAACAATAAATTGCTTTAGGTAAATTCGGATGAAGTTCCAGATAGTCTAATCTAGGGTTTGATTGTGAGTCGCCAGCGAACAGCTGCCCTAATGCTATTGCTTCTTGCACTAGCTCAAACGTTACATCAGGTTTGGAGCACCATGATTGAGTAAAATCCAAATCCCCTTTACAGCTTTCGTGACTAACGTTCAATTTGTATAAACTGGTGCTCCCATCATCTGAGACCACAAGAACTCGACCATCATTTCTCGCCGTTAATTGACTCGCGTTTTTTTTAAGTTCTAGCAGCGTCAGTTTAGAGTTATAACCTGGGTTAAAGAGTTCAATTTCGTCTTTTTCATTAAGGGTTAATGTGTAATGACCAAATGAAGCTGCAGATTTAATTCCCCTTTCAAGATCGAAATCAACAACCTGCCCAAATGGTCTAAACTTATCGGCAATGGATACATAGTTTTCAATAAACCGGTCATCGCTAACCACGGAAAGCGTACTGCCTTCAGCGTCGAACTTAAGCTGATCACCACTGGCAGGGCTTGAATAGAGCGTCTTGCGTTGAGTTAAATCCCAAAAAGTGAGCCAGTTTGAGCTATTGCTGTCTCTCCCTTTACTTAAATATGCGAGTAAGTTGGTCTCTGGAATAAATTGAATGGCGGTGACTTCGCCCTGAGGGTGAACATTAAGCACAGGTTCAGGTGAAAACTCACTGATAGAGCGATTCCCATAAGAGTAACTTAACCTTTCAACAATAAACCCGCTTACCCAGTTTGGTTCTTGAACAAGCGTAAGGTCGCAGGAAAAGGTAATGTCCGTAATTCTTCCATCATCTTTCAAAACAGTAAGTTGATAGCGGCATGGCGTTAATGTTTCTTTACCTTTAAAGGTTTCAATATCGATGACAAATTCTGCAACTGGCTTGCCCCACTTTTCAGTCACATCGGCTAACCTAATCGTGGATTTCCCTCCTAGACCTCCAGTATATTTTTCATTTACAGGGTAAGTTTTATCCAGTGTGTAACTGTGACTAGATATAATTGTCGACATTACGTCATAAAAATTACCAGCATTTACCGCTTTAATGAAGTGTTGCCTATCATCACCTGTGTAGCCATCATAGATTTCACCACCAGGATCTTCTTCAATAAGCTGCCAATGGTCATCTTGCAGTAATGCTACTGCTGAAGAGCCCATCAAACGACGGTTTTCATAACTCATATTAAGGTATTGACCACTACCTTTGAAGTTCTCTAAATAGTTAATCTTCCAACGTTGCTGCTCATTTGCTTGTGGTTTTTGACGTAGCACAAAACGAACGAATCCTTCCTCTCGGACATCATGATATCGCTTATGACTGCCATCGCGTTCTCTTAATGTCGTCTTTCGACTGTGCATGGTAAGCATGGAATCTCCAACCTCTAGTTGGAACTTTGGAATGGTAACGCCTTGTTCAGAAAATGCAGGAAAGGATGAAAGGAATAACAGGCTGCACATTAATGATTTATACGTAATCTCCTTATATAGAAACTCCTTACATACAAGCCCCTTATATACAAGTCCCTTAGATGTAAAATCTTTACACATCTGAATCTTACTCGACAACTGTTCATGCATTAGAGCTTTATAGTGAATAGTAAGTCTATGCTTCAACATTCCGTATCGATTCATCTTTATCACGTATCCTTACACTAATGATTACTCTGTCGTTATTGCTAGACAAGTAAACTGATTATCTTCTTCGCCACGCATACCAAAATTTTGATAATCCTTGGCTTTTACTGTGCTGGTTTCCTGACAAGCTAAATGCAAAGCTTCCTCATTCAATCGGACAGACGTGCGAGGAACCCACACCATGCCGACTCTCCTTATATTAACTAAGACCATATTCCCTTTTTCGTCTTTTACTATCAATGGCGGTTTTGGCAGCTTCTTAGCTGACTTCAGCGACCATTCACCTTCCAAATTCTTATACTCAATAACAGGCTCTAACCACTCTTCAATCATTACCGACGAACTTGCAAAAAACGACGTAATAGTGAGCAATACCAACCAACAAAAAAACAGGGGTTTCTGAAGTAATATCTTCATCAGTTACCTCCCTCAATATTTTCTCCATAACGGCTGTCTAACCGATCAAGTAATTCATTACCTACCCAACCTAGAGCCAAAATAGCCAACCAGCTAGAAGGCGCATAATTAAACCAACCGAAAACGACGGTTAAAACAAGAATGACAAAGACACTACTCATTAACCATAATCTTGTATGTAACCACTGTAATACTGTTGATGTTTCGGCGAATGTTTTAATAGCAACCAATAAGGTGATATACACAAGCCAAATCATAAAGTTAACGTGATCAACATTGTCATCTTCTTTTGTATACGAATGACCAAAGGTAATCAGGTTATCAAGCGCCATTGCGTGGAAAAAAACGCCAGGTAATGCACCATGGACAGGAGAAACTACATAGTCATGTATCCCTTCTATTTGACCTCCAACTAATACAATTGAATCTTGTACTATTCTCCTAGCTTGCTCTCGTTCTTGAGAATTTGATGAGCGGACCATTGCCATTAACTCATCAGCATAGAGCACCCTTTGTGGAGGGCAGAGTTGTAAGTAAACTTCTTTTGTTAACCAAGGCACAATATTATGTACAACAGAAGACACCACACGAGTCGACACATCCATTAATGTGCCACGCTCACGGCACTGAGTATTTCTGTGTGGCAAAAGAACCTGAGCTGCATTCGAGTTCCAACGTACACTCATCGCAGAAGCCTCTTTATCTGAAATAGGTAGGCATTTTTTATCTCGGCAATATTCATCATAAAGGGCAGTAGCGGTTGTTGGTGTCCCATCACCTACATAAAGAGGATATAACTCTCCTTCCCCTTCCCAACCGTTCACGGCCAACTGTGCAAACGAAGAAATGTCTGTCTTAATATTGTCGTCCATATTAGAGTTAGCTGTTCCTTTTGCAAAATACAGAGGGACACTGGTTTCAGTTTGGATCGCTTGTATTTTTTTTAAAGCTCGGTCATAACTGGTATCTAACGATCGTTTTTTCATCCACATCACGTCATAAAATACGGCAAGTGGTTGATTAACCATTATTGTAGAAAGTAAGTTAACTTGATCGCTGTATGATAACGGCCAATCATTCGACTCCCATAAGTAAGGGTAAAGATTGTTAATTGCTCGATCGTTAAAAAGGACAACTAATATTCTAGGCTCGCTTTCAGAAGCATCGTAATGACCTGACACAACACGATAAATTGCTTTTTCTGCAGCACGTTCACTCGCACTACCCAAACCATATGGGTCTCCATAGATAAGCCATGCCCCCATCAGAGCCAAAAACAGCCACTGCATAGAAAAAGCAAATCGACTATAAAGCTTACTAATTAAAATCTTAAGCTGGTGACGCCACTTATTCACGTTTGAACCTTCCTATTTCTACTTTTCATCTCTTGTTCTACTTCTTACTTCTTACTTCTTACTTCTTACTTCTTACTTCTTACTTCTTACTTCTTACTTCTTAACGAGTCTGCAAGCGAATAACACTGATAGCTGCTTTATCTGATGATTTTTCTCGTTTCTTGAATGCCCTTTGCTGGGGAAGATCGCCCAAAGCTTGAGCAAATAAATCTTCAGGACTGCCTATAGCACGTGTTTTTGTCTCTACTCGTTTCTCAAATGTACTGCTATCTAAAGGATCTTGCTGTAAATGTGCTAATGAGACTGTCGGCGCTTCTCTACTTGCTGGAACGGCAATGACTATGAATTGCTCCTCTCCTGTTGTCTCTTCACTACTTACTACACCTTCGAATTCTGCAAATTCACCGGCAAACAGTCGACCACTGTAACCAGGTTCAGGAAAAACCTGTGTTATGCCTAAACCACTGTCGATAAACATAACGGTTAGATCAACGGGTTTGCGAGTTTGATTAACAAAGCTCATTTGTAGCTCATCCCCATCACCAGCAACCACCACGTTATCAAGTTCGACAGGCTCCTCATTAAGATACACTTCAGATAAAATACTGGACTTCCCAGTCAACTGTGCCGATAAACGTTTCAAATTATGCGCACGAACCAATCGAATTAACCCATTATTCAATATATCTGAGGGGGTACTTTCTGCTATTGGTAATGAAAGGTAGCTTTCTTGTGACTCTGGATTAGAAGCCTGACACGCTTTTTCTTTAGTACTCTCTAGCTCACAAGGAAGCTCAATATTCGCAAGGGTAAAGAAGTAAACTCTATCATCAGCCACATAGATTGAAACATCTGCGCTTTTATCTTCCTCAACCCATTCGATGGTTCTATTTAGGAAGTCATTTTTCTTCAGGTGATTCGACAAAGCACTCTGCCATGCTTCATTCGGGTTTTCTTGCCATTTAAACGTTATTGCAGGTGGATAGGCAGGACTTTGTAACTGTGCAAAGACGCGCTTTTTATTGACATCTCCAGTGCGTAAAACCGCTTCACTGGTTGCTAATTCACTCTTTGTTATTTCCATCACAGCTAATGGTTCCCGGGCAGATACATCTGCAAACACTTCGACAACCGCGCCTTTTTCGAAACCATTAATTTGACCAGCTTGAATAAAATACTGTCCTTTCGCTTTTTTCATGGGGTAACGAACATGAACTTCACCAGATCGATGAAAGATTGGGGTATCTAGCTCTTTCCCTTCGAACAATGGTGTAGTGCGGTACCAAGGGAAACCGTTGTAAGCAGATAAAACACTTTGGGCAAGCTGCCTGTAGCTCAAATTGGGGTTTTGGCTGATTAGAGAGGTTAAGGTGTAAGTGAACAGACCTTGTGGTGATTTAGACTCGCCAAATGACAAGTCCATTTCTGGCGCTTCTTCATTACTTTGTGCGGCTCCAAAGCTTATCAATGCCCCCGCATTAGTCGTAAGAGTCACTGGAGAAAGATTAAAATCATTGCCGACTTTTGTAATACTTTGTTTTTCAGTTGATCCACTGCCTTTTAACTGATCGAGGCTCACATTTCTCGACCTAACATTCTGACCAGTAATACTTCTAGTCATAGTACCAGAGTGACACGAGTCAAAGACAACCCAAACATTCGCCCCTTTGTTACGAAGCCGAGTCGTTAAGATATTTATTTCATCATCAGTGATACTGTTAGGCACTTCTCCTCTTTCCTTCGACCAACTCGCCACATCCCTAGGTAGAAAAATCTCGTCAAGACCGTCTATTGCATCATTACTATCTTGCAAATCTTTTACCGGTTGCTGGCTACCGTGCCCAGAAAAGTGTAAGTAGACAAAGTCCCCTTCTGATAGGTCTTTCTCAATGGCAAAAATCGCATCAATGATATTCTGCTTAGTTGGTAGTATTGAACCTTCAACACCATCGGCTAACAGTTCAATATTATTCTCTGCCACTCCTTGCTGCAGGAGCATACTTTGCACTCTCAGCGCATCATACTTAGGTCCATTCAAAGATAAACTAGGTTCTAAATTAGGGTATTCAGACACCCCAACAATCAAAGCATGATTCGTTGCCGCCGCTATTGTTTGTGAAAACAACGAGATAAATATAATGAACAACTGACGCATAAACACTTCCTTTTTAAGCCTTTAAAGTTAGCTCGACTCCATGCCAACTATATTCATTTCCAATGACTTCCATTTTTGAATCATCGAATTAGGTTCTTATAACTCAATACCAGTATAGTCATAGTGTAGATCGTCACTTATTATAATTATGAAAACACATCATTCATCACGACAGTTGTGCTATCTAATCAAAGGAATGACTTATTATGCTTATCACGAGAGAGAAAAGTTTAAGTTTTAATGCGCTAAGGTTAAGCCTAAGAGTTATCGTTATTCCTCTTCTTTTGTTACCAAGCTTGGTGTTAGCAGCGGCTTATGAAACTTGTCCACAAAGCCATGATTTCTTGCAACCTATGTTCGGCGTCACTCAGTTAAAGCCAATTACCATTGCAAGCTCCGCAAGCCCCTTCACAGCAAACAATCAAAATAGTCGTAATCATCCAGTCTTATGGATAACAGAGCATACTGAAGGTAATTTCAAGATAGATGAGCAGGGAGGTCTGCCATTCACAGTCATAGCTATAAAGTGCAGGCAATTAACTGAGTCGCTGTTGGTTGCTCTAAAATCAAGCCGAGACCTTGTTGGTTCTTCAATATATCTTTCCCCCAGAACGCATTATGTAAATGATCTTGGGCTATCATTTGACCAAATTGCTCAAATACACCATACGGCCTTTGAATCGGCTCAAAAGGCTCAACCAGAAGAGCTGTATGAAACGATAGGTGAGCTAGCCCATCATTTAGAGTCATCACCAAAATTTACATCTCGTAGTATTAATGACAATCAATTTCACATTCAAACCGTTTACTACGCGACTACTCGCCAGCCAGAACTCACAGATGAGAGCGTGTATTACAATGGCAAGCGTGACCTAGAAAAGCCGTTACATGTCGGTAAAGCAGATGTGTCCATTCCTCGAGACCACAAGAAAGGTGAAATTGAACAGCCATTCCTCACACTAAAATGGCTTAAGCAAGCTGACTCTCATATTCTTATTCAAGACATTACAGAATATAGCCCAGACCAATTTTGGTCTGAACTCCCTGTCGAACTTGCAACTGGTGAGTGGGAGAAGAGTATTATTGTCTACATACATGGCTATAACGTTGCCTTTCAGTCTGCAATAAAGCGAACGGCTCAAATGGCTTATGATTTCAAGTTTTCTGGAGTCCCTATATTATTTTCATGGCCGTCGAATGCATCGCTTCTCGACTACGCCTCAGACAGAGAAGATGCAATGTGGAGTGCCACCCACTTTGCTCAATTTATGACAGAGCTAAAGTCTAAACACGGTGATGCAAACATTCACATTGTTGCTCACAGTATGGGTAATCAAGTGCTTCTAAATGGTTTGAATGAACTGGCTTTGCAATCTGTAAATGACTCAACAATGAAACCGTCGATTTTTAAGAGTGTCATTCTTGCAGCGCCTGATGTCGATAGCGAGTGGTTCACGCACCAGATAGCCCCAAGAATTATGTCATTGGCTGATAACTGGGCGATTTACACTTCTGAAAATGATGGAGCCTTACTTGCTTCAGAAAAAGTCAATCAAGTTCAAAGACTTGGAATGCCCGTTAGCCTAGTGGATGGTTTTGATATCATTGACACGAGTGAATTAAATGCTGCTCCTTGGAGCATACCTGAATCACACTCTTACTATGCAAATAAGCTACCGGTCATAGAAGATCTTGTTTCTCATTTACGCGGCATTTCTCCAGAAGAAAGAGATCTGCAACTTATAGAAAATCAAACGGGTCACTTTTGGATGCTCCTTGATAGCGAAGCACAATAAGCAATAAGCAATAAGCAATAAGCAATAAGCAGAAAGGTAGATTGGAAAACCGAAAGACAGGCATACTGAGTCGAAACAGTATGTGGATACTATAATATTCAACCATTAAATGAACCAAGATACCCGTAAAATTAGGGGATCCCCACCAACATAATCAGAATTGGTGGGGTTAAGCTATAAGCTATCTTAATTGGTCAAGATATCGTACACGTTGTAAACATTACCACGGTTCTTTATTTTGACTTCAAACTCGCCAGTCCATGCCGGCACCCAGCTACAATACATTTGATCTGAGTAATCATCATCCTTACAGATGCTATTGCCTCTCTCATCATAGACATACACATCGAGGTCAGTATCACCGTCACCAATTATCATTAATTCAGCGAGTCGGTCACCTCTATATCGAATATAATAAGTATCTGTCGCTCCCGCTTCAATTCTGTCAGTAGAAATCGCAGGACCACTCGTTCTACCTCTCGTCTTCACACTCTCAATTTCTGAGATCATTGCTAAGTAAGATTCATTATCCCCAGAATATTCTTTGGCATAATCAAGCAAGCTATCAAAATCAACGGTCATATCCGTAGTTTTTTTAGAATCGACACCACCTTCAGACTCTTTAGTTCGCTTCATGTCCTTAGTCGGTGTCATTGCATAAATTTTCGCGGCAGTCATCAGTATCAATGGATCTTTTTGTTCAAGACCAACATCCACTAATTGTTGGACAAGAGACAAATTTGCAATGTGCGGGTCTTTCGCAGCTTTTACTTCTTGATTCACATTCATATCGGCGGCTGTAACCATGCAGGCAAAGCTTGAGGTGATAAGTAACGTAAGCGCTTTCAGTTTCATATAGAGGTCCTTCCCTAAATAAGTACTTCAATAAAGAATCAAAATCGAGATGTAGCCTCGATGATGTCTACTTAATAATGAAACACTTTGAATAATTCAGTGAGTGAAGCATCACACTTCTGAACAATAATTGACCAGATATTACCTTGTAGCGATAGATGAAACGACGTTCTCAGTCTTTTCATCTATATTTTAAGGCTTATCGAATATATGTTAAGGCTTACCAAACACAGCGAAACTTGACCAAGCGGCAGGATCTGCAAGATCTCCCTGTTTAGCTATCATCGCTCTTTGCGCTTTAGCTAATGCGACAAATTTATTTTGATTAGGCGTTTTAAGTTCATTATAAAAAATGCGCATTAGCTCTGATGTTGCGGCGTCATTCACTTGCCAATAACTCGCCACCACCGTAGGCACTTTAGCGTGGGCAAATGCTCTTGCCATAGACGCATATTCTAAGCCTTTTACCCCAATTCCCGATTCACAAGCGGACAACACAACAAGGTCGGTTTCTTGTAGATCCATCATCGATATATCAATAACACCGAGGCGTTGATTATTAGCCATTAACAAGAAGCTATCTGCCGGATCCTGTGAGTCTAAAATCCCATGTGTAGCAAAGTGAATTACTTGGCTATCAAATGCGTAACTTTCAAGCTCCTCAATGGATGCATCTTCGCCTTCCAGCACAATTGATTCATCGGAATAAATACTTTCAATGGCTTGTACCTCATGTCTTGCTCCCGGTAACGATCCATCAGGATCAGACACAAACAATGCCATATCATTTAAAGACTCTTCCCCATCAGCTATTAGATTAAAATGGTAAAGAGAAGGCAATATACCGAGTGGGTAACGCTCAATTGCGTACTCAAGGCTAGGCTCATTTGAACGAATGAGCGCAGAAAACGGCACATAATTCAGTGGACCGGCAGGAGTAATGTAGATCTCTTGTTTATCATCTAACAGCCCTTCTATCGGACGAAGCAGCTTATCGTAAAGCCATGATAAGCTTTGTATCACTTCCCCTTTACTCCCCGTAGGACCAGACTTTATAAACCCTCGAACTTGTTCAAATGGTGCATTTTCGACTTCTACATTTAATGTCAGCGCTTGTTGACGAAGCCCATAATTTACTATCGAAATGTGACGATTCAGTTCGCTCTGTTTAACAGCGATTTCGAACACATTAGCCCCATCCTTGGAAACCACTTGAGTCAGTAATTTATCTGGCGTTGGGATGAACTGGACCAGTAATTGTTCCGAATTGAGCTTATCATTCAGAGCACTGATTTCACGTGGGTCAACACGCAGCATCTGGTACAAAGCGGTATGGTCGCGTTCTAAATTCGAAAGTAACCTTTGTCTTGACCGCTCTTTACGCTTAAGTTCTTTTTGTAACTGCTTAGCCGTTTTGTTATTTGGGTTTTCTGTCTTGCCGATCTCGGTCATTACCGAATTTTCTCTGTCGGTTTCGCTGTCTAGCTCAACCTCCAACAACTCAATTTCATCTTCTACGGAGTGGTACTTTGAGATCAGCTTTCCTTGCTCCGAATCTTTAGGGATATTATCTAAAAATACAGAAGAGATTTCATTTTGAATGTCGGTATTAGAAGCTAAGAAAACCTGTGTTCCCATATCATGGTCACTGAGCAATGAAGCTAATCCACCAGCGTTATACAAGGTTACACCGAGGTCGGTGGCCACAAAGACTCGACCTTGCCCGTCCACACTCACCGCATGAACAACACGAGCACCATATTGACCAAATGATTGATCTTCGATCAAGAGCTGATTGAGCCTATCTGGGTAAAGCCATCCTGATTTTTGGTACATAACTACCCCTGCAGCCGAAGGGAATAGCCATGCATCATCACTACCCATTTTTACGCCTTGTCGACCAAGAAATAGCATCTGTGTACGATCATGAAGTTCTTTGTAACTGACATCTCCTGCCGTCTCGAATGAACGCCATTTGCCTTTGTTATCAAGTAAGAAACTTCTTCCCGTTGAAACAATCGCTTTATCATTAGATATTGGTGTGTAACCCAGCGTAAACCAATTAGGCTTCTCACTTGTTTTTACTCGTTCAAAGCCAAATTCACCTAGCTTTAATAGCCCGCCGTCTAAGTAAACGCCTTGGTGATCCAAATGCCCTTCATCTGAAGCCACTACATACAAGTCTCCTTGTAAATCTCTAAAGACTTTAACCAGCATGTTACTGCGAGAAGGGAAACGTTTAGGGTCAATGTAGTAATTGAAATGTTCAAGCTCTCCTTCATTCCAATGGAATAAGTCGGCGCCTGCAACGACCCAAATTGAATCATCCGTATCTACAAATATGTCTTCAATTTTTCGGTTTTCATGTTCACTGGTTGCATCAAATAATTCAATAGTATCTGAAGAACCTACTTCAATCTTAACCACCGTTCGACCATCGTGAGTAATCAAATCACCTGATGACGTTTGACGAAGTACTCTCGCGTTGACACCACTGAATCTTATAGGCTCAATACTTTCTTCCTCTTCGAAGAAGGCATAGATCTCTCTGCCTGTGGCGGCAAATGTCATCCCAAATTCTTCGATGTATCTCAAGTCGGTTGTTTTACCTAAGCTATCAAAGCGGCTACTGCGGCTTAGTGCAAAATCATAAACCCCTTCTTGAGTAAGCAAAGTCCAGTCTCCAGCTGAATTACTGGCAGCCGCAATAGGTCCGACACTCAGCCCACCACGTAATTCCTCATATGGCAGTTCAATCAAATGAAAACGTTGCTTATGCCAAACCCCAAGCCCTTTATCCGTTAATACGACCGGTGAACGCCCTAATTCAGGAACATTTAATTCGGTAAATCCAATAACACGCTGGCTCATGGGTAAAGTGCTTGTGTCTGCAATTATGTTTACGTTATCAAGCTCACCTGCATAATACTCACGAGATTGGAGAACTTTTCCATCCCACCACCACAATGTACTTTCATCGGTTCGCCACAAATAAAATTCTACGCCCGCCGTTATCAGTATTGGTTGGTCACTTTCTGCTACTAAGTGTAGATTCTCCCCTGAAAGCACGAGCCAATGCTCATCATCAAGACGTTTGAATTCATCGATAGTAAAGTCGAGTTCTAATACGATAGATGCCGAGCGTTTTGATTCATGCAACTGAAGTATTTTATTATCAATTGCTACCCATATTTGATTGTCATCATTTTCAACATGAGCAATGAATTCAGAAGTTAGGTCATCTTCAATACCATTCCAGCGAACGACCTTATCTTCACTGTCGCTAACAAATAACCCGCCTTGAGTTGCAATGTAAATATACCCACTATTCGACTGCACGATATTCTCTACATTCATACGCATTGCAGAATCTGGCTTGTCACCACTTCTAATAAGCTGCCGACTTACGCCATCATAGTTAAACCAACTCCAAAAGTTGTCGCGTTTGAGAATGAGCCCATCTTGCGTACCTACTAATACATCACCATTTTTAAGCACTAACATGGACGTAATTTCAGAAGAATCTAGATCTAATCCTTCAATGTCAGGCAATGAGGTTCTGTACCAATAACCAGTATTTGAAAGAATGCTATTTTGTCGCCAGCTCTGCTCTTGGATTTCTCTAAAGGCAATATGGTTAATTGAATCACTTATCGCTTTAATTGCACTGTTATTACTATGACGGT
Organism: Vibrio gallaecicus; assembly: GCF_024347495.1. Classification (NCBI taxonomy): domain Bacteria; kingdom Pseudomonadati; phylum Pseudomonadota; class Gammaproteobacteria; order Vibrionales; family Vibrionaceae; genus Vibrio; species Vibrio gallaecicus. The sequence goes on along the minus strand of NZ_AP025491.1, from coordinate 552,068 downwards.
TTAACCACACACGCATACTCTGCACAGTGGCTAGCTCTTCTTCAAATAAACCTAAAGGGCGAGTTTTACTTTGAGTTTCAAACCAAAACCTAACGAATTGAGCAACGGATTCACTCCATTTATCATCCGCTTGGTAATTTTCAAAAGTCTCGTAACTTACCTCCAGAAGTTCTGAAGCATACGAACTGTTGTGGGTCAGGTTTTCTGACAAATGAGTCGCCAAGGCTAGCCCACTATTGAAAATAGCTTGCGTTGATTCGGGTGCGTCAGAATAGAATGCATTACGATAATCAAATTCGAGTTTTTCAATTCGATCATCTTGTCTATTGATCTCAGGTAATCGGTATTCTCTTTGCGCTGTTTGAGTACTTTGAACAAGTGACATCATCGCTTGAAAGCTTTGTGTAATACGCAGTGCAAGTTTGTGCCCTTCTTCGCTGTAGGTGCGTATAATGTCACCAGCACTGTCGTATTCAACAATTAAAGAACCGAGTCCCTTCGTCGTGATTTCAATCGGTTTATTATTCGCATTGTATTGAAATGACATCTCAACTTCTGGAGTGATCATTAGGGAGATATTGTCATTTAGGTCGTATATCAATTCAACTGAATTGCCATTAGCACTCTTAATTAGCGTGAGGTTTCCTCGCTCATCGTAAGCAATTTCCAGGTAAGAAGCGCCCTTGCTCATGTAGACTGGTTTGCCAATTTTTGGATCATCGCGTTGCAGGTAAACTTCACCATTTGGCAAAACGATTTCTACTTCAGCTAAGCCGTTATAATTTCGTTGCCGGACAATATTACCTTCACCAGATAACGCTTCTTCGCGCATCGAATCAAACCAGCCAACATATCGCAAAGAAGAAGAGATACCTCTATCGAATCGGTAACTTAGAAATCCAGCTAAATGGTCACCTAAATCACTCAACGCTTTTTGTTCTAGCTTCTTGCTTACTTTTACGCCACGACTTCTTGCATCGTTCAAAAACTTAAGTGCTATCGCATCCGTCCCTTGCCCCCAATAAAGCGCATTCCTTGCAAAAGTATTTATCTTCCCTCCGCTATAAGGATCTCGTTTTACCATTTGGTAGCCATACCCATAAACAGAAGAGTTAGGTAAGTGGTTATGGTAGTTCTGAACCAATATGGTATATACATTGGTGCTGTCAGGGTACAGTTCACTATAGAGCTTGATATGCTTACCTGCATTTTCGAAATCATCCATCGCAAAATAAATCTCAGCCGCATTTCGATGGTAAGTCACTAAATATCCAAAGTTATCTTTATAGCTTTCCCAATCTTTCAGATGTTTTTGCAAATCCTCTTTAGGCAATTTAAAACGCTTATTTTGACGGTTCACTAGCCAAGTTTTATTCCATATCCAATCATTTTTCTCTGAGGAAGAATTAATAATGAGGGCGGCTTTATTTAGCCAGTTCAACGCAGCATAAAAATCATTTTTTAACGCTTCAATTTCTAGCATCTGTAACGTTGCATTAAAGTTGGTAGGATCGGACTCAAGCAAAGCTAGCCAAACTTTAGATGCATCACTTGATTTATCAGCAACCAAATCAAGCAAGGTGTCATTCCAAGCCTGTTGCATTGCTCTCTCAAAGAAATGTCGCTTCGCTGACAACTCAGTATCTTGAGCCACCAAGGCGTTAAACAAGGCACTTAAGAGGGATTTATCTTCTGGGTATACATCACTGATCTTATTGAGAAGCTCTACGGCTTTGTCAGCTTGGTGCTCTTTAATCAGTTGCTTAGCGTATTCCTGATTAAGTGATACATTTGTTGGGTGAGATTTCAGTGCCAATTCAAGCAATTCACTGGCTTGTTTGGGCATATTAGCTTTGTGGTATTGCTTGATTCCTTCCAGATATAAACGAGCTTCTGGATAAGAAATAAACGACATTGCATTCTTGAAGGCATCTATCGCTAAAGCGGTTTCACCTATATAGGACAAGCTCTGAATATAGATCCTCCATTCATATTCTCCTAACTCACCAGACGTCAAAAATGGCTCAAGCGTACGGACAACTTTAGCGTAATGCTTGTCTGTCATATAAAGCGCCGCGCGATTGAGCGCCAGTAAAACAGAATCAGGGTTTTCGATAGAGGAAAATATGTCGTATGCGCGGCCTTTATCTCCGCTCTGGCGATAAGCTGAAGCAGTATAACGTTGTTGTTTATCCGCCCAAGTATCCAATAATTGGCTATACCATCGAGCACGAAGTAATGCGCTAGCGGCGAGTTGTTCATGACGCCCGAGTGTGGCTAGGTTCTTATGCATTTTCGATACATTTGAATAAAACGGGTAACTCGATACCGCTTGTTGAAGTAAGGACAATGAACGCTCTTGAAAATCACGCCCTGAATAGAAGTAGCTTAAAGAGGTAGCTAAGCGAGAGTCATAAGTTTTATCTAGCCACTTATGCTTCATTTCTCGTAAGTTTACGTCGTCGATAGCTCTGTCTGCTAGGATTCTTTCACCCATATCAACAGCGATAGAACCTTCCAATCTAATGTCTGAAATCAGTGTTTTTAGACGAGTTCTGAATGCTTCATTATTCACCCAATCGCCGTCAAAATAACGCCAATTCAGCTGCCAGAAGTTCGGGCTAATTTTTATTCCCTGTTCTAATGAATCCCACGCTTTTTCTAAAACACCATGATCGATATAGTGACCTGAGATTCGGTTCACCAACCACAAGTCTTGTTCGGTGAGAGTAACGTTTTCATATTCGGCAATCGCCTCTGTCCACTTCCCTTCAGTGGCAAAGAATTCAGCTTTAAAACCCACCCCCATAGCATTAACTAAGCCCTCGTCTACATCATCGAAAGAGCTAGGTAAAACCCGCTGATTATCGTGCACAGTTAACCAAATATGTCGAGCGAAGGGGTGAGGATTCCCTGATAGTACATTTCGCTCAACACTTGAAATAAGCGTTTGGTAATCACCCAAATTATTTAACCATGACCAGTATCGGACATGGGGGTCATCAAACAACTCCCCTGAAGTCGACTTAGCGTCTGGTACTTGGTAGTAACCATCTAACAACGCCATGATCTGTGGATTAGCTTGATCAATCGCTAAATCAAACGAGTTTCGACGACTTTCATTTTTTTGATGCGGGTCGACTCCGTGCTCCAATAACGCATTAACCAATTCAAAATTATTGGCAGTTATAGTTTTCTGTAGCAAGAATTGCTGTTCACTCGTGGACAATTTTGGCAGGTGTTCCAACACCATTTTAGCTGATGAATATTGTGCAATTTCTCCAACAACCTCGACAGACATCTGCAATCCATTGTCGACAAGTACTTGATATAATTCACTATCATTATTTTGCAGCACATAGCTAAGCAGCGTTTTTCCCTGATGATCTGGAACAAAAGCAAGTACCTTGATAGCGACAGGGCTTGCTGCCACCCAACGCTCGAAAGCAAAGTCATTAGAGCTTAAATATAATTTGCTTATAAGCGGGGTACCAAAGCTGTCCCAAGATTCACTATAAGCACCTTGGCTCCAAAGACTGAATGCTAGCGGGTATTGTTTTTTATCAATCGCACGCCAAAGTAGCTCATTCCAACTCGGTTGATATACCAACTGTTTTTGTTCAATAAGCTTGGCGATTACTGTGTTACTTTTCTCTATTGCCGTACGTATCAATGAAGCACTGTCACTTTCTGTCAACTTGGTGAGGTCAGCCTGGCTAAGCCATCCTTCCCAAATAACATCAGAAACATGCCCAAAACCTAATATCAATGGGCTGGATTCATCGGTTACATCTGTTATTAATTTCGCCCCAGAGGTCACTAACTGATTTGCTATTTCATCATATAAATGTTGTTTGTCCTTTTCCGGTTTATTCTCAAATAAACTAAGCAACCAATAAGTTGGATCTTGTGGTTGGTGCACCTTAAGTAAATCTATAACCGTTGAATAATGACCACCATAAAGCAGGTTTTCTACCAACCTATTAATCTCTTCTACACTTAATTTCTGTTCAATATTTTCAGTCAGAAATGCGATATTTTGTTGGTAAGAACCCTGATTACTTTCTGATAGTGAATCAACATCCATTGCCAATAATCGGGCTAGGTATTCATTGTGTTCTAGCGAATTTAATGTTGAAACGTCCGTTTTCTTAAACGCTTCAATAAATAAATTGTCTTGTTCAAGGTTTGGTAAATATTGACGAAGTAAGCGAATACCTTGCTGGGCATTTTTATGAACCAATGCACTTTCAACCCAAATGGCTAGCATATCTTCTTCGTATGAGAACATGTCGAGATCGAGTTCACGTAGCTCTTCTGGCTTAATTAGGGGAAGTAATTCATAAAAAATATTGGGGAAATTGAATGCGATGGCATTTCTCGCCAAATGTATATATTCATCGCTACGATCATTAGCAATACACTGCTCTGTGAAGAATTCAGCAAAAGGTTGAGAACCGTAAAATGCAAGGTTGATGCTAGAGTCTAACTGCTCGGATTCAATATTTAGATTAGCTCCGCTGTTGATTAAAATTCCGAGAATTTCTTTTGATTGATATGACGTTGCAATCTGAAGCAGCGAATTGCCAAAGGCGTCAACTTCATTAATAAGTAGAGGGTCAAACTGATCGTTGAAAACGTCAATATTATTGAGCCTCGCACTGTATCTTAATTGCTGATAACGCGTGTAATTTAAATCATGATATGGCTGTTTGCCTGATGCATCATCAATCAAGAGTTGGAGGATTGCATTCGCAACCGCAGGGGAACTGTCCACGGCCCAATCAACTAATGAGGTACCTTCAATCACTTCATAAGGTGTATAGCCTTGCACGAGTAATTTTAAAGCGAGATCGTCATGCTCACAAGAAATTGCCCAATCTAAAAGTGAATACCCTTCTTCTGAACGAGTTTTAGAAGATAGCCCTGCCCTATGGATGAGTTCCCCTATTTGCGGATCAACCTCCTCCATTTCCAGCATGAAAATACTATCAATTACGTTCCAATTGTCATTGGCAGCTTGGTTAACATCAACACCTTCAGACATTACCCATTCAACAATATCTGCTCGACCTGAAAGCACTCCATAATGAAATGCTGTCACTCCATTGGATTCTCTAGGGGTAATGGATGCGCCCAATTTTTGTAGCACTTGAGCGGCTAACAAGTCTCCTTTTTCTAATGCTGCGAACATCGCCGTTCGACCATATTCGTCTTCTTGCTCTAAGTTTGCCCCGTGGTAGTGAAGCATTTCTATAGAGTCAATTCGTTCTGAATATAGTGCGACAAAAATGGGGAAGGTTTCAAAAGTGGGGTCATAGGCATTGACATCAGCGCCTGCGATAATTGCTTTCTCAGCACTAAGAATATTACCGCCGTAAAGGTCGTCTAACCATTGCGCATGGACTGCTGTTATTGTTAAGGACACATACAGTAATCCTCCGAGTAAAGCCCTGAACCAACTCAACATACTTTACCTAACCTTCTAGCTATTATTATTCCTTTGCAAATAATTGTAATAGCTACTCAGCAATACTGTTAATTAAAGGATAAAAATCATCCATGTAAGATAAGAGGTTGGGAGTTGATTGAGTTACCTGAATTTATACGAAAAACCTTCAAAATCTACGGTGTTTACATTTAGTGAAGCATTTGTTGATCACCAACATAATTTACATTTTATCTACATTAGCTCACTTAGAATTTATAAAACATAATAATACTGATAAGAATGAGCATGATTTTCATACATATTTTAGTCGCTTTGACACTGACTTACAGCACGTTAACTCTTGCTGACAATGCAATTTTAGGCGCGCCTGAATGGTCGACACCAGCACGAGGCGTGGCAATCGAAAACCCAAACTTCGACCCAAATCTAAAGCAAACAGTAGCGGGCAGTTCCCTGCAATATTCACAAGTAGAAATTGACAATAAATTCAGTGCTCCAGATTGGTTTCCTGAAAAACATGACCCAATGCCTAACGTTGTACAGTTTGGTAAAAAACCTAAAGTTTGGGCATGTGCTTCTTGCCACTTAGCTTCAGGCCAGGGCCACCCAGAGTCATCCACTTTGGCAGGATTATCTGAAACTTATATGGTCCAACAGCTTAAGGCATTTGCTTCTGGTCAGCGCGTGGATTATTCAGGTCACATGAACCGTATGGCTACCCTACTTACAGAAGAAGAAATGCAAGAAGTGTCCAAATGGTTTGCGAGTCTCACACCAACATCCTTCATTACCGTAAAAGAAGTGGCTAAGGTTCCAAAAACGTATGTGGATGAAACCAGAATGCGTCAAATCGATTTGGTTAATAAGGCGGAAGAACCTATTAGAAATAGAATTATTGAAGTTCCGCAAGATAAAGGCGAAATTCACAAACGTGCACCTTATGGAGAGTTCATAATTTACGTACCTATCGGCAGTATTAAGCGCGGTGAAGCGTTAGTGAAAACAGGTAATGGCAAAACTATACCTTGTGCAAGTTGCCATGGTGCTGATTTATCAGGCTCTACTATTGGACCTGCAATCGCTGGCAATTTTGGTATTTACACCGTTCGTCAACTGCATGGTTTTAAAGGTGGTACTAGAGCTTCAAGCCAATCGGTCATGATGGCACCGGTAGTCGCTTCACTAAGCGATGAAGACATTGTCGATATTGCCGCTTATTTAAGTTCTGTATCTCTTTAATTTTCGACATTGAAATCATGTAGAGCAGCCTCTCCCTTCCAAGTAAAATACTTAAAATGCATGTTTGAGTGAGTAACTTATGAAGGTGGCAATAATAGCTACCTTCTTCACTGCCGTTAAAACATTGAACTTCTTATCAGACAGTCTCTTTATCGCTCCAAATTGAAAATAAAGAGAATTGCTTTTTGTTACTTGTAACGGTCTTAAATGCATCTTTACCCAAGCTATGTATCAGGTAGTGAGCATATTTGAGGATATGAGCTAATTGATCATACTATCGTGTTATTCGCTTTGAATGGGTGAAACCTCATAGAATGAAAACTGCTATTCATTTACGGCAATTATGACCATCAATATTGCTTTTCATATGTCACATCAACGGGATTTCAAGAACTTCTATCTTGCTACTATCCACTGAATACCCACATAGACCTTTTGTTGATATTGATATTCATATTTATAGTCGAATAGCGTGTTATCTAAAGCGCTCTAATTCTGCATTAATTTACATTGGTAACCTTGTTCACGAATTAAAGGTTAATACTAGAAGTAGACATTAAGATGCGCTGAAACCATGGTATTTGCTTTAAACGCACCGTAGTTACTCTGTTCATCGCCATAAAAGCCATTATAACCTAGGGAGTATTCCAAGGTATCTGATGGCTTGTAGCTAAGCTTGATTTCTAGCAGACTAGAGTCGTCGCTGAATTTATACACGCCACCAACATCTCCAGCCCATATACCTTGCCCCCACTCATAATGGTAATTCTGGCTGATCTGAGCGGTAACTTTTCCGTTGGTCGGTTCGGTCAGAAAGAAATCAATTTCAGTACTGATTTCTTTAAGATAACCAATCCAGCCCCCTAATAGGCTCCATTGCTCACCAGATTCAGTTATTTTACGGTCATTCACAACCTGTAGGTTATGATCGTAACGAGCCTGAAATTGTGCCACACCATCCCAATAATTCACGTTGTATTGAAAAAAGGCACTGGGGGTTCTGTTACGTTGAAGGCTTATTCCTTGAGCGTTTTCAACAATAGCAGGGTCATCTTGATAGACATAAGCTCCACCCATAAAAAGATCAAACCCAGCTCGATTGATTTGATAACCAAACCCTAATTCAATGGGGTTATCTAGGTGTTCATTTTCAAACGCCTTTCTTAACGCTGGTGGTGAGCTATCCCACATTGAACCTTGTTGGGCAAGCCGCTTAATACTGGGCTCGGCCGTGACAATGAAATCAAAGACATCATCACCAGAAAATTCACGCCAGCGTATTGCGGACGTGGCAAGATAGTTAATAGCGAGCCCCGAAGCCAGAGGATCAGAACTGTCAGTTGGGTTAAAATAGTTGCCTTGAGACAACGCACTCCCAGAGCCCCAAATCATCATTTGCTTGCCAATCGTGATCGTCCTACTTTGCTGCATTATCGAACCATAGAGTTCGCGCATTTGAACATCCCACTCTTTCGCCTTCTCTCTTGCGCCCACCGATGGGTCCCAATCTATAGAGAACGCACTTTCAATCGCGAACTTCTGACTTTCAGGACGGTAATAAGGTTCAACCCACAGTCGTTGCCTCAAGCTGCCCCACTCACTGGAACGTGAAAGGTACTGCATGGATGATTGGGCGTATCCAGTCAAACCTATGCTTGAAGCGCTTGACTCAACAGGCACGTCATTAAAGCTAGCGAAAGGGTCTTCCGCATACACAAACGAACTCATTGCCGATAAAAGTAAAATCTTATTCACTATAACCTGCTTTGAGAAAAATCAGCTTCACTCAGTCCAACATTCACTTGAATATTATTGAATTGAATCAGGGTTTCACTGTTACTGACGGCACTCTTGGTCACCATTTTTTGTGCCATCCAATAGTCACCAAACTGTTTGTGCCCTCCATACCAGGTGGTTTTCAGAAGTTGACCCTGCTTGGAATAGCGCTCCATCTTGTGAACCAAATGAATGTCTTCTCTTACCCAGGTTATACGCTTTTTATAAGACGAACTGTTCGCGTCATATGGCACACTTTCTACGACATAGCACTGTACTTCGCCACACGCTTCCTTTCTTAAGAGGCTATGCTCATCATCTTGGACAGAACGACTTTGAAGATCTTCATTAATCAAATCACTTCTCATAAAGGTCCCTTTATTCGCTGAACCTGAGATTCTTCGCGTTAAATTGGCATTTTGCAGATATAGCCACATGTCATCGACCAATTTAGGATCGTCGTAGGACCACGTTAAGTAACGCGTTCCCTGAACTTCAGCAGGCAACGAAAACTCCATAAAAGATTTTCGTCCCTCTTCAGTTCGAATGGACTCACTCTTAAGTACGCGTTTTAACATTTGGTCGTCTCGCTTGATCAACATGACCATATCTTGCGTGACATCACGGCTTGACTCTGCGGTATCCAACCAAGTCATCACTTCCTCTCCGCTTGGCGCAGCAACGGCCAGAGGCGCAAACATGGTAAGCAGTAAAGTAATCAATTTTAAGTGCATGTTTTTTTCCTTTATCTATTCGCTTGGACAGTGTTTAACGTTTGTGTCGCTTTCAAAGGCTTGAAGATAAGCAGCAGAGCCGGAAGTAAAATGAGATCAGCCAGCAGTGCCCATGAGAAGGCCATCCCCGACATGTAACCAAATATCACGCTTTCATTGAGTACCGATAGAGTAAGAACAGAAAATCCTGTGCTGAGTATTGTCGTGGTAAAGACCAATGGACGTCCGGATTTGATGACAGCGTAACGAATGGCATCCTCGTAGTTACCTTCTTGATTAAACGCCACTTTGAATCGGCTAAGAAAATGAATCGTGTCATCAACCGCAACTCCAAGAATTAATGGAGAAAAGATAATTAATGACAGGCTAAGTGGTATATCTAACCACCCCATGAGCCCCACAGACACCAGAATGGGCAATACGTTAGGTAATAAAGAAAGCACACCTAATGACCACGATTTAAGCACCACCACCAAAACAAGAGAAATAGCGATGAATGCCCAAACGAAACTATGAAGTTGACCCTTAGAAAGGTAATCAGAGGTTTCTTTAATATGCACGATAGGGCCTGTTACCGAGGCATCAATGTGGCTATCGAACGTGTTTTCAACGTGCAATTCTACCTGTTTAATAATGTCGTAACTTTGCTCTGTGGACACCGCTCGCGTGCGCACCGCAATACGAATTTGTTTGGAATCGAAGCTGACAAATTGATCCAATAACTCTCCCCCGTCCATTTCATAGAGGAAAAGGAAATCAGACAAAGTGCCTTGTTCAGTAGGAAGCGCCGGTCCTTGCTCGGGTAGCAAAACTTGATTCAACTCTTTCACTATGTCGACGATGGAACGTGCAGTAACTACATGTTGGTTCTTTTTCAGTTCCGCGACTAGCTGCTCAACGCGGTTTAATGTATCTACCGTCAAAATAGACGTGTTGTTATTGCTACTCAAGACGATATCTAGTGTCATCGCCCCACCCATGTTCTGATCAAAGAAGTCCGCCTTTTGGCGCAATTCTGTTCTGGTCGACAAGTTTTCTATCGGACTGGTGTCTAAACTCACGAAAAAGATGCCTGCAGACATCGCCAATGACGAAGCTAAAAAGCCAACAGCCCATGCTTTTGGAGACTTAATCACACTTTCAGCCAGTTTATCTAAGCTCACATCAATCCAGTCTGTTTTATGACGATTCATGGCTGAGATAGGTTTGGTACCAAACGAGAGCAGTGATGGCACTAAGCAATAACTGAAGATTAACGCGACGAACACACCAATGGCGCAATACACCCCAAGTTGACCAATAGGGATGATCTCGGTGCCCTGAAACGATAAAAAGCCAATCGCGGTCGTGAGTGTCGTCAGGAAACAAGGCAAGGCAACTTTCGCACTACCAGATACGAGCGCTTCATTTTTCGACTTTCCAGAAGCCAGCTCGTCTTGGTAAGCACAACCGATATGAATACAATCGGCCATCCCGATGCACATAATAAGGCTGGGTACGATGGTGACAAAAAAGGTCAATTTCCAGCCGATAAAGCTAATCAGACCAAATACGGCCACATTCGCCAAAGCCATGACTAAAATAGGCACCCAAGTCAATCTTACTGATCGAGTAAAATAGGCAATGACCAACATTTGAAGCACCAAGGCTATTAACCATAATATCCCTGTTTCATCATTACTGATCTGCTCCATTTCGGCGTCAAATATTGGGTCACCAACGGGCACAATACCAAGATTTTTGTAGTGGTCTTTTTCTAGCAGATCATTCACTGCTGGCGCGATCTTCTTACGTGGATCCACTTCGCCTTCTGGATAGGCATATAGCTCAACAAGCACCCCTAAGTACCGAGCATCATCTGAAACAAACAACCCTTGATAGAGTTCATCTTTTGACAGCTGAATGATTTTTCCTAACAGTTGTTCCTTAGATTCTGTACCTGACAAGTACGCATCGATAACGATCGCCCCTTCCCCCACTGAGCGCATTTTCTCAAGGTTATTAATACCTGTAGCAGCTCGAACATAAGGGACTGAGGTTTCTAGATCACGTGTCAGTTGATTGAGTTGCGAAATCGTTTTCTCAGGGTCTTCCTGAGAGATAGGCATAGCAAAAACTAAGGTGTCTTCATTTCCGAAGGTCGCTTTGAAGCGTTCCATGTCAGAAATGAGTGATGAGCTGACCGGTAGAAAGCTCTCGTTGCTATTGTCAAACTCTAGTGTCTCTAACCGGGTAAAGAGACCGACAACAAGTAACACGGTCGCCAAAATAACCCAATAGCGAAAACGGATAATAAAACGAACCCACTTTTGGAAGTGGAGATTAAGTTTGGATTGATTCAATGGATCATCCAATTTCCATTGCGAACTCATAGATGTGCGCCCTCGCCTATTTTTGCCGATAGTAAGTTTGTTGTGCTGATATTCATTGTTTATTGATAATCAACTTTCTATCAAAATCATCACCTAAATTGATAATGATTACTATTCATAGCGGGGAGAGGGTTTGTCACTCAAGGTAGTATTTTAGCTAAGTTTCGAATGAAACAAGCGAGGGTTTATCGTTCATTTTACTAAGTTTATTTTGAGGTCTAAGCTCAAGAATTTATTCAGGGCTAGAGTTAAGAAACACATTCACCTCACAGTTAATGCGATAAAAATAGCCCTAAGTTATAACTTAATTCACCAATCTATTGGTTATTAATTTAGGGAAGAACCTACGTGAATCGATTTTCGTCGGTAATGTTTCGGGCTGCACATATACTGTTCTTTGAATTTTTTCGAAAAGTGGCCGACATGTTTAAACCCAACACTATTCGCCACTTCCTGAACTGAAAGCTCCCCAACCGCTAGGAGCTCTCCAGCCTTAGCCATGCGTTTATTAGACAAAAATCCATAAACTGTTTCGCCAAAGACCATCTTAAAGTTTTTCTTAAGTTTGTTATCGTTAATACCAACTTGGCGAGACAACTCGATTAATGACGGAGGAAATTCCATACGCTCTTCCATAATTCGAGCCGCTAGCTGAATGCAATCCATATCTCGCGGCGTCATTCCACAACATATATTTACCTCTCGGTGCATGTTGTGATAGATAAGGGCAAGCAGTTCCAGCACTTTACCTTGCAAATAAAGAATATTAGCGGTTTTTCCTAATTTAGAACGAAAGATTTCTTCTACGTTTTTTACAATGTCAGAAGTCACTTGAACAGACTCAAATCGATTAATTTCAAAATGTGCACCCGAACCATCTTCAAATAACGACTCCATCATTGCCTTGGGAACACAGAAGTTTATAAACTTCACTCGAGATGTATCGTAACGAAACTCCAATTCCCCTTCGTGACAAACAAAAAACAGCGCCTTATCTTTATCTATGATTATCGATTCTTTCTCACCTGATACTAATACCTCAACCTCTCCTTCAATTGCGAGGCATGCTCCAAAGTAGTCCTGCGCAACCTCTTTAAAGCTAGTAGGGCTATTAAAAGTAACATCGCTGTAGGTGATATTTAGGCCAGGAGCTAATTCAACAATGTAACCGTGACCTAAACATACACTTTCATCGAGCTCGACTTTTGTTGTTGCGTAATCCGCGAGTCGATTTTCGCCGCCCCCTTCAAATCCTTCACACATTTTAAAAGCAGACTGAACGTTACTTTTTACATAGCCCATGATTACATCTCTTAGCTTTTATTCTCTATTGAGTAGCCCTTTAAAATACAATAAATGATAATTATTATCAATTAGATTGAAGTTTACACAGACCTACATAAATCAAAAAAAACAGAACATTAAGCTTTCCATCCTTGTGATTCCAACTGGTCATTCCACAATGTTTGATATGCATCTGATGATTTTATCAACTGATCATGGTTTCCAACCGTTCCTATCTCGCCATTCTCCAAGACAACAATCTGATCGGCATGGATCACATTCAATAAATTATGCGCAACCAGTATAACTGTTTTGTCTTTGACCAAAGAGGAAATAGCGCGTTGTATAAGCGCCTCATTCTCTACGTCCAACGCCGCAGTCGCTTCATCAAGCAGCACAATAGGTGCATCTTTTAACAGTGCTCTTGCAATGGAGATTCGTTGTTTTTCACCTCCGGAGAGTCTCATTCCTCCCTCTCCGACAACCGTTTGTAACCCATCAGAAAAACGATGAATGAACTCCCAGCATTGCGCTTGACGACAAACCTGCTCTAATTTTGTTGGTGAAACTTCCTGCCCCATCACCACGTTGTTATAGATAGTATCGTCGAATAGGTAGACCTCTTGAAAAACCATACTAATATGTTCAGAAATCTCGGTTTGACTCATGCTTTTTACGTTCTTTCCTCCAATCGTGATCGCGCCTTCCTCCGTGTCCCAAAAACGAGCGATCAAACTCATCATTGTTGATTTTCCGGATCCCGACGGTCCCACTATCGCTGTTACCGAGCGCTCAGGAAAAGTAATGTTCATACGATTGAAAAGCAGTGTATCTTTATAACGAAAATGTACATTACTGAAACTCACTTCATGCCCTACATTTTCCGGTACTGTCTTAGTCTCTTCGATCAGTTCGTCTTGTTCCAATACCCCTTCAATACGAGACATCGACACCTTAAAGTACTGAAACTGAGTCAGTAAAATCGCGAGTTGAGTAAGTGGACGATAGAATTGCATTGAGACAAGTAAGAACAACAAAAAAACAGTAATAGAGAGCGTTTCTGTCCATATGGAATAAAGCCCAAACATGATCAAACTGGCAAAGCCTGCCTCAGAAAAAATAATGAACGTGGCTGGGGCCAAACTGGCTCTCATTTCGTATTTTAAGTGAGCATCTCGCGCACTTTTCATTTTTTCATCAAGTTCTAGAAACTCTCCATCAGCTTGTCCGTACGCTCTAAGTACTCGTATTCCCATAATGTACTCGAATATTGCACTGCTCAATTTATCTGCGGTTCGAAACAGTTTGCCTTTGCCCTCTTGACTTAAACGAGACAAGAACACAAACATGGCTATTGCGACAGGAAAACCAATAAGCATGCTCAACGCCAAACGCCAATCAAACATGAATAGACCCATCATTAACAAAACAAGCACACAGGCAATACCAAGCACATAGCTAATAACGTGTGATAATGTATGCTCTGTAAATTCAACGTCTTTTAATAAGGTATTATTAAGGGTTCCTAAATCCATAGAGAGTAATGAACCTAAAGGAATGCGGGTGAGTTTTTTCATCATATCTTTCCGCATTTCATAACCCGAACGGCTACTAAATTCACTGTGTGTAGTGAAAGTCAATTTCACTGCAATCAATCGAACAAACAAGCAACCCACAATGAGAAAACTGTAAAAAATAAGGTGATTTTTAGATGGCGTTGGATCCAACATTTCGGCAAGAATAAAGAACACACAAAAATTTGGCACAATCATAGTGACCGCATCTGCTATCGCGACGGCTATATTTTTCCCAATCGTTGCCATCGAGCAACCAGATAAACGCATTATTTGATTAAGCACAATCCATCTCCTCATTCTTTGCTTTATTAGTCATTGACCACTTTTGCGCATTTTGACTCTTATGCCACATTGAGCCATACAAGCCATCAAGTTCGATCAATTGACCATGTGTCCCTTGCTCAATAAGCTTCCCATCATCCATAACGAGTATCTGATCCGCCCTCTGAATCGTGACAAGACGGTGAGCAATGATGATCACTGTTTTCCCTACAATCAGTTTGTTCAAGGCGTTTTGAATAAGCTTTTGATTGGTGGCGTCGGAATTAGAGGTCGGCTCATCCAAAATGATGATTGGCGCATCTTTCAATATCGCACGAGCAATCGATAACCTTTGCTTTTGACCACCACTGAGTCGTGTATCTTGGCCAATCACAGTGTCATACCCATTTGGAAGCTGGCAGATAAAATCATGAGCATTCGCCGCTTTTGCCGCCGCAACAATGGCCTCCATTGAATAATGTTTACCCATGGAAAGGTTACTAGATACAGACTGAGTAAATACAAAGGAGTCTTGGTAAACCATAGCCATGGTATCCATACGCTTCGCTTCAGACATCTTTGATAATAGAAGTCCGCCAATCAAAATATCGCCACCAGTCAAAGGCCAGAAACCCGCTAGCAGAGAAGCCAAGGTGGTTTTCCCCGCCCCAGAAGGACCAACGATGGCAGTAAGACTCCCTGAAGGTAACGTGAAACTCACATTACTGATCGCCTTTCGTTGCTGCTCTTCATAACAAAAGTCGACACTGTTAAATTCTATGTCATGGTGACGTATTTCGGGTTGACTCGCGATGCCCTCCAATTCAGGCAAATTTACTATTTTGATTAAACGCGCCACACCTTCAAACACTTGCCCAAGATACGTACTCAATAACGTGAGATTAAACAGCGGCTCTAACATACCTACACCGAGCAGAATGCACAGCAAAAAGCTTGAAACACTCAGCGAACCCTGAAACCAAAAATACAAGCCGGAAGGCACAAGAAATACAAGTCCAGAACTCAGAACGATTTTGAATAAAGCGAAAGGCCAACCCGCGCTTTTGGTCCATGATTCGATGTATTTCTTATGGTTCTGTATGTCATTATCTAGCTGATTGTAAGAACGATCTCCAATACCAAATAAACGAACAACGGGCATGGCTCTAATAAACTCTGTCACAGAACTGTTTAGTTTTTCGACGGACTCATGATATTGCTCAGCCTTCGATTTATAGTCTTTAAACAACACAGCCTGACATATGATAGCGAGGGGAATGGGTACTAATGCTATTAGCGCCATTCTGGTGTCAATCACCATTAACAAAATGAACGTCGCCAACGGAATAATAAAAGAAGACACCAAATCAGGGAGTTGATGTGCAATGAATACCTCGATACGGTCAATATCTTCCGTCAGATTCTTTTTCAACTCTCCGCTATTTTTTTGACTAAAAAAACCGAGTCTTGTTTTTGAAAGACGACTTATTGCCGAGCGCCTAATATTATATTGAATCTGAAAAGCACAGTGGTGAGACAAGTACACTGACATCAATAAAGATAAGTAACGTGCAACCATGATAGAAAGCGCAATAATCGATAACGACCAAAGCTGGTCCCATCCTATGCCCGCTATCAATTTATCAACAATTAAATAGACAACATAATAAGGTCCGAGGGCAAGGACAGCTGCGGTCAACGAAAATAGAATCGCCAACCAAAGCATCCATTGTTGAGCTTTACATTGGTTGAATAACCATTTTAGGGGATGCGAATCGGCTTGCTGCATAATAATTCCTTTTTAACACGAGAAAGGCAGCACATGACATGCTGCCTGAAATCAAGTAAGCGTATGCACACTCATTAATTTACTTGGTTAGAATTTTGCTTCTAAATCCACTCCAAACCTTAACGGCTCTCCATAGGTACTGTAGTTACTGCTACCCCATTTCACAGAGTAAGTTTGATAGCGCTCATCGGTTAAATTCGCCCCCCACAGTCGGATTGAATAATCATCTCGATATGAAAAATCAAGGTTGGCATTCACGACCAAGTAAGGTTTCTGGAACTTCTCACCTCGTCCATCTTGAGCCACTTCTCCGAAGTACCCCATACTCATAGAAGGTGTAAAACTCCAATCATCGTTAATATCAGCAAAATATGTCGTTTCAAAATGGACATTATGTTCAGGGGCATACGGCACTCGATTGCCTTCGGCCATACTTGCGCCAGTGTAACCATCCACTTGGGTAATCTTAGCGTCATTAAAGCCAAATCTTAGTGCCGCTTGCCAAGCATCCGTTAACAAGGCTGAAATAGAGCCTTCAATACCTTGAGAACGCACTTCTTGTATGCTTGCGATGCGTGTATTGCCACCAGCATCAGGGTACGCGTATTGGAAGTTTTCCACTCGGGCATCAAATAGGTTTATATTGGTCATTACTGTGCGATCAAGCCAATAACTTTTATAACCCACTTCGACGACTTTGCTTGTTTCCGGAGCGTATGTTTTTCCGTAACCCAAACGCTCTCCAGCAGCAGTGGTTTCTTCAGCCATCCAACTACCACCACCACTTAAAAGCCCTTCCCCGTAGCTTGCATAGATCGTGTGATCCCGTCCAAAATCTTTTGATAACGCAACTTTTGGCATGAACTCTGAGTAATCCGTTTTGTAATCATCTTGAGTTTGAGCTGGATTTAGAAACATATTGTAGAAAGAGGAATCTATCTCATAATTCTCTTTTGTATAACGAGCACCTAAGTTTAATGACCATGTAGGTGTAAAACGCCAAATCGCATCAACGTAAGCAGTATAAGTATCTCGTTCAAAATCACCGGCCGTTTTTGTCAACGCCATATTAGACTCTTTCATTGCCGCTTGATTGTTGTTGTCTTCTGTTACTTTGTAATATGCAGCGCCAACAATCCAATCGATAGGCAGTTCATTAGGTGTCGAGGCAAGTCTCACCTCTTGAAAGTAATCTTTTTCTCTTATCCAAGTGTCAACCAAGGTTGAAGCGGCATCAGCTGTAACGGCTAAATCAGCGTCAAAGCGACCGAACGTATCAATCTTTCGATACCCAGATACAGAGCTTAGTGTCCACTCAGGGGTAAGATTCCAGTCTACGTTTAACGCCATCCCTTTTGATGTTTGGTCAAATACACCTTCTACATCAAACGCTGTCTTAAGATCATCCCCGCGGTTTGGTTTTGAAGACTCAGGCACATATGGGTAAGCGCCACCGTCAATTTCACCGTAGTCCATATACAAGGTTGCGGACCAATCTTCGCTTGGAGTCCAATATAAACTTATCGCGATATTATTTTGTTTTTTGTCATCCACCGACTTCCCTAAATGAGTGTTTTTGACAAAGCCATCGCGTTCTAGATGATTCACTGCGATTTTCGCACTAAGTTGATCTTCAATGAGTGCACTCGATGCCAAAACCTGAGCGCTCTTTTCATTATAATTAGCAACGCTAAGCTTTACTCGGGCAGTGGATTCATTATCTGGTTTTTTAGTCGTAATAACGATAATACCGTCTCGGGCATTACTACCATATATGTTTCCTTGAGGTCCTCTTAGGAACTCTATTGACTCCACATCGACCAGTGATAAGTTCAGACCATATAAGCTAGTTTGTGGCACTCCATCAACGTAAATAGGTACATTGGCTTGCTCTAAATTTCTTGGTAATCCGCGTACTTGAACATAATTGTAGTCCCCGGCGATATCAGACATCGACATGTTAGGAATCGACTTTATAGCATCAGCAACCGTCCGATATCGCTGCGTCTCCATATCTTCCGACGTCAGAAAATCCATACTCTGTGGAATATCTTTAATATCTTTATCTACTCTGGCTGCCTGCACAATCATCGTCTCATCAACATTTTCGATTGCAATAGCAGGTAAAGTACCAAAGAGCCCAGCAATTGCGGCTACTACTACTGTGAAGTTATTCATTAGATAAATCTCTATCGCTTAGTTCATAAAAATTAGCGAAATATTAAATGAATATTATTCTCATTAAAATACAACAAACATCACTGGACGGAACAATTCAATCACTACAAGAATTACAAATTGATAAACGTACTCTTAGAAAGTATGTATTTTGATTTAATACTATAGGGGGAGCTATTGGGCATCAGGCACACATTGTGCTTTAAGGTGCTAAAGATGTGGTAAATTGGTGTCTCATATAGAAACGTTACAGCAATTGACCTGAATTTTGACTGGTATAGTGACAGCATTTATCCTGTTGTACATGGTCATTAGGCTCACTACGAGATTCATTAACTATCGAAGTCAGTTAGCCTAGCAGTAAGTCGGATCAACAGGAAATAATGGCATTGTCTAGCAACAAACTTTAGGATAATAAGCCCAATACCATCTCTTAAGTTTCCCCCACCAAGTGGAGTTTATACCCAATTAACTCGATGATGCCGTCTTGAACGCCTGAAAATTATCATAGATTTAAGACATCAATGAACCTGCACTCTCTGAAGTAATCACAATAAAGAATATCGCCATCACTGGCACCCATGAATGCTGCTGCGGTCGATATTGCAGCTTATTTGAGTTCTATATATTTATAATCATTGTGTATCCTTATAATCGTTGAGCTAATGCTGAGAATTGCCCATAGCAACAAGTGCAGGTGCATAAACAAACACCTGCACTGCTTTAAACATTCTGCCCTAAAGTGAAGCTCTCGAAGATATATGCCTTTACAGCTTCTATTGAAGCCTTACAATGTGCAGCAAATATGTTTATCAAGGTTTATCTCTATGTCTATTCAATGGTTTCCGGGCCACATGCACAAAGCCCGTAAAGAAATCGAAGAAGTTATCCCAAAAATTGATGTCATCATTGAAGTACTAGATGCGCGTATTCCGTTTAGTTCTGAAAACCCGATGATTGCGGATATCAAAGCCGATAAGCCTGTTGTTAAGGTGCTGAATAAGCGCGATCTTGCTGATCCTGAATTAACACAAATGTGGATTGAGCACTTTGAGAAAGAGCAAGGCGTTAAAGCGATTGCGATTACCACCAGCAACAAAGACGAAGTCAACCACGTTATGGAGCTAGTTCGTAAGCTAGCACCACACCGTGAACAGATGGGCAAGAACATTCGCACAATGATTATGGGGATCCCTAACGTGGGTAAATCGACCATCATCAACTGTTTGGCTGGACGTACGATTGCGGTAACTGGTAACCAACCTGCGGTAACTCGTCGCCAACAACGTATCAATTTGCAGAACGGCGTAATCCTTTCCGATACTCCAGGAATCCTTTGGCCTAAAGTGGAAAACCCGCACAGTGGCTTCCGTTTAGCTGCAACAGGCGCGGTTAAAGACACGGCAATGGAGTACGATGAAGTAGCATTTTACACAGTCGAGTATTTAGCAAAACAATACCCTCACCTACTTCAAGAACGCTACCAAATTGAAGATCTGCCAGAATCTGACATTGAATTAATGGAAGCTATTGGCCGTAAACGTGGCGCACTTCGTGCTGGTGGTCATATAGATATTCACAAATGTTCTGAAATTCTACTTCATGAGCTTCGCAACGGTACTTTAGGCAAAGTCACGCTTGAACTGCCAGAGATGATTACTCATGAATTGGTTGAAGTTGAAAAAGCTGCTGCGCTAAAAGCTGAACAACAAATCAAGAAGAAAGAAGAACGTCGTAAGCGTTACTTAAAGAACAAACGATAAGTTAATTTTTTAAGTTCTTTCCGGATTCAAATAATAAAGCCCCGCAAACTTATTCAGTTTCGCGGGGCTTTTTATCATTGTGTACTGTGATTTAATGAGTTGCTGTTTAGTGAATTACCATTCCGTAAGTTGGTATTAGCTCAGCAACTTAATTTATTCTGAAAACTCAACCTGCTTGGTTTTAACCGCTAAGTCACTCGGTGAAGCCCATGAATACACTTTCTCATTTACTTGGCTTCCACAAGGTGCATTCCAAACTTGTTCTAACTCTTCTTTTCCGCCAATAGATTGGTAAAAATCAACCGCTTGCGTATTCGCAGACATCACTTCTAAATACAAACCTGAATCATTAAAGTAATGTTGTAGCCAATCTGTTAATTCAGCTAAAAGGCGTTTCCCAGCCCCTCTGCCACGGAAGTTACTATCAACATGCAACGCATCAATAAACGTTCCACGCTCAAAGCTGTGATTTCCAAATGCGCATACAAAGCCAATCAGTAAACCTCCCTCTTCTAACAACAGTACATGTTGATTAAAAGGTGGGTTTATTAAACGTGTTTGCCAAATGACTGATCGATCATCCAATACATCATTATCTAGGTATTCATCAGCCAAAATACCGCGGTAATACTTTTTCCAACTGTCTGCGTGTAACTGTGCAATTCGCTCGTAATCTTTATATTCAGCTACTCTAATTTCCATTTATTAGCCCTTACTACTTCCATTTATTGCTTCATTCTACATTTAATACTAACTATACAGGTATTTGAAGCAAAACATACTAATCACAGTTTACAATTTCAATATTGACTTACACGTGTACGCTGATATTCTAGCGAACAGTTGTAAGCTCAATGGAATTTAGTATGAAACCTACTCAAACACAACCAACGGAAAGGCCGCCGCTAATTTGGCTTAACATTTTTATTTTCTCTTTCAGCATGTTGCTTGCTGTGGTTGCTGCGCCTATCTACGGCTACTTTAATGGCTACGGCATGGAGCACTGGATATGGCTCGCGATATGCTTTAGCTTCTGTAACCTTTCCATCACCACGGGTTACCACCGTTTGTGGTCTCATAAAGCATTTGAAGCACATTCAAGCTTACGATTCCTATTTGCCTTAGGAGGCGCATTTGCTCTGCAGAACAGTGCATTGCATTGGTCTTCTGATCACCGAGTTCATCACAAGCATGTTGATAACAATGATAAAGACCCTTATTCAGCAAAGCGTGGGTTTTGGTATTCACACATTGGTTGGATGTTACGTAACTACAAGACAGCAGCAACAGATGATTACGCTAACTGCCGTGACTTGAAGAAAGACAAAGTTCTAATGTGGCAGCATAAATATTATGTACCGCTCGCACTAATCATGAACTTTGGTGTTCCTATTGGTTTAGGCATTATTCATGGCGACGTGATTGGCATGCTTCTCATCGTTGGCGCTGTACGTTTAGTACTAAACCACCATACAACTTTCTTTATCAACTCTTTAGCTCATATCTGGGGTAGCCAACCTTTTACGGATAAAAATACAGCTAGAGATAACGGGATTCTTGCATTCTTAACTTTTGGTGAGGGCTACCATAATTTTCACCATATCTTCGAGAACGATTACCGAAATGGTATTTATTGGTGGCAATATGATCCAACAAAATGGGTCATCAAACTATCTTCATGGTTTGGGCTTGCGACAAAATTGCGAGTGACTCCTCAAGCTAGAATCGAGAAAGCTGAAGCATCCATGTTGCTCAAAGTGACTCAAGAAAAAATCATGCACCGAGCAGACAAACAACAAATTTCAGAAAAACTTCAGTTAGAGTTTGATGCTCTAGTATCCAATATGAATGAGTATTACGCCGTTAAAAAACAGCTTTTAGAAAGTAAGCGTGAAGATGTCGTGAAAAAATATGAACACTCATTACTTAAAGTTCGTTACCAACAAATAAAAATGAACTTCGAACAGCAAAAGAAAAATTGGGTAATGACTGTGGAGCAATACGCGTAGATTTGGATTTATCTAAATAATTATTACTTTGATTCAAAGCCTCTTATTAAGAGGCTTTTTTATTAACAGCTATAATATTATGAATATATTAATTTAATTATTTACATCACTAATAACACAGCTTACATTCACTTACGTAGCTAATCGAACTTTGTTGATAATATCTTCTCAAACTTAATGACCAATTAAATATTATCAAAATGAGTTTACTATGAAATATATAACCACCGTCACTTTAGCTTGTTCCGTTATTTTAGGTTGCAACTCTGACAACTCAAAAACTCCTACCACTCCTACCACTCCTACCACTCCTACCACTCCTACCACTCCTAACGTAGGGGATACTGAACTTGCTAATCAAGTCGATGAAAGAATGATTCTTGATATCAAAAAGTCTATGGATTATCTGGAAAAAAGCCAAATATGGAAAGGCTTTGACTATAAGTCAGAGCCTCATTATATGGTCAGAGTAGATTCACAAGGTAACCCTGAAACAGCCTTTATTATTAATCCAAAATCTAAAATTGATAGTGCTCAGAAGTTAGGTTTAAACGAAAGCTTAGGTTTGAACATCTATAAATATGAGGCACAAATGCATACGGCAAACGATAAAATAGGAACTGTCGGATATTATTTTGATTATATAATCAATGGTGACAAATATTACGCTCAAAATTATAGCATTCAAGATACTATGGTAACTAATTCTCAACTAAGTTTTAGTAAACTTGCCGTACATGAAGTATTTCATTCTTATCAAGTAAATAAATTCAAGAGTTTACCATGGTGCGCTCAATACCTAGATTCTGAATATAACTCAAAATACCCTTTCAAAGAAAATATATTGGTTAGACAAGTTGCTCAATTAGATCTTTTTAAAGGTTTACCAACAAAATTATCCAAAGCCGAAGCAACTGAATTACTAAAACGTTATGTCGCTTTAAAATATGATGAAATGCGTGTTGATGATACTCCTGAAAAAATGGCTAAAAACATGGGGCTATGCCAAGAAAGGGGGGAAGGAACAGCACAGTATGTAGAGACCATGATTGGTAAATATGCCCATAAAAATAATGATGATAATTTTGTTTCTGGTATTGATCCACACGTTGATAACTTCGATGCTAAAACTGCAAAGATGTTCTTCCGATGGGGGATCTTTTATTCCACCGGAGGGGCTGCAACATGGCTGCTTGATGAATTAGGTTACGATATCACTCAACTTGAACAAACAACTCCCTACCATGCAGCTAAAACACTTATTAAAATGAGCGATGAAGATGCTGAAGATAAAATGTTAGAAATCGAAAGCTCACAAGAGATGTTAAAGGCTAGGCAATCAGCGAAGCGAATAGCAGCTATGTAACACAGTAAATGCACTTTTTATGAGTGCATTTTTTACCACTCAATATGCATAAGGTTACACTTGATATTTTGTGGTAATTCGCATGATGTCACCAAATCACAAAATTTAATGCAATCGATTAATCCTACATTGCATTATCGTGACTGAAGTCACTTTATCTGGTGTATCCTATACCGTAAGATGCGCGAACTTCTGTTCTTCATCATCTTATTGAGTGTAACACTATGAAAATATTAAAAAGTACTCTTGCTCTAGCTATCTCTGCAACTATGTTAATGGGTTGTAATGACGAGACAACAACGAACAACTATCTACCAGAAGTGCCTGAGGTCCCAGCACCGGCTCCTGTTGATAGTGAAGGTCGTATTGCTGCATTTAACCTTTCATTTGACCGCTATACTTATGAAGATCTAGTGGCTGAAATGAAACTAACAACAGTAGAGCAAACCGCTCTTGTTGATGGCTGGAAAGCAGGTACTTTGTCTGAAGAAGATACCGCAACTGCTCTTAAAGTAATTCAAATTCGTAACGTTGCAGCTATCATTCAAACTGAAAGACCTGCTGTTATCATGATGTCTGAGTTCAACAATGACGGCACAGGCACAAATAACGATGCGCTAATTGCTTTTCGTTTGAACTACCTTGCTGTTCCTCAAAACTCAAACAGCATCGACCAAGATGGTACCGTGCTTGAGCCAATTGCATTTCAATATTTTGCAAACTTCGCAACTAATACAGGTTTAGTTAGCCCACACGATCTTGACAATGATGGTACTCCTGGTCAACTACCAGGCGATGCGTGGGGCTTTGGTAACTACCACGGTCAATACGCATTTGCACTGATGTCTCAGTATGAAATTGATAAAGATAACATGCGTACTTTCCAAGAATTCAAATGGAAAGATCTTGAAGGGGCGGTAATTCCAACCATTACTAACTGTGATGATTCTTGGAACCCAATTCCTGATGGCATGAGCTGTGGTGACGAGTGGTACACAGCGGCTGAATGGGCTGATATGCGCCTTTCTTCTAAGAACCACGTAGATGCACCGATCCTGATACCTCAATCAGATGGCAGTACTGAAACTATTCACTTATTGATGTCTCACCCTACTCCACCAATTTTTGATACAGGTAAAAACAAAGCTCAAAATGCTGATGAAGTTAACTTCTGGATCCAATACATCGAAGGCACTTCAAGTACTGTATTTACTGATGACCAAGGCACAACTGGTGCACTAGCAGCTGACGCTAAATTCGTTGTTATGGGTGACCTGAACGCTGACCCACTTAAAGGCGATGGCGACCTGACTGCGATCAACGCACTGATGGATCACGATAAAGTAAACCGTTTAGCAACGTTTGGTCCTTTAGCTCCAGCAAGCCTTGGGGCACCTGAGTGCCTAGCACTAGGCGAATGTAAATCAGCTAACTGGGATACTCCAAACCCAGATCAAGTAACAAGCACAAGTGGCTTGCGTCTTGACCATGTTATTCCTTCTGCGAACCTAACTCTTACTGAAACTGGTGTTTACTGGCCAGCTACATTTGAATCTGGTCGTCTTCTTATGAATGATGAGCGTGTAGGTAACTACGGTAATGGTAAAGATATTTCTTCAGACCACCGCATGGTTTGGATCAAAGCAGATATCGCTAACTAATTTAGCTGCTACTAAATAACTAGATAACTAGATAACTAGATAACTAGATAAATTATCAATCAAAGCCCAGCAACGTGTTGGGCTTTTTGTTGCACTAATAAAAGTACCATTCCCCTCTCACAAGTTAGCCCATAATCAACTCTGTTTAACTTCTCAACTTTCGACCTAATACAACTTAAATATTGTGATATGACTCGTAATACGCTTAACTAAAGTGACATAGTAAGCACGCTACTCTAACGAGTTCAATCAATGCTCAAACAATGATTGTTGTAATTTCATGTTCACTTTTACATGCATACAAGCTCTTTCTATACCAACGAATAATAATGCAAGGTGTTCTGGTATGAATAGACGTAAGTTCATGTTTGACAACAACACTGATACCCTTTTCGACTTACATAATCGTAGAAGAGTATTGAAGTTCATCGTGCTAGTCGTGCTTCTCACATTTTTGCCATTGATCATCAAAAACTTTTTTATTGGTGAAACATTCCTTGCTTTCGTTCTATCTTCTTTTTTAGCTAGCTTACTTATTGAAGTTTATGGCGTTCTATATCTCCATAAAAGGATCTTTGGTTATTCAGTCCCGTTAGCTCTTATTTCATTTTCCATTATTTTAAGTGTGGATATATTTGGTACTCTGGCAACCTACTGGGTATTCCCAATTATCACAGCAGTTGTATTTATTATCCCTCAGCGCTTCGCCGTTATGATTAATGGTATTATTATTTTGGGTACTACGGTAGCAGCTATGCAGCATCAAATTCCCGCTATTACCCTCCGCTTTTTTCTAGCTCTACTTTGCTGTGCTTTCATTTCACACTTCGCAATACAATCTATTCGAAAGTTACAACATGAACTTCGTAACCTTTCTACCAAGGACTCTCTAACCGGTGCATTAAACCGATATCAGCTCGAGACATTTTTACAAAACGCAGCAGATGAAAAAATGCAAAATCAACAATCAACAATCAACGCTTCTATCGCGATTCTAGATATAGATTATTTTAAGCAAGTGAATGATTTGTATGGTCATGATGTAGGTGATCAAATAATCAAAGAGGTCGTTAATACCATCCAGGTAAATACTCGAAAAACTGACATCTTATTCCGTCTTGGTGGGGATGAGTTTTTGCTCTTATTGGTTGAAACTTCAAAGGATGAAGCAAATGATATCGTAAAACACTTCTCTAGCCTGATTTCTGCAGGTCGCAGATCTGCTCCATTTCAAATAAACCTTAGTATTGGTATTGCAGAACTCGTTGCAAACGAAGAAATTGACACTTGGATGAAGCGAGCCGATATAGCGCTCTATGTGGCAAAAAATAATGGACGTAACCAAGTACAAATTGACGAGCCCTCTCGTCCATCCATTCAAGCTACTTCATTATGAGCTAAGGTTAGTGTTAAAAACCAAGCTCAATTTCAGGAGCCGAGATCCATTAATGGTATTAACCCCTACATACAGGTCTCAAACTGACACATCCTCATAAATCCCATTTTCACGTTTATCACACCTATAAACTGCATAAAAGAGATCCGTTCGATATTCTTAAAATACAACTAATACTCGAATTAGCATCTATATAACACTGAGAAAACACGATTTATCAGTAGTTTTAACATGGAAGAAATTCATTGTTTTAGATCATACCAACCCCAACTATCCCTCGTGCCACAGGCTACTTTTCTGTACATTCATAGACATATCTTGAAACAGTTTCTTATATTTTTTAAAACTTAGTGGAGATTTCTATGTTAGAACTCTTAATCGGATTAGTTATTACTATTGCGGTAGGTTACTTCATTGTGAAGGGCTATAAAGCTGCTGGTGTTTTACTGACTGCTGGTATTGCGTTACTACTTATCACTGGCTTAATTGGTCATACTGTTCTTCCTGCCAAAGTAGCTTCTACAGGTAACATGGTTACTGACTCTTTAGAGTTTGTTAAATACATGCTTCAATACCGTGGTGGAGGCTTAGGTATGCAAATCATGCTGTTATGTGGTTTTGCTTCATACATGACTCACATTGGCGCAAACAACGTAGTAGTAAAACAATTCTCTAAACCGCTTGCTGCTATCAAATCTCCATATGTACTTCTTGTTGCTGCCTACATCGTAGCGTGTCTAATGTCCTTAGCAGTAAGCTCTGCAACAGGTCTTGGTGTACTATTAATGGCGACTTTGTTCCCAATGATGACGGCGATGGGTATTTCTCGTCCAGCAGCTGTTGCAGTATGTGCTTCACCGGCGGCTATCATTCTTTCGCCAACGTCTGGTGACGTGGTTATCGCAGCAGAAAAATCAGGAATGTCTCTTGACGTGTTTGCCGTTCAAACGGTATTACCTGTTTCTATCTGCGCAATCATCGTGATGGCTGGCGCAGCTTTCTTCTGGAACAAATATCTAGATAAGAAAGAAAATACGCCAATGGAAAAAGTAGACGTTTCAGAAATCGAAACGACAGCACCCGCTTTTTATGCTGCACTGCCATTCCTGCCTATTATCGGTGTTTTCCTATTCAACGGCCGAACGATCCCGGGGCTTTCACTTGATATCTACACTATCGTTGTTGGCTCCATCTTCGTGGGTGCGGTTATCGATTATGTTGTTAAAAAGTTTGACGGCGAGAAAACGCTAGAAGATTTAGATTCTTGCTACCAAGGTATGGCTGAAGCATTCAAAGGCGTGGTAATGCTATTGGTTGCGGCTGGTGTATTTGCTCAAGGTCTTATGTCTATCGGTGCAATTGATAACCTAATCGGCTTAGCGGAAGCGGCTGGCGCTGGTGGTATCGCATTGATGCTGATTCTAACAGGGCTAACGGTTGCAGCTGCTATCGCAACAGGTTCTGGTAATGCGCCTTTCTATGCATTCGTAGAGTTAGCACCTTCACTTGCAGCTAAAATGGGTTTAAACCCTGCATTCTTGATTATCCCAATGCTTCAAGCGTCTAACTTAGGTCGTACTATTTCACCAGTATCGGGCGTAATTGTTGCCACTTCTGGTATGGGTAAAATCAGCCCATTTGAAGTTGTAAAACGTACTTCAGTACCTGTTATTTGTGGTCTGATTACTGTGATTTTCGGTACTCTAGTATTAGTTCCAATGTACGCGTAATCGTTACATTGGCAAAGTAACTAATTGATCTAAACGAAGCTTACCTAAGCTAGACTAAAAAGGGACTCATCGAGAGTCCCTTTTTTAGTAGCCATTGATAATTAATTACCAATGATAAACTTCTACAACTTGAATCGCCCTACAATTTCTATCAATTGGCTATTCACATTGTCTATATTGCTAGCACCATCTAATGCTTGTTTACCATTGCTATCGAGCTCTCCAACAATGTCATTAATCGCTGACATATTTCGGCTTAACTCTTGAGTCACGCTACTCTGCTCTTCAGCAGCGGTTGCAATTTGCGCACTCAAGTCATTAATTTCAATTACAAATTGAGTCATGGTTTCAAGGCTTTCAACCACTTCTCCTGCGCCTTCTGCCGTATGTTCACATCTATCTTTTGTGACATCCATAGACTCAACAACAGACTGGCTGCCTTTCAATAAACTGCCCAAAGCGCCTTCAATTTCTTCAGTACTGGTTTTAGTTCGACTGGCTAGGTTACGAACTTCATCAGCCACAACAGCAAAACCACGACCTTGTTCACCAGCTCGTGCCGCCTCAATTGCCGCATTCAGTGCTAACAAATTCGTTTGCTCTGCAATAGCTCCAATCACTCCAAGAATTGTATTAATACCATCCGTTTCACTACTCATCTTCTGTACATTTTCAGCAGCAACTTCAACATCTGACACCAACTCTGAAACATTCGACTGTGCTTGTGTTGCCGTTTGCTTTGAACTATTACCAGCTTCATTCGCCTTATTTGTTAATTGAGCTGTATTTGCTGCATCAACAGCCATCGATTCAGCCGTTGCATTCATCTCTTCTATTGCTGTAACTACTTGCTCAGTTTCTGAAACATGATTTTGGAGGATAATTGAATTGCGCTGTGATTGATCTTTCAGCTTATCAACATTTTCGTTTAGGTCTCCTGTGACACCTTTAATTTCCAACATCATCTGTTGTAGGCTTTCAATGAACTTATTCACGCCATTGGCAATTTCGCCCAAGTCATCTTTTGTATTCACTTCAAGGCGTTGTGTTAAATCCCCGTTACCTTGCGATAAGCCATCGATCGTGGTTCTTAATGCCAAAATAGGACGATATAAGATCTGTAATACAAAGAAAGCAACAATAACGCTAATCAGCGTGGCGGTAACGGCACTAATAATGGCAGAGTATTTAGCCTCAGCTAAGCTCGCGTACGCCACATCATTATCCACCCCAATAGCAAAGTACCAATTTTTACCTGCTATCTTGATTTGATGTGAAAATAGCAGCTTGTCACTTCCATCTAGATCATAGTGTTTTACGCTACTCACTTTTGATACGGCTTCATTTGCCACATCCCTAAACCATGGATACTTAGACGCTTTCTCGCTTGCTTTAAACAACGGTGTAGAAGATGCAAGAATGGTGGTGTCTTGGCTAATTATGATAGCGACAGCACCTGGAATTTCGGTTGCACTTTTTACTAATTCATTTAAGAAGTCCAACTGCATGTCGACAGATATCATTCCATTTTTAATTTTTTCAACGATGCTGATCCAATAAATGTCTGAGCCGGCTCCCAAGTACGGATCTGTCATCGCTGTACCTTGGCTATTCCTCGCCAGTTGATACCAAGATCTCTCCGTGATATCGCCGTCAAGCTTATGGTTTGGCCAACTCTTTGCAGTTTGATTCCAGTACCCATCACCATTTTCAAAACCAATGACTGAACTGTTTAAGTTCATCGCTCCTGCCATAATTTTGGTCAGTTCAATTAACTCTTCTGGCGTTCCTGTCACTTCTTCCACTTGAAATTTTGCCGCTAATTTACTTAGCCCAGAAACTTTCTCACCTAATTGATTTTCAATCAATTGAGCTTGTTTAGTTACATAATCTTCATTGGCAGAAGTAATAATTTCAACTAACGTTTCCTCCTGCTTGATGTATGAAACATAACTTGAAACCGAAACGGATACCGCTACCAAAGCGATGATTGAAAAAAGGAGTAAATTTTTAAACCCAAACTGTTTCATAATCGTGTCTACCTATTATTCTTATTGATGACTCGAATACTGCTGCATTCACCAGCACTAAACAAAGCTGTCCTTGCTATTCAAGCTGTTTTACTCAAAATATTAGCTTTTACTTATACCCCACCACTCATACTTAATTACTATTACTTACCAATATAAAAATAAAAGTCATTGATATATTGAATAAAAGATTAACTTAAAGCTCTCAAATGAATATTACACTTTTGTTAATTCGTAACTATCATCACCAGAAACGTGACTTAGTGAGTGTTTTATAAATAAGAATAGACCTAACTTGCCGAATATGTGACCTTGATTTGCAATTAATAAAGAACAAAAAGAAGCATTGAGAATTTAAGAAGCTTGTTTAAAGAGTGAATAAGCGCTCATGAGTCACTAAGCGTTAACTGATGGGCAGGTGTTCCTTTAAGGATCTGGAGCTCAAGAATTATCATTAACTGCGCGTTTGAATACTTGTGGAATCAAGGAGTCGAGGAGGGGGGATAACGGAAAACGGGCTTTACTAACTTAACTATATAGATACGTAGCTACATAGATAGATACATAGCTACGCAGTTCTAAAGCAGACTTAGTGACAAGGCTTATTCGAAAGTAATAAGTCGTAACAGCCATTCTGAATAATAGTATTCAACCCTTTATCAAATATCTCGCATAGCTCCTCTCCTTTATCTGTCTTGGGGAAAAACATGTACATTGGTTTACTGATAAGTGGTTTATCACTCACTTGAATCCTGCCTGAATCATCTTGGGTAATTTCTTTGATCATGGATAAGCCAACTTGCCGTTCCATAGGTAATGCATCAATACGGTGTCGGTACAATTTGTAGACATTCTCTTCCATACTTGTTGCACTAATGATGTCGATACCATGTTTAATAAGCAATTCAGTTGAAGCATATCCTAGTACACCACCCACTTCGTACTGTGATAGATCCGCAATCTCGTCCCATTCAAACTCAACTTTTTCGTGATAAAACATCACTGTTTCTACATGGATAAGTGGTGTAGAAGATATGGTAAACAACTCTTCCCTTTCGGCATTCGGATACCAAGGAAAAGTAGCATCGTATTTTGAATGTTCGACAAGTTTGGCACTTCGTATCCACGGAAAGTAGTCAATTTGAATGCTATATCCTTGTGTCTCGAATGCGTGATCAATGACATCCTCAAGAATACCCCCTTCCTCTTTACTGGAGGTATAAGGAAACCAATCACCTGACGCAAGCCTTATAACCTTATTTTCCTGTGTCCCCGGTTTTGCCATAGATGCACTAGGCTTATGGGTTTTTGGATTAGGTTCTTCTTGTGTAAATGCATCCGAGCCTGTCAGTGTACTAAGTGACAAAATCAAAATAAAACGGGTATTGTCCATCATAGTAATAATTTATTATTTGCTTGAGTTTTGACAAAATTTGTAAAGTAAGCATGACACAAGGATCAGCATAAAACGATTTATAAAATAAAAACTTAATAATAATCAGACGTATATTCACGTACTATTTGCACGGATAAATACAAAAAATGCCGTGTTATCGGTAGATTACACGGCATTTAAGTAATGAATAAATATTTGCTCAATAGAGAAACGCTATTTCATTTCACCATAGCGCTCAAGGTATAAAACGGTTGCCGCTGTACGCGACGGAACTTGTAATTTTTTCAATAAGCTCTTCATGTGAACTTTAACCGTCGATTCTGAGATAAACAAATGATCAGCAATTTGCTTGTTTCGGTAACCCTTTGCGACTTCTTGAAGAATCTGCATTTCACGCTCGGTTAGTTGACCGAAAATATCTTCACGACTGTCCGCATTTTCAAGGTAATTAGAAACAACGCTACTGTAGGCCTTATCACCACTATGGGCTTTCTTTAACAACTCAATCAGTTCATCTGGTTCAGTATCTTTTAATAGATAACCATCAGCACCAGCTTTCACAATCGCTTCAATATCCGCAGGGCTATCTGATACGGTTAAAATAACGATATTTGCTTGTGAGCCATCCGTACGTAATGCTTTCAACGTATCAAGACCAGACATCCCTTTCATATTCAGATCAAGCAAGATCAAATCAGGATCTTCTTCATGCGCAATCGCGACGGCTTCAGTGCCATTGCTAGCTTCAGCAATCACATCAAATTCATCTTCAAAACTCAATAATTGGCTAATGCCTCGGCGCATTAATGGGTGATCGTCCACCAGCATTACTTTACAAATCGTCAACTTTAGACTTCCTTAAAACTTTTATATTCTAGAATTACCTTACAGCCCTTACCTTTAGCCGCATCGATAGTTAGGTCACCATTAAGCCTTGCCGCGCGTTCTTGCATAATGCTTACCCCATAATGATTCAATTTAGAATCATTTGGGTCAAAGCCATCTCCGTTATCTTGTACAACGACTAGCACCTTGCCTTCTTCATCAAGACAACACACTTCAATCACATCTGCATTAGCGTGTTTGATAGCGTTAATTGTTGCTTCACGAATTAATTGAAGTAAATGGACCTGTCTGTGGGCATCTAATTCAATCGAGGACAAATTATTGGTTAGTTTGATCTTAGCATCTGTACGTTCGCTTAATTGCTCAAGCATATCACTGAGTGCCTCACCAAAACTGCCTTCTTTAATAGAAAGTCTAAAAGTGGTGAGTAGCTCTCTTAATTGGGTATAAGCCCCAGCTAAACCATCGCCAATCTCTAATGCTATTTGCTCGGATTGATCTCGATGTTTGTGTTCAGGCAACTTTGCAATGACCCTCTTCAACAGAGTCACTTGGATCTTTAGATAAGATAAAGATTGCGCCAGTGAGTCATGCAGCTCACGAGCTATTGTTGCCCTTTCTTCCATTAACAGCAGTTGCTCTGCCTTTTTCTGTGCATGATTATAAAATATGGCTCGCGATAGCAGTTGTATAAAACTTTCGATTAACGCTTTATCTGAATAGCCAGTGCGATATGAACAATACAAATAGCCCAGTGTTAGATCATGATCATCTAACTTCAACTCTAATTTTTCATCATATTCAATAACATCATAGCCCTCATCTAAAATTAAAGCACGCCCTGCCGTATCTTCAATTTCTAAACGTAGAGATTCAATGCCATCTAAACTATTTAAGTTTTGTAAGATAGCTCTAAAGTTTTCAGGCGCTATACGTGCCACTGTTAGTTCTTGTGAAGAGTCATACAATACTTGTAATGATTGATTGGCATTTTGAAGCTCACCTGTCTTTTCATTCACCGCTTCTTCTAGGTTGCGGTATAGGGCTCCAAGATCTTTTGCCATCGAATTAAATGTTTTCGCTAAAACCCCGAGTTCATTGTCATTTTGAACGGGAACTTGAACTGAGAAATCTTGATTCTTTATCTGTTGACTGGCCCTAACAAGCCCATGTAATGGTTTAACAACCTGTTTACGTACAAAATGAACAACAAATAAAGAAATGACTAAAACACCACCTAAGCCAATTCCCCCAACCCAAGCAAGCTTGATCAGTTTATTCTCAGAGAATTCTTGAAGTTTAAAAACAAACCCATCTATTTCAGATACAAAATTAGCCACAATCGCTAGGTAGTATTCAGGATGCTCACTTCGCAAAACGGTTTTTAGTTCATGCCAGCGACCAATGATTCGATAATAATCTTGTGTAATATCCTCAGGCACATTCCAATTACGTAAATTTTTCATTGAATCGGAATATAGTGAGTACTCAAACTCTCGAATATGCATGCTGTAATCCATTGATTCAACTTGTATATCATGTGCAAGTCGATAGCTTTGCATTCGCATGGATCCTGCAATATTTACTGCTTCAGCATCATTTAAACTGGATGCCAAAGTATAAATAGCAAAACCAGTCGTCGTAACTGAAAGCAACAAAATCAAGAGTAACGATTTAGCAATGGTACTTGTGACAGATGTAACGGGTTTTATTAACAAGAATCTATTCCTAGTTACGGCGATTGACTAAACTTACGATATTGTCACACATCGAAATTCATAGCTCCATTCAATATGTGATCGCTGGTTCTGTAATTTATTGATCTAAGACAAGATAGCCCCCCATTTAGCCCTTAATGGGTATTTATACAAATATTTCTAAAACTAAACTCTTTGTGAGAATAAATGACAAGATATTAATGGAACAATGACCTACAATTACAACATCTTATTAACATCTATAGGCATTTAGTGGTAGACATCTCAAAGCGTCGTCTATTCTCTAGACGTAAAGTTGATTCTAGCCAAATTCGTTTGCCATGGATTAACAACCTAGATTCTTTCGCAGATGATTGTACTCGCTGCGGAAAATGCATACAGGTTTGTGAAACTAAGATAATTGTTGTAGGCGACGGTGGATTTCCTACCGTGGATTTCCAAAAGGACGAATGTACTTTTTGTTATCAATGCGCAGATGTCTGTCCTGAACCAATTTTCAAAGCTAAACATGAAACACCTTGGACCGCTAAGGCTTCAATAAATGATAAATGTTTAGCCCACCAGAATGTTGAATGCAGAAGTTGTGGGGATATGTGTGAACCTATGGCCATTCAATTTCAACTCAGAGCCGGTGGTGTGGCTCTACCGAAAATCGAGTTAGATGAGTGTAGCGGATGTGGCGCCTGCGTATCAGTTTGCCCGACTTCAGCTATCCTTGTGAGCAATATATAAATATAAAAACGAGAGTAATTTATGGCACTAAATGAAGTGCATATATCAAGTTTAGTCGTTCATGTGAGCCCTGAGCATTTAGCGGAAACGAAAGCAGAAATCGAAAAATACGATAATGCTGAAATTTACGGTGATAGCCCAGAAGGCAAAATCATAGTGGTGTTAGAAACTGAAAACCAAGGTTTCGTCACCGATACTATCGACGCTATTAACAATTTACCGAACGTTTTAGGTACAGCTTTGGTTTATCACCAAATCGAGACTGACTTAGACGAATTAGATTCAGACACTGGAAGTAACAATTCTCAACTTGAGGGTGAAGTATGAAAATGACAAGACGTGCGTTTGTGAAAGCAAACGCAGCTGCATCTGCGGCAGCCGTTGCAGGTGTATCTCTACCGGCAACAGCAACCAACCTGATTGCAAGCTCCGATCAAACGAAAATCACGTGGGACAAAGCGCCTTGTCGTTTTTGTGGTACAGGCTGTTCAGTATTAGTTGGTACTCAAAACGGTAAAGTTGTAGCAACACAAGGTGACCCTGAAGCACCAGTAAACAAGGGTCTTAACTGTATTAAAGGTTATTTCCTTTCTAAAATCATGTACGGCAAAGATCGTCTTGAACAGCCTCTACTTCGTATGAAAGATGGTAAATTCCATAAAGATGGTGATTTTGCTCCTGTCTCTTGGGATATGGCATTCGACGTAATGGCTGAAAAATGGAAAGCGGCTCTGAAGAAAAACGGTCCAACAGGCGTTGGTATGTTCGGTTCAGGTCAGTGGACTGTTATGGAAGGCTACGCTGCTGTTAAGTTAATGAAAGCAGGTTTCCGTTCAAACAACATCGATCCAAACGCTCGTCACTGTATGGCTTCTGCTGTTGGTGCTTTCATGCGTACTTTCGGTATTGATGAGCCTATGGGTTGTTACGATGACTTTGAACACGCAG
The DNA here is from genome assembly GCF_024347495.1 of Vibrio gallaecicus. NCBI lineage: Bacteria > Pseudomonadati > Pseudomonadota > Gammaproteobacteria > Vibrionales > Vibrionaceae > Vibrio > Vibrio gallaecicus. The sequence goes on along the minus strand of NZ_AP025491.1, from coordinate 515,811 downwards.
ACTCGTTTGTTCTGTGGGGTTCAAACATGGCAGAAATGCACCCAGTTCTTTGGACTCGTATTACTGACCGCCGTCTAAGCCATCCACATGTTAAAGTAAACGTACTGTCTACTTACTACCACCGTTCATTTGAGCTTGCTGACACTGGTTATATTTTCGAACCTCAATCTGATTTGGCAATTGCTAACTTCATCGCTAACTACATCATCCAAAACGATGCTGTTAACTGGGATTTCGTTAATAAGCACACGAACTTCAAACAAGCAACAACCGATATCGGTTACGGCCTTCGTGATGACGATCCTCTGCAAAAAGCAGCAGCGAACCCTAACTCAGGCAAAATGACTTCTATCTCATTTGAAGATTACAAAAAGTCAGTATCTGAGTACACAGTTGAAAAAGCTTCACAAATGTCTGGCGTATCTGAAGACAAGCTTATTGAGCTTGCAAAACAATACGCGGATCCAAACACCAAAGTAATGTCACTTTGGACTATGGGTATGAACCAACATACTCGTGGCGTTTGGATGAACAGCCTTGTATATAACATTCACCTTCTTACAGGTAAGATTTCTACTCCAGGTAACAGCCCGTTCTCACTAACAGGCCAACCATCTGCATGTGGTACAGCGCGTGAAGTAGGTACGTTCTCACACCGTCTACCTGCAGACATGGTAGTAGCAAACCCTAAACACCGTAAGATTTCAGAAAAAATCTGGAAACTTCCAGAAGGCACTCTAAATGGCAAGCCTGGTGCTCACGCCGTTGTTCAAGACCGTATGCTTAAAGACGGTAAGATCAATGCTTACTGGGTAATGTGTAATAACAATATGCAAGCTGGTCCAAACATCAATACTGAACGTCTGCCTGGTTACCGTAACCCAGATAACTTCATTGTTGTTTCTGATCCGTATCCTACCGCAACTGCTCAAGCAGCTGACCTTATCCTTCCAACAGCAATGTGGATTGAAAAAGAAGGTGCTTACGGTAATGCTGAACGTCGTACACAAGCTTGGTACCAGCAAGTTAAAACCGTTGGTGATGCTAAGTCTGACTTATGGCAAATCATGGAGTTCTCTAAACGCTTCACAGTTGAAGAAGTTTGGGGCGAAGAACTTCTAGCTAAAGCACCTGAATACCGTGGTAAAACAATGTATGACGTGCTTTACAAAAATGGCAACGTTGACGCTTTCCCACTGTCTGAAGCTCAAGAGCTTAATGACGATGCACAAGCTCAAGGTTTCTACGTACAGAAGGGGCTATTCGAAGAGTACGCAGCCTTTGGTCGCGACCATGGTCATGATTTAGCACCATACGACACTTACCATAAAGTACGTGGTCTACGCTGGCCTGTAGTTGATGGTAAAGAAACTCTGTGGCGCTTTAAAGAAGGTTCAGATCCATACGCTAAGAAAGGTTCTGGTTGGGACTTCTACGGTAAACCCGACGGTAAAGCACTGATCATTAACGCACCATACGAGGCTCCACCTGAAGTACCAAATGATGAGTACGACATGTGGCTATGTACTGGTCGTGTTCTTGAGCACTGGCACACAGGCACAATGACTCGTCGTGTACCTGAACTTTACAAAGCAGTACCGGATGCACTTTGTTACATCCACCCTGCAGATGCTAAAGCTCGTGGCTTGCGCCGTGGTGATGAAGTTCTGATTGAAAACAAACGAGGTGAGGTTCGTGTTCGTGTTGAAACTCGCGGTCGTAACCGTCCACCACAAGGCTTGGTATTCGTACCATTCTTTGATGCAAGAATTCTGATCAACAAGTTGATCTTGGATGCAACGGATCCACTGTCTAAACAGACGGATTATAAGAAGTGTCCAGTTAAGATCACTAAGGTTTCGTAAACGCTCCGGCTTTTCAAACTAAACCAAATGATCTTACGTATTTAATATTGCGACTACTTTTTTCAACAATTATTGAACGAAGTAGTCCTCTCAAAGAATTGCCTTTGGCGGAGAAATTAACATGAAAAAACTGATTACTGCCCTACTAACAGCTGGCATTTTGCTAGCAGGCGCAGCTCAAGCTGAACTGGAAAACCCAGGCGGTATTGGCGGCGTTGAGTCACTACGTGGAGTGAGTGAGCTAGAAACTACTCGCCCAGCAGATGATTTTAAAAAATTCCCAAGAGACCAGGTTCTAGAAAGTGACTATGTTTACCAGCCACCTCTAGTGCCTCATACCATTCGTAGCTACGAAGTATCTCTAAATGCAAACAAATGTCTGGCTTGTCATAGCTGGAAAAATGCTAAAGAGATGGGTGCAACCAAAATTAGTGTTACTCACTACGTTAATCGTGAAGATGCGGTATTAGCAGACGTTTCACCACGTCGTTACTTCTGTCTACAGTGTCACGTTCCTCAAGCTGAAGCTAAACCTCTAGTTGAGAACGAGTTCAAACCTGTTGACTCATTGCGCTAATCGTAGCCGAATTGTAAGAGAGGCTATTTATGAAATTACTAAAAGCGTTTTGGAAGCGACTAACGACTCCAAGTAAAGCAGCCGTTGGTGTTGTTTTATTCATGGGTTTTGCTGGTGGTCTTCTATTTTGGGGCGCATTCAACACAGGTATGGAAGCGACTAACACTGAAGAGTTTTGTTCAGGTTGTCATGCTCCTATCGTTGCTGAAATTCAAGAAACGATTCACTACTCTAACCGTTCTGGTGTTCGTGCTATCTGTTCTGATTGCCACGTACCACATGAATGGACAGATAAGATTGTTCGTAAAGTACAAGCGTCTAAAGAGCTATACGCTCACTTTATTTCTAAGACAATTGATACTGAAGAGAAGTTTCAAGAACGTCGTGCACACTTAGCTGAACGTGAGTGGGCTCGTTTTAAGAGCAATGATTCTCTAGAATGTCGTAACTGTCACCAATTTGACTTCATGGACTTCTCAGAGCAAAGCCCACGCAGTGCAAAACAGCACTCTACTGCGCTAGCTTCTGGTGAAAAAACATGTGTAGATTGTCATAAAGGTATCGCTCATAAACTACCAGACATGCATGGTGTAGAAGGCTGGCAATAAGGAGAACCTAAATGAGTTCATTAGAAAGTTTTATTTGGCACTTCTTAGGCTATAGCGCTATGCCAGTCATCATCTTGGCAGGCTTTGCAGGTGTTGCAGCTGTATCTCTTTGGATTTTATCTATGGGTAAAGACAAAGAAGTCGATTAGAAGACCGATTAAAGTCAACATTGTCAGCTACTTTTGATTCGTTCGGATATAGATTGACACTAAAAAGCCACTGAATATCAGTGGCTTTTTTATTACCTAGTTTCCGTTATTTCCAAGTCAGGCTTTTAGCTTTTAACTTTTAACTTTTAGAGACGTAGTACTAACTAATAGGTATTACGTCAATTATTCATTAGCTGACAAACAGCCAAACACCCACTCCCATCATCAAGGTACCTGCGATTCGGTTCATTAGCTTAACGTTATCAGCCTTACCTAAAACACGCTTTAAGCTCTTACCACCAGTAGCATACAACGTCATACAGACAAATTCAGATACTAAGATGATTGAGATGAGTATCAATAACTGTGGGGCAAGTGCCTTGCTACTGTTAATGAATGGAGGCAGTAGAGAGATCATAAACGCCCAACCCTTAGGGTTCGCTATTGCGGTCACAAAACCCTGAACGACTAAATCCCAGTCTTTCCCTACGTTTTCAGTTTGGTTATCTGTACTAATCGCCAATTTCCCTTTAGAACGCCACATTTGAACGCCCAAGTAGAAAAGATACCCTGCCCCTATAAACTTAAATCCTGTGAATAGCCAAGGGTAATTAAGCATTACCGATGCAATACCTAGCACGGCAGCAATCGAGACCACTGCCACTCCAGCTAGCTCACCAATCATCATCCACAAAGTGCGTTTATAACCAATACTCATCCCAAGTGTCAGAGCCAAAGTCATACACATTCCAGGTGTTATCGACACAAAGAAAAAAGTCGGGATAAACGCCCAAAGTAATGTACTGTCCATAGTTTCCCCAATTTAGCGATATAATAATTAACTTCAGATCATGAAACCCGAAGACAAAAAGAGCCACATAATAGTGGCCCTTTCAAAATTGAATCTTAGTTTTTATTTTGAAGCTATTCAGCTTTAACTGATTACTTTAACCGCTCAATCCAACCAATAGGTATAGTGGCATGTACGGTGAATAATAACTTCTACTTACGTCTATTTTTAATACGGTTCATCATTGTTAAACGACGTTCAGCAGAGGCTTGATCCGGTTTTTCTTCAGTCGCATTATTCTTACGACCTTGGCGGTTTTTATAAGCCGATTTCGTGTTCAACTTTTCAATGTAAGCTTCACGTTTCTTAGGTTCATAACCAGGTTGCTCAACTCGACGAATACGCTGCTGAATCAGTGTTTCCACTTGTACTACAGTTAGCTCTTCTTCGCGGTTAACAAATGATACAGCATGACCTTGTTTACCGGCACGACCAGTACGACCAATACGGTGAACGTAATCTTCAGCAAGGAAAGGCATGTCGTAGTTAATTACATGAGGAAGATCTGCAATATCAAGACCACGAGCCGCAACATCAGTTGCAACCATTACTCGAGCACGACCTTCTTTAAAATCATCTAATGCACGACGACGAGCACTTTGTGCTTTATCACCATGGCAAAGTACCGCTTTAATGCCATCTAGCTTCAACTCTTTTACAACTTCATTAGCCGTTTCTTTGTAGTTCACAAAAACAAGCACTTGGCGCCAATTTTTACGACCGATCAATTCAGAAAGTAGCTCAGTTTTACGCTCTTGGTCTACCGGATAAACCACGTGACCAACTGTTGCTGCAGTTGAGTTCTCACGCTCTACACTGATACGTTTTGGCTTACGTAATATATCAACAGAAAGCTGATTCAACTGGGTTGAAGTTGTTGCAGAGAACATCATAATTTGAGGTGATGTTTCTACATCTAACATGATTTTACGAACAGCATTGATAAAGCCCATATCTAAGATACGGTCTGCTTCATCAAAAACTAAAAATTCTAAGTTAGCAATTGATACATTACCAGCTTCTAGATGCTCTTCTAAACGACCAGGAGTCGCAACAAGTAAATCTACACCAGCATCAAGTTGACGAACCTGTGAAGACATTTTGTTACCGCCATAAACCGCAGCAACATTAAGGTTCGTGAATTTAACGTAATCTTTAATGTTGTCTGCAATCTGTGCAGCCAATTCTCGAGTAGGAGCAAGTATAAGAGCGCGTGCAGTGCCCTTTGACGCTTTCTTGTTACTATCGATTAAATGTTGAATGACAGGTAATGAAAATGCAGCAGTTTTACCTGTACCTGTTTGCGCAGTCGCAAAAATATCATGCCCTTTACGAGCCATTGGGATCGCTTTTTGCTGAATTGGAGTGAGTTTTTCATACCCACATTCAGTAAGCGCTTTTACTAATTCAGGAGCAAAACCTTGTGAAGAAAATGACATTATTACGGTTCCTTAAGCAGACAGCCTACATTTCTTATTTCAGCCGAGCACTATAAATGAATTAAGGTGATTTATCTCACATTAATCGTGATATAGAGCAAATTTTATTACTTAAATTAGCATTTATTTCTTTTAACTAGCCAATCATAAAAGAATCATCATTGAGATGTGCAAAAAGGGAACAACTTGCTCCCTTTTTTCTTATTCCAAACCAACTCATTTCAGTTTACAGAACGTTTTACTTTGTATTTATCCTAAAGAAATATTCTGTAAAGCTTAGCAGTAGCGTTAACAAGTCACTTTTATCGTTAGTTATTAAAATGGTTAGTCAATTAGCTAGTTAGTAAATTCGTTAGAGACTTAATTTACTAGCTAGGTTATTTCTCTTGAAGCCCACAAAGTGATAGCAACACTTGCTCTAAATCATCCCATGGCATCAGTTGTGAATCGATAACCTCTAAGCGAGATTCAAAGCCATCTAATGATATTTCATGAACAGAAACAACTTGATTCGCGACATTGAACGCGTAACAACCTTGATCAGTATTAATTACAGCTTTCACACGCTCTGCGGTTAATGCAGAAAGCATAGAGAATAGTTGGTCAAAGTCGAACTTATGCTCTGCCCCAAATAACCACCCACAACTGAAATATCCCTGACCTTTATTTTCTTTTCTGACAAAAGCTTCACCAGGCGCAAGCTCGAATTGAGGCTCTTGCTCTGCATGGTCATGATGATGAGATTCTAGGTTAAAAGAAGCGCTGCCATGGACTCTTTCAATATCAAGCACTTCGAGTGGAATCTCTCCATGATGTATCAGTTTACTAAACACTTTAGGTGGTGACTGCTCGGTAACCCAATCATTAAATGCATCAATATCTTCTGAATGAACCAAATCAACCTTGGTACCAATAATCACATCTGCGCTATCTAGTTGGTCATTGAAGTTTTGGTTGGAAGTATATTTTTCGATACTTAAATTACGCGGGTCAACAAGCCCTAATGTCGCTTTAAGATCAACATAAGGCTGGTATTGTTCTGAGGTTAAAGTGGCAACAACTTGTTTAGGGTGACCTAAGCCTGTTGGTTCAATCAGGAGCCTATCGGGCTTTTGACGTAATAGCGCATTGATTCCTACAGACATTGGTACGCCAGCAGTACAACACATACAACCACCAGGTACTTCTTTAATCATTGCACCTTGATCTGTGAGCAACGCACCATCAATACCAATCTCACCAAATTCATTCACTAAAACCGCCCAATGTTCATTGTCAGGCTTATTTTTAAGTAAGTTAAGAATTGAGGTCGTCTTACCTACTCCTAAGAAGCCGGTAATAATATTTGTTGGCACTTTATTCGTCATGTCACATCTCCTTTTTCTTGGAGTATATACCTAATTATGGCAAAAAAGGCAGCAGACCATGACATTTTAACTCTCTGACGTATAGGTAATTACTCGCCCAAAACCATTAAGTTATTAGCTTAAAGTTAATACAAATTAAATAGGAAGGTAGTTTTAATAAAGATAGTTTTAAAAGTGACAGGCAGACAAAAGGCGTACTGTATGTAGCAAGTACGCCTTACCCTCGTGACTCAATCGTGAGTTCGCGAATCAGGAAGTCATAGATAGCAACCTGAACATATTACGAGGAACTAGAAATGGTATTTTTGAATCCATCCAAATTGTGTGTAAAACCTCATTCTCCTTGCGGTTCGTTATGTTGCTTTACAATTTAACTATGGTTCATTTTCAAAGAAAAACAAGAAATCACACCCCGAAAAACACCTTTTGTGATCTTGATTCAAAAGTCAAACTTTTAAGCTCAATTTACCCCAACAATCTTGAAATCATAAGTTACGCAATTCTCGTGTACTCCGCATGTTTTCCAATGATGTTCTTGTGTAAAATTTGCGTGCAAGATGCTTTAGTGTCACATAAATCATTTCCAGCTTATGTCCATATGAAACTTAGCTTTACTTTGTATAGGTGTGTTTGTAGCATCGCCTGCAATTAAGTCTCATCCTGATTTAGCTACTACCTTCTCGTTAACTGACCGAAAAACGGAGCAATACATTGAACTGGAGACGACTCATTCGTGTGCAAAATGTCCCACCTTCTCAAGCATCACTAGCACTTGGGGTTATAGGATTAGGGCAAGCATGGTCTCTTTATATTCCAGGTTTCGGTGACACCATTAGACCCTTGATGGCATCATTGGGTGCTATTCTATTACTTCCTGTATTACTCAAATATTTCACTAGCTACAATACTTTTATAAACGATATCCGCCATCCTTTAAGTGGAAGCTTAATGGCTCCTATGAGCATGGCTTTACTCGTACTTTCAGATTATCTCGCCGCCGTTTCACCAGCTTTAGCCTATCCGATTTGGTTTGGTGCACTATTACTTCACTTTACTATGATGGTCTTATTTTTCAGCTTTCAAGCTATGAATTTTAAGATGTCTAATATTGTCCCCAGCTGGTTCCTTTATCCTGTAGGGCTTATTAGTAGCTCGCTCGCGGGTTCTCAATTCGGGCTGACCGTGTTTTCAGAGACTCTTGCTTCGGTTTGTATCGGCATCTATTTTTTCATGCTACCGGTTGTTTTATACAGACTGGTTTTCGAAGGCAAATTACCAAAACGCGCAAGGCCGACTCTTGCAATCATGGCGGCTCCAGTGAACCTTTCATTGGCAGCATATCTTGTTAATTTTCCAAACCCTGACCCTATTTTAACGGGTGCGTTAGCGGGTATTGCTATCACAATGACATTACTCATTTACTTATGCTATATCCGACTAATGCGTCTTAAATTTCAACCTTCTATTGCTGCAGTAACTTTCCCATCGGTTATCAGTTCTATTGCCATGCACCACCTAACGACTTTATTTGGCACAGAATATCCGCAATGGTACTGGCTTCATTCCTTTGGTTTTTTTGAACTCACTATCGCTACCATTCTCGTTGTGTGGGTTTCAGGTGGTTATGTGAAAATGTACTGGCCTGAATTTTTCAACACTTCAAAGGCAATTAACAAATTAAAGCGATAAAAAGACTGAATGTATCAATTCCTTGGACATACAAGTAAAAAAACGGGAAGCAATACGCTTCCCGTTTTTCATATGTATTTTTGATTCAAACTACTTTTGTAACCTTAAAATTATCATAGCGCCTTTCTGTTCTGTATCTCTGTACAAAATTGGACTCACTTGAACTTCAACAAGAAAAGTCTTATTGGGCTCACTTAGCTTACGTATATTGACCTGCCCACTAAACTCACTCAATGTCTCAAGCGCTCGATATAACCAATTTGCAACGCTTGGCGAATTTTCATCCACAGAAGCAAAGAGAAGTTCAAAATCTTGGCAATAGAGTTCTTTAGAATCAATTCTCAACCACTCAGCTGCCGCGGGGTTGCAGTAATCAATTTTCCCCTTGCTATCCACCGTAAAAATAAAATCACTGATCGAATATAAAAGTAATTGGCTGAATTGATGTTGCTGGTAAAGGTTGTTGTAAATCTCACTAAATTTATTACTTAAAACGCTGATTTCACCGTATTGCGAGTATTCATAAGGACGTAGGTCTTCTGCCAATTCTGAACCATTAACCTGATTTAACCATGCGATTAATCGTTTTATAGGCTTAGTTACTGTTGCTCGTAACACTACAACTAGAACACCACTGAGTACGATAAGCAGGATAAATTCGGGAATGAGCAAGCGCCACTGAGAGGCAATACTAAAAGGACTTCGCTCAATGACGAGTTCCGCTAAAATAGGTAATCGAGATTGATCAGAAAAGAAAATGCTGTACGTCGCTTCTAATGTTTTTTCTGTATATAAGATCTCTGATTTTTCGACTCGCCAATCAGTGCCAAATGCCATTCTCTCAATCGCATCTGGTTGATGCATATTAATAAGACTAAAAGACTCACCGAGGTCTGAACTTATCTCATCGAGAGTCCGTTGCGTCATCTCTCTTAGTAATGTAATTCGACCATTACTTAACATGCTTCCCGAATTGTCGCTGACAGGCTGCGATACGTATACAAGGATACGCCCTTGTAAAAATACGACTCCTCGTTGAACCACTCCACTCTCAATGCCATTTATATCAGTGAATAATGACCATAGCTGGCTATCGGTGATGTAGTCATATGAACTGATTCGATAAAGCGCTTTACCAGCATTGTTATGGATAATAACTCCATTCAATGAGCGAGTCTTGATTGAATCAGAGTCCAGTGAGTTTTCTACAAAATTGCGGTTTGGAGTATTAATAAAATCAAATGTCTCATTCCAATACCCGTAATCTTTCGCCATCTCGGCAACACTATCGACTCTCGCTCCTAATAAATTAAGTCCAATGAATAAGTATTTACCCACCAGTTTTTCTTCTTGTTCTTTTTTCTCATTATGCGCCGCATACATGGAAATGCTGGTCATAATTCCAAACATCAGAGTCATGGCAAACACAAAGATAATGACTAATCGTTTTTCTATCGAATGGTGCCATTTAATTCTTTTGATAGTGTTCATTCCATACTCCAAAGTTTACAAGCGAAAGCTAATTTTAGCCTTGGTAGTATATGTACATTACATAAAGCATTACATACCATAAATGTATTTTAAATAAAAAAAAGACCTCAGAATGACTGAGGTCCTTGATTTTTTAAACTCATTATTTTAAATGAACAATGTTTTAGTTAACATTTATCTGAGGCAAAAGTTGCCTAGAAGTTAGAATGGGGACCAAACACTTCATAATGAACTCGGTCACGGCTGACGTCCAATGAATCCAATTGTTCAACAATATTCTTCATGAAACCAACTGGACCACAGATATAAAAGTCCCCTTCAGAAAATGATTCTAATCTAGAGATTTCTTCAAGATTCATCATCCCTTCAAAAGTATGTTCACAAGGTTCATTTTCCGTTTTCATATACCATGTTTTTGCAGCCCAACCGTTCGTATCAATAATCTGTTGAACTCGGTTCGAGAACGAATGTTGTGATGAATCTTCGCAAGCATGTAAGTATGTAACAGCCTCTGCTTTAGAACTACTATTCAATAATTCAAGCATAGATTGCATTGGCGTAACGCCCACACCAGCAGAAATAAGTGTCACAGGCTTATTACGTTCTTGATACATAAAGTCGCCAGCCGGCGCATACAACTTAACTTCATCACCCACTTGTACGAAGTCGTGAAGGTGATTCGAAACTAAACCAGCTTGATCTGTTCCATGCCCTTCTCTCTTTACTGAGATTCGATAGTGCTTACCATTGGGTTGATCTGACAATGAATATTGACGAATTTCATTATAGTCACTACCTGTAGGTTGCACTTCAATACCTATATATTGACCAGGAATATAATCCAATACGCTCTCACCATCTTTTGGTGTCAGAACGAAGCTTTTCACTAGCTCAGATTCTTGTGTCTTTTCAGAAACAATGAAAGTACGAGCAGCTTCCCACCCACCAACAGCTTGCTTACGCTGCAGGTACAATTCAGCTTCACGATCAATGAAAACCTTAGCTAAAAACAGATATGCCGCAGTCCAAGCTTCCTCAACTTCAGCAGTAAACGCATCTGGTGCTAATTCTCTTAACGTTTCAATTAGGTGAAGGCCAACTATTTGGTAATGCTCTGGCTGGATATTAAAGCTCGTGTGCTTTTGAGCAATACGCTCTACTGCGGTGGTCAGTGCAGCAAGGTTTTCAATATTTTTTGCGTAAGCTGCGATAGCTTCAAATAATGCGACACTCTGACGACCTGTTTGTTGATGCGTCATGTTGAAAATGTCTTTTAGCTCTGGGTTATGCGTGAACATGCGTTGATAGAAATGCACAGTTAAGGCAGGTCCTGCGCTCTCTAATAATGGGATAGTCGATTTGATAATGTCTATGTGTTGATTGTTAAGCATGTTGATACTCCGTTCACTAGTAAGTTGACAATTTTTATGTCGAACTGACCAATATTGTTGAAATTTGACTTTATTGATTTCAATTAACGTCAATTTGAGTTCTTTGACTCTTTTATTGATTAACGTTAATTGCGCTTATGAATGGGCTTTATTAATGAGTTTATTACTCATTATTTATTATGTTATTACAGCGACTTACCATTCAGTCCACTCACCAGATTTTTCTGGATACTTCCCTATAGCATAAAGAGTGCCAACCTTTGAAAGCCCGTAAATGCGAGCTTTAGCGAGAATTATTAGCATTTATCTAAGTCATAAAGACCTGTTAAAAATGTCAGAAAGACACTACTATGTATTAAAATTAGAAATGCGAGTCAATCATGCAAGATATTTCAGCTTCAACATTAATGGAAATGACCATTGGGCTAGCCAGCGGGCTTAATGACCAAGATAGGTTCAATCGTTTAATAGACGCAATTCGAAAAACCATTACCTGTGACTGTGTTGCCTTACTTCGCCTTCAAGGTGACACTTTAGTCCCTATCGCAATGCAGGGGCTAAGCCGAGATACGTTTGGCAGACGATTTGTTATTGAGGAACACCCTCGCTTTAAAGAGATCTGTGAGTCTAAATCACCCATTCGTTTCGATTCTGATAGCTCACTACCCGACCCATTTGATGGATTACTCATTGATCACGATGGTGATTTACCAATGCACGCTTGCATGGGTCTACCTCTGTTATTCGGAGATAAACTACTTGGCGTTTTAACCCTTGATAGCCTTGCACCAGATGTATTCACCAACATCCCAGCTCGTAATTTAGAAGTACTCGCTGCTATTGCGGCCTCCACCATGCAAATGGCGATGACTTTCTCTCAACTTGAACACCAAGCAAAGCAATCAAAGCAGTTATTAGAAGAATTAAACGTAGAAGCTTGGGAGCGTGATGGCGGTGAGTTAATTGGTAAAAGTGACACCATGACAGCATTGAAAAATGATATCGCGGTTGTGGCTCCCTCTGAATTTAACATCTTAATTCACGGCGATACCGGTGTCGGTAAAGAACTTGTCGCACGAACTCTTCATCACCAATCTCAGCGAAAACGTAAGCCTCTTGTTTATGTGAACTGTGCGGCTATTCCTGAAAACCTTGTAGAAAGTGAACTGTTCGGGCACGTTCGCGGGGCATTTACTGGTGCTGATAAAAACCGTACAGGTAAGTTTGCTTTAGCCGACGGCGGAACACTCTTCTTAGATGAAATCGGTGAATTACCATTGGCGGCGCAAAGTAAATTACTGCGCGCTTTACAAAACAATGAAATTCAACCTGTTGGTCAAGACAACATTGAAACCATTGATGTGCGAGTATTGGCTGCAACAAACCGAGATTTAAAACAAGAAGTAGAGGATGGTCGATTCAGAGCCGATTTATATCATCGTTTGAGTGTTTACCCAATTGCGGTTCCAGCTTTGAACGAACGTGGTGACGACATCAGTTTATTAGCAGGGTTCTTCTTAGAACAAGCTCGACGCAAACTCGGCATTAACCAGATCAAATTCAGATCTGATGTATTGGTTTTCTTAAATCGATACAGCTGGCCAGGTAACGTACGTGAACTTGAGCATGTAATCAGCCGCTCAGCCTTAAAAGCACTTGCACGTAGTACAAACAAAAGTTTAGTAACGATCTCCAAAGAAGACTGCGGTCCGTTGGATCAAGATCAACCAACACCAGCGCTTTTAGAGACCTCTTCAAATACCAAAAGTCCAACTATCGATTTAAGTGAAGGGTTAAGAACGGCAACTGAAGATTTCCAAAGAACCGTCATTACAGAAGCACTTGAACAGTCAAACTATAACTGGGCTCAAGCGGGTCGCCTACTGAAAACAGACAGGGCTAATCTAACCAGGCTAGCAAAACGCTTAGGGTTAAATGTGGCAAAAACTCACACAATTGAAAGGCTTTAAGTCCTATTCATAGGTTAGTTGAAGTCAGCGGTGAACACAGCAGGATACTTCAACTAACAATCCCAGCTATATTCAGACACAAATATTATGTCTGAGGGTTGAGCGTATTGAGTAGATTGTGTATATAATGCTGCGAATTGTAAAACTTACTTTAAATATGTAGAGATAATTATGAAGTTTATCCGTTGGTTTCTTGGTCGAATCATTTTGCTTTTGAATTTTGTGTTTTCACCTCGTGGCGTTAAGCGTTCTCAAGAAGAACAAAACACTGTAAATGAAAGTGCAAAAAATTACGCTCTTTATCAATTTGAAGCTTGCCCATTTTGCGTCAAAGTTCGCCGTTCAATGAAACGTCAATCTGTTAAGTTTGACATCCGTGATGCTAAAAATAATGAACAGCACCGTTCGGAGCTTGAAGCTGGTGGTGGCAGAGTTAAAGTGCCATGTCTACGTATTGAAAAAGATGGCAAAACTGAATGGATGTATGAATCATCTGATATTGTTGCTTATCTAGAAAAAGAATTTGCTTAATCGAATTTAGTCCTGAATTAATATCATTCAGGTGATTTCGCATAAGTAATTTAGTAGATCAAAAAGCCCCATAGTTACGAGCATAACTATGGGGCTTTTGAATTTAGAACAGTTCAGCAAACGTGGACTGGGAGTTCTACATCATGAAATTAATTAGAGACAATCAGCATAAGCTCAACTCGTCTATTGCAAGCTTTACCCTGAGAAGATTGGTTATTACACGCTGGTACATATTCACCAAACCCTCGAGTATAAATAGACGAACTTGAAACGTTATTTTTTTCCAGCCTTGCTTTTATTTGTTTTGCACGTTTCTCTGATAGTGGGTCATTAATATAGTCAGAACCGGTATTATCCGTGTGTCCTTCAATAACTACATCAATGTCTGTTCGCTTAGCTAAATAATCCCCTAAGATATCAAGCCATTGATTATAGTTAGGCGGAGTCGCAGAACCCGTATTAAAGTTAATGTGATCAGAAAGCTTTACCATTATATGGTCACCAGGAAGTAACTCATAATCAATACGATGCTGTCTCAAAAACACTTCTAAGGAATCCCCCATAGAAGCATGGGATCCATAGTTATTTGCGATTGTTTTTTTCTGAGGGGCATTTTGCTGAACAGGTTGTTGTACAGCCCCCCAATCAGGGTAGAGAACGTCATAATTTGTCTTCGGCGCAGTCTCAAGCATGCTCTCAAACTGCATCACCTGGCACCCTGTTAATGCTAAGCTAAAAACTATGGCTAAATACTTCATTCAATTGCCCACTCATCTGCTCGTATTTATCTTACTTTTACCTATATCGGCACATCTCCAATAACTTTAGTTCAAATAGATCCATGCAAGGTAAAAAGTGTTCAAGATCACATTTTACCCTACGGCTTAACTTGGAATGATAAAGCTTGGCTTTGTTTGCATTTAATTACTTTATTATGGTTTGCCAACTGCCTCTAAATGGTTAAAATCTGGAAACTTCTCAAAGTCCGAGTAAACACAATGTTTAAACCATTTTCTAAAATTATCGCAGCTGCCTTTGCCCTTCTAATTCTTGCCGGGTGTAGTGAAAACAGTGAGCCTCAAGAAGGAACACAGTTTCAAAAACTGCCTGTTGAACTGACTGAATTTAACCTTGCACCGATCACAGAAGTCTTCTCTTTAAATTGTGGTCATTGCCGCACCATGGAAAACAACATCCCTGAAATTGAATCTCTGACTAATCAGAAGGTTGGTAAGGTTCATGTTACTTTCAATGAAAGTGCACAAATCAGCGCAATGATTTTTTACACAGCCGTAATGCAACTTAATGACAACCCAAACCATGAATTTATGGAAGACCTTTTCGCTGCAGTGCAAATGGGGGGCGATGTAACTCCAGAACAGCGCCAATCAGCGCTAGAAACGGCTTTTACTTCTCGTGGTTTAGTTAGCCCTTACCAGTTGAATAAAGAACAGCAAATTGCTCTATTTCAATATATTGAAAAAGCACAAGAGATTTCAGTCAAAGGACAAATCAATTCAGTTCCTGCTTTCATCATTAACGGTAAGTACCAAATTTTAACCGCAGGTCATCAAGACATTAATGATATTGCAGAAACCATTAATTACTTACTTGCGAAGTAATTAATACAGCTGTTATTTAACTGAATATTCGATTTAAATATAAACCAAAGCTAGGCGTACACTATGACCAAATTTATTCTACCTGTTATTGTTTTCATTCTTGCAGGTTTCATGATTTACCGTACATGGACAAATCACAAAGCAGGTGAACAAAACATTGAAGTTGAGCAAAATTTCTTAGCAGAAAACGCTCAGAAAGAAGGGGTGATCACCACTGAGAGCGGTCTTCAATACCTTGTGCTTGTTGAAGGAACGGGGACTGAAAAGCCAGTTTCAAGCAGTAAAGTTAAAGTGCATTACCATGGTACTTTGATTGATGGGACAGTTTTTGATAGCTCAGTTGATCGTAATGAACCAATTACATTTGGCGTTAAGCAAGTGATCAAAGGCTGGCAAGAAGGTCTTCAATATATGGTCGTTGGTCAAAAAATTCGTCTATTTGTACCAAGTAAACTTGGTTACGGAAAAGGCGGCTCAGGTCCTATCCCACCGTCTTCTACTCTAATCTTTGATGTTGAGCTTCTTGAAATTCAATAAGTACTAAAGCTAAACAGCTAAACAGCTAAACAGAGTAGCTAACTCAAATATAAAAAGCCCCTTTGCTCTTTTGAACAAAGGGGCTTTTATTTGCCTGGAATTTATGAAACCTACCTAGTTGTTATTTAGAAAGGCTTAGGTTCAGTGCAGAATCAAACTCTTCATTTTTACCTTTTGATACATGGACAGAACTGCCTTCAGCCCACACTTGATGAAGTGTTTCATTGACATCGGTTTCGCTCATGTGCGCAATATGGTAATCAAAAAACATTAACTTATCAGATGGTTGGATGTACACATCTTGGTTGATCACTGACAATGAAATATCAGACGCAGTTTGAAGCAAAGTTTGATCAAGCTCCTCTTTCAGAGCTACACGGATATTAACAAGCTCTTGCTTAAATTCGTTTCTAGTAATACCAATATTAACGATATCTTCTACAGCCTCTTGCATGACTAAGTAAGCATTGTTGATATCCATTTCAGAGTTTAACTCTACAATTGTGGTAGTCATAATTTGCTCGTCAAATACAACTACTTCAGAAGTATCAACACTGGTAAACATGATTTGCTTATCTTGATAAGCTTGCTCTAAACGGTGAGTTAAAGCTCTGTTTGAAATTTCACGTGTGAGTTTTTCGCGTTGCGCTTTTTTGCTGTCTTCCAAATCAACATGGCTAAGCACTGTCATTGAAATTGAAGTCGCTGACTTTACAACATTAATGGTCAGTTCTTCAAAGTTAGGAGCAGAAGAATTAGCAATCGACTGAGAATGTTCACGTTCAATTTCGATGTAACCGTTATTGTCCGAGAAGGTTTTATACAGTGTGCGTTTTAATTTACCGGTTCTAAAATCACCGACGATCACTAAAGAAACATCCTGATCATTCGTAGACACTTGTTCAATTTTGTTTTTCAATTCTTCCATTGAGTCAAACGCTTGCTGCTCTGTTTCAAAGTTCAAAATGATTGGTTGGCTTGGATTAACGGCAGTTGTGATTTGAACAGCCATACCAGTGTGATCAGTTGGCATTAAGGTATAACGCAAGTTGTCTGTTAATAAGCCCGTATCCATTTGGCGAGGCAATGCAATATCTACAGGCTCAAACCAAAGATTACTATTCTGCTTTGCAACACTAGTTTGCGGAAGTAGAGCCAAAACGAGTAGAGATGTGAGAGATGCGGTGCGGCGCGATACTGATGAAATACGAGTTAATAGCTGGTTAGCTAGAGAAGCAGTATATAGAGTAGGTGTTGAAATACGGAGCATAGACGACCTCAATAAAGGCAAATAAAAACCAGTAAGCGAAACATCTCACCTACTACTATTCGTTATTGAAGATTGCTTATAATCGTCTCCATGTTCGTCTGCAAATCCTTACAGCGATGACGCTGCGCAGCCCTTTTATGACAAAAGGTAAACCTGATGATGAGAATCTTATAAATTTTCCGAGATACTATAACCTTTATCTCTACACATCAAATGATATGATTTTTGTATATCATCTTCTACCACGCATTCTCAATATTGAGAATCTCTATTCCCATTAATAAAGACATTCTTATAGACGACTGGTCTAATTTGATTTATCTTAACGCCATGAACGAAAAAACAAACGACACAAGACAGCATATTTTAGATGTCGGATATCAACTGATAGTAAGCAAAGGCTTCACTAGCGTAGGGTTATCCGAGTTATTAAAAGTAGCTGGGGTACCGAAAGGATCTTTTTACCATTACTTCAAATCCAAAGAACAATTTGGTGAAGCACTGATCTTAGATTACTTCGAGCAATATATGACTCGTATTGAATCTATTTTGATTCATGGTGATGGCTCAGATTACCAACGTCTTAACCATTATTTTACTCAATGGCTTACAGTTAACTCTGGGACATGTAACGCCCACAAATGTTTAGTCGTTAAGTTAAGCGCTGAAGTATCGGATTTATCCGACTCTATGCGTAAGGCATTATTGCAAGGTGCAGATCAGATCACCTTTGCACTTCAGGAGTGCATCGAGTCGGGTGTACAAGATGGCTCAATACGCGTCAAAGATAGCCAGGAAACAGCTCAAACCCTCTATGCCTTATGGTTAGGGTCAAGTTTACTGAGCAAGTTAAACCAAAATACGCAGAGTTTAGAGTTAGCTCTTCGCACAACAGAAAAGCTGTTACACGAATCAATCTAATAAAAGTAAGCTGAATATAAAAAACATACTTCAGCTTATAACGACTACATTCCGCCACTGCTATTTACAAAAAAATACTTGGCGGATTTTTTAGGAACAACCACTAGACGACTGGTCTAATTATAATTTATAGGACATCCAATGACTGAACAAACCAACCGACAAATCGTTTTAGCATCTCGCCCACAAGGTGCACCTACCCAATCAAACTTCCGATTAGAAAGTATTACTGCTCCAAGTATTCAATCAGGTGAAGTGTTACTACGCAGTATTTACCTTTCTCTAGACCCATACATGCGCGGGCGAATGAGTGATGCAAAATCTTACGCAGACCCTGTGGCTATTAATAAGGTAATGGTTGGTGCGACAGTTTGCCAAGTAGAGGAATCACTGCATGCAGATTATGAAGCAGGAGAATGGGTACTCGCTTACACCGGTTGGCAAGATTTCGGTGTTTCTGATGGTGAAGGACTTATCAAACTAGGTAAGCAACCTTCTCACCCGTCATACGCACTTGGCATTATGGGTATGCCTGGTTTCACCGCTTACATGGGTCTGCTAGATATTGGTCAACCAAAGCAAGGTGATACATTGGTCGTGGCTGCCGCAACAGGAGCTGTTGGAGCAACGGTTGGTCAAATTGGTAAGCTAAAAGGTTGTCGTGTTATTGGTGTCGCTGGTGGTGAAGAAAAATGTCGTTACGCTAAAGAAGTTCTAGGGTTTGATGAGTGTATCGACCACAAAGCGGATGACTTCGCACAACAACTAGAAGCGGCATGTGATAAAGGCATAGATGTGTACTTTGAAAATGTCGGTGGCAAAGTCTTTGATGCTGTAATGCCTTTATTAAATACAGGCGCACGTATTCCAGTTTGTGGTCTTATCTCTCAATACAATGCGACATCATTACCTGAAGGACCTGATCGCATGTCTAGCCTTGTTGCAACTCTACTTATTAAACGAATTAAGATGCAAGGCTTCATTATTTTTGATGACTACGCACATCGCTACAATGAATTTGCAACCCAAATGACTGAGTGGCTTGCACAAGGAAAAATTCATTATCGTGAACACATGATTGACGGGCTAGAAAATGCACCTGAATCTTTCATGGGTTTATTAGAAGGTAAAAACTTCGGAAAGCTTGTAATTAAAACCAACGAAGCAAAGTAAATTCTAATCGCTAACGAATATAAGAAGACAACACATGATTACATTACACCACCTGAACAAATCGCGATCAAAACGAATCATTTGGCTTTTGGAAGAACTCGGCGTTGACTACCAAATCAAACCTTACCAAAGAGACAGTGTCACGTTTCTAGCGCCACCAGAACTAAAAGCAGTACACCCATTGGGTAAATCCCCTGTAATTGAAGACAACGGCGTTGTTATTACGGAATCAGGGGCAATCACAGAATACCTAATTGATAAATATGGCGCGGGCAAATTTTCACCAAACCGCGGGACATCAGAGTATGTGGAATATTCTCAATGGCTTCACTTTGCAGAAAGCTCAGGCATTTTGCCTCTGTTGTTAAAAGTATTTGTACTCAAAGATGGCTGTGAAACAAACTTTCTTAATGACTATGCTGATATTGAAACCTCAAAAGTGATGTCATATGTGAATGACTCTCTTGAAGGGAAGACATATTTAGTTGCAGAGCAATTAACTGGCGCAGATTTCATGATGTCATTCATTATCGAAATTCTAGAAGCCAATGGTTCGATGCACCTTTATCCAAATATTGAGCTGTACGCTAAGCAAATACAGTCGCATGCGACTTATCATAAAGCGAATGCAATCGAGATAGAACATTCTGCTTAAACTCGTTTAAGTTTTTGTCTCGACTCTAGATCTTGCTTAACTAAGATTTAGCTCCTCACCAGGATAAGGTTAGGGACAAGAATCCATTTGCTAACAAAAGCCGATTAATAACAGAGGCCAATTATCATGAACCTAGATTTTTGGCTTCTCATTCCTTTCAAATTCGTCAACAATACTGCTCTAGCTAACTTCGCGATTTGAGTTATTTTTAATGTCGATGCCTAAACCAATGAACTGCTTTATTCCTCTGCCTTTAAGCAGTCATTTCACGTTGCCAAAGCGTTTCACTTTTCCTTATTACTATACCCCCCACCCTATTGCCAATATTGCAGCGTCTATGTTGCAGGACCGTCTTACTGCGATCAGCGTAGATGACAGTGCTATTGGTAATTTATACGCTGTGTTAGTTGTTCGTAATACACAAGGTGAATTAGGTTATCTCTCTGCGTTTTCAGGGTTAGATTTACAGCCTCAGCTAAGTGACCGATTAAATGACATACCATTTGTTCCTGCCATTTTTGATGCAATAAAGTTTCAACAAGAACATCAACATCATTTTGAAAGCTTGGTGAAGTTAACGGAACAACTCGATAACCTAGAGAAGCAGGGGATTCTTGCACAGCTCGTCGACCAACTGAAAACAACCCAAGTTCAAGCTGAACTCGCATTAAAACAAAAACAGCAACAAATATCTGAAAGTAAAACCCTTAGAAAAGCGACTCGAAAACAGGCTGAGCAAGACCTCTCAGAACCCGAACTTGCCGAGCTCATTAGGCAATTAGGCATTCAAAGTAGCCAAGAGAAGCGTGAATTAAAATCGCTAAAAACGCAGCTTAACAATCAAATTGAGCATGCTAAAACGCAGTTAGAAGATCAAAAACTTGCTATCAGCTCTATTGAGGAAGCAAGAGAGAAATTGGAGCAATCATTAGATCATGCTCGATTAGCAGACTACCAGTTCCATAATCAATATGGTCATATAAAGTCCCTCGATAAGTTACTCAGTGGGCAAGTACTAGATGAGCAATCACCTAATGAACGATCACTTAACGGACAAACTGCTATTCCTGGCACTGGAGACTGCTGTTGCCCCAAATTACTAAATTACGCCTTTCAACATAACCTCACGCCAGTTGCATTAACTGAGTTTTGGTGGGGTACACCACCGCAGGCGGAAGTGAGACAGCACAAAAACCTATACCCAGTGTGCCAAAGTAAGTGCTTTGAAATACTGGAACATATGCTTGAAGGAGTAGAGTTGGATGAAAACCCACTTATAGTGACGCCATCCGTAGGGAAAACCTTTGATATCATCTATGAAGATACGGATTTTATTGTCGTCAATAAACCCGAGGAGTTCCTTTCTGTGCCGGGTAAGTTTATTGAAGATTCTATCTATACTCGCGTTAAAGCTCTTTACCCAAAAGCAACGGGCCCTTTGATTGTTCATAGGCTAGATATGTCGACTTCAGGCTTACTTGTATTGGCTCTGACTGCTGAAGCAAATAAACATATACAGAAGCAGTTTATCGACCGCACGGTAGAAAAACGTTACACCGCTCTTATTGATGGGTTAATTGAAAATGATTCTGGCACGATTAATTTACCTCTGCGCGGTGATATGACAGACAGACCAAGACAACTCGTTTGCCACCAGCACGGACGCACAGCGGAAACAAAATGGGAAGTGGTTGCTAGGAATAAAGCAACAATGCCTCCAACAACAAAAGTGCACCTTTACCCGAAAACGGGGCGAACCCACCAATTGCGAGTCCATTGCGCCCATGTAAATGGCTTAGGTCTGCCGATTACTGGCGATGATTTGTATGGCTTTAAACGTGATCGCTTATATCTGCATGCTGGATACTTAAAGTTTACCCACCCATCAACGGGCGAAGCGATGGAATTTGAAGTAGCCGCGAAGTTCTAATCACTTTTCGTTTTGAGCTTTGAGCCATAAGCCATAAGCCATAAGCCATAAGCCATAAGCCATAAGCCATAAGCCATAAAGGGCAGTTTACTTCTTATCAGTAAACTGCCCTTTCATTTTTTATATCACCGGAAGCCAGCTAAATCGCACGACTCATGCCTTGTGCGCTCTGCTCATTCAACACATATTCTCAGGAGTTAATCCGTAAACTTATAAGCCACGCCTAAGCTCATTGCCCAACCAAGATCACGCTGAACTAAAGGGCTGTCAGAATCATGAGACTCTAGCTCAAACTTAGCTAATGCAAGCCATTTAGGTGCAAAGGTATAAATCCCAATCAAACCACCTTGATACACCCATGAAGAACCTGAATTATGAGCACTGAGCCCAGAAGCGGCAGATTCCGCCGCAGAGATGTTATACAAGTGCTGAGATAGCTTTTTATCACGGTAATCCACTTCAACATAAGGTGTTAAAGTCAAATTTTGGATTGGTGTATCGAAGCTTCTACCTAGATGCGCTTGCACTTCATAGCCATCATGCACGCTAGAGACATCATGTAGAAATGTGATTCTTGCGCCAACCGTACCAACGGTAAACCCAAGTTCCCCGCTGCCATCTCTATCTTGTATTCCTGTCGGGATATCTTCAAAATCATCAGACACCTCTGCAAACCGCCACTGCCCAGAAATGCCCACATAAGGCAACACTGATACATTCACTAAGCTGCCATCTACAAAGCCATACTTACCGTTGTAAAAAAGATTGGGCTCAGGGCTAATGCTCGCTTCATCTTCATCAGAAAAAACAGACTCACCATATGAACCACTTAGCCCGATAAATCCATAATCGTAATATTGCTCATCAGCTACAACCATGAAAGGTGTAATAGCTAAACCTAGTAAGCTACATTTCAGTTTGTTTGCTCTATTCATGTTGATATTCCTTCGTCGACTATTCTCTATATGAACCGATAACAAAGAAAAAAATTACACAACAAGATTAGATATTTTGTTCAATCTTTGATTAATATAGGCTTTAGTATCCTATTTATTTGCTAACTTGCTTATTTTTATGAAAGTTTCATTCTGCTTCGCCAGTTCAAAATTTTCATCATTCAAAGAAGCACCACTGCCGATTAGTGATAATCAGTAAGCATTTTTACATTTCTAGTATCATCGCTTATAACTAACATCTACTTATAAATATATTAATAAGGATAATATGCTCACTGTGACGCAACTTGCTAAAAAGCATCAAGTTTCTCGAACAACCATTTTGTATTATGAAAAAGCTGGGCTGCTGACACCATCATATCGTTCTGAAAATGGCTACCGCTGGTATGGCGATAAAGAGTCACAAATTCTTGATTCCATCATTGCTTACCGATCTTTTGGTGTGCCTATCAATGATATCGCTCCCCTAATCACAAGTAAGGATGAAAAAACTCAGGAGTCCATACTGCAAGAGCAATTTCGATCTCTTGAACAAGAAGTGCAGCGGCTCAGACAACAACAAAAAGCCATTGTGATGTTATTAGGGCTGCCAGAATTAGCTAAGCATACGAGCGTAACGAAAGAACGTTGGGTTCAGATAATGAGATCTTCGGGAATGAATGAAGAAGACATGGCAAATTGGCATAAACAATTTGAACGAATGGAACCCGATGCTCACCAAGAGTTTTTAGAATCTTTAGGGATAGCAAGCAACGAGATAAAACAGATTAGAGGACTAGACTAAGTAGAATTCAATCAAGTCGAGTAGAACAACGTTAGAGCATGATACGTTGGCTATGAAATGCTTAAACGAACTCTAAAAAGCTCGATTACATATTCTCAGTACGTTCAACAACGCACTCATAGGAACCCATTTCGAATTCTCGACAAATCCAAGGGCGGTTTTCGTAAATAGAACACATTAATGTTTCACGATCTAATGCCGAGCACCAACCATCATCAAGTCGAAGCATGGTTTCCCCGCCCCACTCATCAAATGCGATGTGTTCTTCCGGTACACCTGTATCAGTAATGATCATCACTTCTAAACGACAACAGCAAGCTTGGCAGTTTCCACAAGTCACTTCAGGTTCGGTAATATTCTTAACTTCTATGCTCATATTAAACTACATAATACTCAATTGCCGTATAGTAGTCGAAAGCGGTTCAGACTGCTATCTGTAGATGATTAACTTCACCGAAACGGTATGCACAAACCTAATTTGATCTATTCAGCTGAAGCAGGTCCCACTTATTACCATACAAATCTTGAAACACGACTACCGTTCCGTATTCTTCAACTCTTGGCTCTTCATTGAAAATGACACCTTTAGATTTCATGTCATTGTAGTCTCGCCAAAAATCATTGGTTTGCAAGAATAGGAACACTCGCCCACCAGTTTGATTACCAACTGCAGCATTTTGCTCATAAGTACTCGCTTGAGCCAATAACAAGTTTGTTCCATTACCATTCGGTGGTGAAACTTGCACCCAACGTTTTCCGCCGCCTAAGTCAGTATCTTCCACTAATTCAAACTGAAGCTTTTTAGTATAAAAAGCGATAGCGTCATCATAGCTATCGACGACTAAAGCGATGTTTCCAATTTGCTGTTTAATAGAGCTTGTCATGGTTTCTCCCATTAAAAAACCACCAAATGAAGAGTGATAATACACATTTCATGTACATCATTTCCATTCAGTGGTTAAGTTTTTTAGCTCGGCTGAAATATCACTAAGTTTTAGCTTATATCATGAACAGGGCTAACTTAAGCAGTTGCTACCTGTCGTTGAGCTTGTGCTTTTGCCATCTTAACTGCCGCTATAGGACCTGTTAATAAGGTCACTGCGATAATCAAAGAAACAGGCACAGCTGTAATTACGATGAATGACTGTAATGCATTTAAGCCACCATCACCGGCTACTAAAAGCACACCCGCTACACAGCCCATAATCACAGCCCAGAAAAGGCGTTGCTTGCGATCTGGTTCGTTATCACCAGATACCACCATAGCAATAGAATACGCCATTGAGTCACCCGTTGTTACAACGAAGGTTGTTGTAAGTACTAGAAACGCAGGAAGTAAAATTTCGCTAAAAGGCAGTTGCTGTAATGAAGCAAGTAATACTGCAGGTAAACCGCCATCAGCAAGTGCGCCAGAGATGATTCCAGGGGATTCAAGCTCTAAGAATATGCCGGTTCCGCCAAGCACTGAGAACCAAAAGTTCGTTACAATTGGAGCGCCAACCGCTACTGCTAAAATCAGCTCGCGGATAGTTCGACCTTCAGAGATACGTGCAATAAAAATTGCCATCATTGGAGCAAAGCCGATGAACCAACCCCAGAAGAACCAAGTCCACCACAAGTTCCAACCAGCATTACTGCTCGTTACACTCATGTTAGGCATATCTTGTAGGTAGCTTGCGAAAGCTAAACCAAATTGTTCAAAGATAAAAGTAGTAGGACCCAGAATCAAAATCGCAACAAGCAATGCAAATGCACCAATCACGTTTAGACGACTTAACCACTGTAGACCTTTATCCATGCCTGACGCTGCTGAAATTGCACAAATAGAAACCACTACCGCCAAAATCATGAGCTGCGAGTTCATATCATTCTTCAGACCGGTCAGCACTTCTAAACTGTATCCCATTTGAGAAGCTAAGAAGCCAATTGGTCCGATTGTACCTGCCGCGACTGCAATAATTGAACATGCATCAATCATTGCCCCTAGCCAGTGATTTTCTAAACGATCACCAACCAATGGGAATAACAACGCTCTTGGGCGTAGCTTAATGCCATGGTTATGGTGTGCATACATTAAAACGATAGTCGCCAACGTACCCAAAACAGACCAAGCTAGAAAGCCCCAGTGTAAAAAGCTTTGGCTGAGAGCGGGTACTACGGCCTCTGCCGTTGAACCGGCAACATCACCAAAACTAGGCGAAGGAGTAATAAAGTGGTAGATAGGTTCAGCAGCTGACCAGAACACGCCACCACCAGCAAGTAAGGTACACATTATCATCGCTAGCCAGCGAAAAGTGCCAATGGTTGGTTTTGATTGGGTTCCCATACGGGTTTTGCCATAACGGGAGGCTGCGACACAAAGTGCCACGGCAAAATTAGCCACCATCAACCACTGCCAAAAGTATCCGAACTGTTCAGCGGCAATTGAAAATAAGCTTTGAATTAGGGTCGTAAAACGAGGAAGATCAATGATCGCCGCAAGCAAGAAAAGGCTAATAAAACCAATAGTCAGTGCTGGGACAAGTTTGATGTCTAGAAGACGGTTTGAAGCTTTGTTTTTTTCAGGTATTTCTTCGCCAATTTGGCATGCATCAGTTAGCATAAAACGCTCACGTAGTGTGTGAGGGGCGTCATAATATCAGCATCGATATTAATTTCCAGTAGAAAATATTATTTACCTATTAAGGATAATCCCCCCATCAAGACGACTTTACTATGCAAACGATACCTATGTATAAAAACCACCCAAACAGATGAAAAACCACCCAAACCACTATAAATAAGCTTCCACTGTATTTATTCGTACTCTAAGTATTTTGAACTTCATTAGGTCAATCTCGCTACACTCCTTCTCCTTAAGCAATAGGCAATTTCATTGTTGAAATACTCTATTTTTAATCCCTCATATTTGAAAAACAAACTCAGTATAGAAGATGCAGAAAACCACAACTTGGCATGAGGTGTTCGTTAAAAAGTAGATTCACCGAGCCTTACTCACGCATTCATTTTTATTGACCGAATAAGATAACCAATTTCCTACAAACCATTAAAAGAAGGCCAGTGACCTAAGCCACTGACCAATTTAATTACTGGACGTTTTTCTTACTTAGAAATTTATTTGCTAAGTAATATAGGAGAATCGCATCGAAACTATTGCAGCTTAAATTGCTCTACAAGTGCCGATAGCTGCTTGTTACTTTGCGTTAGATTCTGGGTACTTTCCATAGTTTGAGTACTATTATTGGTTAATTCATTCACCATACTTTGGATCGTTGCCATATTACGACTAACTTCATCAGTCACTGCGCTTTGCTCCTCAGCAGCCGTAGCTATTTCCAAGCCCAAATCATTGATATGGGTAATCGAACTAACCATGACATCTAAGCTAACATTCACATTCTTGGTCGCTTCTGCTGTTTGCTCACAACGTGATTTAGTTTCATCCATCGCTTTAACGACTGTTTTTGTCCCTTCGTTTAGATCAGCAAGCATGTTATTAATTTCAGACGTACTGTGCTGAGTTCTTGCCGCTAGAGCTCGAACTTCATCCGCAACAACGGCAAAACCTCTTCCTTGCTCTCCAGCTCGTGCGGCTTCTATCGCAGCATTAAGCGCTAATAAATTCGTTTGGTCAGCGATTTCACCAATAACACTCAAAACTGAGCTGATTTTTTGCGAATCTTGGTTCATTGATTGAATGCTAGCAGCCATTGTCTCAACTTCTGTGATTAAATCAGCCACACTTGTCACTGAGTTCGCCACAACAAGTTTAGATTGCGCTGCTTCATCATTTGTCGATTGAGTGAACCCAGCCGTCTGAGAAGCACTTTGAGCAACACTTTCAGCCGTTGAATTCATTTCATTAATCGCGGTCACTACCTGAGTCGTTTCCATTACATGCGATGATAATACTTGGTCATTACTCAAAGTCTGATTTGTTAACTGCTCAATATTATTAGAAATCTGTTTCGAAGATTTAGACACATCTAACATCATTACTTGCAAATTCCCGATAAAGGTATTCACAGCCTGCGCTATCTCCCCTAAATCATCATTAGTATTTACCTCTAATCGACGAGTCAGATCACCATTACCTTTAGACAGATCCACCACTGTACTTTTCAACGCTAAGATTGGTCGGTAAGTAATATTAAAAATAATAAAAAACAGCAAAAACGAGCTAACAAGTAATAGCGCCGAGGTATACAACGACTCTTCTAAAGCAGCATCTACTCCTGCGTATGCCACTGACTTATCAACCCCAACCATCAAATGCCAGCCGTTGTTTTCATCTACATTGATAGTTTTAAAGAATGCGACCTTCTCAACACCATTCAGGCTATAGTCAGCCTTTCCTGATGGCTGAGACAACAGAATATCCGTAAGCGGGCGTAAGCTGTCGAAATCGTATAATTTAGTCTCGCCCGGCACATCCACTTCACCATTAGATGCAATCGTCAAACTCGTGTCATCGTAGATGCCCATGAAGGCACCAGGGAAAGGGGCTTTTTGAACCAAATCAGCAAGCAAGTCCAGCTCTATATCCGCCAGTAGTACACCTTTTAATTGACCTGCAGAATAGAAAGGTTCAGCAATGCTCACTAATAATTTTTTAGTTAGGGCATCTTGATAAATACCCGTCACAATCATTCCTCTTTTTTGCTTAGCTAACTGGTACCAACCTCGTTCACGAGGGTCATATGTCGCTAAATCACGCTTACCACTTGCGTTGCTGTACGCCCTACCATCTTCAAAACCTACAAAAATATCAGTCGCTAATGATGTATTAGCGATGGGTCTTAGCATCGACAATATTGTTTCGTCATTGTGTTGATTCGCAAAATCAGGTGCATTAGCTGTTAATCCTGATTTAATCGTATTCAACCAAGTTTCAATAGTGTCACTCGTCGTTTCAATCTTAAGCATTGAATATTCATTGACTCGATCATGAATCGATGTTGAAACCTGCTTATAAGATAGAACGTTAGACACCACTAATGAAGCTGCCAGTAAGAAGGTTACAGCAACAAAAAGCTTTCCCTTAAAACCACCTATAATATGCATATAATTTCTCTTTAATTTATAAAACTATGAATATCATCCCATCAATTTAATGCAACATGTATGAGGCTCATTATTTTTATGAATTAAATCACACTATTAGATAGAAATGATGCATGAGTGGTATCCGGTTAAATCCATTAATCTTGGTAACGTAAACCCACTTATTTAGCTTTAAACGATCTAAAAGAAGCTACGCTCAGGGTTTGAGTGTTAACCGATGGAAGGAAACGAGCACATTATTTCAAGCATACCTTTATCAATTTCAATAGATGCGTATAATCCCCGCTCTTATTACGCTGTTCTATTCTTAGCGAGACCAAAATGTCAAAATTGTTTTTTAAAGGCCGAATTGAAACTAGGCAAAATCACGTACTTGCAGGTTATAACGTGAACCGAGATGTGAAAGCCGGAACAGACAAAGCACCAATTTCAATTACTGTGCAATCTGAAGAACGTAAAGCTGAACTTGAGCTGTTGGTTTCTGCGCATTCTGTTATCGCAGAAATTACGGTTGACGCAGATCAGGAAGAAAACACACTTGAGCTTGATATTCTTCTGAATAAACCAAAAACAACTACGTTTGAAAAAATGCCAAACCGAAACGACCCATGCAACTGTGGGAGTGGTAAAAAATATAAGAAGTGCTGCGCTTAATTATTCAGAAGTACCGCCTCATTGGCGGTATTTTTTTGCTTTCACCTTTCTACCCTATCTCGGGTTATTTACGCTCTTTCCCTTTATCAAATACCAACTTTCACTGTCAGCGTCTAAATTTTGTCACGTGATTGAAATTCGGCACTTATTGAACCAAGTGCACATAAATTAAAAGCATCTCCCATGAAGTCATAATATTTCGTACAACATGTCTAAACTTTAATGAGGTAAGTGCAACCCAAATCACTACATATTAAAGGGTTAATCTGTTTTGGCTTTTACCTTTCGAAAAGTAAAGCAAGTTGTTTACGGAGAAACAATGAAAAAATCATTTGGTCAATTTCAATATTTCCCTATCGCGGCACTGGCGATTTCTATGGTTGTGGGTGGGTATTTTTATAACCGCACATTGGATGACTGGTTAACAAAGATAGTCAGCGGTTACATGTTCAGCCTAGTCGATGATGTGGCATACCAAATGCAGCAAGATCACTTAGACCTCTATGATATGGAAGCCATTGAGATAGATGAGTATCTGAGCTCTTTATCCCAAGCTAATTTTGGTCGACGCTTTACCGTTATCCACAGTTCAGGGAAAGTGCTTGGTGATTCACAGCTCAATTTTCGTGAACTTTCTGAGCTTGATGACCATAGTCAAAGGGTAGAAATAAAGTCAGCCCTTACCGGAGAAAGTGGGTTATCAAAACGCTATAGCCCCACCTTGAATCAAGAGCTTTTATACGTAGCTAAGAAAATTGATTTCCATATGGATGCTCATGACCATGACTCCATCTATGTTTTGCGCCTTGCCATGCCAATGACAACTCTCTATGCAATGGCTAAAGATCTTCAATACATAGTTGCAGCTTTGATGGGCTGCTCCCTCATTGTTCTTATGTTTTCGTCTTGGTACAGCAATCGAAAAGTGTTTCTCATAGTCAATAAAGAGCGAGATAAACAAGAAGATAGAATAAGAAAAAGTACTCAAGAAATTGAGCTGCTCCACAGGTTAGCCAATATGCTCGCAGCGTGTAATAACGTGAGTGAGGCGCAAACTGTGGTCGCTGATATCATTCCTCGTATACTAGGTAATATTAATGGCTGTGTTTCAATTATGCGTGAATCGCGTAACCAACTAGAAGTGAAACTAGATTGGGGAGGTTCTTGGCCGGCAAACTTAACTTATGCACCACATGACTGCTGGGCTTTACGTAAAGGTAAGCACCATTTATCTCATGATGATCACCACCACCTACCTTGTAACCACATGAGTCAGTGCGAAGATTCAGGTGTCACACTTTGTCTACCTTTAACAGCTCACGGTAATACTGTTGGCATGTTCCATTTATATTTTGGACATCAAACAGAATCTATCAATGAAGAAACCAAACAACTGGCATTCACCATTGCCGAACACCTAGGTTTAGCGCTTGCAAACTTAAGCTTACAAGAAAAACTGCGTTCTCAAGCGCTAAGCGATCCTTTAACTGGATTATTTAATCGCCGTTATTTTGAAGAAGCAATTGAGACTGAATGGAATAAATCGAGCCAGCTAAACCAACCTCTTTCATTATTAATGCTCGACTTAGATCACTTCAAACGCTTCAACGATAATTTTGGTCATGATGCTGGTGATTATGTTCTAAAAGAAGTGTCTAACCTTCTGAAACGAGTGATTGGTGAAAACCATGTTGCCTGTCGCTTAGGAGGCGAAGAGCTCGCGGTACTTAGCCCAGATTGTGACAATAAAGAATCTATGGAACTTGCCAACCTGATTGTTAAATCAATTCGTGAACTGCACTTAGATATGAAGGGATTATCTTTAGGTCAGCTTGGTGTATCCATTGGAGTAACCACTTATCCAGACTTAAACGCTTCAACGCTGGATTTAGTTAAAGCAGCTGACACGGCTTTATACCAAGCTAAAGATAATGGACGTAGCCAAGCTATACATACCTGCTACAAGCCTGAAAAGTTGGAGAATCAATCAGCACAACTAGAACCAGTCGCAGAAGTTTTTGACTCTAAAGAACCTTCTGTTACTAAAGAACTATTTGACTCCGAAAATGTGGAACCTATCAAAACGAATAAAGTTTAGATCTTAAGTCTTACAATTTGACGGTGTACCGCTTTACCTGAGATACATCGTCTTTTTTACCAAACCACCTAAGCGTAATAGAATCTTCTCTGATGTCTTTATCCTCTCTCATCACTTCTCCTGCTATTTAAAAAGCTATTTAAAAATAGTCACTCTACAATTTAGTTTTTGGCTACGGCTAGCAGCTAAGAATCAACTCTTTCTATGTTTCAATTAATTAAATAAATGTTGATTAATAGTGTCTTTTCTTGAAGATTCACAGCCTAAAATGGTTATTTCTCACGGAAACGAATCCTAGGTCTATACTTATGTAACAAGCACCTATGCTCTAAACACTAGTTTTGGTGACGAGAATAAAAGGTTATAATCAATATATCTGTCAGTAATATTATAGTTATTAATCACCTGGCTCATCGCCTCGCATTAATAGCGGTGTGACATTCCTATTTGGTGACTTTAATCTCCGAATTAAGTTAATATTTTGTAGTCTTAGTATGGTCAACCAATAATATGCATAAGCACTCACCTGAAAGCTCTATTAAAGTTCAAATATCTGAAATTTCGATTGGGATGTTTGTTACAGGTATAGAAAATAATACCCGCATCAACTTAACGAATGCAGGACGTGTATCAAGCGAAGCTGGCATTCAAAGCTTATTGAAAAATAATATAAAGTTTGTGTGGGTCGATGAAGGTCTATCAGACAGCAAAATTGATTTTTCTACACTGACCACTATCGCCACTGAAGATAGCCAGCCAGCTAAACCGATTACAGAATCGACCCAAAGCTTGCGAAACAGAAGAAAAAACAATGTCAAAGGCACAACTGCCGCTCGTTCGTTGGTAGAAGAAGCAAAAGGCATTGCCAGTAAAGTCATAAACAAAGCTTTTGATGGCCAAGCATTTAGTGTGGATGAATTTGACGCTTGGGCTGATGACCTTATTAGCTTCACACTAACGGATAAAGACGCGATTCGCTTGGTGTCTGCACTTCGTTCAAAAGATGAATACTTACTTGAACACTCTGTTAGCGTTTCGACATTACTTGTTACTTTTGCACGCTACTTAGGCTATTCAGAAGCCGAACTGAAGCAGTTTGCAATTGGCGGTATTATTCATGATATCGGTAAAGTAAAAGTCGACGACAAAGTTCTACACAAACCAGCTAAATTAACAGCTGAAGAGTTTGAGCATATGAAAATGCATCAAACCTATGCTTTAGATTTAATCAAAAATATCAAGGGGCTTTCGGTTATTAGCCGAGATGTGTGCTTGATGCATCATGAAAAATTGGATGGCAATGGCTACCCTAAAGGCTTAGCTGGCGATCAACTTCCGGTACATGGCCGTATGAGTTCAATTGTCGATATATTCGATGCGCTAACGGCTGATCGAGTGTACAAAAAAAGTATGAGCCCACAAGAAGCTTTCAAGATTCTTCTTGGGATGACTCCTAATCACCTAGATAGCAACCTCGTTTACCAATTTATTAACTGTTTAGGCGTGTACCCAGTAGCGTCACTTGTAGAGCTCAGTAATGGGCGAGCAGCAATAGTCTGGGAATCTAACCAAAAACACAGTAAAAAACCCATTGTGAAAAGCTTCTATTCAATTAAACATAAGCATTTCACAGAAATTGAATTCAAAGATCTCGCGAAAAGTGACTTAACGATCGTAAGGGCGATATCTCCATCTGAATTCGATTTTGATATTAATGACTTCATTCATTAGTTAACTGAAATGAAGCAAACAGCCTCAAATAGGTTGTTTGCTTTCGAATATTTCATAAAGCTAGCTATCTTTCATAAATAAAAGCCTTCATAACCCATTTAACCATCAACTTTTGACACTCCTCTGACTATCCATCCTTACAATCCGGGCGATTTTATTTCATTCGAGGTTGTTATGTTTCGTTGTCTCTCCCATAGAATGGTATTCGTACTATTCTCTATTGCTCTAAGTGGTTGCTCCTTATTAGAAATCAAGCTTGATAGTCAAACTACACCTTTAACTGAACAACAGCTCAACGCCCGAATTATGACTCGTGAATACACAAAGTCTTTTTTCACTCAAGTTGAGAATGCAGCGGATCAAACCGCACAGCTATATTCAGGTTCTGACACCCTTCATCAATCTTATGTTCTGTTATGGAAAATACATTCTGAACAAGGCTTACAAGCTGCGGCATACCAAACTTCCCCCATTGCAGCATTAATTGATACTTGGGTATTTGCAGCACAGATGGAACGCTTCTATGTGGCGGGTTCTGGAGAAGATTTGTTTAAAAGTGAGGATATAAAAGAAACCTCTATATCCCTTAGTAAACAAGCTAAATCATTGGCTAAATCTATATTGACAAGTAATGACTTCAAGCTGAGTGCGACATTTGTCGAACAGTTTGTAGAAGACAATCCATTTAGAGACATTTCATTTAAGCGCGTACCAGCTTACCGTGATTGGTTAGCTTACACAGGTAAAAGCGGAACCGATGCTGTTCAAACTTTGGGAACAATGCCTGAAGCGATGGGTGATGCCTCTGACCGTTTAAGCCTAATGGCAGAGCAAACACCTAAGTTGATCTCATGGAAGGCAGAACTCGTTGCTCTTAATAGCAGCCTTACAGGTGAAGACTTGTCATTAACGTTAGCTAATTTACGCGATACATCTTCATCGCTTCAAGATTTCATTGAAAACAATCCTGAATATATGCAGAACCTAGCCGAGATGATGTCGGCTGAAATGCAGCCATTAATCAATGAGTTGAGTGTTAAAACGGACCAAAAATTAGACAAGCTAACTTTGGAGCGTATTGCATTAGAGGAAATGGTGACTCGTGAACGCGAAGCTCTGATTAAAATGATTGCAAGTGAGCGGATAGAAATTGCAGATATTGTTTCAAAAGAACGAGCGCAATTTACTCAAGATTTGGATCGCGTCTCTCAAGATGTCGTTGTACTTGCCATTGATAAATTAATGGATCTGATCAGAGGCGTGCTCATTTACTTTATCTTGTTCATTCTTATCGTTTTCTTTGCTCCTTTAGGTATTGGGTACTGGCTAGGTAAACGAGCTACTGTCAAACAACCCGTTTAAAGGCAGAACTTAACGCATGAAGTGAATGTTCATGTATGGGATGCTCAGATTAATCTAATGAGCACCCCATAAGTTAGAACCACAGTAACTAAATTATCGGCTCTCTTCTAAGATCTTAATGGAGAAACACACTTCGTATTTCTCGTACTAAAGTTGCCTATTAATCTCAGTCATTTCATCACGCCATTGATTTTGTAGACTTGGCTTTTGATGTTTAGGCTTTCTTTGAAGGTCATCCGTGAGCAATGATTCTAAAACAATCAAACGTTCCAAAAGTTGCTCCTCCTTTGATAGCTCTTCAGCTGATATATCACTATTTGAAATTTCTACATCCGAATGCAGGTTGTTCCAATTGTTACCACTAGATTGCCCAACTGAACCTCCTAGTATTTCTGGATTGTCAGAAGATTGGGGAGATTCGGAGCTTTCAGCTATTTTTAGATATATCTCTTCAGCTGTTGAGAATTCGGTTAAGCTTCCGTTTTGAATAAACCAAAATCGATTACAGCTTTGCTCTATCAAACTGCGATCATGACTGACTAACACAGTTGCCCCTTTAAACTCATTGAGCGTTTCAATAAGCTCCTCTTTCCCTTCCATATCCAAGTGGTTAGTCGGTTCATCTAAAAACACTAAGTGATATCTTGCGAGTGTTAAACCAACAAATAGAAGACGTGCCCTTTCTCCACCACTTAGGGACTCGACTTTCTGCTCATGTCTAGAAAACTTGAATCCAGCACTAATGAGCGCCCTCTTAGTTTGCTCATTGCTTATGGAAGCAAACTGACCCAAGGCATCTGTCAGAGTATCTTGATCATCAAGTTGTTTCAGTGATTGATCGTAATAACCTAAATGGCAGCGGTCATGAAAAGTCACTGGCTCCGCATAATTTTCTAGGCTCGCTTCATCATCTTCTTTTAAAAGATACAGCCTGTA
Source organism: Vibrio gallaecicus (assembly GCF_024347495.1). NCBI lineage: Bacteria > Pseudomonadati > Pseudomonadota > Gammaproteobacteria > Vibrionales > Vibrionaceae > Vibrio > Vibrio gallaecicus. The sequence continues at coordinate 480,191 of NZ_AP025491.1, read as the reverse complement.
TAACAGGTTCAGTAATGTCGATTTTCCACAACCGTTACTCCCTAGAACTGCAATTCTATCGCCACTTTTGATACGCATTTCTGCCATATCAAACAATACAGATTGGCTTTGCGGTGGTTTAACTGAAAATGGAGCAATTTCCACTAAGCGGTTCGCTGGTAAAGCATCCCCTTGAAGATTCAATCGCCACGGAACGCCTTCTGTTAATTCTGTTTGTTCCTCTTCCAAACGCTCTTTTCGAGCAAACATGGTTTTAGCTTTGCGAGCTAAATCCTCGTTATCGTAAACATGACCCCAATTCGCTAACCTTTTGGCACTTTTCTCTATACGATCGATTTCTTTTTGTTCATTTGAACGACGAGCCTTATCTTGTTCATCTTTTTTTCTCAATTTTTCTCTTGCTTGCGAGCAAGGTAAAGCAAAATGATGAAGCGATTGATCTCGCATGATCCAGGTCGTATTGGTTACCGAATCGAGTAACATTTGGTCATGAGAAACCAGTACAAAAGACCCTTTCCATTGTGATAAGAATTGTTCTAACCACATAAGTGAAGGTAAGTCTAAGTGGTTACTAGGTTCATCAAGCAATAATAAATCTGGCTCGTTTATAATCGCTCTTGCCAATAAAAGCCTAACTTGCTGGCCACCACTACAATTGGAAACCGGCATCTGCCAATCTGAAACTGCAAAGCCTAACTCTGTTAAAAGAAGTTCAGCTCGCCAGTACTCATCTTCGGTTAGAGTTTCAGCTAACGCATCTAAAACCGTTTTTGACTGTATTTCATTAGGGATATGCTGCTCAACGTAACTCATCAAGCAATGTTTAGCCGTAGAAATATAGCCTTCACTAGGCTCATTTTGCTTATCAAGTAGTTTAAGTAGTGAACTCTTTCCACAACCATTATGTCCAATAAGACCAATCTTATCGCCACGGTTTACAGTAAAAGTCAGCTCTTTAAATAGAGGGGTAGAAGTGTGTGAAAGTGTTAGGGATTGTGCAGTTAAAAATGTACTCATAATATTCTCAAGAATTTTGGGCGCAAGACGCCGTTGTCAGTGTTGACAATAATTCTTCGAGCTTGAGTGACGGTATCCGTCTAAATTAATTATTCGCTCAAGTCGAGATTATCGCAACGCGATATCAGTAACTCTTGAGCGAACGTTAATACCAAATAGGCGTGGGTAGCTAAAGCACCACAAAATCATAAGTTCCTCCTTTTCTTCTTTGTGAAACGTTGCCATTTCGGGTGATTGAATGATGAGCATTTTATCTTAGCTTTTATCAAAGTAAAGAGATCGCCTTATCAATTACAGCCGTACTACATCATAAACTTAGGCTGAAAAATAGGTGACGGACTTTGAAAATTCTTGTTGTTGGCGGTTCTGGAGGAATTGGGCAAGCTCTTATCAAGCAGCTATTGGCTAGCAAGCCTAAAAGTCAAATTTATGCGACCTACCACTCGAGCGAGCCTCAAATTACAAACGATAATATAAAATGGTTTCGGGTAGATGCATCATCTGAATCAGATATTTTCGAATTAGCCAACCAAATCACCGACCTTGATTTGTTAATCAATGCCATTGGTAGTTTGCATACCACAAATAAAAAGCCCGAGAAATCGGTAAGCGAATTTAATCCTGAATTTTTCCACCACAATCTTGATACAAATGTGGTGCCTACGATTTTACTTAGCAAGTATTTTATTAAGCACCTAAAATCGAAGCGCAACACCTTTTTCGTTTCTTTATCTGCAAGGATTGGCAGTATCGAAGACAATAATATTGGAGGGTGGATAAGCTACCGTTGCTCTAAAGCCGCACTGAATATGGCGATTAAGACCATCAGTATTGAGTGGAAATATAAATCCCAGCATTGCTGCGTTTTATCCTTCCACCCTGGAACTACTGACACGGAGCTTTCCAAACCATTTCAACGAAACGTTAAACCTGGAAAACTGTTTAGCGCCGAATATGTCGCACGTCAGTTACTCGAATTATTAGATGATAAAGACGCGTCTGATACAGGAAAGTTTTTCAGCTTTAATGGCGAAGAGATCCCATGGTAACAGTCATTAGATGAATAACTAGGCTATTGCACATGGTCCCGAACGAAAGTGTTCAATTCGTTTACTGTTTTAATGACGTAAATATCCTTATCCTCTGAGGTTTCTTTTAGTTTAGATATAAACTGATCATTCCAAAATTTAGGGCACATCTTTAAGGTTTTATAACTCTCTAAAGTGCCTTTCAAAACCGAGCTTCCATCAGGCCAACCTTCCGGTTTGATAAACACTCCTTTCAGGCATCGCTTTGTAACAAACCAGTAGCTAACGGGGTATGGTAGATCGATATAAATCAAAGTGTCCGCTTCTTCTAAGCGTTTATAAAATGAGCCGATAGGACCAAACCCATCAATAATCCAGCGTTCTGAACTCAATATATTATTATGTGCATCATCGTATACCTGTCTATCCACAAGCGTACCGTCAACGTTATAAACAATAGAGTCCAACTGGTGAAGAGGAATATCAGTCGCTATTGTAAGAGCCTTGCTTATTGTCGATTTTCCACTGCCTGGTTTACCAAAAACGGCTATCTTTTTCATTTTAATCTCCTACAAGGTATCTTCTCTACATGAGCGACATTATTAATTTAACGAAATTGGCAATTTGAACTGTCATTAGCCTAGCCCATAATGCTTTAAATTCTATTTCGATTTTTTAAAACCAAATAAACTCTTAGTCAGCCTGATTTAACTGACTTTCAAAACGTATAAAATGCATTTCTAAGTCCACATCAATATCTAAAGAAAGTTCATAATCATTATCAACAACATTCATTACGGCCGAAAGCCAAAACGTCAATGCGGCTGTGTTTTCTTTTAGAACACGAATTTGCCACTTACCTGGATAGCAGCCAAAAAGTTCAGCCAATGCCCTTTTTCCAACTCCCTTCCCTTTGAATTTACGTAACACAAAGAATTGATCAATATCATATACCTCTGATTTATCAGGATAATCACGAAGTAAAACAAAACCAGCGAGTTCTTTATCTACATAGATAAAATAAGGGATGTGGTTAGCTTGAGACCAATAAGGGTCTAGCGAAGTAGGTTTAAAAGCGTACAAACCATCCGAATTCGGGCTCCAGCCCATATATTCAGACATATCGTAAACATAATAAGGAAATAGATTCTCCAATATATGCCTATCATTTAATTCAATTCGTTTCAGGGAGACTTCCATACTTCCTCTAAATAATTAACCCCACCACGGAGCTCTGCTTCTAAAATACCATCAGTCTTATTCTCAATAACAATACATATGAGAATTTGAAGCAAGTATAAACATAGATATATGAACAAAGTATTCACTTTTCATTCATTAGTAGTAAGCCACTATAGCGGCAGGTAATGAATTAGAGATTAAATGATGAAGAAAATATTAGTAAGCCTTTCACTGTTCGCAGCATTAATAGCAGGTACAGCAACAGCAGAAGTTAATGGTGAAGACTTTAATGAATTTCCCAAGCAAGATGCAGCGCATTGCTTTGGCTGGGCTGCTGGCTTAGATAAAGACCAAGATTACGCTCGATTTATTGTCGAACTGTCTAAGGGACGTTCAGAGAGCGTTAAAAATGACCCATTTATTATGGAAGAATTCGGTACAGCAATGGGTTATTCGGAAGCTATGGTTGAGTTTGCAGGGCAAGCGAAGGCCGACGAAAAATACACTCAGGTATGTGAACCAATCAAAACAAAATATGGCTTCTAAAAAGTGACTCTTAAGTGATAGCTTTCATTTCAAATAATAACGCTTAAGTAGAAGCATTTTAAACCGGCTCAAAATCAATCATGCCTCTCTATGAAAGGCATGATTGTCTTTAAATAAGTTCCCACTAGCAATTCCCATTTTGAGACTCTAGCCAACCGACTTACCATGCTGCCTGAACACAACTTAGTAACTTTGATTCTAAGCCGTCATCTATGGCATGTGAGATAAGCTCAATTCTACTTTCCGCACATTCATCAAGTTCAATTTCAGTTAGACCATCAGGTGTCAAATTATAACCAGCAATACCACTATCAGTGATAAATACCGCTTTCATACGCTCCACGTTTAATTCAACCAATAGCAAAATAAGCTTAGCTCGGTCAAAAACTTTATCAGCAGAAAAGCGCCAGCCTACACTCTTAAACCCCTCACCTTCATTAATGGCTTTGATCACTCCACTTTCTGGCATAGGAGCTTCTGAAGCGAGAGGCTTACTGTGCCCATGATGGTGATGATGTGGAGGGTTCATATAAATGCCAGTATTGCCTTCGAACTCAGAAAATGAAATCACACCATGCTCTGCAAATATTATCTTAGAGTTTGGGCTACCCATCGCTGCCACATACGCTTGTAGTTTTTCGGTATCACCCTCTTGGTACAAATCAAGCTTATTCCCCACCACCGTATCGGCAATAGCAATTTGCTGGTTGAACGTTTCATTAGCAGTATAAAGGTTGTCTGAAAGCTTGCGCGCATCCACCAGCGTTATATTCTTCTGCAAAGAAAGTACTTTCTGATAATGTTCTGTCGAAAGAACCTGAAGAACTTCTTTTGGGTGACCAAGCCCTGTAGGTTCAATTAATAAGCGATCCGGCTTCGCTTCCATCAGCAGCTGATTCAAGGCAATTTGCATAGGTAGACCAGCAGCGCAGCACATACACCCACCTGGTACTTCACGAATAAACACTTTTGCTTCTTCGTTTTTATTGCCTTGGAGCAAGCTACCATCAACGCCAATTTCACCAAATTCATTAACGAGTACAGCCCAACGTTCATTATCCGGTTTATTAGCCATAAGGTTTAGAATAGCTGTCGTTTTTCCTACACCGAGAAACCCAGTGATGATATTCGTTGGCACCCCTAAAATAGGCTGATCATCAAAGCTCATTGGTGATCCTCCTATAACCTTGAACAAGCGTATGGTTTGCTGACACCACTGACTCTGAAAACGCAGAGTATTCCGGTGGTACTTTTGAAATATTATTCAAATCAAAACCAGCCCCTATATTCGTCATAGGGGGAACGTGAAAGTTCTCTGGTAAGTCTAAGCCATCCACCACACAGTTATGACGAATCACGCATCCCATTCCAATCAAGGCATTAAACACAACTGAATTGAAGCCAATGAATACGTCATCGCTGACTTCACATGGACCATGGATGATAGAGCGATGAGCAATAGATGAACGCTCACCAATAGTGACGGCAGCTCCGGCTTTAGAGTGAATAACCACACCATCTTGAATATTGGTTCCACGTTTAATCACGATAGCTTCCATGTCGCCTTGTTCATTCACTTCATCCGCACGAATAACGGCATAAGGACCAATAAAAACGTTATCTTCAATAATTACCTTGCCACAAACGATGGCTGTTGGATCAACAAACGCCGCTTCTGACACCTCAGGCATATGCCCACTAGGGTTTCTTCTTAACATATTTATTTCTCATTATTCATGTCTAGCAAGACACATTTAAAGTTTGTTCGACTGGCAGGGTTTAGGTTTAGGTTTAGGTTTAGGTTTAGGGATTAGCTTAAGAGCTATTTGGCGCATTCATCACAAATACAATTAATTTCAAGTTGTGGACTAATGATTGTGAAACCTTCTTGTTCTGCATGAGATCTAAGCCCGGAAATCATTGTAGGATCGATTATTTGCTCACTGATTTTGTTGCACTTAGAGCAGATAAAAAATTGAGGAACACCGTGTGCGTGATCGCAAAGAATATGAGAACAGACAATGTATTTATTAGACACTTTAAGCTTATGGGCGAAGTGTTCACCCTCTAGAAAATCTAATATGCGATAAACGGACATTGCTTGAATACTCTGAGAAAAATGTTCGTTGCAATAATCCACCAGCTCATAGGCAGATAAAGCCTTATTAGCATGCACCAAAGCCCGTAGCACTAACTTACGTTTCGATGTGAGCTGCTTACCGCGAGTCTTACAGCTTTTCTCTACATGATTAATAATCGTGTTAATTGTGCTCATTCAACTCACTTTTCTCGAATTCACTTTGTCACGTCCCATCACGGTTACGTTATAACATAACAATTTAAATCTTAACAACGATGATATTCGATTTCTTGATGGTGATAGAAGGTTTGGGGAACGTTATTCTCAATAACTCACCTCGATAAGAGAGATTCACTTGTATTTATTCTAATTTACGCTCAAAATTAAACTGTATAAATAAACAGTAGTTGTACTTATGAATATTATCCCTATTTCTGCGAGCGCTGGTATCACTGGCTTTGAAAGCCCTGCCGCCGAATACGCACAGTTACCCTGCAACTTAGATCAATTGCTTGTTGAACATCCTAGTTCCACTTTTATTGGTAAAGCCTGTGGCGATTCCATGGAGGGTGTAGGCATATTTGATGGTGATTTACTCATCGTAGATAGATATGTCACAGCTACGCATAACGATATTATTGTGGCGAACTTCAACGGAGAGTTCGTGTGTAAGCAGTTAGACATTCGCCGCCGTTTACTCATGTCAGCGAATGACAAAGTCTTACCTGTTGTCATTAACGACTTTGATAATTTTACGGTTGAAGGCGTGGTAATACGTTCTATCCGCTGCCATCGTCCTAGCCACCTTCTGAGTGAAAGTTAATGTTTGCTCTTGTTGATGCTAATTCTTTTTATTGCAGTGCAGAGCAAGTTTTCCGCCCTGATTGGCGAGGTAAACCAATTGTCGTGCTATCTAATAATGATGGCTGCGTCGTAGCGGCAAACAGACAAGCTAAAGAAGCAGGCATTCCAAAATTCCAACCATATTTTAAAGTCAAAGCTTTATGCGAAGAAAAAAACGTCATAACCCTATCTTCTAACTATGAATTGTATTCAGATTTATCCGCCAAAATGATGGAGGTGATAGGACGCTTTGCGCCTGAACAACATATCTATAGCATTGACGAGTCTTTCCTTTCTTTCGTTCATAGCTTCCCCGCCATTCCCTGTTTACGAGAGCAAGGTATGCTGATTAGACGAGCTGTCTGGAAAGAGTGTCGCTTACCTGTTTGCGTTGGGGTCGGGCCCACACTTACTTTAGCGAAAGTTGCCAATCATGCTGCGAAAAAGATCCAGGGATTCAACGGTGTCTGCGTTCTCGATAATGACCGAGACCGTCAAGCCGTACTGGCAAAAGTTGAGGTTGGTGAAGTATGGGGAATTGGGCGTAAGCTTTCTAAGAAAATGAAGGTGATGGGTATTAACTCAGCTTTTGATTTAACCCAAGTGCCTATCGGTCTTATCCGAAAAAATTTCAATATTGAAATCGAAAGGACCGTTCGAGAACTCAATGGGCAAGCATGTAAAGGTTGGGATACTGCTCGCGCAGATAAGAAACAAGTGTATTCCACTCGAAGTGTTGGAGAGCGTATTCTTGATCTCACTTCCTTACAGCAAGCATTAAGCAAACACGCAGGTATCGCCTCTCAAAAAGTGCGAGCTCAAGGCTCTCTATGCAAAGTCATGTTTTGCTTTGCTGCCAGCTCCCCTTTTGATAATCAACCAGCCAGTTTTAGAGCTATCCACCGCTTTCCGTACGCAACCGCAGACGTCACTCAAATCACTCAAGCAGCGAATACATTAGCGTTAGAGTTATTCAAGGAAGGAGTTCGATACTACAGAATTGGAGTTGGGTTGATTGACCTAGTTGATGGTCGCCATGAACAAAAAGATTTATTCAATGAAAACCCAAATAATAATGAACTTATGGCGGTATTTGATGGGCTCAATAAAAAATATGGCAGCAACACACTTTTTTTAGGTGCCCAAGGTATTGAGCATAAATGGGGGATGCGACGTGAAATGTTAACGCCGCAATACACCACCAAGTGGCGAGACCTACCAACCATTAAATGTGTATAGGTTCTTGAGAGACCAATAAATCAATCGCCGATTGGCACGATAAAGTGATATGAGAAGTCAATACTTCAACGGCTTTATCGATATTTCGGTTTAAAGCCAGTTGTAATAGCTCATCGTGTTGAGCATCTAATTTCTCTCGGATATTTTGATCAGGCTCTGCAATACGTCGATATTTATCCAATGCTAGGTTCAGTCGTATCGAAAAATCAATTAAGTAGTTCGACTGACTTCCCGACAGTAAAATTGCGTGAAACTCTTCATGAGCCTCGCTCCACGCTTCAAGATCTTTCAATGACAAGCTCAACCGAGATAACTTGTGATGTGCAGCGACTAAGCTTGCTTCCCAGTCCATGTCACCATTTTTAAGTGATAAACAAAGAGCCTCTGTCTCAACAAGGATACGAGTGTGCTTGATATCAAGAATGTCTGAATAACTTAGGTTGGGAATTGAAAAGCCTTTATTATTTTCTTGATCAAGCATCCCTTGTGCTGCTAGCTGGCTCAAGGCTTCTCTTAAAGGCGTCAAGCTAACATTATAAACCTCTTTTAAATGGGAAATTTTCAGATTTTCACCAGCAGGATATACACCATCTGTAAGGTCTTGTTTTATTTTCTTATAAATTATCGAACTTTTGGTCTGAGACATTATTTCATTCCCTTAATCACTACTGTTGACTATTTTAACTCATATGATTAATTTGTTGAATAATTTTAAAATAATCGATTATTTTAAATGAGACACATAATCGCAAGGATGACATGAATGACCATGGAAAAATTTTTATCGTCGGTAACCAGTAACCACGAGACTCACCATGTAAGATCCATTACCGCTTATTGGGAAGAATCATGAAAACACAAAGAGACTTATTCAATGCCTTCTTCCGTATCGGTATTTTTGGATTTGGCGGCGGACCAACCATGATTCCATTGGTTCATAAGGAAGTCGTCGAAAACTACCAATGGATGCCCGATGATGAATTCAGCAATGTACTGGCGATTGGCAACACTCTACCAGGTCCTATTGCGACCAAAATGGCGGGATACATCGGCTATAAAGTAGGAGGCATTACCGGATGTATAAATGCTGTGGTTGCTACCATCATTCCTTTGATCATTGTCATGATCGCAGGGCTTGGCTTAGTTAACGAATATCGCGATACCCCATGGGTAGCTGGCATGGCGATGGGCGTAGTTCCGATTGTGACTTGGATGATGGCAAAGTTATGTTATGACTTTTTCTTGAAGGGACATAAGGCGGTAGGAGCCGTAGCGACCGGATTACTATCCATAGCCTCTTTGGTACTTATACTTGTATTTAATGTCCACCCTGGACTAATTGTTGCGGCTGTGCTCGCCGGTGTATTAGTAAAACCAGAGAAAAAAATCGAACTTAAAACCAATGAAAAGGAAGGATAAATATGCAGCTCTATATTGATATTTTCCTCGCTTTCTTTATACCTAACATTGTGGGTTATGGCGGTGGTCCTGCCATTATTCCTCTAATTGAAGCACAGGTGGTTGGCCAATATGGTTGGATGGATGCAACAAGGTTTGCAGAAGTTCTAGCATTAGGAAATGCCTTACCAAGCCCAATTGCCACTAAGATGGCAGGCTACATTGGTTACGAAGTGGGTGGCATTTTTGGGGCTTTCATAGCCGTGTTTGCTACAGCAGCGCCAACTATCTTAATTATGATTATCGCTATGAGTATTCTCTATAAATACAGAAATGCGCCAAAAGTAAAAGCATTGAGTGCATGGGTTTTACCGGTGATTGCTGCGCTTATGGCTATCTTGTCTTATAAGTTAGTGGTATCAGGGGTTGGTGCCGGAATTACCCATTTTGTTTTATTGTTCGTTTTCGCCGCGGTGACATTAGAAAAGCTCAAGATTCACCCTACATGGGTTATTTCAAGTGGATTGGTTTATGGGGCAGTCTTTTTAGGAAATTAGAATATAGGTGAACAAGCCGCAAAGCTTTCACTCCTATCAAAACTCTAAAGCCGTAATTTACTCATTAATAAGGTTCATATCAGGTGAACCTTATTAATGCTCACTCAACAACCAAGCTACTTCCACCAAACTATTTCCACCAAATCCCGCCAAGCTACTTAGCGGATTTGTGCCACTCCAAGATCTGCTGAAAATATGTCTTATCGAGTAATTTAAATTGGTTGGTTGTCGACGTTGTAGATAAAATGCGATCACAGCGAAAGGTGCGAGGCGCATCTCTCAAGTGATCATAAGCCAAGACATACCAAATTGGGTAGTTGAGCAATAAGTAATGAGGCTCGATCTCCCGCTGAGTAACATCACCATTCTCTGATCGGTAGTTTATACGTAAAGAAGTTCTCTCAAGGAAGCCCTGCTGCAGCTGTTGCTGCACGGTTAAATCAGTCATTGTAAAACCGCCCTGTACGTCGGTTGATGCCGTCTCCCCAATCAGTATTCTTGATTTTAACCCACTCACTTTTCGACGTTTATCAGGTGATAAAGATGCTTCTAGCTGCCTCTTAATCGCCGCAAGATTTGTCAAGAAAAGCGGTGACCCCATTTGTTCGGCTATCGCCATACTTATCATCAATTCAACAGCTTCAATATAACTAAGATTCAACCGACCAACGCCCCAATTTCGGTCTACCCGTACTCCTCCTCCTCGCCCGCGATCAGCATCAATAGGAACTCCTTGATCTCTTAACAGCTGGATGTCTCTCGCAATTGTACGTTCACTCACGCCGTGGAGAATAGCCAGTTCTTTCTGAGTACAAAGATGATCTTGTTTGAGATCGGCTGCCAGCTTTTCTAGTCGCTTAATTCGAGTATTAGTATTAGTCATTCATTTAATATGACAGAAATTGTCATATTTATAAATACACTGAATACAACAACCACACTAGACAAGGAAATACTATGTCAGCTATTACTATTTTTGCACCTATAACACTCGCGCAAGGATTCACAGAAACCGACTTATTAAATGCATCTGCCAATTTCCAAAAGGATTTTGTCGCTAATCACACAGGGATATTGCGCCGTGAGCTTGTTAGGAAAGGAGATGGAACTTATTTAGATATAGTGAAGTTTCGTAGCCAAGAAGACATGGAAGATGTCATAGAAAAAGAACAAAGCTGCGAAGCGGCAGCAAAGTTTTTCTCAATAATGGATCTATCTGACTATAACCCTGAAGAAGAAATGGAAACTTACGCTTCTTTAGTGACCTACAAATAAGGGCAATCATTAATACTAAAATTCTAGATAAAAGGAATAAAGGTAGCCAATAGACGCTGCCTTTCATTAGATGATAACTCTCAAAGGTTTACCCCACATGATCCGATCACCCATCATTCCCGACGCGCCAAAAGCCATTACCAAAGGTGTGCCACTAAAGCTGTTAATTAATGATCCAGCTATTGAGTGTTTAGCTCTCAATATTGTTTACGTCTATCGCCAGTTTAATGTTGATGCCTTTTGTACTCAGGCTAAATCAGGTTTAGAAGCACTTTCATTGATGGAAAGAGGAAAGCATGTTGCCGTGGCTTTGAAATCGAATCTTCCTCAGAATTACACCCAAGCTATAACTATTATAATGAACTCACTCACCCCGGAAGAAGCGTTTACCGAAGAGTTTGGTCTCTCTGGTTTCTTTTATCTGCCTCATAGCTTTTTCATTTCAGAGTACGGACTTGATAAAGAAAATAATGGTGGGGAAGATCCTTTTGATGTCTCGATGAATGCGATGTTTAAGCTCACTAAACGTTTTACAGCTGAATTCGCCATTCGCCGCTTCCTCATTGAACAGCAAGATCGAACGTTAGCGCACCTCGAAAAAAGACTAAATGATAACTGCCCAAATATAAGGCGACTATGTACGGAAGGCACCAGACCCAAATTACCATGGGGAAAGAGAATCCAATCTTTCGTCATTAACCCCCAACCAACGCTTCCATTTATTGAAGCATTGAAAGATGACGAATCACTATTTGTGAGAAGAAGTGTCGCGAATCATCTTGGGGATATTGCAAAAGATCATCCAAAGATCATCTTCACATTATGCGAGAGTTGGCTCGAACAAGGAGCCTCCGATGAAGTCAAATGGGTAATAAGACACGCACTGCGCTACCCAGCAAAACAGAAGAACCCACAAGCCCTTTCAATAAGAAATGCAGCTAAAATATAAGAAGTTACAAGTAGATAAACAAAATCTAAAAACGTGATATTTGAGCAAAGGTATAATGAAAATTGATTAAAAAAGCATATCAAGCGCTTGATATGCTAAATCATCTAAAACGTTAAACTATTTGCAGCTTGGCAGTAATGTCTGATACATCGTTTTAAAGCCTCGTAACGAGACAGCGATCTGCTCAACTTCTTCCCCATCACCTTGCAGTTCCACCTTCAAGAATTCTGCGCTATAAAACGACTCCAGTAAGTCTAATGGTACCGTTGCCCAATGTGTTTTACCTTTGATCCAAACATCCATTGTGAACGTTTCAGCATTCTTAAATGATGCGCTTGCAGAATAACCCAGCTCTTGCCTTGGTAAACCATTAAAAAACAGTAGGTTCACGCCCTCTGTTGTACATCGCAATGCGACAGTTTCCGTATTACCATCACTCTTAACACTAGAGACCCCAAGAATCACCGCTTCGCCCGTATCGAAACTCTTCGATTCATAATGTTCCCAATCTTGATAAGTATTCGCTAACTCCAAACCGGCGACGGCATTAAAAGTACATATGGAAAGTAACCCGAGTAATAACTGTTTTTTCATCTTTATTGTCCGATAAATAAGTCACACACTAGCGCTAATCATTCTACGTTACTCATATGTAGAATGATTAAAACGCTTGCGTGACGTAGATATTTATTTGAATTATTAGTTTGACTTATCCGCAGCCAATTCAGGTAGCAGCACAGCCTCAAAACGATTAGCCTGAGTTAAAAACTGACGCATAACTCCATCAATTATCAACTTGTTTGCCTCACTGTTCGCTCGGCGCTGAGCTTGAATTAAGCGCGGGCTATCCGTCAGTAGATAAGATTGTTCCATCGCATTTAACATACCTAGATCTGAACGCAGGTAACGGTCAATTTGGTCGTCACGTTGAACTAATTTATTCTCAAGCACTTGTTCATCGGCTCCTTGAATTGCAACTGAATTCAGCACTGAATGCGTCAGTGATATTAATTCATCAACTCGCTCCGGTGCGCAAGTAAACAAAATTCGACCTTCGGCTTGCGAGCTGTAATTATCTTGCCAAAACCAACTCGCCACACCATAAACTCCCGATGCCTGCTCTCGAAGCTTCAAGCGTAACTGCTCTTGAACTAACTCGCCGCTCAACTCCAAGTAGTAAGCATTATCTGGTCGCCACTGAGAATCTTGAACTAAGTAGATCTCAACTTCTGCTCTCGGCTCTTTAGAATCGGCTTTGCTGTAACGCACTTCTGGCGACGATGCTCTTAACTCGTAGTGATCTCTCGAAGGCTCTTTCACCTCAACCGAGGATAAATAGCGCGCGGCAAGTTGTTCAAGTTGATCAGCGGTAATATCGCCCACGACAAAATAGGTGTAATCCGTTTTACCAGCGATGTATTCTTGATAAACATCACTAAGCCCTTGTGTCGTATAGGATCCCGCTTGTTCACCATTATCGCTATACACTGTCGGAATGTCAGGAAAGCGTAGCTCCGAGACCTTTCTAACAAAGCGATCGGCACCGTCAAACTGGCTGCCAGTTAAACGCTGCTCCATCTCAACTTGGTACTCTTTTAGTGATTTTTCCGATACTGGACTTGCCGCCAATTTTAAATGAAATAGCTTTAACATCTTTTCAAAACTGTCGGTCTTCGCCCAACCAGAGAAGCCTTGTTGGTAATCTCCAACCAGTGTCGACATCACTACAGGGTTACCACGGAAGATGGTTTGAATATCAGCCTGTGGGACAATACCGACTCCCGTATCATCCACTAGACTGATCGCAGTTTTTAGAGCTTGATAATCTTGTTGAGGAATTGAGCGTAAACCGCCTTCAGTTAACGCCTTAAAATGGACTTGACCAGGGTTGCTGTCGCTATAACGATAGACAAGTTTACTTCCATTGCTCAAGCGATATTCAGTAATACGATGTTCCGCCCACTTTTTCTCTTGCTTGAGTGTCCCTAACTTTGGGTCAACAACTGGCAATACAGCTTGGCTGTCATCGATAACCCATTGCGGCTGTTTGCTAAGCATGTTCGACTGCCATTCACTCTCAATCCACTCAGTCGCCAATTTAGGTTGTCGCTTCTTAGTTGGTTGAGTTAACAAAACTAAACGCGATTTAGGTTGTATGGCTCGTCGGAAAGCCTCATTCACTTGCTTAACGTTGATACGGTCTAAAAAGTATTTGTTAAGCTGATAAGCTTGCTCTTTATCTATCAATATCTGTTTGCTAGCGGCTGATACCATAAGGTCTCCAGCAAGGTCGATACTGTAATTTTTTTTGTCTTGGTTTCGGTCAATAACACCTTTAAGACGACTGATTTCTCCGCGCACTTCCTGTTCAGAAAAGCCGTGCTGAGTGAGCTGAGCAACAAACTGGAACAATCCTTGTGTTGCCTGCTCATACTGCCCTTCAACAAGTTGTAAAGAGAACACCGCTTGTGATGTTTCTCTACCTACATTTGACGAGTAAAAGTTTGCTGCGTTGACCACGTTATCTTCATCTTGTTCCCAACGTTGAAGACGAACATTGAGCAGACGCGTCGCTATTTGATGAGCAAGATCCTGTTGGTAGCGAGCGTAGCTAAGATCTGGTTCGAAAGTTGAGAAAAAGCTGACCTCCACAGATGGCGATGAGTACCCCTCTTCTGATACCACTTCACTACGCCAGCCTTCCACTAGTGGGATACTGTAATCAACGGTCTCTAACGGTGAATCAGGCGCTTTGGCATCACCTAATTTACGAGTAATTAGCTGTTTGATTTGTTCAGTTTGAACATCGCCAACGACCACAACCGACATATTGTCTGGGCGATACCATTTAGTATAAAAGTCCGCAACTCGATACTTTGATACATTTTTAATAGTGTGAGGGTCACCAATTGGGTCACGCATAACATAGCGTGAACCAGCCATTTCAATCGCACTTTTCTTATCACCTAACCTTAACATTGGACCTAATCGAGCACGCCACTCCTCCAAAACAATGCCACGTTCTGCATCTAAATCCCCTTTGAGCATAGTGACATTACTTGCCCAATCAGAAAGTACATCCATCACCAATTCAAGAGTTTCCGGATCGTTACTCGGCAAGTTAAGGGTGTAAACCGTATTTTCAAAGTCGGTAAACGCATTGATGTCGACACCAAATTTCATTCCCGCTTCTTCCAGCACTTTAATGACTTCATTCCCGGGATAATGTTTTGTGCCATTAAAAGCCATATGTTCAACGATATGAGCGACACCTCTTTGATCATCGTCTTCGCTCATTGAACCAGCATTAACGACCAAGCGGACATAAACTCGCGATTCAGGATTAGTATTTTCAGCAATGTAATAGCTCAAGCCATTTTCAAGCTTGCCGACTTCTACGTTGCTGTCAAAACTCAACGTCTGAGATAGGTCCAAAGTCGAATCTACACTTTTAGTCGGTGTAATCACCTGACAAGCACCTAAAAGTGCCGCGCTTGCCAATATCAGTATTTTGTTAATCTTCATAAATATTTAAACGATTGTGTTTGTGTGCATAAAATAAGTTGGTTTTGCTCTTCTTCGTGACTCTCGCGATGTGAGACTTCGACGATATAGCTATCTGGGAGTTGCACCTTCATTACTTCACGAATTGAGCGGTAGCTTTCAGGATCGAGCGCCGACATTGCTTCATCCAAGAAAAGCCATTGCGGCTTTTGAACCAAACTGCGTGCCAGCATGATTTTCTGAAGCTCACCACCTGAGACATTTTGCTGCCAGTTATTTTGCATATCGATTTGATCACTGAACTTAGCAATACCTGCGAGCGTTAACGCTTCCGACAACTCTTCATCAGATACTGAATTGCAGTTCGGATACAAAAGAATGTCACGCAGAGTCGCATTAGGCAGATACGGTTTTTGTGGAATAAACATACATTCGCTGTCGTCAGGCATGCTGATCTCACCATTTTGATAAGGCCACAGCCCTGCTAACGAGCGAATAAAGGTACTTTTCCCGCCTCCAGACACACCTTTAATGATGATACTTTGAGAAATAGCACCACTTTGTTCAGAAAGTAACGGCTGTTGTTCAGGTGAATACAAATTGAGATCACGCCACTCTGGCTTCTCTGATCGTGGTAATGAATTTGCATTTGGTAACGCTTCTAATTGAGCGTGGAATGTGATTAATCGGTCGGTGACGGCGCGCCAATCTGAAAGTTCTTCATAAGAGTCGACAAACCAACTGAAGGCTTCTTGAACACGATAAAAACCCGTTGCAGTTTGCATCATATCGCCAAGTTGTAACGCACCACTCATCAATCTTGGTGAAGCAACCAAGTATGGGAAAATTCGCGCAACCTCATTGTAGCCACTGGTAAACGCACCATATTTTAGCTTCATGCCAGTAAGCTGTTGCCAGTTGTCCCAAACCTTGCCGAATAAGGTTTGTGTGCGGCTGTTTTCTGCTAGTTCGCCACGTTGTAAAGCAATAGATTCCGCATGCTCTCGTACACGCATTAAGTGGAAACGAAAGTCGGCTTCACTTTTTTCTTGTTCAAAGTTCAGTGGTACCAAACGCTTGGCAATTTTGTGAGTCAACCAAGTACCAATAATGGAATAAACAATCGCAACCCACACCATGTATCCAGGAATCACCCACTCACTACCAGCAAACTCAAACGTTAGGCTCCCAGACAAATTCCAGAGAATGACTACAAACGAAAATAAACTGGTTACAGTGCGAAGTAACCCCAACCCCATCTTCAACGTTTTATCACAGAAATCTTTTACATCCTGCGAGATTCGCTGATCTGGGTTATCACTGTCTGCGTAACTGAGTTGATGGCGGTACAAGCGTTTTCCGCCTAACCACTTTTCTAGGAAAGTATGAGTAAGCCAACGACGCCAGCGAATACGCAAGGTTCTACGCAGATATTCCTCGGCTAAATCAATGACGGTATACACAACCATAATAAGCACAAATTGACCCAGCATATTCCAAAAGTTATGCCATTCTTCATTTTGCATTAGGTTGAAAAAATCACGGTTCCAATTGCTGTAAAGAACCGCGACTTCAACGATCAAATAGTTCAAACCAACAACAAAGCCGAGAAGCAGCCAAGCAATACGTTTCTCGTCGCTGCTCCAGTACGGATGTGCTAGCGACCATACTTGAGAAAGGAAGGATTTGTCTTTTAGAGACAAAGGGGATGGGTTAGACATATTTCACCAAAAACGACAAGGCAACCAGTAGCTGAAAACCACTGGTTACCTATTATCAAAAAATTAAAAAGAAGTGATTAGAATTCGTAACCTAGCTCAAGCCAGAACTCACGACCTGGGGAGAAGGTTGCATTACTTGCTGTGCTAAAGATACCTTTTTGACGAACATCATCTAGTAAATTGAGAATATCAACTTGAACGTAAGCCGAGTGAGTTCCATAAAGGCTTGGCTGGTAACGAAGTCGAGTATCCCACTGGGTTTGCGTTCCGTGATCGTAGCTGTAGTACATTTCTTTACCATCAGCCGCATCCGTAGAATACTCAGTATCTTTCACTGGAGCCTTTATGTAGATTTTGTTTGCCCAAGCTATATTGTACGTTGGCACTTCCATATCTAGTCCTAAGCGAACAATCCACTCCTCACCATTGCTGTTTACTTTCTCTTGTGCTTCCGCCCGAGTCATCAACTTACCGTCAAGGTAGATAAGCTCGTTAGCGTTATAACCACTTGCTACAGTTGAATAGTCGGTTGTAGTCCAGTCGGCAGCTAAGGTAGTAGTCCAGTAAGTCGGTCCTAGAACCCATGGTTTAATATTGCTTGCTTGAATGGTATAAACATCAGCACTGTAGCTTTCAGTGTTAACGTAAGAGACCACTTTGGAACCTGCTGTTCTCAGCTCTTCCGTTACAATTCGATTCTTATAATCTCTATTGACGTAACTTGCAGAAAGCACAAAATTCGATACGTTTTGCGTGATACCAAAAGTGACTTCATCAGCATGAGGTGTCTTTAAACCATCGATTGAAGCGTAATCGCGTGATGTATCGTTATTAAGTTCTTGAACTTCTCCTGCTAATTTCATAGAGGCAAACGAACGACCGTAGTATCGGTTTATACCAAAACTCACATTTGTGTCACGTGCCACCTGTAGCGACGATACAAATCGCGGCGCTATGTTAGTGTTTTCTAAGAAATCATCTCGGTCAATTCGAATACCAGGGCGAAGTGTCAGGTTACCAATTTGAATTTGGTCTTCGACATATATAGCGTAGTCTTGGTGATCAGTACTAACACTACCTGCGTTCAACGTCTCGCTTGATTGACCAATCTCAACACCACCCCAAGTCATTGCTGTATTGATGTTAACATCATGGTCGCGATTGAATTCGAAATCAGTTTTTCGATAATCCGCGCCCAAAGATATAAGATGTGACGTAGGTCCGACATCAATACGATCGAAGTCATACGCTAATAGCAGGTTGATATTTTGCTGAGTCATTTGGCTATCACCATAGCCTCCTTCGTAGAACTCAAACGCAGGATCAAATTCGATATAAACGTTGGCAGTGTTTGATGAAGAATCTCGTTCATCTTTGAACTTATCGTAGGCCGCCGTTGCCGAGAAGGAGCCAGCACCTAGTTTTTGCGTCCACTTAACTGTAGAGCCATAAGCTAAGTGAGTATCTGTAACATCACCTTCCGTATTTGTCGCAAAGTACTTACCTTCACTATAATCAGACAAGCGTAAGCCAAACTCTAAGCTTCGGTTAACATCAGGCACCCAATTAAAGTTCGCGAGAAAGTTATCTGAACGTCGAGTCTGATCTTCTCTATCTCTTTCCCCTGTCGGGTTTAAAAGTCGGGTTTGTTGAATATCAGAATCTCGACGGCTGAATCCAAGCACCATCCCTATATCATCTGTCAGAGATTGCTCCGCCATTAGACTGAAGAAATTCTTTTTGTATTTAGGTTGATAAGTGGCTTCTGAACCTGTTGGCTCTAAAGCTTCAGTCGCTGCTTTTACATGGTCATCGATATGAACTGAAGCCCAATCAGATTGTGTACCACGATAGCGTAACTTCACTCGGTTTTCGCCGCTATAATGGCGAGTTTCCGCGACCACTGCACCACCGGTAAAGCCACCTAAACTCACAGGAACATCACTTGTGTAAGCAGTAACACCAGTTAAAAGGTTGGCATCAAAGTAATAAGCCTGTTCTGAACTTTTATTCGGGTTAACTGCCATTGAGCCATCAAACAACTGGTGACCTGGGTCAATATCATTATTAATGTTTATACCGTCTAATAGGTAGGCTGTTTGTTCTGAGTCGGCACCGTTAATCGAAATTGAACTTGGCTTAATTTCACCACCTTGTAAGCCATCTAAATCACCACCAGCAAAACGCACATTTGGGTTATCTTTTAAATAGTCCGTTAAGTTCCCGTTTGATGACGGTGTATCTTTAATATCATCAGCATCAAGCGTCTGTTTAGTTGAAAGATCATCATCTCTCGTATCGGTTACATTAACGGTAAGATCAGTTTGAGTATTCGATGGTTTTTCTGTTTCTGCATAAACGCTGGACACAGAACAGAGCGACGCAATGGTCACGGCGAGGATAGTTTTATTAAAGGTGTGCATTTCAAAAGTTCTAAGTGATAATAATTATCATTAATACTAACAATAAGTCATTCAGTAAGTAAATCCCACTATGGAAACCTATTACCTTAGAATAATGCACTGCAATATCCGTTTTATTAATAGAATATTAACATTCAGAGAGGTTATGGAATATCAGTAACCCTTCCAAAACCTTTATACATAAGGATCTAAGTGATAACTAATCCTATTTAGAATAAAATATCGTACACACTTTATTACAAACAAATTGTTAACAATGATTTTTTATAAAAAATTCACTTTTGTTAAGGCAATCGATAAAATGAAGGTTGGCGTTATTAAAAATAAATTTCCATCCCCCTTAAAACAAAATCAATATAAATAATTTTTATTTAATTATTAATCAAATAGTTAAACAACAAAAGTATCCACAACTTTAAAAATATCTCTTTCTTTATAAATAAAAACGATTATCATTCTCTGGTTTTTAGTGTTGCTCTCAAGAATAGCACCAACCAACTATAGCAATAAGACTGATGATTCCATTTCGATTTATACCTTTAGTAATATTCTCAATATCACTGCAAAATGCATCTTTTGCAGAATCAACAACTAGTCATAAGATTCAAAAACAAACAGGTTATATTGAATCATCTTCCACGATTCAGAAGCACGTAGAAGCAATCGACGACCAAACTCAGCTTCAACGTGAAATAACAAGAAACTTGGATCATGAGATAAGGCTACAAACGCGCTATCAAAGCCAACTTCAAAGACAGCTAGAGCAATTAGAAAGTGTTGTTGATGAGTTAGAGAGTGAAATGAGTAACATTCGCCAAACAAAAGTGAATTTGTACCCTCTATTGGAAAAGATGGTCACGACCTTAGAAGACTTAGTAAGAACCGACCTACCATTTGATAAACGACAAAGGCTTGAGCGTGTTGAACGCCTCAATTTAGATTTAGATAACCCGCAAATGAGTGAAGCCGAAAAACTTGAACGTATTCTGATCGCGTATCAGACAGAGATCCAATACGGGACTCAAGTAAAAACTTGGTTTGGTCGCTTGACCCCAACTCAAGAAGTTCAATTCATCAGAGTTGGACGTTTAGGCTATTACTATTTGTCGCTGGATACCTTAACTGCAGGGGTGTGGCTCGCAGATGATCAGAAATGGGGAGCACTAGGGGCTAACGAAACTGCGCAGATTGAACAAGCTCTCATCACTCTCAATGATGGCGGCACTTATCCAGTTATCACACTTCCAAAGGCGCAATAGTCATGAATACATACTCTTCGAAGTCCTGCTCTTCATTTCTATTAACTGTATGCCTAATAGGGGTGTTCAATGTCGGTTCCGCGATAGGAGCCAGTACCACAACGTTACCAAACAACAGCCCTAGCGAAACGCTGCAAGGTATCTTTGAACGTGTTGAGCGCAGTAACAAAGATGATGTTCAACGTTATGAACAACTAAAATCTCGTAAACAAAGCCAGTTATCCGAAGTCAATGAACAAGTCAGTTCACAGCAATTTAAATTAAATGAACTCAACGAAAACAATGCACGACTTGAAGAAGATATTCTTAGGCTGCAACAAAAATTACGAGACAAGCAAAAACAAGTTGAAGCCGCTCGATCTGGGATCATTGAAGTAATAGACCTGACGTCTGCTCAGCAAAATAACTTTATCGCGAATAATCAACCTTTGGCGACTTGGTTTAATAACCGTATGCCTAAGCCGATAGAAAAAAGTGATTTCAATATCACAACAATTAACACGCTTTGGCTTGCGATGATTCAGCAAATTTCGGAATCGAGTGAACCAAGAGAATATATAGGCGATATATTATTGCCTAGCGGTAAAGTTGAACGTGCTTCAATTCAGCAAATCGGGGCATTTAGCCAATTATCCAAAGACTTCGGCTGGTTGAGCTTTGAGGGAGCCCGTCAGCAATGGCAACAAATCACACCACAACCCCAATTTAACCGCACACCAGATCAATGGGTTATCGACCCTAACTTTGGTTTGGGTTTTATCGCATCGGCAAAACAGCCTAAGTGGTACGAATCTTACAAGCCAGCTGGCATTATTGGTTTACTTATTACCTTCATTGCAGTGATTGGATTTTCTATCGGCTTGGTTCGCCTCATTACGCTGACTAAAGAGAAAAGAGCGGTAACCCACCAAGCCAGTAGGCTAAGTGCCCTCTCAAATGGGAACATTCTAGGACGAGTACTCATTCAGCTTAAAGAGTGCGCGACCGAGCAAGAAATGGAAGACGTGGTTGATGCAAATGTCAGTCGTGAAATGCCTTGGTTACACAAAGGTATAGGAACATTAGCAGTATTGGCAGCCATTGCCCCTCTTATGGGGTTATTAGGTACCGTTGGCGGCATGATCGAGACGTTTTCGGTGATCACAGCTCAGGGCGTAACAGATGGGGATCTACTTTCTGGCGGCATTGCCGAGGCACTACTCACAACCAAACTAGGGCTTCTTGTGGCTGTACCTTTACTTATCATCCATTGCTTAGTTAAAAACCAAGCACAACAACTTGCCGAAATTCTAGAATACCAAGTCACCAGTTTAGTGGTCGATATTCGCTACGGAAAGCGTGAGCCATGTTAGAACAACTCATCAATGCTCGCTTACCAATAGACCACCCTATCATGTGGTTTATTGGTTTTATATCGCTTGTAATGTGGGGGCTAATCATTCAGTGCTATTCACGTCTGCGTTCGCTGAAACATATCGATTTATCTTCGCAAATTGAAGTAATACTGACTCAGTACGCCAACATTAGTTCAACTGAACGTAACTATTTACGGCAGGGTTGGGTAAACCAAATTAGCCAGTACCTCAGCGTAGGGCTTAACGAAATTCGCTTATTTGTTCGCATTCTTCCAATGCTTGGCCTGCTTGGCACAGTCGATGGAATGATGGCTTGTTTTGAGCAACTCAATAGTAACGATGTACTCAGCGCCGTCTCGAATGGTATTAGCCAAGCTATGCTAACGACTTTAGCTGGCTTGCTTGCCGCCCTATCAGGTATGTACTTGGCTTATAACCTAAAAAGACAGCATCAAAAGCTCCTCGACCACTATTCTAATAAATGGAAATTTCATGAAAATTAAATCTTTCACCGATAGAGAGGAATCACCTCAAGTCGACCTGACTCCGTTGATTGACGTCGTGTTTATCCTTCTGATCTTCTTTATTTTATCGGCCAACTTCCAAAAGGAATCAGCCATAGAAGTGGATAGACCTAGCGCCTCTAGTTCTACATTAAAATCCGAATCAAAAACACTCACTGTCAGTGTCGATCGCGAGCACAATATTTGGTTTAACGGACAAAACATCAACCTAAGCCAATTGCAGTTTCAAGTAAAAGCCCAGTTATTAGGTAACAAAACGACGAATGCCATTATCAATGCCGACCGAAGCTTAGATACCGGTACACTTATCTCCGTAATTGACACACTGCGCTTATCAGGGCTAACTAATGTTGCTATCGCTACCCAAGACTAGTAAAGCAAAGTTGCTCGCTATTTTACTGATGACTTTACTCATCAACATGTTGTTGGTCGCTCTTTTGCACGTATTAATCTCAACACACAAAAATCAAAAAGTTCGTCCATTACATACAACGTATGTTCAAACAATTTCCTCTCAGAAAAAGCAAGAGGAACCGGCTATAAGCAAGCCCATTGTTGCAACCTCTGCCCCGACTTCCGCGCCTAGCCGCCCTGCTTTAATTAATTTTGCTATACCAGATATTGAGAGCTTAGTAACACTGCCAGAAGTGACATTTAAGCCAAGTGATGAAATTGATATCCACCTAACGTTTGATTTTTCTTTTTCTGGGCAAGGAGTACAACAAGGAAGTGATTTTCAGTCGAACGTGGTAATGGCAAAGCCGACTTACCAAATTCCACCAAAGTATCCTACAAAAGCAAAACGTAACGGAATAGAAGGTCACATCACTTTCTCTTTATTAATTAATCAGCAAGGCGAAGCGATCCAATATGAGGTTATTGAAGAGATACCTAAAGGGGTTTTCCTTCGTTCGTCGTTAAGATCCGTCATGCGTTGGAAGTTTGTGCCACCACAATCTGGTGAACAATGGCAGCAAGTCACTGTCAATTACAGCCTAGAGGGCTAATATTATGAAAAAATTCGCCCTACTATGGTTAGCTTTGGTTAGCTACATGACGCATGCAGAAGTAGACATTAAAACTTTTGAGCGTTACCAAAAACTCAGCCACTTTCTCGAACGTGACAGCATAAGTATCGATAGTTTTGCTCGATTCCACGATAACCATCAAGCTGAAAATTCAGAAACTAAAGAGCTTACTAAGAGCCTTTATTTGCAGGCTTGTTTAAAGCTTGAAATGGTAAGATGCGCACTTGATAGAACGAATGAACTTTTAAAGATCACGGAAAATCTTGCTAACAAAGAGCAACTTTTACGCCTTTCTGTACAGCTTAACTACCAAAACCAGCGTTACTTTGATGCGTTGGATAGATTCAATACATGGCGAGACTTGCATGTTTCTGAATCCGTCGCCTTAAAGCCCACACTCACGGCATCACAAACCGCAGCTATTTACACCATTGCCGGGCACAGTGCTTATCACATTGAGCAATGGCAACAAACTGTAATGATAATGAAAGAAGCAATAAGGTTAGATGCAACACAACAGCATTATCAACTTCTGCTTGCCAGCTACCAACGACTTGAAGCTTTTGGCAAGGAACGGGCTTTGCTGCTCAAGGTGACAGCGCTCTACCCTAATCAAGACAAGTACTGGTCTCGATTGGCACAATCCAGTGTCCAACACGGAGAAAAGCGTCAGGCGATCACGGCTCTTTCTGTCGTTAATAATTTAGGAAAACTCTCGGAGCAACAGCGCATTTTATTAGCACAGCTACAGCTAGGTACTGACACTCCAGCCTTGGCTTACCAGACACTTAATGGCTATACGCCATCAGCAAAATATAAAGATAAGGCTAATACTTTAAAGCTACATGCTTTACTGCGATCACGCCAACAACACGAAGCGATGCAACTTCTAGAGTCACTTTCTAGCCAGAGCTCATTGGCAACAAGAGCTCAATTAGCCTATGCAGAACAGAGTTGGGAGCAAGCTATCTCTCTAATAAATAAGCTTCTTACTCTTGAGCCTAAAAACAAACGGTGGCAACTCTTACAAGCAATTGCTCATTTTGAGTTGCACCAATATAACGAAGCCAAACCATTGCTCACATCTTTAGTAGGTGGGAAATTCGATAGTTCAGCCAAACAATGGCTCGCGCAAATCGCCTACTTGGATGATGCCCAGCAGTAAGCATGTGAAAACAAAATTCAAACGACAACATCCAAATTTTCGGTAAAGTCGTCGAGCTTACATAAAGTGGCTGAGCAATGTAGCCAAATCATCCAGTTAATGAACTAATGAACTAATGAACTAATGAACTAATGAACTAATGAACTAATGAACTAATGAACTAATGAACTAATGAACTAGCCTTACAATGCCCAAGTAGTAATTCAAGTAGTTCAAAGGTTTATCTTCGAGTACATTTACACAACAATGTAGATAGGCATACAGATAACATTTATGGATGTTTCGAGAGCAACAAAAATCCACTATTCGCTTCATTTCATTACAAATAATATTTACTATAGCGATTAATACATTAACCCCATCAATACTAGAGATACCACTGAGTAATGTAGATTAATAAACTATGAGGGGTATCTTGGGGAAGCAGTGCTTAAATTGGTATAACTATATTGCAATATAAACACTCTATACTGACATACATAGATTAAATCTAGGGAAAGAACCAATGCATTATCTCTTCTTAATACTAGTCATGTTTCTGAATCCTATTGCTGCACATGCCTCCTCAATAAAGACGATAAAGCTTGCTTACTCAGACATTGAATCCTTTCCATTTCAAATGGGCAATGGTACTTCTGTTGCAAAACCACCTGGTTTATCTATAGATATTCTAGAGCACGCCGCGACTACACTAAACGTTAACATCGAATATATAAGACTGCCGGGTAAAAGAGTACTTCATCATATGAAAGCCAACCAGGTGGATGGTGGGTTCATTTTTTCTTACAACCAGAAACGTGCTAAGTATGCGGATTATCCGGTAAAAGACGGACAAGTTGATAGCACATTACGCATCGCAACATTGGATTACTTTTTTTATAAGCTGAAAGAGCAAGAAGTAAAGTGGGATGGTACAAAGCTAGAATCTGTGGGGAATAGACCTGTTGGAGCTCACAACGGCTTTTCAATCATCAATAAATTGAAAAAAAATGAAATAAGCACGCTTGAAATGGAAAGTACCGATCAATTGTTCGCGATGTTGAAGAAAAGACGAATCGCCGCGGTTGCCATTCAAAGCAACATAGCCGACAGTTACATTAAAGAAAATGAACTGTCTAATATCGAAAAAATCACTCCCCCTATCTCAACAAAATATTACTATCTCATCTTCAGTCATAAATTCACAAAAGAGAACCCTGAGTTAGTCCAAAAAATGTGGAAAGCCATAGGTAAAATTCGGGATGAAATTATAGCCCGCAACATGAAAACTTACTTATCAGAAAGCAACTAATATGAAGTGTACAAATCTGAGCGCTATACTAATCTGAACTAAAAAATAGTTACGGTCTAGGAGGATAAAGCCCAAATACCGCAATACAATGAGTTAAGCCAACGTAAGGTTGTCGGTTTGTAAGCTTCTCATCCTTTCCTGTTGAATCAACCTTACCTGTTATGAAGTTGTTTTGATTGAACTGTAACTTACCCGCACCTGTGCCAACCAAATGTGCCCCTTGCGCACTCTCTCCGTTCCCATAGATCTTAGCGTCTTCATTAGCACTCACATTATCTTTACCTACCGTGTGCAAGAAAGTTTCTCCGCTCGCTGGTACTTGATTACTCGTTCCACGATCAGCAAATAGAGGAATTTCCACGGCGACATCGACATTAGCATTGCTTACATTCATTACTACGCCATTACCAACGTTATGAGTATGGGCCGGTAAATTATCTTCCGTGAGGTGGATTGATTCATGCCCTCCCATTTCCCCAAGTTGAATCAAACTTAAACTAGGGCCAGTACCTACACCAACCGCAGTACGACCTCTCATATCTGGCAACTTAAAATTGACTCTGCCATCTCCACCGAAATTAGTCCCCAGAAGAGAGAACAATGCTGTGTAGTCATCGATATATAAAAGTGCGCCGTCTGCTTGCATATAATAGGAAGAGGGACAGTAACTTGCAGCCGTCACACACATAGACCCTATATATGGTTCAGAGCTGCATCCCGCCGATGCACTTCCAGGCGAGAACATGCCAATCATTACAGCTATTGGTGTTAGCTTAAATATCCATTTATTGATGCGCATTCGAGATTCCTTGATATAGCTCCGTTGATCAAAAAACCTTATCCCTTTGCTGATATTGCGCAGACACGATGGCTTATAAAAAGACAACCGAATACTGTAGATCTGGTTCAAATCGTCTTCATCGCATTTAATAGGGTCAGGTTCACGAGACATTGTGTTCCTTGTTGGTCTAGCTATTAGCAGACCGTCTAACCTTTAGGAAACGTACATTGTTCGCGCTTTCAAGGAATATACCGTCCGATAATCTTCAGAACTATTACACGATATTACACATCACGATTCAGAGACTAAGGTGCTTTCTGCTTTTCTGCTTCGTTGCTTTGTCGCTTTAATCCTTTAATCCTTTAATCCTTTAATCCTTTAATCCTTTAATGAGATTGGTAGCCATGAATTCAGCAAGTTTACTTGGCTTGTTATCCTCCTCTCCTCTCCTCAAAAATTGCAACCTGAACCTCACATTCCCCAAGCTGTAATAAGGTGTAATGGAATAACAAAACGCCTGCTGTACATTTTGATGTTCATTGAAAAGGACGGATAGAATCGAAATGAATGATGATCTTGATATTGCTATCGTTGGGGGAATTGATCCATTTGGAGGAGCTTGGCATGAATGGAAAGCCAACCATTTCTCCGTTGATTGCAGAGCATGGAATTGTTCGGTTAAAGCTTCAATTGACCAGTTGAATACTTCCTCCGACACACTCAATAAAGTCACAGAATGTGCTTATGAAGGGAGTCAATCATGAATACTCAATGGATCAGTGTTGCCGATTACTTGTTGTTACGTCTTAAAGAGCTAAACCTTGATAAAATCTTTCAAGTGCCTGGCGACTATGTAGAAGAATTTATAACAGCCTTAGAACGTTTCGAGGGTATTGACGCCGTTGGTGACATAACTGAACTCGGCGCAGGTTATGCTGCAGACGGATATGCGCGCTTCAAAGGTATTGGTGCGGTCTCAGTCCAATATGGAGTCGGCACTTTTAATGTATTAAATGCCATCGCTGGTGCCTACGTTGAACGAAACCCAATCGTTGTTATCACAGCCAGCCCCTCATTAAATGATAGAAAAGTACTACAACAAACCCACGCACAGTTTCACCACTCAATTGGCAATCCCGATTGTGACAAAACCATTTTTGAACACGTTACCATTGCTGCGGAAATACTTAGTCACCATGTTAGTGCTCCAGCACAAATCGATAGCGCCTTAGAAGCCGCTCTGCTACACCGACGTCCAATATACCTTGAAGCCTGGCAAAACGTCTGGGGAGAATTAGTACCGCCCCCACGTCAGCCATTGTCACAAATCACGCTTGCTCCTTCCAAAGCGATGCAAACAAATTTAATAACCGCAATAGAGCACCAGCTGCGCCAAGCAAAACGCCCGCTGCTTATGCTCGGGATAGAGCTCTCGCGTCTTGGTCTCCAGCAAGAAATCACGACACTCATCGAAACATTAAATATTCCGTATACGACCACTACCCTAGCGAAATCACTGATAAGTGAAGCTCATGGAGTAGGAAAAGAGAATTTTATTGGAACATATTCTGGAGAGGCGTCCAGCCAAGCTACCCTAGACATAATCGAAGAGGCTGACTTTATTCTAGCGTTAGGCGCTATGTTCACTGACGATTACCTCTCCCTGCTTCAACACAAACAAAATCAACTCATCAGAGTGAATATGAATGATGCACTAGGCGAAAAGAATGACCCTTATTTGCAGGTTAGTTTAGTCGATACTATTGACCAGTTGACCTATGGCTTCAAGTCGCCTTCTCCAATTACTAACTGGTGTTCTACGTTACTTAACGATAATCGACTTCCTTTCCCCGAACATCATGAAAAAATCACTTATGAAGTTTTTTTTTCAGCCTATCAACGGGCACTTGAGCATAACGATACTATCCAAAACAGTAACCTCATATTAGGTGAAAGTTCATCGCTAAATATGGCTGCGCGTTTGTCCGGATTTAATGAAAGCCATTTTATCTGTGACGACGCATGGGGATCAATCGGTCATGAAACTGGCTGCGCCCTTGGTATTTCTATGGCGAGCCAACGCCAAAGTATTGTGGTTACTGGAGACGGCGGGCTAATGATGATGTGCCAAGCCCTGTCCACGCTATCCAAACATCATTCTAATAGCGTAGTTTTTGTTATGACAAACGATGTTTATGCCATTGAACAATCATCTGTTGATAGCTGTGCATTAACATCAGGCGACCAACTTGCCCCTTTTAACGGTCTTCCATCATGGAATTATAAAGCGCTAGCAGAGGCGTTTAACACTGCATATTTGCATGTTGAAACTATCGGGGATTTAGACGGTGTTCTTGACAAAATATCGGTTGAATCCACTCAGCCCACTTTAGTGCAAGTCGACATAAACAAACCCGATTCAGCACCTGAGACTCGATCCATCGCTGGGTCGGTCACCGAGCAAGATATTAACGAGTGCCCAATTAACAACGCGCAGCATACTTCAGTTGAGGAACCGTCATGGACGATATGAATACACAATTCGATTTATCAGATACACCGCATGAGCAATTACTAGAAGCACAACGTCTCATGGCAATATATAAAAACAACGCTGCGCGCTATGCCTATCAATTATCCCAACTTGGTGTTGATAAAAACCAGATTTTAGGGTCACATCGTTCCCAACCTTCCCAGAGCCCTGGGTTAAGTAAATATCAAGCTCAAACACTTATCTTTAATACTCGGCTTATTGCTTACCCATCAGTGATTGTCATGTGCAAGAGTGAGTCAGACGTGATCACAGCCTATCAATTAGCAGTGAAGTTTAACTTACCCGTTAAAATACGATCTGGGGGACATGATCACGAAGGAGAATGTACGGGGAATGATGTTGTTCTATTGGATTTAAGTGGATTAAAGAGAATTAGCGTGAAGCAAGACTCCAAAGGTTATCTGATTCGTGTTGGTGCCGGTTATCGCTTCTACCAACTGGTGCCTATTTTAGCCGACACAGAAAATGGCACACGCCCTGCACTAACCATACCTCATGGTACTTGTGCGACGGTTGGGCTGGCTGGGTATATTCAAGGTGGAGGTTGGGGACCATGGACTCGCTTGCACGGCATGTGTTGTGAACATTTGATTGAGGCAAGGGTCTTATTAGAAAGCGGAGAATTGGTGGTTGTGAACGAAGAACATTATTCAGATCTGCTCTGGGCGCTTCGTGGCGGTGGAGCTCTGAGTTATGGCATTGTTCTAGAGTTTACACTGCGAGCTTTTGAGATCCCTGATGAAATTCATCGTTTTGAATTGGATTGGAATACACAAGAAGTAGATACAGGACAGGCATCAACTTACAGCGTTTTAGAACAATGGGAAAACACAATTAACGATAAAAGCACTGTCGAGTTAGTTGGAACTAACCTAAAAATCAACGCGATCCCCTCCACGTTCATTACCGAAAAAGAGTGCATTAGAGATCTCCAGCACCCCTGTACTATGTACGGATACTGGGATGGTAGCGAAGAGAAACTAAAACAGTTTGCTAAACAAAACTTTTCAACGGGTAGACTTAAGATTACGGGCACTGACAGTAAACACCGTTATGATTCTTCATTAATGGGGCACTGGGCGAGAAACTCACTGTACGATGTGAGGCGCTTATCGTCGGCTCCCAATCAAAGTAAACCATTTACCCCTGATTTTGATTCCCCAGCCCCACACAAAATCACATCGAAAGTCGTAGCAGAAAAGGGGCTCGGTGACCTTGGTAAGGAGCAATTGATCCAATCATTAACGTCGACCCTAGTTTTCGAGGACAATGAGTCACTAGGACTGTTCTGTTACGTCACCCTAGGCGCTATTTCAGGGCCATTTTATGCAAAAGACACCAACGAAACAGCCAGTAAGCGTGTCGCTTTTCCCTATGCAACTTCCCAATACACAATCCAATACCAAACTTGGTGGAACGAAAAAGTATACGAAGTTGAAAAAGGTCAACATAACCCTGTATACAATTATGTGAACCGAGCTTTAGATTGGATGGAAGTCTGTCGAGACACTCATATATGTGGTACTAGAGGCGCATTTATCAGCTTCAAAGACAGCTCAATCCCAACACGAGAGTATTTTCAACAACATTATCAATCGTTAATTCAGACCAAAGAAAAATACAGTGGTCTTTGCCAAGACGTCCAACCAGGCTCAGATATAGGTTATAACCATTTGCGGTCACGAAAAACGATTTACTGACACTCTCAACCTATTAAGTACCCTAAGGCTACCCAGAATATTATTGATATCAAAACAACGTGCTTCGATAAAACTGGGGAGCCGATTACCCTAATCAACTTACTCTATTACTCTGTTTAACCTGTTTAGCCTGTTTAGCCTGTTTAGCCTGTTTAGCCTAAAAGGCAGTTAGCAATAGACGTCTTAATACAGCAAGGCATTCGCGTTTATTCATGGTTAAAATGACTAACCGCTCTTTACCGCATCACGCTCTACTGAACTCCCCCTAAGAAAGAATACAACCCAAGTCACGGAAATATAAACATTGATGAATACAATATGAAGAATCCATCAAAACTAGTGATAATAAATATCGATACTCATCCTGAAGTACTAGACTGATATTCCTAACGATGGCATTCAAGAGTAGGTACATGATTCAAAAAGAAGACACGACGGACACAATAGAAGCACGCTTTCACTCCCAGCATTACATTTTACTAGAGCAAATAGGCGAAGGTGGATTCGGAAAAGTCTATAAAGCGCTGCAACTCAGCACTGAAAAAGTCGTCGCGATAAAGTTTCTTACATTAACAGGAACTGAATGCCCTCAGAAAAGACAGAAAAAAATTGCTCGTTTTAAACGTGAATGCGATTTGGTTCGTCGACTCAACCACCCCAATATCGTATCTCTCCTAGACAAAGGTCAGCAAGGCGAGTGCCTTCTATACGCTGTATACGAATTTGTTGATGGTACAACATTAAAGGAATATATCGACTCTCAAGGTCAAATAGCTCCAGCTGAAGCCGCTGAAATTATGGCTTGTGTACTTGATGCATTAGCTCATGCGCATGAACTTGGCATCATCCATAGAGATATAAAACCCGCTAACATAATGCTTTTCAACGTAGGTGCAAAGCAGCATGTAAAAATCCTCGATTTCGGGATCAGTACGCTCAAAAATGATGGGAAACATTCTGACTTCCAAACATTAACATTGAATGATGAAACTCTGGGTACACCTCAATACAGTGCGCCTGAACAATTAAGAGGCGAGCCATCTTTACCCCAAACCGACGTTTACGCTTGGGGACTCGTATTTCTAGAATGCCTCACCGGCACTCCCACGATCAAAGGCAACAGTGCTGCATCAATTTTTTATCATCAACTTAGCGCTGCCAACATCCCTTTAGGAACCCTTGCTGGGCATCACTCTGCACAGTTCTTTAGACGAGTACTGCATAAGAAAGCGTTAGAACGCCCTGGCAACACTATTGATTTATATCGTGAATTTCGTAGATTCAATTTTTCAGACCTAGTGCCAACTGCATCGCGCGCCCCATCAACACAAGCTTTGTCGTTACAGCAAGAATCAATAACTCAAACTGGTTTTTTATCATCCACGAGATCACAATTCACGGAGCGCAAGGAAATCACCGCACTGTGTATCATTCTCTCGGAAGACAGAACTAACTCCAACAAGTCCGCACACGATAAGCAAGACATCGCCGAGATGCTTTTATCAGATCATCACCACCAGTGTGTAGATATCGCACTTCGCTATGGAGCCACTCAGGTTGGAACCGTTGGTGATACAACGCTATTTTATTTTGGCTACCCAGTAGTCAGTGATAACGATAGCCGACTCAGTGCAAGAGCTGCGCTGGATATATGGAACAATCTTCATTCTAAGCAAGCATCGCTCAGTGAACTGCATGACATTAAATTCGAACTTAGAATAGGCCTGTCTAAAGGGATGATGAGAAGTATTGATGGAGCAATACCAGAAGGTCGCGTTTCAACCGAAGCTATGGCTCTGGCGCGAAATGCTCAACCAGAGGAAATAGCTTGTTCGCCTCTGTTTAAAGACATGCTCAGTCATCAACTTTTATTTGAGCCAATTAGGAACGATTCAACACCCGCGGCACCTTATGGATACAGGCTTAAAGGTGAACGTTTATCTGAAGCCTTCTCATTTTTACGTAAATCACAATCAAACAATGCGATTTTTGGTCGTCAAGAAATCCTTGAGAAACTTTTGCTTTTAAATCGTCCTTACGGTCAGTATCAACTCTTTCATATTTACGGTGAAGCTGGTATCGGTAAGTCTCGTTTACTGCTTGAGCTAAAAGAGTGTTTAAGTCATACCAATGTCTTTCCTCTACAGTGTCTACCAGAATTTCAAACCAATGCTCTTTATCCCTTACTCAACTTTTTTTCGGTCCATTTCGACCTAAATGGTGAACATGCTGAGTACAATTATAAACATGTAATAGATTCGCTATCACTTTCACCTTTGGAAAAAGAAAGAGGTTCCGCCATTCTATGGGCATGGTTACAGCCTTACTTAAAATTATCTCGTCACAGTGAAAAAGAATTCCAGAAATCCATCTCTAATCTTTCGCTTAGCCAACAGAAGTCGTATCTTTTTTTAACTTTATCCCACCTCCTACAGTTAGCCTGTAGTGAAGGTCAAGAAGCAAATGGTAAGGGATCATGCCTATTTGTTTGTGAAGATCTCCATTGGTCTGATGCTACTACGTTAGAGTTTATTCGCTATTTAGTTGAAAGCTCGAATTACATGAGTCAGCCCTTTCGCTGGCTAAGCACTTCACGAACACAGCACCCAGATGAATTCAAGCAGGCGAAGATTTTTGAGATAGAGCTCAGTTCTATCTCACCGATAGAATGCCATCATTTAATTGAACATTTATTCGATAACATGCCCATTAGCGACAGAGTGAAACAACTGCTCACCACAAGAAGCGACGGGAACCCACTCTTTCTTGAAGAATTGGTGCTCTATGCACAAAAAAATGGGCTTGTTAAGAAAGTGAATGGTCATATTGACTTCGTTGTATCAGAGCCCGAATCGCACGTGCCAGAAAACCTTAGAAGCTCCTTGCAACAAAAACTCAATGACCTGACCTTTGCAAAAGACACAGCACAGCTTGCAGCTGCCATAGGTCGAACTTTCAGTAATAAGTTAATTCAGCAAGCTTCAGATAAAAATACAGGTCAAATTCAAGCAGATTTAGATGAACTGCAACGAACCAATATTATATTTATACAACGCAGTGTTGAAGGGAGTCAGTATCAATTCAAACATGCTCTGATACGTGATGCCATTTATGAAAGTTCAACGACACAGCACAAAAGTCATCAACAGCTCGCCAATGCTATGGAAGCTAACATTGCCGAAACAGCTTACCCTTCAGCTTTAATTGGGGATCACTGGGCAAAGACACTTTCACCAAGTAGAGCTACACCTTATTACTTAAAAGCCGGAGAGCAGGCAGCCCAAGCATCCATGGTAGATGATGCTATTCAATACTTTGAAAAATCGCTAAAAATATCATTACACGAGAATGAAGAGGATCGTTTTAATTCGGATAAACTATCAGCACTTGTTGGTCTTGGTGATAACTTAATCCGTTTGGCCAAACACGACGAAGCACGAGCTTACTACTTAGATGCTCTTCAAGAGAACAAGCTAGGCGATGCTTTAGTCAGTGCAAGTTTGCATGTTAAGTATGGTAAATCTTTAGAAACCCATCATTTACATGCTCAGGCGCTAAAAAGCTATGAGCAGGCTGAAACACTGCTGAATACCAATACTGTTAAGAACACGCGCTGGTATAACACTTGGTTAACCATCCAACTGTGTCAGTTATATATTTATTACTGGCGCAATAAATTGCCAGAGATGCAGAACGTACTCCATGTTATCGAAGCACACCTTGACCACTTTAACGATCCGCTCTCACAGGCTCAGTTTTATGACGCAAAACTACAATTTGAATTACGGAACAATCGTTACGATCTGAGCCAGGAACAAATCGACTTAGCTCAACAAGCTTACGATGCCTCATTAAAAACAGATGATCATCCACTGCAAACACACTGCTTATTTAGTTTAGGGTTTACATGCTTGTTCAGCCAACAGTATTCCACGGCGAAACAGCATCTTTTAGCGGCACTAGAACACGCCAACGAAAAAGCTGATACGACACTTAAAACCCGTTGCCTTGCCTATCTTGTTGTGCTTTTCCGACTGCAAGGCGACATCGATAATACCCGTATTTATTTAAAGCAAGCCCTCTTCTATGCTCGAGAGTCTGGAATGGATGACTACGTCGCTATCGCCAGTGCAAATGAAGCTTGGCTCACTTATAAACAAGACGATTTTTCTGGTTCTCAAACGTTCATTGAAGAAAGTAACCAGATTTGGAAGGCGTTATCCAATGAGTTTCCATTCCCGCTACAGTGGCTAGCTTTGCTCATTGAACTTGAACTACTCGCTCACGCTCAACCCGACAAAAAAAGAGATAGCGCTCAAGAGCGCATCATTGCCGTGGTCACAACGTTGCTAGATAGCAGCCAACATGCCCTTCCTCATTCCGTCGTTAATCCACTGAAGGAAATAATCAACGATAGAAGCAACCACGAATACCATCAACAATTGGTAGAAAACGCACTAACAAATGCAAAAGCGCTAGGTTATTTATAATTAAAAGGACAAAATATGAACAATCCATCCATAGAAGAGCTTCAAAAAAGACTGAGCCCTTACATCGATGATCAAGGACAACTTACCCTACGTTCACAAGATATTTATGTGATTAGGCAAAATGGTCACCAGGCAACGCTGATCAATCACAAAGACTATACTTCTGATGCGATGAAATGCATTGAATGGTGCTACAGCCCATCCGATTACCATTTCTTTTTTGGTTCTAAAGTCGAGGATCAAAAGCTCCAACAAATCAATATAATGGGACCAGCGCTGACTAAAGTCTTACCTTGGAACCTAAGTAATGCTCAATGTCCACCTGATGTTAACATTACCGATTTGGAGCCAGGTTACCTACTCGACCTGCGCGTTTTACAGCTTAATCGATTACGAGCTCCTTTACGTGAATCGCCCCAGCTTGATGTCGCTAGAGACACCCCTATCAGCAAATTAGACCCGAACTCTACCGCACCAATCATAAAGTTCGTTAATGACCACGTTCCTTTATCAGAGGTCAAACAACTTAAACAACCCGTTCCTGAGAACCTCTATATCGTTTCCTATGTGAATCCACTTTTGGTCAGAGATGACAATCAATTTTACCCATATCACATTCACTATTTGAGCCTAGATAACTTGAATAGTTTAGAGACATTGAACCTCGAACATGGTGCAGAAGACGACCTCAATCAATTACAAGAAACGATCGAGGAATTAAAAGCCAGTATTCATCGTCACCAAGATGATCTCATACCTTATTTAGACACGATAAAGCAAAACAGTGACACGCTAACCGCACAATCACTGGCTCGCTATTATCGTGATGCTGGAGTTCAAGTAGGGGCTGTTAACCCTAAGGATTTACAGGAAGAAAGCCTACTTGTTGGCACAGTTTGTACCGTTGCCAATCTGCAAAGCTTCTTGAAATAAGACGCAGTTAATACGAAAGGAGCCAAACCATCACTTGGCTCCTACTCTTTGTCATGGAAGGACAATGAATGAGCTATAAAAGACACCAAAAAGGGACGCATCGTCTGTGTTCTCCACAGTCCACTTTCGACAAAATATCTCCTTTTTTTAAAGAAATGGGAATCACCCGCGTTGCCAATATTACAGGGTTGGATCGTATTGGCATTCCAGTTGTCACGGTATGTCGACCTGATTCTTGTGCCATTTCCGTTGCTCAAGGAAAAGGCTTAGATCTAATGTCTGCAAAAGTGTCTGGAGCAATGGAAGCGATTGAGACTTATCACGCTGAACACATCGATTTACCACTAAAGCTAGCCAGTTATTCTCAGCTATCGAACAAGTATTCAGTACTAAATGTCGATGGTTTGCCCAAGTTAGCGTTCAGCCAATTTTCTCCGCACGAACAACGCCTATGGGTTGAAGGAATTGAGTTGTTCACTCAACAAGCCACTTATGTTCCTTATGAGGTTGTGCATTGCAACTACACGCTTCCTTTACCCACTGGCAGCGGTGCTTTCGCGATGAGTTCAAACGGTCTTGCTTCAGGTAACAGCATGGATGAAGCCATAGTGCACGGTCTATGTGAGGCGATAGAACGCGATGCTTTAGCGTTATGGAAAGTAGAACAACGCTATTCGAACCATCCAGAAACCAATCAATTAGATCTTAAAACAATCGATGATGAAGATTGCCTAGAGGTTATCAACCAATATTATCAGGCGGGCGTTAATGTCCAAGTTTGGGATATCACAACCGATATTGAGTTACCCAGTTTTTATTGCCGTATCGTCTCGGAAACATCGCAAAACTCAGACCAAGGTCCATCCTATCCAGCTTTCGGATCAGGTACTCATCCTTGCAAATCCATTGCTCTTTTACGGGCGTTAACAGAAGCTGCGCAAACCCGATTAACCATGATTTCTGGCTCTAGAGACGATATTAACGCCAATGCCTATCAACGTCTTGACTCAGAAAAAGAGAAAGGAACTCCGCTAAACCCGCCACCTCATTTACTGAGAAACTTTAACGATATTCAGTCTTGGAGCAATCAATGCTTTAAAGAAGACATTAAGCTGATTACAAGCAAACTTAAGCAAGTCAACCTCGCTCAAGCCGCCTTTGTAAACCTTGAGAAAAGTGAATTTCAAATCCCAGTGGTCCGTGTAGTCGTTCCAGGGTTAGAAGGCATTGATGAGCTGCCCGGCTATCAAATGGGAACACGAGCATTAGCCATCAAAGCCTTGGCAAGTTCAGGAGAACAAGCATGAGTGTGATTATTTTTTCAGGACCAACACTTAGCGCACCTGACATTAAAAATATTTTGAAGGCTGATTGTCGACCGCCCGCCAAGCAAGGTGATATTTATCTAGCCACCTACGACCAACCTAATGTTATTGTTTTGATTGACGGCTACTTTGAAAATGTCCCGGCTGTCTGGCACAAAGAAATACTCTACGCCATGTCTATTGGTATCAAAGTGTACGGTTGTTCAAGCATGGGTGCACTAAGAGCTGCCGAGCTTACACATTTTGGAATGCAAGGTTTTGGTGACGTATTCGAAAGCTACTACGCGGGTATTCTGGAAGATGATGATGAAGTGGCATTGATTCACGGACCTAAAGAACTTGGCTACCCTCAGGCATCGACTCCAATGGTCAACATTCGCGCGACCCTAGAGCAAGCTGTAGAAAGAACCATACTTAACCAACAAGAGTCGGACCATCTTATTGATTCAATAAAGCAGCTTCATTATCCAAAGCGTTCTTTCTTCGTACTTCATGACTATGCAAAACAATACTTGGGCGATACCAAAGCTCAATCATTGCGTGAATTTACAGAAAATCATTCCATTGATATAAAGAAACGTGACGCAGTCACACTTCTCAAACAACTTTCTGAGCGTCCAAAACTTCTGCATCCCCTCAAAGCTGAAAATAGACACCGTTTTATACCGACTGATGCTTGGGAGAGATTAGTTTCTCAATTAGATCACCAAAGAAAACTCTCCACACATTTCATGACAACAGAAGAACTCCATCGAGAGCTAAAGTTAGATGGTTGCTTTTGGGATCTGAAACAACAGGCTCTGTCCCGAAAAAGCGCGTTGAGAACAGCCTCTATTCACAACCCAACGATTTCGGATAAACAAAAACAGAGTGCCTTACTTGAACTGGCATTCAAACAATCCGCTTACACAAATCAAGACTTAGATTTTGAGTATTTAGCTACTTGGTTAGCATCACAGAACATCAGTACTCATGATTTTGAAACACTCGTATCCAATGAGTCTCTATTCGCGTGGCTAAATGATAACCATCAGTACTTTGATAGTGAACTCATCGATCTATTAAAGCTCAATCAGCGCTATTCAGACTACCAGTCTCGAATCACATTTAAACGTGACACTCAGCAACTCTCTTTATCAGAACTAAATATTAATGAACAACAGCTATGGGGCTGGTTTTTTTCTACCAAACACTCCAATAGCCCCACGCATAACCCTCAAGATTTGTGGCCAATTCTTGGTTTTACATCCTATGAAGAATTAAAAACCGCCACCATGCATGACTATCAATTTTACCTACAATCAGGAAATCACTTATGAACTACACACGAAAATTAACCCTTATTGCATCCTTGAAGATTGACCGTGAACAGGAAGAGGAATTCATGGAGCTAGCGAAGTTAGTTTTCCCCCCACTTGCCAGTGAAACAAAGTGGCAACTGACCTCACTCAAGTCATTCCCAGAAGAGAATGTGCAAACAATAAATATCCAAAACCTATGGCGAACAAATGATGAAACGGCAGAACAAGTAGAGACCGGGCTCCAACGAGCGATAGAAACGCTTACTCAGAATGTTGCTGATTATCAACGACAGCTCGAAATGTTAGACGCATTAATTGTTGAAGAAACCATTAGCTATGCCACTGGCTATACCATTTAACGTCATATAAAGTTAAGGCTCGTAATATAAAGCGAATGGCAACGTCTTATAAAGGTCTGAAATAGTGAGGGACACACATGGCTTATCTCAGTAATCTACGATTTACTCACCCGATATATCTTAAAGCGTTTCACCAGTTTGGTCGGCTGTCTTCATCTGTGAATACAACCATTAATCTACCTGACGTTTCGCGACTACACGCCATTATAGAGTTCCAGAAGCAGTGGTTTATTCGTGATCTCAGCCAGAATGGCGTGCGAATTAATGGCCAAATGATAGAAGCCAATCGACCTCATTTACTCAATATTCATGATCAAATTTGGTTTTCTAACGCTCAACAGGAACCGTTCATTATTGAGAGTCTCGAACCACCAAAAGACATTTTACTGCCAACGCAGCAAGAGGTTTATGTTGAACCAGACCTTAAGCCAATTTACCTAGATCGTTACCACTTCTTACCCAATGATACGGCCCCTGAACTGGTGGTCTTTTATGATCAAGATGAACAAGAATGGCAATGTGAACATTTTGAGAACAATTTGTGCAGTATCTTGAACGACGGTGAACAACTTAAATTTTCGGAAAAAACCTGGCAGTTATTCAAAAGCACAGAGACTGAGGATATGGAAACGATGTGCCTAAAAGCGCAACCGACCGATAACCTATGCTATGTCTTCAATATCAGCCAAGATGAAGAACTAACGGAACTCATCATCCAAGATGCACAGCGGTCTATAAATTGCCAAACTCGAAGTCATCATTATTTAACAGCCATACTCGCTCGCTATAAAGCAGAGGATCTAAAAAGCAATGTTCCCGAGCCATTGCAGGGTTGGCGTTCAATTGAACAATTAACCAAAGATTTGGGACTAGCGGAGACCCATATTAATATTCAAATACACCGGGCACGCAAACAACTTTCAGACTTATTGGAACCAGAAGGTGTGTTAGTTCCAAACCTTATCGAAAGAAAACGAGGAAGAATAAGGCTAGCGGTAAGAGACTATCAAATCATTAAAGGCAGCACATTAGAAGTTGATTCGAGAAGCTTGGTAGCTTAGTCAGAACATTCCCTACAACAAACGATAAAGGTTTGGAAAATATTTAAATGGTTGTTAGATGAATATCTTGCAACCTTTTATGCACTACCCTCTTATATAATCACTTTAAATCCATTCACCAACTCACTGTCATCAGGAACTTCAAACTTAGGCTCCATAAAATTAAACATCATATCCGTAACTTCGAAGGAATAAATTTTAGGGTCTTTTTCTACGTTTCGATTTACGATCCGTTGTCTTCGAGTTTCTTTCAACGCATCAAGGTAGTGAATTTCTACTTTGATATTCAACGAATTAGCTTTATTTACAAAGATGTCGCGCTGAGCCTTTGTTGTAAAACCCAAATCAAGCACAACATTGCCACCTAACGCTAAAATTTGCTCACTCACCTCCCATATTTGGTCATAACAACGACTGACACGTTCCATAATCAAAGTGAAATCAAGTGAGGTCATATCTTTAGCAAATAGAGTCTGCATCCATGGATCTATTGAGAACTTAACTGCTTCAATTTCCTCACATACCGATATTGAGTATGTTGTCTTACCAGCACCAATAGGTCCACAAACTAGTATTAACCTAGCCATTTTCAAAATCCTTTCCGTATTATCCGTGAGTGGCGCGAATACTGTGAGATAAAGGTAACTTGCGTGATACCTCCACGAACTCACAATGGGAAGCGGAAAATAGGTTTCAGCCATATCGGCTAAACCCTACCTCTTCCCTAATCGATATTACGTAACACTCATTACCTTTTTCTTGAACTCGCTATCTTTCCCATTGCTGTGGAGCAACCGCCGCTTGTGTGCCGACCTTAACGACTTTCCCACCATGGTTGTCAGCATAGAGAGTGGCATCAGCCGCATTAGCGAACCAAAGAATTGGATAGCCTGCATCACGTAATTCAATGCTATTAGGGAGGATTGAGCCTTCTGGAGCAGTAATGATGTGCTGTTTAAATTCAGCCCAGCATTTCGCCCCATTTTCAGCAGCGAGCATCTGTAATAAATGTTTACGTTGGATAATCTTCGTGTTGCTCTTGAGTTCAACCAGTGAGGTATTAGTCAACACCTTAGAATTAAGCAGTCGCCTAAGTACAGGTAAAGAATGAGCCAACGATGCTGACTGAGCTAACTTTTGTAAACCTTTAGCTTCTCGAAGCCATAGTTGGAGATCTGGGTTGTTTTGATGACGCATATCGTCCTCCGTTTATTCAACCTACTCGCTATCGGTTACGGGGTGATATACAAGTGAAATGCTTGCTTAAATATGTTTACGCGTTGGTACAATCGTTTTTGCGAGACAGGCATCCAACTTGCCTAGATCCAAAGGCTACTACTCTTCGTTTAAATAATCAACAGCACTCAATAATTAAACTAAGAAGAATCAGAACTGATCATTGGGATTCGGAGTACAAACTGAAAAGCCATAAGCCATAAGCCATAAGCCATAAGCCATAAGCCATAAGCCATAAGCCTAGATTATTTTAAGAATCCTAAGTCTTGGACCGAAAAATTGGCTAAATTTGGAAATATATAATCCATTGCACTATCCGTTCTCACTCCCATCCATTTTGCGATTGTTGCACCAATTTGCTCAACGGAAGTGGTCGGGATCATTCGCCCTTTATTGAAATCATTCTCTCCATCAAGGATTAACGATGGCCACTGTCCGTATAACTGTCGGCCATTTAGTGCGCCGCCCATCACCAGGTGATTGCTTGCCCAACCATGGTCGGTTCCAGACCCATTACTCGCTAAGCGTCGACCAAAATCAGACATTGTCATGGTGGTTACTTTATCGTTTAGTCCTGATACCTCCATCGATTGATTGAACGCGGCTAGCGACTGGCTCAAAGCGCTCATTAATTCTGCATGGTCATTCAATTGGTTAGCATGTGTATCAAAACCACCTAATCCGACAAAGTAAACTTGTCTTTGGTGACCTAGCTGATCACTCGATTTGATCAGTCGTGCAACTGTATGTAACTGATGGCTTAGAGAAATATCAGGGAAATGTTCCTCTTCCGGTATCGAATCAATTGCTGTTGCAAGTGTATCTCTTATCGAAATTGAATCACTCTTCACACGATCAAACTCCCGCCCAAATGCAGTTAAAGGAGACAGACTCATCACTTGATCAAAACTCTTACGGCGTTGGGCATTATTAATGGCATTCACTTTTGGCAACGACGATGCATTAATAAGGTTAGCGCTATGATCTCTACCGTTCAGTAGCTGAGCATATCCATTAAGGCTAAATGTAGGGCTAATGGCGTCAGTCTCGCTACTGAGTACATCCATCAATCGTCCGGCCCAACCTA
This sequence comes from Vibrio gallaecicus, assembly GCF_024347495.1. Taxonomy (NCBI): domain Bacteria; kingdom Pseudomonadati; phylum Pseudomonadota; class Gammaproteobacteria; order Vibrionales; family Vibrionaceae; genus Vibrio; species Vibrio gallaecicus. The sequence continues at coordinate 436,980 of NZ_AP025491.1, read as the reverse complement.
ACGTTGTTGTACTTCCAGACCAACCCCGTTGCCATTCAGTTTGTTGTGAATTGTGAGAGAACAAAAAGGGGGGCATCGCATGTGTCCCGTCCTTTAACCCCACTTTTGTTGAAGGTTCAATTAAGACTCCACTGTTAGCAATGGCAATCATGTTTCCACTATCAAACAGGCTTTGAACATGAACCATGGATGGGTGTAAACCTAATGTCAGCTCTGACCCTGTATTCAATGCTAAAGGCAGTAATGACGCTTGAGGGATAGCAATATCTGGACGCGCAGCAGCGTATTCATCATAGTGAGTATTATCATTCGGCATCAGCATGTTAAAGCCATCATTGCCACCGAACAAAAACACACAAACCAGCGCTTTGTAATCATTATTTGGCAACGCATGTGCCGAGCCGGTACCCATCATCGAAACAAGTGGTGTCGATGCCATAGCAGCCAACAGTTGACGACGTGAAATCATTGGGCTAGCTCCTCAATATGAAACTCTTGGCTCGTCACGACAATATAAAGTGCATTGCGGACCTTTAAACTTTGCTGCGTATCGCGAAGGCTTTCTAAAGACTCCAATACCACAGATCTAAGTGGCTCACTCATTCTTTGAGAAAGTAATCGCTTCTCAAGCTCTTCGATCAATGCTGTGTGGTCATTAGCGATCGCTTCTAAAGGTGCCGTATTTATGACAATGCGTTTAGGATTATCTTCACCCTCGTAATTTGTTCTGCCCGTTGCATTCCAAAGCTGATTATTGGTGAGAATGAAATTATTCCAGCTCAGTATCTCGAACTCTGGTGCAACATCATTTGCGGTAGCGATCTCACCATTTGGGGCGTAGTCTGGAGAAAAGAAATTGAACACACTGGGCGAACCAAGTGGAGACTGCCCATATGACCTGAACATGTCGATAGAGTTATGGAATCGTCCTGAAGGGTCAGCTGATTTTGCTTCAAATGCGCGGAAAAAATTGGTCATGGCTATCAAGGGTTCTTTCATCTTAACGGGTGAACGATCACCACCGTTAAGAGCTTCGCTGTCCGTTAGAATCCCGCGAATTACCGCTTTAAGATCACCTCTAACGCCTTCACCATTATCGCTGAATAGTGCACTAATTCGAGCGACATAAGCTGGAGAAGGGTTGGAAGTAACCAATCTCTGGATAAGATGCTTACTGATTAACGGAGCTGTATTCGAGTGATTAAGCAGCATGTCCATGGCTTGTGCCATATCTTGCTCGGCAGTTTGCCCTTGCGCAAACACTTCGCCCAACACCATCTTTTCTTCATCATCATGACGTTCAGGGTAAGCGACCATTGGCAGGAACCAATTCCCATCTTTAGAACCCCACGATGGTCTAGATTTTTCAGCTATGTGCCAACCAGTAAATACCCGTGCAAGGTTTTCTATGTCATCCTGCGAGTAAGTCGGGGTCAGTTGACCTTGACTACCAAGTTTCTCTGTACCATCGGAATTTAATTCATACAGCCCGATGCTAAACAATTGCATAACTTCTCGTGCATAATTTTCATCGGGGTAGCGATTGTTCTCAGGATCAGCTTTTTGGTTAGCCATCATTGACAAATAATCACCCATCGCAGCATGAAGCGTCACTGATTCAATCAGATCACGATAATTGCCAAAAGCATGCTTGATGAGCATGTCGTAGTAGTCGGTCATCTCTAGTGCACGACCACCCAAGCTAGCGCCATAACGCGAAATCACGAAAATTTCACTCAATGCAAACGCGACACGCTGTCGTAATTGATCTGGTGCATTAATGCTGATATCCCACCAAACTGCCACGCGATCTGTTTGGTTGTAAGTGTCTTTATCAGCTTCAAGTGGGTAAGATTTCAGGCGTGTTGAGTGCAAACTTGGGACCGCAGAAAACTGCTTATCTAGCCAATTAATATAGCCTAAGCTTTCTAATTCTTGATAGGAGTTTGGCTGTGGACCAAATGTCGAACGATAGAGAAGATCGTAACGCTGATCTTGAGTCAGGGAAGCAGGTTCAGGAGTACCACCATTTCCCGAACTACTATCTTCTCCGCCACATGCCGAAAGCAATGAGAGGCTAACGAAGCATATACATAATTTGAAGCTAAAACGCTTTAACATAGAAAACAACTCAGAAATCTTATTGCTGCAGGTGATTTTTCCGAACACTAACGAAGATCATCATCTACAGCAATCTAACCCAATATAAATTGTGCGACGGGTTCATATTTGACAATGAAGTAGCAAAATTACTCAAGCCATATCGCTGATTACGATATACACACCCACTTAGCCTTACAAAAGAGTGTAGCTCATTCCTCGAAAAAGCTATTTGTCACCAACTCATCGAACTCAAGCCGAGACTTTGCTTCTTCTAGAAACATTTACCTGGTGACTTCTATAAAATTAGTATCGTATTGAGATAATTCCCTTTGTGAAACGCCAATCGCTTTCGATACGTTCGTTAATGAAGCCCGTTCTCTATCCATCAGTTTAGCTTTTGATGCTATAGAGTTGAATCTGCAGCAAATGCCTGATGGGAAGTTAAGAAAGGTGATACTGATGAGAAGCGGCAAACCTGAAAGAAAGGTACGCCTCAATAGTTTTTCAACAGATACGAAAAAACATCGCGACAAAGCGATAAGTTTGAAATTTATTTGAAACTGAATTGAGGAATTAAACATTGCTCTGACTGAGCTAATTGGAGCGTGCAGCGGGAATCGAACCCGTATCATCAGCTTGAAAGGATTACACCCTCTCAATTTTTTAACCGCACATCATATCAAAATCATTATTTTCAATCCCAAGCTATCTGTTCAACCTGCGCCTGACTCAAGCCATAAGGTTTATCAACCGTACATTGTCTAGACCAAGCCCAACTACCACCAATACTTTGGACTTTGCCCGAGTTTTCGAGTGATTTGCTAAAGCTAGCTCTTTCTCTTCAAACAATAAATCTTCTTCATTCCAACTCCAATTACTTCGGTCATCTGCCTCTGACAACGGTGATACTATCGTGGATGGTGTTTTCGCATCGACCTCGGCAGTTAACCACGCGCATCTGCGCCTTCGGTTAACCATGCTTTATCTATCGGGCTAATCGATGAAGAAGATATTCTATTTTGTTCAGCCTGAATATCACTCGAAATCATATTCCCCAACGCATCAATTAGATATGAAAACCCAGCCATAAGGCTGGGCTAAAAACTACTTTTTAAGTTTACTTGATGAAAACCTCTTCCTAATCCAAACCTCTTGGGAAATAAAGGCTAAAACGCACAGTATGAAAGCGAACCACACTTGAAAAGCGAAACTACCCGCAGTGGCAAAGAATAAAAAATTATCGATATTAATGAGCTTACTATGTTCTTTATATTCAATCCCCTCGGAGCCATAATACCGTTCCATTTCAGAAAATGCTTTTTCATTCATGAATGCATGCATAAATGCTCGTCTTGATAGGTACCAAATTAATAAAAAGAATATGGCACCTGGTGCAATAAAGTTTTTTCCATGCTCTCTACCAAAGTCATATGGCCATAATTCAACAATTGTCTCATATTCAACAATATGGAGAAGCAATGCGAAAAACAATGCTGCTAATATATAACTAACCTGCCAGTTTAGCTCTGTAACTGACTTCTCATAGGCATTTTTTTCAGGAAAATCCCGTTGAATTTTAAGCATGCCATAGTAAACATTATATGTAAGTAACTTAATTTTATTTAACATTTGAGTTTCCGTTATTGGTTCTTCTGGTTATTTAAATAACCTTGAAGGTGCCACTGGGAAGGCGTCGGTGTTGGCCCTATATCCTTCTGATTGTCGAGACCACTATAAAACAAGGCAGACCATCCATTTACCTCCTGCCCTGCGCGGTCACCATACCTAATTTCGTAACCTTTAAACTGTTGTACAGCAACATCAAGCCCCGAATACGCAATACCAAGAGGGCTGAATCTAGTAAGATAACCCGCCTTACTTAATGTTGATATCGAGGCAGCCGCATCCACAACATATTTGATAGACTTAGACATATCTAGTCGCTCTGAGCAACATCTATGAATGCATTCATAACTGTCACCCCTAGGCCTAATTTGGTAGTAAAATCACCGGCAGCAATAAAGGCACATTTGAACAACGTCGTATTTATAGGTGAAGTTATAAGTGTATTACTATACTTACCTATTCCATTTGGTCACCGCGCAAATTTCCAATAGGAATGATCACATGAATAATTTATCATCAGACAGGAAAATCTCTCGCAACAAAGCGCTAAAAATATTTTCATTTCAATAAATTTGGGGAGGGTAAACATTGCTCTGACTGAGCTAATTGGAGCGTGCAGCGGGAATCGAACCCGCAATCATCAGCTTGGAAGGCTTACACCCACTCGAATACAAATATAAGAACAAAATCACAAAGCCTTTAAAATCATGCATTTATATTGACCTCATCATTTACATCCAACACCGTTTAATGCCATGCTATTAAAATTATAGACTCAAAATATAAGATATCTATAGATACTTTTGGTACCTTTTTATAAGGAAATGGTAATTTCATGCGTACAATACTTTCTGAAACAAAGAAGAAAAACTTATCCGTATTCCCCCACCCTGCTGCTAAAAGTGCCTATGATTTCTTCCATGCTCAACAATATCGTTTCGATTCTTCAAAGCTAAAACGAGAACAAATTAAAAAATTAAAAAATTAAATAATTAAATAATTAAATAATTAAATAAGCATCAAATATATCGGGCGGTCTGTATTTCAAAAGATACCATTGGAATCATTTCTGGCTTCGAAACCCTTGGGCTTTCAGTTTCTAACTTTGACTTAACCAATGCCGATGTGATCATTCATTCCGAAATCACTGATGAAGAAATTTCAGAAATTGCATGGCTCTCTGTATTAAAAATTATCTTCTCTTCAATTGATAATCATGCAACCGAATTAATGCGTAATGACTTAAATATCTCAGCACCTCCCAGCCTGATGACATCTCTTTTTCATCATGAAATGTTGACTCAAAGCAACCTTGCAGATTTAACAAACATGAGTGTTTCAGGATTAAAAAAGCAAAGTAAAAAACGAATCATCGCATCTCAAATTAAAACTAAGAAGCCTGATTTTTTTCAGTGTTAAGAGGGAAGAGTAATGAAAGAAAGTAGCTCAGAAGGATTCACACATAATCAGCTTGAGTTCCTTAATGAAATTTTCTATCAAGATGCGTCTGAAGATTTTTCTGGAGTTATTGCTGATGAGATTTTACGACTCTATGACCTACTTCCTGACACTTTTAAAAATGACATTAATGAGTTCGATTGGTGGATACGATACGCTCAAGATCTTGCAAATAATCCTTCACCATTTTCTTTACTAGAGATAAATAAAACGCTTCATAAACGACAACTCATTACGACATTAGAGCTCGCATCTTTTATTACCTCATCCATACAATTAAAATCTTATGATCAGGACAAATTTGATCTTTATAAAGCGATTTCATTAGTGACTTTGGCGCACCTTTCTTCACTTGGAGATCACCGAGCAAAGATTAATAAACTGACAAATGAAATGCGACAATATGCTCAAGGTCGACGAAAAAAATTAGTCTCTTTATTACCTGATTTAAAAAAGCATAACTTCGATTCAGTTATGAAAAAGTTCGAAGAAGATATCGAATCTGATGAAACGAATGAACAACAGAAGTTACAACTAACTCACTTCAGAAACGCAATTCGTGACAGCTATATGGAGCGTCAAGGGATCCATAGAAAAGTCGACTCTAGGACATTCGTTAAAGACTCAAGATTATTAAAATCCTCTGCTCAATTTTTGGATGATAAACGTCGGGAATCTATTACTGAGATTCGTGAAGTCTTTGCACAAATCACGACAAAAGAGACACACGAGGTTGAGGACTATGGTAAGAGCGAACGTTCAATTTCTTTAGTCACTTCTACTGACTTTATTAAACAAGATAAGTATGTAAACGCCCTTCGTTCTAGAGCAATTAACAAATCAATTGCTCGACGAGAGATGAACCTTGCTTGCAACATTAATCACGTCAATGATTTTGATATTTCGATTCTTGTTCGCCACTGCATTGATGCAATCAGACAAGAAACAAAAGAAATGAAAGTAGCAAAAGCTGCGATGCTTATGCTTTATTCAGGTAGCACTCTTGACGCCATTAAACACTGGAAACCGTTCCGAGTGAGGAAAGGGGCTTCTCTCGCTGGTGTATTACACTCACTGGAATTACCAGCGGTCAAAAATCTCAGTAACGATGTAAATGAAATAGTAAGTGATATTGAAATTAATTACGTCATTCATTTTCCACTTAACATCCTCGACCAATTATCAAATTTTCGGTTCGAAGAAGTAGAGCGTGAAGATATCTCGGCTTTGCTATCAAACATCAAGAAAGAGCATCAGTCTGCACCTTCTATCTCTGCTATATCGCGCTATATGAAACAAGTGATGACCGATTGGAGTGTTGATATCTGCATCATTGAACTCATTACAGCAAACGAAATACAAAATGAACCCGCGAGATACTACACACTGATCCCCAAAAGCGATCTATACAAACAATATGAACGTTATACCAAGCATTTAGGGGAGCTCAGTAAAAGTAACTTTATTGATGACTTTGCTGATATAGAAAAAACAGGATGCTTAGGTTCGCCATTCCTATTCAATAATGACATTTTGAAGATTCTGCTAGGACAATTTAATCGTTACTTCGATAAAATAAAACGCAGTGATATCGATTACTTCTCAAACGCTTATCACAACATGCGAATTTTAGAGCTTCAAATCATTATTGGGATAGCAAGTGGGTATCGAGCTGTCATCGACCAATTTGGTCTATTCAGTGATATTCATCTAGATACTGGAATGTACCGTATTGCAGATAAAGAGCGTGATACATTCTACTCTGGAAGAGTAGTCATACTAGGTGAGATCGCTCTTAATAAAATTAAAGCGTACAAACGCTATTGCGAAGAAGCATTTATATATCACCAACCTCACTCCATGCATGTTAGCCACGCTTACCTTGAAGCAATCGATTCTCAACGAGCTTTTTGTTTCTACATCGAAAAAAACAAGATTGTGCCTCTCTCACCTCGCAGCAGTGAAAAACAAATGAAATACATTTTACCTGTTCAAGTGAATTGGACTCGTCACTACCTGCGTTCATTCTTATATTCAAAAAATGTATCCGATGAGATCATCGCTGCATTTTTAGGGCATCAGTATATGAACTTATTACCATTCTCTCAGTTCAGTCAATTAACAATATTAGAAATCAAAAACATAGCAGATCTTATCGATAAGCAACTTAATAGATGCCTAAAAGGAGAGCTCTAATGCCTCAGTTAATAGGAGAACAACAAAGGGAAAATAGACGCATAGAACATATTCTAGCTGTCACACAGAAAGCAACTGAGTTATTTGAAATTTCATTTTCAAGTGCTGAACCTGTCAATTCACCCGAAGCATTTTCTATAGTATGGCAAGCATTCGAAGAGAATCTTACTAATACTTTTGGTGCTTCTAAAGACTTTAAGCTCGCATTTAAGTGTGGTGAGCATTTACTAACTCAGTTCAATAAAAGTAACTCACTATCATACTCCCCTGCTAGCTCGGTTATCAGTAATAAGCCAGATAAACAAACTCGAGATGGTAAATGGCTAAAGAATGCATGGTCTATTTATGATCAATATGAAGCTTGGCGAAAAGAACACTTAACTCCAGATAATGCTCAAAGAGACGTTCGTTATCAAAGCCTAATCCTGTCCCTTATCTTTGAATCTGGTCAAATGAATAGTGATGTCATTAAGGCATTCAATCAAGCCCTGGTGAGCAGTAACGGACTGAAATTACAGCGACATACTTGTTATACCTATGTAGCCCTTCAACTTGATAGCTCTAGCGTAAACACAAACAGTGTGATTAACGGCAGTAAATTAATTGAACATCAATGTTATCTATCGCTGCATACGTTAGCCCAGCTTGACCTATGGCTCAGAGCCGATGATGACACTACATGGCGCATACCTGAAGATATTAAAACCATTTATTCAAGCATAACTAAAAACTTCGTTTCTCTTGAATTACTCCCTACTCGCTTAAATACATTTCTTCAGTGTACTGCGTTTTGGTTTGAAACACATCGTAATCCATCTATCAGCCAAGCACTTATAGATTATCGATCAAATAGGACAAGCTCTTCATGCCTACCAACTCGTAATCTAGAGCAATTGATTGCACCTAATATAATAATGCCCAAAGTTACGACTTTTTATGACTTTCATAGCCAAATCACGATCTCTAAACCAACAAAACAATCGGTGGAACATTCTCAACGGCTGGCTATAGACAATAATTCCTTCAATAGACTCATCCAAGAGCCTTTTCTAACAAAAGATGGTAAAAAAGTTAGCAAAAGTACGCTCAAAAAAACATTGAATGAGTTTATACACATTTATGATTTCCATCCGTGGCAAGCCTGTTTTGTTGAATGGCTACTGTATAAACTAGAAACATGCGAAGTCAGCTCAGTAAACCTTTACAGAACAACACTAATTAAAGACTGGATATACATTAATACCGAATTAGAATTAAATGCAAATCTGGACAATGTAGAACTAGAAGATATTTATCATCAACAAATAGCCCGACATTCTACTGAAAAGCAAAAAAACAACTTCACTGCTCGACTTAAAGATTTGCACGGGTTTGCCAGTCATTCACTTTCTTTACCAAGCCTCAGCTCTAGCTTCTTTCATTGTGATGCAACTCAGAAGCACACTCGTGCTGGTATAGTTGATGAAGTATTGTTCTATGCACTCTTAAGCCATATTAATACGTTAACTGACTTGAATAATTTCGATAAAACGAGCCTCAAAACACTCTGTATCATTGCCTATCGTTGTGGGCTTCGAATAAGCGAGATACGAAAGATTAAAATGGGTTATATCAGCCTCTGTGAAGAAGCATGGATCGAGGTCAGGTCAAACTCCGTTGCTAGCAATAAAACAGCAAGTAGTTTACGTAAGGTTCCAGTCATGACCTTGCTCCTCGAGCATGAAAAAGAGATTTTCGGTGCCCATCTTCGACATAAGCTTGCAACCACTAAAAGTAATACTGCTCTATTTATTACTATTGGTGATGCCACATCCTCTGCGTTCAATCCCTCGACGGTTTCAAACTATGTCGGTAGCTTTCTGAAATCCGCTACGAAATTAGACCATTTTGTATTTTACCACTTAAGACACTCAAGCTTGAGTCGTCTACAGTGCATTTTAGAACTTGAAAAGCCATTCATTGAGCTTCCCTACCTTTGTCCGTATGACGATGAACAACTTAAAAAAATTAAAACATTGTTATTTAAAAAGACAAAAGTGAAAGGTTATTGGGAGATAGCTGCGTTTGCAGGACATGAAGACCCTAGTACGACTTTTCTTCATTATTTACATATGAGCGACATACTTTCTATGCCACAACGTTCCGAATATCTGAAGCCAATAGATTCCAAGCAAGCTATAAAAACAGGTATGTTTAAGCACTCTCATTATTGGAAAATGAGTGAAAGGTATAACAAAAATGTGTCTGAAGCGTATGCTTTTTCTCCCTTGTACAAAAAGCTTCATGTCGAAGAGCTAAAGGTGACTGAATACCCAAACATGGTCAATGTTCCAGTCATCACCCCACGAGAACAGCAATCACTTTCGATAGAAGTCTGTTATCAAGTGCTTGAAGCAATAAGCGAAGGGCGTAACTTAGATGATTTAGTATTCAAGTACCAATTGAAAAGAATGACGATTGAAACATGGGTCGAAAATGTTTACTACATTAAATCAATTCGACCGCCATCATCTGACCCATCAATCTTACAAAGCCGTCTATTCAAGCAGAACAGACTTCATGCAATGGTACCGGGTCCATTAAAAACGCAAAGTGAAAAGGCGTACTTGAGTAAGTTCAATATCAAGCTCAAAGGCTATTATAAAGAGAACAAAGATAACTTTATTAGGCAGATAAACCACTGGCTTCAACACATATCAGTTAGTGAATCTGGCGTAACATTTACTGACCCAGATACTTTCACAGACTTCATGGAAGTATTCAGCTTTGGGATTGCCAAAGCTCATTGGCGTGTTATAACAAAAAACATGAAATCAAGCACATTAAAAGATGAGTGGCGCAATGCCTACAAAGGGCTCAAAGTATTGACAGAGATTAAGGGAACAAGCACTGGACGCAGTGGTCATGGCTCAGTTAGGTTAGAACTCATTCATCCAGATGAGAAAACAATAATTTCAGACACAGAAATGAGTAAGTACTCTTCTAACTTATTAAGCTACATTTTATTCTTTACGTTTGTAATGGTGAGAGTGAATTAAAAAACATACTGCTCCTACTTGCGTACCATAAAAATATACCTTTATCTTTTTATTGGTTATCCAGGAAAGTTTTGAGTAAAAAACATACTTTGACTTCTGAAAGATGAGTTCTTTTTAAACTATTTCAAATATGTACCATCACACATAACCGTAAACTCTGGTGAAATGCTGTACGTTGCTCCTGATTTTGCACCATCAGAGTGCACTTTGATTTTTTCTACGATATCTGGAACCAAACGCCCTTCTAACGTTTTATGGAATGCACTTAATGACTGACGTACGAAGTCTTTCGTCAATTTAGGTGTCAATTCAAAATCATTCTGACGCCACTGCCCCTCATCTTCTAAACCCATGCTTTTGTACAAACGCACGTCGGCTTTCATTGAGTCTAATACTTCTAAATATTCACGCGTTTGGTCAACGTCTTCTTCAAATATTCGCCCCAACGTTTCCGTTCTCATGGCTTTTTTGACGAAGAATAAGTAAATCGCTAGCGCTTTAGCTGTAAGTTTTACAGGTACACCAGCCACATCTAATGTCTTATCCTTGGTCGAAATTTTTACTTTAATTTCCGAGCTATGTGCACTATTCAAAGCTGATACAGTTTTTGAAAACGAATGGTTTTGCATTTGGTTGTAAATTGACTCATCAACTTGACGACGCATTCTTACAAACGGGATTTCAGCCAGGGTGACATTAGCGTCCTTGGTGTTTACGACCTTTTTTTTATCTCTCCCGACGATGTACTTGTCGTAAGGAGTTGGGTAATAAAATTCACTCACAAACTCAAAATCATCGTCTACGAACACATGACTCAGCACATCTTGCTCACGGCCATACAAAGACATAGCGTAGCCCATGTAAAAAGCCATTGTCTTTCGTCCGCCAGCAATTGAAGCATGAATCGCAACATCGTCATTACGAGTCAGCTCCTCTACTTTCTGTGTAATAAAGTCAGCCATGACGACTTGGTCTGCTTCGGCCTTTGCATCATCTAACACATTGCCTTCTTCATCAGAGATCAACCAAATATTGTCAGAACTAAACTTAATGTCTGGAAGTTGATAATCTTGTATTAACTTGTTCCAATGACCATCTTGAAATAACCCTTCTTCTAGCGTTAGCTTAGAGTTAGCGGTAGTAATCACAAATACTTCATCAGGCATTGTTTTACCTTGATGATTCAATGCAAACAACGTTTCAGTTAGGACTTGAGGACTTGCGCCTGTTACCGCTACCAAGATATTTTTCACTTTGTTTTCCTTATGGAAATTACGTTAATTTAGAGGAAATTAGCATAGCTGCTTTAGGTTTGGCGAAATGCTCCCTTAGAAAGGAATATCATCGTCTGACATATTGCTCCAATCCTGTGTATTGCTTGGAGGAGCATATTGTGTCGAGCGAGGTTCTTGTGTGGCCGAGGGTCGCTGACCACTTCCTGAATTTAAACTGGGAACAGTATTCTCAATTTGAGCATTTAAGCTGTTATCCGTATTTGCTGAACCTAGCCGTTGCAATGAACCATTTGGCCAACGTACGACGACTTCAGTGGAATATCTTTCTTGTCCGTTTTGATCTTGCCATTTACGAGTCTTTAACTGACCTTCGATGTAAAGCTGACTCCCTTTGTGAACATAGTTAGCAACAAAGTTGGCAGTATTACCAAACACAGACACCCTATGCCACTCACTTTTCTCGCGATTCTCGCCAGTATTCTTATCTCGCCACGTTTCTGATGTTGCCAAAGACAAAGAAGCAACGCTTTCACCGTTAGCAAAACTTTTAATTTCAGGGTCACGACCGACATTGCCCACAAGGATAACCTTGTTAATCCCACGACTCGCCATTTTTTGTTCCTCGTTCTGTATTAGCACTCTAAACGTGTAGCTTGTAGTTGAGCAAAAGGGTTATTCAACGGGATCTCATGCACTTCAGGCAACATTTCCATTGGATTATTCATCACCTCATGCAACTCTCGAATTTCCTCTACTCGCTCGCTCGTGAACCACCCTTCTTGTAAAGCTACAGACAATACATCTTTAATATCTAACCAGATGTGGTTGTTTTCACCCTTTTGCTGGAAATAGTCCGACAACACAGCAACATCCGTGAAGTTTCGTCCTTCACTTTCCAAACCTGTGTATAAGAAAGTCATGTCAATACAAATAGCAAGAGAGCCATTTAACTTAAGTTCACAGAACTTAAGTCCAAACTCATTTTCAGCAATAAAATCGATCTCTTGGTACTTCAACATACCGTTTGAAGACTTGTACCTTAGGATTCGTTCATTCTTTGAGTTAATTAACCGAGTAAACCACTGTGTAATATCTCTTTCGACTAACATTAACTGCTTGTGAAACTCTCTAGCGACTGTATCAACGCCTTGATTACGACGAGTATGACGGTATCGATTTGCATAAGCTCGATTGTGGCGCATGTAACCAAGATCGTTAACTGAAATAAGTTGAGTTTCCATTGCTGTCTCCGCTGCTATCATTCAAGTCGTTGTGTAGATAAAACAATAGCGGAGAAGCGAAGAGAAATAGAGATAATAAGCTTATAAAGAGGGACAGTCGCTAAGCGTTATCTAGCCTAATTGAAACGGCTTTCTGACTATATCGGCTCTTGGTTTTATCCCATGACAACACTTGCATCACTTTTACTTGAGACTGGTTCTCGATACTGTTTATGATATATGGAGGTACAAAAGTATCATTTACGAAACCAAAGCCTTTGGGTGCAATGCGCAATTCGCCTTCAGTGAACGATACGTCGTTAATCTCAACCTTATCGATACATTTACACGAGACCACCTCTCGCTCTTCATTTTGAGATATCGAAAGCTCTACATAATCTCCAGGTTTAGGTTTCACTTTTCCTTGGTGGGCTCCTATTCGCACTGACATTAACGTGGATTTGTTAACAAATACGTTGAAGCCTTTGCCTGATCTATGGATGCTCTCTACGACGCCGTTTATAAATTGTAAGGGACCATGAAGATGGTTAGTCACATCCTTTGAAACAGACTTTAAATACGTCATTAATAAAGTTTCATCAACAGATGAGTCATACCACTGTTGACCTTGTAACTTTTCTAGTTCTGGCTTTACTTTCCAACCGTTCTCTTTATATGCCCCTACAGCCAACTTCACGCACATTGAGGCTTTATCTGGCTGACCTGCATTGAGAAACAAAGGAACAATGCCTTGGAGTAATTTAAGAGCAAATGTCACATCATGCGCAGAATCAATACCTTTGGCGAAAAACATCGTAGCCAAATCAGGCGATTCTTTTTGATATGTAGCTGCTAGAGCTCCCCACGCCCAGCTCTCTCGTTGTTTTTTACGCAAAATTGGTAAGATTAATTCTCTAGCTTTGCCGTAGTCACCCGACACGATAAAACACTTAGCTTGATCGTAATCTAACCAAATAATGTGCTTGGTATCTTTAACATGTGAGCGAGTTAGGGTAATCAGTGACATCACTTGTTGGAGATCGATTTGCCAGTACTCCCTTGCTCTAAGCCAAGCACTTGCAACTTGCCGAGTAATCGATAGCATTAAACTAGGCACTTCACCTTTTTCAGCTTGAAAGGGCTGTTTAGACTCATCATCAAAGATAGTACCCTGTTTATCTAGCACCATATGAATCAGCGACGGAAACCACTCAATGTTCTTTCGGAATTGAACCAAAAGCATTTTATACTCTAACCCACCAGTTGGGATTTCTAGACCGGCTATGGTCTGTAGTAGATTCTCTATCTGTTCAAACTCGAAATCACTTGGTCTGTAGTTTCCAGACGTAGCAGCTCTGGTAGCAATCTTTTCTTGCTTATGTTTCATATACTCGTAGCACAGCCAAAATAGTGAACCTTTTAGATACGCATCTTGGGGGTTCTGCTCTAGTGCAGCAAAACCAACACTCCAAGCTTCTTGTAGCTTTCCTGATTTGCGTAGGTTGTTCACAACGCGAAAAGGTTGTTCATTCATATTCAATTCTCCACATTATATTTCGCGTTATGATGTCCAAATATCTGCACATTCTTTTAGTAGAGCTTTCGAGCTACTAGCGTTGGGCATTGGTGCTACACGATTAAACTGATGTTTACCGTTGTAATAGAAGTCGATGACTGCGGTTTCGTTATTTTTACTTAGTGTGTAGCGCTGACACCATGAATTTTGCTTGATGTCTAACACCGTAATCCCGTGTTCTAGATAAACACTAGTCAACCTCTCATGGAACGTTTCTAAGTGAGGCTTCTCAAATGAAAAGTCATGAGCTGCGTTTCCTTCAGTAACAGATGACAGCACGCAACCTTTCAATGGTGTAAGTAAGGTAGTGAGGGCAACTTGCAGCATCCCACTTCCAAGCACATAAACGTTTGATACCTTAAACTTGCCATTATAAATTAGTCTGACATCAGCGGTCGCATCATGAGATTTAAACACATACATCTCTTGATAGTTGTTGTGAAGTATCTGCTCAATAGCAATATCATGCCCTGCGATTAAGCTTTGTACTTTTCTATATAAATCTTGGAGCTCTACAGGGCAGCTTGATAATTCGTGCTCTCCTATGTCGACAGGCGAGCTTGAAGGCGATGTTGGATTAACAGTTGGAGTATTAAATTCTGGTCCATCAGCCCAAGATGTTGAACCAACGAGCTTTGCGCTACTTCCAAGCTTGATTTTCGGTTCATCAATAACAAACAAGTTTGATGACGTACGCGTAATAGCAGTATAAAGCCACTGAAAATAGTTTTTGTTCAGTAAACTAGGTGTGTGGTACGAACAATCGACAAACACATTTTCCCATTCACTACCCTGAGCTTTATGACATGTGATGGCATAACCGAATTTAACCTTAAAAGCATTCAAGTAAGGATCTGTTTTTCTGAGAGTAGTTTTATCTTCTTTAGATTTATCCTTATACTTAGAATCAAACTGTATATGCAAAGCTCGCATTTCCTCTGATGTTAATCCCGGCTCATCATTATAAAGTAAATGTTCAATAACCTTGGTTTTCACTCTTTTTACCGAGGTACCTTCACCTTTAAAGAGCAACTCAACATCTCTGAAAGTGAAGTCCAACATTAGGTTCTTTTTCTTACCGTCCTCGATCGTAAATGAATAGAGTTTTTGGTGTTCTGCACTCCCAAAGATTTTAGTAATCAGTAAAAACTCACCATTAGCGACAAAGTATTCTTCTGAATAATGGTTAGCTACTGAGATTAATTTATCTCCCACGCACAGTTTATTTTGATTTGGGAAAAATTTTTCACGGCATTTATCGTTATATTGCTTGACCTTTTTATTTGAAGAAGCAATTAACATCGCATTTTTTGTGCCCTTAATCTGACCGTTACAAACCGTCATAAAGTGGTCAATAACCGCATTGTGTTCAACAGAGTTGATATCACCCTTGGCACAGGAAAAATCCAGTTCATTAAACGTCATAGTATCGATGCTATCACGTAGCATAATCGCATTATCCATAACACCACTTCCCGCTTTCTGACGTACGACTTCATCTAGGCAGCTCTCAACGGTCTTTAATTGGTACTTTTGTTGTAGATATTCTTTATGTAGAGCTGGAGAAAAAGACATTCCTACCGGAGGTAACTGAGCGTGGTCACCGACAAATATCATCTTACGATTAACCGTAGCCATGATTTCAAGCGTTGCAGCGCGACTATATTCAATAAGGTCAGACAGTACTTTTCCTGAACCAAACTGAATATTATCCATACTTGAGAATGCATCCGATAGCATCGATGCTTCGTCCACGATATAAACGGTGTTATTACCGTCATTGTTTACTTTTAATGGTGCAACAGGTGCTCTATCACTTCCATCTTCAACGTCCATAGTTTCTGCTATTTTGTAGATAGCCCGATGAATCGTTGATGCGGCATAACCTGTTTTTTCAGAAATGACTTTTGCAGCTTTCCCGGTCGGCGCTAACAACACACACTTTCTACCTAAAGCAGTTAAGTAATCAACAATACCTTTAGTAATAAACGTTTTACCAGTACCTGCATAACCATGAAGAATAAAGTTGTCGATATCCTCAGACTTAACAAACTCTTCAATGCCATCGATAGCCGTTCGTTGGCCCTTTGTTAGTTCAGTACCCTCAAAATGATCCATGATAGAAACTTTCTTTCGAGTCGCCTCCATCTGTAGATCAAAGTTATTGGCGGCTTCCCTACTGGAGCTTTTAAATGATCTTGCTTTATGTATAAGTTCTTCTTCACTTAGCGAAACTTTCTCTTGGGCTTGTCTTAATTCTTTTTTAACTGAATCTAGAGCGTGATTCGTTTGCTCAACTTCTTGTGCTCGGTTTGCAAGATCCGCCTTCAATTGCTCGTTTTTTTGCTCGAGTGTTCTATAGAGATCTTCTGTTGGGGAGGGGGGGACAAAATCAGGAATAAACAAATAGCCATGCTGCATGGTCTGGATAAACCAACGACCTACTAAATATGCCTCTTTCGTGAGAAACATAGCATCACTCGGCTTAAAGATAGCATTATTATGAACGGCTTTGTTGCCCTCTTTCCGCAAAAGATGAAGCTTAGCCTGAATTTCAGAAACGACGACATCACGAAAACATTGATTGCTAAGTCTATTAAAAAGGTCTGCATTATCATCACTTTCTAGACCAAGGTGTGAGTATATGTACTCCACCATCAACTCGGTATAAGCACGTAACTTAAATGCTGATGTTTGGGGATCGCTGAAGATGTATGATTCAGCCTGATAGGCTAAACCTGATAACCTAGAATAGGTGTCGTTTAGAAAAGTGAAGTTTGACGCACTCATGATGCTCACCATATAAAGTCATAATAGCTCTACACCACTCTTCCATGTTCATATCTAAACTTCAATGTAATGACTAGCGACTCATGGTGTTGATAAATGAAAGGCGTAGTTTTACGCCTCATCTTGATAAGTATTGCATACGTTATACCAGAATATATAACCTATTTCGAGTTATTAAAACAACAACTGGTAAAAACTATCTGCTAAGCATTATTCGTTACTGCCATGAGGCTTTATTTCCCATCATCCCATTGATTTAAGTAGTCAGCCAAGACATCACCATGGCATGATTGTGGCTTACAAAAACACCCTAACCGCTTACCTGCTAGCTCATACACTTTACTTTTGTCGATATTCAAAAACTTGTCGTAATCAAAGTCGTATTTATACATGCGGATGACGGCTTCACGTGGGTCTTCATCGCTGTCTTCCATTGCTTCGAACATGGAATGAGGATTTCCCCAATAAGAACCTCTACCGATATATTCGTAATTATTTGTACTTTTCTCATCCGCGTATTCAGTATCGTTCTTGATATTAACAACTCGGGTCACTGCAATCTTAATAACACGAAGAGGGATCCCTTGCGACGTGATCATTTCTATTTCACTTTGAAACACTTCACCGTCATCAAAGATAACAGCGTGTGTGAAGCTAGGTGTTTCTAGCATTACGTCTTGTACTTCAAGAGAGGTGTGAATGCTTTCTGCATACTGTTTGAGCAGACCATTATCATCGCGTGTCGTCAGTAGTTCAACACTCTGCATGTTAGAAGTAATTCTGTCTAACTTGCGTTTAAACTTTGAAAAGCAGTTGAACTCTTTAGGGCATAAAATCAGTAACTTATTCATTATTTTAAGTGCTTAATCGTAACATTTGATTCAGAGTAGTTTGCAATGTACTCAGCCACAAGGCGGCGGTGACATTGATCGGCTTCATGTTCGCTGCATAGGAAGCAAGCACCTTCGAGTGTCTCATCATTCAACAGCCCCTCCGCTTTACGCTGTTGCAACAAGGCATTAAATTTAACTTCATACTCGGACCACGACAACGTTTTCGCTTTATAGCTTTTAAGGATGTCTTCCGAAGGTGACAATTTTGGCATGTGTAAGTATTCAATATCACACAGTTCTTTCAAAAAGTAAGCGAGATCATCTTTTTTCGCGAACGCTGCCAACTGCGAAGCATTGTTTAATCGCACATCTACTAGAGTTTTAACACCGTTTTTCTTTAGCAGTGTAAAAAACCTCTCAGCACCCTTTTTGGTAAATCCAATAGTATAAATGTTCATGAATCTTTCCTCAGTAAATTGCAGCGACAAGTTTGTAGCAATCGCCATGAAACTCTTCGCCAAGGCTGATACATAAAATACCCATCAGATCACTTTGCTGGGATACGAGATTATCAAAACTTGGATCGGTCACGGCCAAATTATATTGAATGTCATTGTATGAAAACGATGCTCTACGCTTATCATTGCCATCAACGTATAGCATCAAGTGCTTAACCTTGACTAGCTGTAAAGATTGCTCAACTGCCGCTTGACCAAGCATTATTGATTGATAATCCATTCGATCACCACAACCCCAAAGTGAGGTTGGTGTGTCTAGAAACTGATTCAGTTCATCAGCGGTAATGTTATATTGCTGTACCCACTGCGCACCATTAATCAGGTGATTTTCTGGCTGATTTTTAAGAGGCACAGCTTGTTCAAAACACATATTTACCTTTTGCAAAGGTTTAACCTTATAAGCGCCATACGGGTTCATCGCACTCGCCTGCTGGCTCGTAAGTTCGGCACCGTCTGCATTCGAAACAGGACGAACCCACTCTTTGGTGTCTAAACGCTTTCCGGCTACGCAGCATTGTCCGTGTTTCACCGAGTTGGCCAAAACAACTAACGTGCATAGTGTTGGGTTGTGATTCATAACTATTCCCTCTCATTTAGTTTTGGTATGAGAGGTATGTTAATTATGATTAATATGAGTCGGAGTTTATAAGCTTGCAATCTTAAAGGTTATGCTCATCATTAACTAAGAAAGCAATTGTGGTTAATAGGTTTTCATCCTTTATTAGGTCAAAGTTGGCTACAGTATTTAGAAGCTCATATAGTTACTTGGTAATTGACTTGGGAGTTGCTAATACTAGATTGTTTACATTTCATATAAAAATGCCCCTCGTTTATAAGTCAACGAGAGGCATCTAATTTGCTAGTGAGAGGAAGAAGTACTTAGTTTAATAAAACTATGCCTTCTAACTTGTTCAAACTCAGTCTCCTAGTTTAACGGCGATAAAGGTTTCCTTCCCTGAATCTCTCAACCCAAAGTTCCAATCATCAATAGAGGATGCTTCACATCCAACATTTTTAAAATCGAACTTTTGTGGGTAATCTCTGCTACGACTCCAATAACCCATACCATGATCAAATAGAAGCTTAATCTCTCTACCATCTTTTAAATCAATTCGCATAATGCGGCTGTGTGATAATTCTGACTTATCAACGATATCTCCATAAACTTCGGCACCAAGAGCTCTTGACGAATCATAGATAAAATCCAAGACATCATTTGCTTCCAAGAAGTTATCACCAATAGATGAAGACAGCCTTTGATCGGTCACATATTTCCTTGGAGCAACAGTATTGATTTCTGATGAAAAGTGGCCATAGCGCTTATTAAATGCAGCCAATACATGGTTAATTAACACAACACTAATTGGGCTCACCACATATTGGTCACTATAGTGAATGGATTCGATATTGTTGTTAAGCGTTTCATTTAAAGATGGGATTTTGCCTACCAACAGCTCAACAAAACTAACTCCGAATGAAGTAATGCTGCCTTTCAATGAGGTGACATCACTTAATATAAAGGAGTTTTCATTTAGATTAGAAGCCTGAGCAAGCGCCTCAAGATTAAATTTAGTCGAGTTAATCTCTAGCTCTTTCACAGCAGTTACTAAACACAGGTCTTCACCACTTCCCCAATGTTCATTTGCGCCCAGTTGACTCAGTTCATCGGTCGCGTACCAGTGTAATTTTGAATCAACTTTTAACGACATAACTGGCTGGCCGCCCGAAGCTAATTCAATGGGTTTATCCAACTCTTGGAAATTGATAATACCTACAGGCATAGATCGGGCTATCTCCCAAGCAAGGTCAGAGTCTAATGAATCAGCTAACTCTTTAGAAAAATAAACGTTGACTGGAATCCCTTTTGTTGCAAACGTGGTAATTTTTTCTCGAATATTCCACTCGCCGAAATGCCACTCAGATGAACTTAAAAATACATTTATCTGACTACAAGAATGCCCAACTCTGGACAAAACCTGATTAGCACTACTGAGTTCCACCCTCGAAGAATCTCCAAAGAAACACCTTTCTGTTGAAAGGGCTAACCCTTCAAGAATCCTGTTTTCCTCAAGCTCTTTAATCAAATAATTACGATTTAGTATTTTTACATTATGTTGAGTATCGTAATCCAATAGACATGCGTGACACGCCGCCTCACAATTATTAGGACATTTCTTTAAATACTCAGTAAGATCCTTTAGAAGCTGTGAAAGAACTTCCGGCATAGAACTCGAGAAGCCAGCTCCCTGAGTCGCAGAGTCAAAGATGTATAAACTCACCACATCTTCAAAAGACTCGGTTCTTTTGCGTCTAGTTACTACGCCAAGTTCTTGAGTAGTGATGCCTTTCTCATCTGAGTACATTTGTCTAAGTGCTACACCAAGCGTATAAAGCAGAGTCTCATCAGATATCCAGTTGCCCGACGTAGGGCTTTTCAACTGCAACTCAAACATAGCCATACTTTGCGGATAACCCATGATGAAAGGCATAGAGATTTCTTTTTCAGATTTACTAATCTCACTGGTTTTAATTCCCCAGCCATCTCTAACACCATCACACATCACCTCGCCCTTAACTTTGAAACCCTGAAGTCGCTTGTGAGTTTTCAATATATTAGGCTCTTTGGATAGCCTGACGTTCCCCACCGGAGTTTTTTCTACACTCAAAGGCTCAGATCTACCACAACACCAGCACAGCGCATATCCGCCACCTTCTCCATCGTTATAATGGAAAATCGAACCGTATTCAGACACGCGGTAGCGTCCAACGCCAGAATTTGAAAGTGGCTGCCACTGTGCGTCACTCAAAGCAACTTTAGGCTCTCTGTATCCTGAATAATTTGGTGACACATAGTTGTTATGCAGAGGCTTATTAAAATCTACAACAAAGCCCGATGGAACAATAAACTCACTCCAGGTTAATCTGTCACTGTCACAGTCATTACAACGAATATTCGCTCGTTCAGAACTCACCGACTCAAAGCCTATGTTCCCGCAGTGATCACATTCCCATTGATATTCAATAAGCTGTTCTTGCTTAATATCATTACCAGAGAATGGCATCTTCCAATTGAGTTGCAGGCCTTGAGATTGATAAACAGCCCCATCACGAACGATTTCTGCACCTGGAGCATATTCTCTTAGCGCTACTTCAAGGCCTCGACTTGGATACGAAGTACGATGTTGAGACTTACCATCATCTCTTGAGTTGTTTTCACTACGGTTATCAGTGATTAGCTGAACCACGCCTGTAGGGAAACCATAGCCGGGCAAATAACCCGTATTAGCCAACTCAGCCAATAAATAGTCTCGTTCCAAACGTTTCAATTGTCTTGTTAGTTTTTTAGATGCAGGAGAGCTACTGTCACTTGTCGCTTCAATTTGTGTGTTGAGTGACTCATATCTGCGCAACCACTTGGTATGCGAAGATTCGATAGCATTTAATGCACTCTCCATAAGGATACTGTTAAGATGACCAACAAACACCGAATCAAACTTAAGGCTATCTATCCCTGCAAGCACGTTTTCATCATTACGTGCAGGGCCAACTAACCAATTTCTGAAGGCGTTGAACGGATTGAGCCCGCTATCACCCAAGAAGAATGCACCAACTTGCATCTTCAAAAGATTGTTAGAACGACTTTTCTCAATCTTCAAAAAACTCGCTAGCAAGAATGCATTTATGTGGCGCTGTACAATGGTCCCACTATCTAGCGAAACCTTAGGCACTCGGATCGGAGTTGCGAAAGGCCACTTAGGTTCACTAAATACACGCTCTCCATGAGGTGTCGCTTTACAGAACGTTAGCGCAAGTGCAGTTGATTCTCTGCGTCGACCTGCTCGACCAGCACGCTGAAGATAGTTCGAAGTACTCGGTGGAACATTATTCATTGCCACCATACTAAGAGAACCAATATCTACCCCCATCTCCATAGTAGTAGAACAACTAAGAACATTTAAATAATCTTTTTTAAATGCCTTTTCGAGACGTTTGAGCTTGTCCGAGCTCTGTTGGGCAGAGTGCTCAGCCGCTCTAACTAAAGGTACACCCGCAATTACTCTGTCATTGATATCAGACCAACGGCCATGATCACGGTGAGAATTCAAAACGTCTTCGTCTGCTAACCAGCTTCTTACGTCAGCTGGAGAGCTATTAAGTGTTTCTATCTCAGGATGACTGATCTCAAATGGTTCATCACATTTAACATCATCCAGTGTCGAAGAGCCTGTAGTATACGGACTCAATCCTCTAAAGGTGGTATCAAGCCATCGATTAGTAACTGGGCACAGCCAAGCCTTTTCGATAGGTGCGAATTCGACTTTCTCATCAAACTTTAAGTTATAACCAGATATCTCATTACCAGTACTCATTTCTTGTCGTTCAGACAACGTTAATAATTGAGTACGTTTTGTTAGTAAGCCCCAAATAAAAGACAACACAGAGTTAAAAAGTTCTTTCTCATTCTTTGCAATACGGCCTGAGCCTAATTCTAGTAGGCGAACCAGACGATGCTGAAGACCGTTATTAACTACAGGGAACCTAAATACCGCCCTTTTCTCAAACTCATCCATGTATTCGTAACTCGACTCTCTGAGTAATCTTGGGTTAATCTTGGCTCCCATCCAGTTGATGACACTCCTATCTATATCAACGAGCGTATTTTCTCGGATATAGAAGTCTATGCAAATCTTCAGATAGTTCTTAAGGTCTTCAAAAGTAAATCCCAAGCTTCGCCACTCTGAAGAATTCATATCTTCTTCAGAAAGGTTAGCGATTGTTGGATAATGAAGGCTAACTAGTCCCATAGATTCAAGGTTATTAGCATTCTTACCACGCCTAGCAAACTCTCGTTTTAAGAACAGATCAGCAAGATTATCTGCATCACTCAACAACTCAGAACGTAAGCGGTACTCACCAGGAATACGCTCATCATACTTCTCAAGAGCCTTACCCTCTAACAAGTCTAGTTCAGCACCAGACAGTAGTTGTATCTCTGGTAAAACGCTCAAACGTTCTTTTAGCTCAGTCCAATTTACTTTTTTTGATGGTACTTTTTTCAACTGTGCAATGTAATTTAGTTCCATCGGAGCAATAACCGCCTCCGGAACACCGTTGTCTCTCATTACTTGAATAGTTGTTTTAAGATTTCTTACATCATCAGGCAGATTCAGTTCACCAGACTCTAGAACCGCATTTTTGTAAACCTGACTTCTGGTCCAATTACGTTCCGAATCTAACTGCATCTTCGCTGAAAATCGAGCCGTGCCTTGACGACTATCAGTAAACGTAATCAAACGCTTTCCTTTGAGGTCATCACTGTTATCACCTGGTATGTGGCGCAACATAGCCGGTACTAGAGAGCCCATCAAGAATGGAGAACCTAACAAAGCACGTTTGAATTGAGTATTCGGTACATTTTCTACACCATGGCAGTGTGCACAGCGCAAACCGTCATCGCGATCATTTTGGTTATAGAAAATATCAAGATGCCCAGGTTCGAAACCTTCAGATATGCGATTGGTTTTCGGGTCGATGCTTACATGAGTGCAGCCTAGTTGATCATGTGCATTCCCTAGAGCGTCCTCTCTTGCAAAAATCTGAACATTGGCCTCAAACTCAGTATCGATACTTTCTTCAGAAAACTGATCATGTTCATCAATCTCATCGACATAATCGTCTAGCAGATCTGTCTCTCTCGGTTCCAACAACTTTATTCCACCCTTTGCTGTTGTCTTTGCTGCAGCAAGGCTTGGTGTTCCACAATCTTTACAATGGGTTAGCTCAAAAACAGGAGCTCCGCACTCTCCTTCACAATGTGTTCGCTCGCTTGTATAAACCATGCCAAACTTCCAACCATCTTGAAGCTCCGTGTTAGCTTTATGGCAACAATTTGGATCAGAACAAGCCCAAAGGCCTCTTTGAGAGCGATGGAAAATATGAGCTCGTACCGGCAGGAATGCTTGCTGACTATCATCTCCTTGAGGGTATGCGGTTACCGCCAAATCAATAACATCTAGCGCTTTTGTGAATTCAACCTGCGAAATACTCTCTGCTTTGCTCGGCTCAAGAATACGAGCAATTTCTTCAAGTGTATGTGGTTCGCGAGTCAAAAGGTCTCGCATCTCACGAAGTACTTGAAAACTACTCATATAGTCGAAAAGGTCACCGGAGCTCATGTCTCTAGCTTTTTTAAAGCTAAAAGAAGATTCAGCTACAGTTGAGTTGATTTTGGGTATAGAACGATGACCATTAACCACTTCGACTTGCTCGGGTAATACCCCTGCAACCTTGGCCAAAAACCTTTGGAGATCTCTGTTTGTCTCTTCTTGTTTGTTTTTATCACCAATAGTTGCAGAAGTTGCTACAAAACGAACATCTTCAGGCTTAACATTGTAGGCATGCATCACCCTACGCAGCAGCAGTGCAATCTCTGCGGCTTGAGAACCAACATACGTATGCGCTTCATCCAACACTATCCACTTTAACTTTCCTTGTGACTTGGCAAGAATATCTTCATCCTGCTGACGAATAAGCATGTATTCAAGCATGGTCGCGTTAGTTACGAGTATCGGTGGCGGAGAAGACCAAATTTCTTTTCTATTGGTAACCAATTCAGGAGCTGCATTCTTACTGAAGCTCGCGTTGGAAATAGCTTTAGATGGAGCTTGAGTCGGTGTTTCCCCGTTATACAGAGCAAACCTGACCTTCCCTTTAAAGCCACGTGTCCAGGCACTCAGACGCTCTTTCTGCGAATTGATCAGAGCATTAAGCGGGTAAAGGAATATCGCCTGTGTTCCTTCAAGAGGTTCTGCACTTCGGTTGGATTGCTTCGCTAAGTCATTCAACAATGGAACTAGAAAACACTCGGTTTTACCTGAACCAGTCCCAGAAGTAACAACTACGGATTTCACTTTCTCAGAGGACAAGTAGTCCCAAGCTTTTAGTTGATGCTTATATGGCGGTCTATCCAAAGGCCAAGTGTAATCTTCCTGTATGTCTTCAGCCCAACGGTCTTCACTTATTCCTTTAAGACGATATTCCTCTTTTTCCTCAGAAGAGTCAGGGAAAGGCATTGGCGGTTGCGACAGGTTATTAACGAAAGTTTGTTCTAACTTACCTTGAGTGACCAGCCCGTTAAGATCATTTTCACAGCCTTCCGAGGACCAACCAAAAGTAGCCTCAAAAACAGGTTGAGCGAAAAAGTCGTTACCCTTGCCATATTTGACTTGAAACTCACTTTGCAAAAACTTTCTTAAAGGCGCCGATTTCAACTGAAGTCGGTTAATCACTGCCTGTGACGTAACTGAGGAAAGATCTTTATAGAGAGACTTAAAATTAATTGCTTTGGTAGACATTATTACAACCTATTGCGCTCGTAATTTAACTGCAGATTTTAGTGCAATCGCCATCGATTCTTGTGTCCATACTCGGTCAAACTGAGATAGACGGTTTAAAGCGAAGTTAACCAACCTCAACTCTTCTTCATTAATATCAGCAGCTGGGTAGATTCCTGCATTGTGAAGTGCAACTTTAACCGGTAACTCAAGTGGTATCGCCAGTCGTATTGCTTTCGACTTCTCTACAGAGTAATGCTGAGTAAATCCTTTAAGTTCAGCATCCAAAAGATCTCTCGATAACCTTGTATCAAGAAGCTCTTTTAATCGAATGTCATTATGCTTGTTTTGAATTTGAGTCAGAAGTCTGCCTTCTTGACGACCAAAATATTCGGATTTTTGCTTATGAAAGTCAGCGATATAAGACGGCAGCTCTTCTGATGCATAAATTGGGAAATCCATCCAACTTGGCTTTATGTCGTACAGAACAAACAGTGCTGCGTCAACAACAGCTGCAAAGTACTCACCTTTATCTGACAAGTTTTGAAGACGACTTTTCAACATAGTTTTTTGAATTTGTTCAAACTGATCAACGGGTAGTTGATCCTTCATCATCACAAGGGATTCCATGGTGCTCTTAGTCGCCAACCTGATAGCATCGATCCATTGATTTAGAGGGACGCTCAACCATTCGAATGGCATATCGAGTGATATTGACCAAACCGATTCAAACTCTTCAAGATTTTCTTGTTTTAATAACAATGAAGCAAACACGTTTGGATTCGCAGCAAGACGCTTGAAAATGTGGAACGTTGTTGGATTGGCAATTGAAAGCTGTTCAACGAACGACTGCACGGTGTGCCAATCATTATGTTGAAGGTCAAACACTAGCTCCTTCAAAGCAGCATCCATTTCTGAATAATCAAAGCTCCTAGTCTCAGAGTTGAAGTGTAGATCTCTGATAGATAACTGTAGGCGAGAGTAATTGTATTCTTTAATTTCAGTTTCATCCTGAACGACGAGTACAGCCCTTGGTTGAATCTTTCGATCATTTTTTGCGTACACGAACCATGGTCCAGGTTCATTTATTTCTGGCATTGCAAAAAACAACTCTCCTCGATCTCCTAAGGACTTAAATAGTGGCGTGTGTTCGCGTGATAGATCCCATATAGGTGCAGTATAGAGCTGTATTGATTCTGGATTTCTATGATCATGAGCGCCATAAATGCGAAGCATAGAACGATCTTCTTTCAAAGAAGCTACGGGATACTTGAACTGTTCGATTGCTGGTACACGTGATTCCAAAAGTTCTCGTCCTGAGTAGAATTTAAATGAAACACGATCACGAGTATCATCAGATTGTGTAAATAGCGCCTGTGCCATACGCGCTAATTCGCCACTTCCTACCGTAACTTTTGATTCAGGAATTTGAATGATATCAGTAATACTGGCTTTAATAGTTTTATGTTGCATTAATGCAGCAGACACGCTGATCGAGCTGGACTCTTCACCTAGTTTTACCTTTAAACTACTTGCGTAAAGGTCGTCCAAAGTGGTCTTATTCCCCCTAGCATTGAGTGTATTGCCTTTACTACCGAGCAAGCATACGCCAGATTGCATCGAATCAAATTCAAACGTCAGGGTATTCTTAGTGGAGTTGTTCCACCCCAACACTGGGTGAAAAGTGTCAGGCATACTCGCTGGAATCTGAACTTCAGCGAGGAACATATCCTCTATAACTTCAACATCTCTTAACCAGTTTTTTTCACTCTCCACGAAGCCAAGACAAGTATTTTTGAAACCCATAGCTTTTAGTTCAATTTCACCTTTACCGTAATGAATCACATTAAAATCAGATGAAGCAGGCAAAATCGCGCATTTCATTTGCCACATTACCTGACCAGCGTTAAACCAAATAACCGAACCAAGGCCATAAGAGAATGCATCTGAACTTAGTGGCACGAGCGAATCAGAATCAATACTTTTCCAGAACAACTCGGCATTCGGAATAAGTTGAGACTTATTGACTCCAAATCTCATCATTCCAGTAGGTTTACCCTCGAATACATATTGGTGTGAGATAGCCTCATGATTACGCTCTCCCTCCAACCAACACGTAACATCTTGGGCTTCCTCAGCGCTGGTCTCTACTTCAATGAAACCATAATCTAATTGGACTTTTGCCTTGCCAACAACGCGAAAAACATCTCGTTCTAAACTCGAAATGCTTCCAACCTTTTCAACTTTTGATCGAGAAGTTGCCGGTTCAACTGAACCAGCGTGAACAATTAGTGCAGAGGCTTGTTTTACATGAACATTACCTTGACCAAGGTACTGCGACTTTTCACCTTCAGTAGAAAAAACCCATGGTAGAGCTTGATTTAGCTCTTCACCTCGGTAATACGTATCACTATTAAATTTTCGGCCATCACTCCAAAGCTCATAGCCAATGTTACTCGCAGCATTAGCATTATAAAAATGAGCAAACTTGGTTATGACTTGCCACCTTTGGTTAGCGTACCCTTTAAGGTTAAAAGATGCGGTTCTAACACGTTCTCCCGTATTGGTTTGGGTATATAGGTCAAAGAATTTGGGTAAAGTTTCCAACGCTAGCACGCGAGACAAATCTTGAGGATGAATAGTATGGTTAACATAAGTCTCAGCGACCAAATCCCAATGCCCCATATCTTCTCTGAGGTAACGCTTAATTCTAACTGGGTTCTGCTCGCGACGAATGATTGCTGATGTCTTACGTACCAAACGACCAATTAATTCATATGCCTCATCGTCACAAAGCAAAAATGGAAGTTCATCTCTCCACTGTGGGTGTCGTATATTCAATGCGATTACAGGATCAGACTCTCCGTGCAGATGATAGCGATCTCGATACTCCATTAACTTGGAAATCAAAACCGTAGCTAATTTAGCAAAAGGAAGTTGCTTCAGAGTTTCTGGTAGCAATTCAAGTTGCTGATTAGCAATATCGTTGATTTCAGATGTGTGATGAAACAAAGCATACTGAGAAATAACCTTGTCCAAATATTCCGGTACTGGTCCACTGCTCAAACCAACAAGTCCAGATCTAGGGAATCCACCTTGACAGTATAAAGTCGCAAAATATTGGTTTGCAGATGAAGTAGAGTAGAGGTCAATACCCCAATATTTTAAACCTGCTTTTACAGAGTCATATATATACGTGTTGAGCCGACTGTTGTGTGAGATATCGATACTGCGCAAAACAACAGGCCATCGTTCCTTTCCACCCGTAAAGTTCCTTTGGATCCATGTAGCTAAATAAAGTGTGAATATTTGGTCAAACTTCTTACCATAACCAGCACAAGAGTGTTGATTAAACACGACAGACGGATCTTTAGCTCTAAAAAGGGCCTTTAAGAGCTTGTTCATTTGCTGAAGTTCTTCGTCCGTGACCTTTAAGACCCACAAAGGCATCCCTTTTTTAGGTTTGTCTCTTTTCGATTCAAACTCATTAAACCACTGGTGCATCGTTAATACTGGGTTCTGAACACTATCTAAAATCATATCAATCACTTAATGCTAGTTAATCGGTTTGTTAGCAACCATGTGCTGAAAAGAGAAGCACACTCAACAATTTCCCATATATTGATCAATCCTTATGAGGCATCAATAACTTTAGAAAATCGTTTGCAAGGGTAGGATCTGCAATCCTTGACCCAAATTTATTTAATTCAACTTATCAAACCACAGTCAATTGGGTTTACCATATTGCGCCACCTCGCGCATTACTGATAAATGGAAATTCAACTCTGTTTAAGGACTATTGCACACCGAAATATGCTAATGAGGTTTATAAGCTTGTAATTTTAAAGCCTTTGGCCATTCGAGGGTCGAATCGCCAGTTAACGAGATAACAAACGGCACAACCCAAAGCCTTAATGAATCACTATAATCAAAGCTATATTCTATCGGCTTTTGAAAACTACTATGTGCGGGATAGATCAACAAAAGGTCACCCGTACCATATAAATATTTATGCCCATATGCAAACATTTGATAGAGATCGGATTGGGACAACCCATAGTTATGCTCTTCTACATCGATTAGTTTCCATTTCGTATCCAAAACCAGCTCTTTGTATTCTGGTTCTGTTGTGTTGGTCGGTAATGTTAACAATAGATCTGGCTTCAGCTGAAACTGAGTTCGATCATTATGAGTTACGAGATATTTCGAGGATGCTTGTGTCGTAAGCTCTGCACCATCAGGCAGTTGTTTTCTGAGCACAGACGCAACGTAACTTTCAAACACTGCTTCCATTGGGAACAATAAAGAAAGCGCGCTGTTGTCACCTTTCATACTCAGAGGAGAGAACCCGTCTAATATCAATTTTGCCCAAGCAATCGGCGAATGATACTCCACCATCCAGCTTAAGTGCGTTAATGTCTTGTTTGACGGACTTACTCGTTGGGACATCGGCAAGAGCAAATTGTAGCTCACGCAGTAACTTCTGGTTGGTCGCTAGTTTTGTGTAATTACTTAACTTCAACAGGGCCGTTTTAATAAGTCGATTAGCTGGGCGGTTAATCAGGTACTCATCATATTCAACATAAAACTTATGCTTATTGAGGATGTTGTGTCTGATTTGTTGGGAGATTTTAAGCTTGCCCTTCTGGTAGCGAAGGTTATCTTCTTGCGTGACATAGTCACTTTTGAGCCCTCTCTTAACCAAGGTATTCACGGATTGTAAAAACTGATTAATAAACGCCTCGAGTAATGGCATCTGCTTACTGGCTATATTCGCTTGGTTCGATACCACATAACGGAATGACCCCAAATGCTGCAGCATCATCAACAACATCTCGCGAGATTCTGAAACAGCTTGTTCGTGCGTTACCGACTTACGCCCTATTTTAGGTAGAACTTCAATATGCTCACCTGTCGGTGTAAACAATACACCGACGTAGTTTTTCACTTGAAGTAACTCATGGCCAAAACGCTTAGTTAAACCTAAACACTTATTGGTATCAGATTCTCCAGCGCTTAAGCTCACGTCCTTTAAATATTCGAATGCACGTTTCGAAATAGGCTTTGCGCCCAATTCATCGCTTGCTGCTTTGTCCCAAGTTAAATAGCCATATTCAAATACAGTGGTGTGCATTATACAGGCTCATTGTTTGCTTCGGTCTGAGACTCTGGTGACTGAGTTAGTTCTTTTTCCGTTGGTTTGTAGATACCGATATAAGCTTCAGCATCTCGCCAAACATTAGCGTTACCTTCAGCGAGTGTATATCTCACCACTGACTGACCGTATTGATCCAGGTTATGCCCCTTGCCAAACAAACTCTTCAAATCATCAGCCTTTTGTTTTTGTTCTAGTACAAACTGTTGTGATTCATTATTCGTCTTTTGATTGTCAGCAAGCACTAGGCGAATCTTACTCCAGTCCTCAAAGAAGTATTCTTCTAAGAGTGGGATGACCTTGTTTTTGAATACAGAAACTAGAACATTAAACGCTTTATCCTGCTCACCTACGTCTACCAGAGCTTTAACTGGCATAAAGAAAGCATGACCTAGAGTGTGTTCACGGTCATAAAGGATTTCAATACGTTGATTGAGTACAATTAGCAGTTGCTCGAGGTTAATACCATTGACTATGGCACCTTTCAGCAACTCTGGTTTAGGCATCATCTCTACAAAATCGAAACGACGACGAAGGGCAGTATCCATCATCGCAAGAGAACGGTCAGCCGTATTCATTGTTCCGATGATATGGAGGTTGTTGGGAACCGAAAATTTTTCACCTGAATGTGGAAGTACCACTTCTATGGTTTCTGCTTGACCTTTACCAGACCGTTTAGAGTCTTCAATTAACGTAATGAGCTCACCGAAAATCTTCGAAATATTACCTCGATTGATTTCATCAATCACAAGCACAAAATTTTTCAAACTATCTGGTTGAGCCGTTGGTTCTTTGGGCAGTTTATACCTTGAAATTAGATGGTTGAGTATCGCCTTTACATACGACGGATTATAAAACTCTTTCGCATCTACTCCACTATATAGCTTACGTATACTGTCGATAGAAACTGGGTAACCGTTACCTAAGTCTTCGTGCGCAGTTTCGTGTGGAAAGGCTCTAAATGTTGTATTCCCGTGATACTGAACATCAAACTTTTTCCCTCGCTGAGTACTTAATGACAGCGACGTGCCTTCTTCAAGGTCAGCTTTAAGGTTTTCAATTGCGATTTCAAGAGGGTCATTACTTTGTTCAATACCTCGGCTCGCTTGCTCACAAATATCCTTAAAAATACCGGGGGTTACTTCGTATGAAATCTGCCCATCGACTGATTTAGCGCTTAACCCTTCGACAAATTCTTCGTAACCATAGCTTTGGTGAAAGGTTACGAATCTAATGCGTTTAGAATCTGACAGTTCTTTAAACTTTGTTTGAAGCAGAGAGCGTTGCTCTTTCGTTGCCCCTTCTGACGTCTCTATTTCCAAGCTGTAGTAGAAGTTCGGCTCAGCCGCTTTCACCGCAGCTTCTATCGTGTGATAGGTTTTACCAGTACCTGGAGGACCATAAAGAATCTGATTTAGAGGTTTATTAACATAGTTAATCATCGGTAGGTTCACTTCATAGTTGGCTTCATTGTCTCTTACTTGATCATTCTCTTCGAGATCATCATTTTTATTTGTGGCTTTCCATTCGTACAAGCTCCATAAAAGAATATTGCGAGTTTGGTCATCGACACTAACATCCATAAATGGCTTGGTAAGCTCTAGTAGAACTTTATTATCTGCCAACCATGAACCACTTCGCTTACTTTGTAGTTGATACTGTTTTTTAAGGCACGTATAAACATCATTCAAATAAGACTGTGCCACCACACTTGTGTATTGCTTGGGATCTGCTGCAGCGAAGACACGGTGGATGACTCCCCACAATACACGCTCAAATTTACCTACTTGCTTCCATTCATTTCTAACCTTTTGATAGGTTTCTTCTGTTGGATTAATTAGTATTTCGCTAGTTATTTCTAGTAGGAATTCATAATTCGAATCGAACTCTCGTTGATACATAAAACCTTGACCGACACCTGCAATTCCATTGCTCGCGTCATACCAAAGCTTTTTAACGTCTTCTTTGGAGATTTCTTTACCATTTTGGATCTGAGTAGCTAACTCACATGTTTCAACGTAACCTTTGTACCAACCATTGGGGTTAAATTTGTTTTCTAGGTACCAATTGAAGAACTGCTCAACAGAGTGTTTAAATTCTCCGCTCTCCCACAAATCCGCCAGCGTTTCGCGATAATTTTGCTTGATTTCAATACCAGAAGTTTGTGGGCTCCATTTTTGATCGGGCATTGCTCCTTGAAGCAACATCATTGGCAATAAGCCTTGCTCACAGTTAGAGCGCAAGCCTTCCAACTTAAAATCGATATAATGTTTTTGTTTTGAAGCGTCAGACCAATGTTCAGCCAGATAACTTTCTTTACTTACTGTTCCTTTGGCAACGATACCTCTTGGCTCTACGCCAACTCTAATCAGATAAACGGTATCACCAGGTTTTGGTTGTTGGCTATGGCAAGACCAACGAATATTTTCACCTACTGTGTAGTTTAAAGTTCCGGCTTCAGAACCTTCACCACCTGTCGAGAAATGCTTCGAGTTCCACGTTAATAAATAGACTGACATTGATAACACTCATAGAAAGCACGTACCATCCGTTGATGGTTATACTATTAATTTTAAGAACATCAGTTCTGTGACTTTGATTCACAAAACTAATCAATGATAAGCCTATCATTTCATAAAAATCATAACTTTGATCTATCAACAAATTACGTATATATGTGTCTTATTCGCTAGCATAACTTAGCAGGATGACATTACTGAAAATGCTGCAAGGTGTGCGAAATATGTTCGATTGGTAGGCTATTGAAGGTAGTTCTCAGCAAGCTGGCTGAGTTGATTATTCTTGATTTGGCTTGTTGTCTAAACTCTGTTCTCGCTCTTCGTTTTTAAGTTCATTTTTCAATCTCTCGATTTCTTTGTTTCCTTTATGTCGGATGTAGAAAGCAGAGAAAATATGGCATAGCGCTTTGGTTAAATTGCAGACGATAGAGAATAAACTAAACACAATTGAATAAAGACTTTTTACAAGCTCAACGATTGACTTAAACAGCGCAGATATTGCTTTGAACATTTAAAAACCTCATATGACAGGCACTAAAAAGGGGCTCTCGCCCCTTTATTAACACAACAAAGCAAAGCTTAGAACTTAAGCGCTTTTTACGGCTCTTTTCTTGGCCGTCTCAGCTTTCTTCGCTGCCTTAGCTAACGCCTCTGCCTCTTTACGAGCCTCGGCGATGCGCTCTAGCAGTTTGTCAGCTGGTTCATCGTTTGGATCTTGCGCCACCAGCTCACCACGGAAGGCTTTTGCCAAGATGCTTTGGGTTAGGTTATCTACCCTCGCCTGCGCTTTTTTCACTTGCGTTTCTATGGTGTCAGCGAAAGCGAAATATTGGTCGACTAGGCGGACGATTTCTTTTTGTTCTTCTAACGGTGCTAACGGAGTTGGAAGAGCTCTTATCACCTTCAGATAAAGAGCTGATTGTGCGTTCCCCACTTTCCCGCCACTCATAAACCTTTGCATCATTGGGGACATAAGTAAAAACTTCATGTATTTAACATCGAGAGCATCGCACAAGCGAATATATGCAAGATTTCTATCTGTACTAAAGTTAGTATCTTCTCCGACAATAGCAACCCGACCTACAGTACCAATACACGTTAGCAGTATATCGTTGGTCTTAGCCTCATATCGTAGCTTTGTTTGCGCGTAACCTGACTCAGATACATACGCACATCCCTCAAAACTTATCTCACCATTATTAACATTCTTAACAGTTAGATGCCTGACACCTTCACTTGTTTTCTTTGGCGGATTATGGTCACCATCAGAAATCACAATAGAAAGCTCTTCAAGGGAGCTCCATTCCCAAGATTCGGGAATTGTTCCTAGTTCTGGTGACTTAACAAAAATTACTGGCTTGTACTTTTCTTTCCACTTGTCTGATTTCGGTAGTTTTCCTTTAGACTTGAATTTCTCAAGTTGTTCTTGCTTCCAGAAGTCAAACCTACTTACAGAAAGGTTAGCTTTAAGGCGCTGCGCACTCTCGCCATCAAAGTTGCTCCCACGCCACTCTTCCGTCAACTTACCCGACACCGCAGAAGCGAGTACCGATTGGCGGAAGCGTTTTAGCAAATCTGGGATGCCATCTAGGCGGGCTTTGATGGTGTCGACTTGTGCCAATACCTCATCGAGTTTTTCAACGATGCGTTTTTGTTCGGCTAGTGGGGCTAGTGGATATGGAATACCCTCTAGGTTCTTTTTAGTAAGCTTGGGTTGAGCAGAGCCCGTCACCCACGACTCTAAAGAAAGAGAATTGAAATATTTTTCCAGATACAAGTTTGGACTATCAGCAAGACATCTCAAAGTATGTGCATGATTGTTTACCCAGTATTTTCCGTTAGCGATAAATGCTAAAGGTTTAGACTTAGACAAAAGATTTGCCCCATCTTCACCAATAAGAACGTATTCGCCTTCATGGGTATAGCTATTTAAGTGGTCTATTACCCCAGTTGCACCATAGTAGGGAAAGTCACCTTGGCAGTTAGCACGCTCTTTCAATGAGATAGGTTTACGCAAACCATTTTCAATTAAACAAGCTTCACCAATTGCGCTTTCTACCCAACCCTTCGGCAATTCACTCATTACTCAGCCTCCGGCTTTTCTACCAAGCCAAAGGCTTCTGCCACAAGTTGCTTTTGCCCTTCAGCTACATCGTCAGCACCTAATGCTTGCATCAATTGGTAAATTTCAGACATGGCTTCTGTTAACTCTGCCATCGCTTCCCCTGCAAGCACTTCTGGCTCTGGTAGATTTTCTGCGCTGGTGGCTTCTAAGTCTTTAAGCCAAGAGATATCTAGGCTGTCACCTTTCTGGTCGCGAATGTAGTCACGGCTGAATTTGCGGAAACGCGCGTTGTCGATGGTGTTTTCTACGCTATCTTGTCCCTCGGCGAAGATGTTGCCCAACGTCTCGTAAACGCCCTCTTCACGAGATGATTGACCGTTTTTGTCTGCGCCATAAGCATTGATGAAGGCTTCAAAGTGCTTTTCAGTCAGTGGGCGACGCTTACCAAAGGTGTTCATGTTGGTACGCATATCGAACACCCATGTCTCTTTAGTACAGCCTTTGTCTTGGTTCTTGTTCTCTGGCGTGCCTTTTTGGAAGAACAGCACGTTAGTCTTTACCCCTGCGGCGTAGAAGATACCCGTAGGCAAACGCAAGATGGTGTGCAAGTTACATTTGTCCATTAAGTCACGACGAATGTCTGTACCCTTGCCGCCTTCGAATAACACATTATCTGGAATTACCACTGCTGCACGGCCGCCTGGTTCTAGGGCATCATAGATATGCTGCATAAAACAGAGCTGTTTGTTACCCGTTGGGTGAACAAAGGTACGAGTGATATTTGTACTTGATGCGCTGCCAAACGGAGGGTTCGTTAGAATCACATTTGCTTGTGGAAGCGTTTCACCCGCACTGCCCAATGTGTTGCCAAGGCGGATTGCGCCCTCTTCTGCATCACCTTCGATGTCATGCAGTAGGCAGTTCATCAGTGCTAAACGGCGCGTTTCTGGTACTAGCTCCAAACCGACAAAGGCATTGGTCATTTGGAACTCTTGATCGTCATCGTCTAAATCATCTAAATCGTTGGTTTGTGATTTGATGTACTTATCCGCCTCGATTAAGAAACCTGCTGTACCCGCTGCCGGATCTTGAATCACTTCACGCGGCTGAGGCTGCATCACTTTAATGATGGTGCTAATAAGTGAACGTGGCGTAAAGTACTGACCCGCGCCCGATTTCGTCTCGTTCGCGTTCTTTTGCAGTAGACCTTCGTACATATCACCAAAGTCATCACGGCTCTTACCTTGCCCTTCACCATCAACAGAATCGTCAAACCACTCTAGTTTGTCCATGTTATCCACCAGCTCGGTCAGTTGAGCAGGTTGAGTAATGGTGGTGTTTACGTTTTGGAAAATCGCACGAACAATCGGTTGATTAGACTCGCCTAGTTCAACTAATAGTTTGCGATAAAAACGATGCTGATCTTGTCCCAATTTTTGCTTGAGATCCGCCCAACGATAACCTTGTGGAAGTAACTTTACATCCTGCTCTGTCTCTTCGCACATTTTAAGAAACAGTAGCGATGCCAATTCGTTTACGTAGTTTTGGTAAGACACACCGCCATCACGTAGGTTGTCACACAGTTTCCACAGTTTGGCGACCAGATCATTATTGTTCATGCTTGTTCTCTTGTTTGTTCTGACTCGTGCCAGATAGATAATTCGTTTAAGACAAGTGCTACTCTGAGATTCCAGATAGTTCGTTCCTCACTTCTGGAATGACGATGCTGCGTGCCCTTGTTAATCCGCACGCTCTTATTGAGCGTGCATTTTGACGTTTGGTTCGATTGTACTGAGTTACGCGGGCTCGTCCCACATAAACTCGTTGAATTGAGTGAGTATGCTGTCTAATTCATCATTAAAGACGTTCATAAGCTTACTAGGTGGTCAAACAGGCTTAAGTTCACCATTCTACCAACGATGTTTGATATTCAAGTAACCCAACGAACACCATCAATAGCAAATTTGGCAACTATCTAAGCAATCATCCCTAGTCATGCTCCAAATCAATACTGAACGCGAACCGCCCATTAGATGAATCACCATCGTTTAAATTAAACAATGATCTCTTGACGTCTAAGGTCCAGGTTGCTTTACATGCTTTATTTCTACAACTTGCGGTAAAGTAATCCTTTGACGTTTGTTGAATACTACTCTCGTGAGCTTGCTGGCTACATACCGGGCACTGCTTCAAGTACTTGGATATATTACTTTTAGTAACAATCGCGTTGTACAGTTCGCTGTTTGCATGCACTCTAGCAACTTTCAGTTCTTCATCTGAAAGCATCAGATCAAACTTTTCTTCGTAGAGCGCTTCTATGGCTGTCGGGAGCCTAACGTCAAACTCCGTCAAATATTCTCGAATGATCACTTTTAAGATTTGCTGTTGAAGTTTTCCCGCAAGAGTTTCTTTACCATGAAGTTCAATCGGAGAAATGACAATAATGTTGTCATTTTCGCTGACTGTATTATCTTCCGGGCAGATTAAAAAATCTCTTGTAGCCAACTCGCTCTGAGTGATTCCTTCTACCAACGGCTCAGACAGCGCGACTATTCGAGCTACGACACTTTCTTTTCTAACTAATGACCACTCGCCTGTCTTTGAATGTTCGAGCATTAATTCAAAAGTATTGTCATGGCTTAACTTGTAGCCTTCTGGGTCTTTGGTTAGAGACCACCCTAAGTTAACAAATACTTGTCTTAATATTTGCCCAACATATGATTGGTATTGAATAAAGTTGCGTTGCTTTTGCTCAAGAATCTGCTGAGAGGTCAACTTACCGGTGTTGAAACTTTTAAGCCATACTCGCCAAAGCTTAGCGGCTCTTCGATAGTTTTTATCGTGTACCAATATATTAGTTTGCTTCAATTCCAGAGGTACCTTAGTTACACGTGGAATCGACTGATATAATTTATCCGAGCGCAACTGTGACAGTTTACGAATGCTAGATTTTACCTTTTCTAAAGTTGATTCGGTTTGCTCCTGCAACTCTTCCATTGTTTCATCGCTATCTTCGTATGCTCTTCCCCAGTCCTGCGTTAACTGAGTGATATAGCGGTGATCTTTATTACTGCTATCTAGCGCTCCAAACCGGCCGATGAAAGTTACGATCTCCTCAAGGCGTAGCTGATACATGGTCAGATAATTGAATAAGTTATCAATCAATCTTGCGTATACGATATTTTCATAAATCGCGACTTCATCTTCACTCACCTTCGCCATCAGCTTTTTAGGAACAATGCCGACGATTGTTCTTTGCTGCCAGCATTCCGAATGGGCAACTAAATGTGCTTGATAGTTATTTGCGTATCGTTTGACCCTGCTAGTCGGTAGCAATTCAGTGTCATAGCGCATACTCATTCTCGGTGAACTATTTATTTGAAATAGAACACCGTTATTGAAAACTTCTTCAATTCCTCTATCAAGTTCATTTGGGGTTATGTTTTTACTGATCTCGGGAGGTAAGAAATGGCTAAATGTCTCTAGGTCGATATCATCGAACTTATCATTTATCTGATGAATGGCATCATAAATTACTCTGAGTTGTTGCTCGCTTTTTACAATATCATCATTCGTAAACAGTTCGTCTGACGGTTGAGCGAAAGCTACCTCGCTATGGAACATTATCTCTAGGTTCTTTGGAACAATAGGTTCCAATATAAGAGATTGCTCAAAGCTGCCTTCAAACTCTTGTCCAATCAGGGCATAACGCCCTGATTGTATGCTAGTGACTTCCCTTGGTTGGACCATTTTAGAAGTTACTCTGTCTATTAACATTGTTAATAAACCCCTTCTTCTTTACGCGTAATTTCACTTTGAATGATATCGATAGCTTTCGTTCCAGTGCCGTTCACTGATTTGAGCATTTTACTCAGAGCGTTCTTTAGGTCTTTCAGCTTATCGATAGAAATATCATAACGACCAAGTACTTTGCCTTTACGTAACACGCGGGTTATTAGAAGGTGCTCTAACGCATCAGCTTCATGACCACCACAGTCTTTATAGACAGAAATGAATCTAAGCGCTTGCGCTTCTAGACGGTTACCCCACCCAATATCAAATTGGCGTTCTAGAATTTCTGTAAATTCAGAAGTAGCGAGTTTTTTCAGCATATCTAAAACTAGTTTTTTATGATTCTGTTGTGCTTTTGTGAAAAGATCATCAACTGACTCAAAGTCTATTACCGTATTTTTGATAGCTTTTGCACGCCAACCTTCCGGCTTTACTTGCTTCTCCAAATCTAATGTGAAGGCCCTATCATGGGTTTTATCTGCAAACTCAAATGTTGTTTCATCATGGTTCGCTGTTCCCATGAACCAGGTATTCGTTTTTAGTAATAGCTTTCTGTCCTCGACAAAGTGCTTTGGCGGGTTTGCAACAGACGAGTCCATCAGAACGACTTTTCGTTTTTGTTCATTTTGCTCCATTGCAGAGAGAAACTCAGCGAAATATTGCTCTGGGCGAGACAAGTTCATTTCATCAAGCAAGATAATATTAAAGCGTTTTTCAAAAGATGGAGTGTGCGCTTTATACAAGCCCTGTAAGCACTCTTTTTCATAGTAACGTTTTTCAAATGCGTTGTAGTGACCAATTAGATCGTCTCTATCACGCCAACCAGCTTGAACAGGTACTGTCGTCACTTCTCCACCAACAGCTGCTGCGAAAGCATTGACCAAACTTGTCTTACCCGTACCAGAGATACCTTGGAACACATGCAGCGGGCTAAGCGCTAAACCTGCCATGAACTTTCTTAGCAAATCTAAATCGTAATAAAGCTCCACATCCGTAGATATTGCGATTCTGTGTTGCAACTCTTCAGTAAATTCTTTCAATGAATTAACTGGTTGTGCAGGAACCGGTTCACGATATTTTCGGTCCATTAGTGTTAACTCTTTGAATGCCTCTTGTGATTGTTGCTTTTCAAGCAAATCATCCAGTTGTGACTTCACTGTTTCAATACTATGAGTTAATGCTGCATTGCTAAGTTCAAGAAGATCCTTTTGCTTCTGTAACTCCAACTTTTCTCTCATGCTAAGCTTATATTTACCTTCACGTAGCTTAACCTCATCATGTTCTTGTTTTAGGTCTCTTAGCTCTTCTTCTAAGTCGTCTGCACGATCTTTGTAGTAATCTAATTCTTCTTCCAAATCGTCTTCGCTGCGACCTTTTAACTTATTACGAGCATCTCGTAGCTGTTTTTCAAGCTCATCAATCCGTATTAAGACAGCTGCTGGAGAACCAAGCTCTTTAATTTGAGCCTCTCTTTCCAACTCTTTATAACCAAGCAGACGCTCAGTTAAGCTCTTGATTTCTTGCTGGTCTCGATTACGGTAATCTTCTAAAAGCTTTAGTTGATTTTCTAATGATACTTTTTCAGTTTGAATTTCTCTTCGACACTCTTCTAGCGCTTGTTTTTTCATAACAGCATGAGCGCCAAGCTTTTTCTTAAGTTGTTCGTTTAGCGATTTATTTTCATCAATTTTCTTATCGAGTTCGATTTGACGATTTTCTAACTCGACGTGCTCCGCAAGTAGTTTTTTCTTTAGCTCTTCAAATCGTGTATTTTCCTGCTCTTTCGCGCGTTCATTACTTTGAGCTTGCTGCTCAAGCATTTTTAGTTCGTTTATTCTTCGTTGCTCATCAAGCTGAGTTATTTTCTGCTCAACTTGCTGATACTCTTTCTTCAAATATTCCAGCGATTTTTGACGCTCTAAAGCAAAACCAGCATTAGCATTTGCTTCTTTTTCTAATAATGATTGCTCTTTGCCAGAAAGTTCACTTAGTTTTACTAAAAGCTCTTTCTCTTTTACAGCAACAGCTTCCTCTTTTGCTGCTACTGACTGTAGCTTACACTTTACTTCTTCACCGTCTTTCGCAGCTTGTACCACATTAAATTCAATTTCAGATAGGTTATATTCTTGCTCTTGCCTAGTTCTTTCATTTGTTTCAATTAACTCTTCAAGTTGAGCCGTCAAATCAGCGAGAGTCTGTTTCTCTTCTTCATTAAGCTTACTAACGAGTTTTTCATCCGAGGAAACGCCAACTTTTTTAAGAAGACCACCCAAAATTCCATTTGACGTTGGTGGTTGTGGTTTTTCAATCGGTTTTGGTGCTGAGTTTTTGTTTTTGCCTTTTCTAGCCATTGCTTAATCCACTAAAATATTTTCTAAAAATTTGTCTACGACGTTTATGTAGTGCAACGCTTGTTCGTTGGTAAATCTTGTGCTGTTGCCGTGTGAAGCCTCATTGCGTTCAGCAGCCAGTTTATAAATATCTTCAAATAATAAACTGTCTTTACCAATAAATTTAATAGGGTGTTGGGGATAATCTAGAGTAGATATAAATACTGCAGCTAACAAACTGCGAACACTTGAAAACCCTCCATCTACAGCATTATTTATCCCATCCCATGGACAACGTAAAACTATTGAAATTTGATCTTGTGTAAATAGCCTCGTAAGCTTTACTAAAGAATGTAATTCATTTCGTCTATTATAGGTTTTCCCTCTAGCTGGTAACCTATGCTTACTTCTAAAAGGAAATTTAATAAGAATCCCTTTACATAAAATTTCAATAATGGAGCCACAACTATTAATTAAAGATCTATTTAAACTATAATCAGCCGATTTCCCACGGTTCAACCTTTCTTTTTCGTTCATTAACTCAAACAATGGTTCTACTAGACCTTCAAAACGCTCAGCGTTTGGATATTTAGTTAACACTTCAACTCTGGCTGTTTCCTTCATGAGTTCAATTGCCTCTGAGTAAGATAGTTCCTCTTCCTCAGTTTGAAACCTCGAACTAGAAAATTGTTCTAGCTTGCTATTAACCGCTATAGCTTGTTCAAACAAGTCGTTCATCCAGGGCGCTTTATGGGAAAGAGCAAATGGATCAACAAAATCGAATTTATAACCTGAAGAAGTATCTGCCCATAACAGCAAATACGACTGTTTGACCTCTTTGTTTGACAGAATCATTTTCTCAGCCTTAATGGGCGTATGGTAGCGCTCATCACTGATGTTATTAGCAATCCATCGAGCTTCTTTATCTTTGCTTAAAAGACCATTTATCTCGTGTTCACTCGGCCTATTTACTTCATGAGTTGCTTTGTTAACACGATACCCTCTAACCCTCTTATCAGTTGCTCTATCTAATTTAAAGATTAACTTGTCAGAATCTTTCTCTGGTTTAACTTCGCTAGACTCGTAAGCAATTCTAGGAAACCACTCTCCAGTCAATGCACACTGAAATACCAGAGCCGTTGTCATTTCAGGTTCTGTCTCCGAATCTAGAACTTTTCGACCTTCTTCTGTAATTTTAAAGTTCTTATCTAACCAACCATTTGGCTGCATAGTGGCGGTTAAAATGTATAAAACCATTTCCTTTTCTAGTGAAAGCCACTCAGCAATTTGACTCGGTAATAACTCACGATTTCCGGTTACTCGAATCAGCTCTAGGATAGTTTTCTCGAAAAGATTTAACTCTCGCCCTTTGTGAGAAGACAAATATACTTCCCAACTGTATACAGGCCAGGCGAACAGTTGCACGTCACGACTTTTGGGGGAATCTGTAGTTTTAATATATGTATTAGAGAACAATGCCCTTCTCCTTTTTACAAAGCTCATTAAAGAACTTAGGAAAACCTACTAATGCCTTTTCATTTTCAGA
Source organism: Vibrio gallaecicus (assembly GCF_024347495.1). NCBI lineage: Bacteria > Pseudomonadati > Pseudomonadota > Gammaproteobacteria > Vibrionales > Vibrionaceae > Vibrio > Vibrio gallaecicus. The sequence continues at coordinate 393,646 of NZ_AP025491.1, read as the reverse complement.
TATCCGAATCGACTCAGGCATAAGTTTATTGAGATTGTTTGACGCTAAGCTTTTATCACCAACAACAATGAGCAGGCGTTTCTGTCTAGACATTGCGACATTAATACGATTAGGTATGCGCAAAAAACCCAGCTGCGCATTGACAACCTCTTGCGTAATTTCTTCTGGTTCTTTCCAGCTTCTAACGGTTGACAGCAACACGACATCAAATTCTTTACCTTGGAATGCATCTACAGAACCAACACGAAAACGTTCTTCTGGTTTCCCACCTGAATTGGGGGTCGTCACTCTAAATTCAGATACAACATTTGAACCTGTACTCGAATACTCCATGACTTTTCTGTCTACCATTTTCTCAATGATATGGTCTCTTTGAGCCGCATAAAAGGTGATAATACCTACGCTTAGATCTGGCCTTGCTGTAAGTATTTTGTAAGCTTCGTCAGCAATAATTTCAGCTTCACAGTCTCGATACTTAGAGCCATTTTTTGTCGCCATTTTTCCTTTTGACGGTTCAACGTCGATCCATGCTGCAAGTTTTCCTTCATAACCCGGTACATCTAGTGGAAAGTGTGACTCATTCAAGCCAGCCTTGACCGGAGGCAAGCCAAATAGCTCGTAAAACTCCTCACTAACAAATGAACCTAGTTCAGGGTGCATACGGAACTGGGTATCAAGCATTACTACGCGCTGGTTTTCTGTAGATCTCTCTTTTTCATATTTCGAAAGAGAGTGATACAAACGTTCGAACAAACTTTGTTGTAATAGTTCGTGATCGACAATTTCTAGTTCATTATTATTTTCTAATTCTTTTTCAACTCTAGGCTCTAACATGTGCGGAAGCTGTCTGTGGTCCCCGACTAGCACCACACGCTTTCTAGCCATCGCCATTGGTATCATAAGATCCAGTGGGTTAGCTCTCGCAGCCTCGTCAACAATTACTGAGTCAAAGTGTATGTTTTTGCTATGCTCGACAGACTTAAGACCAACCATAGCTTCACCAGCAGCTTGCTGACATGTTGCTCCAAGCACTGCACTATATTCTTTAAGTGAATCCTGAACTTGCTTCTTCTCAAACACCAATGAATCAAGATACTTCTTGCGATAATATAACTGCCCAAGCCTTAGGGAATTCACCAGGCTCGCTTCAAGCTGTTCTATAAGCTCACTTAAACTCTTTGATTGTTCTGGTTTCAACCAACGTTGATTCGGCAGTACAAATTTATCCGGTAAAGCATCGAGCAGTTGACGTTGAGTAGCTTTTAAAAGTTCAAAGTCCACATCAACACCGATGTTAGTCATAGCTTCGAGCTTCTCAAGGTCGTAATCACCACCTTTTAGGTCCTTCAGTAATGAAATCAATTTGATTAGTCTCAAAGCACCATCATCATCGTATGACGTGGAATCCGTTCTCAACGCTCTGGTTGCAGTGACTAACGCCTGCCTTTGAGTTGTTGTGAGAGAATACGAGGAAGACAAGCTAAATTGCTCTATGAGCTGATCCACGTTTCTTTCAATCTTGGCTGATACTTTAATACCGTAGTCAAGCGTTAGCCTCTTTAATTTAAGATACAATTCGTTCAAGTTTTGGTAATTGAATTGAGCACTATTTGAGTTCTTTATTTGAAAAACTAACGACGATATCGCATCCACTAGTTTAAATTCATCGCTATTTCTAATTTCGCTTTCAAGATTTGGTTTTAGCTCATGAATAACTTTACTTGTCCAAGTGTCGATACTGTTTGATTCTTGCTGATTTGCTTCATCTTGCTTACCTCCCACTTTAATTGCAGGAAGCCCAAATACGCCCGACCTAGCTACTACGTTATCGACAGCATCGTGTTGGTAACTAGTGAGTAAAACTTGGTGTTTTAACGATAAATTATATTTATTACCCTGTTCAGCAATCCTATGTTGAATAGCAGAGATAACCTGGGTTTTACCAGTACCTGGAGGTCCAATGATTAAGGCGACATCTGGTGTATTTAATGCGACTTTTACCGCTCTTTCTTGTTTCTTCGTTAGCGATTTACCATCAAGTTTTTTCTTCAAGGTCGGCGTTATTGCACGTAACTTTTTAACTTTCTGCTCAGGTGGATTTACACCTTCTAAGATATATTTGAGTTGCGGCATAGGATTTGTTGCATCTTTCAACAAATCAAAAGCAACTTTTTTACGCTCGTGTTGTTTTTTCATACCGTTCAAAGATATGAAGATAAAGCCTTTTGATTTTGGCCTCTGATTCAAGTTCGCGACTAAAAAGTCTCGTTCAATTTGAACTCTGCGTAAAAAAACAGGTCTTGACCCACCTTTTTCAAAACTCTCGTTAGATGTTAACCAACTGGGTAAATCTTGAGCGATCTGTAACTCTACATCCGAAATTGAGAATGTTTCACCAAACTGCTCCAATTCATTTTTGTACTTTTCAAAAAACGATTTGAGAGCCTTATCGCCGACTTTGAATTTGAATCTTATTTCTGTATCAGACGCGCTATAGACAGCTTCGTAATCAAGGTAGCCAACCGCTTTAGCTAATCTAGAATGCTGTTCCCAATGCAGTTCCGAGTATCTCTGCCATAGTTTAAAATAACTTGCATTGTCTTGAAGATGCTGTTCAAGTTGGTGCTTGTAGTTAGAAGTATTTAATTGATCTTCAATTCCGTAAGACTCTAATACGTGATGTCCATAATATGCGTAAAGCTTATCCGTTCCACCGCCAAATTGATGGATCGAAGAAAGGTGCCAATTTTTTCTAACCTTATCAACTAACACCTTGTAATCTTGACCAATCAGGAAAAAAGAGTGCTTTGAATTATCAGGGAATTCAATAAAGATCCCACCTTTGTCATCTTTTGCAAAGACAAACTCTTCATCGAACCATTTGCGTGCACTGTCAAAATCTACAACGCTTGGAACTTGCTTTTGAATTGCTTCGATAACGATAGGTTCGATTTTAAATTCGATATTCTCATCGTAACTATCAACGAGATCAACATAGCGAATCGCTAGCGCACGAGAATTTTTATAACAAGAAACAGCACATACTTTTCTCGCTGTGCTGCCTGAGACAGCCATCACAATAGCACTGTTCTTAAACTTAACTTCAGCAAATAAATCCGTCTTTCCCTGTTTGACATAGTAAGAATCTATCTCAAAAAACAATTCTACTTCTTCACCTATTTCCCAGTTCAAAGTTGCGTCATTCTGATCTTCGAAAATAAGCTCGATCACATCGCCGGTAAGGCATTTAGAGTCTAATAGGTTCATAATTTACTTCACGCTAATTGCCATCTGTAAGTCTTTAATAATTCGACAAATTCTGGTTTTCTTTCATCGGACTTGAGCCAAGTGGTAAACTCATAGGGATCGATAGCACTACGACGCTCCGCCGCTATTCTTTGCTTATGAGTGATTTGATGGACCTGCGATGCATTTTTACGTGATATGCTGCAAACTGCATTTGACTCGGGAATGAAATATATATCTCCTTCACTCATGGTGACGGTCAAGTTTTCATCACTTTCAAACCATAGCTCTGTATTGTATGGTGCAGAATTAAATGTCAGAGACATTCCATTACTAACTACACGTACATTATCAGTCTCGATGAAGCCTTGAGACGAATTAAAGATATATTGTGAATCGTCTTCATTCAGATAAATAACTTGTCTTAACACTGCATAGTGCTCTTTCCCTACTGAGGTTGAACAAAATGGACAGGCTTGTTCATCAGATTGAAGGTTGGTGAAGTAATGACTACTGCAAGTTGGGCACTCCAGCAAATGGTCAAGAGCCTCTTGTAAGGCTGCACACCAAGTATTTAGTGAAGGTCTCTCATAAGGCTGCGTCCGGCCCTTAGCAAAACACTGGTCGAACAATTTATAAAGCTTTTCATTGGCGACTAAAGCCAAATCAATGCCGCCGACACTTTCGTTGCTTTCATCTTCAGTATCGTATATCCAAGGCAACTCACCTCTATAAGCCTGTTCTTCTACTAATTCTGGTTCACCATCTTCGACATAAACCCCTTTAAATGGGTGCTGGTGCGTAAGCAGCTCAAACGCCATTACTGCAAATGACCATTGATCGGTTAATGCATTAACGCCCATATCACCTTTTACAACTTCTGGTGCACCGTACCCAGGCGTATATATGTGCGTGAACCCTTCTCTTTCGTTAACACACAAGTTGTCACAATCAATAAACCATACTTCTGAATAACGACTGTCTTCCGAAACAAAGATATTTGCTGGAGAAATATCGCCATAGGCGTAGCCTCTACTATGGAGCTTCGCGAGCGTTTTGGCGACTTTCAGTAGAATTTGAAAGCGTCTTTTCAGTCCACCAGTTTGTATGTACTGCTTAATACTTTGGTTATCAATAAGATCACTAAAGCTTTTCTCTAGTACATCTTGTAGTGGAATCAAACCATCCATCAGCTCCATAACATAACCAAGACGAGGTTTTACAATTTGTACTTTAGGAAGAGCAAGGTTTAATCCGGATAGGTCTTGCCTTAGGCTCCAATCTAATTGCTTTTGCCACCTTTTGATCGTTGATTGATCTTTAGTATTTAAGATTTTTACCAAAACTCCACTGTGCTGAGTTTGACAAACGATGCCTTGTCCACCTTCACCAACTCTTTTAGTAAGTTCATATGCATTGTCATGTTTGTCGTAGACAGTACTTTTCTTTTTACTATTCATTAATTAGAACCATTGCAATTGTTTTGTCATCTGTATGATGTGGTGTGGGCCAATTGTGCAATAGGCCTTTTAAGTTTTTCTTAGTTGCTCTTGGGCTTACTGATTGAGCGCGCGTCACTAGCGCATAACAAAAACCGAGGTGATCTTCTATATCTTCAGAGATTCCATCCGTCATCAGAATCAGTCCACCATTCGTCCGATTCAACCTGCCTCTACCTATACGCCAATCAGAGAACTTTTTACTTAACCCTAGCCCTGTTGTTTCATTTGAAAACAAATCATCGTTTGAAATAGAATGATTAGTAGTGCTATTGCAAATGACACCATCCCCGAGTTGGATGAAGCGGTATTCACCTTTTGAGTTTCCCCAAGCAACCATTAAAGTGGTAACTGCATCATTGGGTTCTATATTTTTGACTTTAAGTTCGCTAAGCCACTTTTTATAAATATAGGTAATTAGCTCTTTATCAGAAATGTCTTCAGGTTTAGCTAGGCAGGAAGTAACCGCTAAACGAGTTGCCAGTTTAGAGCCTATATGAGACAAGTCTCGAGATCCCATGCCATCTGCAACCGCTACTGCCCATCGACCATTAGATTTTCTACATTTAACAGCATCTTGATTTGGAATATTGAGATCAGAATGCGTTGGGCCGATAACTGACGTTTTCGATATGCTAATTTTCATTTACAGCGGAATATCTAGATCATCATCAGCTAAATCATCGTTAACAAACTCTAATTTCATAGGCTCATTTGGTTTTTGGCTTTTAGAGTGGTTGGCTACGCTCATGGTCACTGCTCGGAAAAACCGGGCGATTTCAGCTGCGTTATGCGCAAACAACAAAGGGGCTTCAACATCGTTGCTGAAAGACTCGAGCAAAGTGGTATCCGCATCATTGCCTATTGATAAAGCAAACCTAGTCGCCTTTTGAGCCCTCTCGCTATTTAATAACGCATCAAATGCATTTTTATAGTCGTCTGTAGGATAGCCATCCGACACTAAAATAATGATTGGTCGGTATGCTCTAGAAGGAATAGATTCTTTATCTTCGATTAAATCTTTAACTAGTGTGCAAGCTTCACCTAACGGAGTTCTTCCTCGTGCATCGAAGTTTTCTATCTGCTCAATTTGGTGTGCTGGTGTTAAAGGGAGGTGTGTTACAGCTTCGCCACCGAAGGTTACAATTGACAGATGAATTTCTGCTCTTAATCTACTCTCATCGGCAAAACTAGAGATCATGTCCTTAATCGATTGATTTAACGCACCAATTTTTCCATCAATACTCATGCTCCCACTTGTATCAGCCATAACAATGACGGGTAAAGGACGTGCTTTACTTGCGACAAATTTATTCAGTTCCATTATTTTCCTCAAAAGCTATAAAGTACTTTGTAACTATTCTTAGTTGCTCTATCAAGCAGACAACCGTTAGCGTTAGGTGAGAAGTTGTAAGGTTTTACGCGTGCTCATCCCACATGTATTCGTTGAACTGTGTAAGTATGCTATCTAATTCATCATTAAAGACGTTCATAAGCTTACGTTTGCCACCTTTACGCTTGTAGTTGCCCGTTTTAAAGGTGTCATCGTCGAGTACCACTTTGTCTTTAATGGATGACGCTAGGCGATCGAGCCAGTTAAGTTGCTCTTCACTCCACTCTTTTTGGGCTTTGATTTTATCTAACGCGAGATCAACTCGATCTTCAAATGGTAAAAGTGCATCACCAATCGCCGCTTGTCGAATATGACCGATTAAGCGCGCTGCCACATCTTGGTTTTTAGTCTCTTTCCACGCCTTTTTCAGCGTTGGCTCATTAAAGTTTTGTGCATCGAACCACTCTTGCAGTTCTAGCAAACCTTTACGAGTTAAGTCTCGTGGGCGGTTGATGATCACATCTAATGCCTCTTGGTGGTTGGATGATTTATCCACCAGCGCATCAAAGGCTTCTAAGAAATCTTGGGCGGTTTCATGCTCGCCATACACGGTCTCTACTCGAAGCAGTGAATCATCCACATCGGTAAAGATTGGCATATCACGTAAGTCGTTAATCTCTTGCTTAAGCTGCTCTAAACGACCGACCATATTCGTTACCTTGTTAAACACTTCTGCCGACCATTTCGGGCCTTTTTGTTTGAGCGTTTTAGCAAGGCTCGCAAAGTTACAGCCTGCTGAGTCTTGGCAAATCTCATCAAAGCGTTTGATTTGGTTATCTATATCACGTGATTTAAGTCGGTTAAACTCCGCGTGGCTTGAGATACGTTGTAGCTTGGCAACCAGTTGTTCATGGCTGTGCTCGGCAAAGCTTCGACCGTCTGCCTCAATGACCTTATAGGTTTCAGAATCGGTAATTTCGTTAACCAAGGTTTGCAGCTCTACCTTTGGACGAACCACGACTGGGCGCATGGTATCGACACTTTGCAGTGTGGAATACAGGTCAACCGCATCAAAAATTTTGAATGACGTTTTACCGACGGCTGGGCACAAGCGCGTCGCACGGCCTTTCATTTGCTCATACAAGATACGGCTGCGCACTTTGCGCATAAACACCAAGTTACAGATGCTTGGTATGTCGATACCGGTTGTAAGTAGGTCCACTGTTACCACGATGTTAGGCAAACGCTCTTTTTTAAAGCGAGTGATCATAGATTGGACTTTGGTGGAGTCTTTGTCTGAGTCGCCAGTGATTTTAATAATCGCATCGTGCTCAAGCTCAGGGTACTTAGCCTTAAACGCTGTCCGCAGCTCTTCGACCACAGAGTCGGCATGAGTGTTGTTAACACAGAAGACTAAGGTCTTTTGTGGGCTGGTTGGGTCTATATGATTGACCAGCTCTTCACACACCACTTTATTGAAGTTTGAAGCGATGAGCGCACGGTTGAAATCCGCGACTTCAAAGCCTTGCTCGTCATCTAAGGTGTCGTTGATTAACTCACCTTGATTAGATAGCCTCTGCACCTCGCTACCTTGAGATAAATACAACCCAGACTCACTGAGCTTGGTAATGATGCGGATTGGCGGTTCTTGATCGGTTAAGTAACCGTCGATTACCGCTTTTCGGTAGCTATAGCGGTAAACGGGCTTCTTCTGCTCTCCACCAAAGATATCAATGGTGTGCAGCGCAGGTGTCGCGGTTAACGCGACTTTCACTGCATCAAAGTGATCGATGATACGGCGATAAGAAGAGATAAAGTCTTGTTCGCTTCTGAACTTCTCTTCTCCTTCCGTTTGCTCTTTATCAAGAATGTAGCCACGATGTGCTTCATCAACAATAATGCAGTCGTAACGCCCTACTGGCATCACTTCATCACTTTGTAGCGTACGCTTAACGAGAGACTGAACAGTGGCAACGTGGATCTTGGTGCTGTCTTCTGGGAAGCGGTCCGTTAACCCTTTCACATTGAAGATCGAGTTAAAGGTATCCCCTTTGATATTAGTGTCTTCAAACGAATCCAGTGCCTGTTTACCAAGAGAGGTGCGATCGACCAAGAACAGAACGCGTTTAAATCGCTGAGACTGGATAAGGCGATACATCAAGGCAATTGCAGTACGTGTTTTACCCGTACCCGTCGCCATCGCTAACAAGATATCTTGCTGACCATTAACAATGGCTTGCTCGGTCGCTTGCACCGCTTCCTCTTGGTAGTAACGTAAACCGAGGTCACTCATGTCTGCATTTCGGCTAAACCAGTTATTGGTTAGCTGGTCGTCACTTTCTAGCTTGGCAACTAACTCTTCAGGTCGGTGCCATTCAGGCAATGCTTTGGGCATATTGGTAGCATGACGAACGTCTCGATACCAGATACCACTTTTGGTTTTCGCTACCGCTTTATAGCCACGACCATTGGCAGAAAAGCAGAATGGGATTTTGAACTCTTGCATTTTAAGAGTTGAGGAACCGTGCGAATCGGGCCACGAAGGCAAATAATTAGGTAAAGCTTCAGCTACTTGATCGAGTTCATCTTGACCATTCGCAGCTTGCTGTAATTCTGAACGCAGAAAGTCGTTATCAAAGTACTTACTGTAACGGTAAGACTCTGTCAGCTTCGCCGAAACGTCTTTGTTGTTCTTCTTCGCTTCAATGACGCCCATCGGCTTTAAACCGACAAACAATACGTAATCAGCAAAACCTGTTTTACCAGTTTCATCTTTGCCTGTTGGCCACTCTGCGATTGCAATATTGCGACCGACTCGAGGGCGAGTACCATTGGCAAAATTTAGCTTTTTGGTGTCTGCATCCCAGCCGGCCTTGCGCAGCTGGTTATCAATCAGGTAGCGAGTTTCATCTTCGCTTAGATTTAGAGGGCGTGACTTGGTCTCTTCGATGATCTGTTTCTTATAAGCTTTGCGTTCGACTTCTGTTTTCTTAGAAAGCTCAGTTTCTTGTTCTTTAAGTTTAGCTTCAAGTGCGCCAATTCGTGCTTGAGACTGTTCATGTGTCTCTTCTTGCTTACTCTCTAAAACGGAGATGTAGCCATTCAGCGCTGTCAGTTTCGCCTGTTGCGCTTCTAGCTCGGCTTTCGACTGTTCTTTCGCTTGGTTTTCGCTTTGACGAGCTAATACCAATTCATGCTTCAGCGACAACACTTCTTGTTCAAACTGTTCACCGCTATCTGAGCTGGGTAAAACAAACTGAGGGACAGGGAAATCGAATTTCTTAGTTACAAGTCGGTAGTACCAAACCGCAATACGAAACGCAAAGCGTAGACACATTTCAGCATCTTGAAGATCGTCATGATATTCATGGACGGCTTGATTGCCTATTTTGCGTAGCTTATGGAAGACGTTGAGAATACTGTCATCGACAAAAGGAATTTTGCCGAGTTCACGTAGGAGTTCGTGTTGGTTTTCAGGAACTTCTATATCTAACAGCTTAGCTAAGTGTTTGGCTGTCGCTTCACCAAAGATACGCAATTTAACTAACGTGGTGTTTGGATCATCTGGATAGTTTTGTTCTGCTGCGCGAGCAATAGCGTACAAGAAATCGTTAACGCCTTTGAGGAATTCGAAGTTTGATTTTTGCATTAAATACCAACCGACTCGTCGTAATTTAGAATGTAATTTTTATTTAATAAACCGTATCTTACAATAAAAACCTTATATAAAACGGTGAAATAGACCGCACACAACCTATTAGTTTTTTACAAGATGTGACCATCGCTCACATAACATCCATTTATTCACACAATTGCACAGTCAGCGCTCAGGTTTGCGTGTAATAACGTCCATAACGCTAAACATCTCCAAGACTAGTAAAATGGGTCGAATAAGAGCTCAACAGCTCATTAAGTTCTTGTTCTGTTTTTATCTTGGCACGGATAGCTGCATCACCACGCTTTAAACCTGGATAAGCGTACGTATTACTGTGTCTTCCCTTGCCTTCTGGGTAGACAACTTTCTCACAAGAAAGCTCTTTCAATGCATCCGCGTTGTGAGGCAGCCAAACCAATGCATATTCACTGGTGATAGGCTGATCGATTTGCACAACAACAACACCAAAGCCAGAGGTAATGTCCCATGCCAGTGCTTTTTTAGTTTCTCTCGTTGGCACGCCCAACTTTTCTGAAAGTGCTGCTATCGTTTTGTTCTTCACCGCTTTATCTCATTGGATTTATCATGTGCGAATTCTACGGCGTACGCAGAAAGCTGTGAGTTTTGTAAGCTTGTGAAAGTACAAGCTCATCATCATGCGCGGCAAAGCATACGTACTAGTTTGGTATTTTCAATTCATCTAGCAAAGCTTTGGCTTTTGGTAGCAGTGGTTTAAGCATTTTATCAGCACTGGTGGTGTTACGACGCTCTAACTCATTAAGTAAGATCATAATGTTCGCTGCGTTAATTACATTTTGAGTTCGGGTGAAGAAGTAATTTACCTTATCTAATACTCTTACATCGCTCCAATGCTGAAGTCCCTCTTCTTTTGCCATTGCAGCTTCTTGATTCGCAGGTATATGTGTATCTACTGCTGACAGAAGCCTCGCCGCTAAATCACTAGGGACAATGTTGAACCTTCTAGCTGTTTCAAGCGCAACTTCGTGTCCTTCAGAAGCCGCCTTAGCAATCCACTTCTCACCATATTGTCTTTTTTTGGGTGTTGATTCAGAACCAAGCATCAATTTTTGACCCAATTGCCACATAGCTTCTGCATTGCCTTGGTTCGCTGCCTTCATAATATACAGCTCATGATCTTCATCATTTCCGAGCTGCTTCGCCACTTGAGCTTTGGATAAGTAAATATTACTTTTTTGACGTAAACCTGACTGCTCGCCATATTTAGATGTCTTAAATTCAGTTTCCCAAAAATGTTCTACCCAACGCTCTAATTTCCTAGCCCTTTCATCAAGATAGCTTTGTTCAGGCTTTGGCAAACCACGAGTTTCACTGTAACTATTGACAGCAGGAGGTAAGCCTTTGAAATGAGGAATATCGGAATCTGGTAACAGCTTAAATTTGGTTCGCAAAAGTTTTTCACAGAAGTACTGCCAAGATGTCAGATGGTCATGAACATCGAGCTGCGACATTTCTCGTATGGCTTCAATGGTCAGGTCAGACGATTCAAACAGACGCTTAGCGTTCCATTCTGTATTTTTGAAAAAGCGAGTTTCGCTCAGATCTCCTCTCAAAAACTCGACTGCGATAATTTTGTCTAACTCAAAAATCAGCACTTCACATTGATAATTAGATTTATCAGACAACGCCTCGATTTGACCAGAAGGTGAATACCCTTGGCTCATCAAGTATTGCAGAGTTTGCGCAGGTAATAGTGCTCTTATGCGATTAAATCGAGCGCTATAGTTAGACCAAAACATGGTTCGGCTGTGAATCTGCCTTGCCTCGTGCTCTTCGAAATCAAGATGCTCTTTGCCATGCTCTGAAGTTAATAATCTAGATATACTCTTAAGTTCGTAATAACTTGAAATATTGAATTTCTTTTTGAGTATGCTTTTACTTTGCTCAGACAAGGAGTACCAGAAAGAATCATCGCCCGTTGGTAAGCATTTTTCTTCGAGAATGTCTTCTACGTGTTTACCGTAATCATAGTCTTTGAAGTAGCCGATAGCTGTATCGCAAAAAGCCAACTTATCATTAGTCGTTTTTAGGCTACGAAAACATTCTTTTAGCCATAAGTCCGCTACTCTAGTAAGTGGTTTAGGCGCGATTTTAACTAATTCAGTTGATAAATGACGTTCGTACGAATTGGCTTTTGGTAGACGCAAATATTTTACGTAACTCTTCGGCGTTCTATTGTTGTCAAAGCAATATTGACTCATTGATTGGTAGCCTTGGCCTCTTATCGCTTGAAGCCAATCGATCTTTTTCCGTTCTAAGTCTGCAAGTTCAGATACGCCTTGAACAATATCCATACTTTTAATCAAATCAGGAATAATAGACGTTGGCTTACCGTCAAGTGCTAGCGCTACTTTAAAGAACGCAATGCCTCCCAATGCGACATTAGTACACATTGCATACCAAATAGCACGGCAAGCATCGTTAACCTCACTCGCTTCGAGATCATTCCATTGGCTCTGGTTATCTACTGCATCTAGCCATTCCAAGATTGAAATTTGCTCGCTTTTTCCTTGGTCAACGAGTTGGATGATCTGTCTAATCGTTTTGGGAGGGAAGCTCGGTAAGTTGCCCTCTAGATCACCCATGTTGTAGAAATCATCAAATGACATTCTGTCGAGGCTATTTGCGCCAGGGACGACAGGCTGATTAAAAGTAAAACCTTTATTAGTCAACTGATTTCACCTCAGAGAAATAACCTAAGAACTCATCGTCTTTAAATTGGAATCTGAATTTCACTTTACGGTCTGCCGGATCTGTCGCTTCTTGGTTCGCCTCTATTGGCCCACGGCCTGAGATCATTGCTTTGTCAAAAAACGGCAACTTGTGCGCAAAATCCATGCTGTTTATGTACTTCGCTACACTATTTGCTCTTAAGACACTAAGTTCCATATTGCGGTCAAATGAGCCTTCTGAACTTGAATGTCCCTCAATCACGATACGGCTTACTTCGTCAGACGTTTGTTTAGATTGGAATATCACGTCGGAATAAATAGGGACAAATTGATCGAGAAACGCTTTACCAGACGGTTTCAAGCGGTACTCGTTTCTATCAAATAGAATTGAATCCAAAATAGAAATATCACCAGTCTCTGAGTTGGCCTGAACGCCAATACCCGCAGCCTCTAACTTATCATTTATGCCTTTAATAATAACGATCCTGGTAGTTTGGCTATTTTCATGAACTTCCGAGATCTGAACTAAGGCACTAATCAATAGCAATGCAAAGATCATCAAGAGTACGGACATCAAATCGCCAATTGATAACCAAACCCCAGACTCTTCAGCGTCGGCTGTTCGCGGGCTTGTTCTCAACCCACGCATTACACTTCCGCCTTAGCAACAGCTCGCTCGTCTGCTTCAAACTCTCGACGCTGTACTTGAGAGTTAATCAAGTAACCTGCAGCTTGCGATAACTTGTTATGAATAGAACTTGCTGCTGTATCAAAATCACCGAAGAAGCTTTCAAAGCTTTGGTTCGCTCTTGTGAAATATTCATCCATCGCTTTAGGTAGATTTTCGGTAACGTCATTAAACGTAGCAGCAGCTTTTGAATATTCTAATTTAAGCTGTCCAATCTCTCGGCCCATAGTACGCGCTGCATCTTGCAGCTCAGCCATTTTCGAAGCTTCATTTAGGCCGATCGCTTTAGCTACTTGCTCGATCGTTTTCGCTGACTTTTGTAGTTCAGAGTGTTGAGCCGTTAGTTCTTGCAGTAGGTTGTGACGAGTCTGATACTCACTTTCAAAGACTTGACGGAAATTATCAACCACACCATTTAGACCATCACGTTGCTTGCCAAGACTATCTTCTAGTAATGTGTTTTGCTGGGTGAAGTAACTGGTTAAGTTTTGCTGATACTGCTCACGGAATGCTTCTAGCTCAGTTTGTACTGTTTGTGACATTGAGATAACTTTCTTATCAATATCACCAAGCCCTGAAATCAACTCATCTTTTGCAGATGACATCAGACCGCTCGCCTCTTCACCTACCGTTTCCAACACTTTGGTTTGGTTATCAAAAATGTCTTGCGACTCTTTCAACAAAGAAGCAATTCGACTTTCAACATTATTGAATAGAGCTTGCTCTGCACTTTGTCGTTCTGATAGCGCTTTATCCATTGAATCTTTAATGCCTTCGAAAGCGGAAGCTGCAGTTTCTGAGCTATGTTCAAAAGCAACACGCTGTTTATCCATCCCCTCTGTTGCACTATTTAGCATTTGCTGAACTTCGTTAGCAATTGCTCCCATGGCGCCTTGGGTGTCGTCTTTAAAGCTACTTAAGATCTCTTTAAGCGACTCAGCAAAACCTTGGAGTTTAACCATGGTTTCTTGTTGGAATTTATCGATTGTTTCTACTGTTTCAGCAGTACGCGTCATTACTTGTTCAACGTTGCGGTTGAGTAGCTCCGATACTTCGTTATTTTTCTCTACTGCGCTCGCCGTTTTCTCTAGTTCTGCTACAACAGGTTCAATCAGCTGGGTTTTCATCTCACCGATCATAAGCTCCATCAGCTCTTTCTGATTTTGCTCTTTTATATCTTTAAGAAGTGAAAGTTCATTTTTGATACCTTCTAAAACAGGTGACATTTGTTTTTCGATTGACTCTGTCACTGCTGCTGAAATCGTATTCGCTATGATTTCACCATTAAATGATTGCCCTAAAGCAGACAATTGAGTAACAACTGAGTCCATGCTCCCACCCAGCTTCTCCATTACAAACGCAGAGTTTAGTTGAGCATCAATCACTTCTTGTTGGTTTTCGTTGGAGATGTTTTTCAAATACATGATTGGGCTAGCTTCTAGATATTGACTAGCGATAGCAGCAATAAAATCACTCTGTTTTTTAGCAATCGTACTCGAAGACGCCTTCATAACAGCCATAAACACAGCAGATAATGATAAGCCAACTAACGAGGTATAAAAGGCTGTTTTCATGCCTTCTAATAATAGCGCGGCTGATTTCAAAAGCGCTTGAGATTCACCAGTCATGGAGAACTCACTTAGACCCAGAGTGATACCTAAAAATGTGCCTGTGATACCTAAGCTCGTTAATAGAGCTGGTACCAATTTGTATCGACTGGCATCAAAACTTGGCAACATCTGTGTGACTGGAGATTTAGATAACCACTTGCCTTGTTTAGACTCGACTAAAAGTAACTCACCTTTAGCGTCATACACCAAATGGTCTGTAACCCAAACTAATTCGTCTTTAGTCAGCTTACCGATTGGTAGTTGACCATCACCGAACCTCTCGGTAAGTGATGCTAGAGCAGATAACCTGATTTTTTCATCAGAGTTGGTCTTCCATTCCCTGTATAGAAAGAAAATAAAGCACACTATAGTTGAACCAATGATCACTGCAGTCACAGGTTCGCTGAATAAATTCAAAATAAATTGAAGCATGGTAAGCCTATTGATTTAGTAAGTTTTGTAATTCTTGGGGAGTGAACAGTTCTTCGGCGATTCTCACCGGAAGGTGTTCAGCATCTGTACGTAGCGTGTCATTAATTCGTATAGGGGTCTTGAGTCTGACGCTATACATACCTTCACCATGGTCATCGCTGTCAGTTGCTACCTTTAGATACACATCTTCAGGAAACTCACGAAGCAAAGTGGCTTGTAAGGATGACTTCGTATCGCGAAACGATTTTGTAGCCACAAAATCGTTTCCAAACTCATCTCGAGACAATTTCCATGCATGGTTGATGGTAATTATTCTTTCGAGAATTTCATCAAAACGTATTCTCACGTTGTCTCTCCTAATACATAACCTACCAACGTAAATTCCCCGCTTGAGAGCGATAGTCTGCTAAAAACTCATTGGCCGTGACCACATGCCAACCTTCACTATTAGCGTCTTCAATATCATTGGATGAAATAGCAATACCAAACTTATGTTTAGGCCAAGCAAGTTCAACCTTCGCAGTTATGTCACCGAATGAATCAGCAATATAAAAGGCAACTTCTGGAAGAGTCGTGCCAAATTGTTTGCAGGCATGCAAAACACCATGTAGACCCGGATCTGAGTAATCGAATATCTCTTGCCAACCACTTAAATCACCTAACAAGCCTTGCGCTTGGCGCAGTTGATTAATTAACTGCCTTTCCGAGTGACTCAGTGCCATATGTGAATGCATAGGCTGCTTGCTATGGCAATCTATACATAACGCTTTCAAGTTACTGGCTCTGTTATTAGATTTCACACCACTTATATGGTGTACATGAAGTAAGCTTCTATTTGAACGCAAATTGACATTACACTGCTCGCATTCAAAATCTTTCTCGACTCTATAATGAGACGAAACTTTAGCCCAATCTTCTGTGTAACCTGTTTCGGCTGTTTCTGCTTTTCTGGATGGAAGGTGAGGAAAAAACGAACTATATGTTGCGAAGAATTCAGCCATGTCAAATTGTTGAACAATTGAACTTATCGGAGTGCCTGTATTGCACCCTTTGTAATTCAACTGTCTTAAACAGTTCTGACAAACTTTAAGCTTAGCCTTTGTTTCACTATAGCCAGAAGCTACTATAAACTCACCTGATGTATCATTGGTGACGACATAGCGTTCAAAGCGACCATTCGCTCTCATACTCTGTAACGTTTTACAGTCAGCCACGTGGAAACGAGCACTGCTACCGTTTGCTTTAATATAGAGAGAAACATTTCGACCTTTGTAACTCAATAGACCTGAATCGACATCAACGTCTTTTAGTTCAACGTCTTTACCTTCAGCAAGCTCTATATCGAGCTTTTCTATTTGAGTCTCTTGCAGCTCAAGCTTGAAATCACCTTTTTGATCAGGCTCCATCAAGTTAATCGCATTTTTCAAACTACCAAAGTTAATACTTAACTTCATGAAGCACCCAAAATCTTACGTATCTGTTCTTCAGCATTAGTGATGACACGGAAAGACACACGTCTAGAACGATCTTCGTCTTCAAGACCTTCTTCATTCGTTGCTAATTTAGAAGATGAATAACCTACTGCTGCCACGTTAGCTTTTACCCAGCTATAATGCTGTTCAGCGACATTAGGTAGCAACATTACATAACCTAAAACTGCTCGGGTTCGCGATTGAGACAAGCGCATATTATTGAAATAAGCTTCATAGTCCGTTGAATCATGATTCCACTTACTTGAGGTATGCCCTTCAATTTTTATTTCTTGAATAATTGGTTTGTAGCTGTCTAACACTTTCAAATAGCGTGGAAAGAAATCATCTAAGATCGTCTGAAAGTTGCCTGTAAGGTTCGCTTTACCATTAGCAAACAAAACGTCAGGAGCTGTGAAGTTGACGCTCAATGTATCGCGGTCAATTTCAGCCCCCCACTTTTTTAAATCAACCTCGAACTCTTTAAAAAGAGCAACATAGATAGCTTCTTGTGTTTGCTGATAAGTCTCTGCGACCTCTTTAATCTTATCGCGCTCAACCATCGCGTCTCGCATAAGCGCAACAGAGATGAAAAGAAAGACCATCATTAAGCCAGCCATCAAATCTGAAACTGACATCCAATGTTCACCGCTATCACTAGGGCGTTTTGAAGAACCAAATAGCTTTTCCATAATTACGCTACTCGGCTGCTAACGACGTTATTCATTTCTCGTACAAGATCTTTGTAATCGCGAGTGAACTGTTGAGTAACGGTCGCTAGAGCTTCACCCATTTCACTTATTGTACGGTTCAGTTCTTGTTGCATTTGTAAATCAAGAACTTCAACCTGCTTCTCTACCGCGCTGCCGGTCTTACCCACTGATTCTGTGATTTGATCTTCTAAACTATCGAATGTGCGTCTTACCGCTTGTGCTTGAACTTGGAAAACATCTTCTAATGTGGTTTCCAAACGGTCATGCAGTTTGGAGATAGCTGAGGTTGTCTCAATTTGAAGCTCTTTGGTACTTGAAATAAGATCTTGATTAGCTTCTTTAAGCACGCGTCCAGTTTCTTTTGAATCATCTTTGATGTCAGCAACTAACACACGCAACTGACCATTCAATTCTGTTATCGAGTCTTCAAGGTGTTGGCGGATCTGTTCTGTTGTATCAGTTAAGTGATTCGTTACATTGCTTAAGCCACCTGTTGCCGTACCTACTTGCTCCTGAATATCAGATGAAGCTTCTGCAAGTTTGCCGCCAATGTCTTGGGCGCTTTCTCTTAACTGTGTAGAGATATCCTGAGCACCCGTCTCTAGATTAGTTCTCATTGTGTTCATGCTTTCTTCAGTCGTTGTTGTAAATTGCTGAGATGAAGCACTCAATGTTGTTGAGATTTCTTTCGTTGTTGTATCTAAGTCTTCAGCAATTTTCTTCACGCCAGCTTCAAAGCTGACTTTAATGTCTTCAACGCCTTCTTCAGTTGCCTGTGTAAAGTCTTCGCTAGCATCTGCTAACTGGGTACTAATTTTCTCTGCACTTGTTGTAAGTTCCTGAGCTAGTTTGGTTGCGCCCTCTTCCAAGTTAGTACGCATAGCATCAACACTTTGGTTTGCGGTAGAACCAAAATTGTCGATGAGTGTCTGTGATTCATGAAGCATTGATTCATAATGTGTAGAAGCCGCTTTAACTGAATCACCAATAACATTCATTGTTGTATCCATTTGCTCACGGATTTGTGGCATAGCTTCAACTGCTTTATCACGTAGATCCTTGAACGCTTCCAAACGATGTTCAAGTTCAGTCACTTGACCATGACCAAGTTCCATTACTTGATGCAGTTTTTCCATTGTTACTGGGATTGCCTCCGCTCGCTCATTTATGTGAGCAACAGATTTCTCAGTAGATGAAATAGCATCAACTCCCAGCTGGTACTTAGTCGCCATATCTTCAAGCTGATGACGGTAGTTCTCTTGCCAATCGACTAATTTCTTAACTGATTCATCCAAACGCTTAAAGTTCTCACCAAATTGCTCCGTCAACTTCTCGTTGAAATCGACAATTACTTCTTTTAGCGCATTGATTACTTGCTCTGTTGCTGACTTAGACAGAAGTTCACCGAACTCATCCATTTTCTTCCATAGTGTGCTCTGGAATTCAGCATTGCGCTCTGTTGTTTGCTTAAACTGACCATTTAATGTTCTTTGACCATCGTTAATGTCAGTTCTGAGGTTCTTAATTTGGGAGGTCAATGATGAGTCTTCATCGCCTTTGATCGCTGATAGCAACTCGTTTGAAGCGTTCAGCTGTTCAGTCGATGCTTGCAGCTGTTGAGACATAACAGAGAATATTTCTTCTGGCCCCACTGATTTTGATTCTTCTAGTTCTTTTTGAGGGATCAAACCTAATGCAGCTTTGTAAAAAATAGAGCCAGCCATACCCGCTAAACTTGTCAAGAACGCCGTTTTTAGACCACCAAGCAGTGATTCGATACTGCCATCAATGTTTTGTGGATCGAAGTCCATTAGACCAACTACAATCCCTGCAAATGTTCCGAGGATACCTAGAGAGGTAAGAATATTAGTTGTACTTGCCGTAAATCGTGCCGCTTTCCCCCAAATCGCTAAAGCAATTGAGATAACTAACAAGGTTAGAATCATGTATATAAATGCATTAGATATGGTTTCTGCTGAAAACGATGCAATAAATGAAGCTAGTAATTCAGTCATAAGTAGTAGTTCAATCATAATGGAAGAGAATGTCATTTTACATAAACGGAATACCATTCACAATTTTTGAATTTGATGATTATTAAAGAAGATTTGTGGAAACAAACAGGTTAAGTTATCTTTTTATTAATTTAGTTAATTTAAATTAACTCATTAGTAGATTAACCTTATACTATTTAACAAATTTAAATTATCGATTTATGCTTCTATCATAACAATCTAAAAATACATAAAAAAGGGACAACATCCCTTTTAAGGTTATTACTTAATAGCAATTGACGTCAATTTTAATTATGGAGTTCTAAATTCGTCGTTCAGGGTGGGAGTATATAAATAAAATTGAAATTATAACCTTAATCGAGACCGATTTTCTTTCACTTCTCCTCCATTAACCATCATCACCTTACTTATCCAACACTTAAAAAGTGTTGGATAAACAGCAACGATGACTGTGATTTAGGTGATATTATCTTTTCTACCATGGCTGTAATATTTATCGGCACTAAAGACCGGAGAGTGGTTAAATACTTCAAAGGCACAACACTAGATTAGCTTAATCAGTACCTGGATTTTAAAACAGTACTTCACAAGGTTGTCGTTACCAACAACAATACAACAAAAGACATATTTATATATAGGTCCAACATATGATAATCAATTCCTTCCTTTCAGAAATAGAGCATATATCCACTGATATGAAAAAGATGCTCTGTTCTACCCGTCACTTGCGAAAACAAACATCTTCAACTCGTATCGAAATTGCGGTAATCAAAGCTGAAATTGATTTAACAGAAACATTACAGAAAATGTCACCAGAACAACTTAATTTATTTTATAAATTACGAGAGGAGGACAAACCGCCAGTAGTGAAAAGCTTGATCGAGTTAAATCGACAAAAGTCCGAATTAGAACAAAAACTAAATATTCAATTGCACCTTCTTCAGCAAAAACTGAAGTAGCTGAAAATGAATTTAAATCATTTAATTAGCTTAGCTAATCATGAAGTGTCAGCCTCACTAGCGCCCTATTCCATGTTTTATTATTTGGGGTCTCTCGTCCGAGTTCATTCAACTTTTCAGCAATTTGTTGATGATATAAACCCTTCTCATCCCAGTACTTAATCAGTTCGAGCGTACTCATATTATTAATGGTTTCTGACTTGTTACTTGCTCGTGGGCGCACATTTAATTGTGAATAACTTTCACCCTGTGCGCACACATCACCATCGATAGTCTCACTGGCTACTTTCTCGCGACATGCTTGTTTTACCCAACTTGAAAAACTTACATTTTTTAGCTTTACCCTCTCGATTTCATCCACAAGTTCGTGTTCAAACCGGATGTTTTTCTTGGTCGACTTCCGATTTGTGTTCGCATTTAAGACAACAATAATTTTCCGCATAGGCGCACACTTAAAGTCAGATGGACATCGAAATGTGCGCACATAAAGATCTTTACTGGGCACACATTTTTAACTACTTATATTTAATGAAGAGAAATTTTGATGGACGTTTCTATACGTGATTCGAGAGCAGCTAAAATCCATACTGAATCTCTTGCTGTCGGGTTATTTAAACATTGATGCAGAACTCTAATAACTCCATCAGTAACTTGATCCACGAATTGATGCTCACGGTTTTGCTTGCCTGGCAGTAGCAATGTTCGCTCACAGATTAGGACATATACATCTTCTCTAAAACTATCGATATCCTTATGAGTCAGATCCTTAAACGAAGCTTGTTGAATCACATCAAAGCACAGACTAGTACAGTGGATCGCTAATGGTGAGTACTTCATAATTGACCTCCATTATTCAAAAATGTCGCAAATGCACTGCCGTCTTGCCTTGTTAGATTCGGCACATAACGCGAATAAACACGAAATAACATCGTTGTGGTTGTATGACCCATTTGATTAGCGATCCACTCCGGAGACTCACCAGATGCCAGTAATAATGTGGCAAAGGTATGTCGAGTCTGGTAAGGGTTACGAGCTCTTAATTTGGCTTTTTCTAAAGCTGGGTACCAAACCGTTCGTGAATGAACTTGATAATTTATTGGATTACGTTTTTCATTGGTAAACACAAATTCATCTTTCAGGTAAGATTTTCTCTGATGCTCCTTCAGAGCATGAACGACTCTATCAGTCAGAGAAATTACACGATAAGATCCCTCCGTTTTTAACGTTGAGATCTCACCGCGATTTAAGCTTTGATTGACAGTCAATGTCTTGTCATCCAAGTTCACTGAGTCCCACATTAAACCGTCAATTTCACCTGTTCTTAACCCTGTAAAAAAACGAGTGGTATAATAAGCTTTATAGTGCTCTGGGACGCTATTAATGATCTTATCAACTTCACCGAAGTTAAAAGGATCGACTTCAGTGCGCCCCACTTTTAAGGCTTTAATATTCTTCCATGGTGAGGTAAAGTCGTAACGAGCGGCGGCTTCATTAAGCAGCATCCTTAGGGGTGTCATTATGTGGTTGATACGTGATGGGCTTAGAAAGCTACTTTTTCGTCCCGGTACTTTGGCGAGGATGGTACGAAATTGTAGGATTTGTCCCTTATTGATGGCGCTGATCTTCTTATTCCCGAATGTAGGGAGCAAATACTTATTCAGAACGCCTTCTACGTCTTCATAATGGCCTTTACTCCACTCTATCTTCATTTCAGTTAACCAAATTCGAGCGAACTCTTCGAACCTAGGTGAGTCTGGTGCGTTAAAATAGGCTTTAGATTTCCGTTTTCGTTCATCTAATGAATCAAATTTTTCGCGAAGTTTACTGTTCGGAAAATATTTACCGTAATCAAAAGTATCAAGAATGATTTCAGCCTCAATTTTTTGTAATAGTTTCGATGTTCGACTTCTATTTACTTTAGTATCTTGGAGCTTAGTATATTCACGACAACGACTTCCTTTGAATCTAAAATCCAGAAATAACATACCACCTCGCTCATTCACACTTCCCATTATTTATCCCTCATTTCAAAATTAATGACTCTGTAGTAATTCCGTTAAGCATCTCTTCTTCAACTCTTTCCCAAATAAAAAGAATTTTCCGACCTCCGAAAGGACGAATGTAATGAATGCCTTCAAATAGAACCGAATCTTTCAACTGCTCTCGAATTACACGTTGGTTGTATTTGATTGCTGAAGATAGTTCTTCAGTTGTTAGGTATGTATATGACATAATCATTTCCTATCTTTGTCGCTACACTTTGTAGCTCTAGAGAAACAACATGACACAAAAAGCAACCTGTCAACATCATTTTGTATCTCTAGCGAAGCATTTGAGGTCTTTTAAGACATGATTAAATGTCATCTTTCAACTTTACTTGGCGCTAGAAAGCTAAAAATTGCTGATGTAGTAAGAGATACTGGAATAAATAGAAGTACAGTTAATAGGTTATTTCATGAAACAAATAACCGAATTGATTTTGAAACTCTTGAAAAAATCTGCGTCTATTTAAACTGTACTGTGGGTGAACTATTAGAAGTACAAACTCAAGATAGCATCGATTAGAGAAACTAATAATAAGCTGATGATTAGTATTCATTTTCAATTCTATCTGAGTTAGTACCAAAACACTGTTGAGTCTCAATATGGTCTCAAAGTGGTCTCAATACTTTTCAGAAATAACATTAGCATCAGCTAAATAAGTCAATGCTAATGTTAAGGCGGCAAAATTTCTCGCAACAAAGCGCTAAATATTAATTTCATTTTAATAAATTTTGGGGAGTAAAATATTGCTCGGATTGAGCTATATGGAGCGTGCAGCGGGAATCGAACCCGCATCATCAGCTTGGAAGGCTGAGGTAATAGCCATTATACGATGCACGCATATTGTCTCGAAAAAGACTGAATAGCGGCAAGACTTGGAGCGTGCAGCGGGAATCGAACCCGCATCATCAGCTTGGAAGGCTGAGGTAATAGCCATTATACGATGCACGCACATCGTCTTAACGAGATTGATAATGCCACATCTAACTGAAAACGAAACCTTTTTTATTACCTTTTTCGTCTAAGTGGCCGTATATTCAGCAAAGCGCTAGTTTTTTACACATTACGTAGCTCTCGATAAAATATAAATGTGATCTAGCGCACTATGTTCTTACTCTTCAATAAGGAGGCGGACTAGCTTTTCATAACTCATTGGTCTGCCAAACGCCCAGCCCTGGGCATATTCTATCCCCATTTTGGCTAATGCTTGGTGCTGAACCGAGGTTTCGACCCCTTCAGCCACGAGTAACATATTCTCAGCTCGAGCAATATCAACAATATGTTGGATTAAAGATGAACGAATTGCCCCATCTTCAACATCAATAACAAAGCTTCTATCAATTTTGAGCACTTGGCTGTTTATTTTCCGTAGCTGATTTAGGTTAGAGTAACCTGTACCAAAATCATCAATGGCAATATCCACACCTTGTTTTTGTAATTGGCTAAGCGTATTGCAGGCACCATCCCCTTCTAAATACTCACTCTCTGTTACCTCTAGCATGATCTTTCCTGGAAAGTCGTTGAATGCACTCAGTTCGAGTAAAGATTCAACATTCCCATTGGCTATATCTTGAGGATATATGTTCATGCTCAGTTTAAATCCACTATGGCTAATTGGTACTGTTTCCTGCATAGCTTTGAGCATGACCTGTTCCGTGAACTGCCAAGTTTTATTTAACTGGCTAATTAGCGGAATAAACTCGTCGGGAGTTAATGACCCATACTGATCTTCAAATCTTGCAAGCATTTCAACACCGATTATCTTCCCACTTTTCAGTTCAACGATCGGCTGATATAAACAATAAAATTGGTTAGAAGCTAAACCTCTCTGCACCCGTTTAATCGGTGTCCATTGAACTCGAAAATACTTATGTACTAGCAAGTAGGCAAAAACCGAAAAACAAATGGAAAGTAACGTAGTTAATTCAAACAATAGCGGTGGGTATTCACTTCGGTTTAATAATTTTGGTTTAACCGCCACACAAACACGCTTATATGAGTTGCACTTTATGACAGAAACCAAAGCCGGAGACATTAGGCTCATTGGCTGCTCTTTCCTTGCTTCATCGGCAACCCCCTCTTGTCCCGCCCATGTATAGGTTTGATTATTACCGTTGAAGAACATCTCCCATTCATAATCTTCACTAACTAAATGACCGAATGTTGTTGGCTCAACCACGACATTATAGTTTTGATAACGAGCAATCAGTGCAGAGTGCTCTTGGTCAAAAAAGATTAAGTGTTCAAAACTCCAATACTCAATTCCATCTTCAGTCACAAAATTTGGTGGGGTTCTATCTTTAAACGGTACATCTAATTGTCCTAAGCCTGTCGTGCACACTAAGTCTCCATTAGTGAAATAGCCGACATCCTTAATGTACTGAGAGCGAAAAAGTGTCTTACGCATTTCCAATAGATTTTCATCTGAACATTGCTCAAAAGGAAGGATATTTAGGTTGGTTAAGCTCAGTATGATCTCATCTTTAATTTCGTTGGCGCTTGCTAGCATTCTGCTTGCTTCAACGGTCGTTTGCTGCCATAGCTGGTATGACAAAATTCTTGAAATCACAACTGACGAGCCAAAATAAATAAAGATGGCAATAACAACAGATACGATCATTTGTCGACGTTTCGTTCTTCGATCCAATCTCACTCCCTATACTTTTTTACGTATTGAAAACTTTATAAAAAATACATATATACAAAACTTTTTAATAAGCTTAGTACAAATTAGGTAGATGTAAGGCTCAAGTATTCAATGTTGGTAAAAAGTAGTAAAAAGTCTGCGTAAAATCACCTAAATATCTCGTTATTTGAAAACAGCTCTGGTACATTTGCCGCAAATTTGTTCATCCCTTAAATGCCCATGCCTTCGCAGTATAGAATTAACAAAATTGTTGAAATTGGAGACACTCTTCATCGCAGTGGTTGTGCCCCATATAAGCTCGAAAAATATACTCAATATTATGCAAAGAAGCATGGGGTTGATGTGATGATTCAAGCCACCCCCACCGCGATCAATTACCAATTCCCTGATGATAATAATGCTGTCATTCTTAAACGCCATAAACCAGCATCCATTAACCTCAGCTTACTTGCGAATACGATCATTCGTATTAACCAACCGAGTAGCGAGCCCGTACCTGAGCCTGTTGGCTATTCAAAAGTGGTCAGTGCGCTTGCGAATATGGGCATTCCACCTGCTTATTTAATGTTGGTGGGCAGTACATTGGAAGCTGTCGCTTTTTCCGTATTGCTGGGTTTCATGGTATGGGTATGTCAGCAAGTTTGTCATTCACGAAGAGCCATTGCAGCTGAGTTTATCTCAGCTCTTATCACTGGTATTTTCGTCGCTTTCTTAGCCAGCACCGGTATGCCAATTCCTATTTGGGCACTTTGTATTGCATCTGTTGTTCTATTTGTACCCGGATTATCAATCGCAAATGCACTCGAATGCCTCGCCTTTAATGATTTAGTATCGGGAACCAGTTTATTAGGGCAAAGCGCGCTTTCTTTGATTAAGCTTTTTGTTGGAATAGTCATGGGGCTTAATATTGGAGAGGCATTATGGGGGCAAGTTGAATCCATCTCGTATACCAATGAAGTGCCAACCTGGATGCACGTTTCGGGACTAGTGCTCATATCTGTATGTATCGGGGTGATATTTAATGCGCGTCCAAAAGACATATTACTTGGGTTGCCTGTCGCGGTACTGGGTATGTGGGGACCATTCTATTTAGGCTTTGATAGTGGTTGGGTTGTAGGAACTTGGGTGACTACCGTTCTCATTACGCTTTATGGAACTTGGATAGCCAAAAGAATGAACCTAACAGGCGCAATTTATATTGTACAAGGCATCATCATTCTTGTGCCAGGTAGCCGAGTATTGGTGAGTGCAAGCCAATCGGTATTTGAGCAATCTATATTACCAATTCCTAGCATTGGTTTGTCCGCATTATTCATGTTTTCTGCCATTGTTGCAGGGCAGATTACCGCATACTCCATTTACTCACCGAAAGTTGAGCGTTAGTCCTTAAGAAAGAACTAACGCTTCCGTACTTCGTTTTGCTCAAAAGTCTTAATCTATTGAGCAAAAAAAAGCCCTATTCAAATATCGCTCTTCAGCAACTTTTGAATAGGGCTCTTTGCCTCTATGCTTACCTTTCCTTGTAAAACTTCCCTTTCCTTTTTTCGCTTTTTCTACTCTGCTTCTGAATATTCTACTGGTTACGACTGCTTTTAATGCGTTGTCTTTTACTATTCCCCGCCCTGTTTCAACTTCAATAGAGTCGGTTACATCGACCCGATTCAAAGCTGGCTTCAGAGCCTTACTTTTCTTACCCATAAGTTTTCCTTTCATTATTAAGGAACTGTGGATTAACCACATATTCATAACTATCATAATCTATTTGAGGCAAGACTTTCACAAAAAATATCAGAAAACGTCATGCTATTGTAACCCCATGATATTTAAGGAATGAAAAGTTTGACAGCCAGCATATATCGCTCGTTTTATCCCTTGTATTCGTTGACTTGATACTTAATTGATTTAGACTCGGAACCCGGCTAGAAAGAAAATTCTTTGTATATACACATACCGTCGGATTACTAGTAACCCCGTTGTGTTGTACACAATAGCAATAAATTTTTCCGCGCTATCGTGCCACAATTGGCTCATAATAATTAAATTTCAGGATATCAACATGTCTAACACAGTTACTGGTACAGTAAAATGGTTTAACGAAACTAAAGGTTTCGGTTTCATTCAACAAGAAAACGGCGCTGACGTATTTGCACACTTTTCTGCAATCACAGGCGACGGTTTCAAAACTCTAGCTGAAGGCCAAAAAGTTGAGTTCACTGTATCTCAAGGTCAAAAAGGTCCACAAGCAGACAGCATTAAAGTACTTTAATTAAGTCGCTTATCGCTTTCTAAGAATAGCCAGCATCTGCTGGCTATTTTTTTGCGCCTTAATCAAAGAATTAGGGTAATATCGCCTTCCACTATTTTATCTAAGATGTATCCATGGCTCTTAAACCAACAATTTATAAGTTTCGTATCTCTCTAACTGACATGAACCGCGATTATTACGATTCTTTTAATCTAACGATTGCTCAGCACCCATCTGAAACCGAACAACGCATGATGGCTCGTATCATTGCTTTTTGTTTGAATGCCTCTCCTGAACTTCAATTCACCAAAGGGTTATCGAGCATTGAAGAGCCGGATCTATGGCAGAAGACGCTTGATGATCAAATTTTGGAATGGATTGATGTTGGTGAACCTGATCCTGAGCGCGTTAAAAAAGCTACTCGATTAGCCAAAAATGTAAAAGTATTCAGCTTTAATACTAAATCGAATGTGTGGTGGGAACAGAATAAAGGCAAATTTGGCTACCTAAAGGCTGATATTACGCGTTTAAGTAATGATGGTATTGAGCAAATGGCAGCCATGACACAACGCACCATGGATTTATCTGTCATGCTTTCTGGTAACTCTGCATTTGTTAATAGTGATACTCAGTCTGCAGAAATCACATGGGAAGAATTGCAAAGCAATGACTAAACTGAGCAAAACGTTAGAACAGTCTGGTATTGATAACATACAAGCATTAGCTGAAGGTTATGACTCAGAGCTTGAAAATTTTATTGAGCACAACCAAGCTCTGTTTGCTCATGCATGCACTAACAAGCCTCAAAATTCGCAACGCCAGACTCTTCTTGGGCTGCTCACCAAAGCTCACATTGATGCGAGTTATGGTGTTGAGTCGAATAAAGATACTAGCCATGCCATGCAAAAAGTCTTTGAAAATACTGTTGGGAATGAAAATAGTAAGAAGTTTCAAAACTCCCATATCAAATACTTAGTATTTATTACGCATTTATGGCTGTTTGTTCAGGGAAGAATGGGAATGGATTTCAGTTTAGCGAATGATCATGCCACGGCGACTTCTAAACTTATCTTAAGCATTCAGTCAGGCGATATTGAAGTGCAAAGAACTGGTTTTATGGCAAGCTTTTACGACGGTTTTTCTCTGTATTCTGCCAACCAGCCACAATCTCGCTGGTCAAAATTATTGAATATGTTTAAGCGTTAGTTTTTGAATGCATTTTTTAATACATAATGTAAGTAGCCTCAAATACATAGTTCAGCAACATAAAAGACAAGTTGCGTGTATTTAGGCTCCTTAGAACATCACCAACGATGCTCTTGGTTCTTTCAAATAAACGCCTGTCACCTCTATTTAATTACGTCACAGGCTTTGTAGTTACACTACAGGCTCTTTATTCTCATTAGTCTTATCTTGTTGTTCTGTCTGGCAGTGGCTATGCTCTTTATGGCTATTACCTTGCAGGTCATCATCACTCTCGATTATCGCATTTCTTTGCCCAGCAATAACGACTTGGTTCCTCCCACTATCTTTAGCTTGATAAAGAGCTAAATCAGCCTGCTTAAATAATGCTTTCAAACTCACTTCTCTATCAGAACTACGGGACATAGAAACGCCCACAGAACAAGTAACAAAACCTAGCCCACCATTGTTAGGGTGCTGAATTTTCTTCAGCCATACATTGGTTCTCAATAATTCAGCGAGAGAACTAACACCGCTAGCGGATGATTTCTCACAAACAATAACGAATTCTTCTCCACCAAACCGATACACTTTATCAGAGTGAGGGTTAATGCTTGTTCTAAATGCTTTAGCGACAGCTTGAAGGGCCTCATCACCTGTGGCATGACCGAACTCATCGTTATAGGCTTTAAAGTTATCAATATCGATGATAATTAATCCAAACCATCGATCATTCTTCCAGGAACTTTCTAGTGTTAAATTTGCTTGTGTTTCATACGCAAATCGTGAGTAGACCCCTGTCAACACATCAAATAAAGACTGCCTTCTAAGCCCTAACATTTGGTTTTGTATTCTACGAATCAACGATGCATAACGCTGTGCCAACTTTCCTAATTCATCAGAACGATGTTGATCAGGAATTGAATCCACATCAATAGAATCAATATCCCCTTCCATACTTTCCGCTAACCGGTGTATTGGCTGAATAATTCTACGGCTTGCCCAAACAATTAAGGCAATCGAGAACAGAATAGCAATAAATGCTTCACGAGCCAGGAGGAAGATAGTGTCAATCTTAAACTGAGTCAGACTTGTTGCATCGAAAACAGCCCATAAATAGCTGCCTTCAGAATTTAAAAGAGGAAGTTTGAGGTAAAGCAGGCAAGAATCTAGATCCAGAACATAATCAGAATGAGTAAAATCTGGCTCAAAATATATATTTCCAAATAGATTCTCAAGACGAATGTGGTTACTTAACCTATCTTGTTTATCGAGCAACCGATCAAGAACATAAGTAAGTTTAAACTTATCTTCTTCAGAAGCTGTGATGAGGCGTTCTCTTAGCCCCTTAATACTAATTTCTAGTTCATCATTCTGTTCAAATAACGCTTCTGTATTCCACAATTCACCGACATCTTTTGCCCATGCAACATTGTAGGATTCTTCATTTTTAGAGGTGGCGATAACTTCGAAATAAAATAAATTTGGCGTTTCGTCGTAACCAGCTAGGGCATGCTGAGTGGCAACATAATTATAATTCAGCCCTCTCGCAGCAAACGACACATCTTTCAAAACATGTTGCATAGATGAGTTTGCTAAACGAACTTCAGAGGCTATTTTTCCGCTCCACTCACTTGCATAACGCGTATAGCTAAAAGACCCAACGAGCCAAAGAACAAGCAGCATATGCGTAACAAATAATAACTGGTTTAAATTAAGCCTTCGAAGCATGTCGATTCATCGTATCTAGAACTATCTTGAAAAACTTGAAACTGATGACTTCCTGAGTAACCAGACCCTCTCAATAACTCATAGGGCATGGTTTAATCTTAGTAAGGTAGCTGGTGCAGTAAACAACAAAATACGTTGGTTTCGCTGTAAAAACCTTTACTAATAGTCTGGAAATTGCTCGTTTCAGATCTTTTTTATTCGGAAAAAAGTGACCGAAAGATAGCATTTATAAACAAAAGTAACTATTTATATTTAACTAGTGAATAGATTTCATTTCTATAATTTGACAAAGACAACAGTTGAATAAAGCATCAACCTCTATATTACTCCCCTAAAATGAAAAAGCCCCAGCATCAAAATGCTAGGGCTTAGAATCTTATAGTATCGTGTTAACTCTTATCGCAAACCATGCAGAAATTCATGTCGAGTCGCAGGGTTTGACTTAAATAAACCACCGAGTGCTGTCGTCGTCGTTTCGCTAGTCGCATCCATCACACCACGTGATTTTACGCAATAATGCACGGCATCCATAGTAACAGCGACATCGTCCGTTTCTAATAACGTCTGAAGTGCAATTAATATCTGCTGAGTCATGCGTTCTTGAACTTGCGGGCGCTGTGCAAAGAAACGAACAATACGGTTTATTTTTGATAAGCCGATAATCTTCCCTCTTGGGATATAAGCAACCGCGGTTTTACCATCGATAGTAACAAGGTGATGTTCACAAGTGCTGGTCACGGTAATATTTTTTACGCAAACCATTTCACTCACTTTCATCTTATTTTCGATAACTGTGATTTTAGGAAAATTAGCGTAATCCAAACCAGAAAACACTTCATCAACGTACATTTTTGCAATGCGCTGCGGGGTTTCTTCTAAACTATCGTCGGAAAGATCGAGTTCAAGAAGAGTTAAGATCTCACGCATATGATGCTCAATGCGCTCTTTCTTTTCTTCTCGGCTGACATCATTCGGGCTCATTGGTGTTTCTAACCCGCGGCTTGCTAGCGCATCTTTAACCAACTTCGCTGATTCGCTAAGACCTGACATTGAACTTCCTCTTCTTTTATTACCCCTTTTGGATGGCTGAAAGGATACTCGGAATTTTGATTAATTACACCCATATTTTAAGGGAGGTCATTATTTACAAACCCCAAATATGCTAGAGTGCCCGCAGTTAAGTCAGTCCTGCTGACCTATAAATCAAAATAATAAATGTTAAAGGAAATTCAATTATGGGCTGTTGCGACGCTCCTGGCTTAATGCCAATTGAAGAAGCATTAGACAAAATGCTGTCACCAATAAAACCAATCCAAACGACCTTATCTTTACCTCTTGCCGAAGCGCTTGGGTATGTTCTTGCTGAAGATGTGCTGTCTCCTATTTTTGTGCCTCCTTTTGACAATTCAGCGATGGACGGTTATGCCCTAAGATTGGCCGACTTCGAACAGACACGTGTACTCCCACTAGCAGGTAAATCTTTCGCAGGTCAACCCTTCTCTGGCGAGTGGCCAGCTCAAACAACAATTCGAATCATGACTGGGGCTAAAATCCCAGAAGGTTGCGATGCCGTCGTAATGCAGGAAAACACTTTAGTCACTGATGCGGGCATCAAAATCACACAAGAACATATCCAGCTGAATAATAATATTCGTCCAACTGGTGATGACATTAAACAAGGCGATATTGTGCTGAATCAGGGCGCTCGATTAACACCTCGTGACATTCCAATGATTGCCTCTCTAGGCATTAGCCATGTCAGTGTTGTTCGTAAACCTAAAGTCGCATTTTTCTCAACAGGGGATGAATTAAAAACGTTAGGTGAACCGCTAGCTGAAGGGCAAATCTATGACAGTAATCGCTACGGTATAAAGCCTCTAATCGAAGCGTTTGGCTGTGAGGCCATTGACTTAGGAATCATTCCTGACTGCCCTGAAACATTAAAACAAACTTTCGATAAGGCTCAATCTTTAGCTGATGTTGTTGTAACGTCTGGTGGCGTAAGCGTAGGCGAAGCCGATTATACGAAAGATATTTTAGAAGAGCTTGGACAAATCGGTTTTTGGAAGTTGGCGATAAAGCCTGGTAAACCTTTTGCTTTTGGTGAGCTAGATAATGCTTGGTTTTGTGGTTTACCAGGAAATCCTGTATCTGCGATATTGACTATGTACGTTCTCGTTCAGCCTATGCTTGCAAAACTTGCGGGGCATTCAGCTTGGACGGCTCCGGAATCTATCCCAGCGGTGACCAAATCGGCTTTCAAAAAAGGACCAGGACGTACTGACTACCAACGTGGAATTTACACGATAGAAGAAGGTAAGTTTGTTGTGGAAACCACAGGAAATCAAAGCTCAGGTGCATTCCGTTCAATGAGTTTAGCAAACTGCTTTGTCGTAATAGAGAAAGATCGCGGTAGCGTTGAAGTTGGTGAAACTGTGCAAATTCAGCTCTTTAATTCGACTCTTTATTAACGAGGCATACGCATGGAAATTCTTTCTGATGCAGAAATGCTTCGCTATAACCGCCAAATCATACTTAAGCAATTTGATTTTGAAGGACAAGAAGCTCTTAAACAGAGCTCGGTACTTGTGCTTGGTGCAGGCGGGTTAGGTTGTGCTTCGGCTCAATACCTTGCAACGGCTGGTGTTGGTCATATCACTTTAATTGATGACGACCATGTCGAGCTGTCTAATTTACAGCGTCAAGTTCTTCATAATGATGGTGATATTGGGAAGAAGAAAGTGGATTCTGCCGCTCAATCTCTTAAACAATTAAATCCGCATTTATCATTAGATACGCGAGGCAAAAGGTTAAGTGATGATGAGCTAAAGCTATTAGTTGAATCTCATACTCTTGTGCTAGATGCTAGTGACAACGTTGAAACACGTAATCAACTGAATCGATTATGCTTTTCTTCAAAAACACCTTTAGTGTCTGGTGCTGCGATTCGCATGGAAGGTCAAATCAGTGTATTCACTTATCAAGATTCGAATGAACCTTGCTACCAATGTTTAAGCTCCTTATTTGGTAACGCAGCATTAAGTTGTGTTGAAGCTGGTGTGATGGCGCCCGTAGTAGGGATCATTGGGGCAACTCAGGCACTTGAAGCCATCAAAGTTATTGCGAATTTCGGCACCCCTAAAAAAGGGAAATTACTGATTCTAGATGCAATGTCCTTAAGCTGGCGTGAAATGAAACTAATGAAAATACCTACTTGTCCTGTTTGTTCTTAAATTATAATTAGTAAGTCAAACAAAATGATCAAGCCTCAGAATATTCTGGGGCTTTTTGATTAAACATGAATACTCAAACACCTTCTCATTATGACAATCATTTTACCAAGGGTGTTTTCAATAATTATTTTCCATTAAAAATCAACGAGTTGGAAATGGCACGTAATTTGATTAATTAACTACATCACCCAATATAAGGATGTAGACATGAGAATTACAACACTCAGTTTAATGCTAGGCATGCCATTTTTCGCTCACGCTGCCCCTTTCGATACCTGCCCTAGTCAGGCATATTTGTTT
Source organism: Vibrio gallaecicus (assembly GCF_024347495.1). Lineage (NCBI taxonomy): Bacteria > Pseudomonadati > Pseudomonadota > Gammaproteobacteria > Vibrionales > Vibrionaceae > Vibrio > Vibrio gallaecicus. Next base: position 359,935 of record NZ_AP025491.1, on the reverse strand, counting down.
CAGTCAACACCTGTTCAAGTATACGGCATCAATCTCGTCACAGGTTCGACAACCTTGTTGCAGGCAGACACTGGAATAAATGCCAATATAAATGCTGTTGGTTTCGATTTTGATGACCGATACATTTATGGCTACGACACAACGAACAAACGTATTGTTCGTCTCGGTAAAGATTTCCAAGCAGAAGTCATCAATACAAGTGGCTTACCGACCAACCATACATTCTATGTTGGTGACGTTTTTGGGCATAAATACTACCTATACCGCAAAGGCGAAGGGCTATTTTCTATTGACCTAACCCCTCTTGATTCTGATAAAAATGCCGTATTACCTGTTACTCAAATCTCTTCGACGGCTACCATCAACCTAACAGATTTTGCTTTCCATCCCGGTAATGGCTTTTTGTATGGCATAGACAATAACTCTGGCTATTTGTATAGATTCGACCGTACCGATGGTTCAAGTGAAATGATTGGGGATACAGGAGAAACCGGAACATTTGGTGCTGGGTACTTCGATGTGAACGGCTATTATTATGTCTCGCGTAATCAAGATGGGAAGATATACCGAATCAACCTTTCCACCTCTAACCAATCCAATATCGACAATGGTATTGTGCCAGCCGTTGAGTTTGTCTCTAACGGTCCAGCCTCTAGCCAAAACGATGGTGCTCGATGTGCCAATGCACCTGTTGTTGATGAAGATTCAAATATTGACTTCGGCGATGCCCCAAACAGCTACCTAACGTTACTTGAGAGTAATGGCCCACGTCATGAACTTGATGGGCTTACATGGCTTGGTACCGCTCAACCTGATGGTGAACAAAACGGCTTCACCGCGCCTCAGTCTGATGAATCATCTGGTATCGATGACGAATGGTCAAATGGCGGTATTGGTTTTGTTACAGGTCTTGAGTCCGGTTTAGATTCTAAAGTATTAATCGACGCTTCAACTTCTGGTTATTTATCTGCTTGGATAGATTGGAACCAAGATGGCAGCTTTGATGGAGAAAACGAGCAAGTCTTTACTGATCAAGCTCTGTCTGCCGGGGAAAACACTCTTTTCTTAACAGCTGATATTGGCGCATTAACTGGCACAACTTGGGCAAGATTTCGATTCAGTCAGCAAACAGGCTTAAATTACTTCGGCGGCTCCACGTCAGGTGAGGTGGTTGATATTCAGGTAGATGTTTTGAATGACGGCGCTTCAGCTCGCTACTTCCCTAGCGCTTCTGGCTACGCAACATTAGCTTATGAAGATAATTGGCCATACAAAGCAGATTACGATATGAACGATGCCGTAATTTTCTATCGAATCACGGAAATATTAAAAGATGGGAAAGTGGTTAAATCAACTATCAATGGCAGATTGGCAGCCGTTGGGGCTGACTATCTGAATGGTTTTGCTATTCGAATGGAAGGCTTGTCTCCAGCAATGGTCAACTCGTCTAGTTCATACATGAAACATAATGGAACGTACGTTGACTCAGGTGTAAACGATACTTTAGGGCTTGAGAACAATCGATCAGAAGCGATTTTCGTCGTGACTGAAAACTTAACGGCTCATACATCGAATGGCTGTAGCTTCTATAGAACTAAATCAGACTGCAAGGAAGCTGAAGAATTTGAGTTCCAGATAGGGGTAACAATTAACGGCGAAGGTATTGAAACTAATGTATGGACTGATATGCCTTACGACCCGTTCATTTTTGCCACTCCAGGGCACTACCACGGTCCAAATTTACCATTACATCCAGGAAGAAGTTGGGAAGTACATTTATCCGATCACTCTCCAACAGAAGCTTTCGATAGCGCTAATCTTTTTAACACTGGTCTAGGGGTTGATGACAGCCGACCTGCCGAAGGTAAGTATTTTAAAACAGTCGAAAATCACCCTTGGGCGTTATTGATCACTTCACCAGATGAGTGGGAATGGCCACTTGAACGAGTCAACATTGTCACCGCTTACCCTGACTTTGCGAGTTACGCAGAATCGGAAGGTCAGCAATCTACTGATTGGTACAAAGCACCAGCAGCTAACCAATGCTATATCCCATAGGTAAGGAGCTCAACATGACTTTATTCAATAACTCTATTTTCAAAAACAGCTATCTGGTGGTGTGCGCGCTTTCTACTTTATTACTAAGTGCATGTGGGGGAGACAGTGGCGGAGGCTCAGGTGCTGCAGCTACACCTGCACTAGCAACTGCAACAAAGATGGAAGATCTCGTTGTACCTGATGGCTTTGATTATAACCCCATGGGCGACTATGAACTGGACATCGATATAAGTAGTATCACAACCGCTCGATCATTTGTCTCTGTATATACTCGGTTCTCGATCAAGAATGACTCTAGCTACAAGCCCGATTATTCTAGTAAGGTTATCGCTGGTTCTTTGAACTCTGGAACATTTGATAGCAGTTTTTCTGCTCCATCAGTAGAGGATGAGTTTCTTGTTGAAGTATGGTTTTTTGATGACCAACCGCCCTTACAGCAAGTATTCTCCACTTCTGAGAGCCAATTAACTTGGTAAGTCGCCGTAACTAGGAAAAGCTAAGTATTCAGATAATAATCATAAACCGCAGCTCAATAACGAGTTTGCGGTTTTCTTTGCTAAAGCACATATTTCAGCTAACAAGATTCCATTTATCTTGTTTGTACCGTATCTTATATGAATTATTTATTCAGTATTTCAATGGAATGAAGCAACTTAAAGTCGGTCTAATAATTCTTTTCATCGGGTGCATCACGCTTGTTTTGCTTTCTCGTTATCCACTGAGCACACCGACTGAACACAAGATATCGGCTACTATTATTGCCAATACTCTTACACAATCGCTGGATGGACACAGGCGATATTTGACACTTGAGCACTCAGAACTCGGAACATTTCGACTTGGTATTCCCCCGACTACAAACTGCCAAGTCAACGACTTAGCTTTACTTCAAGAACTCTCGAATAAACTCACGCAAAAAAGCAGCTACCAGTTTATAAGCTGCTCTGTCTCTACAGAAAAAGGAACATTGTAATGAATCCAATACTTATATCTGCTGAACAATTACAGACGATTTATAACGATCCAGACACAATTATCCTTGATGCCAGTATCGAGTTTCAAATCCCTGGCGAATCTCCAAAGGTTACTGGGCAAATGATTCCCAATGCGATTCAATTCGACTATGACAAAGACTTTTGCAACCGTCACACTCTACTCCCTCATATGTTTCCTTCTGAAAAGCATTTCAACGAACGAGCACAAGCACTGGGTATCAACAATTCAAGTACCATTGTGATTTATGACAATGCAGGGACTTATGCTTCACCTAGAGCTTGGTGGATGTTTAAAGCCATGGGACATAACAAAGTATTGATCTTAGATGGCGGTTTACCTGCATGGATAAAAAATGGAGGAGCAACAACCGCAGATTATAAAGAGGTCACTCAAGACGGTGATTTCAGTGGAACACTTGAACATGGTTACTTTATTAATGCTCAACAAGTGTTAACCCATTCAAATGCACAAAGCGCAAATATTATTGATGCGCGTTCACAGGCTCGATTTGATTCAAAAGTACCAGAGCCAAGAAAAGGTTTGCGCAGTGGGCATATTCCTCACTCCCTTTGCCTTCCATTTGCATCAGTCCTGAACGATGGTCACTTAAAAGATACGCAAGACTTGAAGAACATCTTCAATCAACTACCATTAGATGAATCTAACCCCATGATTTTTAGTTGTGGTTCTGGTGTTACCGCTTGTATTTTACTTGTAGCGTCATACATTGCAGGTTATCAAAATAGCATGAGCATTTACGATGGATCATGGACTGAGTGGGGAGCCGACTCGAACCTTCCTATCGCTGTGACCCAGAATTTAAGTAGCTAATTTTAGTTTCAGTAGCCGTTGCTTTAACCTCAGTAATAGTGGCTTTAAATCCCAGAATTCAAGCGATTGAAAACCAAGCTTAAAGAACTAAACGAGTTAAGAATTTCATCACAAAAGAAGACTTCTATGGCTGTATTCAAGAAAAATATCTGGATGTTGTATTTTCTGATTGTCTCAATCACCCTGATACTTTTCACATTGCTAGGTTACAACAAGTGGGATGCGAACAGAGAAGACTTTGTAGACAAGCAACACCTTCAAGTCGAACTCTTTTCAACATCAGTTAATTCTCTATTAACCAGTCAAGAAGCTCTACTAGAGGTGGTTGGTCATCAGCTCGTACAGCAATCTGACTTCACGCGTACAGCAGCCCTACAGATTAGACCAATACTTGACCAATTACTCGATACTCACCCCGCGATTGCCGCTTTCGGACTTACTAACAAAGAAGGAAACTTCATTGCCGTAAGTTCCAACCTCAGCTTATCGACTTTGCCCGGCTTAATGGAAAGACCACACACCAGAGATTCATTTATAGAAGCGCTCAACAGTGACAAGATGATTCTAGGAAGAACTTATTTTCACGAGTCTCTCAATAGCTTAATCATTCCGATTAGAAAAGCGATTTCTTTACCTGGAAAAGGCGTGCAAGCCGTTATGACAGCTGGTTTGCAATTGAATAGTACATTAGTTTTTAATGATAATACTCACTATGGCGATTACAATGAATTACTGCTCATACGCGCCGATCACTTTCGTCAATTTGAATCATCACCTATTCATTCTGTAGCTCGATATAATGAAACTGTTGATGCGAACATGTATAAGGTCATCACGGCTAAAGTGGCAGAACAACATGACATTAGCATTGAGGAAATAAAACTCAGTAATCAAAGCTATTCCATCGCAACCTCTGATCCTCAAATAAACGCCATTGTTACCGCAAAATATCTTCGAGACTATAAATTGTGGGTGGTAGGTCAAACAGATCTCACGTACGTAGACGAGCTCTTCGCTAAAGAATTTCTTGTTTATTTCTTAGTCTTTATACTTTTACATATTGGTTTTTATTTACTCGTAAATTCTATTGCCAAAAGTGAAATGGTCGCAAAAGAGCAGCTAGTGTATCAGGCAAGTCACGATCCTCTGACTTTATTGCCGAACAGGCAGTATATGAGAAATGACATCCATCACTGGCTAGGTAACAAAACCAAGCCATTTTCATTATTGTTCATTGATATCGACAACTTTAAAAGTGTGAACGATACGCATGGTCATGATTTTGGTGACAAAGTTCTTAAGCAAATATCAAAACGTCTTATTAATATTCATACCAGTGAATGTTTAATTGTCAGGGAATCCAGTGATGAATTCATCTTACTGACGCCTCGAAATCATGAACAAGATGTTAAAGCCCTCGCCCAACGGATCATTGATGATTTGGCTGTGCCTTATGAAGTCAATGACTCCCAGTTTCTACTCGGCTGCAGTATCGGGATTTCAATGTTTCCTGAACATGGAAACGACTTAGATAGCTTACTTCGAGCAGCCGATATCTCAATGTATAAAGCAAAGAAGCAACAAAATTCTTTCAGTATTTTCACTTCTGAAATGCAAGAAACTCACCTTTATAAGATGAAGGTAGAACAAAGACTAAGACTTGCAGTTGAGAATAAAAGCTTATTCATGGTCTTCCAACCACAAGTGAATGCCGATGGTAGTACCTATGGAGTTGAGGCTTTAGTTCGATGGATAGATGAAGAGTTAGGTTTTATCCCGCCAGATGTTTTTATCCCTATAGCCGAGAATACAGGTTTAATGAATCGCCTTGGTACTTTCATTATTGAGTCTAGCATTCAACAAATAGCTAGACTGCATCAATCTGAGCAAATCAAATTTGGGCTTTCAATTAATATCTCAGTCCGTCAATTTATGAATAAACGATTTTCTGAACATTTGATATCGACACTTGAAAGATATCAATTTAACCCTGATTTACTGACTTTAGAAATTACTGAAAACCTGTTTATTGAAGATTTAAGTCACGTAAAGCCAATATGTGAATCCTTACATGAGAAAGGTATTAGAATTTCGCTCGATGACTTTGGAACAGGGTACTCATCATTAAGCATGTTAAAAGCGCTACCGATCAATGAGCTAAAAATTGATAAGAGTTTCATTGAGAACATACATTGTGATCAACAATCTCTTACTATGGTTCAGAATATTATCGCTATTGGCAAAAACTTTGGAATGATTGTATTGGCTGAGGGTGTTGAATCTAATCAACATTTTGATGTACTTAAAGAGTGTAAGTGTGATTTGATGCAAGGCTACTACTTTTCCCGCCCTATCTCTTCAGAAGAGCTGGCTGTTCACCTAAATCAGCAGGAGACTAAGTATGCTGAGTTTTCTATTTAGAACCATGAGCAAGTGGATTAGCAAAGTAAGTAGATAGAAAAACACCTAGCATATTTGCTAGGTGTTTTATTTTTAATGAATTATTTATTCATTTCATTATGCATGACATCTATCAGTTGACCTGTAGGATCGCCTGATAATTCCCAAGTAAAAATACCACCTAGGTCAGATTTCTTCGCCCATTCGACCTTTGCTTTAATTGAACGTTGATCTTCGAAAGATATGAATACTTTTTTGTCAGGGTTCCACAAGTAAGGTGCTTGAGCTTGTTCATCGTACTTGTACTCATAACCCTGCTTGCTACTGTAATTATTCATAAGATCCCAGAACATGAAGTAACCGTTTTCGCCAGTACCAAACTGCGCACCTTGTTCTGAAACCAGATCACCTTTCGGTAATTCTCCAGCAAAGTCTTTTGTGCCTTGCCAGCCTCGACCATAGAATGCAGCTCCGATCACCAGCTTTTCACTAGGGATACCTTGTTCAATCATTTGATTAATGAACACATCAGCGCCCATTCCCCACCAACTGCGCTCTGTGGCATGTAAGTTTGTTGTGTGACCAGTCTGTGTTCCCCACCCGCCGAGGAAATCATATGTCATCGCAAACATATTCGTTAAATATGGGCTGGCTGCGTTCCAATCAATTTGTGCAGCTTTAGCTCCCACGCCTACAGCCGTTGAAAGTTCATAGTCTCTTCGCGTTTTTTTCGACAAAGCGTCTAAATCACTTCTAAGCGTTTTCACTAACAGCGTGAAAGCCTCTCGTTCTGACGCTTTCTGCTCATCAGTGAGCTTAGTTTCTGGGTTCCAAGGCGAAGTGGTTAAACCGCCGCCTCCTGGGTATTCCCAATCAAGATCAATACCATCAAAAAAGTCATATTTTTGGATCAACTCAACAGCCGTTTTGGAAAAGTGTGCAATGGCTTTAGGATCTTTCGCCATCGCATGAAAAGGTTCAGACATTGTCCACCCGCCGAATGATGGCAATATTACAATGTCTTTATTGTCGGCTTTAAGCTGAGCTAACTGGGCAAAATGACCTTTATAGCCAACATCTACATTCACATCACCAAAATCGACTTCTAATGCCGATTTTTTATCCACAATAATCGCAGTAAAGGGGTCTTTATCCGCACATTGCTGCTGAATTTGTTTTTGGACTGGCTCACCGGCTCCTGTGTGGGGACCACACATGCTTAAGAAGGCGTAGATAATATGAGATAGCTTGTCTGCTGGTATGTCATCAACAGTATAAGGGTTGTCTTTATTCAGGTATTGCCAATCAGCAAAGTACCCGGCGACAACTTTATCATCGGCATGTGCTGTAGGTGTGAGTATACAAGCTGCTGCTATTAAGCTAAGCGCGCTGATAGGATTAGATTTAAAGATAGAACTTGATTGATCACTATTGCTAGAAATGGCTCGTGTAATAAATGACAGTTTCATAATTATCTCCTTTAATGTGGCTTAACATTAAAGAGTGATAATTCTTTCAACCGCTGAACAAATTCACTATTCGAGTCATGTCTAATTGTTATCCCCATTATTACACCGGTTTCAACTAGGGGCGTTTTTTCCATGACTTGATCAAATAGTGAATTCAGCGATACAGGGAGTTGCTTTGCTATTCACTGCCGTTTGGGTTGCTCACGCTGAGCTGCTCGTCTAGATTTAAAACCGTTAAAGCATTACTTACCGTCGTGGCAATTACATCTACAACTCCGGAACGCAACGCACCTAATAAAGCGAGTGGCTTACTGTTTTCCGCCGCAATAGCAATAACATCAGAGATTGCGCGATACTCCTCTAAGCCCAATCCAATTACTCGGTCACTCATGACGGTATTTGCAGCTTTACCATGCACATCGAAGAAGTCGTAACCAGCAAAATCCCCAACCACGCCTTGCAGTAATCGTGACTGAACCACTTCATCAGCGGTAAACCAGCCTAAGTCAACCATGTAGCTGTTCTCGCTCATATCACCAATACCGACCAATGCAACATCTGCTTTACGTGCCAAATCCAGAGTTTGCTTGACGGTCGCGTTTTGCATGAATGCTAACTTTTGGTCTCTGTTTTCCGCATACGCAGGGGCATACAAGGTTTCTGAACTGCCGCCATATTTTTTAGCTAGCTGACGACAAATATGATCCGCGTTAAACATACCGCCTCTTGGGTGAATACCACCAATACCGCAAACGAACTTACAATCACGTGGGGTGATTACGCCAACATGGTGTGCAACAGAAGATACATTTCGCCCCTGCCCTACTGTCACTACCATTCCATTCTTAAGTGAGCTGGTTAAGTACTTTGATACCAATCCTGCCACCTGTAACCGTTGCTGTTCTTCTTGAGGTTGGTCAAGCGCCACTAAAGCTCGTTTAACACCAAAACGTTCAATCAATCTCTGCTCAATTTTGGCACTAAACACTGGGTGGTACTTCACCGTAATATCGACTATCCCTTCATCTCTCGCTTGTTTGAGCATTCGCCCTACCTTTGCACGTGAGATTGAGAACTTTTTTGATATTTCTTCTTGAGTCGCTCCGTCTTGGTAATAAGCAACGGCAATTTCTGTTAGTACATCGGTATTTTCTTCCGAAACATCTTGAATATTATTAGACATATTCTATTTAACCCACCATTAACAATTATTTCACCTAAGATAGACTTCGCCATATTCTTATCTTTTCATCTAAATTCATTATACACACTGAGCATTTGCTCATTCAAGTTACATATTCTCAGGTATATTTAGGTGAATATAGGATGGGGATAAAAGGGATTGAATTATTGCTAAACGTTTGCTTGAAAGCCTTATGGTGACTGATGATAAATATATTTGATTAAAGTCACTATTAACAGTCATTCGTAATTGACTTTACCGCTAGATCAGATAAATATGGCTACATCATTTACTCATTGAGCGATCATATGTTCGAGACAAATGTTCGCTCAATTGAAAATTTAAACTCATACACTTTCTACTAACCAAATTTATGAATGTGGATGAGTTAGCTTGCAAATGCCCACGCTTCATTTTGATGAAGTGTTGCCCAAGACATAGGATGATCAACAATGAGCAATAAATTAGAGCAACTACGTAAACTTACAACTGTTGTAGCGGACACTGGTGATATCGAAGCTATCAGCAAGTACACACCTGAAGATGCAACTACTAACCCTTCTCTAATTCTTAAGGCTGCTCAAATTGCTGAGTACGCACCTTTAATTGATGCTTCTATCGAATACGCTAAAGCTCAAAGCGGCGACAAAGCACAGCAAGTTCAAGATACTTGTGACATGCTGAACGTGAACATCGGTAAAGAAATCCTTAAAGTTGTTCCTGGTCGTATTTCAACTGAAGTTGACGCTCGTCTTTCTTACGACTTAGAAGGCAGTGTGACTAAAGCTCGTCAACTAATCAAAATGTACAACGACGCTGGCATCACTAACGACCGTATCCTTATCAAACTAGCTTCTACTTGGGAAGGCATCCGTGCTGCTGAAATCCTAGAAAAAGAAGGCATCAACTGTAACCTAACGCTTCTATTCTCTTTCGCTCAAGCTCGTGCTTGTGCTGAAGCTGGCGTATTCCTAATCTCTCCTTTCGTTGGTCGCATCATGGACTGGTACAAAGCGAAAGAAGGTCGTGACTTTGAAGCTTCTGAAGATCCAGGCGTTATCTCTGTTTCAGACATCTACAACTACTACAAAGAGCACGGTTACAAGACTGTTGTTATGGGCGCAAGCTTCCGTAACATCGGCGAGATCCTTGAACTTGCTGGTTGTGACCGTCTAACTATCGCACCTCAACTTCTAGCTGACCTAGAAGCGGCTGAAGGTGAAGTTGTAGAGAAGCTAATCGACTCTAACGGTACTAAAGAGCGCCCTGCAGCAATGACTCACGCTGAGTTCCTATGGGACCACAACCAAGACGCAATGGCTGTTGAGAAACTGGCTGAAGGTATCCGTAACTTCGCAGTTGACCAAGGTAAACTAGAAGACATGATCGCAGCTAAGCTGTAATCACTACCATATAAAAAAGAGGAACGAATTTCGTTCCTCTCTTATTTCAAAACTATAAATTTCTAATTTAGACTCTATTGGAAGCAATTATGAATCGCAAACATCTAGCTAACGCTATTCGTGCTTTGAGCATGGACGGTGTACAACAAGCAAACTCTGGTCACCCAGGCGCTCCTATGGGTATGGCTGACATCGCTGAAGTACTTTGGCGTTCTCACCTAAACCACAACCCATCAAACCCTGAGTGGGCTGACCGCGACCGTTTTATCCTGTCTAACGGCCATGGTTCAATGCTGATTTACTCTCTGCTTCACCTAGCAGGTTACGAGCTTTCAATTGAAGATCTTAAGAACTTCCGTCAACTACACTCTAAGACTCCAGGTCACCCTGAGTACGGTTACGCACCAGGTATCGAAACAACGACTGGTCCTCTAGGTCAAGGCATCACTAACGCTGTTGGTATGGCAATGGCTGAGAAAGCTCTTGCTGCACAGTTCAACAAAGAAGGCCACGACATCGTAGACCACTACACTTATGCATTCATGGGTGATGGCTGTCTGATGGAAGGTATCTCTCACGAAGCATGTTCTCTAGCAGGTACGCTAGGTCTTGGTAAGCTGGTTGCTTTCTGGGATGACAACGGTATCTCTATTGATGGTGAAGTTGAAGGTTGGTTCTCTGACGATACACCTAAGCGTTTTGAAGCATACGGCTGGCACGTAATCCCAGCTGTAGATGGCCACGACGCTGACGCTATCAATGCTGCAATCGAAGCCGCTAAAGCGGATCCTCGCCCGACTCTAATCTGTACTAAAACAGTTATTGGCTTTGGTTCTCCAAACAAAGCAGGTACGCACGACTGTCACGGTGCACCACTAGGCGCTGAAGAAATTGCAGCAACACGTAAAGAATTAGGTTGGGAGCACGGTCCTTTTGAAATTCCGTCGGAAGTTTACTCAGAGTGGGATGCGAAAGAAGCAGGCGCAGCTAAGGAAGCAGCGTGGAACGAGAAACTTGCAGCTTATGAAGCAGCATACCCTGAGCTGGCAGCTGAATTCAAACGCCGCGTAAACGGTGACCTTCCAGCTGAGTGGGAAGAGAAAACATCGGCAATCATCGCTGATCTTCAAGCTAACCCAGCTAACATCGCATCACGTAAAGCATCTCAAAATGCTCTAGAAGCATTCGGTGCTATGCTACCTGAATTCATGGGCGGCTCTGCTGACCTTGCGCCTTCTAACCTAACTATGTGGTCTGGTTCTAAGTCTCTTGAAGCAAACGACTTCTCGGGTAACTACATCCACTACGGTGTACGTGAATTCGGTATGACGGCTATCATGAACGGTATCGCTCTGCACGGTGGTTTCGTACCATACGGCGCAACGTTCCTAATGTTCATGGAATACGCTCGTAACGCGATGCGTATGGCTGCTCTGATGAAAACTCAGAACATCCAAGTTTACACGCATGACTCTATCGGTCTTGGCGAAGATGGTCCAACTCACCAACCGGTTGAGCAGATCGCATCTCTACGCCTGACTCCAAACATGAGCACATGGCGCCCATGTGACCAAGTTGAGTCTGCTGTTGCTTGGAAACTAGCAATCGAACGCAAAGATGGTCCTTCTGCACTTATCTTCTCTCGTCAAAACCTTGCACAACAAGACCGTGACGCAGAGCAAGTAGCAAACATCGCTAAGGGTGGTTACATCCTGAAAGATTGTGCTGGTAAACCTGAGCTAATCATCATCGCTACAGGTTCTGAAGTTGAGCTAGCGGTTAGCGCTGCTGCTGAACTTACAGCTGAAGGTAAAGCGGTACGCGTAGTATCTATGCCTGCAACTGACGCGTTCGATAAGCAAGACGCTGAGTACCGTGAGTCTGTACTGCCATCTGACGTTACAGCTCGTATCGCTGTAGAAGCTGGCATCGCTGATTTCTGGTACAAGTACGTTGGCTTCGGTGGCAAGATCATCGGTATGACAACGTTTGGCGAATCTGCACCAGCAGGTGAGCTATTCAAGATGTTCGGTTTCACTACTGAAAACGTAGTAAACACAGCGAAAGAAATTCTAGCTTAACAGTGTGATAGTTGAGTCTCTCGAGATTCAACTTCACCTTAGTTGGTTGTGAAAATAACTTGAGCGTCTACATTATTGGCTTAAATTATTACACTACTAGATAGAAGTTATAGAATCAAAAAAGCCCCCTGCATGTCTGATGCAGGGGGCTTTTTACTTAGCGTATCATCTCAATTATGTCCAAGCTCAATTATGCGCAAGCTATTTCAAATAATTAACTCAAACAATTGCAGCCAAAAACGAACGTTATAGTAAATCTATGGCTAAGCTAACGGAAATTAAGAGTAACGGCAGCCACCTTGATAGCCTTCAGGCAAAGTTTTAAACCTGCGGTGTAACCACATCCACGCGCTTACGTCTCTTTTAATCATTCTCTCAATCTCTTCATTCATTAACCTTGCAGCAATTTCAGGAGACTTTCGAGGGAACTTAGCACTTAAGTCATCGCTAATTTCCAATGTATATTGACTTTGTTTACGAACGGTCACTGCGGACATTACGGCACATCTACTCATATCAATAAGGAAGCTTGAACCCGATGTTGTTGCCGCTTCATTTACTCCAAAAAAAGGAACAAATACAGAGCTAGTTCTTCCATAATCATGGTCAGGTAGATACCACAAACGGTTACCCGACTTTAGCACTCGAATCATACCTTTTAAGTCAGACCGATCGATCATCTGGTGACCTTTCCAAGTTCGACCTCTATGCTGTATGAATTCATACACTAAGTTCGTGTGAGCACGATAAACGCCGTAGCCTGGTGCAAAGAAACTGAATATACGAGCTGTCATTTCTAGGTTCAGAAAGTGTCCGCAGACAACCAAAACACCACGGTTATTCTTTTCTTGTTCTATCAGCATATCCTGTCCAATCACAGCCATATGCTTTTTCACTCGCCAATCGGGCCAAAACCAAGCCATTCCCGTTTCAATTAACGCTAAGCCTGTCTTTTTAAAATTATCATTAACGAGATTCTTTATCTCATCATCTGATAATTCTGGAAAACTTAACTGAAAGTTTCGATACGCAACCTTAGACCGCCTTCCCAATACAAGCTTTGATAGGCTACCTATTCCAAAGCCAATTTTTTGCAATACCCAATAAGGTAAAATATTCACAGTTAATGCCAATAAACCAAAACCCAACCAAATCAGCCAATATTTTGGTGCCAACATAGCAACAGAAAGCTTAGGACTTTCAACCACTTTCATAGTTATCTCACAGTACTACTAATTAACGAATCAAATAACATTATAAAATAGATAAGTGTAAAAAATGTATTTATTTAGTGATAAAAATGACACCACATCCATATAATTAGTATTTTAAGCCTAAACTTTACGCTATTTTTCTAGATCGATTGCCGTAGTGAATTTAACGGTTCTCAAAGAAACTGATGTATGAAACTTTCTGATGTTTAAATCCGTATGCAAAACGCGTTCTACAAACTGCTCATAAGCCAGAATATCCTTTACTGTCACTACTAACATAAAGTCATAACTTCCTGATATTTGGTAGCATTGGGTCACCTCAGGAGCCTTCAAAATAGAACGTCTAAACACTTGATATATATCTGCCCTATCTCGCTCCATTTCGACAGACACAATCAAAGTCATAGTGCTGCCAGCCAACTCTGGGTTGATAATCGAAACATCACCGATAATGATCCCCTCTTCGCGTAGGCGTTTAACTCGCTTTAAACACGCAGGAGGCGATAACCCAACTAACTCCGCCAACACAATATTTGAAACTCGATTGTTTTTTTGCAAGGTTGCTAAGATATTCCTGTCTATACGATCTATATCCATAATTTCTCACTGAGCCAATTTAATTACCTATAATTTCTCAAAATAACTCAAATAATAATTTTTTAACATCTTAGTAAACTGAAAACGAAATCTTGATAGAGAAATGCTGTGTAACATATCACTATTCGCCACATTTCATGGACAGAGCCAATGCAACCGATTCAACTCTTTTTTAAAGAACTTATTCGTGACATTTTTGATGTTACATACACCCTTTTTAAAATTATGATTCCTATCATCCTAGTGATAAAAGTCGTCGAAGAATTAGGAGGAATTGTATTACTGAGTAGTTGGTTGAGCCCCATTATGGAGTTAGTAGGGCTCCCCAAAGAACTTGGCTTGGTTTGGGCAACCACAATGCTCACGAATATCTATGCAGGTATAATCGTGTTCATCAATTTAGACATGCCATTAACGGTGGCTCAAGCGTCAATATTGGGCAGCATGATGCTTTTGGCGCACTCCTTACCCATAGAGGCTGCAATAGCAAAAAAAGCAGGGGTAAACCTTGCTGGCACTCTTTTTGTGCGTATTGGTGGTAGTCTCTTTTTTGCTTGGTTACTTAACCTGACTTATCAAACTGGTGGTTTCCTATCAGAACACGCGGTCATTTTATGGCAGCCAGAAACCGTCACAAACACCAGTTATTTAGCTTGGGCGGTAAGCCAAGTAAAAAACTTTGCTGTTATATTCCTCGTTATTTCTGCCTTATTATTTTTACTTAAAATCTTGAAGCTGCTTGGTATTGAAAAATTAATGGCTGTGTTACTTAGACCATTTCTTCGCATTTTAGGCATCAGTAAAGAAGCAACCAATCTCACCATCATTGGCGTCACGTTAGGTTTATCTTTCGGTGGGGGGTTACTGATAAATGAAGCTAAACGTGGTCATATTGCCGCGAGAGATGTATTCACCGCAATTATGCTGCTTAATCTGCTACACAGTCTGATTGAAGATACATTATTGATTATGTTGATAGGTGCTGACTTCAACACCATATTTTGGGGGCGGTTAGTCTTTTCCGTTGTTGTTGTCGCTCTAATCTCATTAGGGCTAAGAAAGCTAAGTGATCAAACCTGTGAAAAATATTTCTATCGAAGTGTCGCTTAACAAAAGTAAAAGTCTTTAGTTAACATGCTCTGAACTTTTATAGATGAGTTCAGAGCATACTAATTCGTACGTAAAGCTCGTTACTAGCGGGTTAAATACTGTGTTCTTAGCAGTATCAATTATCAATTATTAAGCCGTAACGCGAGACTGCTTAGCATTCACTGCAAAGATTACAATGACCATTAGCACAAACGGCAGGACATAAAGATTCAAGTTTTGCCAACCAACGGTCGATTCAAGCCAACCAGATAAAAGTGCAGTAACCGTGACGCAGCTAAACACGACAAACTCATTAAACGCTTGTGCTTTAGCTTTGTTCTTTTCCTTGTATGCTTGGCTAAACATACCTGTCGCGGCTATAAACATGAAGTTCCAACCCACCCCAAGCAATACTAGAGAAACTCTAAAGTGCCAAATAGATTGACCGTGTATATTGATAGCAATACATGCAACAAACAGTAATCCACCAACTAATATCACATGTCGTGCTCCAAACTTTTCAATTAGTCGCCCCGTAAAGAAAGCAGGTACAAACATGCCCAATACGTGCCATTCAATCACCCCTGCCGCTTTCGTAAAATTAAACCCACAGCCAATCATCGCAAGTGGTGTTGCTGTCATGAGAATATTCATTACCGCGTAGGAAACCATTGCTGCAAAAACGGCGACAATAAAGTTCGGTGCTTTTACAATCTCACCAATCGAGTCTGATTTTTCTCGAGAGGAATGATATGAGGTTTCGGGAAATTGAATCGTTTGTAGAATGATTAGAGCGAAAATATTCAAAAGGATAAGTGAAGCAAAAGCGCCTATGTATAAACCGTCCTGTGACCATTCTTGCGACATAATAGCTAAGTTAGGTCCTAAAACAGCCGCTAATACTCCACCAGCCATAGATATGGATATTGCCCGGTGTCGTGCATTTTCATCGCAAACCTCAATAGCCGCAAAACGATAAAGCGTGCCAAAACCAATACCGATACCCAGCAAAAATGTAGCAAAACAAAATAGGTAAAATTGCTGCTGATATAAAGCATAGGTCGCAAGGCTCGCACCTGTAATCCCGACCATGTTACCAATACTAAAACCCCGTTTACGCCCTAATTTTCCGGATATCAAGGATGCAGGGATAGTGGCAGCCATCAAACCAAGAAACTGCAATGCAACAGGCAATGTAATCATACTGGTGCTCGGTGCAATCTGTTTGCCAATTAATCCAATCACGGAAATCAACAATATGTTTCCTGTCATTAGCAGTGCTTGGCAAAGCGATAATAACCAAACATTTCTATTCATCACACAATCCTTGTATTTTCTAAGATGAACCAACACTGTGTTGATTCACCTCTAATCCGGTTCTTTCAAATATACGTTTTTAATGTACGTCTTCTAAATGTACTTTTAATCGTATTAGCTTAATGCGTAGTCAACGGCCGCCTGAGCATGTATTTCGGTAGTATCGAACAAAGGAACTTTCGTATCATTCTGATTCACCAACATAGCAATTTCAGTACAACCTAAGATTACTGCCTCTGCACCACTTTCCTGTAGGTCGTTTATCACCGTAATGAAATCATTTCTTGATCGGTTATTTAAAACACCTTGAACCAATTCGTTATAAATCACTCCATGAACTAGCTTACGCTGAACACCATTAGGTACGATGACTTCAATACCAAACTTTTCTTGTAAACGACCTTTGTAGAACTGTTGTTCCATTGTAAATGCAGTACCTAACAAACCAACCTTGCTAATACCTTGTGCTTTTAACTGCTCGCCAGTCGCATCAGCTATATGTAAAAGTGGTAACCCGGTTTCTTGTTCCACTTGATTCGCGACTTTATGCATTGTATTCGTGCAAATCATTAAAAAATCAGCACCTGCCGCTTTCAGTGAAAGAGCCGCATTACTAAGAATTATACCGGTTTTATCCCATTCACCTGCTGTTTGTAATTTTTCAATCTCTTCAAAATTTACGCTGTACATAACAATTTTGGCAGAATTGAAACCACCCAGTTGAGCTTTGACTAACTGGTTAATTTCACGATAATAATTTGATGTAGACTCCCAACTCATTCCACCTAGCATGCCAATTGTTTTCATCACTTATCCTCTGAGATTGAATATCAATTCACTAGAACAGAAAACACACTTTGGTACAAATGAATTTATCGTTGAGCCACACGAAGACAAAATGACATCTTGAAATTATCATATTTTGCAATAATAATAATTTTTTGTTATTTATTGAGCCTAGCGCATGCTTAACCCTCTTTGGTTACACACATTCAAAACTCTAGTTGATGTTGGTCATTTCACTCAGACCGCAGAAAAACTCTACATGACTCAACCGGGTGTGAGCCAGCATATCAAGAAGCTAGAACATGCTTGTAATCACCCTTTAATTACAAGAGAAAACAAGAGTTTTGAACTGACCGAACAGGGTCGAATAATCTATCAATACGCCATTAAAATCGCTAAAGATGAGCACGCTCTATTCGAATCATTATGTTTTGATAACCCTTATTCAGGCCAATGTTTATTATCGTGCTCTGGGTCTTTGTCTTTATTGCTCTATCCCAAGTTATTGGATTTGCAAAAAGAACATTCCGAAATGTATTTCCACCTTGAAGCTGCGCCAAACCACAAAGTGTTGAACGACATTCAACAAGGCAGCATTGAGCTTGGCATAGTCACACACATACCCAGTAGCAGCTTATTTCAAAATGAAATTATCGGAAAAGAAGCCCTGTGCTTAGTCCTACCTAAATCCTATGAGGGACAAGCTGTAACATCGGAGTTATTGTTTTCTGTTGGTTTGATCTGCCACCCCGATTCTCATCACTATCTATCGCTTTATTTTGATTTGTGTGGCGATGAAGAGCTATCAAAGATAAACATAAATTCGCTACCAAAAGCTGGTTATATCAACCAACTACACCAAATTCTGGTACCGATATCTAAAGGCTTAGGTTTCACGGTTCTACCTGAAAGTGCTGTTAGAAACTTCCCTCAAGCAGAAAACCTTTATATCGCTCCTCCAACTAAAAAGGTGGAAGAAGCTCTATATTTGGTACAGAAACGAAATAGAGAACTCCCTCACCGTTACAACACTCTTATAGATAAAATTAAACAAGTACTGAAATAGCCATAAAGTCAAAGTTCACGATTCACGGCTGACATAGAATCAATAGGCTCAGTAGTAAGCCTATTGATGAAGAGAGGTGGTTAGAGGTGTGGAAATACAGATTTAAGTAAAAGGCGCAGTAATAGACAGCTACATCAGTGAATTAAACACTTATTCACTTATTCACTTATTCACTTATTCACTTATTCACTTAGCTTTGTGGCTCTCACTTTTTCATCTAGCTTAAATAAAAGCTCGGCAGCTTCCATATGTTGCGGGTAATCGGCGAATTGCTCACGGCATGTTTCAGTCATTTTATTTAAATCTTCTGCGAGCATAAGTTTCCAATACAATTTGGTTGTATGCAGCATAGCAAGCAAAGGCTTAAACACCTCTTTTTCATACACTTGCATTAACTCTTCTAAAATATCTTCACGCTCGTATTCATTTTGAATAGGTGAGGTAAGCGCCGCCAATACTTTCTTGTATTTTTCACTCGCTAATAAGTTGTCCATGACAGGCACATGGTCTTGAGCCATCTCTCCTAATTTAGCTCGAATCGTATTCAACCAAGTCTCTTGAGTTAAATCACTCTCACATACGGCATTGAAATCGTGACGAATCTTCTTTTCAATTTTTGTTTGAGCTTTCATCAATACATTACGTACTTTTTGGAAAGGCAATTGAAATTCTTTACACAACTCAATGATAAGAAGATGGAAACCACCTCCAGGAAGATGAAGGTTCTCTTTAAACGTTGCAATAGCTTCTTCTTGCTGTGGTGTTAGCTCACTCATGTAATCTTGTTCCTTGGATAGATAGGGTAATGCAGAGTAACCCATCAGCTAAGACAAGTTACTTTGCCGCTCAGGCTAACGATATGAGTGATCAGTGTCAAACCTTGATGTTCGATTGATTACCAAGAATGTCGTTAATAAACGAACAGGTAAGAAAGAACAGAAAAACCTGACATCGAAATAGAAAAGCCTTTTACTACGGGTTAGCGCACCAAAAGGCTTCTTTTAACAAATAAATGTTGGTGGAAAGTGAGGTTACTTACCGTTCAACTTCAAAGCAGAGAACGTCACACTGTTGTAGTCACCATTCTTCTTATCAACAGCAAAATCACCCGTACCTTCACAACCAGGTCCCCATACTGGGTGAGAATCTTGTACGCTACATTGACCGTATGCACCCGCTTTGTAGTAGAAGTCATCTGCTGCATAACCTGTTGGGTGATCTTTATCATCCACACCTTTACTTAAGTCAATGTCGTAAGTCACTGTATTGTGCCTCGCCGTTTCGAAAGTTAGGTGCATCATTGTGCCCTTAACTTCTACTCGATAGCTAAAGTCTTCACCTAGAGCAATACCTGCTTTTCCTGGCTCAGCTGGGTTTTCCCAAGTGTTGCCCCATACTGGGTAAGCAATATCCGCACGGTTTGGATCTTTCTTCTCTAGGTTACGTTCGTAGTTCCAGAAAACTGAACCGTATTCTTGGTCTGGAAACTTCTTGTAGAAAATCTTAAGAGGCTCGTTACCGTGTCCATATCCAGTTTTAGCTTTGATCTGATCTTTGTGCTTTTTAGCGTGTATTTGTCCTACAACTACAGAGTGCGCTGGATATTTTTCAGGGTGTTTTGCATGCAGAGAAACATGGTTAACCTGAAGCGTTGCCTCTAAAGTGCCGCCTACTGCGCTGTATTGATCCGCTTCTGGGTGGCTAGAAAGAGCCCACTGGTTCAGCTTGCCGTCAGTAAGAATGTTATCAAAATTAGCACCACGAGGCATTTGACGCAGTTCAGAACGCGCATTCTTTGAATTTTTAGTCGTGATCGCTTTGTTATGCACTTCAAAGACAAGATGCCCGTTCTTATCTAGGTGGAAGAAGTCTGAATGAGAGTAGCTCATCATTGCTACGCCTTCAATTTCATCGACTTTACCATCTTCATTGATGTCTGAAGGAATCGTAATTTTCCAGTTACGCATATCAAATTTATCAGCAGGAACTGGGGAATCCACACCGTTATTAGCAACATCTGCCAATGCAGGCATAGCAAGTAAAATAGCACCAGTCAGAGCAAGAGTTTGTTTCATTTATTTAATCCTTTATATGTTATTATCATACATAATAATCAGGCGTAATATTAAGCAAAGCGCTATCAACAAGATGTGATTGTTAGTTCACACTTTAAAACTCTGACTTATAACCTAGCTCAAATAAATAAGATTTTTTCATAGATTCAAGAAGGTCTATAAACTCAAGTTCGGAAATGATCTCTTTACCAAGTTGAAGCTACGTATTATGGGAGTCGCTGAATAACTAAACGAAATGTGAATCGAAAGGATGATGGATGCTTTGCAAAAAAGTGAATAATGCTGATGTTTATAAAATCAGCCAATGGATAATGACACTTCTGAAGGTCTAATTACCCAAAGGCTACAATTAATCTAAACCTCTTGATATAAATTAAATGAGAACAAGTGAATCGAGAATACCTTGACCACTATGAATACCACCTTCATTCTCACTTGCAGGCTTACTACGAATTAGATAACCAGCGTAACCACCCAACTCTGTTACGGCGTCACCCTTATAGTGCGCAGTAAATAAACCTATCTCACTCACAAGATCTTTCACCAACGTTTGCTGACCATCGCGAATAGCAATTGTGGATGTGTCTCGTTCATGCGGATACAAACGTTGCATCAATGCCCACGCATCGTACTCTTCTGGTTTTAGCTTAGTGAGAGTGTCGCTGATGTCTTCACCAAATACACAGTGGCCACCACCCTCACCTTGATTTTTAAGCACCCATTCTTTTTTGTCCGCATGGCAGTTGAACCATTCAATGGTTTCTGTCGAAATAGGCTTCATCTCCGCCAATACGCTTTTCACTAACTGCGCTTCTTCAAGTGTTAAACCCCAACGAGCATAATCTTCTGCAGGCATAATAGTCAGTAGCATTTGCATTGATTTACTGGTTGCCAGTTGCTGGCTGATAGTGGCATTCATTGCTACATAATGTTTCTCAATGAACAAACGCGTTTGGCTTAACGTATGGCAGCAAATAGGTTCGTTTAGATCCGGAGCCCAGTAATCTGAATATTGATAACCAGCTCTTAGATAAACCGTATCGATTGCCCCTACACCATTCAAAATAAGGCGCTTATTCTCACCACTCGATAGCTGAGTGCTCAACTGATCGAATGTACGTCTTACCGTTCTCACACCAAGGTTTCGCAGGGCTACTTCCAGAAGGTGCTGATCGTAAACATTATCCTCGCCTTTCTGAACAATCATCAAAAACGTTGGTTTCTGCTGGTCGTTTGCATCATCTAATGCCGAGAAGTGCATTTTTACTTTATTGGTTGCCGTTGCAATCCCATGAGCCAGTTGCTCCAAAGCTTGATTATCAGCAGGGACCGCTGAATCATCTTCTAGCCACGTATTGTATACGTCATTCCATTGGTCTTTGACAAAGCGATGTAGCTCTGTCGCGCGTTGTCCGAAGGGTCCCATACCAGCCGCAATACCATTAAACTCAATCACTTTTGCACCATGCTGGCGATCGTCCATAAAATCAGTTCGCATCAATAATAATGACTGGCGAGCCGCTTCATCACTTTGAGATACATCGCCGTAGGCTTGCTGGTGTAACTCAATTAAACGCCCGAAGAAAGGGTCAGCTTTTGCCATATCACGAAGGGATTCTTGCAAGAACTCATGATCTTCTGACACGTTACTCACTAACTTAGCGATTAATGGCGTCACCGCGAGTAAATGACTATAAACTGGACGTTCCATCGTCATTGGAGTGATACTAAATGGCACATGTCTTGCTGTATTATCATCCTGACGAAAAGCAACACCATGCATGATTTCCCACTCACATACATCTTCAATCACTTGCTGCGATATAAATTGGTTTTTGTTGGTATTCATTATGAAAAAACTCTCTAATTTATCTGATGCTGCACTTACTGCCGTCAGAGCTCGCGTGCTATTTTTGTAGTAGAAACTATCAATTGCGGATAGTAGAAACTGATTTAAACAAAAAATCGACCCATATTACGGATCGATTTCTATTTAAAGTAAGTTAACCATCAAACTGCCAAACATAGCCTAATTTGCACCATTTTTCTTTGCAAAATCAACACACTTATCTTTGGGGTAAAAGTCTATTATACCTTCTCGCCCAGCTTCCACATTACAGCAGTCGGTGAGAATCTTTTTAAGCTTAACCCGGCCACGCTGGATTCGGCTTTTCGTACCAGAAAGTGATAACCCTAACTGATCAGCAACAGCCTGCTGAGATAACCCATCCAATTCCGAAAGGATCATCACTTCACGGTACTTTTCCGGTAAGCAATCAAACATAGGTCTCAAGCACTGCCCCATGGTTTGAAGGTTCACAACTTCGTCAGGCACCTCTTCTTCCACTTGGTTATCAACTAACTCTTCATGATTCTGATGTGAGCGATAGAAGTCCATGATCGTGTTATGAGTGATACGGTATAACCAATTTTTCAGTTTATCCCTGGCTTCTAACTGTTCTATTTTTTGGCTGGCTTTTATATATACTTCTTGCAAAATATCATCAGCTAGATCTAAATCACCCGTCTGTTTTACTATGTAACTTCTCAAGTGGTCTTTATGTGTTAACCATTCCGCTAGCATAGCTTTTACCTCAATTTCGATACTCTATCACTATATTTCGATACTAGTGGAATTATAAAAAACTTTAAAGTAAAAAGCATTTGATTCGGTGATGGTTTACTGCCCTGATAATATTTACACCACCATTATTCAATATTTATTGGTTACTTTGACTAGACGAAAATCGCTAATAAAAGACGCAAAATACTGAAAATATACTCTACTGAACTACAAAGCCCCTAACGAATTAGAGGCTCTTGGTTTAAGTCTCGGTTAAAAATCGTTAGCTTTTTATCTAGCTAGCTTGCGATCTGGCTAAGCATCGATACAGGCTAAATAACGATTTTCTTTACCATTCCTGCTTCTGCATGCCCTGGAATGTTACAAGCAAACTCAACATTTTTATCCCCATGGAAGTGCCAAAGCATCTGCTTTGCTTTACCCGGTTTGACTGTCACTGTACTTCCAGAATCATGCTCATGATTTCCCATACTTTTCATCATCTCGCGATGCATTATCTGCTCTTTCATCGATCCAATCGAAAACTCATGGTCAATCTTACCTGTATTCATTACAACGAATTGCACCACATCATTGGGTTCAATATTTACCTCTTTCTTAAAGGTAATTTTCATATCATCGCTTAATATCACATGGACGACTTTATCGGGTTTTGCGCCTTTTGCGGGCATTCCTACCTCAGACATTCCTTCCATGTTCATCATATTAGAGTGGTCCATCATCATATTGGAATGATCCATTTTCCCCATTTCCATAGTCGAATGATCCATATCGCTTTGATCTACATTGCTATGGTCCATATTCGCGTGGTTCATTTCAGCAAAGGCTGTTGAGGTCACAAATGTTAGGGCTATAGCAATAAGTGTTTTGTTCATGGTACTTCCTTAGTTATTTATAATGCCCTGAACACAGTTTTAAAACAGTGCCATGCTCAAGGGCTGTATATTCAAATTTGTTTGGTTCAATGACTCTTGGCCAGTGATTGAACTGGTTTTGTGATTAAATCGACTTCGATTATTGAATTACCTTCGATACTGTTGATGTATCTTCGATGTCGTGAGAGCCGCTCATTTCTCGCTGTTTCCAGAGCATGAATAGTGCGGGTAGCACCAGCAGCGTGAGTATTAATGCCGAAGCCATACCGCCGATCATTGGCGCAGCGATTCGTTGCATGACTTCTGAGCCTGTACCTTCACCGTACATAATGGGAATCAACCCAATAATCACCGTCAGAACTGTCATCATCACAGGGCGAACTCGTAGACCAGCGCCTTCGCGAATGGCATCAATTAGATCGCCTTGTTCAAGCCTTGTTTGTGACTCAGCAGCATCAAGTTTTTTGTAATGCCAAGCTTGGTTGAGATAGACCAGCATGATGACACCGATTTCAACAGCCACTCCAGCAAGCGCAATAAAACCAACCCCAACTGCGATTGAAAAATTGAAGTTCAATAAATGCATCAACCACAAACCACCGACCATCGCGAGTGGCAAAGTGAGCATGATGATCATGACTTCTCCCACTCGACGAAAACTCAGATAAAGCAGCAGCATAATGATGGCAACAGTAATAGGCACGACCACACTCAAGCGTTCTTTTGCGCGTTCCATATATTCATATTGACCGGACCACACCAGAGAGTAGCCAGCTGGAAGCTCCAATTGATCCGCCACTGCCTTCTGCGCTTCTACCACGTAAGACCCCAAATCACGTCCATCAATGTCGACAAATACCCAACCATTCGGTCGAGCATTTTCAGTCTTGATCATTGGAGGCCCGTCTTCATAGCGAATGTCCGCCACATCAGCCAACGCGATTCGTGCACCATTGGGAGTCACCAAAGGTAAGTTTTGCAGTTTAACGACTGAGTCACGGTAATCTTGCGGGTAACGAACATTGATTGGGTAGCGTTCTAAGCCTTCCACAGTTTCACCCACATTCATACCGCCCACTGCTGTAGAGATGACTTGCTGGACATCTTGAATATTCAGACCATAACGAGCTGCTGAACGTCTCTTGATATCGATGGTGACGTAACGCCCACCAGCGACTCGCTCAGCATAAACAGAAGCCGTTCCCGTCACATTGTTAAGGATTGGTTCAATTTGAGCCCCAATACCTTCGATAACTGTTAAATCAGGACCGGCTATCTTGATACCAATCGGGGTTTTAATACCCGTAGCCAACATATCGATACGTGTTTTTATCGGCATTACCCACGCATTGGTTAGCCCAGGGAATTGAATAAGTTCATCAAACTCTTTACGCAATGATTCAGCCGTCACGCCTTCACGCCATTGTTCACGCGGCTTGAACTGAATAACGGTTTCAATCATGGTCAAAGGCGCAGGATCGGTTGCAGTTTCAGCCCTGCCAATTTTTCCCCATGCAGTTTCAACCTCCGGCACAGTCATAATCAGCTTATTCGTTTGTTGCAGGAGTTCTCGCGCCTTACCAATAGAGATCCCTGGGTATGTGGTTGGCATATACATAAGATCGCCTTCATCCAATGGTGGGATGAATTCACTGCCAAGCTTACTTACTGGATAATACGCTGAAGCCATTAGCCCAATTGCTAATACAATCATCACTTTTGGGTACTTCAAGCTTAAGTTCAACAGTGGTTTGTACAGTGCCACTAAACCACGGTTTACCGGGTTTTTATGCTCTGGAAGTACTTTTCCTCGGATGAAATAGCCCATGAGAACTGGCACAAGCGTAATCGCCAAACCTGCAGATGCAGCCATTGCATACGTCTTAGTAAACGCAAGCGGTGAAAACATCTTGCCTTCTTGCCCTTCTAAGGCAAATACAGGAACAAAGCTTAATGTGATGATTATCAGAGAGAAGAACAAAGGTGCTCCCACTTCTTCTGCTGCTTTACCAATCACTTGCCAACGGTTTTTATCTGTTAGCGGTGTCCTTTCGATATGCTTATGCACATTCTCTATCATGACTATCGCACCATCGACCATGGCTCCAATCGCAATCGCAATACCACCAAGAGACATAATATTGGCGTTAATTCCTTGCCAATGCATAACAATGAATGCCCCTAAAATACCGACAGGTAAGCTCAGAGCAATAACCATAGAAGAACGAATATGGAACAAGAAAAGTGCGCACACGATGGCAACGACGATGAACTCTTCTGCCAGTTTTTTCCAAAGATTTTCGACTGCAGAATCAATCAGGGTTGAACGATCGTAAGTTGCGACAATTTCTACACCTTCAGGTAAGCCGCGTTGCAGCTCTGCTAGTTTGGTTTTGACGGAATCAATCACCTCACTAGCGTTCTCACCAAATCGCATCACAATTACACCACCTACGGCTTCACCTTCGCCATTAAGTTCAGAGATTCCTCTGCGCATTTGTGGTCCAAGATTAATGTCTGCGATGTCCCCTAATAAAAGTGGTGTTCCTTTCTCCGTTACTTTCAGTGGTAAGGATTGAATGTCTTCAATGCTGGTCAGATAACCGGTAGTGCGAACCATGTGTTCAGCCTCAGCAATTTCCACTACCGAAGCGCCTGTTTCCTGATTACCGTTTTTAATTGCGCTGTTAACTTGCTGAAGTGTTAAGTCATAAGCACGTAATTTAGCGGGGTCGATTTGCACTTGGTACTGCTTAACCATGCCACCCACCGTCGCAACTTCCGATACGCCCGCGACCGTTTGCAGTTCATACTTTAAGAACCAATCTTGTAAGCTACGAAGTTCAGCTAAATCATGTTTGCCTGTTTTATCTTGCAACACATAGCTGTATACCCACCCCACACCAGTCGCATCAGGACCTAATGTAGGTTTAGCATTAGAAGGGAGCTTGGGTGCTACTTGGCTTAGATACTCTAAAACGCGAGATCTTGCCCAGTACATATCGGTATCATCATCAAAAATAATGTAGACATACGAATCACCAAAAAACGAATAACCACGCACGGTTTCTGCACCTGGTACAGCTAGCATCGCTGTCGTTAATGGGTAGGTCACTTGATCTTCAACGACCTGTGGCGCTTGCCCCGGATAACTCGTTTTTATGATTACCTGAACATCAGAGAGATCAGGAATAGCATCGACAGGTGTATTTTTAACGCTATACAAGCCACCAAAAACAATGGCTATTGTCGCAATGATGACTAAAAATCGATTTCCAATAGACCAGCGAATAATGGCATTAATCATTGTCCACCTCGCCTAGTTGTAATGTGGTAATAGCTTTTTTGCTCGCTGTACCTTTTTTATTATCAATAGTCTCTAGAGATTTAAGCTCTAGCATTTTCAAAGAGAACTCTGAACCTTGCTTTTCAACTAAAAAGCGAACCTTTTGCCCCTCTTGAAAGTCAGATAACTTAACTGCATCTCCGACCGAGAAATTCATCTCTCCAGATGTCCAATCCCATTCAGAAACCGCTTGGTGGTTTAACGTGATCATCCCAAAATCAGCCATCAGCATGCTGATTTCACCGTTTATCCAAACTTCGTTTATGGCTTGAGGTTTACCGGTCTGTGACCTAGATAGCGGCTTATAATCCACAATGTCATACTGCCCTGATTCACCTTTCTGCATTTCAAATTCAAGAGTTTGCCCTAGCTTAAATGGTTCAAAATCAACACCTTCTGCAACGCTGAAATTCATCACCATGCCAGGCCAATTCCACTCAGGAACAGGTTGATGATTAATTGTCAGCATTCGGTGACCTGCCATCACATCAGTGATTTCCCCTTTCGCCCAAGCCGTGTCAATTGGATCTTCAACTCCGTTGATGCGAGAAAGATCTGCAGACTGGCTAGATTCGGAATCCAGCATGAAGTGAGCAGACGTCACAATGCTGTCTCCCTGTTTTAAACCGCTTAATACCTCAACGTTATTCGCTGCCTCACGTCCAATCTCAATACGGGCAGAGCGATACTTTCCATTTCCTTCCGCAATAACTACTCTGGTGATGCCTCCAGAGCGAATCACAGACGACCGAGGTATCGTCAATACTTCATTATTTGTCACCGGCTTTAAGGTGACGTTAGCAAACATATTGGGTTTAAGTTGACCCATAGGATTAGAAAAACGTAATCGAACACGCAATGTTCGAGTTTTAGGGTCAAGAATCGGATAGACATAATCCACCTCTCCCTTCCACTCTCCATCAGGTAATGCATCTAGCGTCATTGATGCCAAATTGCCTTTTTTGATCCAGTGAGACTGACGCTCAAATACTTCAGCATCGACCCAAACTTCATCAAGTGGTCCCGCGCTGATCACCGCTTGAGCAGGAGAAAGATAACCACCTTCACGGATATTAAGGCTTGCAATAACACCGTCTGCGGGCGCTTTGACCTCAATGGTTTGTGAGGCTTTTCCTTTACGCGCAATCGCCTTGATTTGACCGCGGTCGACTCCTAAAGTTGCGAGCCTATCAGTCGCCCCTTTAATCATTCCCTTACGGTTAGTTTTGTAAGCACTAATTAGCTCTTCTTGCGCCTTAACTAATTCAGGAGAATAAAGAGTAAACAGAACTTCTCCTTTTTTTACCTGTTCGCCAACTGCGTTGATATGAAGCTTTTCTACCCAACCAGAAATGCGCACATTGATCTGCCATAGTTGGCTTTCATCAAAAGCGATGTAGCCAACCGTATCAATCAATGGTGAAAGCACCTCTCTAGAAACAGTAGCGGTTTTCACCCCAAGGTTGTTTTCTACCGAAGGATCGATCTTTATCGTCCCGGGTTTATCATCTTCCCCATTCGTGTCTTCCGCATATACCGGGATCAAATCCATTCCCATTGGCGACTGCCCGGGTTTATCGCGCTTGTAATTCGGATCCATTGGTGCAACCCAGTACAGCGGTTCATCATTTTCTGCCGGTTTGTTTTGTGTCTGGTTGCTTTGAGACATCCCTATCATGCCGTGACTCATACCAGTGAAATAGGTATTCACTCCGTAGCCCAGAACCCCACCAATAACTAAAGCAAGGCTTGCCGTTTTAAATGTGCTCATTTGATGTCCTTATTAGTGTCGTTCTTCTTTTGAATGCTATTTGAGTATCGAGTGATATTTGAGTATTGAACGCGATTGGAGTATTGAATGTGATTTGGATATTGAGCTTGATCTAGGGATAGATCAGAAGGGCTGGACACTTGATATTCGAAACCACCAAGTAACGAGGCTAGTTTGCTATTGGTTTGGTTCAGATCGGTAATGAGGCGTGTCAGTTCAATTTTTAGTGCCAGCTCATCTGTCGCGGCAGTGATCACATCACCAAACTGAGCGGTATTATTCTGGTAGCCCCTTTCTACAGCGGCAATACGCGCCTGAGATTGTGGGATTAATCGATCTTGATATCGTTCAATCCGCTCCATCAAATTCGTTTTATCATTCATCAAAACATTCACTTGGGCATTCATTTGTGCCAACAGCGCATCTTTTTGATATTGCGAAGCGCCCACTTGGTATTGAGCAGCGGTGAGGGTTTTATCTTGTCGGTTATCGGTGAATAACGGGATATCCATAGTCAGGTAAGCACTGAGTAAATCAGAAGCAGGCTCGCCCATCATGTTGTCGGCTTGACGGTAGGCATACATCACTTCAACACCAAATTGTGGCGTGAACGCTTGTTCTGCAACTTCCACCTTCGTGCGATTTGCCGAGATGGTGGCATCGGCCATTTGAGCCATAGGGTGTTGATTGAGCAGCGCGTAAAACTGCGTATCACTGGTATTATTTTTCAGGCGTGAATCTAAGAGTCCCCAATCCAATTCAAAGCTGACTTGGCTCAAGGAAGATGAATTGTACCGATTGTCATCGAACCGCTTAGCACCCAACCATTTGTCACCTAGCCATTCAGACAGCTGTGCAACCACTCGTTGTTGCATTTGTTGGTTAGCTTGCAACTTTTCATCAAGCTTATTCACCTGAAGCTGAGTATTCAGTAAATCCTGCGCTTCACTCTTACCGATTGAATAATTGGTTTTAACATACTGCTCCATCTCAACCATCAGACTTTGGGTTTCTGTAATGAGAAGCGCAGCATGCTGAAGATAGCCAAGTTCTAGCCATAGTTGAGTCATGTTATTTGCAATTTCATATTCACGAACTTGAACTTGATGGTCGACAACATTGGCTTGCTGATTCGCCTTTTTCCGATTCAAGTCCAGTGTCGAACCACGTTCGAATTGCTGCATTAAACCCACTGAAATATTGGTCATTGGGTCTTCATCAAACTTAAATGACTCAACAGGCAGCCCTCCAAAACCTACTTTCAGTTTCGGATCCATCAAGGTTGCACTGGCAACACCAGACTCTCGCATCGCTTGCGATTGAGAAAAGTACTGTTTTCTACTGGCGTCATGAGATAACGCCATCTCAATAAGAATCTTGAGTTGCTGATTTGAATTGTAAGTTTCGTACACCGTAAGGTTCTCGCCAGCGAAAGCACTATTCGAATATAAAATGGCAGGCATAACAGCCGCCATGATGCTCATGCTCAAAGAAAGCACTGCATTTTTGGGATGTATAATCACAATGATTGTCCATATCTAGCGTTAAATAACGCTCATAAAAGATCGGCTAAATCAGATCAGTTCTCTGATGTAGCTCTATTTTTTAGATATAGATAGATTCTGAAGGTGGGCGTAGCAGGGTTTGAATACGCGAGACTTTATGGCCAATAACCAAAGGTTGGTATTGTGCTAGCGAAGGGGATAATTCAAAAGGAACATAGAAAGTATTCAGTGGCCATGAAACAGAAGAGCAAACCGACATACAGCAAGTATGCACAGTATCAGAGGCTCCCTGACAATGGTGACTGGCTTTGTTTTCACTTGAGCTTTGAGAATTAGCATCATGATGAGCATGATCACTCTTAGCTAACATTGAAGAATGATGATCTTTTGCCTGGGATATAAAAGAAGTACCAGCTTGATAATTATCCAAGCTATCTGGGAGGTGGCAATCGCTCATCATACTAGCCATGGCTTGGGGAGGCATCATATCAAGCATCATTACCGGTGAACTTGAGGTATAGCTAGACATCAACATTACGATAATGCTGAACACGGTAATCCAAGTTGTTCGGAGTGTGTTTGTCATAACTAACCTTTAAAATTACGGCGTGAGTGTAAAGGTTACCCTAGGGGGAAGGTCAAGCGAAACGAAGGAAATAAAATGAGAAAGACTAATTTAATAACTATAAGTTAAAGTTTAAGCCACTGTTCATACTCAGCTTTAGTACTTTTCATATCAAGGTATAGCCATACCATCCTATCTACAAACCAAGCCTTAAAAACCATAATCCACAGGTTTCCAACCAAGACTAAGCCTAGGTCTAAAGCCCACAACCCATAAATGAATATAGGTAAGCCAATTCCAGTTAAAGATTTCAACACTAAGATAGGCTTTACATGATGCTCTGGGATAGTTTCTACATTTCGATTCAAATAAATACGCTCACCAAAGGTTGCCATGGAAGCCCAATTATTGGTGGTTTTAGGAGCGTTGAATAAACGAGGGTTGACCCATACCCACAGAAATGACATCAAGATAGGGATAATCGAATACACACCTATCCAATCCCTAGACCAAAAAGCCAGAGACAGGAGTGGCAAAAGAGTAAACCGGGAATAAACACTCCAAGGGTTAGAGTGCCTTTGCCAACTGGATTCATCCATTGACATTGACTTCTCAAGCAGTT
This sequence comes from Vibrio gallaecicus, assembly GCF_024347495.1. Taxonomy (NCBI): domain Bacteria; kingdom Pseudomonadati; phylum Pseudomonadota; class Gammaproteobacteria; order Vibrionales; family Vibrionaceae; genus Vibrio; species Vibrio gallaecicus. The sequence continues at coordinate 328,102 of NZ_AP025491.1, read as the reverse complement.
TAACGATATCCAATGGCTCTTCCTTGTTTGGTGATAGCAAATGTAAAAGTAAGCAATGTAGTATCTATGAATACAGAAAGATACGCTTAATTCTTCTCAGCACACCCTCCTTTTATTACTTACCTTTTCACCACCATACTCATTAATTTTTCAATTTCATCGTATATTCCAAGCAACCTGTATGCTCGCACTTATGCTGGTTCTCAACTTCAAAGCCTTGAGATAAGTAAAAATTAAAGCTGGCTTCATTCTCAGCATAAACATTTAATATCAGTTTTTGTTCTTCTTTTTCGTCGGTTTTACCATTTTCAACTTGTGCCTTGGCATGGGCTATTAGTTGTTTACCAATCCCTTTCCTTTGGATCTCTGGTGATACAAAGATGGCCGCTAAAGTATTTTCGTACAAAGAATAGAAACCGACGACATCTGAGTCTAATTCAAAAACAAAGTTCTGTGACGCTGGCAGGTAGATATCCCGCATATTATCGACTTGTGATTGCCAAAAATCAGCGGCGGCAAAATCATGCGCCTTAATAGATGCGTTAAGCCAAATATCTAAAATGGTACGGATATCTGCTTCTATAGATGGGCGAATCATAGGGTTCTCATCAATGTGGTATTTGTGAAAATTATAACGCTCCTAGAAACTCATAGATTGCACATTTACGACAATAAGAAGCAAATAGAACTAATAATTCTAAAACTTGACCCTAGCAAACAAGGTGTTTATATTGTCGCCGCCTAACGGGCACACCCTAAAATGTACACTCGCTATCCTGCCATCATTGGTGCATTTATATTGGTGTCTAGAGCCTCCATGTTAACTAAACTTCGTTCTTTTACCCGAGAGTCGGGTGCTTTGATGCACCTATCGATTCCGATCATTTTCACGCAAATTGCCACCCAAGCTATGGGCTTTGTCGATACCACTATGGCAGGTCAAGTAAGCCCTGCTGATCTTGCAGCAATCGCTTTAGGAACAAGCCTTTGGATCCCGGTATTGTTGCTGCTACGCGGTATCATCATGGCATTAACCCCCGTTGTGGCTTATCACCGCGGTGCCCGTGATTTTAATAATATCTCCATTGAATTTTTCCAGATGGTTTGGCTAGCCATCATTGCGAGTATTCTACTTATCATCTATTTAGCCAGTGCAAAACCGATATTAGAATGGATTGGTGTTGCCTCGGAAATCATCCCTATAGCAAGTGATTATGCGCTAGCCCTAGCATTTGGTGTTCCGGGTATAGCTCTGTTTTATACCTTAAACGGCTTTTGTGAAGGGATGAACAATACCAAAGTGCCGATGATTATTTCGGTAGTTGGTTTACTGGTCAATATACCCGTTAACTATGTCCTTATTTACGGTAAATTTGGATTCCCTGAAATGGGGGCTGTGGGTTGCGGTTGGGCAACAAGTTTAGTGTATTGGTTGATGTCCGGAATGTTATATTCCTATATCAAAGGACATCACCATTATAAAACCATCATCAGTTTTTCAGATGTAAAACCAAGACTGAAAGAAATGCTTCACCTATTGAAACTAGGTTTACCTATCGGGATGAACATTGCGGTTTGTGGCAGTATTTTCTCGGTGATTGCACTTATGATTGGTCGAATCGGTGCTGAAAATATCGCCGCGGCTCAAATCGCTTTAAACATTTCAAGCATGACTTACGTGATCCCAATGAGCATATCATTTGGTATTACCATTCGTGTTGGTCATGCTCTAGGTGAAAAAGATGAATTAGGAGCAATTGAACGCAGCCAAATAGGCATCTTAGTCGCAGGGCTTATTTCATCGCTCTCGGTGGCGGTATTCCTATTATTCCCTGAATGGATAATCAGGCTATACACAACTGATCCAGCTATCAGTGCAACAGCGGCAACGCTACTCGCCCTAACCGCAATGTACCAGTTTAGTGATGCTTTACAAACATCCGCTAATGGCGCATTACGTGGCTATAAAGACACCAAAGTGCCGATGTTTTTAGCGATTGCGTCATACTGGGGATTGGCTCTCCCCCTCGGTATGGTATTAGGATTGACCGATTACATTGTTCCAGCAATGGGCGAAAAGGGCTTTTGGGTCGGAATCCTGACCGGGTTAACCATTGCCGCTACCCTTATGCTCCTTAGATTACACTACATAATGAAGATGCGAGCTTTGCAACCTGCATAGACAAACTCGGTTCTTCGATACAAAGCTCTTCTATACTAGACTCTTCCTTAGAAGCAGGTTCTTCTGCAACTGAGATATAAAAGTGCGTTACTGCTTACCTGTAGTAACGCTACTTTTTCATAAACCAAAGAACCCGCTAGTTTTACAAATGATAAGTTTATTAGATGCAAAGACTGGCTGTAGCGATTAGCGATTAGCGATTAGCGATTAAACGTTACTCATAAACTGATTGAACGTATAGGCAGTTACTCTAGTGCGGGCACAAATGAGAGAGTTAATGAAGGTGGTTAAAGTCATTTCAGCAACCTGAGACACTTTTTTGTTATTCACATAGTAAATACTGATCTCCAATCGATAAATGGAGTCTTTATTTTGCCGGACCTTTCACACTTCACAGTCAGGTCAATCCTGAAGCAAAACAAATCCAAGGTGGCAATTACCTGGTTTCTGGTCGCACTTGAAAACCTATTCATGGTGCTGCTTCCCCTCTTCATCGGATTTGCCATTGATGATCTTGTTAAGGGTGAGTTCTCTGATCTTTATTGGCTCTCTGCATTGATCGTATCACTCATTGTAGTCTCCGTTATTCGTCGCTTTTACGACACACGTATTTACGGCCGAATTCGGGTAATCATTGGTGAAGCTGTCGATATTAAAATGCGTAATCAGTTACCGCCCAGCAATAGCGTGTCTATTCGAAATGCTAGGTTGGACATGTCTAGAGAGCTGGTCGATTTTCTTGAAAATGATGTACCGCCGCTTATGACTGCAGGCATTCAACTCACTGCTTCAATTATTATTCTCAGCTCCTTTCATATCAGCCTTGGGATCAGCGCCATCATTGCGGGTATCACAATGCTTGTGATTTATTCTCAGTTTCACCCATATTTCACCCGGCTAAATCGCTCTTTAAATCATCGAATAGAACAACAAGTTTCCATATTATCTCGTGTGCCTTTTCGTAGTATTCGACGCCATTTAGAGCGAATTAAGCGCCGAGAAGTGCTGATTTCTGATGCTGAAGCCATTGTTTATGGCTTGATATTCTTTGTTCTCTTTAGCTTCGTGATTACCAACCTTTGGTTATCGACTCAATTGATACAACCAACCGCAGGACAACTCTTCTCTGCTGTGACCTACTCTTTGGAATTTCTTGAAGCTGCGATTCTATTACCCATAACGCTCCAAACACTTTCGCGCTTAACTGATATCAGCCAACGTCTTAATCAACAATGTCAGATTAGCTCTTGCCCTGATAAGAAATCATGCATGGAAAGAAAGCCATATCTTGAAAGTAGGTCAGATTTTGAAAATGGCTCAGATCTCAAAGATAGGTCACCTCTTCACACTCAAACCAATAGAAATGAATTTAAATCGGAGTCTAACCAATGAAAATAAAACAAATCATCCCTATTGCGTTAAGTCTTATTCTGATTGTGTGCGCGCTTAGTGTAGTAGATATGCTCGAACCTGAGCCAACTAAACCTGTCATTCAGAAAAAGGAAAAACAGCCCGTAAGCGTTGTATTGGTATCACCAGAATCCCACCAGCCAGAACTTACTCTTATTGGAATAAGTGAAGCTCGTTGGTCGGTTGAGATAAAAGCCCCTAGCAGCGCAAGATTAGCTTGGTTAAAGAACAACACAGAACCTGGAGCAATCGTAGATAAAGGGGAAGTGTTAGCTAAGCTAGATACAACCCACCTTGTATCACAACTCGCGCAAACAGAGACTTTAATGAAACAGGCAGCTCTTAATTTACAACGTGAACAACACGAACAAACTGTCGCTCTGAAAATGTTATCAAACAAAAATAGCTCTGCGTATGCTCGTAGAGAGCCGCAAATTGCTGCCGCGAAATCGGAATTAAAACAAGCCAAACAAGCAGTTATTAGTGCTCGACAGCACCTAAATGATGCCACGATCAAAGCGCCTTTTAATGCAGTCATATTAAGCAGAACCATTAGCCCAGAACAGCAATTAGAAACCGGGGATATTTTATTTACTCTAGCATCAAGTGACAGTTTAGATATTCACGTTCCCATCCCTGAACCGCAATGGAACATCATCTCAGCAGCGTTAAAAGCCCCTAAAATTCAAGTAATTGATAAACAGCAGAAAGCACACCCTGCCACGGTTAGATATATCGAACCACAGGTGGACAATACCACTCGCCAAAGGCAAGTGGTGCTCACAGTCGATAACCCATATCAGACCACGCCAAGGATTTTACCTAATCAGCAGTTAGATATCGCAGTCACATTAGCTATGCGTAAAGCAGTGATGGAAGTGCCTTTAAGCGCCTTAACAAGAGATGGTCATATATGGACAGTCGACATTGAGGATAAACTGCGAATTGAAAGCATCCAAATATTAGAAGAGAGCATTAACTCGGCTTATGTGATTTTCAATCACTCGCCAGATCTCCCAAGGAAGGTCGTTGCTTATCCATTACTGTCCATGATTTCAGGTACTCAAGTTTCCCCTGAACCTGCCCTTGAAACACCCCCTGAATCTATTCCTCAAATTGTTCCTGAAGCCGCTCCTAAAATTGCATCCTCAGACGCTCACATCACGGAGGTATCACAATGAATTGGTTAACAAAATGGTTTATTCATAATCCTGTTGCGGCCAATTTATTAATGGTCTCCATCGTAGCCAGTGGCATATTAGCATTTGGTCAATTACGCGTTGAGTCTTTCCCACAAATTGCCCCGTCTAGCTTGGTTATTCATGTTGCTTACCCGGGGGGAAGTGCTAAACAAATTGATGAAAGCATCACTCAGCGTGTTGAGGAATCAATCAGTGGCATTGCTGGAATCAAACAAATTACCAGCACATCGGTTACTGGACTCTCAACAATACGCGTTCGCAAAACAACAGAAACCGATCTCGATAGGTTACTAGAAGATGTAAAAAGCCAAGTCAATACGATAAGTGGTTTTCCGGTTCAAGCGGAGAAACCCCAAGTCACTCGTGATGAATTTACCAACCTAGCCTCTTTCGTGATTGTGTCTGCCCCTAGAACAGATAGCCAGCTACAACCCATAGCCAGGCAGGTAGCTCAAGCTTTAAAGAAGCACCCTAACATATCCAAAGTTTCTAACTGGGGAAGCCGAGATCCAATAGTAGTGATAGAACCTGACATTGAGAAACTCAGGAGCCTTAAGCTAAACCTTTCGTCCCTTTCTTCGATAATTGAACAATCCTCTTTAGAAACAAGGGCAGGTGAACTGAAAAGTGTTAAGGGACGAATGATTATTCGAGGTGATGGGTATGCTGATGACTTACAAAAACTAAGTGCTCTCGAAATACTGTCTACACCATCAGGCTCAATTCGACTTGGGGAAATAGCCACGCTCACGAGAGACTATCAAGACAGTGGTTCCATCGTTCGCAATAATGGTGAATCCGCCATCGCGCTTCTGGTTAGCACTCGACAAACGGACAACCTAATTCAGGTGAGTGGTGCAATCAAAGAAGTGCTACAAAAAGAACGCGAGCGCCTGCCTGATGACGTATCCCTTTCAACTATGGCTAATATGGCACCTTATATCGAAGATCAGCTTTATCGCTTAGGTGACAATGCGTGGCAAGGACTACTTATTGTCATGCTATTACTGGGGATCTTTCTGGAAATAAAACTGGCTTTTTGGGTAGCAGCCGGTATTCCCATCGCTTTATGCGGAACTCTCAGTGCCATGAATTTAATGGACTATAGCGTCAACGACATCACTTTATTTGGCTTTATTCTGGTGCTAGGAATTTTAGTGGACGATGCAGTTGTAGTTGGAGAAGCGATTCATTCTGAGCGTGGAAAAACTTCCAATTCAAGAGAAGCCGCATGGAAAGGCGTAAAATCAGTGTCTGTCGCCACAGTATTTGGTGTGCTCACTACAATCGCGGCTTTCTCACCTATGCTCTGGATTAACAATGACTTCGCTAAAATACTGGCTGGGTTTTCTGCCGTGGTTATTTTTGCTCTGTTTTTCTCATTGATAGAAAGTAAATTTATCTTGCCTTCTCATCTTGCCGAAATGAAAACGAAAAACACACAAAAGGACAAAACAGGGATTATTTCTCGCGTACAAAACGGTGCTCAAGCAGGTCTTGCTCATATCACTCAGCATTACTATCGTCCGGTATTACAATATTCTCTACACAATAAATGCGCGTCGTTACTCGGGTTCAGTGCATTTTTCATCTTGGCTTATGGTATGTGGGCGAGTGGCACCATTCGTAGTGCTATATTCCCTGAAATACCAGGGCGCTATATCACTGCAAAAGTAACATTAGAAGACGGTGCGCCTTTGCCTTTACAAGAAAAAGCACTAGATAAACTAGAGCGAACCGCTTTACAACTCAATCAAACCCTTCAACAAGAATTCGCACTCACTGATGATCCGCTTGTTAATTTACTCGCCTGGTCTGATGGTTACGGCGAAATAGAAGTGACAGCCGAACTGAGCAGTGAAGCGCTGTCTACTCTACCCAGTAATCATTTAACCAATGAATGGCGTTCACTTACAGGGTCGATTGAAGGTGCCTATTCATCTCAATTTACCGCTGCTGAAGAGCCAGCAGGTGGCACTTTCATTTCCGTTTCCGCCACAGACCGAGAGCTCGCTAAACGAGTCGCTCAAGAAGTGGGAACCCAGTTAGACGGCTTACCCGGTGTGACAGATGTATTTAATGACGGCAAAGGCGGGCAAGAGCAAGTTCGCATTACCCTCAATTCTTATGGTCGCCAATTAGGGCTCACTCAAGACAAGATAGCTCAACTAGCAGGGGATGCTTTTGGGCAAAGAGAGATCCATCGTTTATTAGAACAAGGGCAGGAAACAAAAGTTATTGTTCGATACCCGCAAAGTGAACGTATGACGCAAACTCAGCTTCGATACACTCCTATCATGCTACCAAGTGGGCAAACACTTCCTTTAAGTGAAATTGCCACCTTTACCGTAGAACGAGTACCTGAGGTGTTGTACCGCCGCAATCGCGAACAAGTAGTCAATGTCTATTGGAATCAAAACCGAGCAGTACAATCACCAGAAGCAACGATGGCCCTCTTAAATCAGTCTATCGATACTCTTCATAAACGTTACCCAGATGTGAGCATCAAAGCAGGAGGAGAATTTGAAGAAATGGGTGAAGTCCAACAAGGCTTTCAGTCCGCAATGATTTTAACGCTCTTACTGGTCTACATTTTATTAGCAATTCCATTGAAATCTTACTGGCAACCTTTGATTATTATGGCAGTGATCCCCTTTGGATTTTCCGGAGCTATCTTTGGGCATTACTTGATGGATTTACCTATCAGTATTTTGTCTATGTTCGGCATGATGGCAATGACGGGAATTGTCATTAACGACTCCCTTGTTTTGATCACGCGTTTTAATTCTGAATTCAGAAATGGTGTACCTCTTAATCAAGCCTTAATTACGGCTGGTACAAGTAGGATGAGAGCTATTTTCCTGACCACAATTACCACCGTTTGTGGCTTGCTCCCATTATTAAGTGAAAGTGCTGAACAAGCCCAATACCTAAAGCCTGCTGCTGTTTCATTGGTTTTTGGTGAGTTATTTGCTACCACCGTCACTCTGATTTTGATCCCTGTTTTACTGGGGATCAGCAGTAAACAGTCCCATGGAAAAGTGGAGTCTGATTTAGTGAATCAGGTCGACCTCCAAATTAAGCCAACCGCATAAGGTAAATCCAATCGGATAAGTTGCATTTAAAAAGGCGAATCGTCATAGTGAAAGTTACCCATACTCATTCACATTCCCTATGACTGATCCAGCAAATAAACAGCCTTATGTGTTAGTACCAGAAATGACGCTACTTGAGACTTTACCTGCACACCATAAAAAGCGATTTGAGATGGCATTGTTCATGATGCATAACTCATTAGCAGAGAGTTTGTCATGGGAGCAAATCGCACAAGAAAGTGCCATTTCGCCCTATCACTTTCACAGGCAGTTTAGTCAGTTATTTGGGGAAACACCGGGGCAGTATTTAGGTCGGGTGCGCTTGCAATATGCCGTGTCACTACTTTCTTCAGAGACGCCATTAAAAATTACGGATATTGCTCACGAATGCGGATATTCCTCATCTCAAGCGATGGCAAAGGTTTTAAAACGAGAATTAGGGATGACGGCGAAAAGTCTTCATCAGTTCGTAGTATCAGGCACGTCAGCAGATATGGCTCAACTATTAGATAAATTGTCACACCCAGGTTCTAATCAGTCCATTGAAAAACAGCTAGCTCAAGAAATGCCAACCGAACTGGTATGGTACCCCGCGAGAGGTATGAAAGTTAAAGATATACCTAACTTTGACTGGGATGACGTGTTTGAAACTCTTGGTGAGAAAAGTACTCGGCTAATGAGTACAGCACCAATCTCAGAATTAGAACGAAAGTGGAAAGATATTTCTTTTACTGTTGGGGACTGGCAAGTGGATAGTGAGCATTACGACTACTTCATTCCTGAAGGCTATTATCTCTGCTGTGAGGTCTATTTAGTGTCTGATATAGCCTACTTGGCTGCAATTGAGGGCTTGTTTGAACAAGCAGAGATTCTAGGATATCAAGTGAATGAATCTGCTCACTTAATTGAAATGGTCCACCACGTGGATATGAGTCCAATTGGAGGTGCCACATTCGCTTTTCAAATTCCCATTATTATTTAATACATTTCCAAAATATGAAAACGATCATTCCATCTTAATCAATTTAAAAAATCGTTCATAAAACTGTGCCCTAACTTAGACAAAACACTTCAAGATTCTGGGGACTCAGCAAATACGAAATTGTAACCTTGTGGCAGTCGTCTATGAATGTCGACTTGTCACTCTCACTGGTGAGGTATCACTCTGCTGCTGTTAGGTCAGGTCGGTGAGTTTAAGTAAAAGCTTTGTTCAAACCTATTATCTACCTGAGAAGTCTGTAAGACACTGTAATGCAGCATAAGGATGGATTTAACGATGCGAGTGCCTATCCCCAGCGAGCCATTTGGTGCTTCATTATCAATAAAGTTACGGAAGACAAAGTAAATTTTTCCATTGTTTGAATCCGCCGTGATTTGACATTGAATCTCGGCGTCCTTAGGGCTATGACGAAATGCATTATCCAGTAAGTTCAATATCAAACGTTCTAGCAATTGCTTATCTCCAATGGTTTCCAACCCTTCCTCAACCTCCATCTGCAAACAGATATTTTTACGAATACAATGACTACGCATAGTTTCAGCGCACTCATCAAGTAATGGTTTTAGCACAACCAATTGATACTCATAACTAGGTAGTTTTGCCTCTTGCTTCGCAGAATCAAGCAGAGATTCCAGTTGAATAGATAACTTGTTGCAATTTCGATAAGCAATATCAATCAATGGATCTGACTCTGGGTGAGTCATCTTCCAGGTTTCTAGGTAACCTAACACACTAGAAAGGGGGGTTTTTAAGTCATGACTCAGTTGCAATAAGCTTTGTTTTCTTGCTGAGGCTTGATATTCCAACAACAAAAATTGTTGTTGGATGTGTTTTGCCATCAAATGATAGGACTCTGCTATGGGAATTAACTCTGGTACGCGATAGGTAAAGTCGGCATTGAGACGAAAATCATGCCCAGCTTGCTTTTGAAGCTGATCAGTCACTTGCTGAATTGGTTTAAGCAAACTCTGTTTTACAAGCCAGTAAGCACCAAACGCAAAGCCTAAAATGGAAAAAAGAACCAACGCAGTTAGCGCTGAGTATGGGGAATTCACAATTGAGTTGGCGATCGCCGTGTGGCGTGTACTGCCTATTACCACGTAGAGATAACCGACCGTTGATCCTAATTCTTCAATCGCAGCCACTGAGAATACCTTGTTTTCATCAGGGTTACGGGGATCGGTACCCAAGATGGGAAAGGCTTGATTACCTAAATAGCGTTTGATGGGATTAAGGTTAACATACCCCATTAACTGAGCCTCCTCTGGGGCGGCATGAGTGGTGATTTTTCCTTGGCTATCCAAAAAGTAGATCTCAAAATCTGGACCCATCAACATAAGAGTATGAAATATCGACTTCAACGCCTTCGGGTTGTAATCCGTGCCGATCATTAATGGGTTGTCATCTCTCATATGACTGGCAAGATCTTTGTGTAAGCTTTGTTTGGTGAATTGCTCGGTTGTTTCTTTCTGCCAGTTGTACGTTGTTGCGATCACCAAAGCAGTCAAGCAAAACCAAATACTTGTAAATATCACCAATCGTGATTTAAAACTCAACGGTTTTTGTTTCATCTCGACACCCTATACTCTTGGCTGAAACTTGTATCCAACGCCCCATACCGTCTGAATAAATTGCGTATCTTTTTCTGACTCAGACAACTCTTTTTCTGACTCAGAAAGTTTAGTTCTCAAACGATTAATAGTACTGCAAACCGTATGGTAATATCCCGTGTGGTTTGTATTCCAGACATGCTCTAAAAGCTCATCTTTGCTGAATACCCTGCCAGGGCGATTAGCGAGAAACTGGAGCAAAGTAAATTCTGTAGCGGTCAATGGCACATCTTCGTGATTAAGAGACACTTGATGGAGCTCTGGCGTTATCGTCAGGCAACCAAAATCCATGGTGCTTCCCGGTTCAATTAATTCTGGAATATCCGTTGAATTAGATTGATTTCTACGCAGAATATTGCGAACTCGAGCCTGGAATTCAAGCACACTGAACGGCTTAGCAATATAGTCGTCAACACCAGCCTCCAACCCTTCTACTTTTTCTAATTCACTACCGCGCGCCGTCAATACCAATACCGGAACCCAATCATTATTTTGACGAAGTTGGTGACAAATATCCAAACCGTCACCGTCGGGTAAACCTCGGTCCAGCACAAGTAAGTCAAAGGGTTCATCTTGATAAGCAATATGAGCTTGCCGACAACTTGTTACTCGAACGGTTTGATGACCTTGAAATTTGATGTGCATTTGTATCAGTTCAGCAAGATCATTATCATCTTCGACAAGCAATATCTTGGCACTTTGAGCATTGAGGTTGTTTTCCATGACATCTCCCTATCCCAGTATTGTCATACCTTCATGTAGACCGAGATAGGGAGCATTTTCTTTCATATTAATTATTCAATCCTTGTAATCACAAGCTGAGCTCCAGGATTTAGAAAGCGATGGTTAGCAGAAAGCGTTGACGAACTAAGACCATCATCTTGGCTAATAACACCTGAATGAAACGTTACTCGGTCATCATCATTTCGCTCGGCATTAAAACCTTCACCGCCACCGGCAGGTCCGGGGATCGTCTCAGAAAGCTCATCATTAGCTTCCGTCCCTGAGTCCCAAACACTCATGCTCATCGAGTAACTACCACCTACCTTCAAATCAGAGACATCTAAACCGGTTTCTCCGACAAATGCATCATTAGTATTGACTAGCATCGAGGCAATTGATAAGTAGGGATAATAAGACGTCACCGTCAGTTCGACACTATCGGTGGATCCAGGTAACAATAAGCCATTGCCTGAAACAGAGGCTCCAACGCTTGATTCAGAATCTGACAATGCAAGGAGTTCCGCATTGCTTCCTCCTTCAGCAAGAGTTTCCAGTTCCATCGATGCCGCGCTTCCTACTTCAAATAAGTTGTATTCCTCTGTGTGAGTCATTATTGCAAGGGGGGACATAGGTTGGTTAGCGGTAAGATTCGTGACGCTAATGCTATAACGCGCTTTTGTAGTGTCGTTATCATCACCACAACCCGCTAATGTAATAGCGACACATGCCGCAACTAAAATTCGCTTATTCATACAGCCCCCTTACTTAACAACGATTGTGATGGTTGCAACAGGGTTCAACCAACGATGTGAGCTGCTATCTAAATCACTCATTCCACCAGCATTGTCACTATCCCCAAGATTACCAGGGTGGATATGAACCGTATTATTGCTATTAGCAGTTTCTACCCCAGTACCACCAGCCCCAAAAGTTATAAAAGGAGGGTTAGGCATACTGCTTGCCAGCTCATCATTCGCCTCAGTGCCCGCATCATAACCATAGAGTGAAGCCTTATATGTGCCAGCTTCAGAAGGAATAGTCCAACTGTCTAACCCAACAAATCCATCATTAGTTGGCAACAACATTGCACTTAATGACAAGTACCCCATATCTCCACTGTCTAAATTGAATGTAGTCGCCATACCTGGTTCCAAAATACCCGAAGCAGGATTTTCTACTACCACTCCACCCGCATTGCCAATTAAAGAAGATAAGCCAGAGATATCACCACCCTCAGCCATCGCCTCTAGTTCTGAAGAAGCGCTTTCACCGAGCCGGAACATACGTACATCACCACTATGTGCAGCGACTATCAGAGGAGTAAAATAAATGCCCTTTGTTGCATTCGTAACCGTAATTTCCATTTCTGCAGCCTGAATAACGTTGATATTCATAGCCAGTGCAGAAGCGGAGATAATAAGTCCAAGTTGAGAGAGTTTTAACATATCGATTCCATCCATTTTGTTGAGAACACTTATAGGATGAACCTCAAGTCTCACGACCCGTTCATGTAATTCTCATAAAAATCTCACAAGTTAATCACGGCCACCGTGTAGCACCTACTATTTAGAGGCGCCTTCAAATAGAAGCGCCTGCAAACTTCTAGGCTTTAAATCCACCGACGCACTTTTCTACAGTATTCTTCGTAATCTTTACCAAACTTAGTGTGCATCATTTGTTCTTCAAATGAGATATACCACCTGTCCGTTATAAATAGGAATATGACCGCCATTAATAAGGACACAACAGAAGCCCCCATGAGCATTGAAAAACCGAGCATTGCGGTAGTAAAGCCCAAGTACATAGGGTTTCTTGTGTATTGGTAAATACCTTCTGTGACTAACATGGTTGGCTCATCAAATGTCATGATATTTGTTTCTAGCTTCTTAAATAACTGTTTACCTGTCATTGCGAGCATCAAACCCAAACCAATAATAGGTAAGCCAATAAGATTAAAAGGAAAAACAAGTAAGTGGGTGGCACCAATACTCCAGCACATTAAGCCCATTGCAATGATAAAAATTAAGAAGAGAACTGGTGGTAGTAGTTTTTTCATGTCGATACTCCGTTGTCGAAAACGAGAGCATATAAAAAATAAGTTAACGACTCCTTAACCTATGTTAAGTCCACGAACCTATATAAATTCCACCTAACCTGTGTAAAGCCTACCGAACCTAGGTTAAGCCCATCTCGCGGCGGATACGCGACAAAGTAACATCGGTGATACCTAAGTACATGGCGACATGACGAAGTGGAATTTCTTGGCTGTCTGCACCAAATTCTTTTAAAAATTGTAAGTAGCGTTCCTTTGCCGACAGCATAAGAAACCCAGCCTCTCTTTTTTCTTTCTTTAGCACTAAACGCTCGAACATCTTACGAACAAAGTCTCCCCAATTATTGTTGGATTTAGAAAGCTTCACCAAATTTGAATAGCTTACCGAAGCGATAACACATTCTGTGAGAGCCTGAGCAAAGAATGGACTAGGGCTCCCTTCAACAATCGAACTGATGCTTGCAAAAGCTCCGCCTTTTCTAACCAACGATTTATTACGCTCGATGCCATTTTGATCAATATAAAAATATCGACCAACACCATTCAGAACAAAATGGACATCGAGTGGAAGCTCACCGCTTAAAAAGAGGTACTCTTTAGGGTGGCAATAGCGAAATGTAAAATAAGGAATTGCTATATCCATATCGGCTTGGTTTAAAGAAATGAAAGCCGAGAATGTGTTTTGCAGCAATTGTTGATTGGTCTTTTCCATATTCCTACCTACTACGAGCAAACCAGAAGTATGATATCTGTTAAGTGACAGGTCGGTTACAAGCCTAACGCACTGGCTATTTAATTCCAAAACCTGCTCTACACCAAAAAAAATGCTCTAAAGTGCCATGTGTAAATCATCAGATAAAATGGATATTACGTACGAATTAACGTTTTCCAATAATCATATAGACCATCGATATTTGATGAACACATTAAGCCCATGGCTCCCTTTACTTGCTCATCACTCCACTCCCACCATTTCATCTCTAATAATTGGGCTACCTCGCCTTCAGAGAATCTATAACGAATATGTTTCGCTGGGTTCGAGCCCACAATTGAATACGGAGCAACATCTTTAGTTACGACAGCACGGCTTGCGATAATTGCGCCGTCTCCGATAGATACACCACTCATGATCATAGCTTCCGTGCCAATCCACACATCATTACCAATCACTGTATCACCCGAACGCACAAAGCCATCTTTTGCATCCGCAAAATTCTCATTATCCTGATAGAAAAATGGAAACGTACTTACCCAAGTGTTTTGGTGCCCTTGATTACCAGCCATCATAAACACCGCGCCAGAACCTATCGAGCAATAACGCCCAATAATCAGCTTATCAATATCAGTCCTATCCGCGAGTAAATAACGCGCACAATCATCAAAACTATGATTATGATAATAGCCAGAATAGTAACTGTGCTCACCCACGATAATATTTGGATTCGTGACTTGTTCTTTCAGAGATTTACCTACAAAAGGGCTCTCAAAATAATTATTCAAACTGTATTCCTTTGGAAACTTATAACGTTTTTATGAGCTTGACCGGCATTAGTTATTGGACCGATATTAGCTATTGGAACATGAATTATGCTTGCTAAAGCTTACACAAGAATGATTCCAACTGCACCGTGCTAACATTAGTAGCCTTTGTGGCATCTATTCAACTAATAGCCTCATCTAATACGCACACTCTCTTCGATCGCCAGTTTTTAAAACTCCTCGATAGTCATTGTCTATTTTACTCATGAAAGAGAATGGTAAAAAAGCGGTCTAAAGGTAGATAACCATAACCAATTCGCTAAATTCGGTACTTAAACATGATTGAGGGCGTCCTCGATCGTGTTTGAGGTCTCGTTATACCTAGGTCTAGCCCATATTAGTTCCAATTACCTCAATTGGAGCAACTCCCATGAAATGGACACATTTACTGTTCGTACCCTTCCTTTTCCTTTGCAATTCAGCCATCGCTTCCGGTGTCGGATTCACTCAAATCGTCTTAACAGACGTCCCTGAACGACCGTTAGACACCGCCATTTGGTATCCCACACAAGATGCATCAGACACAATCTTGATTGGCGATAACCCTGCTTTCATAGGTACGCAAGTCATCAAAGATGCACGAATTCAATCTGGTACTTTTCCAATAGTACTGCTATCACACGGCTACCGAGGAAATTGGCGAAACCAAAACTGGTTGGCGACCGAACTTGCTGGTCATGGCTACATCGTAGCGGCCGTTGACCACCCAGGAACCACCTCTTTCAACCATTCCCCCAAGCTGGCAGCGAAATGGTGGGAAAGACCACGAGATATGTCACGCATTCTAGATTACTTATTATCCAAAGCCCCCTGGAAACAGTCTGCTAACGTTGACGATGTTGCAGCAATCGGGCATTCGTTGGGTGGTTGGACAGTGATGCTATTGGGTGGAGCGAAAATGGATAGAGCAACATTTGGATCGGAATGTAATAAATATAAGAATCCGAGAACTTGTGGGCTGTCTAAAGAGTTAGGGTTATCCAAAGTCCAAGCTAAAGAACCAAGCAATATAGACCTTTCAGATCCACGAATTCACCGTGTGGTTAGCCTTGATTTGGGCCTTGCTCGGAGTTTTTCAGTCAATAGCTTAGAAGACATCAATGTGCCAACCTTAATACTGGCTGCTGGGATCGATATTGGAGATCTCCCTCAGACATTAGAGTCTGGCTACATTGCCGAGCACATGCCTCTTAACTCGAGACAATACAAAGTCTACGAAAACGCGACCCATTTTAGCTTTATTCAACGCTGTAAAGCGGAAGCAGTTGCTATGCTTGAAGAAGAAGTGCCGGGCGATGGGATTATTTGTAAAGACGGCTTAGGCGCTTCACGCAGTGAGCTACATCAATTGATGTTAAATGACATTGTTGGTTTTCTGAATCAATAAACAGAACAACAAGCCAACTCAATCTGACACTTGCGGTGAACTTCGAAACTCACTCGGAGTTTGCCCAGTGATCCTTGAAAACTCCCTATTGAAATTAGACTTGCTCTGAAAGCCTGAACTTAGGAAGATCTCAGTTATCGCTTCATCACTTTGCTTCAGTAGTGCCTTAGCATGCTCAATTCGATAGGTGTTGATCACCTTCGAAATGTTCTCATTATGAGTTTGGTTAACCGCAGATGATATTTTTCGGGCAGGAATGCCTAACTTTCGCGCTAGCCTATTGAGTGACAAGTCAGGATCCTTGAATACTTGGTGTTCCCTCATTAATGCATCGAGCTTGGCAACGATATTCGCTGTTTCTTCATCTTCATCCAAGCTACTCACCAGCGCAGGTGACGACTTATCAGCTTCTTGTGAAGACCCGTGTGACATGTGAAGTTGAACGTGCGCTTGGTTGTGTTCTATCGAAGAAGGCGTACTCAGACTGACAACAATCACGGCGGACACAACCGCGGGAATAAGAACCAGATACCCAATCGATAGGATTAAGTTAGTGTGTTGTGCACCCAACAACAAGATATCGTAAGAGAGTACACCATCGACCAAAGCGGAAAATAGCAGAAGCCCTCCTGCAACCCGCTCCGCAATCAAGACTTTCGATACATCGGTTAGCCTTACTTGTTCCGGCATATTGAACGACGACTTCAACAGCAAGCTGCCATAACCTAGGTATAGCGAGATCAGCAATACATCAACGGTCCCAACCCAGAAATGTGGGTACAAAAATGAGCTAACCAGAACAATAACGGGTCCTAACCAATGCACACGTGTGTTGGGTTTACTTCGATGAGCCCCCGCAAAGCAGAGCCAAGCCGCCACTGGTACACTCGCACCGAGAATTGGCTGTAGGAAACGAAACAACGCAATATCTACCGTCCATCGTAGCCCCACCACAGTGATCATTAACGCACATAGAGTGATAAACCAAAATGGCTTTTGACTGTTTTGTGGGTAACGATATCTAAGTAGTACGCCAGTCATGAATAACAGCAACGCAGCGACAAATGGTAAGGGAATGGCGAGCATCAAAAGTCCATTTAAGTTCGAGAAAAAACCACTTCAACCTCACGCTACCTGCTTTATTAGCAAAGCAACTGAACGAGCTAAGTAATACGTGTTGAATATCAATCTATGGTAAATCATTCTTCTGATAGAAATCTACAGCGAAACCTTGATGGCGTTAAATCAATGATTTTCCTAAATTAGCAACTATTGAATTAGTACAGGTATAGAAAAGACACTTAGCTTGGTGTCCAGTATTGATACTTGAGGTATTCATACTTTATCCCCTTCGGTCTTTTCACTAGATATAACTCAATATATCGTTGTTCGACTGCAATTTAGCTCAATGCTAATGTGTCGTTTGTTCATCACTTGAGACCCTCGCGTACCCAATCTCCATTTTCGTCTCCTCATGATGTAAGTAAAGTTCGGTCACATTCGGAAACATGACCCATTAGCAAAATGAAGAGTAAATGAACACTTTGAGCCAACAAGTTGGTAGTGTTCCAAAGGTACACCTTTGTGGGCAATGTAACCCTAGATGTAATCAGTAAAAATAAAGGTAAGATACTCTCTACTGATATTAGATTTTCATCACACTCTATAGTCCTTAACCTTCCCCCTTTGGTCGAGCAATATCTTGTACTTACTCTCTAAACCAAAGCCATGCGAGTCATCACCAATAAGAAAAAACGCACAATAGGACCTCCTCACCTTATAAAGCGTGACACAAATCATTAATATCAATGAGCTTTATATAAACAATAGAGTATTTATATTACTTTCATCCCAGCTAGCCCTAGCAGGAAGAGTATGAATGTAATTCCAGAGCGAGAAAAAAAGACAAGGTATCGTCTTCTTTTATGGGTATAAATAAATTTGAAGCTGCAGTTGGTGGCTTGGTATTCGCAGAATTAGAGGTTTCGCAGTAATGTTTATACGGTTATTAAAGTACTCCATGATAACATTTGCTTTTTCATTGTTTATTAGATTAATTGGTCAAGAGTTTTTCCCTGAAATAGTTAACAAAGAAAGTGTGTCTTGGTTTTTCCTATGGCTAACCGTAGGAAGTGTATTCTTCACTTCATTTACACCAATAGTTATAGCCATTATTGATAAGAGCATGAAAAATAGAGTTTTTATAATCGCTCTTTCATTGTTACTTCCTTTTGTTGGCGGTTTTTTTTCTTACTTCTTAATTAAAAGTAACATGCAAACAAATCATAAATAGTAATGTACTCATCCAACCATACGCTCGTTTCACAACCCACGTTTAGTTTCGCTTTAAGGTCTTGCCGGCGAAGATAGTCAATGAGCGTACGGGCTGAAATATCGAGCAACTTGGCAATCGATGCCTGGCTTAACCCCATGCGTAAGTGTTCCACTACTTTATCTTTTTGCTTATCGAGCTTTAAGTTTTTGGCCGGTCCTTTTGGTCTACCACGGATGATGCCCACTTACGTTTGGCATCTAATGCTTCTTTAGTACGGCTTGAACTCTATTTCTACCGCTAAAACAAAGAACGGTGCAGTAATGGACAGAAATGAGTTACCACACACAAATAGAATCAACGCCGTTCAATTGTCATCTTCTCGACAAATTGAATGAAATTATCTTTTGCAAAGCTCTCTAACTGCTCATTCCAAATTAGACCGACATCCCATGAGCTATTTTCCCCTGACAGTTCCCAAAAAACGACATGCTCATTCGCAATATGCTTTACACTTGCAGGAACAATAGTGAAGCCCAAATTTGCTGATACTAGTGCCAACAATGTTTGAATATCATCGGCCTCCTGAACTATATTCAATTTTTTCTCATGCTCCTCTAATAGCATGTTTATTTGTTGGCTTAGTCCCTTCCCTCGCTCAGGGTTAAGCTGTAAATAATCGATTGAATCTAACGAAAACCATAGTTTGTTTTTGTCTATGATTTGACTTCTATGCGTCGCAAGCACTAGGTGATCTGTACAGAGCTTTACCCCCTTCAGCGGAGCTACAGTTGGTAGTCGGCTAAAACTGAGATGAAGCTCCCCTAGAAGTAGACGCTCTGACTGCTTTTGAGATGGTATATCGTTAAGCGTAATATGGATCTCTGAGTAGTGTTTTTTAAACTTAGCTATGTAATCTGGAGCAAGGTGGTAGGAAGATATACCAAAACCTATATTGAGATTTCCTGCAATTCCCTTGGCGACTCGTTGAGTTAGTGATTTATAAGATTCAAAACTCGATACAATTCGTTGCGCTTCAGGTAAAAGAGCTACGCCTGCCGCAGTTAGACTGGCTCCTTGCCTTCCTCTCTCAAATAAAACCACTCCACAAAAAGCTTCAAGGCGCTGAATCTTCTTAGTTAAAGCTGACTGAGTGATGTGTAAGTGCTCTGAAGCTATTCGATAGTTACCATCTACCGCTAACTGGCAAAATGTACGTAAGTCCACAAAATCCATTCCATGCGCTCATTAATAATAGGAATTTTATTCATTATACGGAATCAAAAGTGTTTTTTAAAATGGTTGATATTCACCAAGTAAAAGGAACAATTATGAAAGATATCCGTGTTGCGACTGTCCAATTTAACCACCATGCGAACGACAAAGACTACAACTTATCGGTCATTCAAAGTTACGCAGAAAAGGCGGCTAAACAAGGGGTAAAAATCATCGCCTTCCCTGAAATGTGTGTCACTGGTTATTGGCATGTTTCGAAACTTAAAAAATCAGAGATCAATGATTTGTCCGAGTTCATTCCACAAGGGGAAACGTCTCAACGCTTGCTAAAAATGTCTGAACAATACCAACTCAGCATCGGCGCAGGTTTAATTGAAAAGGACAAGGACGGAGATCTCTATAATTCTTATGTAATGGCAATGCCTGATGGCCAGATAGCCAAACACAGAAAGCTGCATACGTTTGTCAGTGAACACATGAGAAGTGGCAATGATTACACTGTATTTGATACGCCACATGGATGCCGTGTAGGAATCTTAATTTGCTGGGATAATAATTTAGTCGAGAATGCTCGAATAACAGCATTAAAAGGGGCTGATATACTAGTCGCGCCCCATCAAACAGGCGGAACGAACTCTCGCAGCCCTAATGCGATGGGGTTGATTGATCCCCAACTTTGGCATAATCGTCACCGAGATCCAGATTCGATTCGTTCTGAAATGCAAGGTTCTAAAGGAAGAAAATGGTTAATGCGTTGGCTACCTGCGCGTGCCCATGACAATGGCATGTTCCTGATCTTTAGTAATGGTGTTGGGGTTGATATGGATGAAGTTAGAACGGGGAATGCAATGGTGCTCAATCCATATGGTGAAATTATCGTTGAAACTGACTGCATCGATAATGATATGGTTATTGCCGAACTCAATGCGAAAGATCTAAACATGTGTACAGGCAAACGCTGGATCAGAGGTCGTAGACCTAACCTCTACGCTCCCTTAACAATGGAAGGGGATGAATTGACGCCTTATCACGCAAGGTTCTCGACACAAAAATAGGTGACGTCACTTATTGAACATTCGCCAACGAATAATACGTTGGCGCTTCCATTATTTCATAAAAAGCCCCTAACAAACTTTGGGGCAAAGGTGCGTTTGCTATAGTCGGTCCACATAACTTCTGCCAAATTAACTGACAGATGAAATATGACAAACTTTATTAGAATCGATCAAACATATTACCTTCCGGTAAGTGTTTTAGTAAGGTCTCACCATTAGTCTGAATTATCATTAATTTATGTAAAAGCATTTACTTACACCGAATTACGCAACAAAGCCTCAATGCGAAAGAACACTTCTAAGGCACATAGAATTTTTAGCGATTGAATATACTACTGAAATTAACTTTACGTAAGTTGCAGTTGAACACCACCCTTAATTTGAACAATCGTTCAATAAGGTGTATGATTCACCAAAACAATATTCATCTAAACAGAGGTTGCAGATGCCTTTAGCTCAGTTTATTAAAACCGCAGGCGAACCGACGATACTGAAACGCTCACTCAAGGTTTCTTTCATAGTTGGCACCATTCTTATGTTCATTAATCACGGTGACAAATTGCTCTCTAGCAACATTGACGCAACGCTGATCATTAAGATCTTAATGACTTACTGCGTACCCTTCTGTGTGTCTACCCAAGCCAGCGTTTCTGCAACTCTTCAATCCCGAAAGAAGGTCGTCTAATAATGATATTTTCGTTTAAAAAACAGTCATCGGATACTGTCGAAGTTCATACTAGCCATCTTGCAGAACTGAAGAAAACTTCTGAAAAGTACTCTCTATTCAAACAAAATGATCCCACCGACTATGCGAAGAAAATTCACGTCAATGCGGCCAATGTTCATAAAGCATCACGAAGTCGTGCGAAGTCGATTGAACAGAGCTATGAGTTAGTGAATCACTTCATCGAGCAGTCAGAAAGTATTAACAAGCTGTCTTGTGAGAGTCATCAATACTCCAGCCAAACGGCAGAAACTGCGGCTAATACCATCGACAAGCTGGAGGCTTTGGAAGAACAGGTATTGGTTTCTAAAGAAAAGATCTGCCAGTTTAGCGAACTGCTCGAATCACTGGATGAGATTAACAAGAACGTCACCCAATTGGTGGATTCTATTAAAGGTATCGCTGCACAAACAAACCTGTTGGCGCTTAATGCCGCGATTGAAGCCGCTCGAGCTGGAGAACACGGACGTGGTTTTGCAGTAGTCGCAGACGAAGTTCGTCAACTTGCGAACACGGCGAATCAGTCCGCTGAGAACATCGATACTGAAATGGCATCGATTTCAAAGATATCAGACAGCATTTTCAACAAACAAAAAGAGGTTGAGGACGTCATTATTCTCAGCTCAGAAGTAACCAAAGACACCATGCATAACATGCAGAACTTGATGAACATGTCGCTTGATAGTAAAACAGCTTCTAAAACCATCATGGACGCCATTGAGGCTCAACTGTCCGACTCCAACACGGTTAAGCAAAACATGGAAGCCCTAGTTGAAGACACCAAGCTATCAATAAGCCTCTCGGGCAACAATCATGAACTCGCGGAACAGATCGTCAACTCTTTATCTTATCTGCAACTGAATGATAAAACGGACCAGAAAAGAAATGCTTAGCTCCGATAGCATGTAAGCAAGCAAGGAGAATTGCGACATGAACCAAAGCCAAACACCACTTGAAACAGGGACTACTGTTTCACTGAGTGATATCTTAAGTGAGCGTTCACTGTATTCATATGTTCAGTCTATTAGAGATCTTAAACGCCAGACCACTTATGGACATGAGGTTTTAGTTCGTGGTCCTTCAGACTCCTTGTGGCATCGACCCGATCAGTTGTTTATCGCTGCTCAATCACAACAGCTCAGCAGGCAATTGGAAATTGTCATCCTAGAAGTTCATCTTGCAAACATTGCCGCCCATACATCTATAGGATGTTACACCGTTAACCTTGCTCCTAACCTGTTGTTAGATAAAACCGTATTTCAGATACTAAACCACTACGCACTGGCTGAAAGAATTAAGATTGAGCTCACTGAACACTTACCGATACGAGACTGGCAACCAATAAAACAGCGAATGGCTCAATTGAGAAAGCAAGGCTATCAGTTCTGGCTTGACGATGTTGGCTGCGGATTTTTTGATTTGGCGCTGATCGATGAAGTCAAACCAGAGGTAGTCAAACTTTGCATCAAAATCATCAGCAGACTTACGTTTGATCCTACTCTAGTCGATGAAATAAAAGCGGTCGTTAAAGCGGTTCATGACTACGGTGGTGCTGTTTTAGCTGAAGGAATTGAGGAGCAAGTACAGCTCGATATGGCGGAGCAACTGAACATCGATCTAGCACAAGGCTATCTTTTTGATAAGCCACAGCCACTTATTTGAGTCACAAAAACCAGCCCTCCAGTGAATACTCTTTCTTCGAGGTTTCGTTAACTTTCGATGAGGTGTACGAAAAGCACGCTCAAGTGCGATCAGAGTAGTATTAGAAAGAGTTGATAGATAAAACAGCTTAAAATGGCGATAAATGCTAATAAACAACGCATTTTTACAATGAATGCCATCACTTTATCGAGGTTCATCGCACAGCGATTATTAAGTATTTACGCGCCCAATCCAAACGTCTTTACTTGTTGTGTTTAGATTAGGCGAGCTCAGGGGGAACTCACCACTTCTATATCAATCTCTTTGATTTAAAAAGCTTATGTCAAGTTCAAAGTGGGTTTTAATATTCTAAACCTAACCTAGTAATGATTGCTTCGCTACTCTCAATAGAGCTGTTAATCCTAGGTTCTAAAGTACCTAAAATAAACTCATGACGTTCGTCTGCATTCACTCCAAAAAGATCTAATTTATCTAATAGGTAGACAACGAATAGAGACCCTAAACCTGATAATAGTCCGCCAATCACCATAGAAATAGTATTGGAAAAAGGGATTCCATTAATAAAGGTCGCTATAGTCTCAGTTGCCAGAATCCCCCCGGTAACAACTAAACCTGTGGCAAAAACTTTACTAGCTTCATGTGCTGCTTGCTTTATCGTCATTCCTTCGGGAGGAAATACTAATGTTTTAATAGCTTTCATTAGAGACATGAAACCTTCCCTAATCAACCTAACTGCATTCTTACTAGTTCTAACGAACATATTTATAACAGCTGTGGATATAGCAGAAAATAGCCCCGATATTGCCCCTGTAGAAAAAGCCGCTGCAACATTCTTCCACTCTCCCAGCACTTTTTTTACCACTCTTCCAAGTCTAGTTTTTAAGACACTCAACCACGAATCGTTGTATTGCCCATTTTTCCAACCATTAGATAAAATGTCTTTTACCTCTTCAAACGTTGAAGATATAAAACTAGAAAGCATAGCACCCATTGCTTGCTGGAGACCTTGATGAGATCCAGTTTTTAAACCGTCCTTAGCTCCTTCTTTAGCTATCCATATTGTTTTATCTACAGGATCAGAAGGCACATATTTCTCAGCTGCTTTTTCACCTTGAGCATGAACTGCATTAGTACGCCTTTTATCAAGATCCTGATTATTTGAGTTTTCCACAAACTCTTTATGATCTTTGTCCCCTTTAGAACGGTTAATACTTTGATGTGTGAAGCTATGATTATCTGAATCCGCACCAAACTCAGCTTTTTTGGCATCAGACAGCATAAAGCCACCGTCATCATGTACACTTTTTAATGACTTGTTATGATCAAAGTCCATTACACCAGCATCATGATAAATACCTGTGTTCACATCTTTTATTTGACCGTCAGCTGTTGTAGCTTCGGATTTGCTTCTATTCTTTTGAGTGTCAAATGAGACGCCATCCCCACCAACACTCTTCGGAGACTTGGTGTAATCGGCTCTATTATATTCAAAGCTACGATCTACATTTACTAAATCTGAACGGCTCAATTTCAATGGTGCTAAAAGCTGATCTATTAACACTTCTTTACTTGATTCAAAAAGAACATCGTATTTATCATTTGTAAATGATTGGTCTAGTAAGGACAATGATTCAGACACCTCTTGAGAGGTGACTTCTAAATCATATGTTGGACTAGATATAAATGTGTCCTGTAGAAATTTATCATCAGGTTTTTGCTGCAATAATTCATGAACAATTTCTTGAGAGGCAACTTCATTTATATGGGCTGTTTCTCGAAATAATTTCCGTTTTTTCTTTCTTTGCTGATACCGTTCCGATTGAGTAGTCATAAGAGCTCCTAGTATTACGCTGCAAGCTTTTTCCAAGCTTCTAAAAAGGCTGTCTCATTCTCATGAATATGATTATCAGCATGCATTACCACATCAATAATTTCTTCAAATAAACCCATCGACTCTGGAGAAACTTTACTAGCATATTCAAAAGCAGTAGTGATATTGGGTGGGTTATTTGCTATGCCATCAATCTTCGATTTTATATGCGCAGGTAAAGCACTGCCCATTATCCCATTAATAAATTCATCAATTTCTGCTCGCTCTTCATCGGCTATTTCACCATCGCATGCTGCGCATGAAAGCCCAACAGCTTCCATCGCTATGATTAGGTTAAAGTAATCATCGACATCATTGAGTCGAGCTTCTGCATCTTTAAAAGCCGCACTGATTTTTTGATACTTAAGATCATATTCTGCCTCAGTTTTTCTTATCGCCTCATCTGCACCGCGTTTTTCAGCAGCCTCTTCACCATCCATACTTGCACCAACTGCAGCACCTGCGACACCCGCTCCAACTGCGGCTGCGACAGTCGCGCCTCCAGCTAAAGACCCGGCTAATGTAGCAGCTCCGAGTAATGAGCCTCCTCCTGTAAATGGAGCTGCAGCAATTGCGCCCACACCAATAGCAGCACCACCTAACATTTTCCAAAAACTCATATTAATATCCTTTTATATTTATTATTTACAGCTCAAACAGCAAGTGAACTGAAATAAAATAGCATATAAACACTGTCACATAATGTGATCTTGCTTACTAATTGAATTTATAGATGTTTCGTGAATTATCACTTAACTGATTACTTCCAGACGAAATGACTTTATTTAAAATGGCAGTAGTATTCTGGAATCCAAGAAGAATGTACTAAGACTCTATTTGATGTGAATCACTTCGCACCAGATCACCTATCTGAAGCAATTATCCATAATCCTCTTTCAAACCTGTAACCTGCCGCCACAATTTCTTTGCTCGGCTGTCGCCACTTTGTTGCCACTTGCCAAATTTCAGGTAAAAAAAGAGCCACTATAAAGTGGCTCAATTCTTAAAAATTCAAACAATCGTTTAAATGTTATTCTTTACCGAATACGTTGTTCTCTTGCTCTTGTACACGGATGAAAGTCGTACGCTTAGTTAGCTCTTTAAGCTTTGCTGCGCCTACGTATGTACAAGTTGAACGTACACCACCAAGGATGTCAGAAATTGTGTTGTGAACTGAACCACGGTATGGAAGTAAAACAGTTTTACCTTCCGCAGCACGGTACTTAGCAACACCACCAGAGTGCTTGTCCATAGCCGACTGTGAAGACATGCCGTAGAACTTCATGAACTGCTTACCGTCTTGCTCTACAACTTCACCACCAGACTCAGAGTGACCTGCTAGCATGCCGCCTAGCATTACGAAGTCAGCACCGCCGCCGAACGCTTTAGATACATCACCCGCACATGAACAGCCACCGTCACCAATGATTGTTCCACCTAAACCGTGGGCAGCATCTGCACACTCAATAATGGCAGAAAGTTGAGGGTAACCAACGCCTGTTTTTACACGGGTAGTACACACAGAGCCAGGGCCAATACCAACCTTAACGATGTCAGCGCCCGCTAAGATAAGTTCTTCAACCATGTCGCCAGTTACAACGTTACCAGCTGAGATAACTTTATCTGGGAATTCAGCGCGCACTTTTTCTACGTAGTCCACTAGGTGCTCTGAATAACCATTGGCAATATCAATACAGATAAAGACTAAATCTTCACTGAATGACATGATCTCTTTGATTTTTTCAAAATCAGCATCAGAAGTACCCGTAGAAACAAACACATTGTTTAACGTGTTTTTATCTGCAGTTTTAACAAACTCACCCCATTGCTCTACTGTGTAGTGCTTATGGATAGCCGTCATCACACCGTGTTCAGCGAGAGCTGCTGCCATTTCAAAAGTAGCAACTGAGTCCATATTAGCCGCAATAACAGGCGTACCTGACCATTGACGACCACTATGCTTGAATGTAAAATCGCGGGTTAAATTTACTTGGGAACGGCTTTTAAGAGTAGAACGCTTCGGGCGAAATAATACATCTTTGAAACCTAACTTAAGTTCTTGTTCGATACGCATAGTGTTTTCCTTGATTCATGAATATATGTGTCACTCGCAAATGCGTTGTAAATTCGTTGGCAGACGGATTTACTTTTCTTCGGACACAAAAAAACCGGAGCGTTGGCAGACGCTCCGGTTTTCAGCATTATAGGCTGCGATTTCTTATCTACAAGCCTGATATTAAAATTTTATTTGTGATACCATTCGGAAAAGCTGCATACCAGCCACTTCCCTACAAAGCCTCTATTCATTACTTTTCCAAGCAAATTAACTACTTAACCGAATCCATGACGCAAACCTTTGCGCAAATAACATACGAGCTACTAACCTAAAATTCCCACTCGGGTACATTTATTATTTAAACCATGCATTAAGTCACTAAAATTCCGGTTAAAACTCAGTCAATTTAAACTGATTCAGTCCAGGTTTTATTAAAAATAATCATCATTACCTTTAAATAATCACTTTTTTCGATCAATTATTTTATCTTTAACTCAATATGTTGGAGCACATTTTGCTTTAATAAATATTAAAGGCATTAATTTGCCACTTAAAAATCGGGAAATTACATGACTAGGAAGGTAAACATGAACAAATCACTGGGTTTATTCGCATTCACTACAGCGTTGATTATCTCAAGTGGCAGCGCTATCGCCCAATCTCAACCTGGTTCTTTCTATACCAATGTTGGAGCCACGATGATTTCAGATGGGTCTGACTCCGAAACAGCTTACTTTGCACAAGCTGGTTATAATCATTACCTCACTCCATTTGTTGCTTTAGATTTGAATTATCGCCATACCGCCACATTAGACAGTAGCGTTGCTGCGAACAGTACAAGCTTTGCTTCAAAATATAATTCTTACGGATTAGGGCTGAAGTTAGAACAAGGAATTGGCTGGTTTGATCTATACGGTATAGGAGGAGCAAGCTATATAGACTCTGAAGTCTCGCGTTGGAGTGTTGCTAATAGTGCGGTTGAAACAACTAAAGAAAGCAGCATTGAACCTTATGCGAGTGCCGGAATAAAATTCGCTCCAAAGGGCTCTCCTCTTCTACTAGATGCCGGTGTGTCTTATCAGTGGCTACCAAACAATGAAAGTGCTGCATCTTTATTCGCTGGTGCGTATTTAACATTCTGATCTTAGCCTTTACTCAATTAAGCTGCTTAGTCGAGTACATAATATAGAAAATTATTTAGCCCAATATTATTAACAAAACAGAACGCTGTATGTTATAATTTTTTCTTTGCTGAAACTATAACTTTATGGCGCTGTAACTTTAATGATCGGACTAAAAAAAACATATCTAATACTTGCTGCTGTGGGTGGAACTCTAATGACGAGCACCCACCTTTATGCTGCATCATCTAAACATGATCTTTACACCGACATAGGTCTGTCTTCGACCAAAAATAGTAAATCTACATCGCAGGGCTGGTATCACCGATTTGGTTATAACTACTACTTTTCACCATTTATGGCACTAGATCTAAGTTATACGGACTCAAGAGCGTTGGATGATCCAGAAAATAACCCGACTAGTGACGACTTAGTAACCAGTTATAAGGGACTTGGAGCTGGAGTTAAATTTCAACACCATTTAAGTAAGCGTTTCTCTGTCTATGCGAAAGGCGGAGCATCTCACCTAACCATTACTGAGAAGTCATGGGATCAAGCTAACCAAGCTTATATCCGAACTGAAGATACTGGTATATATCCGTATGGGTCCCTAGGGGTCAACATGCTAACACCAATGAAAAACTTTAAATTCAATGCCAGCTATAACTTCCAATTATTGAATAGCAGCTCTACTGCTTCTGCATTTACTGTTGGTGTCGACTACCAATTCAAATAAAAAATCACAACTTTAGGCTGGGACTACTTAAGTTAGAACTACCTGCGAGTTATTTTTCTCGGTACTAATTCAATCCCAGCTTGATAGCGCTTTGCTGAAGCATTAATCGCCAATGCAAAAGCGCTGTCTGCAATCACTTCAAACTGCTGTGGCAGCGAATGTACTTTGAATGGTAAAAAATCTAATAAACGGTTATCACCAAAAGTTGCTAATTTTACTTGGTTAATCAATTCTGGCTTTTCGACCATCACATCTAACACCCCCTCTAACAAAGTGTATGACATGGTCACAATCGCATCGGGCACCTTGCCTTTTGCAATCCACTCTTCAAACACTTCTCTACCCGATTCACGATCAAAGTGTTCACCATATCCAACAACCATTGGCTTGTTCTCTTTGAGATCAGTTTGTTGCGCATGAGCCTTGTTTGCCGCTTCAAATCCAAGTTGACGTTCGCGTGAAATATTCAAATCGGGTAATGCGCCAATCAAGCCCACGCTTTGGATATTGTTATCAAGAATTGAATGTGTAAGTTCAAATGCGGCTTCGAAATCTTCACTGATCACGCAGGCAAAGTGCTCATCATCTAGAGGACGGTCAATCGCTATTACTGGAGTTCCTGAATTTTGTAGCTTCAAGTAAAATTCATTGGCATCTGGCATTGAGCTCGCAACAAGCAAAGCATCAATGCGACGGCTCACCAAAGCTTCTGCCACCTTACGCTCTGTTTCTGCATCATCATCTGAACAGCCAATCAGTATTTGATAGCCCACTTTACGTGAGTTTTGCTCTATCAATTTAGCTAAACGTGCGTAACTGCTGTTTTCCAGATCAGGAATAATCAGTCCAAATGAACGGCTATTACCGGCACGCAATGACGAAGCAGCATGGTCTGGTCGATAGTTATACTCTTCCACGACTGCCATTACTTTCTGCTGAGTCTTTTCACTAATTCTGTATTTCTGCGCTTTGCCGTTGATGACATAACTGGCTGTGGTTTTTGAAACGCCAGCCAATTTAGCAATTTCATCAAGTGTCATATGGGTGACCTGTATTTTGTGCGTAGGATCATATAACCAATGATCTGATCCTCGGATTAGTTGAATTATATGCTGAATCGATTCAGTATAAAAGCTGAAAGGATTCAGCAAAATCTGAAAAGTGACTTTAATCATCCTTTTGAATGAATTGAACGTCATTTGTCGTTAATCGAATTTTCATGATCTAACTTTTTATGATTCATGAATCAAACGGAATAAACGACACGCAGCAAAACTGTTTTGAAAACTAAAATCGGCTTTGCTGAATTTTTTTACATCAAATGCTGAACCGATTCAGCAATTATAAATAAACGAGTAAAGTTCACTAACACTTGCTCTAGACTGAATCGTAGCGATACACAAATTCTCAAGCGATATGCTAAAGAGGCACCATGCTTAAATTATCAAAATCTGACATCACTCTTGGTCAAACGGCCGATGACAAATTCAAAGCTATCCAGAACATTGCTGGCGACCTAACCGCGAAAGGCTTAGTTGATTCAGGCTATGTTGAAGGAATGCTGAACCGTGAAAAGCAGAACTCGACGTTCCTAGGTAACGGCATCGCGATTCCTCACGGGACGACGGATACTCGTTGCTTAGTAAAAGAGACAGGCGTAGTCGTTCACCATTTTCCAGAAGGCATTGATTGGGCGGACGGTAACCGTGTGTACGTGGCGATTGGTATCGCAGCTAAATCTGACGAGCACCTAGGTATTCTTAAGCAACTTACTAAAGTGCTAGCAGCGGACGGTGTTGAAGATAAGCTAAAGCAAGCGAAATCAGAAGACGAAATCATCGCCCTACTTAACGGTGAAGTTCAGCTTGAAGCCGACCTAGACGCTTCTTTAGTTCAACTACTGTTCCCTGCAAGTGACATGATTCAAATGTCTGCTGTTGCGGGAGGTCTACTAAAAAACACAGGCTGCACTGATAACACTTTCGTAGCGGATCTAGTAACTAAGTCGCCTACACACCTTGGTAATGGACTGTGGCTACTAGGCAGCGATAAAGGCGTGGCACGTACTGGCGTATCGTATGTTTCAACAGCGAACGATTGTGAATACGAAGGCACACCAGTGAAAGCACTTGTCGCCTTCGCCGCTTGTAATAGCGCTCATCAATCTATTCTGGCAAACCTAAGCAAAATGGTTTTTGAAGGTAAGCAGCAACAACTGTTAACCGCTGACGCAGCGCAAGTAATTGGTCTTCTAAAAGGTGAAGTAGTTTCTGCAGCTTCTCAAGAGGATGGCAACTGCGCGGTATTCAAAATCAAAAACGCACACGGCCTACACGCACGCCCAGGTGCAATGTTAGTTGCTGAAGCGAAAAAATTCGAATCAACTATCCGCGTTTCAAACTTAGATGGTGACGGAAAGGAAGTAAACGCGAAGAGCTTAATGAAAGTTATCGCACTTGGTGTTAAACACGGCCACCAGCTTCAATTCATCGCAGACGGTATTGATGCTCCACAAGCAATAGAAGCGATTGGTAAAGCTATCGCATCTGGTCTTGGTGAAGGTTAAGGAATCGACATGTCTGATAAACAAATCAAAGCCGTTACCGTAACGCTAAACCCTGCTCTGGATCTGACTGGTAGCATCGATGCGCTAAACGTAGGTTCAGTTAGCTTAGTGAACAAGGGTTCACTTCATGCAGCAGGCAAAGGCGTAAACGTAGCCAAAGTACTTTCAGAGCTTGGCGCGCAAGTGACCGTGACTGGTTTCCTTGGTCGTAACAATGAAGAAGCGTTCTGCCAACTGTTCGAACAGCTGGGCGCAACCGACCGCTTTATTCGTGTCGACGGCGCAACTCGAATCAACGTTAAATTGGTAGAGAATTCAGGCCAAGTAAGTGACATCAATTTCCCAGGTGTTCCTGTTAACGCTGACGCAATTAAAGCGTTTGAAGAAACCTTGTTAGAGCTTGCTGAAACGCACGATTACTTCGTGATTGCAGGCAGCTTACCACAAGGTATCTCACCTGAGCTCTGCGCTTCTTGGGTTCAGCGCTTACACGATTTAGGTAAGAAGGTGCTATTTGATAGCAGCCGAGACGCACTTAAAGCAGGTATTAATGCACAACCTTGGTTAATCAAACCAAACGATGAAGAGCTATCTCAGCTATTCAATGCTGAATTATCCACTCGTGACCAATGCCAACAAGCAGGTCAAGTATTAAGTGAAAAAGGTATTGAGAACATCGTGGTGTCACTTGGCGCAGAGGGCGTGATGTGGCTTAACCGAGGTGAATGGTTACACGCTCAACCACCGCGCATGCAAGTAGTAAGCACGGTAGGAGCAGGTGACACTTTAGTCGCTGGTCTATGTTGGGGTCACATGCAACAGATGCCAAAAACAGAACTTATTAAATTTGCAACTGCCCTATCTGCCCTAGCAGTTTCACAGGTAGGCGTTGGCGTAACCAGCCAACAAGAGCTGGATTCAGTACTACAAAATATCCAATTACAGTCGCTTAGTGCTCCAACTAGCCAGTTAGACATAAGCAAATAAGGACAGAAGGTTTATTATGAATATTGCCATTATTACAGCTTGCCCGAGTGGCGTAGCAAACAGCATCATTGCAGCAGGGTTGCTCGAACAGGCGGCTAAATCCCTTGAATGGAACGCATCAATTGAATGTCAGTCAAGCGTGCTTCCTAATACACCATTAACCGACGGTGTGATTGAAATTGCAGATGTTGTGATTATCGCAGCAAATACAGATGTTGATAAAGCGCGCTTTGTCGGCAAGAAAGTGTACCAAGCGGCTATCTCTGAGTGCACAACTGATGCAAAATCATTCCTAGAGAAAGCAGTAACAGAAGCAACAGTATTAGACGCTTCTCAAGTTGAGACTGTAGTGGAAGTTACTGGTACTTCAGCAAATGCTTCAACAGAAACTACAGGCAGCAAAAAGATCGTAGCGATTACCGCTTGTCCAACTGGCGTTGCACATACCTTTATGGCAGCTGAAGCGCTTGAAGCAGAAGGTAAACGTCTAGGTCACCAAATTAAAGTAGAAACTCGCGGCTCTGTAGGTGCGAAAAACCAACTGACAGACCAAGAAATCGCAGACGCTGATCTTGTTATCATCGCAGCAGACATCGATGTTCCTCTTGATCGTTTTAACGGCAAAACGCTATACAAAACGACAACAGGTCCTGCTTTGAAGAAAACGAAGCAAGAGATGGAAAAAGCATTCGCAGAAGCTAAGCCATACCAACATACTGCTTCTTCAAATTCAGCACCTGCTGACGAGAAGAAAGGCGTGTACAAGCACCTAATGACAGGTGTTTCTCACATGCTTCCTGTGGTAGTTGCAGGCGGTCTGATCATCGCATTGTCTTTCGTATTCGGTATTGAGGCGTTTAAAGAAGAAGGCACACTAGCAGCAGCATTGATGACTATCGGTGGTGGCTCGGCGTTCGCACTGATGATCCCTGTACTTGCTGGTTTCATTGCATTCTCAATTGCTGACCGTCCAGGTCTGGCTCCAGGTCTAATCGGCGGTATGCTGGCTAGCTCAACTGGCGCTGGTTTCCTAGGTGGTATCGCGGCAGGTTTCATTGCAGGTTACTCAGCGAAATTCATTGCCGACAAAGTTCAGCTTCCACAATCAATGGAAGCACTAAAACCTATACTGATAATCCCGTTTATTGCGAGTTTGTTCACTGGTCTTGTGATGGTGTACATCGTGGGTGGTCCAGTTTCTGGCGTGATGACCGCAATGACTGATTTCCTAAACAACATGGGTACGTCTAACGCGATTCTTCTGGGTGTGATTCTAGGCGCAATGATGTGTTTTGACCTTGGTGGCCCTGTAAACAAAGCGGCTTACACATTCGGTGTTGGTCTACTGGCTTCGCAAACTTACGCGCCAATGGCGGCTATCATGGCAGCTGGTATGGTTCCGGCTCTGGGTATGGGTCTTGCGACTTTCCTAGTGAAAGACAAGTTTGAAGAAGGCGAACGTGAAGCAGGTAAAGCATCATTTGTTCTTGGCTTATGCTTCATCTCTGAAGGTGCGATTCCATTCGCAGCAAAAGATCCAATGCGTGTTATCCCAGCTTGTATGGCGGGTGGCGCACTAACTGGTGCTCTATCAATGATGTTTGGCGCGCAACTTATGGCTCCACACGGCGGTTTGTTTGTACTACTGATTCCAGGTGCTATCTCTCCAGTACTTATGTACCTAGTAGCGATTGCAGCAGGTACAGCAGTAACAGGCTTCGGCTACGCGGCACTTAAAAAGATGGGTGATAGCAAAGACAAAAAAGCAGTCACTGCTTAACACTTATAATCACAGTTTGTTTATCTAGGTCTAGTTAACTAAACCTAGCTATCTAAGCCTAGCCATCAACTAAAAACCTCAAAGCCCCTGATTGGATAACTCCACAAGGGGCTTTCTTATTTTGGCTCGAACAGTATCTAATGAATTCGCTCAGAGTCGAATAAGTACTTCAATAGCAGGTGTCATCACATAAGCAGACAACCCTAACGTGATGATAGATGGTATGGCATCTTTGAATGTATCAAAACGGAAATGAAAGAACATTGCTCCAATGGATGTACCTGCAATTAACCCTGCCCCTATGGCACTTAAAATTGGGTTTTGCGTTACCAAACCTACAAACATAACAATCGCTCCCGTCGCTTCAATCACTCCAACAAGAAACATGGCTAACCGGTTAAGTCCATAACGGTGAAAAAATGCTAACTGAGGTTCAAAAATCACCTTCATCCAACCAAACAATTTAACTGAGCTAGCAAATAGAAAGAACGCAATTAATAGACCCTGGATAAACAACATAACCTGAACTCCTCTGTAATCAGTGCCCTTATTTAAGCATTCCAAAAAATTTATAAGTAGGCTAATATTTGACTAATTACGATTCCAAAACGGAATACCTAATGGATAAATTCGATTGCTTAAAAGTGTTCATACATGTTGCTCAACTTGGTACATTTACCGCTGCGGCAAATGAGCTCAACCTCACTCAAAGTGCCGTAAGCAAAAAGATTGCTTGGTTAGAAAAAGACGTTGGAGTGACTTTATTTCACAGGCATGCCCGTGCCATTAGTCTCACTGTAAGTGGAAAGCAATATCTGGATTTATCATTAAAACTAACCAGTGAAATAGATGTATTCGAATCTCACCTCAGAGAAGAACAAGCTTCAGTCACTGGAGTATTAAAGCTATCTGCACCCAGTGCATTTAGTCTTCAATTACTGTCAAAGCCACTGAATCTGTTCATGAATTCACACCCAGATTTACTTGTTGATATATCTGTTTCAGATAAGTTCGTCGACTTAGTTGAAAGCGACATCGACATCGCTATTCGAGCTTCATACCTCAAAGATTCTGGATTAAAAGCAAGATGGATAATAGACAATGAATTAGTCTATTTTGCATCGCCTGGCTACTTAGAATCACACCCGCCAATTTTAAAAGCGGAGCAATTAAGCCTGCACCAATGTTTAACCTATTCTCTTATATCACCATCAAACTTGTGGCGTTTTAATGATAGGAACAAGGAAATAAGAGTAAAAGTAAGAGAAAAATTACGAAGTGATAGCCCAGAGATGCTGGTTAAAATGGCTAAGCTTGGGCAAGGTATTGCTGCAATGCCAAGGTGGATGATAGAAAAAGAGCTAGAGTCAGGCACACTAGTTTCGCTATTCGAACAGTACACAAAGAAAAAACTGCCGATGTATTTAGTTTATAAAGACAGCGACCATCAGCCCCAACGCATTCGTACTTTTATTGATTTTGTCGCCGACTATTTTAAAACTAACGAGCTCTAACTTACTAATATGAATAGATAGGTTCGAATCTTTTTAAAGGTACGAACCTATCTTTACAGTGATATTAAATTTACATCGATATTTATATTACATTGAGACTTAACTGTCTGGATAAACGGCTTGATTTCGACCCGAGCGTTTCGCCTCATATAAGTTCTGGTCCGCTTTCCTAAAGTATTCATCGTTATAATGGAGTTCAGTAGGCAACGCAGGGTGGCTTACACCAATAGAGGTTGTGATATCCAAATTGCCAGCACTGGTTTCAAATTTTGTTTTATTGAAGGTTTCTAAAATTAGTTGAATGCGTTGTTCTACTGACTTATCGTCAATCAATACCATTAAAAACTCTTCACCGCCCCAGCGAATAAATAATTCATTATCAGCCAATAGCTTACTCACTCGTTTAGCGGATTCTTTCAAAACCACATCCCCGATGTCATGACCATATTGATCATTGACCTGTTTGAAGTAATCTAAATCTAATAAAGCAATCCGATAAAATAATGTTTTTGAAAGGATTTTTCCGGATTTCACTTGATAGTTATAGTAACGGCGGTTATTCAAACCAGTTAATGGATCGATGAATGATAGATTCTCTAATTCCTTATTTTTCCTATGCATTAATACCGATTTTTGTATCGTTAAAGTAATAATAACGATAGCAATGATCCCCCAGATACAAGCAACCTGAAAGCGAAGCCTTTCTTTCGCCAGTTTTGCTTCTGTCAGTTTTTTTTCGACATCTAACAAATCACGCTCTTGCTCAATTCGGCGAGTAGCAAAAGCATTTTCAAGGTTATATACCTTGCCTAAAAGCTGTTGCTTATCTTGCTGATAAAAAATACGGTACATGTCCAACGCTGATTCAAAATCCCCTAAGCTGCTATACACTTCAGCCTTTTGATTGTATGAGCGTATCACCCATCTTTCATGGTCAATATCAGTAAATATTTCAATGGCTTCATCAACCATATTCAAAGCTAATTGGTACTCTTTCAGTTGATTTAAACTTTTCGCCAATAACAAATAACACTGACCGAATTCCAATGGGTATTCTTTACTGCCAGGAAAATTAAGGCAGTGGGTAGCAGTCTTTCGAGCCTCTTCATATTCCGTCAATAACAGTAATACTTCAGCTTTGCCTTTCAATTGAATCAAATTATCCCGCACAGAAGCTTTCTCTTCCTCAAAATACAACTGAGCTTCAGAATACGCAGCAATAGAATTCTCCACATCACCTAATCGATTGTAGATAAAGGCTTCATTAAGATAAATGGTATGCATTAAGGGGTTATTAATCACACCACTTTCATTCAAGAGCTGACGGGCTTTTTGCATGTATTCTAGAGCTTTGAGCCACCTTTCTATATGTAGATATAAGAGCCCCAAGTTATTATGAATGGTGCTGTTATACAGACTATCCCCTAATTCGGTGGCAACTTTTATCCCCGCAGAAAAGTACCTTTGCGACTTTAAAAGTTCATTTGACGAATTACTGATAAAACCAGCCACATTATAGGCTCTTGGGAGCTGGTAAATAATATGGTGCTCTCTCGCTATAGTGATGGCTTGCGTGATCAGGGCTTCAGCTTGAGGAATACGGCTATGCCTAGCATGGTTTACGGCTTCATCAATTAAAAGTGAAACGGTTAGCCAAGTCAGTTTTTCATTATCTGCTAGTTTTTTTAATTGCAGTGTAAGTTCATCAACCGTCCTGCTATCTTTCATATTCTTTGCAAGCTTGATTTGTATTTTCAGCCAATACGCTTTTTCTGTGGGGGTCAGTTTAGATAAGTTAGTTAACTCTAATGCCTGGAAACGGCTGGAAGATGTTTGAGGATCTACCTTTGTTTGGTCAAAGATAGAAATAAGCTGATGACCAATGTCTGATTGGCTTAATTCAATTTCAGGGTGTGAAGATGCTGCTGGATGATCAACAGTATCTGTCTCCGTTTGGAAAACGAGGATATCGACCGTAACAACAGCCCAAATACACAGTCCAATCACTAAAAACGAAAGTAAACTACTTTTTCTCATGCAGAGATAACCTTCCAGAAAATATGCTCATTGAAGCATTTCTATAAGGTCACAGCCTGATAAATCCACCTCTAACTATGCTTACCATCATACTGTAACGTTAGCACATGCCATAGAGTAATCTAGAAATTAGAGGTGAATTAATAAATTTTATCCAAGCCGTACACGTTTAGCCTTACGCTTGGCATAGCCCTGTTGGGTTAACATGACGATTAGTGCGGCGAATAACGAACATTAAATTAACCAATAATAAAATTCCGGTCACACCCAAACCAACACCAATTCCACCCCAAATTCCAGCTAGCTGATATTCAAGCATTAGATACCAAGCAGCTGGAAGACCAAACAACCAATAACCAATGGCTGTCATCACAGTTGGCATTGAGACTATTTTCATTCCTCTTAAGAGATTGATTGCGAGTAATTGCCACGCATCAACAATGAAGCACAGCGCTACCACCCAAATCACTGACGCAAGTAAAGAAGACATGCCTTCAGCGCCTTCGTCTAGCTTAAACAAGCCCGCAATAAAATCTGGCCAAAGAATGAAAATAGCAGACAAAACCACACTCAGCAGTGTGACTAAAATAAAGCTTTGAATAGAGGTTCTTTTAATCCCTTCATAATTTTGTGCGCCGTAGTCACGCCCCACCAATATTGCGGCTGCTTGAGAGAAACCGAAGTTAAAGTTCCAAGTGAAGCTTAAGCATTGAAGTAATATTTGATGCAATGCTAATGAAGCAATACTGATCGTCCCTGCCATTAATGTTCCGCCATAAATCAACCCGTGTTCCAGTATGGCTGCCATTGCGATCGGTAATCCCATAAGCAGTAGTGGGTTCATTAGTTTGAATGAATACTCATCAATATTTAGCCAAGGAGAGAATGCTTTAAATTCATCGCGTTTAAAGACCCAGATGGTGTAGCAAGCCATAACAATTAATGCAGCAATGGCAGTTCCTAAGCCTAAGCCAGTTAATCCCATGTCTAATTTGAAAGTCAGTAAATAGCTCACAGGTACATTAAGTATGACCGTCACAACAGACATAACTAAAATAGAGCGCACTTGTCCAAACGCACTGGTTAAGCCACGAAGCACCAACAATATCAGAGATGGAAACATCACCCATTTCAGAGCATGTACGTATTCCATTGCGAGAACCACCACTTCAGGCGGTTGTTTTGCGGTTTCAAGAACCCACGGAGCTAGCCAAAAGCTGCTCATCAGTAATACGCTCAGTACAAATGACAACATCACTGCACCTTTTACCGCTAACCTAATTTGCTTATTACCGTGCTCAGGACGGCTGACTCTTTGCCCATAAGCAATGGCGATTAAGTTTGCGGCGCACCCTACCGTGCTCCCTGCAATAATGAAGATGAAGAAATAAATAGAGGCACCTAAACCACCCGCAGCCAATGCAGATACGCTGATTCGTGACATCATCCAAACATCAGTCAATACCAATGCCATAGAGATAAGCTGTGAGATGATGAGTGGGAATGCAAGTGCGAGAATTTTTTTCATAGGAACCTCTAGATATTTCGCACAAAGTAAGCTTTATCGAACTAGCATTCAATTGATATATCTGCCAATCTGGCATTCCAAAAACTCATGAGAAATAATGATAACTCCTTATCCAAACCTCCCTTATTCACATAACGGACTTAGAGCCTTTGAATCCGTGGCAAGGCTTATGAGTTTTACCCTTGCAGCGGATGAGCTAAACGTGACCCAGAGTGCAATAAGTCGTCAGGTAAAACAGCTTGAGGATGACCTCAACGCATCACTAGTCATGAGACATCACAGGACGATAACCCTGACACTTCAAGGGCAAGAGCTTTATTTAGCACTAAGAGATAATTACACCTCGATTGAAGCCGTTGTTGCTTCGTGGAAAGAACCAAAGCAAAAACGTATTGTGATAAAGGCGGCGTTAAGTTTTGCTACTCGCGTGATGATTAATAAGGTCCACGATCTGAATGAGCGTTACCCAGATTACGAAATCGCGATTATTCCTGTAATTGAAGAGGACGAAGCGCTTAATAAGGCTGACTATGACTTACTCATTTTTCATACCCGTTTAAAAAAACATTACGATAATAAGCCCAATATTTTCTTCTTAAGAGATGAATACATGGCTCCAGTTTGTGCAAAAATTTTAACGGAAGACACCACAGACTTAAATTCGATTCTAACGATGCCACGCCTGCACCCCACGCTTGACCATCATGATTGGAAAGTGTGGTTATCAGCAGTCGAATACCCTCCTCAACAAGTGGTTAGAAACACCAGTTTCCACTCTTTAGATTTAGCGTTAAGTGCATGCTTATCTGGTCAAGGTGTCACTGTAACGGATTTACTTTTAGTATTGCAGGAACTTGAAAGAGATTTTTTGTATTGCCCTGAGAACGCGAAAATTCAGCGGAGTGCTTGGACTTACTATGGTCACCAACAAACTCATACCCCTGTTATTGATGATTTAATTGAGTGGCTCAAGGAAGAAACTGAAAAAGAGATTGATGTACTTCGAAAGTTGGCTAACCAATACCATTGGCTAGGTATTAAATAGGTAATAAAGTCATACGATATAATAACTAGTTGACTGAGTTTGCCCCATAAAAAAAGCACTGAAAAACAGCGCTTTATTAAAGAATGGTACATAAAAGAAATAGACTGAATTAACTTGATAACGTTTCTTCAAATACACCTAATTCACGACCAAGCCAAATCGCTCGTTCAGTGTGATCCAGTAACTCTTCACCACCAGTCACTGGGTGAATAAGTACTGACATATCGCCACGTTCAGCCTCTAACCATTCAATTAGATTGTTATCGTTATTTTTAAAATGAATTTCAAACATCGGCATTTTATGAGGTCCGACTAAGCGCTGAACCAGAGGGAACACTTCAATCGCATCTTTTCTTTCCTGAATCAGTTTTTGACGAAAATCTTCTGCTAACTGAGCATTACGTAAACCGAAATAAACGTGACCATGAAACATTGGGTTTTACCTTTTTAATCATTATTAGCGCTAGTGTAACGACAATTTAAAACTATTGATAATCCATTAATAGTCATTCGACAATGAACTAACCGCCAACGACTCTATTTTTTCCTAACGCCTTAGCCCGATAAAGTGCTTCATCAGCTTGCTTTACCAAAGATTCAAAACTTTGACCAAACTTAGGTGTCACTGTCGCAACACCAATACTCAGGGTTACAACTTGCGCCCCTTCTACCCCCGAATTGCTGTACGGAAGTGCAGCTGATAGCAGGTTAGAACGAATGGTTTCCGCAACTATTCTTGCATCTTCAAGCTTGGTATTCCTTAAAACAATCACAAACTCTTCACCACCATAACGAGCAACAATATCATTTGAGAGTGCTTGCTGATCACTTAACTTTAAAATCTCAGCAACCTGCTTTAAGCATAGGTCGCCGGCTTGGTGACCGAATGTATCGTTGTACTTTTTAAAGTCATCAACATCCATCAACAATAAAGATATAGGCGTATTTAACTTCAAAGCTAACTGCCACTCATCACTTAACTTAATGTCAAATGTTCTGCGGTTTGAAATCCCCGTTAAGCCATCAGTAGACGCTAACCTTGTCAGCTTTTGGTTTGTGTTTTCCAAATCCATTTGTACAAGCTTCAACTTTTCTTCGGTTCGAACTCTTTCTACAATTTGGCTTTGCAAGTCTGAATTCACTTTCAACAAACTTTCAGTTCGTTCGGCAACTTTCCCCTCTAATGACAGCTTATTCTGTTCCAATAACTCCACCGCTTTAGAACGATTTCTTAGTAAAATAGAAGTCAGCGTGACCGCTAATGCTGTTGTGAGGAACAAAATCCCGAAAATGGCGTTTCGTGAAATAACGAATGACTTCATCGCTTCCGACACATCGATTTCAGTAGCAATTCCTACACCAAGCTCTTCATACCATTTCCAGCTTCCTATCACCATAACCCCTCGATAATCCCGATACCCATTTACATTATCGCCATCGACTTGATTTAAGGCACTTTGAACTAGATAAGTAAAAGGTTGTTGAGAAGGAGGATAGACCGCATCAGCCCCTGTAGTGAGATCAACACCGGGATCAAGTAACTGTATATTCAAGCTTGAACCCTCCTTGTAATCAATAAGATCCAGAGCAAGTAGTTGATCTTCAAAGCGACTTTCCGTAAGCATAACCCCTTGATGATCAAACACGTAGGTCTCGCCACTGTTTCCAATTCGGCCTAAACGCATTAAGCGGCTAAAACTATTAACGGAATCAATTCGAATCGCAAGGACAGCAATAATCGAGTTTTCATGATTTCTAATTGGGGAAACAGCGAACATAGTAGGTGGTAATACTTTAAATCGACTATCGCGGTATTGCAGTGGCACATCAGAGAAAATCGGTGGGACAATAAGTGTTTCACCCGCAAGCGCCTTTTCAAATAGATCCCTTCTTTGGTGAGCAATTAAGTTTGCTTGACCAATATTGGTATCTCGCATTGAACTCATATTAATTGCTTCTGGGCTAATAATAAAAAAGCCCTTATACCCAAATGCAATAATTTCAGGATTAAGTAAATCTCGAATTTTCCCTTGTACAAGCTCAAACTGGTGCACATCTTTTGCATCTAAAATCTGCTGGGTTAAATCAATAAGGTCTGTTCGATGGGCAATGGTTTCAACTTTTGCGCGGTGGTTGTTTGTCCATAAAGATAACGCTTCTTCAATCGTATGAATAACCGTATTAAGGGATTCGCCAACAGACAAGCGATGTTCATTTTCAATGATGGACAACCCACGATGACCAATAAAAAAAACAATCGCGAAGAAAAGGGGAATTAGGAAAGGTTCTCGAAGTCTACTCATATTCACTCCACAACTGAGGTTAAGAACCTACATTTGAAACGCTTAATCATTTCCATGAGTAACAAAAAACC
The DNA here is from genome assembly GCF_024347495.1 of Vibrio gallaecicus. Classification (NCBI taxonomy): domain Bacteria; kingdom Pseudomonadati; phylum Pseudomonadota; class Gammaproteobacteria; order Vibrionales; family Vibrionaceae; genus Vibrio; species Vibrio gallaecicus. Next base: position 285,338 of record NZ_AP025491.1, on the reverse strand, counting down.
ACTGGGTAATCATCAGCATTATGAAACTTAACACTACCATAACCCAGAGCAATGAATGACAAAGTTTCTTATAGTCTAAGCAAAATACACAACTTTGATTACACTTAGTGTATCGGCTATATCGAGATCAATCACTGAAGAGCTTGTTTTGCGTAGCTAAATGCATCATGACATAGCAAGTCTCTAGTACAGCATTTTGAATAGAACCTTTACTGCTTAATCAATGCTGCCTCAAGTTCATAACTTGATCATAGTGAAAAGACTCTCTCATCATAGCTATCAACCTTTCGGTGATAACGATCTTGTAAGAAGATCCTTGTCAAAAGGAGCGTGAGATGAATGTTCAGGCATTACCTATGTATCGATTTATTGATCACAATGGGGATCTCATTAGCCCACTGCCTCACTGGGCTAAACCTTCAAAATTAATCCAGTATTACTGTGACATGCTTTTAACTCGAACCTACGACAACAAAGCAGTCGCGCTGCAACGTACGGGAAAACTAGGAACATACCCGTCTCATTTAGGAGCAGAAGCGATTGGCATTGCGATTGGTCGAGCGATGGCCCCCCAAGATGTATTTGTCCCCTACTACCGAGACATGCCCGCCATGTGGGCGCGCGGCATTTCCATGGAAAAAAACCTCCAATACTGGGGCGGTGATGAAAGAGGCAGTGATTTCAGAACACCCGATCAGCAAGACTTGCCTAATTCGGGATACTGCCGAGACTTTCCTTTCTGTGTACCCATCGCGACTCAATGCACCCATGCGGTTGGTATTGCGTCAGCATTAAAAATTGAAGGGCTTCATAATGCCGCAGTTGTAACTTGTGGTGATGGAGCGACATCAAAGGGGGATTTCCTCGAATCCATAAATTGCGCTGGTGTTTGGAATTTGCCATTAGTTTTTGTCGTGAATAATAACCAATGGGCGATCTCTGTACCTCGTTCCTTACAATGCGCTGCAGGTTTGCTGTCTGAAAAAGCGAAAGGAGCAGGTATTGAAGGAGTAACGGTTGATGGTAATGACATAGTCGCAATATATGATGCAATCAGTAACGCATTAGATAAAGCCAAAAAAGGCAAAGGTCCTACCCTAATTGAAGCCATCAGCTATCGCTTAAGTGACCACACTACGGCAGATGATGCGACTCGATATCGTAGTAGTGATGAACTCAAAGAAGCTTGGCAATTTGACCCAGTAACCCGAATGAAAGCGTACATGATCAAGCAAAATATCTGGTCTGAAGAAAAAGATGAAGACTGGTTAGAACAATGCAAAACAAAAGTAGAAGTTGCTGTCTCCCACTATATGCAACTTACGCATCCAGCGCCTGAAAGTGCCTTTGATTATTTGTATGAATCGGCTGACCCCGACCTTAACAAGCAACGAGATGAATTAATCAACAAAGCGATGCGCATGCAAGGTCAAGGTCAAGGTCAAGGTCAAGGTCAAGGAGATGATAATGGCTGAAATCACAATCATTGAAGCAATCAACCTCGCTTTACACCATGAAATGAACCAAGACTCTAATGTGGTAGTTTTAGGGGAAGACGTTGGTGACAACGGAGGTGTATTCAGAGCTACGCTTGGATTAAAAGAGCGCTTTGGTTTAAAGCGAGTCATCGATACGCCCCTTGCTGAAGCGTTAATCAGTGGTGTAACGGTTGGCATGGCAGCTCAAGGGCTAAGACCGGTTGCAGAATTTCAATTCCAAGGGTTTGTATTCCCGGCGATTGAGCACATTATGTGCCATGCTGCTCGCATCAGAAATAGAACCCGAGGGCGATTAACCTGCCCTGCGGTATTCCGCGCACCTTTTGGCGGAGGCATTCACGCTCCAGAACATCACTCTGAAAGTGTTGAAGCCATTTTTGCTCATACTCCAGGGCTCAAAGTTGTTATTCCTTCCTCACCTCAACGTGCATACGGACTACTACTCGCATCAATTCGTAGTAACGATCCCATCATGTTCTTTGAACCCAAGCGTATTTATCGCACTGTAAAATCGAATGTCGTCGATAACGGAGAAGCACTCCCTCTTGATTCCTGTTTCACGCTTCGCAAAGGAAGAGATCTGACCCTAGTAACATGGGGGGCATGTGTCGTTGAATCACTTGAGGCCGCAAGTAACCTTTCATCACAAGGTATTGAAGTCGAAGTCATCGATTTAGCCAGTATCAAACCAATAGACATGGCTACCATATTCAAGTCACTCGAAAAAACTGGACGATTGCTCGTGGTTCATGAAGCTGCAAGAACCTGTGGTGTTGGGGCGGAAATTTTGGCTCGGACAGCTGAGCACGCCATGTGTTTGCTAAAAGCCCCGCCGAAGCGATTAACAGGGATGGACACCGTCATGCCTTATTACCGAAATGAACAGTTTTTCATGATTCAACAACAAGATATTGAGCTTGCGGCTCATGAATTAGTGGAGGGATGGAAATGAAATCTTTTACGCTACCAGATCTTGGAGAAGGTCTTGCCGAATCAGAAATCGTTGAATGGCACATTAAAGTGGGCGATGTAGTTAAAGTGGATCAAATTGTCGTGACACTTGAAACCGCGAAAGCCATTGTTGATGTACCAGCCCCTTACAGCGGAAAAATCCTGAAACGTTTTGGTAATGAAGGCGATGTAATTAACGTTGGCAGTGTGTTACTTGAAATAGAAGAAGTCACCACAGAGTTCAGTAACCATACCCATGGTCAGTTAGAAGCTGAAAGCGTAAATGAATATGAATCTAGTGCTGAACAGTCAAAAGATGCGGCAACCGTGGTTGGCAAAGTTTCTCACCAAAACCATCAGGTCGACATTGATAGTTTCTGGGTTGGCGATGCTAGTTCTGCGCAAGGGAGTAGTTACGCAGAAGGATCAGGGTATACACAAGGAAATTCTGAACGTTCAAACAATCAAGTTTCTGCACTCCCTTCTGCAAGGTTACTTGCCAAGCGTTTAGGTATAAGCATTGATTTAGTAGATGGTAGCGGTGATAGCGGGCTAATACTTGATGTAGATATATACAATGCTGCAGATAAACAACAACCAGGAACCGAAGTATTAAAAGGTGCTCGGAGGGCAATGGTTAAGTCGATGGCGGAATCCCATCATAATGTTGCTTCCGTAACGATTACAGAAGAAGCATTATTAAATCATTGGAACAAAGATGAAGATATTTCTATCCGCCTAATCCAAGCCGTCAGTTATGCCAGCCAACAAGAAAAAGCGATGAATGCTTGGTTCGATGCCACCACTATGACTCGCTGTGTTCACACCACCGTAAACATAGGTATAGCTGTTGATAGTTCCCATGGCTTGTATGTTCCAGTTTTACGCCAAGCTGATAGCTACAATGCGCAAGATATTCGAACATGGCTAGATGGAACGGTGAAAGGAATCCGAAATAGACGAATTGGCAGAGAACAACTTCAAAATGCCACGATTACTTTATCTAACTTTGGTGCAATCGCAGGCATTTATGCCACACCAGTGGTTTCTCCGCCTCAAGTAGCAATAGTCGGAGCTGGGCGCATTATTAAAAAAGTGATCATGGAAGATGGAAAGCCAACTGAAGTAAAAGCGATGCCATTATCCGTCACTTTTGACCACAGAGCATGTACCGGTGGAGAAGCTGCTCGTTTCGTTAAAGCATTAGTGAAACACCTGGAACGTGAACATGGGAACGCGTAAAGACAGATTAAATGAGAAAACAGATACAATGTAGGAGCCGTAATACCGGATCTCTAATCAATGTTCACTTAGCATTGCTGCGTATAGAAAGTTACATGCGTAAAAAATCCAAGAGCATGAACGCTCTTGGATTTTAGTTTTATCAATTAATCAGTGAGTACTGCTTAACTCGTTTATTGATTTAATCACCTGTCATCAGCTTATTGAACTTAATCTAACTGAGTTTAAAATTTGCCACTTGTCTTTTTAGATCTTCATTTGAATCCTTAAGCACTTCCCCTGCTTCAACCGTTTGTTGACCGCTATTGACCAGTGAGTCGACAATATCGCGAATAGAAAGCATATTACGGCTAAGCTCTTCTGCTACAGTACTTTGCTCTTCAGTTGCAGCCGCAATTTGAGTGCTCACATCATCAATCTCCGTCACCGAACCGCTCATTATTGTTAAGCTATCAGAAACTTCAGATGTTTTATCCGCCGTTTCTTGGCACTTTCTTTTCGTCGCTTCCATCGCCCTCACAACACCTTCCGTGCCTCCAAGTAACTGGCTCAACATATCAGAAATTTCCGTCGTGCTATTTTGTGTACGAGCGGCAAGTGCCCTCACTTCATCAGCAACAACTGCAAAACCTCGTCCTTGCTCACCAGCACGCGCCGCTTCTATTGCGGCATTTAAAGCGAGCAAGTTTGTTTGTTCGGAAATTTCACCAATCACATTCAGTACACTGCTGATCTTATTTGCGTCTGTATTCATCCGTATGATACTTTTTGACATATCGTCTACTTCAGAAACCAGCGCACTCACAGTGCTCACGGCATTGTTTACCATGCTCAGGGAAGAGTCTGCTTCTTTGTTTGCTTCAGCAGTAATTCGATTAGACTGGTGAACGTTTTCAGCAACAGTTCTCGCGCTTTCACTCATTTGCGTAATAGCCGTAACGACTTGTTCTGTTTCTGCTGAATGCGTGACCAGTTTAGATTCGTTATCTCTCGCCGTAGTACCCAATTGATGGATACTGACCGAAATATTTTCACTCGCATGAGAAATATGCAGCATCATATCCTGAAGGTTTTCAAGGAATTGGTTGAAGCCCAAGCTGATTTTAGCTAAATCGTCATCCCCATCAACAGTTAAACGCTGCGTAAGATCACCATTACCTTGTGATAAGTCCAAAACTGCCGATTTAAGTTTTAGAACAGGTCTGTACGCATAATGAACAATAAGAGAGATTGAACCTAAGCTGATTAAGAGTAAAACCACTCCCGTTATTAGCGAGCTATTCATAGCATCGAAAACACCTGACAATGCCGTATCTTGATCAACAAACACCATCAATGTCCAATACATACTGTCTGTTAAGTTTACACGTTCAAAATACCCATCGAATTGAATACCTAAATACGGGAAAACAAGGTGCCCACTTTGCTGGCTAGAAAACATCCGCTCCATTTCATTAAAATTCGGACTGATTTGAGAAGGTGTCCGCCCCAAATCACTCGGGTCATCACTAGCAAAGAATACTGCATTCTTATCCGTTAACGTGGCAGCACCACCAGCAAAACGCATATTACTCACGGTTGAAATAACCTCACCGAGCTGAATATCACCAAGTAACACACCCACTAATGTACCGTTTCTCCTTACCGGCATTGTAACGCTGACCACTTGCTCTTGAGTCACTTGATCTAAATAGATCTCCGTTAATACAGCACCTGAAGCACTCTTAGCATTTTGGTACCATTCTCGATCTCTAAAGTCGAACTTATCCCCGCTTAGTGACATGTAAGAGCGACCATCTTCATAGGTCATAATGACATTAGACAGTGAAGCGCTAGTGGCAAGAACATCGACCAATTTCTTATTTTCAGAATTAGACAACTCATTCGTAAAACTCGATGCCCCTTGAGCTATAGCATTGATTTTAAATGTCATCATCTGCTCTAGCTCTGTGACATGGAAACTCAGCTTGTCTTCAGTTTTAGACTCAAGAGAGTCAATCATATTATCTTTCATCGATAACATATTTAGAGAACCAAGTACGATCAATGAAACCGCAACAAGTGCCCCAACACCTAGGTAGATCCTTGATTTAAAGCCTAAATTCATCATATAGCCTCACTAATAGCGAGTTGAATTTTAAGTCTAGAGTGAGTTCAGCTTTATTTTTATTCTCGAATATCTTTGCTCACGAATTTTAAACGCAGATAAACGGTTTAAACCAATTACTCACCCAGCCAACTGTCGATTTCAATCACAAAGCGAATGCATCACACAGCGATTTATCACGTGAAAACTATATTTTGCGTGAAAGCTATTTGATTACGTGACGGCAATTTATTACGCGACAAACATATGCAATTGAATCCTTATAATAGTTAGTTGAGATACATGTAATTAGCAATGTCATTTTATAAAAAGAGAGCAATCACCTTCCTTAGTAATCAACAACTCAGTAAAAACGCCAATTTTTGCGATACACACAGTACTTTGGAAGCAAAGTCACATAGTGATTTTTTACCAAACTATAGTCACTTCATGAGGACATACCGCATTGGCTAGGTTGCAAAGTCGTTATTGCACCTTGTTCCGAATACTAATAATGCTAATTTTTGGAGCTAAATATGACAAAAAAAGAAATTAAATATGGCCCTAAAAGAGTGCCTTGGATAGAGCAATTACCCAAGTTTGCACAGGGTTCAGTTTCTCCCCCAAGTGCAGACCCTATCAAGGTATATCAAGATAGAAACTACGACTTTTACCACACCGAACATGCGATTAATGGTTTTGATATTGAGTTACCAGCAACAGGGCAAACGGCTCAAGAACAAGACAATGCTTTTCAACAAATCCAAGCTTTCGTCGATACACAAAAGAGTCACTTCTTAGGTTATCAAACCGAAGAAAACATTGAGTACCAAGCTCGGCTTGCCCCCTTTCTGAATGTTAGCTTGAATAATGTTGGAGACCCATTTGTAAATGGTAACTACACTATTAACTCAAAATGTGTTGAAAGGTCTGTTCTCGATTATTACGCTTCATTATGGAATGCTAAATGGCCATCTCAAGGCCCATATTTAGATGAAGATGGGAATTTTAAACAAGGCGACCCCGAAAGCTATTGGGGCTATGTCTTAACAATGGGAAGTACAGAAGGTAACCTTTACGCAATGCTCAACGCACGAGATTACCTCAGTGGCGTCATGTTACTTGAAGAAGAAATACGCGGTGAAGATGAATCTGGGAAAACCGTTTCAAATTGCCAGATTTACGCGCATTACCCTAGCCCTCCAGACAACAACCCAAATGCTTATACGCCCGTTGCTTTTTTTTCAGAAGACACGCATTACTCGATAGTGAAAGCGATGGCGGTAGAGAAAATTGACACATTTGGCGAGCTTGGAAATAGGCTCTATCCCAAAGAAAACCCGATTAGACCCAACGCACCATGGCCGACTGAAATCCCTTCTGAAAGCCCAACAGAAAAACTTCCAGCTGGCTCTGGAGCCATCGATGTCGATAAATTAATTCAATATGTCGAGTTTTTTGCGCAGAAGGGCTACCCAATTCTAGTTGTACTCAATTGTGGAACCACTTTTAAAGGTGCATACGACAATATAACGCAAGTCACTGAGCAACTAAAAACCGTTTTAGAATCTTATAACATGCTTGAACGCACCGTCCCAATTGACAAAAATGATGTCAGTAAAGGCTTCGAAAAAAGAACTGGATATTGGATTCATGTTGATGGGGCTCTTGGAGCTAGTTATGTGCCATTCATGAAAATGGCGAAAAAGTCAGGTCAATTTAATGATGTCTTCGAGAAGAATTCTGGTTATAGCGGACCAGATTTTGATTTTAGTAACCCTATGGTGCATTCGATAGTGACCAGTGGTCATAAATGGCCCGGCGCTCCTTGGCCTACGGGTGTGTATATGACTAAACAAAAGTTTATGGTTTCCCCTCCAGATAACCCTGAATACATAGGGTCACCTGATACAACCTTTGCTGGTTCACGTAATGGTTTGTCGCCCCTTGTACTGTGGGAATATTTTGCGCGAAACGACTACCAAAAACAGGTTGAAATGATAATGCAAGCTCAGAAAGTGGCAGAATATGCCTTTCAAAAGCTATCTGAAGTTGCTGTATTCTGGCAAAGCCAACCTGATGTGACACTACCAAATGGTCTTTGGTTGCAGAGAACGCCTCTTTCTCTGTCTCTAATCTTCTGCCAACCCAATGAGGACATTATATTTCGGTATTCTTTAGCAAAAGAAAGCGCAAAAACAGGCGACCAAGTGCGCCACTATGTTCACTTATTTACGATGTGGGATGTCACTCAGTCTCTCATTGACGATTTGTGCTGTGACCTAAAACAAAAAGATGCTTTTGACTCCAGTCTATTTCAGAAACTATCCAATATACGGACATATCGTAAAACCGAAAACAACGCGCTAAAACAGATACGGTTACCACTAAAAGGACGATCTTTTCGTTAAAGAGTACATGCCTTAATGTCATCTTATTTTCTGATGCAATAAAATCAAAAAAGCCCTCCGAAGAGAGCTTTTTTTTAATTCATTTATTACGTTAAGCCGTGGCTTTACTTTTGAATAAGTTTTTCTTTATTCCGGTGATCTTTTCTCTATATGCAAACCACATATAGGTTGCGACAATAGAAAAGAATAAATATGAGAGAGAGAAAACAAACGGTGATGAGATAGCGTCGTTTGAAATACCCCAAGAAACACCAGCCACTGTAACTGCAATTTTAGCAAAGAAACCACACAACAATAGCACCAGCGCCAATTGAGGGAAGCGCGTACTGCGGAATGCCAACCAATAACAACTGCCTACCGCTAGCGAAGCTACATAAAAACCAAATAGAAACGAATGAATGTGATCAGCGGCTGCTACACCACCAGAAATGGACATCAAAAGAATTAAAAACAATTTCATAATTTTCGCCTCGTAATCAACTAGAAATGCATCCTTTCAAATTTGCAATCTCATATTGCACGCCATTTTCCTTATTTTTGAATACAAAACAAGCCCAACAAACGTACAAAATGTGTACAAAGATTACGAAGAAAAACGAACTTAACATTAAGTTAACAAGTTGAATTTTCAAAGGTACTGATACGACAGGCACCTAGAGGTTCACACTCTATCCAGATTCACTTTGTTACAAAAATTTAACTATGGAAATAATTTTAAAAAAATTTCCACACTGTGATCTCCATATTTTCAGTGAGGTTTATGCCCATGATATTGGCATCCGTGCCATAGGAAACCTGAGGATTTGCTGAAAACATACACAGGAAACCCCTTGGAAAAACATAAAAAAAACCTAACACAAACATTAATTTAACATTTCAAATTTTATTTAGATTAAATGGGAAAAAGAGATTCCAATCACATTTATATTGGTTATAATCCGCGCTCTTTTGCGCTATCCGTTGAAAAACGCAAACTAATTTTGAGTAAACCACCACAATAACCCGTCTTTACTTGAATGAATGAACATTCAGAAAAGACAAAACTGAGAATAAAAATGAGCAAGATTGATAAAGCAATGCGTATCCTGCTAGCAGGTTTCTGTATCAACCTTTGTCTTGGCATCCTGTATGCTTGGAGTGTATTTAACAAAGCGTTAGTAACCGATTTCGGCTGGAGTGCTGCTGAGGCTTCTTCTCCTTATGCTATCGCAACTATCACATTCTCTGTTTGTCTTCTTGTTGCAGGCATCCTACAAGATCGCATGGGACCACGTAAGATCCTTATCTTAGGTACTGTATTAACAGGTCTAGGTATGATCGCATCTGGTTTCGCAACTTCGCCCCTAATGCTAAACATTACGTTTGGTATGATCACGGGTGCAGGTATTGGCTTCGGTTATGCATGTCTATCTCCATCAGCAATGAAATGGTTCCACCCTTCTAAGAAAGGCATGGTAAACGGTCTTATCGCTGCTGGTTTCGGTCTAGCCGCTATCTACTTGGCTCCGTTAACATCTATGCTAATCACTGAAATGGGTATTAACACTGCATTTATGATTCTAGGTGTTGGTGTTCTAGCTATTGCCGTACCTCTTGCATGTACGATAAACAACCCACCTTCTGAGTACGTTCCAGCTGAACCAAAAGTAAAGGCAGGTCAAGCGCCAGTTACAGTTAAAAAGTCAACGGACATTAACTGGAAAGCCATGCTTAAAACGCCTCAGTTTTATTCTCTATGGGTTATGTACGCATTTGCTGCTTCTGTTGGTCTAATGGTTATTGGTAACATCACGAACATCGCAAGTGTTCAAGCAAACCTACCAAACGCAGTTTACTTAGCGTCTATCTTGGCTATCTTCAACTCTGGTGGTCGTGTTGCTGCTGGTATCCTTTCAGATAAGATTGGTGGTGTACGTACTCTGCTTCTTGCATTCATCCTGCAAGGCGCGAACATGGTGCTATTCGCAACATTCAACACAGAAATCACTTTAATCATCGGTACTGCAATTGCAGCAGTTGGTTACGGAACACTTCTAGCAGTATTCCCATCACTAACTGCTGAGTTCTACGGGCTTAAAAACTACGGTACTAACTACGGCGTTCTATACACATCATGGGGTATTGGTGGTGCAATCGGTGCAGCTATTGTTGGTTTCTCTATGACAAATGGCGGTGGTTACGGATTAGCGTACACAGTTTCAGCAGTAATGATGGGCGTATGTATTGTTCTTGCATTGGTGACTAAACCAATCAGCGAAGCGAAAGCTGCAGAACTTAAAGCTGCTCACGCATAAGCTATATTCGACTTTAGCTTTAAACTAATTAAGCTATAAGCTGCTATTTATGTACTAGTGAGTTGTTGTTTGATAACCAGCTCTTATTTATAACGAATCACTAGACATAACTCATAAAAAAAGAGCCGACCTCAATGGTCGGCTCTTTTTTTATATTTGAGCTTTTAAAAGTAAATAAAGTTAAGGTTTGAAGCTAAAAATCGAACTGAATGCTTTCAGTCAGCGCTATTTATCACTCCACACTGCCATTTCATTACCGCTTGGCTCTTTGAAATGAAAGCGTCGACCACCAGGAAATGGAAAGATTTCTCTATTGATGATACCACCAGCTTTTAGAACCGCTTGCTCCGTAGATTCAAGATTTGCACTATAGAAGACCATTAATGCCCCACCCAAACCTTGGACACACTCTAAGTCAGCTTTATAAAAACCTCCCATCAAACCTTTTGCAGTGAAAGCCGAATACTCGTCGCCATAATCTTCAAACTTCCAATCAAAAACCGTTTCAAAGAATGTTTTCGATTGGGTGATATTTCTAGCTGCAAACTCTATGTAATTGATCGAACCATGTTCAAATTCCATTTATCTTCCTCTCAGACTCGCGATATTTACATTTATTAAAGCTCTACTTTTTACGAATGATCGGATAATCTTCGCCATGTAGTTCTTGTACAAAGCCAGAACCATCACCATTGTGTGCAATCCAAACCTTTTCTTTTGCACGAGTCATCGCAACATAGAACAGCCTTCTTTCTTCTGCGTATGGGAAAGTATCAGATGACTCCGTTAACGCACCGTCTATATGAAGTTGTTTTTTCTTAGTCGGGAATTGCCCCTCATCGACTGCCAATATAATCACAAAGTCTGCTTCTTTACCTTTACTGCCATGGCAAGTCATAAACGTAAGGTTAAGCCCTGTATAGATTTTCTTCCAATCCTCTAATAACTCAGGTTTATGGTAGTGATTACGTCCTAGTAACAGTACCGATTTTTGAACTTTGTTTTTTGCTTGTGTATGTAGATTATCGAGCGTCTTTTCAACATCTTTACTCGGAATGGTATAAACAGACTTCTGCTTTTGTTGCTTAAAACTATTGAGGGTTTTAGAGAGTTGAGCTGGGTTTTGCTGAACGAACCGATTAGCCACTTCACCTAATTGGTTATTAAATCGGTAAGTAGTATCTAGGTGATGAACAGTAGAACTTTCAAAACGGTCTTTAAAACCTGTCGTTAAATCAACATCAGCGCCTGCAAACTGATAAATAGACTGCCAGTCGTCGCCCACTGCAAAAATAGACGCCTGATGAGATTCTTTTGTTTGCGCACATTGCGTTTGTTTATATAACGCCTCCACAAGCTCAAGTCGATCCGGTGAAATATCTTGATATTCGTCGATCATAATAAACTTCCAAGTCGGGACAAAGCGTCCTTTCGCCACATACTGAGTCGCTCGACTGATCATTGTCGGGAAATCTATATGATTTTGCTCTTTAAGCATTTTTTGCCAAGCTGTGACACATGGCCAGCAAAGATTTAACTCGCTATTTAGTCGAGTGTAGTCTGCATGGTCAATCAACTCTTGTTGTATCTGTTTTTTCGTCAAACCCGAGGCATTCAACTGATCGAGTTGATTTTCTAACCAATTGATCAGTTTAGGGTTAGAAGCATGGCTACCGAGTTCATCATCACCAGTTAGGTAGGCGATTGGCCACTTAGATAAATGTTTTTGCCAACGCTTAAAGTTTGTTGGCGTCATCCAGTGCTTTTTAAGCCAATCAATACACCAAGCTTGGCGCTGGTTATTATCTAAAGCTAGTGGAGAAATGACCACAGATTCATTTTCTACGTGGTTCAGTATTTTCAACCCAAGCTGATGAAACGTGTTCACTTGAACTTGTTCTGCTGACATGCCTATTTTGCTGTCTAGCCTTTGCTTCATCTCTTGAGCGGCTTCTCGACCAAATGCCAGAAGTAGCATTTCCTCAGCTTGAGCTTGGTGGCTCTGTAACAAGTAAGCCACTCGCGCAGTCAGCACACTGGTTTTCCCCGAACCAGCTCCTGCCAAAATTAGATTATGATCATCGTTCATCAGAACTGCATATTGCTGTGATAAATTCAAAGGAGAAGATTCACATTGTGCGAACAAGACTTCCCAATTAGCTCTTTCCGTGTCTAACCACTTCTGATTACGCTCAGACTGCATATTCTCAGTGTCAGTGAGCCAAGGTAATAGACGGGAAACGCGCTTCGGCATACGCTGAGCGGCTTCCTCTAATGTCATCGTCATGGTATCTAACTGAGTGGTGACTAAATCGACCCATTTATTTACTTTAGAATGAGATAAAAAAGCGGGTAGCTGCTCTAAATGTGTCAGTGCCGCTTCCCACTCTGGTAGATTTGTGATCAATTGCTCACACTGCGTATCATGCCAATGCTGATAAGCTGAGATTGCAGTTCGGGCGAATTTACGGCACATATCCCAAGGTAACCCTTGTACCAACCAGCTCTGCTGCTTTCCATCTACTTCATGAGCAAAAAACTGCAACGATCCCCAAAATAATCCACGACGTAATGCCACTTTTCCATTCCAAACGGTGAAAGGAATTCGCTCTTCACTACCAATAGATGACAATAACAGGAGCTGCCCGTTGAGTTCCACTTGATGATATTCATTTTGGATGAAAAACTGGGCAGTCTTATTCGCGCGAAGTTGTATTGAAGCGTGCTGCATTGGGAAGTGCTCTTAAAATTCTGAATGAGTGTTTTATATCATGATGTTCTTGGAAATAATAATACTCGACTGCTTATCGATGAAATCATGACCACCTGATAACAAAACTGTACATGTATCAAATCCTAACGGTTGATTTCTGCTAGGATTGTGTTTTCCCTATATCAATGAATTGCCGTGAAATTACCCGCTATGCTGCGCCTCTATTGGGCAAACAAAACCATTAATTACAGCGTTCTAATCCTCATTACTCTTTTAGGTGTGGTGATCCCTGCATGGTATTTTGAGCAAAACACACTAATTACTCCGCTAATTCTAGGTGTCATTGCAGCAGCCTTGGCAGAAAGTGACGACAGTTTCACCGGTCGCTTAAAAGCGCTGACCCTCACCTTCATATGTTTCGCGATCGCCGCTTTTTCTATTGAACTACTCTTCAATACTCCCCTATTTTTCGCATTAGGTTTATTTGTTTCTACTTTCTCATTCATCATGCTCGGGGCGATAGGTCCCAAATATGCGAGTATTGCTTTCGGATCTCTACTCGTGGCTATTTACGCAATGTTAGGCGCACATGAGAGCACCAATATATGGTTCCAACCTTTGCTGCTTCTTTCCGGTGCAGCTTGGTACTATTTCATGTCGATGGTGTGGCAAATCATCTGGCCAATGCAACCTGTACAGCAAAACTTAGCCACAGTCTTTGACCAAATTGGCACCTACATGCAATCCAAGGCAGAACTGTTTTATCCTGTCGCCAATTTAACGCCTCAACCTCATCGCATCATAGAAGCTAAACACAACGCCAGTACGGTCAATGCTCTTAATACTTGCAAAGCTACACTGCTCAACCGATCTAAACGAGGTCATGTAGACGGTCCCAGTGACCGCTTTCTTAATACCTACTTTATTGCGCAAGACATCCATGAAAGAGTCAGTTCAAGCCATTACTTATATCAAGATCTCGCTAAGCATTTTGAACGTTCGGATGTTCTATTTCGCTTCAAATATCTCCTAGAGACACAAGCTCGAGCATGTCGAGAAGTTGCCGCATCTTTAAAAGTGGGTAACGAATACCAACATGGTGATAAATCCACCCTAGCATTAGATGAGCTGCAATTTTCATTAGCTCACCTTAAAGAAAAAAATAAACCTGAATGGAAAATACTACTCAGTCAACTGGGCTATTTGTTTAATAATTTAGCGACCGTAGAAAAGCAGCTATCGAACATCAGCAACCCTGACGCAGAGAAGTTAGAAGAAGGTACTCTAGACGATACAAATCCTCACACGCTTAAAGCGATGTGGCATAAAATAAAAGCAAACTTGAATAAAGACTCCATACTCTTTAGGCATGCCATCAGAATGTCATTAGCGCTGACTTTAGGCTACGGAATCATTCAAAGCTTTGAGATTGAACGTGGCTATTGGATTCTCTTAACCACACTATTTGTTTGCCAACCAAACTATAGTGCTACACGGCAAAAGCTTACTGCTCGAGTGATTGGAACCTTAGCAGGGTTACTTATTGGAGTGCCACTGCTAACTTTCTTCCCTTCACAAGAAAGTCAGCTTGTTTTCATTGTCGTAAGTGGTGTGATGTTCTTTGCTTTCCGCATCAATAACTACGGGTTTGCAACGGGGTTCATCACCTTATTAGTTTTATTCTGTTTCAATCAACTAGGGGAAGGCTATGCGGTGGTACTGCCAAGGCTAGCTGATACCTTGATTGGCTGTGCGCTTGCAGTTTTAGCTGTAATGTTTGTATTACCTGACTGGCAATCAAAACGCTTGCACAAAGTAATGGCTGACGCATTGGATTCTAATAAAGTTTATCTCGGGCAAATCATTGGTCAGTACCGAGTGGGTAAAAAAGATAACCTGAATTATAGAATTGCTCGTCGGGGTGCCCATAACTGCGATGCTAATTTAACATCCGCTATCAGTAGTATGTTAGTCGAACCCGGGAAATACCGAATGGCTGCAGATGAAAGCTTCCGTTTTCTAACCCTAAATCATGCCCTACTCAGTTATATTTCTGCACTTGGTGCGCATAGAACTCGCATTGATGATGAATCGACTCATAAACTGGTGCTTGATGCTCACCGCGTTATTCACCTTCATTTAGACGCGCTACATAAGCAACTTCACGCACACCGAGAGGAATGCGAGGTCAGCAGCTTTTTTGACCCAGAGTTAGAGAAACGGCTCAATGAGTGGCGAGAAGATGATGAAAGTGACGTTCGTATGGTGCTTCAACAGCTGTACCTCATTTATCGAATGCTGCCCGAGTTACATTCTCTTGCGACCAAATTTGCCGTTCGAGTAAAATAGCTTCGCAATTTACATCAGCTTCACTTATGTTCTATTTCCGATGTAACTAAGTGAAGCTGCAACTCTTTTTGTATTTAACAATACCGCTAACAACTGCCCATTCAGATTGACCTACTCTTAACCTAGCCTGACAATTCTCGGACAAAAAACAACCACCTAAATTTATAGTTGTATAAAAGCAAAACAAAAAGTCTGTTCCGCAATTTTTTGCAGACTCAACTTGTTACATCCCACAAGAATTAAAACGTAAGGCTTATGATGAATACACAACAATTTGAAAACTTTAAACGACAGATACAACAGCTCACACCACAACAGCTTAGAATGCTACAAGGTGAAATTCACGGTTCGATTGAAGAGCCTAAAAAAGACTTACTCACAGATGAAGAACGCAATGTCATCGCAACCTTGTTTAACTAACCTAGAACTCCAATTTCAACAAGACTAAGCACTAAACAAAACTATAAAAATACGATACACAATGAAGCCATAGCAGTGGCTCTCCCTCCAGAAAGCCTTTTTTACCCAAGCTATCTCATGAAAAACATGGGCATAAACATAAAAATTTAGTTCTCACCAACAAATTTAAGCACTAGATATACGATCTAGCTTGCGTACATTTATTCACCAAACTAAAATTACTAAGTACATTTATTTTCTAGGGTATATATGTCGATTTCAGGTATTCAATCTGGCTACCAAATGATTCAGCAATCTTCGCAGATGGCTGAAGAAGCAGCGGTTGAAATAAACCAAGCATCTCAACGTGAAGCCCAGCTCAATAATCCACAACAAAATGACTTAGCTTTTAACCAAGTTGAAGCACCGCAACCAAACCAAGTAACCGAAGCTAAACCATCAGAGCCTATTCCTTCCCACGCAGATGCGATGATGAAACTAACCCAGAGCTCTAACTACAACAGAATTGGGGCGAGTGTCGTTGAGCGCAACAATGAAATGATCGGTAGCTTACTCGACATTCATATTTAAAATCCCTGTTCCTTATTCATTCATTTACCCTACCCATTTAGCGACCTAAACCATCAAATACTCCCCTTTAAACCGATTAGTTTTATAAATAATCGCTCTCAAGTTCGGCGATAAAAAGCTCAAAGAACAGATTAAGTTCAACAAACTGTAACTCATTATATCCAACTCTTGTTTCTGAGATTTTACTCGGTAAAATCATCGAAAATTATTGACCTTGTACCACTATGCCAAAACTCAATCTGCATCGCCGTGACTATGTCTCTATCTTAGGGGGCGATATTTCAGCAGAAGACTTAGCAAAAAAGCTTGAACCTCATTTTGAAAAACCAACAAACAAACTGACACCAAGCCCATACCTAACAGAAAAAAACCTTGAACGTCGCTGGGATAAACTCAGTAACACCCAAGCACAAGCCGAGCTTCTCGATAGCCATACTCAAAACCAATTTCAGGTTTATGAGAAAAACATTGAGCATTTTATTGGTACCGTCAAAGTTCCTGTTGGTATTGCTGGTCCACTAAGAGTAAATGGCTTATTTGCTGAAGGAGATTACCTTGTGCCACTAGCAACCACTGAAGCAGCCTTGGTTGCTTCGTACAATCGTGGTTCAAAGCTTTTAACCGCATGTGGTGGAGCAAGCGCAATGCTGCTTAATGAAGGGGTGACACGAACACCAGGTTTTGCATTTAAAGGGTTGGTAGAAGCAGGTCAATTCGTTGCTTGGGCAGTAACTCAATATCAAATATTTAAAGATATTGCAGAGTCAACCACCTCCCATGGCAAGCTTACAGACATCAATATTAATATTGAAGGTAACCACGTTTACTTAGTTTTTGAGTTTTTAACGGGAGATGCATCTGGTCAAAACATGGTGACTATTGCCACTAATGCCGTGTTTGAATTCATTATAGAAAATACTCCAGTAACTCCAGATCATGCTTTCTTAGACGGTAATCTATCTGGAGATAAAAAAGCGAATACGCAAACTTTACGCAGTGTCCGTGGCAAGAAAGTCACCGCTGAAGTGAATATTCCAGCCGAACTAGTTCAAAAGTATTTGCATACGACACCTAAAAAGATGGTTCAATTCGGTCAAATGACCACAGTAGGCGGAGCATTAAGTGGCACAATTGGTATTAATGCACACTATGCAAATGCCTTAGCTGCTCTTTATATAGCTTGTGGTCAAGATGCCGCTTGTGTTGCCGAATCAGCCATTGGAATGACTCGCATGGAGTTGAACAATGAAGGTGGTTTATACGCGAGTGTGACTTTACCTAACTTAATGCTAGGGACAGTGGGTGGCGGTACTTCTCTGCCTAGTCAAAAAGCCTGCTTAGACTTAATGGAGTTACATGGTAACGGTAAATCACAAGCCTTAGCTGAAGTTTGCGCTGCATTGTGTTTAGCTGGGGAGCTTTCCATTGTCGGAGCCTTCTGTGCGGGACACTTTTCAAGAGCTCATCATAAATTAGCACGATAAGAGTACAGTGGTTAACATGCCTATCCAGCTATAAGGATAGGCTTGATAGCTGTACTTCATAAGCTCTATCTATCTTTATATTTCTATCTTTCTATCTTTCTATCTTTCTATCTTTCTATCTTTCTATCTATCTTTCATTATTAGTCATTTACATTTCCGCTCACCCACAATCTCCAACATTCATAAATCGGCTATCACTAGCTCATGGCTTCTTCGTGGTGCACCATCCAAGACAGATAGTAAGTAAGGCAGGTAAACCCCGAAAAATAAGCACTTTAAAGGATAAGCACTTTATTCTGAGCATAAATCATACAACGACCATCTTTAGTAACAATTATCATTTGCAATTAACTTTCTTATCACTATTATAATTTCAGTTCTATAAAGTGGAGTTATGGATGTGCTTCGTTTCATTAATCAAAAGATGAACCGTATAATTTGGTCTATTGGTATTCTTACCGCTATCGCGAGCTTTCTTACCATTGGGTTTTATGAATCTCGACGGTTACACGACCAACTCGATAGACAGTTCAACAATAAGATTAAAGCATTAAATGCATCTTTCGAAGATCTCTCCGAATTAATGTACTCCACGCGTGCATTTCTCCTCCATGCCAACAACCCCAGCCAGGAACAATTTCAATATTTTCTTGATCAAAAAACGGGTATCGACTCAGCAATTCAATCCGTAATTTGGGCTCCAAGCGTCACATCTCAAAATATTGAATCCCTAGAGCAAGAAGCAGCCCAACAAGGCTTACTCGGATATGCTGTTTTAACTCGTGAAGCTAATGACCCTGCATTTATTGATTGTGTAGAAAACACTGATAACACGTTTTTTCCTGCACTTTATGTTTCCCCTAAATTTGAAGGTAGTGATTACTTAGGTAGCCCAGTTGCGGGAAATTGTGAACAACTCCAAGCCATGCATCGTGCCGCTAAAAACAATCAAATTGTTGCCGCTCCTTTCATACAAGATGGTTTCATCGGAAGCCGCTTATTTCTTCCCGTTATTTTAGAATCACAGGAGCTGGCAGGTTTTGTGGTTTCGCATATCTTTTTCTATGAATTTTTAGGAAAAGCATGGAAAGACGAAGTTAACGCTCAATCATTCAACATTAATGTTTTCCAAGCGGATGATTCTTCTTCCGTTCCTATTTTTGAATCCCACATAAATAGCCGATTTAAAAAAGTTACAGGCCTTGAGCAAGAGGTATCACGTTCCAAAGAGTTATATATTTCAGCCTTAGATACCACTTGGAAGATACAAGTCTCACAACTAGACAATAGCCATAGCACATTTCTTTATGGTGGATTTTGCGTTTTTCTCATCGCTTTACTGACTTATTCCGTAGCTTGGGGAGCTCGCTTTTATTCAAATCGTTTAGCCATTTCAAATAAGCTTGTAGAGGACAAAACTCGTTCTATTGAGCAGCAAGCCATTCGTGATGACCTCACTAATCTATATAACCGACAAGCACTAAATTTACACCTAACTCATAAAGTCGCCAGTTTAAAAACGCACCCTGAAAATGGGTTCGCGGTGTTATTCATCGACTTAGACCGTTTTAAAGTCATTAATGACTCTATGGGACATTTGGTGGGTGACAACGTCTTACAACAAGTTGCTTTGAGGCTAACGGAAAGTACACGGCTCGGCGATAAGTGTTATCGATTTGGAGGAGATGAATTTGTTGTTTGTCTGTACAACAATGTTGACCCTGAATCTCTTGGAATGATTGCAAAACGCTATAATGAATTACTTGCTCAGCCCTACAATATCCAAGGGCGTACTTGCCATGTGGGTGCAAGTATTGGTATCTCTATGGTCAATGAACCTTGTCATTCTGTCGCGCAAATTTTACGTGAAGCCGATACCGCCATGTATAAAGCTAAGCGTTCAGCTAATGACCGAATTGTTTTTTTCGACGATACGATGTTTATTCAAGCCAAGCAAAGATTCACCTTAGAGCAAGAATTGACACAAGCAGTGGCGTTACAACAACTGTTCCTCGCGTATCAACCCATCTACTGCCAAAAAACACACGCCATTACTGGTGTTGAAGCTTTACTGCGCTGGACCCATAAAGACTATGGACCCATTTCACCTGCAGATTTTATTCCAATTGCCGAGGAAACTGGGCTGATTATAAAAATTGGAGATTGGGTGGTAAAAAGAGCCTGCCGAACACTCGAACAGTTATGGCTGAACCCTTTGGTTAAACATGTTCCTCGGATTAATATCAATGTCTCGGCAAAACAGTTCGAATCCAACCATATACTGCATACGCTACAAGCTGTTCTGGAACATGCCAGTTTTCCCCCTCAACTACTGGGAGTCGAGATAACCGAATCACTGCTGCTGAGCAATTCTGAATGCACAGTAAGAGCACTGAAACAAATCAAAGAACTGGGTATTTCGATTTACCTTGATGATTTTGGATCCGGCTACTCCTCGCTTGCAGTGCTATGTGATTACCCCATTGATATACTCAAAATGGATAAAAGTTTCATCGATAATATCGACAGCCCTGATTGTAAGTCAGCCAAGCTATGTAAAGCGATCATAAACATGGCTCATACGATTTCCTTACCAGTGGTTGCTGAAGGCGTAGAAACAAAGTCTCAATTAGCGACTCTCGCTGACTATCAATGTGACTATATTCAAGGTTACTTAAAGTCTAAACCCGTGAGCGTTTGTGTCCTCACGGATTTGCTTGAAACTCACAACTTCAAGCAGAGCATTGAAACTCATAAAGTTATCAAACCAGCAGAACCTGTCGAACCGAATAATACGTTAGAGTCGAACAAAAGTATGGAATCTGATACGTTCAAAGCCAATAGCCTTGAGGTTGAGGATAATAAAGCTAAAAAAATAGCCTAAAAGGAACACCTTTAGGCTAAGTGTTATTTACAATTAAAGTCGTGAACTAAACAGTTCTAAGCCAACGAATCACACTTTGAGGCGCAAATAAAATCATTACGATGCAAACCTTTAATCGAATGGCTCCACCATATAACAGTGACTTGCCCCCACTCCAACAATATTGATGGGTGATGGAATTCGTCTTCAGCAAGTTCTGCGACTTTATTTGAAAATGCCCATGCTAGCTTGAAGTTTTTAAACTTATATACTTTTTCTAACTGCGGAATGCCTTCTCTTTCTAGCATTTCCCATCCAGTCAATTCTGTGAACAACAACCTGCGATCTTCAGCAGATAAAGCTTGAGCGTCTGTACTGCAGGCTTCGCAACGTAATTCATCCAGCATGTGTAACTTCCTTTCGTTCAAAAAGTGGTGTGAATAAGCCCAATTCCATAGCATTATGAACTTGCGCCATTAAATCCATTTGGCTCAATTGATAGAGCTCTTTAATATCACCTAACTCGAAATAGGTGGGTTGCATAATATCGATTCGGTAAGGTGTTCTTAATACGTTCTCTACATTAAATGGTTGATGCAGTTGTTCAGGGTTACCTAAAGCATAAATGGTTTCCCCAGGTGAAGAGAGTATTCCACCGCCGTAAATCTTGGTTTGTCCTTTTTCTTTTACTAAACCAAATTCAACCGTAAACCAATATAACCTTGCTAAATAAGCCCTTTCCTTGCTACTTGCTTTCTGCCCGAGTTGCCCGTATTTGTGAGTAAATGATGCAAAATCAGGGTGAGTCAGCATTGCGCAATGCCCGAAAACCTCATGGAAAAAATCAGGTTCTTGTAGATAATCAAACTCTTCCCTACTTCGTAAAAAAGTCGCTACAGGGAATTTTTTATTCGCCAATAAATCAAAAAATCGGTCGAAATTAATCAAAGCAGGTACAGGTTCAACACTCCAACCCGTTTCTCTTTGTAATACTGCATTAATTTCAGGTAACTGCGGTACCCTATCTATTGAAAGATTTAGCGTGTCTAAACCATCCAAATAGGCTTGGCAGGCTTTATCATTAACCTTGTCTAATTGGCGAACAACTAAATCATGCCAAATTCGATCTTCTTCCTTGCTCCAATCGACGATTCCAGCTTCATCAACAGGCTTGGAATGATATTGAGTCATCACCCCTTCTCCTTTGTAAAAATTGCCATTCAGTTAACAACCTATTTACATTAAGCCTACCCACTTGATGCTTCACTGCCAATAATACGAGTAAAATCAGCACGCCACCTTATGTAACAAATAATTTACATTTTCACTTTTTTACCTTATTAATCAACTGAATGTTTTATCGCCTATTTTTTGACAAGTGGCTCGTGTGCCACAAAAATAACTCAATGGAATTCGTAAAAAATGAGGGAACTATGTCGATCCAACAACCGATCTGGACACCAACAACAGAGCGCATTAAAAGCTCGAACATCCAGCGTTTTATTGAGCGAATCTGTCATCACCATGCAGACATCACTAATTTCACGCAACTTCATGATTGGTCAATAAAAAACGACGCTGTCTTTTGGGAAGAAATCTGGAATTTTTGCAATATAAAGGGTGCTCAAGGGCATGCTATCAAAGCCGCGGGTAAAGCTAAATGGCAGGAGTTTGTCGGCGCTAGAGACACTCAATGGTTTCCACAGGCAAAACTCAACTACGCAGAAAACCTGCTCGAATCCACAACTCAATACCCAAACGAATTAGCCGTCATTTTCTCGAATGAAAGGGGCGAAAACAGCTCAATCACCTGGCAACAGCTTTACGAACAAGTCTCTTCTGTACAGCAATGGTTACGCACTCAAGGTGTTAAAAAAGGTGACACTGTTGCTGGCTATTTACCGTACTTAACGGAAACGTTAATTGCTATGTTGGCAACAACAAGTCTTGGTGCGGTATGGACCTCAACATCGCCAGATTTCGGAGTTGAAAGTGTTGTAGAGCGCTTTAGCCAAGTTAAACCTAAAGTTCTATTCTATTGTGATGGCTATTCATTCAACGGTAAGCATCATTCTATGGCGAGTAAAAATCATCAAATATCCAATCGCTTACCCAGTTTAATTCGATGCGTAGAAGTTCAATATCAAGCAAGCCCAAATACCGAGTCGCTTTCAGGTTCAGGTTCAGGTTCAGGTTCAGGTTCAGGTTCAGGTTCAGGTTCAGGTAGCCTACCGGCACAACAACCAGATAAAAAAGTCACTTCTGATATAACGCCTCTTTTATGGAAAAAGATGGTCAGGTCTTTTGAGCCCACTAACATAGAATTTAAGCGTATTGGTTTTAATGAACCGTTATTCGTTCTTTACTCGTCAGGCACCACAGGAAAACCAAAGTGCATTGTCCACTCTGTTGGTGGTACCACACTTAATCACCTAAAAGAACATCAACTTCATAGTGATATCAAGCCTCAAGATCGCGTGTTTTATTACACAACCTGTGGTTGGATGATGTGGAACTGGCACGTTTCAGCTTTAGCAAGCGGTGCCACCCTTGTCATTTATGATGGCAGCCCAATGTACCCATCACCCAGTGTTTTATGGGAGTTAGCCGAACAGCAGCAAGTAACGCTATTCGGCACATCCGCGAAATACTTAGAAGCACTACAAAAAGCGCATTACATTCCCACTTCAGCTCATAACCTACATCATCTAAAAACCCTTTGTTCCACCGGTTCTGTTCTGTACCCAGAGCAGTTTGATTTTGTTTATCAAAACATCAAACGTGATCTGCATTTGGCTTCGATTTCAGGAGGGACAGATATCTGTGGCTGTTTTGTCTTAGGAAACCCCATCAGCCCAGTTTTCAGAGGAGAGTGCCAAAGCAGTGCTCTAGGCTTAGATATTCAGGCAATTGATGAACAAGGCAGCCCACTTAGTAATCAGAGAGGTGAACTAGCATGCTTAAACAGTTTTCCAAATCAGCCCATCGGATTTTGGGGAGATAATGGCGAAAAATATCATGCTAGCTATTGGGATAAGTTTGAAGGAATTTGGCACCATGGAGATGATGTTTTACCAACTAAAAATCAAGGCATGATCTTTTTTGGTCGCAGCGACACCACTTTAAACCCAGGCGGAGTAAGGATTGGCACTGGAGAAATTTATCAGCAAGTTAATGCGATGGACGAAATCGTCGATTCAATCGCGGTAGGATTACAGCAAGACACAGATGAAGTGATCGTACTATTTGTCCAAACCACTGGAAAACAAAAACTCACCGACGAACTTGTCAACACTATCAAAACCCTGCTTCGAAAGCGCTGTTCACCAAGGCATGTACCAAGGCTTGTTCTCCCGCTGTCTGATATACCGAAAACTAAATCGGGCAAACTTGTCGAACTAGCCGTAAAACAGATCATTCATGGTCAGACGGTCAAAAACATAGGGGCAATTGCTAACCCAACCGCCCTAGATGAAGTGCAGCGAGTCTTTGAACAAACGGTATCTCTGACTTAACAAGGCAAGACAAGACATGTCATCAAGCAAGGAAGAACAAGAGTAAAGCTATAGACTTTATTGCTTGGTACCTTTAAGCCTTATTAACTGCTATTCAAGAAAAGTAGTCAAAGCCGTTTTGCTGAAATATAAACAGCTATTTTATAATTTATGTGCCCAATTTAATTTGGGCACACGTATAATGCACCCACTACAAAAATAATCACCTTTGAGCCTTCAATGGATTACCTACACCTTTCTCGTATCAGTTTAAAGCACCTCACTGCTTTGCATATAATGCTTAATACTCATAGCGTCACTCAAACTGCAGAACAGCTTTGTGTTAGTCCATCAAGTGTGAGTAAAACGCTTTCTCAACTTCGTGAAATCTTGAGTGACGACTTATTTTACCGAGATGGCACCAAGCTCATTCCAACGCCCTTCGCCATCAAAATAGCCCCGACTATCCATGCTATTCTTTCTAGTATGAATGGGCTTTTACACCAGCAGAATTTTTGCCCCTCTGAATACAAAGGCAGTTTTTCACTTTCCATGCGTGAAAGTACTTTTGAAGTGTTTGCTTCAACGATTAGTCATATCACAACCGAGCTAGCGCCCAGCGCCACGCTTAACATTTATTCAAAACAGCAACTGGGGTTTGATGCTCTATTAAGCGGGAAAGTGAATTGTATTCTTTTGCCTCACGATATTTCACAACCCCCAACCGAAAACAAAGATCTTATCTGGAAGACAATTTGTGAAGATGAAATGATTTGTTTGATGAACGCTACCCATCCACTCGCAGATAAACCTTTGACCATAGATGGATACCTGAACCATAAGCATATTGGGATCTTAGAAAACGAGCTGACACAGCCATACTTTGAGCAAAATTTAGTGCAGCAGTACAAGCCACGAGATATTGCGATTAATGTAGCGGATTTTGGAGCAGCTGCGGTGCTTTGCCACCACACCCCATTCTTGTTTACCTGCTCAAAAGCTTGGTCAAACAGCGCCCTGCAAGCCAAAGGGCTGATCAGTAAGCCTTTGCCGTTCGATTACGGGAAAGTTGCGTACAGCCTTGTATGGAACAAACCTAATATGAACGACCCTGCAATTAAGTGGCTATGTGAGCAATTTTTAGTGTCGTGTAATAAGGCTAGTTCATGATTTAAGCATGCTTAGATCGAAAAACAACAATTACGTATACACATCAGGAGTGAGCATAGGTCGCTGAACAATAAGATGCAGCTTATCGTGGAAAGTTTCCATTTGTTCTCGGCTGCATTTTGACCACTGCAAAGCTTGCCCTACTACACCGTGGTGCTGAAATGCATTTAAACGAATTTGAACCGAGCTAGACAGAGCTTTTAGATATTGCCCGACTTGTTCCACTTCTGAGTCTAAATCGCTCTTGTTTGGAATATGTAGTAACCGCACTTCGTGTAATTTGTTTGTCTCGTTCAAAAAACGAATTGTTTCAAAGACCCGGTGATTCCCTCGTCCAACAAGCCATTGATGGGTCTCTTCTTGCCAGGATTTTAGGTCAATCATCGCCCCATCTAGGTAAGGCAAGACTCTTTCCCACCCCGAAATAGGCAATGAGCCATTACTATCAATAAAGCAAGTCAAATGAGCGAGCTGCGGGTCTTCTTTGATCTCTCTAAACAGCTCGATAATAAAGGGCAACTGTAGAGTAGCTTCCCCACCCGAGATAGTAATGCCACTTAAAAAGAACTGATTTTTTTGTATTTCAGCCATCACATCAGACACTGTCATTGTTGTAATCTTCGGGCTGGATTTATGGCTGCAAATATCAATACATTGATCGCAATGAGTGCATGCTGCCACGTTCCAAATGACTTTACCTGAGGCGTCTTTTTGCAACGCATTACTTGGGCATGCTGATACGCAATCACCGCAGTGGTTACAGTGATTAATAGTGTGGGGATTGTGGCATGTGATGCAATCAAAGTTACATCCTTGAAGGAAAAGGACCAGCCTGTTGCCAGGCCCGTCAACACAAGAAAAGGTCAGCACACGGCTGACCTTCGCTTGTTTTTCTGTCTTATTATTATAAACCCTAGCCATGAGTTGTTAGATCAGAAATTGGTTAAACGTATTCACTGGAAATACCTTTTATTTATTCGTAAACGGGTGACACTTCTAAACTGGCGACACGAGGTTTTCTTTCTAGGATACCGGTATTTTTAGCGGCTTCTGCTCCCAAGAAAGTCGTATTTGTTCGAGAACCTTCATCATCAAATTTTGCAATGTCAGACAGCTTGACCATATAGCCCGTCACACGGACTAAATCATTAGATGCAACATTCGCGGTAAATTCACGGTAACCAGCTTGAATCGCACCTTTACACAAGTTAAACATCGCTTCGGGGTTTGATTTAACGGTTTCATCAATAGTTAAGATGTCACTGATGCCTGAAGTATAAAATTTATGATGCCCAGCAGTTGCACGAACATAAGAGACGGGATCAGGTTCTGTCCCATAAGGGATTCTCACGCCCGGTGTCACTTCTTTATCTAAACTGATACCGCCTTGAGCATGCAGTAAAGCCTTTCCAGCTAAGCCATACTTCACATCTGACATTTCAACAATCTCAGCAAGCTTTTCTGAAATGCGATGACCTAACTGATTCGATTCATCATCCAAGCCATAAGCGCCCTGCTTGGCTTCTTTGTCTAGCAAAATATTCACCGCTTCTGCCATGCCATATATACCAAACATAGGCGCAAAACGGCTTTCTTCAATAAGCCCTTCTTTAGCTAAAAAGCCTTCGAAGAAATGAGAGTCTTCATGTAAGAAAGTACATCGCGCATCCATGAGTTCAACCATGATACGGCTATATGCAGGTAAAACCTGATTAAGAAAATCAACTCTATCGGCTGATTTGAGAGCAACTTCTTTCAAGTTCATACGAACTAAAGTGTTAGAACCCCCGGCAAGAGGCAGAGAATTGTAGCAACTTACAATGCCAAATTTCTTATCACCGTACGCTTTAGCATGAAGCGGATAATTGGCAATGTGAGGCTTACTGCATTCACAAATGTTTGAAGTCGCTTGGCGCAGCAAATCATCAGGTGTAATTGCTGGGTCATACATGAAAGTTAAATTAGGAGCAATTTTCTTCAGCTCAGCATCGACACGTAGGATAGTTCGACAAACAATATTGTCGGCTGGGCCAATATTCACATGCATAAATGCATCTGGCAGCGTTCTATCCAGCATTATCCAAAACAGCTTCAATTTTTGATAAATTTGTTCATCGGTTAAATCACCGACAAATGGCATCAAAACGTCATCGAGTTGACCTAAATAAACTGGAATAGACGTTACCGATGGCACATGGTGATAAATGATGGTCAGCATGTTCAATGCTTCATCAAAATTGGTCGCCGCACTAAGTTCTAAATACTCTGAGCCTTGATACAAGTATTTGGAATAATCCGGTAAGACATAGCGCGGCTTAAATGGGGCATGGCCTTCAAACATGTCGCACAACACACCTTCATCTAAAGCTGATTTCACCTCATCACTCACCTCAACATAGGGTAAGCTTGCTTCAGCTTCCAACGCTAGATAGCTCGATTTCTGTTTTGGAGACAAACTCATATCAGAAATAATATCGCTGAATCGTTGTTGCTGTTTAGTAAGAGTAGAAAGCGGTGCAGCAGAAGATTGTTGACTCATGAATAAACCCTTTTACCTAGAAAGAGATACGTTATGGGCTTATTTTAGGTGGTGAAATGCCTTTCCACTAATGAAATAAAACAAAGGGTACATTTCCATAATGGAAACATACCCTTTGTGGTAATATATTTATCAATATCTATCAGGTGAGCGTATGTTGAGAACTTTCAGAGCCTACTATCACGCACTCATCATATTGTCATAAATTGGGTAATGAAGACTTTTTACCGACACCCATTAATACCGAGAAAGTACCTTTAGGTGTATCAATTGAAAATGGTGTAGACACTACAACAGAAGAAAAGCCAGCCGCTAATAATACGCTTTCAGAGCGCTCTATCGTCAAACCAAACTCTTCATCATCACTTTCAACACACCAATCCCAGTGGATAAATGAACCGTCTTCTTCAAGTAATGTGTAAATTAAACTTACGGTATCTTGCAAGTTCGGAACAAAGCCACACACTGAAGAAGCGACAACTACATCGAATTGATGTCTAAATGCAGGGTGCTGAGCGGCTAAACCTCGAGAAAGATAATCCACGACAGGCTCAACATTCTCTAGCTCTTTTTTATCCAGTTCTTCAATCATTGCTTCAGAGATATCCATCGCGATGATCTCTTTTGCTAAAGGGGATACTTTTTGGCTGAGTAACCCAGTACCACAACCAAAATCAAGAACACGAGTTCCCTCTAGATCAACCAACTGCGTGAGCTGTTCAAAAACTGATTGTGCGAACACGCCTGTTGTTTGGTCTTTTTCCCAATTAGGTGCGTATTCGTCCCATTCATTCGCCATCATGGCCTCCATCGTTACTTCTTGTAGATTCGGAACTTCATCAGAGTAAACTAAATCCATCAATTCGTCATAGACTTATCACTCAATGATGGACTAATTCTAAGATAGTCAGCACAATATTCGTATTATGTCTCACGAACTCAATCCCACTCGGAAGTGAAATGAACCTCTCTCAAATTCAAGCATTCTGTTCAATAGCCGATTTAGGCTCAGTTTCAGAAGCTGCTCGCCAGCTAGAATGTAACCGAACCAAGTTAAGCATGTCGATCAAAGCACTTGAAAAAGACTTAGACGTTGAGTTGTTTATTCGAAGTGGTAACCACGTAGAATTATCCGAGGCGGGTAAAGCCATCTATAAAGATTGTGAGGGCATGCTTGCTATTGCAGCTCGAATCAAGCAAACATGTTCACAAGCTTCTGCCGAATTTAATGCGGAGATTTGGATAGCCAGAGATGACTCCCTCCCTGATGAAATGTGGCAAGATTTGTCTCACACACTAAACAGCCGTTACCCTTCAACTTCATTTAACTTTGTACTGGCTTCTAGCGGTGATCTCGCCAACCTCGTTGAAACTCAACAAGTCGATTTCGCTTTCGGAGTCGACTACGAACGAGTTGATGACCCAAAAATGATCTATAACCCACTAGGTAAGATTCGCATGATGTCGGTGTGCAATAAAGAACACCCTCTCAGTGCTATGCGCCGAGTTTCGGACGAAGATCTGCGAAATGCTATGCAAGCCACTATGGTGTATTTGAACGAGAAAGATAACCCAGAGTTGGAACCGTTTTCACGTCGCTACATCGGCTTTTCTAGCTTTGATTACATGCTAGATACCATTCTTCGTGATGATGCATGGGGCGTATTACCTGAACCTTTAATTCGCCACCTTCTTCGCCAACAAAAACTGGCGGTGATCAAACATACCTACGGTCTTGATCAAGAAGATTACTGCATGTTTATTGCAGCAGGTATGACAGAACACCCGGGGATGAGTTGGCTTGCAGATAAACTCAGCGATTACTTATTTGACTTCTAGATTGGACATAAATCAGTCACAGTCAAATATATTGACAGGTAAAATAATCACTAACACATTGAAATTATTAAAATAAGAATAAATATCAATTCTTTAACCTATCTAACACACAGATAAAGTTTGTAAAACCACGCTGTTCTGAGAACAATGAAGTTATCAAGAGCATCAGGAAAACATCATGTGTGACAGGAAAAGCCAAAACGAAAACCGTGTCTTAATCTTCTCAGCCCTTTTAGCTTCTGGCTTTGCTGGCGGTGGGTTGATATTAGGGTTAATGGTTGGCTCTCTGGTCATAGTATTTGATGGTGTCTATTCATTAATCAGTTTACTGTTAACTTTATTGTCACTAGCTGCTTCTCGCTATATTAATCGCCCTTCACAATCTGAATTCCCTTTCGGTAAAGCAATTATTGAACCTATAGTCATCGCGATTAAAGCCATTGTGATTTTACTGGTTGTCGGCTATTCGCTCTACTCGGCAATAGAAGCATTATTTACAGGTGGCCGTGAAGTGGACGCTTCAATCGCAACCTTGTTCGGAGTAGTAAACGTTATTGGCTGCAGCTATGCATGGTGGTATATCGCACGTAAGAGTCGCCACTTTTCTTCAGGCCTCATTGAAGCTGAATCTAAACAATGGCAGATGGATACACTATTAAGCGTTGCAGTAACGGCTGGTTTTGTAATGGCTTGGGGGATGACATGGTCACCACTTGCTGGGTATGCAGTTTATGCTGACCCAATGATGATGTTGTTGATGTCTTTTTACTTCATCAAAGTTCCATTCAACATGCTGAAAGAAGCCATGCGTGAATTGTTAATGATGTCTGCGACACAAGAGATTTGTGACAAAGTAGACCAAAACGTGAATGCAGTAGATAAAGAAGCGGACCAAGGTTTAGAACTCACTGGCGTTACAAAAGTCGGGCAAGAGCTTCGTATCAATGTGGATGTTCACTCTGATAACTCCCATACCATTGCAGTCGATGATTTAGAACGCACTCGACGCAAATTAAAGCGCAGATTATCTAAACTCCCGTATGAGCTGCAATTAAACTTGAACATCGCGAGTTAATATAATCTTTATTGCGAGATAATCAGCATCGCAAGCTAATACACCTTTATAGATGCCTTCTGCTATGTAATCACCATTGAATCGGTATCAACATAGTAGAAGGTCATTCGATAGCTAACCTTCTACTTTTTCAATTTGACCAACAGCTTCGCTGGATCCCGCTTTCTCTCTCGTTACCCACCAGCAGGCTATCGAACCGATTGTCACCATCACCACACCCTGCCAAAAAGTGGTACTCAACGTTAGTCCCAAAATCAGAGACGAAAACAGGGTCGAAAAAATTGGAGTGAAATAAGACATCGTTGCCAATAGCACCATGTTCCCACCTAGAATCGCCATATTCCAAAGAGCGTATCCCGCTCCCATCACAACGCCCGCTAAGAACAAATCAAGACTTGCCCCTAGAGTGTATGTCATGCCAGTTTCATTACTTAATGCGTATTGAATCCATAAAGTCACAGCCGTGGCAATAAAGAATAAAGTGATCGCATTTTCACCATTGGCTACTTTTTGTGTGTAGTTGCAGTAAATTGCCCAAATTATCGCACCGAAAAACGCCATGGAATAAGTCACAGGGTTTGTCGCAATATTCGCGCTAATCTGACTGACCGATAAACCTTGATCGCCACTAATGCTCCATGCCACACCGAAAAAGGCAAGCACGATACTAGGATAGACTAAAAGGTTGGTTTTCTTCTTACTCAGAATAACAGCGACTAATACGGTCATCGCTGGCCATAAGTAATTAATAACCGCCATTTCAATAGCCTGGTGACGGCTATTTGCCATGCCTAATGCCAGTGATAAGAAGATTTCGTAACAAACGAATAGTGCACCACCAATCAATAGGTATGACTTTGAAAACTTCGACAGTTTAGGAATACCCATAATAAGTACGAGCAGAATTGAACTCACAGTATAAAGCGAGGCAGCACCACCAATGGGACCTAACTGTTCAGAGACGCTACGTGAAAGCGCCATTAAGCAACTCCATAGTAAAATTGCTATACAGCCATATAAGCTATACCGATGAGTATGTAACATAAACTTCCTTTCCTAAGTAAAACCACTGCAATAGGTTATTAATTCAGATGATGATACCGAGCTGATTACAAATTGATACATTTTACTTTAAAGACTTAACAATACTTCGTACAATATAAAGACTTAACTTTAGGTATCTGTCTCCATGAATTATGCAAAGAGCTTTACTCACTATTTGGATGTTCGATTAATTAATGTAATCGAAGCTCCTAGCCCAAATGATATTATGATCATTAGGCAAGAGATCGAAGACGCTGCTATTCGTTTAGACGAAACCATTCCAAGTGCCGTTAAATTCTTTATTCATGGCTTCTTGATGCTTAAGCAAGGTCGACTTCAAGAGTCACTTGTGCAATTAGCTGAGGCAAAACACAAGTCTGCCGCATCTCCATCTATCGCGCTCAAATACTATATTGATTATGGTGTCGGTATTGCTCTGGTTCGCGCGGGTAATTACGCAGAAGCTATTGTAGCGCTGACTCAAGCGACTGAGTGCACCTACCTTGACAGCATAAAGTTAGCCGCTCGTATATACGGCAATCTTGGTTACATCTTTCTAGAAACGCATGATTACTCTAAAGCCCACTCTTACTGTGAACTATCTTGGGAAACTTGTGATCAAAACGAAAATATTGCGACGAAGCCTATCCTGACGAATTTAGCTTACAGCAATACTAAGTTAGGTAGATATGACATAGCAGAGCAGCAATTCGCCCAGTACCGTCAGCATTTAAGCCAAAATCCTAATTTACTTGGCAGTTTCTTCTATGGTAATGCCTACGGTGCACATCTTGAGATCTTAGGGGAAATTGATGAATCACTCGAACAATTCAAGGTGGCAATTGATAGTGCTGAAAAGTTAAATGACAACATTTACCTGCTAGATTCACTGCACGAATACTGCCGCTGTGCTTCTAAGCATCAACGCTTTGATGTCATACACTCGTATCTATCAAAAGCGATCTCGCTCGCTTATGAGTACGGAAGCGCAAACTTAATGCGAGACTTTGCAGAGATACTAAAAGCTGTGGGTCGTAGAACTGAAGACCTAGATCACCGCTGTGACATATACGAACACGCACTAGAATTACAATCTAAAGCAATTGTTATACATACAGAGAGTATTAATGAGTCGATTTCTCAATTATACCAACTGCATTCAGAACGACCAAAGCTGGAAGATGCCCAATCTCTAGCAAACAACCTAAAGCTAATTTCATCATTTGGTGAATACTTAGGGTCGCATAACAACCTGACAGATATGGCTTTTAGATTAAATAAAGATCTAGGTAAGATAATGAGCGTGGACTGCCTAGCTCTTGGGCTTTATAACGAAGAAAAAAAACAAATACAATACAACCAATTCATCGATTTAGGTCAGCTTCTCGACCCTTTTTCGATCAATTGTGAAGATGAATCAACCTTAAGTACTTATTGCATTAAGAATAAATCAACTTTCGTTCATGGGCACTTTTCACCCGCTATTTTACAAAACCTTCTGAGTGGAAAACCCACTGCTAACGCTTTTGTTGGCACAACAGAAGAAGATTACCCTTCGATAATGATGATCCCACTCACTCTAGATGACAAGATTTTGGGAATATTAACAATCCAAAGCCATCTTCGTCACGCTTACCAAGATTACCATGTGTCTTTAATTAAGCACCTTTGCTCTTATATCGCGGTTGATTTACAAAATAAACAGCACAAAAAACAGTTAGAAGAACAGAAAAAAGAACTCAATAATCTTGTCAATTTAGATCCTCTTACTGGTTTATATAACCGTGTTTCACTTGCATCCTCTATCAAGAATTTACAAGAGTGCGCAAGAACATCGAACCAGCTTGCTGTACTGCTGATTGATATCGACTATTACAAGCAATTTAATGATAGTTATGGTCATATTCGAGGAGATGAAGTACTGCTGGCTTTAGCTCACCTGCTACGCACTACGTTTTCAAGTGAAACATGTAAAGTTTTTCGATATGGAGGGGACGAGTTTTTGATTCTTACGGAGTGTTTAAAGCTTCAAGAAATAGAAAAGAAAATAAGTCAGCTTCAGGCTGAATTGCACAGCCTCAACATTGAACATAATTCTTCAAAATGTAGTGATCGAATTACTCTATCAATTGGCGGTGCAAGGTTTGAAAGTGACTTTAAAAACACCCTACTCGATTCAGAGTTAATTCAGCGAGCAGACGAGGCTCTATATAGCGTCAAAGCCAAGGGGAGAAACGGTGTTCTTATTAAAAAAATCACACCTAACTCAGCTAAAATGACTTCGCTACCTACCATTCCCTTTATTTAAAGGCTTGGGGATTTAAAGGGCAAGTTCAAGACCCACCCTCTTTCATCACTCAAACCAATAATTTATCTAATCGACCTCACACCCATAAATGTTTAGCCAGTTTAATCAGCTCTTCACCAGTAACTGTTGTAGTTCTTTTAAAGAAGAAACCTGATAGTGAGGCGTTACACCTTCTGGCGTTTCTTTTTGGTTTACATTCAGCCAACAAGTTTCAATGCCAAAATCAATACCGCCTAAAATATCGGAATGTGGATTATCTCCAACCATTAGCATTTTGGCTTTATCTGGTGAGCCAATCATCTTATGAGTGTGGTCAAAAATGCCAAAATCAGGCTTAGCAATACCTACTTCTTCTGAAATCACTACATGCTTAAAGTAGTCTGTCATCCCAGTGCGCTCTAAACGAATTGCCTGAAGCTCTGTAAAACCATTGGTTATGATGCCCATGTTTACTTTGCCGTG
Source organism: Vibrio gallaecicus (assembly GCF_024347495.1). Taxonomy (NCBI): domain Bacteria; kingdom Pseudomonadati; phylum Pseudomonadota; class Gammaproteobacteria; order Vibrionales; family Vibrionaceae; genus Vibrio; species Vibrio gallaecicus. The sequence continues at coordinate 250,525 of NZ_AP025491.1, read as the reverse complement.
CAGCGCATTCATTAACTCTTTTGCTCCAGGTAACAATGTACAGATATCCGCCATCGCTTCTAAAAACGCACTGTTTAGTGTTGCAGTGGTGGTTTCAAGCTTTTCAGCCCAAGACACAAAACGGGTATGCTTCAATTCTTCTGCAGTAATACGACCGTCTTGATAATCAACCCACAAAGGCAAATTAACTTTTTGGTATTCAGCAAACTCTGATTTGCCAAACTCTATACCAAAGCGTGAAAACATCAGCGCCAAACCTCTAAAAGAGTCAAAGTGAAACAAGGTCTCATCCGCGTCAAAGAAAATCCAATCGTATTTCATAAATCATTCCTAATTTTTTGGCGCAACTCTAAACACATTTTCAAGATTCGTAAAACTAAATCGGATATGCACCACCTTTAGTTAAAGTTAATCATTGATGCTGTGATCTTGTTAGTAATTATGAAACATAATTGAGCTAGCCAAGAAAGCTATGATGCGCCGCAAAGCCTTCTTAATTTGAGCACACTACCATAGTGACAAGCACAAGTATTATCACTCAACTTTCTATTACTTATAGTGGAGGTTTTATGAAGCACTTCTTACCATCATCCGTCATGCTGACCCCTTTTTTAGTTAAATACTACGATGAAGAACCTGAAGGAAACTCAGAACTTTCATCTGATGAAGATCAAAACGAGAATAATGAAGTACTTGAGACCACTGATAAATAACTATTGAAAAGAATAAAGTAAACAATCGCCTGTACCTTAAATGGAGCTTTCGGACTGAATTGCTCCATTTATAATCAAATAAAACATACACACCTTATTTATACAAACATCACTTACTTCCATAAAAACGATTGCTATATGCGCGCAATCACAACCTGTACCTATAAAGTGTTAGTTATCTTTTAAAATTGCTTCAGATCAAGAATTCAAAGCCCTTAACTCGCCAATATGAACCCAACAAAAAATCATAATTAACTTGGAGTATTCCCATGGCGAGTGCATTTTATATCCCTACAGTAAACTTAATGGGCGCTGGTTGCCTGAAAGACGCAGCAGACAATATTCAGTCTCAAGGCTTCAAAAAGGGTCTTATCGTAACTGATAAAATTCTTAACCAAATCGGTGTTGTTAAACAAGTACAAGATTTACTTAGCGATCGCGATGTAGAAGCCGTTGTTTTTGATGGCACTCAACCAAACCCAACAATGAGCAACGTTCGTGACGGTCTACAGCTTTTAACAGACAATGACTGTGATTTCGTTATTTCTCTAGGCGGTGGTTCTCCGCACGACTGTGCAAAAGGTATCGCGCTTGTCGCTTCAAATGGTGGCAGCATTGCTGACTACGAAGGCGTAGACGTTTCTGAAAAACCAATGATGCCATTGATTGCTATCAATACAACAGCTGGTACTGCATCTGAAATGACTCGCTTCTGCATCATCACTGATGAAGATCGTCACATTAAAATGGCGATTGTAGATAAGCACACAACTCCGCTTGTTTCTGTAAACGATCCTGAGCTAATGCTAGCTAAGCCTGCATCTTTGACTGCTGCAACAGGTATGGATGCGTTAACACATGCGGTTGAAGCTTATGTATCAATTGCTGCTACACCAATTACAGACGCTGTAGCAATCAAAGCTATTGAGCTTGTTCAAGCACACTTAAGAACAGCAGTAAGCAACGGTGATGACATTGAAGCTCGTGAACAAATGGCTTATGCACAATTCATGGCTGGTATGGCATTCAACAATGCATCTTTAGGTTATGTTCACGCAATGGCTCACCAACTAGGAGGCTTCTACGACCTTCCGCACGGTGTTTGTAACGCAATTCTTCTTCCACACGTACAACGCTACAATGCGCAAGTTTGCCCTGAGCGTCTTGCTGATGTAGCTAAAGCTATGGGTGTTGATATTGAAGGTATGTCTCCAGAGAAAGGCGCAGAAGCAGCAATCGACGCGATTGTAGCATTAGCGAATGATGTAGGTATTCCTGCAGGTATTGCACAACTTGGCGCTAAGCTAGAAGATATCCCAACACTTTCTGATAACGCACTTAAAGATGCTTGTGGTTTCACTAACCCTAAACAAGCAACGCACGAAGAAATCTCAGCTATCTTCGAAGCAGCAATGTAATCACGCCTTAGGTTCTAGATACCTAAAGCCTGGCTAAACTAAAAAGCCCCGATTCATTCGGGGCTTTTCTATTCTTTAAATAAATCTTAACCACTACGCTAGGTCAATAATGAACCTAGAATAACCTCTAACTGTCTGCTTCCCGACTCGGTTAGTGTCCATACAAAAAATAAAAAATTCATTGCGGCAGTACACCAGAAAATGACGGCAAACGTTTTATCAGAATATTTATGGTTGAAAATACATTGCCCTAATAAAGCACCGGACCATCCACCAATTAACGATAACGCATGAAATAAAGTGTCATCAATTCGCCAAGTCTTATTCTTATTAGCAGAAGCATCGAAAGCATAAACAAAAAAGGTCACCGCACTAACCAGCAGGTAAAACAGCACCATTATTGCTGGGTAGTAAACAAGCCAGATACTCGCAAACAAAATACTAAAGAACCACACAGGTATCGCCATTGAATAATTCACCACCAAAGGGCGAGGTGGTAAAACTATTTCCTGCTTAGTTTGATCGATATTCACGGCATTAGTGAGACTTTGAGTCGCTTGATTCCGTTCTTCAAGTTCAGACTCAATGACGATGTCATGGCTCACTTGAACGTGTTGATGTTCCATTCCCTTCTAATCCCTTTTGCCGAGTTTACCTAGTCACATTGCTATGCTGCTCATCTTATTTCTGATGGCTTTTGATTTTATCGAGTAATTCTAGTTGCATATTTAAATATTCACCCGAATAAAACACAACTGACTTCACACTTTATCAATACAATTAGATTTCCGAGCTTAATTGTTCTAAATAGCTGCGCATGAACTCGGTTCTTTTCATCGCTTCCTTTCTACCCGCAGTTGTTTTCATAGTGTCGGCTAGCTTAAATAGCTTTGAATAAAAATGGTCAACCGTATAAGTTTTATCTTCAGGGAGTCTAAACTCACAAAATGGGTCATGCTCTGAATACAGTGTTGTGCCAAAAGTAGCGCTGACTTGGATACAACGCGCAATTCCAATAGCACCAAGGGCATCTAACCTATCAGCATCTTGTACAATTTCGGCTTCTAATGTCTGTGGTGTTACGTTTGCACTAAAACTATGAGTAATAATGGCGTGATGGATCGCCTCAAAATATTCCGTTGGATAGTTAATTTCACCAAGAAAACCAATGGCTTTATCTGCGGCTAGAAAAGCGCTGTTTTTCCTTTCTGGATGATCTTTAGGGTAAGTAAAACAATCATGAAGATAAGCAGCAGGTACTACAATTTCAGGTCTAGCCTTTTCTGCCTGGCATAACTCCATTGCGGATCTAACAACACGTAATACATGGTTAAGATCATGAGCAGCATCAGTCTGCATTGTTTGCTCTAAAAAAAATTCAAACTGATTTTCAAAGCTTTCCATGCGTTTTGTATCCAAGTCACTGCCCTCTTTTGAGTCATTTTTGACTTAGAACATGAATGTTTCGTTAAGATTTGGCAAGTATTTTTAAATCCCACTTTCATCACTTGAATTACATTTCTCCGCGTGAGATTGTAATTTCTCTGACCACAACAATTGTATGATTATGAAAACAATACAAAGCATCGCGTTACTTTCTACCATCATGGCGGCTCCAGCGGTATTCGCTGACGTAGAAATACAAGTCCCTTCAAGTGTTGATATTTTAGCGGTAAACGAAGCCAGCCCAGATCTCTCTGGTGGTCTTTTCTCTTCACATAAAACTTTGACCGTTCCTGATGGCAAAAACCAAATCGTTTTCCAATATCAACTGGCGTTTGATCAGGGAAATGAGCGAGAATTTATTGATAGCGATACTATCATTGCGACATTTGAAGCCAGTGACACGACACTAACTTTTGATCTGCCTGATTATCGTAATATCGACCAAGGCAAAGCAGGTATTAAGAACCTTGATTGGAACTTACTTGATGAAAACCAAAACGCAGTCGACCTTCGTCAAGACAAGCTAGTAAAAGGCGGGATGCAGATTGGTCGTAAGTTCCCTTTAGAAGCGGCTGATTACAACAAAAAAGGTGGGGTTGCGGCGTTAACAACCGCTTCAGTTGCAGTAGCTCAACCGGTGACATTACCGGCTAAGATCGATACTGATACCGCAAATACTACTGAAGAAATGCTTCACTTTTGGTACAGCAAAGCAGACGCTGAAACGAAGCAAAGATTCAAAGACTTCATTAATCAGTAACCAATAACCAATAATCCAATAATCCAGTTTATTGATTAGAAACTAAAGAGCCCTGCATCATGCAGGGCTCTGTTTATTCTGAACTTAGTTAGCCTTTGTAATTTCTCACACGTGCCGCTTCTGCTTCGTGCTTATCAACAACGGTTTTTCCAATCGGAGCGAGTGAAATAACCGCAAGCTTCAAATGCTGAATGGCAAATGGAATACCGATTATGGTAATGAAGCAAGCTACTGCTGAAGCAATATGACCAATCGCTAGCCAAATACCGGCAAACAAGAACCAAATAATATTACCAAGCATGCCAAAAGCACTGGTGCCAATATCAGTTTCGTTCGTTAGTTCATCGCGAGAAATCGCCTCTTGCCCAAATGGGAAGAAAGAAAAATTACCCATTACAAAACAAGCTCGTCCCCATGGAATTCCTACGATGGTTAAGAAAGCTAGAATTCCGAAGAACCACCAAGCCAATCCCATGAATACGCCACCAAATAAAAACCAAATAATATTACCGAGTGTTTTCACTCTGTCTCTCCAAAGAAATTAATCGATTAACTTCTACGACAATAGCCTATTTCATTGGTTCACTTCAAAATAATTATTAAGGCTTATTCGTTTATATAAAAAGGGATATAGCGCTTACACTTTATTTGATAGTATCCAAACCACAATGCTGCTGTTCGTCAATCACGTGTTCATTAGCGGCTCAATTTTCTATGTTCAGCTTTATATGACATGTAAGAGGTTAATTTGATGAGTGATAATAATCAGCCTAAAAAGCCAGTGAAAAACTGGGTTCCAATTGTCTTTTTCGGTGTACTAAGCACCGTGCCTGTATTTATGTTTTTGGTCGATGTTTATATTAACCAATACATGTAATTCCTAGGCTTTCCGCCGTTCAACAACCAATAAATTGAACACCAAAAAATAGAATGATTGCCCACAAAAAAGGAGAGCCAATGCTCTCCTGTTTATCGTCTAGTAGCTCTAGAGTCAGTTGCTATGGCTTAAGCTTCTAAAGCTAAAACTAATCCATCTAAGAATTCAATAAACTCATGATCGGGCATGTTCAATAACCTATCCCCCACATACCATTCTATTTTTGACTGATTTGCTAGTTCAGTAATACTAGGGTGCCCTATCCAGATGCTCTTTTCTGCGGCAAAATTATCTCTGATTTCCAGTGCTTTTTCGTAACTTACCGGTAAGTAAATGTGCAGCATATTTGCTTGCGGCTGTTCAGGATTCACCTTTAATTGGGGGTAATCATGAAGGATTTGGTAAATTTGCCTTGTACGCTCAAATAACTGCGGCATCATCTCAATTCTTTGATCAAATTGCATAGCAGCAGAAACGGCATAAGGCGTTCGGTGATATACATTACCTCCTTGTCTTTTCATCCATACTGAGGCTTTGCTTATCAGATCTTTATCTCCGAGAAGTAAAGAGCCTCCCATACCATTGAGACCTTTATATAAAGACACATAAGCACTATTAAAACCTTGTGCTATTTCTTTATATTCTTTTTGGAAAAAGGCGGCAGTCTCCCATAAACGAGCACCATCTAAATGCAGGTGAATAGATTGCTCTTTACAATATTGTTTGATCTCTTCGAGTTCTTGCCAAGTGGGAAGCTGACCACCAATTTCGCGCATAGGTAGCTCATACAATGCCGCAGATAAAGTATCCGGCCAGGCTTTTAGATCATTCACATTCCAAGTTCTAAATGCATCACCAATAGGCAACACTGAAAAACGATTTTGCAACTGGTAGCCCTGACGTTCATGTCGATAAATATGACAAGTCTCGTGCATCGCCACCAGCGGGTTATTCTTTTCCTTGCAGACTAACTCTAAAACGGTTGGCTGATTCATCGTGCCGGTAATCACAAATACACCAGCTTCAAAGCCGAGAAGATCCGCCACTTTTTGTTCAAACCCCTGTAAGAAAGGACCTTCACCATAAGTATCATGAGTAATATCGTTTTCTTCACACCATGCTGCCATCTGCGCAAACATCTCTGCGGGGCTAGGTTCATGGTGCCCTGAAATTGTGGTTGTGCACTGTAAACGCAAATCCTTACTCATAATTCGTTCCTTTCGTATTTTCAAATATTAATATGAAGACTCATACAGTCTATATAAATGCAGACTACACTTAAATCAATACGTTACCTGAGGAGATAATGTGGTGCCTATTCCACTCAATATAAAAAATATTAAAGCGGTTGTGTTTGATTTAGATAACACGCTTGTCAGCTCAAAAATAAACTTTCAAGGTCTAAGAGAGCAATTAAACTGCCCTGTGCATCAAGACATTTTGACCCACGCAGATAGCTTTGTTGAGGCTGCTGATAGGGAAAGCGCGCACAAGCTAATCTTAGATCATGAGCTTAGTGACGCTGAAAATTCGGTATCACTTTCAGGTTGTCATACCTTGCTTAATTATTTAGAAGATAAACACTTTCATACGGGTATCGTCACGCGTAATTGTGCTGAGGCTTCTAAATGCAAACTGGAGCACTGCAATATTACTGTTGAAGAAGTTATTTCTCGCGAGCAATACGCGCCGAAACCGTCCCCAGAAGCATTAACGGCTTTAGCTGACCTTTGGCAACTTCAACCGCATCAAGTCCTATATGTGGGTGACTATTTATACGATTTAGAAGCCGCAAACAATGCAAATATGCCCAGCTGTTTAATCACACATGGTGAAGTGAAGCCATTTGAAAACTTAGCGTCTCTTTCTGTTAATCAATTAGATGACCTATTAAGTTACATTCAACGATACGGCTAACAGATTGTTCTTAAAGAATGAATACTTTATTGTGTCAGTATACCTATGAGTCGATACATTAACCCTGCGTATTAATACGTGAAAGCCAAAAGAGGACTTATGACCCCAAAAAAAGTTTTGGTGCTATTTGCCCATCCTTCACAACATCGTTCTGAAGCAAATAAACCTTTATTTGATCAAGCAAGTTCAGTTGACGGCGTAACAGCGGTTGACCTATATGCTGAATACCCAACCTTCAGCATCAATATTGACCGAGAGCAAAAGCGCTTACTCGACCATGATGTCATCATTTTTCAATTCCCTCTTTACTGGTATTCAACTCCTGCCATTTTAAAAGAATGGCAAGATCTGGTCTTAGAATATGGCTTCGCCTACGGTACTGATGGTCATTCTCTTGAAGGAAAAACGATCTTTTGTAGCATCACTGCAGGCGGGAAAGAAGATGCATACCAAACAGACGGTTATAATCACTTTACGATTCGTGAATTGCTCCACCCGATAGAGCAAACCGCCTCTTTATGTGGCATGAATTACCTTGCCCCCTTTGCTCTGTTTGGTGCACGTACCGCATTAGAAGAAAACCGTATTAGTGAACACATAAATAATTATAAAACACTGCTCACTGCACTCGTCGAAGATCAAGTGGACTATAAAGAAGCAGGCAAAGCAGCCAAGCTCAACCACTATCTTAAAAACATCATGGTTGAGGACAAGCAATGACTGGATATTTTTTACAAGCGTTTATCTATCTAGCAGCTGCGGTTATTGCAGTGCCCATCGCTAAACGGCTTGGGTTAGGTTCTGTATTGGGTTACCTGATTGCAGGGGTTGTGATAGGACCCATTATTGGTTTAGTCGGTGAAGAAACCACAACAATTCAGCACTTTGCCGAGTTTGGCGTAGTGATGATGCTGTTTTTAGTCGGTCTAGAACTTGAGCCTAAGATGCTGTGGTCGATGAGGCACAGACTAATGGGTTTAGGTGGTTTACAAGTAGGTGGCACCATCGCGATTGTGATGGGCATTGCGCTCTTTTTCGAGCTGCCTTGGACTATCGCCCTGACTATTGGTTTAATTTTCGCTCTCTCTTCAACGGCTATTGTTTTACAAACCTTCAATGAGAAAGGCTTGAGTAAAACAGAAGGCGGACAAAATGCCTTCTCGGTACTGTTGTTCCAAGATATTGCCGTGATTCCAATGCTGGCTTTCATTCCCCTGTTAGCATTACCTGAGCTTGTTGAGCTAGCACAAAATGCCACTGCTAATGCAGCTGAACACCATGATGAGCTAAGCCTTGTTGCGGGTTTGCCTGGTTGGGCTTATGGCTTAGTCATCACGGCTTCTATTGCGATTGTTGTGGTTGGCGGGCATTTCCTTAGCCGCCCTTTATTCCGTTTTGTTGCCAGCTCAGGCCTTCGTGAAATCTTTACTGCGACTGCATTAATGCTGGTAATTGGTATCGCCGCATTAATGAGCCTTGTGGGTTTATCACCTGCATTAGGTACATTCTTGGCGGGTGTCGTACTTGCCAACAGTGAATTCCGCCATGAACTCGAATCAAACATCGATCCTTTCAAAGGTTTGCTACTAGGTTTGTTCTTCATTACCGTAGGCGCTGGTATTGATTTCGGCATTCTTTTCGATGACTTTGCTTTAATCATCGGTCTTACTATTGGTGTCATGGCACTTAAAGCCTTCGTCTTATTCACTTTAGCGTTGATCTTTAAAATTAAGAATAGTGACCGTTGGTTATTTACTCTTAGCCTAGCGCAAGCCGGTGAATTCGGTTTTGTACTATTAAGCTTCTCTGTACAAAACCATGTGCTGCCAAATGATATCGCTCAGACATTATCACTGGTTGTTGCGCTTTCAATGTTCCTGACCCCAGGTCTTTTCATCTTATTCGACAAAGTCATTTTGCCGCGCTATGAGCAAAACTCCAACGATCGTGAAGAAGACAAAATCGAAGAAAAAGGCACAGTGATTATCGCTGGCATTGGTCGCTTTGGTCAGATAGTGAACCGTTTATTAGTTTCTAATGGTGTTAACACTGTGGTATTGGATCACCAAGCAAACCAAGTTGATCTACTAAGACAAATTAATGTCAAATCATACTTTGGTGATGCTACTCGCCCTGACTTACTTCATACCGCAGGAATTGAAGAGGCTGCACTGTTTGTTGTAGCCATAGATAACCAAGACTCTAGCGTTGAACTTGTGAAATACGTTAAGCACACCTACCCACATGTAAAAATACTGGCTCGTGGTTTCGACCGAGGTCATAGCTACCGATTGAGATCAGCAGGTGCTGACTTTATAGAATCTGAAACCTATCACTCGGCACTTGAGGTAGGAGCAGAAGCTCTGAGGGCTTTAGGGCATCACCCATTTTTTGTCGAACAACAAAAATCAACTTATAAGAGAGTAGAGAGCCGTAAATCAGAGAGGCTTTATAAAGCTTGGGCAGCAGCAGCTGAAGATGAACGTTATGACAATAACTACCGTGATATTTTCATTCAACTAGAAGAAAGTATGAAAGCAGATATGCAAAAAGATCGTTCAGACAAACACTCTCGTTCTGAACGAGGTTGGACGCCACCACCGAAAGGCTATGCAGACAACTTCGAAGATGAATAACCTCTTTTAATCGATGATTAATGTTGAATAAACTAAAAGGCTGAACTTTATAAGTTCAGCCTTTTATGTGTCTCGTATTGCGTGTCTTAATTCGCCAGCGCCATAGTTCGCTTAACCTAGAACTCGTTTGCCCTAGAGCTATCTTTCCCTAGAGCTATCTTCACCTTATAGCCCTTTTCATTCTACGACTTGCTACGCTCCACACCTAACTACATTGTATGCCTAATTACACTTCACGATTCATTGATGCAACGGGCGGATAACCAAACGTTTTTTTAAACGCAATCGTAAAGTTAGATGGGTGCCTGTACCCTGCGTTGTATGCCGCTTCCGTGACACTCGCAACACCGCGCTCTAAATGCTGACGCGCAATATCTAGCCTTCTGCGACGTATATAACTCCGAACACTACACCCTAATGCTGCTTTGAATTTTCGCTGCAAGTTTGATTCACTCATCGCTGCGTATTTAGCTAATTCTTTCGCTGGTAATTCACGTTCTAAATTTGCCTCAATGTAAGTCACAAGAGAATCCAGTGCATGCCCATTTTTGTTACTACTGGATCGAGAATCGCCACTATTCGGTTCTTCTGATTCAGAGTATTTCAAATCATCACAATCACTAATTTGCGAAAAAATTTCTGATATAAGCTTTTGAGTCATCGACTCTAAATTGATTTTTCCGGTTATTTCTTTTGGATCACTGTTAAGAATAATCTCTGATGTCAGCTTCAATACTGGCTCGGTTAATTTCAGTTTGAAGTGCGCTAAATGCTGTGAAATAAACACCCCAACATTGGAGTCTGTCTGAGTTCGTTCTTCTACCCATTCAACCGGCAGAACAATATTGAGTTTAGTGACATGATTCCCCTTTTGGATAACTCGCCTAAAAGTTGCAGGCTTACTTAAGTTAACAACCACTCCAACAGGTTTATCCACTGCATCAAATACAAACCTAATGTCGTCATAGCTAAAATCAAGTTTCCCTTCCAATAAAATTACGAATATCAGCGCTTTCTTCGCAGTAGAGATCACTTGAAAATCCGTCAGTTCATCGGAGGTTCCACCATGCAGTGAAAAGCTGTTATTAACTTTGTAATTAATAAGTTCCCCCTCTAATAACTCCTCCTTCGACATAGGTGAATCAGACATTAATGTATGTCGATCTTTATGCTCTACCCAACGAATTAATGCACTCTTATTAAATGAAGATGGGAGCTTATTTACCATTTTAACCTGCCGATTTTACATAACAGTTTGGTTGGTGATCATAACCAAATCCGATACTTATGATGAGAAATTCAAAGTAACATAAATGATAATAAATATCATTACGGATAAATTTAATGAGATTCTTCTTATCAGCAATACTTTGGGGAGCTGTTATGGCTGGTGTCAGTGCGAATACCTTAAACCTAGAAAAAGGACTGCACTACAAGGTGGCGAGTGGTGAAACCATCAAGTTACAAGTTGTCAAACCAAGCTATTATCGAGGAGGAATTAAAAGTACTCAGAGTCTAAATTGGGCAGGTGTGGTTGATTCTAATGGAGAAGTAATTAAAACCCTGATCAGCTCGCCGACGAAAGAGGCTGAAATATTTTGGCTGGTTGATAGACCTGGAAATTACGAAATTCAGTTTGTCACGCAAAAGACTTCTACCGACCTTAGCACACCAAGTGAAGTGTCTGGTGCACCTAGTACCAATGTCGAAGTTCTGCTCAAAACCATTCCGCTAAAGGACACTCAATACGTATCACCTGAAGAAAATTCAGTTAGCCCGAAGATTCAGGAAATGGCGCATCAAATTCAGCAAAACCTAACCGATACTGAAACTAAATTCTGGCAATACGTGAATACCAATGGCGGCGCACCGCTTGTTGAATATACGGAAAACAACACGGCTATCGTCACCTTTCTTTACAAGGGACCTGTCAATAATGTCAGAGTTCTTGGCTCTCCTTACGGTGGACATGCGCACCTAAGTCAGTTAGGTAAAAGTAATATTTGGTTCCGTTCTTTTGAAGTACCAGCCGACACTCGTCTCTCTTATCGAATCGCACCTAACGTCCCTCAAATTATTGACAAAAAAGGAAGAGAGCAAAGAAGAGCAGTACTTGCTACAGCCCAACCTGATCCACTAAACCAGCAAGCAACATATGGTGCTGATGACAATTTATTTGGATTAGCGTCAACCGTCACTCTTTCCAAAGCTCCAAGTGATGCCATTACCAAACCATTACGAAACCCTGAAGGAAAACTCTTCAACCATATCTATCAAGGTGAGAACGGGGGTTTACCGAGAAAAGTCACATTTTATGAACCGAATGAAACCTATCAAACAGCGAAAGATGCACCACTTTTGATTTTGTTTGATGGGGATGCCTATCTAGAAAAAGTGCCTACGCCACTCATTTTGGACAACTTAATCGCACAGAAAAAAGCCCCACCAATGAGGGCCATCTTTGTTAACACTCCTGTTCCCAGCCTTCGAGAAAAAGAACTTACCCCGAACAAAGCTTATGCCGCGTTCATGGCAAATGAGTTGATGCCATGGCTATGTCTACGCTGGGAGATTTGCCCTAAAGCTGAGGACACTATTTTGTCGGGTTCAAGTTTTGGAGGGTTGGCATCTATGTTCATTTCACTTCAGCACCCAGAACGCTTTGGAAAGGTGCTCAGTCAATCAGGCTCCTTTTGGTGGGCTCCTCAATCTGAACTAGCTCTTTATAAAGAACACGACAATTGGGTCGCTCAACTCGCTCGATCCCAACCCCAAAAAGACATCGACATATATCTAACTGCTGGAGTGTTTGAAATCAAGCCTCATCCAAACAGCATTCTTGAGACTAATCGTCAGCTTTATCAAACCCTCAAGTCGAAAGGGTACTCGGTACATTTACAAGAAGCCGCGAGTGGTCATGACTACTTCAGTTGGCAGGTCATGCTAGCCGAAGGGTTAACTTCGTTATTTACGAAATCCAAATCAAATACAAATACAAACTAAGGATAATTCTTAAAGGAATGTTATGAAACCATATCAATTAAGCCTAGCAGTGGCGCTAAGCCTTTCAACTGTTCTCCCACTTTCTGTTTTCGCAAATACAGTGGATGTGATGGTCGTGACTGCGTCACAAAATGAAACCTCCATTAAAGATGCACCCGCTTCTATTTCGGTGATTACCAATGAAGAAATTAATAAGCTACCTGCAACAGACATTACAACAGCGTTAGAAAGTGTTGCTGGTGTTCACATTTCCAAAAGCACCGGCAGTGAATCTAAAATTATCATTCGAGGTCTGCATAATCAGAACTCTTCAAATGGTAATTACACCCTTTTCTTAGTGAATGGACGTCGAGTCAGTTCTAGTGAAACCGTTATCCGTGGTGCAGGGTATGATTTGTCCAGTATCCCACTGAGTTCTGTTGAACAAATAGAAGTGGTACGCGGTCCTATGTCTTCCCTTTATGGTAGTGAAGCGATTGGCGGTGTGGTTAACGTTATTCTTAAAAAACCTGAAAATGATACCTATGTAGCAGGTAGCCTGACTTATAGCACTCCTGAAAATAGCAGCGGCAACACTCTAGCCCCTAACGCGAGTGGGGAACTGAAAATTGGTAATGTTTTTGTCACTGGCTCTATCATTCCTGACGTACTCCTTTACACCATGTCATTGGATATTAGTGATAAAGATGCTTGGTTCCCAAGCAATGCAGGGGCAAACTTCAGCCCACAAGCACAGCAAGATCGAAAAACGCTCCGAGCTAGCTTAACTTGGCTGCCCACCTATGAAGATGAGATATATTTTGATCTACTCTTTGCTGACGATGATAGAAAAGAGTACAGCTATTACAGCCATTTAAACTCTGTATTTGAAAGTGACTATGACAGTGAAAAACTAACGTCTACTCTTGGTTATAAACGAGACTGGGACTGGGGAGAGTCCGATCTCTCTTATTTCTATGAGAATTCAGAAGTGAGCGAAAACAACTTCCATCCAATGGTCGATGAAGCGGATATGACCCAGAATAATCATACCGTCGATGGTCGAATTGTTTTAACCGAACTTGATAGCCAAGTGATCTCTGCGGGTGGGCAGATGTCTTATACCAGCATTGAAAATGAAAGGGATTACACAAGCAGCCGCTCAGTGACTCAGAACGCCATTTATATTCAGGATGAAATATCCGTCACCGAGGATCTCACCGCAACCTTAAGTGGGCGTATTACTCATAATAACCAATTTGGAAATGACTTTAGTCCTAGGGCATACCTTGTCTATAACGGTATCGATAATTTCACTTTTAAAGGTGGTTATGGGGAAGGCTTTAAAGCACCAACGATTTTCCAGTCATCTGAAGACTTCTCACTCGTCAGTTGTGGTGGGCGCTGTACCTTAATCGGCAACCCAGATTTAGAAGCTCAAACGTCAAAAACCTATGAATTATCAAGTATGTACTACGCAGAACGTGGATATATTCAAGCAACACTCTTCTTCAATGACGTTAAAAACTTAATAGACCGGGATCTTGACCCATTCTTCGATGGTTCTTCAACCATCATTCAGTATGAAAATGTTGATCGTGTTGAAACGAAGGGGGTAGAGCTAGAAGGTGAGCTCGATTTATCTGAAAACTGGTCTCTAGTGTCTAATGCTACCTATACCGATGCTAAAGACACTGAAGATGATTCTGATATTTCATACACGCCAGAATGGTTAGCTAACTTAAATGTCCACTGGGCTGCAAGTAAAGATCTGTCTTTTTTCACTGGGGTGAACTATACGGGAGAACAGAAAGACTCGGGTGGAGACAACCTAGATTCATACTCAATAGTGTCCCTTGGCGGTTCATATAACATCAACAGTAACTTCACGGTTAAAGCTGGTATAACTAACCTAACCGATGAACGCCTAGATAAGTCTGAACAAGATTATGAAGATACAGAAATTGGTAGAACTTATTATATAAAGTTTGATTTTGAAATTTAGAATTCACTGCCCGTCTTTGAATATAGGATTACCAAACTGAACCCTCGATATTGAATTTTTCCGCCTGAGCTTAAAGGTACTAAATGGATATTTAATAGAGGGCAACCTACCCAAATATAAGGACTGAACGTGTAAACGTGCAGTCCTTTTTATCTAACATGCTTCTTTATCTCTCCATCAAAATAAACGCGATAAATATATTAGTCAGATGTGAGGTATTCCTCTATTCCCAAAAACTATAAATATCACTTTACTTAAAGTTAACTTTAAGTATTAAAGTGAATTTTAAATAAAAGGGATAAACCAGTTGGTCACATTTGATAGGGAAAATAATGAAAAATAAAACACTACCATACTTAACAGGACGATTTTTTGATGGGATAAGCTCAGGGTTATTCATGCTGGCGTTACCGTGGTTAATGCTCAAGGAACCAAACATGGGGACATTTGTTGCTCTCACCGCGCTAGTCTGTACAAGTATCTCATTTATCGTCACACCATTTTTTGCCACTATTATTGATAGACAATCGCGCAAACTCATTCTAATTTCAGCTCAGGCAGTCCAAGCGTCTACTGCTGCCCTAATCATGCTGGCTTATGCGTTAGACCTAGGTAATATGTGGCTGCTCGCTTTATCTCAACTCATTTTTTGGGTGTCGAGTAATGTTGCTTGGCATACCAATAATGCCTTCACACAGGAAAACTACGACAAAAATGAGTACGCTAAAATCTCCAGTTATCAGGAAATTGTAATGCAAGGCACAACGCTTGGTGCTGGTGCGCTAGGCATTGTATTACTTGAAATGTGGGGAATGTTTGAATTTTCTTTATTTGCGGCAATTGCATCCAGTATTGCATCCATCTGTTATTACTTTACCCCTTATCGCAAGCAAATCAGAACTACGAAACGCGTCGCTTTCATAGAACAACTTAAAGAAAGTAAAACTATCTATAGTCAAAACCTTACTTTTTACGCATTCATTTTACTGTCTTGCTTGGCATACCCAACTCTCACATTTTTAGGAAAACTTGTTCCTATTTGGTTCGCAGCTCAAAGCGTTTCAGGTGATTGGGTGGCTTGGTATAACATGGCTTTCGGGTTAGGGTCTTTATTAACGGGTGTTTTTGTTGCGAAGATTTTGAATATAGCTTCTCACCCAAGAATCATGCAATTTTCTATGCTGGCATTAACCGTGGTGTTGATATTAATGGCGAGCTTTATGCAGCCAATCTATATTGTGGTATTAACTCTTGGCTTCGGTTTCTTTAATGCTTTAATTCGTATTGCTCGAACTAACTGGATGCACCACAAGGTAGATATATCCCAAAGAGGTCGTGTGGATGGTGGGCTTGGCATGTTCGCTACCTCTGTACAAAGTTTGAGTTATGTTCTTATTGCTTTTCTCGCACACACAAACAATATAGAGAATGGCTTCACTATTATTGCAGCCGTCATTGCAATAGCGACAATTAGTATGACTTTACTCAGTAATAAGTTGGGACTAAAGCCTGAGGGATCAGGCACTACAATTCAGCCGGTCAAAGCGGAATAATACAATTTCGGGTGCAGCGCAAAAAACACCACCGTAACGCTTTTCTAAATCCAGACTTACCCTTAGAATACAGATCACATTATTTTGCAATATATGCGCCCGTAAATTATAATTATGCGACAGAGATCATTGTTATAACTGGCAAGTGTTAATAAACTAGTGGCATAAATGCCCCTACATAATTTCAGTGGGCAATAAGTATTATCAATAATTACTATAAAGAATAGATGCTCATAAAATGAAATCAGATGGTATTTTAAAACTTCAAAAATTGGTCAACAGGTTATGTAAAAGTCCTCCAAATAGACGACTACCTACCATCTTAATATCCGCTTTAGTCGCATCTCCAACAGCCTTAGCCACCACTCAAGCATTCAAGCCTTTAGTGTTATTTCCTGCCGAACTCTACAAAGGTTCTTATTCGCAGTTAATAAACAATGGTATCTCAAGGTTTGAAGAACAAACGGGTGTCACCGTTAAAAGAATACGAATAGAAAGAGATAATGCTCTTTATGTAGAAGAACTTAATAAAGCGGCTTCTGAAGGGTATAGCCCAATCATTGTTCAAGATTCCAATACCATTAATTCATTTGGTCGCATTGCACGTCAGCATCCTTCTACTCGATTCATTTCACTTGATATTTCTTATCATGTTCCAAATATACTGGGATTAACCTTTAACCATGCTGAAGGAAGCTACGTTATAGGTTACCTTGCAGGCATGAAAACCGAGTCCAATAAAGTTGGTTTCATTGGAGGTTTAGACATACCAGTGATCAATAACTTTAAATGTGGTTTTGAACTGGGCATAAAAGATTCAAACCCTAGGGTCATTTTGAGTACACAATATATTAACAATGGTGCACTTTCGTGGAGTGATACACATACGGCTCATTCAATGAGTGTGGACATGCTAAATAGCGGGATTGATATTATTTACCCTGCTGCTGGGTATTCTAGCGTAGGGGTAATGGATGCCGTGAAAGAGAGAACTGAAAACGGTCAGCCTAGTTACAGTTTTGGCGTGGATTATAATTATTCGGACAAGTATCCGCACACGTCATTAGCTTCATTGGAGAAGAAAGTCGATATAGCAGTATTTGCAGCCCTTATGCAGCTTAAAAATGAAATCTGGAACGGGAACAGAAAACATTTTGGTATCAAGCAAGGTGTCATTAACGTAATAGTTAATCCAAACACACCAAAGCTTAGCCCTGAAGATAAAAAAATCGTAGACAAATTAATTATCGAGCTAAAAGGCAAAAATAACGCTATTTCTCAGAGAATTGCGCAAAATTGTCAAAGTTAAATCATATGAAAAAACTATCTTCTTACGTTATCTCCGTTTACTTACTATTGACTATGATTCCAATCGTTGTCTTTGGTGGCTTAGACATCGCTAAAGATCTTTATATTGAACATGAAGTAAAAAGTAAACTGTATGAGCGAGTCGTTTCGCAGCAGATTCTAGATTCAAAAAAAGCACTAGCTCAATTCGACCTTCTTGCTGCTGAGCTCGTCACTACACAAATTTCTCAGTTGGATTACGTTGTGTCGGTAAAGCTCGAGTCTATGCTTTACGCAATGACAATGGCTGAAGTGATTAATGACCAAATAGAATCTCAACATACAGAAGTCATAACGTACCCAATCTCCGATATTCACCAACAGCAGGTGGGTACTCTTACCGTAGTAAAAGATAACAACGCGTTTAAAAATGGGATCATAACAACGATTGTCCCGCGCATTGCCATTTTGGTAATACTCCTGTTATCTGTTTCACTCGTCTTCAACCGTATTATATTAGGCGCCCTTAAAACACCATTTAGCCAATTACAAAAATTTGCATTTCAAATAGCGAATGGTGACTACTATACCCCTTCTAAAACTGACTCAAAGTTCTTAGAAATAACGACGATATTCAAGTCATTAGAAACCATGAGAATCAAGCTAAAAGACTCGATAACTCAGTTAAAGTTAAGCGAAGAGAAGCACTCCAGAACTTACAATATTACCCAAGTAAGTCTTTTCGTAATTGATATTGAAACTGGAAGAGTTTTACGTTCTAACAGCAAGTTTACAGAAATATTTTATCTGATCCCTCGAAAAAGTATTAGCGCTGAACTAAAGCTATTCATCAATGGTTTAATCAATTGCCCGTCAACTGAGAGTTTTGAATACTCTCTGCTCATTAATAATGAAAAGCGTTATTATAAGATCAATCGCAGTGAAGTAATCAATGGTGAAATTGAATGTTCCGCACTCGAAATAACAGATTTTATTTTGGCTAAACAAGAGGCTGAGATCCTTTTATTAACCGACTCTCTTACTCGAATTTCAAACCGATACTGTTTCAACCAGTATATTCAAGGCTGCAAAAAGAACTCGATTGATGAGCTCACTGTCATGATGCTTGATTTAAATGGTTTCAAGAAAATTAATGACACCTATGGACATGCAGCAGGTGACCAATTGCTCATAGAAGTCGCCAAAAAATTAAGTGAATTATTGACTAACAAAACACAAAAGTTGTTTCGACTCGGTGGTGATGAATTTGTGATTCTTCTTGAAGGCAGGTTTGACATACTCAAAACAGAAAGCTTAGCCAAAGAAATCCAAGAAGCGGTAACCACACCTATTTGCTATCTAAACAATCACTTTTCGAGTTCTACCAGTATAGGTGTCGATCACTATCAATCGCTTTCAGGAATGTCGATTGAACGGACCTTACATAATGCCGACGTTGCAATGTACGAGGCCAAAAGTAATGGCGCGGTACTGGCTTACTCAAAAGCTCTTTCATCAACGTTAGATTCTCCGGTTCACCACTGTATTGAAGATCAAACACCTTTAATACGCAGAACAAAGCACACAGACTAAAAAATGCACTCTCCGCCAACGGTGGAAAGTGCATTTAAATACTTAATCCAGACTAAAAACGGATCAGACTTGGGAGCAAAACAATACTAAAAGCTGAAGCTCATGCCGACAAAATGGATTCTGCCGTCAAAGCTACCATCGACTCCCCGCCTATTCATATCAACAGAACCAAGGTCTGCATACTCGTAAAACATGTCTACTGTGATGTGATCCCATTGAGTTGAAGCACCAACCGAATAACGATATTGCTCACCTACAGGTAAGTCGACCCATTGCTTGCTTGGATCATCTTGTGGTGATGTCTCGTATGATACGCCCGCTTTTAAGCGCCAATCTGAATTCAGGACATAGTCCGCCCCTAAGGCAAATTTCCACACGTCGTCCCAATCTCTTTCAATCTCAGCACCCACACCCGAGCCTATACTTGATTCTAGGTCAAGGTTCGTTGCATCCCATTGACTCCAACGATGAAACTGTACACTTGCCAGTAAATTAAGGCGTTCTGTGTAAGCATAGCTGCCGCTGATATCAACAATCTCTGGAACGATAATGTCCGTTTTTAGGTTATTTAAAACTGAAGTCGGCAAACTGGTTTTGACCTTCATTTTAAAATCATGTTCTAGCTTAGAGCGATAACTCGCCCCCACCGACCATGTCTCATTATGTCGATACATCATGCCTAGATTGAAACCATATGCCCAATCAGTATCTTGCTTTGCTGTTACTAAGTCCGTTGATTGCTCCAATGCCGCCCAACTGATTTGCGCCCCAGCGCCAAAAGACCACTGCTCGCTAAGCTGGTAACTCAAGCTAGGGTTCAACTGCATCGCAGTTAGAGTAATACTGTCTAAAAGACCTCCTCCAGCCCAATCAGTCCCGTAGCTTAAGCTTGAACCGCCCACCGCCCCTAATGCCAACCCTAGATGCACTTTATCGCTTACCTGATGCGCATGAAACGCGCCTGCAGAAGGCATGAATGTACTGGCTTCACCATTATCATTAGCGCTATCTTGATACTTCATCTCGATATCAAACGCTAACGTATTAAACGTGGTCAAACTATTGCCCATATGGGACATAGTGGCAGGGTTCACCCACATTGCAGCAGCAGACTGAGTGTAAACCCCATCACCAGCTCCAGCGGTTCCTGCATTGGCAATGACGGCTTCTTGTAAGAAAATACCACTCGCGTTTACAGAAAATGCTGCAGTTAAAGAAAGGGATAAAATAGAAAATCTTGCGTTCATTACTGTTTCCGCTTTTCGAAATAATAAAAATTAAGCCGTGTATCGGTGTACTTTCCTTGTGTTCTAAACATGACCTAAGGTAAATAAACCAATGAGTTAAGGTAAGTAAAACAATGACTCTGAATATTCCAGCCAGTTCACCTTCTGAGCATTACGGTTCCAGCCAAGAATGTGCTAAACCCGCTTACTACCGGCTAAAACACTGACTACAGGCTGATTATTTGCTGCAGACAAGCTAGTCTGAATAGTCGTTAACTAGGAGATTTAGCTTTGAGCTTGTAGCTTTAGCTTTGAACTTGTGGCTTTTGCTCTTTTAACTGTTGAATGACGAATGGAGGCGCTACTTTTTCAAGTTCGGCTAAACATTCATCAGTTTTAGGATGGCTATAGCGAGTGTAGATATCACACACCGCATACAACTGCTCTGGAGCGCCCGAGATTAGATAGGCTTGTTCAAATGATTGTGTAGATTTTTCGATATCAAATGACTCTTGAAGTACTCCGTTCAAATACCAGAAGTAGCTATTTTTTGGTTCTAATTCAGCGGCCATTTGAATTGCATCAGCAGCTTGTTTTTTATTATCTAACCTGACTAATGTGAGAGACTTTGAATAATAGAGTGCTGCATTATCAGCAAATAAGGTCAATGCATTATCGAGTACTTTTAGTGCTTGTTCATCTTGCTCTTGAGCCCTGAAATTATCGGCATAACTTAGCCAAATTTGAGGGGCATTTAGATTACTGCTGTCGTCTTCTTTATCTTTAGGATTAAGCAAAGATAAATACAGAGTTTCGGCTTTATCCCACTCTTTATGCCAGCGATAAACATCAGCAAGCAACAAACTTGTGGCTGAATCTGACTTAGTTTTTAAATACGCGATAAGCTCTTCAACTGGAGTTTCAATGGCTTGTTTCTGCTCGACCGTCATGTTGCCATAATCACGAATCAAACTTGTGGTTGCGGTAATCCGAACGCTTTTAGCCGAATCCTTGAGTAACGGCGAAACCATTCTCCAACGGTTAGCAAATTGATACGGTTCTGCACCTATTACTGCCGACTCTCTTATCTCTTCCGATGAGTCTTTTAAGCCCCTAGCAACAGCAACTAAACTACTTTGGTTTGGGTAACGGGCAAGCTGTCTTAATGCATCAGATCGGACACTAACCGCTTCTCGCATATCCTGCGCTTGGTAAGCCAATTGTTGAGCCTGCGATTGCTGCGGCATACTTTCTTGGGTCGAAGCTGGTACTTGAACCGGCGATGAGGTTTGAGCCTTTAACTCGGGCAGATCGGTGTCAGCTGCAGCATTAAACGATCCCATACAAATTAAGCCAGCTAAACTCAGTGTGATGTGTTTTTTCATTATGTTATCCGCCTAAAATTTTGTAGGGTAAGCAGGAGCTGTGCTTGTATTCTGCGCAAGTGATGCTCTTTCAGCTATCGCCTTTTCACGCGCAGCTTGCAGTTCAGAATCGCTGTACTTACCGTGTTTAACAGGGTGCTTCATCGCTCTTAAGATATAAGCAATTGAGCGATCAGCATGGCTGAAAAACTTCTTCCAACCCGCACACAAATAATTAAGCCCTAGCTCACCATCTCTGGTGCGAATGAATCGATTTTTCGGGCATTCACCATGACAAGCAAAGCGGTATTCACACTTTTGGCACTGACTGGTTAGGCTACGTGATTTGGCAAACCCGAATTCTTGCTGCTTTTTGTCAAACGCCATGTCATCCAAACTGCGTTGATTGATATTGCCAATTTTGAATTCAGGGTAAACATAGTGGTCACAAGCAAACACATCGCCTGTTGGCTCCATTGCTAAGCCTTTGCCACATACTTCACCTAAGGTACATAATGGGTTCTGACGACCCATCCAAGTTTCAATACTGGCTTCAAAATACTGCACAAATACTTTGCCAATATCGTGTCGCGCCCACTCATCAAACACAGCAATTAGGAAGTTGCCCCACGCTTCATCTGACACGCACCAAGACTCCACCACCGAATCTTTATGACCTGGAATTAAACGTTTATCACCTTGGCGTAACTGTTCGTTAGTCTGCCCAGTTTGTCCTTCACCAACAATTTGAGGCGCATCCGTTCTAAAGGTTTTTTGTTCCACAATCGGGATGAACTGCATTTGAGGTGACTTCACCACATCACGTAGGAAGCGATAAACCTCAAGCGGGTTTTGGCTGGTTAAATTGTTCACGCAAGTTAGCGTGGCAAATTTCACGCTATGTTTATGAAGCAACTCGACAGCTTGCATCACTTGGTTAAATGTGCCGCGACCCGCTTTGTTAGTTCGGTAGGTGTTATGTAAAAGCTCAGGACCATCAATACTCAGCCCAACAAGAAAACTATTTGTCGCAAGGAATTCACACCATTCGTCATTGAGCAATGTGCCATTTGTTTGAAGGTCGTTAGAAATCTTGATGCCTGAGGGTTGGTATTTTTTTTGGAGTAATACAATTTTTTCAAAATACTCTAAACCAAGCATGGTTGGTTCACCACCTTGCCATGAGAAAATGATTTCTGGTGTATTTTGACCTTCGATGTATTGGCGAATATACGTCTCTAGTGTTTCGTCATCCATTCTTGGTGAGCAACCTTTTTTATACTCAAGAAGATCTTGTTTGCTTAAGTAATAGCAGTAGGTGCAATCAATATTACAAGCCGCTCCAATCGGCTTCGCCATCACGTGTAAACGCTTAGACGCTTTTCCATTAAATTGAGGGCCTTGAGTTAGAATCATAGTGGTTTTGCCTATTCAAAAATGGTGACCGCTTAATAATAAACATCTCCTGCGCTTGTGGATTGTTATAGAGGTTATTCCATTTTGGAAAGTGGTTTAAAGGTATTATGGATGCATACATTATGAGCAATTGAGGCGACTATGTTCACATCAAATCCAGTACATTCTCACTGTAAAACTTCAGCTTCTACGCAACCACTTAAAACCAAAGTTTTAATCGGCGCGGTGCTAGCTTTAGGGTCAACATTAGTGGGTTGTAGTAGCTTTGCCCCCCACCCAACCGCTACCCTTATTGAGCAAGATATGGTAAAGGTCGAAGGTGGTGAATTCACTATGGGATCAAATGCGCAGGAAGCGAAATCAAGCGAACAGCCGGCACACCTTGTATCTGTCGATAGCTTTTACATGTCTAAATTTGAAGTCACTCAATCTTTATTTGAGTCAGTGATGGGGTCTTCCCTTAGTTACTTCCCGTCACCAAACGTTCCAGTTAATAACTTAAGCTGGCAGCAAGCCAATTACTTTATTGAGAAGCTCAACGAACTCACTAATGAAAACTACCGCCTACCAACTGAAGCTGAATGGGAATTTGCTGCTCGCGGCGGAAATTTAAGCCAAGGCTATATTTATAGCGGATCAGATAATATTAATGATGTGGCTTGGTATTCAGAAAACGCCAATAACCAAGCGCAACCTGTTGGCAGTAAGTTACCAAATGAGCTAGGGCTTTACGATATGACAGGTAATGTCGGCGAGTTTGTTATTGATGCTTACGACGACACTTTTTACCGTTACTCACCTTCTGACAATCCAAGTAACGCGAATGACAGTAAAGTTGGACTAGCTCATAAGTCAGTAAGAGGTGGAAGCTTTTCATACGACGCTAATGAATCTGAGAATTACCGAAGAGACTTTGCAAGTCAGTCTATAATTATGTCAGACATGGGTTTGCGACTCGTAAGAGATGCTAAATAAGCAGTGAGAGCCAATGCTAAATAGACAGCGAAGGCAGAAGCTAAATAAGCGATACCCAACGTTCTTCCGGCAAGGGATTTAATTATGAACAAACCGAGCTTGACCAGATTTCATCCATTAACCTCAATAAAATTGCAAGTTGTACCTAAGCCCTCTAATACTCAGCGAAAGCCTCATTCTGTATTAACTAGGCCTATGTTCATGAGTTCTCTGTTATCTAGTGCAGTTTTAGCAGGAGCCTTGCTTTCGCCATTCCAAGCGGTTGCAAATGATCAGCAACCAAAATTGGTTTTGCAGATCACGGTGGATGGATTGCGTGGTGATCTTCTCGAACGTTATAAATCTAATTTTGGTCAAGCTGGTTTTCGTTACCTGATGGAAGAAGGGGCTTACTACACTAATGCTCATTACCAACATGGAAATACTGAAACCATTGTAGGTCACGTATCATTGGCAACGGGCGCTCCTCCAAGTGTGCATGGTATGGTTGGAAACGTCTGGTATGACAGAAGTGAAGAACGCTTGGTTTACAACGTTGAGGATGAAAAATACAACATGCTGACTTCTGGCGCTGGTGTTAACCAAGCGACAGAAATAGATCCGACTCAGAAAGTGGCAACCAAAGATGGACGCTCTCCAGAGCCTATTCTTTCTACCACTTTTAGTGATGAGTTAGCCGTATCAAGTAACGGTGCTTCAAAAATATTCTCGGTTTCAGTGAAAGACCGTGGGGCGATATCGCTTGCAGGGCATTCTGGTAAAGCATTCTGGTTTTCTAAAGCACAATCAGAATTTGTCACCAGCAATTATTATTACGAGGAGTACCCCGAGTGGGTTACGAGTTGGAACAGTAAAAAGCTGGCGAATGAATATTCAGGTCAGCGTTGGGAGCTTGCTTTAGACAGCAATAAATACACTTTAGAAGAAGGTGACCCTGAGCATAAAGTCGATTTAGCCGGTTTCAAAAGAACCTTTCCTCATCCCTATGGGCCTGCAAGCTTTAAGTACTACAGTACCATGCTTACTCTAAGCCCAGCAGGCGATGAACTTACAGCAAACTTTGCCAGCACTCTGCTAAAAGAAGAGCAGTTAGGTAAAGGCAAGTTCACAGACTATCTTGCAGTAAGCTTTTCAGCCAATGACTATGTCATTCACATGTATGGTCCTTCCAGCCTAGAAGCTGAAGATAACCTTATCCGACTTGATCGAACCATCGCTAAATTACTGAACGATGTGGATGCGCAGGTTGGTCTAAAGAATACGCTCATTGTTTTATCAGCAGACCATGGCGTACCAGAAGCCTCACCAACGGTTAACGCTTTAGGTTACAACCAAGCCAATTACTTCGACAAAAATACCTTATTGAATGAGAGCTTGATAAGCCGTTTACAATCAGAATTTGGATTAGGTAAAGAAGCCATTCGTTTATACGCTCAGCCTTATGTTTATCTTAACCATGACGTAATCTCGAAAAAAGGTGTCGATTTGACTAAGGTTCAAGCTGTGGTTGCAGATGAAGTATCAAAAATCAAAGGGGTTGCGTTTGCTGTGACCAGTACCGATGTGCAAAACAACCAATTGCCCGATACTAGAGTGATGCAACTGGTTAAGAACAACTACCATCCTCAGCGCTCTGGTGATGTGTATCTGGTTTTTGCTCCTAGAACCTATATCAATGATATGGATGGTTTAACCATTGCTTCGACTCACGGTTCACCTTGGCGATACGATACGCATGTGCCCGTGATTTTTGCAGGTTACGATGTTGAAGCAAACAAGATCACGCATGAAATCACGCCATACGATATTGCCCCAACTCTATCTAACAAACTGGGGATTACTCAGCCTAGCGGTGCTGTCGGTCAGGTTCTTTCTGAAGTGATTGATGACTAGGAAATGACTGATAACGAGCTGGTGGCTGTGAACTGTAGGAAATGTTAGGAATGATTCAGAGATCCCTTGATTGAACTCGAATGCAGTTAAATAAAAAGAGCAGCGATTTGGCTGCTCTTTTTTATCTAAAAAACTGATTACATGTTGAAACATCAGGTTCTGTTATTGCGAAACTAATTGGTTGGCAAGTTCTTGAAGTTGCTGCTGAGAATAGGATTCAGCCTTGGGACCTTCACCCGTTAAGTCAATCACTTTGAAGCCAGTGAGATCTGGAAACTCTTTAGGTAAATAATCTAAAAAGGCTTGAGTGTTCGGCCACTTACCACGAACGGTATAGCCTTCCTCAACATCAAAATCTTCCGTTTCAAAGAATGAGAACTCCGTTTTTCCAATGTTGTGACAATATAAGACTAAGAACATTATTTGATTTTTCTTCATTTATTAATAATACGAGAGTAATGAATAATACGTACAAAGTGTAATAATGCATGCAAAATTATTAAGCATTCCACTAAATCGGAGAGCTTATATAAGTTCCAAATAAGCCTCAGATAGCGCGCTGACTAGAATCACTTTCTGGCTATCACTTGGTTCTTCGAAACCTTTTGAATTTGCTGTCTTAACCACTTATGCCCACTTTCTGCTGTTCGGCTAGGGTGCCAAATGGAGCAAAGATCAAGTTCACTTTGATCAAAGGGTAACGGGATCGATCTAACATCAAAGAAATCCGCAAAAGAATCAATGGTCGACTTAGGTAAAATACCAATCATGTCGCTTTTACCTACAATAGGAAGCATTTCTATAGCTCCAGCAGCACGCACCACTATTTTACGTTTTTCAATTTCTGAAATATCATCAGCAGTCAGTAAACTGCGTCGGCTATGCCAACGAGATACAACAACATGCTCTTCATTAAAAAACTCTTCACGGCTCAATGAGTCTTTCAGTCTCGGGTGATCTTTTCTACACACCACGTTCAAATGCTCTGAATAAATCACTTCAGACTTCAGCAAGTTACGACCGCGCGGTGCCATATCAATCACTAAATCATAGCGCTGTAAACGAAGGTCAGTTTCATGATCTTCAGTAAATAGCGGGTGAACTTCCAACGCAACATTCGGCGCTTCACTTCGCATTTGTTTAATCAATTCCGGGATTAAGAAATACCCCGCAACAGACACCGCTGCCACAGAAAAAATTCGGTTTGATGTTTTTGGTTCAAAATCTCTAGAAGCAGATAAGGTGGATGTGAAGCTCTTTAATGCCACAGACATGGCGGGGTAAATATCACGAGAGAATGTTGTGGGTTCTACACCAGAAGCATTACGATGAAAAAGGTGGTCATCATAAATTTCACGTAGCCTTTTGAGCGCCTTACTCACCGCAGGTTGGCTTATCTCCATTCGCGCAGCGGCTTGAGATAAGTTTTTTTCTTCATAAATGGCAACAAAAATAGGGATTAAGTTTAATTCAGTACTCTTCATTAATTGTCTTTTCTCAATTTAACTCTCGCGATGTATTCGCGGCATAGACTGATGTTCGGAATAAAAACAATCCGAGTTTTATCTTTACTCTTTATTTCGATCTTTTTCTAGTCTCATCCTCAATGAATCAAGGCTAGGTAAAATTTTATGTTTCATAAACAAGAGACGGATACGATTTTCTATCTTTCGATTATCTGCTATTCCGACTCTTCCACCTGGTGTTTTTATCTTTCGCCAAATTCTCCAACCAAGGCTGAAACTCACTGACTTAGATTGGAACTCTTGAGCATCACCTTTCCATTGGATATTGGCTTCATTCTGCTGAAGACCTTTACTCTGATGGGCACCTTTACTCGGCTGATTAAGCTCATATTGTTTTAATTCTAAAAGATCAGTTTTCTTCCTCAAATGGCGAAACAGCAATACTCTCGCTTGAGGACTATTCCCAGCTTTCAAAGCACGATAAAACATGACTTTGCTTGGTAATGGATGAGTTTGGTAATACCGAACCATCAATATCACACAGCTCAAAAGAAGTATTAAAGCGCAGATTCCAACAGCAAACCATTGCCAATACGCTTGGATGAAAGACTGTACCGTGTGGTGAACTTGATAGGTTCGTCCTTCTACACTCAAAGTTTCTAATTGTTGTGTCTGGGTATTCCACCACATGATATCTACTGCAGGAAAGTAGATCTCTCCACCATCTTGCAAAACATACACGCTCTCTTCAGTACGAGTTGAACGGTAGTTGCCCCGAACTTGAGTGTCAGAGAGCTGATTTGG
Organism: Vibrio gallaecicus; assembly: GCF_024347495.1. Classification (NCBI taxonomy): domain Bacteria; kingdom Pseudomonadati; phylum Pseudomonadota; class Gammaproteobacteria; order Vibrionales; family Vibrionaceae; genus Vibrio; species Vibrio gallaecicus. Next base: position 222,194 of record NZ_AP025491.1, on the reverse strand, counting down.
TTGTGTGTAATGTTGGTAGCCAGAATCGGATCCCGTTGGGATTAAAGTCGGTATTAACATGGCCAGAGTATCGGAACCTGAAACGGTCACGGTTCGTGTAATCGCATCACCCACTTTTAGAGTTTCCTCCTGATTGGATTGACTCCATTGTTGCTCTAATTTTAAATCACTCGCAGAAACCCATACATCCTCATTTGCTAGTAATCCAGAGGGACGTTTAGCATTAAAATTAAGGGGTTGTGTGTAAAGTTCACCGGTGACATTAGAACCATCAGGTGCAGACACCTGTACGCGAACTGAGGTTTGAGGAACCCAATATTGACCAACATCTTGGGGGTATAACGTGATTTCCCAACGTTGATGAGACCAAGTCTGAGCGCCCTTTTCTTTGGTGACTCTGCGTTCAGTAAAGTTAGTGGCTAACTGATTGCGCTGCTTAGCCACAACATTTGGAATTTCAATAGAAGAAATGCGCGTGCCGCCAGTAAACCAACGAGGTGTCGCTACTTCGATATATAAGATGATTTGCTCATTCACTGCAAAATTTGCTGACGATTTCTTCTTATTGATACTGTCTAAATCAGCTTCGTTGTCTTTATCTACGTGACTGTCCTTACTTACAAGAGAGGAGTCACTTAACCAAGCTTTAATTTCAACATCACCACTTTTCAGCAATTGACCTATATCAGCCCCGTAAGAAGATACCGAAGCGAAAGAAAGCGCAAAATAAACAAGTACACGAATAAAGTTGTTCATTATTGCTCTCCCGCTATATTTGTTTCATTTTCTTTATCGGTTTCGTTTGTATCTTTCACTCCTTGGCTTTGGCTAAGAAGTTGAAGCTGAAATTTGGCTCGTAAGAAGTATTTAGGGTCGGCTTCTACGCGTTGTAACCATTTGTCTGCAAGGTCTTGGCTGCCCAGAATTTCATTAGCATTCAGTTTCTCTTCTCTCATCATGGCAGAATCGACTTGCTCTTCCGCTCCATCACCGGTTTGAGGTTTATCACCTAGTTCGAATGAGTCTTCAGGTCCTTCAGGCGTATTCGCTTGGCTTTCACTAAAGCGATTCACTTCATCAATAATGCCTTGCATCACAAGTAAATTCTCTTCAACTAAAGGGCTCAAGCTTTCATCTAGTTTATGCTCCAGCATCAGTTTGTAGATGTCTCTTGCTGCAAGATATTCACGCTGCCTAGCGAGCGCATTAGCGGCATTAAACAGACCTAAATCACTTTTCACTTGAAGAAAGGCGCTGTGCGCCAATTGGTATTCAGAAGCATAGTAATAAGCAATGCCCTTATGCATTGGGTCCTCATAGCGTTTTGCCGCTTCTAGGTACTCAAAACGTTCAAAATACAATTGCCCTTGTTGGTCCGGGGTTAACCATAAATTCAACCAACCTTGGCTTATTTTGTTCCATAAGGTCGACTCAACCACAGCTGGTTCTGAGTCAGCTTTTAAGCTCACGGTTTCAGCCAACGCAGTGGGTGGGTGAAGTGCTGAAATACACACAACCCCAACTAAACACCACTGGACTAACCAACCTTTTCTAAACCAAAACAGCATCAACACAGCCATAGGAAACAGTAAAAAATATCCCATGTCTTTCCATGGCATCGCCGACTCATTATTGAGCTGCATATGACGTTCAATACTGCGTTCTAAGGACTGAATATCTTGGTTATCGATAGTGACTTCCACTAATCGACCACCTGATTTGGATACGAGAGTTTTCAATGAAGACAAATCCATAGGGCTATCACTCACGGCAGCCGAATTACCAGCAGCCAATACCAGCAGTTGATGCGGACTCTCTTCAAAATATTGTTCATAGGCAGTGATGGTTGCTGGGTTTGCTCCATCAGTGATCAGCAATACTGTTCCGGCTTGTTCATTCCCTAATTGGTCACCAATCAGCGCCAAAGCAGCCTCAGCTTGCTTACCTTCCACAGGCATAATATCTGGCTGAATTGCCGCTAAGAATGGTGCAAAAACGGAGTTATCTTTAGTCAGCGGCATTGCGATATGTGCACTACCAGAAAAAACGATCAGCCCTGTTTTTCCACCTTGCCTTAAAGTAACTAAGTCTCTAATTTTTTGTTTTGAACGCTCAAGACGACTTGGTGCTAAATCCTTTTGTAACATTGATTGGCTTGAGTCCAATATCACTAGTAGCGATGCTTTATCTTCCCCAAACGGTGAAGGTTCTTTTGTCCAAGTAGGACCCGCGCACACAATAATTGCCAGAAACATTGAAACGGTTAGCAACTTAAGAGGCAGTTGTTTTTTCCAGCCGAGATCGCCTATGGTCAAAGCCTTACGAAGGTGTTCTGGTATCGCTAAATGCATTGCTGCTAATGACTCTTGTTTCCAACGTAAATACGCAACAATAGCCAAAGGAATGATAGCTAATAGCCACAAAGGTCTTACAAAATGAAACTGCGATATGATCTGTTGCCATAATTGAGAATCAAACATGCGACTCTCCCATTTCCGCTGATTGCTTACTTCCTGCTTGTGTACTTCCTACTTGCGCTGTTTCTGTTGCCGCTTTCTCTTCAGTTCTGATTTGAGAGTGCTGCCTAGTGCGGTAACGACGTAAAGTCGCTAGACCAAAAGCCATTAAGTACAAACACACCACCAGCATTATTGGATACTGATGAATACTTTTCTTAGGTCGATAGGTAGTACTTTCATACAGTTGTGGCTCTAGCTCGCCAATCGCTTGATAGGCGTTATCAAGAGCTGATCTATCTATCGCTTGGAAAGCTTCGCCCCCTGATTCTTTCGCTACTCGTTCAATGATTTCCATGTCTAAGGCTTGCTCACCTACAGTGGCAGGATCACCCATGGCAATCATATGAATTCGCACCCCTTTTGCAGCAGCAACTTTCGCCGCATCAATAGGCTCGACATAGCTTCCCGTGTCATTACCGTCAGTTAAAACGATGACGACTTTCTCAACTTCAGGAAAGAGTTCAGCCTGTTTACTATTTGTTTTATTTTTATTCTTTCTATTTCCAATAGAACTAGAACCTTGACGGTTTTCTTCAAAGACTTTAATCGCTAAGCCTATGGCATCACCAAGGTGGGTACTTTGCCCTGCCATGGCTACATCAGTTTGGTTTAATAACTCAAGCCATACTTCTTGGTCGGCAGTAAAAGGGGTTTGTACAAATGCCGCATCTCCGAACAGGATTAACCCTAATCGGTCACCTTTTCGAGTTTGGGCAAAGTCAGCCAATACTTCTTTGGCGGCATCTAAGCGTGAAATCATATCGGATTTTACAGGTTCAGCATTTGAACGGCTTAAACTAGGTTTTTGCAAAGAGGCAAAATCGGCTTCTGCCATCGAGCCAGATAAATCAACTACAACCATGATGTCTCGACCTAAATTCTCCCTTGTTTGAGGTTCACCTAAAATCGTTGGTTTGGTCATTGCGAATACAACCAATACCCATGAAAGCACAAGAATAATTCGCTGCCAGTAATTAGGAGTTAGTTGGCTTGCCCCTTCAGTTGGAGCCTCACCGATAGCCTTAACTAGCACATCAAAAAACGGCACTTTAATCGCGGACTGCTTCGTTCTATAAGCTGGAATTAACCAGTAAATGATGATGGGTAACGGTAGAATTATCAGCCATAGAGGATGAGACAAGGTAATAGCAGAGCCAATGAGTCGACTGGTATCGAGAACAAGTCCACCATCTGAAACTGTAGATTCAAGAATGAGAGAAGCATCAGCCATTTTGCTTTACCTCACTTGTAACAGAAGCGTGTTGTAGATAATGTTCTCTAATCCATAACTCGCATAAAGCCGTTAATTCGAGCAATTCGGCTGCTGTTAATGCCTTCGATTTTTGTAGAAGAGAGACCGTCCACTTGTATCCTAATTCTGCTTCAAAAGTCGGTTTCAAAATGAAGCAGTCCAAAGCAGCAAGAAAAGCTTTGCCATGCTTATTCGCGAGTTCTGGTTTTAAATAAACCAGTACCGCTTTCATAATTTGAAAGTAGTCTTGCCCTACCTGAGTTCGTTCTCCAATCGTGATGCTATCCAGTAAAAGAGAATGCCTTACCTCCAAAACTAACCTTAAAGCTTCTCTGCGATAGCGATTTCCCCACCAGCTCTGGAACAATTTCACCATTCGATAAATTGCATAAATTACGATAGCGCATGCGAGTATTTGCCAACCTAAAGTTTGAGGAAACCAGCTCACATGCTCAGGCACTGCAACATCATTTAACTCTCGTAATATATAAGTGCCAGGAGGTTTATGTTCCATTAACGTCGCCCTCCCACCGCTTGTTTGAATTGCTCTACATGCTGACCCGAAGTATTAACTTCGATTAAAGGTAATCGCTTAGCTGCCATTAACTGAATCAACTTATCTTTCTTAAGCCTTTGGTGCTCGGTTAACCCTTGATTGGCAAGATCCAGCTTTTTCCCATCATTCAAATTCAGTTGTAACTCACCGTTACCCACCACCCAACCAGGTCCTCCCTTCGCTTGAGATTTTCTAATTGGCTCGCTTTTTAAAGCAGATAATGATTTGCCTTGAGATAGCGATTCGCTTTGAGAAAGATCAAAAAATGAAGAGGCTGCTTGGTTGGGAAATTCACTTTCAAGTTGGTCTGAAATCAACACGCCCAGCACATCATTATGCTTTTGTAGATGTTTAAGGTGCGTTAAATCGTCTTGCGTTGCTCCGCTCCAATCACTCAAAATAATGATGGTGGCTTCTTTTAATTTCAGCCGACCTAACAAAGTAACAAATTGACTAAAACTAGTAGGCTCACTGTCTTTCGTATCAACACTGAGGCTTTGGTTTAACTCTGAAAGCTTCTTCAGCCGATGCAAAAGATCCGCTTGTGAACGTCTTGGTTTCATCCAATAGTTTTGGGTGGGCGTCACCATTAAAAAACCGACTCTGTCGCTATCTTTAAGCACTCTCCATGCCGTGAGTGACGCCAGTTCAGCAGCCACAACGGATTTCATGACTTCTACCGATGAAAAATACATGCTGGAACGCTGGTCTACACAGACGATCACATTGCGATCTTTTTCTTCCGTGTAAGCTCTAACATGAGGCTTACCCGTGCGCATGGTCACTTTCCAGTCAAGGTTACGAATGTCATCACCAAGCTGATAATGACGTAGCTCTTCAAAGTTAAGACCACGACCTCTGAATACGGAAGAATGTCGACCAGATAAAGCCGAACCCGCTTTTAATTGTGGCAATAGGGAAAAAGACTCAGCTTGAGCCTGCAATCGAACTAGCCCTTTGTATTCACAGTGAATGCGTTCATCTTGAAGGGATGCAGACCTATGCGATGCAGATTGATTCGCTCTTGAATGACGAAATGTAGAATGGTTCATAGTGACTTACCCAATAACAACGTGATCCAACAACTCATCAATCACTTGCTGATGACTCACACCATCCGCTAAAGCGTCGTAACTGAGCGTGTGTCTATGCCCTAACACTGAATGTGCCATTGCTCTTACATCATCGGGTTCTACATAATCACGACCTTGTAACCATGCATAAGCACGAGCACATTTATCAAGTGCAATTGACGCTCTTGGGCTTGAACCAACCTCTATCCAGCGGGCTAAATTAGATTCTGGGTAACGCTCTGGTTTACGGGTCGCCATGACAAGACCGACAATGTAACGCTCAACAATCTCCGATACTTCTATGTTTGGAAGCTCTCTACGAGCTTGAAGGACAAGTTCAGGTTCAATCTGAATGGAGGTATGTTCTAGCTGGGTTGAACCAGAAGAGAGTTCTTTAGAGTCTTCATACGTGCTTACCTCTTCACTTCGAACCAAACGAATAATATCGAGTTCAGCGTCGTCTTCCGGGTAGTCCACAGTGATCTTCATGATGAAACGATCCATTTGAGCCTCTGGCAATGGATACGTCCCTTCTTGTTCAACAGGATTTTGGGTGGCTAGCACCATAAACAGATCAGGTAATTGATGAGTTTGATCGCCAACAGTAATGGTACCTTCTGCCATCGCTTCTAATAACGCAGCTTGAACCTTGGCTGGTGCTCGGTTAATTTCATCAGCCAATACAATGCTGTTAAAAATTGGTCCGGGTTGGAAGTGTAAACTTGGTTTCGATTTACCAAATTCATCCATTTGCTCTTGGTAAACTTCAGTACCAGTAACATCTGATGGCAAAAGGTCTGGTGTGAATTGTATGCGTCCAAATGAGGTATTTAACGTATCGGCTAAGGATTTAACTGAACGGGTTTTAGCTGTGCCCGGTAACCCTTCTAATAACACATGACCATTAGTTAAAAGACCAATAACTAAAGAGCGTACGACGTGGCTTTGCCCAATTACTGACTGTTCAACTTGAGTAATAAGGGATGTAATTGCCTGTTGAGCCTGATTCATATGTTCTCCAAACTACGTTAAGTTAAACGATCAGTTAGCCCATACTGAATGAGTCAAAATACGAGCTTTGGGTAGTCAATTTTATATTCTTAATCCTACTAAAGTGGCTGATAACTATTGGTTATACTCTCTATGCCTATGGTCTTAATTTCTATGATTATGGCTTTAGTTTCTATGCTTATAGTTTCTATGCCTGCGGTTATCACCTGTATTACGATTTCAGGTCATAACCTCTGCTTTAGATTTTGAATAATATTAGGCGGTGCGTAGCGTTCTAACTGTTGAATACATTGACTGGCTGTTGGCTTTTTATATTTTAAAAGCATGTCGCACTGAGCAAATAGCTGCTGAGGATCGCCACTCAATTCAAATGCTTTAAATAATGCGCCTGCTGCCTGATCCACATTTATCGTTTCCATAGATAACCCATACACATACCAATATTGTGCATTCTGAGGTTCAACTTGGGTTGCTTGACGCATGTAATTTGAAGCGCCGGTTTTATTACCTTGTCTGAGCAATGATAAACCTGCACTGTAGCGAAGTGCACCAGAGCTAGGTTGAGCCACAATGCCTTTCTTCATGGTGTCGAACGCAAGTTTTTCTTGCCCTTGTGTGCGATACAAATCGGCTAAATTGACATAGCTATTGGCAAAATATGGTTCTACTATCATTGCATGTTGATAGCTTTCTATCGCTTTATCGTAATGACCTTGGGCACGATATAAATTGCCTAAGTTAGTCCGTCCAAACCCTCTGTCGGCGTTGAAAGTTTGTATCATGATGTACTCATCTAATGGCTTAGCGAGCTGTTCTTTTTGCATTGGGTTTGCTTCTCGCCAGTGGTTTGCAAGTGCTCCTGCAGTTTCTGCACGTATGGCTAATATTGGGTCATTGAGTAATGGTTGTAATATCTGCCAACGATCACTAAATGAAAATGCCATAGAGCCTTGAATTGCACCTAAACGAATCAGTTCATTTTCATGTTTCACTGCCCGCCCTAAAGCAACCAGCGTATTTTGACCAGTAAAGCTGCCCAACCTTTGTAAGGCAGATGCGCGAATAATGTCACTTTGCTTAGCATCTTGAGCGGTGTAAGAAAGTGCATCTTCTGCGCCGCGGTAATTGATTTCTGCCGCATAGAAAGCCACAGAAAAGTGCTGCTGATTTCGGTACTTTGAATTGGGGAACCATTCACCTAGCTTTTCATCTGCCCACTCATTGGTTTCGCCTTCATGACAGTTGGTACACACGTTAGGTGTGCCTATATTTTTGCTTAAGTCTGGTCTTGGAATTTGCCAACTGTGGTCGCGCCTTGGGTCCACTTCCATGTAAGTGGTTTCTGGCATATGACAAGTGGTGCATTGAGAGGCTTCAGTGTTAGCAGTGTGGAACGTGTGCTTTTCTGGCGTGTATTCAGAAGCAAGGTGACATTGGCTACACACGGCTTGTTCTGGCACTTCTAACTTAGAGGTATGGGGGTTATGGCAGTTAGTACAAGTTACGCCTTTTTCTGCCATTTTGGATTGCATGAATGATCCATAGACATAATCCTCATCGAAAATCTGCCCGTCATTATGATAAAGCTCTGGAGTAATTAGGCTGAGTAAATAGCTATCTAGCAGGTGCCCATTAACATGGGCTTGATCTTCATTCAGTTGAGTTCGCCGACTATGACATTGGGCACAGACTGTCGTTTGATCTGTATGCTCAATAGAAGCTGGCTGCAAAGTAGAAGAGCCTTCTTTATAAACCCATTCCTTCACCGCTTTTGATAAGTCACGGTCAAAGCCATAATGGACAAGAGTATTGGTGCTAGGCTCGTTAGAGTTTTGAGCCTTTGCCCATGTCATATGTTCATTAGCCGGACCATGGCACGCTTCACAGCCCACATTGATTTCAGACCAAGTAGAGTTATAACGATTCTGGTCTAGGTCGTAGTTTTTCTTTAAGTTTGTTGAATGGCAATCAGCACACATGAAATTCCAATTTTGCCCTGTATTGGTCCAATAGAATTCATCCGTCACCTTCATTTCTGGGTACAAGTGGTACCAACGCTGCCCACCAGCTTCCGCACGTCTTGAATCCCAAGCAAATGGGATCAGCTGCACTCGTCCATCTTCAAACTCAACCATGTATTGCTGAAGTGGATCATAGCCAAAAGTGTAATTAATTTGGTAGTCATGGAACTTTCCGTCAGGTCCCTGAATATTGACCCAGAAATCATCACCTTTCTTAAAAAAGCGATTCGTTTTACCTTCAAATTCAAATGTCGCATTGTTGAAATCGGCTAACACGCTTTCTTCTGTCGCATGTTTCATTGCCATTTCATGGTCGGAGCCTTTCCACTGCTCATATTCTTCCGCGTGGCAATCAATACATTGCTCACTTCCTACATAGCTTTCAGCAGCTACAAACTCACCCTCCGCTTTCAGTTGAAATGCCAACGTAGCAAGCAATATAAGCAATACTTTTCGCAGTGATTCCATACCCAATAAATTCTGACTTATCCTTGTCATTATTCCCTTACCTGCTTCCTGCTGTTATTTGATTTTCTTATTATTCTGCATGGCAGACTTTTATAAAACACTTACCTTTTTGATAACTAACTTATTTAAATAACAATAAGTTACTACTAAAGCGTAGGCTAATTTGATGACAATTGAGGGTGGTAATTCATTTATCTATAAGATCTGTGTTCTAGTTTGAACTTTAAGATTCATTTTCTTTCAACTCGTCATTTTTCAGAGATAAGAAACTAGAAGAAAAGTTCGGCTTTAAATACGTTTAAGGAGATAAAAAGGGCTCCGAAGAGCCCTTATAGTTGCTACTTACTATGCGGCTCTTGGAGTTTTTCCATTACCTGATCTAACCCAAAGCTGGCGGCTTTTTGGCGAGGTGGGAACTCTTCAAAGGTGGCAAGGTATTTCGCGACATACGCTTGAGCAGGTACAAACATATAGGCGTGGTCAATTAACCAATCGTAATAAGTATTAGAGGTCACATCTGCTACTTCATACGGGTCCATTCTTAAATTGAACAGTTTAGGTACTCTTAAAGTCACAAATGGTTCAGCCCAAATTTGTAATGTCCCTTTCGCTCTCTGCTCCATGAATACCGCTTTCCACTTGTTATAACGAAGTGCGGCTAAATCCCCATCATCGGTAAAGTAGAAAATCTCATCCCGGCGACCTTCTGTTTCTTCCCCTTTCAAATAAGGTAAGAAGTTATAACCATCAAGGTGAACTTTGAAATCTTTACCAGCAGCACTGTGCCCTTTCAAAAGCTTCTCTTTAACTTTATCGTCGCCCGCTGCGGCAACAAAGGTAGGCAACCAATCCATATGGTGCATGATTTCATTAGAAACTTGCCCCGGTTTGATATTACCAGGCCAACGAACCATCGCAGGAACACGGTACGCGCCTTCCCAGTTTGTATTTTTCTCACTTCGGAATGGCGTTGTACCAGCATCTGGCCACGAGTTCATATGAGGACCGTTATCGGTAGAATAGAAAACAATGGTGTTATCTTTAATGCCGAGATCATCAACTGACTTAAGAATTGCCCCTACGTGATTATCATGTTCAACCATACCGTCAGCGTATTCACTAATACCAGTAGAGCCTTGTAGCTCTGGTTTTACATGAGTGCGGAAATGCATTCGGGTGGCATTCCACCAAACAAAAAATGGTTTCTCTGCTTTTACAGCACGCTCCATGAAATCGATAGCCGCTGTCACAGTTTCATCATCCACCGTTTCCATTCGCTTACGAGTGAGTGGACCCGTATCTTCAATTTTTCCATCAGCAAAAGACTTAATCACACCACGTGGACCAAACTTCTTACGAAACTCTGGATCTTGCGGGTAGTCAATATTCTCAGGTTCTTCTTCAGCATTCAGGTGGTAAAGGTTGCCAAAAAATTCGTCAAACCCGTGTGCTGTTGGAAGAAATTCGTCTTTATCCCCTAGGTGGTTTTTACCAAACTGCCCTGTCATATATCCCATTGGCTTGAGCAGCTCTGCAATCGTGGCATCTTCAGCTTGTAAACCAATATCAGCGCCTGGCAGACCTACTTTACTCAGCCCAGTTCTTAGAACACTCTGCCCTGTAATAAAAGTAGAACGCCCCGCAGTACAAGATTGTTCACCATAATAATCCGTAAACATCATCCCCTCTTTAGCAATACTGTCTATATTCGGAGTTTGATACCCCATCAAGCCAAAGGTGTACGCACTAATGTTCGATTGCCCAATATCATCGCCCCAGATCACCAATATATTGGGTTTCTCTGCTGCAATACTGCTACCCGATGCCCCAATTAAAATGGCTGCGAGTAGAGTTAAGCGATAGTTGGTACCTTTCATTGACATCATATAAGCCCCTGTTTATCTAAGTAAGTAGCATCCTGCAATTAACCTATAGAACAAAAATCAGACAATTACTATTCAACCAAACACATAATATTTTTAATTCCATAGATTGAGATACATGCCATCAGATTAAAAATTTGTGACACAAGTAACCCTACGAATGAAAGTGTAAACAAGATCAGACGGCTTTGATCTTGTGTCTAAGCGAGGGCTAACGACTATTTCAGTGTGATGAATAGAACTTTATAACGTTTGGTTATAGTGGCTATAAGACGACAGGTAGCAGGCTTCTTATTACATTACTTGCCAAGGAACGCATGTGCGTTTATTTCAACAGCATTTAATGACAATGGAGTCCTTATGGCTAATCACTTAAACAAGATAGCAGTTGGCGTTGGCTTACTTGCCTCTTCAACCGCTGCCATTGCCGCAGAGAAACCGAACATTCTTGCCATTTTTGGTGATGATGTAGGTTACTGGAACATCAGTGCTTATAACCAAGGCATGATGGGATACGAGACACCAAATATTGATCGAATCGCGAATGAAGGTGCACTTTTCACCGATCATTACGGTCAGCAATCTTGCACTGCAGGTCGTTCAGCATTCATTACAGGTCAAGAACCTTTCCGAACCGGTCTACTGACCATCGGCATGCCGGGCTCTGATCACGGTATTCCTGACTGGGCTCCAACCATTGCTGACTTGTTGAAAGACGAAGGCTACATGACGGCACAATTTGGTAAGAACCATCTAGGTGACCAAGATCAGCACTTACCAACTAACCACGGTTTTGATGAATTCTTCGGTAACCTTTACCACTTGAATGCAGAAGAAGAACCAGAAACGTATTACTACCCTAAAGACCCTGAATTTCGAAAAAACTACGGTCCTCGTGGTGTAATCAAATCTTACTCAGACGGTAAAGTTGAAGATACGGGTCCTATGACGCGTAAGCGTATGGAACATGCAGACGAAGAGTTCCTTGAAACCTCTCTAGCCTTCATGGAAAAAGCGGTTAAAGCAGATAAACCTTTCTTTATTTGGCACAACACAACTCGTATGCACGTTTGGACTCGTCTACAAGAGAAATACCAAGGTAAATCTGGCGTGAGTATCTATGCAGATGGCATGTTGGAGCATGATGACCAAGTTGGTATTTTGCTAGACAAGCTAGATGACTTAGGGGTTGCAGACAACACTATCGTTATCTATTCAACAGATAACGGTGCAGAAACCGCAACTTGGCCGGATGGCGGTGCTACACCATTCCACGGTGAAAAAGGCACAACTTGGGAAGGTGGTATGCGTGTACCACAACTAGTACGCTGGCCTGGTGTGATTGAACCTGGTTCTAAAATGAACGAAATGATGGCTCACCAAGACTGGCTACCAACACTATTGGCAGCTGCTGGTGTTCCTGATGTGAAAGAACAATTGACTAAAGGCTATAAAGCTAACGGTAAAGAGTTCAAAGTTCATATTGATGGTTACAACTTCATGCCTTACCTAGCAGGTAAAGAAGATAAAGGTCCACGTGAGTCGCTACTTTACTTTACAGCAAACGGTGAGCTCAATGCAGTACGCTGGAATGATTGGAAGCTTAACTTTGCTGTAATGGAAGGCAACATTGTTAACGCCGTACGTTTTACGCCGAACTGGCCTCAAATCATTCACTTACGTGCTGACCCATTTGAAAAAGCACCGCACGAATCTACAATGTACATGCGTTGGATGGCAGATAACATGTGGCTATTCGTCCCTATTCAAGACGTTCTAGGCGATTTCTTCAAAACATTGCCACAGTACCCAATGCAAACAGGTACTATGTTGAACCCAGCTTCAATCAGCTCTCAATCTCTTGGTTTGAAAGCGAAGCTTCAGCAACTAGAACAGTTACAACAGCAAGTTGATGGTATGAAATAACGAGTCATACTCTAATGTTCAATCGTTAATATTATCATTATGAATATTGAACTTTAGGACTCCCAGCCAAATAATCCACCCTGTTATTCGTTAATAGGGTGGCTTTTTTCACTTCTATCCTCATCTTTTTTCTAAATTTATTATGTCTAGCCCACTTTGACTATGCTTACATTTCTCTTCTTAATTACATTTCTCAAACCAATCATAATTAACTACAATTATAAAGGTTAGTAGTCGATATAGTTATGGTGTCCAATTCTAAACTCAGCGTGTAGCCTTCTTTAATGAAATACTGATTTACATTGTAAAGTCACCTATTCCTACGCCAATAGATGTCATAAATTAGTAGCAAACGTGTCATTTATAGAATGATGAACAGTAAATGGTCGTGATAAAGTATATTTTCGCTACTCTATTTGTAAGGATGAAGATATGACTCTGATTTTAAGTGCAGTTATTCGTATTACGGGGCTTGTGTGTGTCACCTTAGCGCCTTTATTGCTGATGACTTCATCCTCATACGCTAACGAAGAGCACGCGATAGAACCTCAACGCTCAAGTATTGTTTTAGGCGTTATTAGCTCGAAGCCGAAAAAAGCTTTTAAGCGTTCACAACAGCTTGCCGACTATCTAGCCGATCATTTGCAAGACTATGGAATCACTTCAGGTGAAGTGAAAGTGGCAAAAAACCTAGATCAAATGAAAGAGCTATTCAGAACAGGACAAGTTGATTTAATTTCTGAAACAAGCTTTTCAGCTTATGAGCTAAAAGAAGCAAAATTGGCGGATATGATTGCTCGCCAATGGAAAGGAGGAAGTAAAGAGTACTATTCCATCTTCTTCACTCGGAAAGATCGCGGCATCAATAGCTTTGACGATTTATTAGGTCAAATCATTGTGTTTGAGGATCACCGTTCAACGAGCTCTTTTTTAATTCCTGCAATCACACTGCTTGAAAGTGGCTACGAATTACATAAAGTTTCCTCGCCACGTGATAACGTACCGCCTGGCTCTATCGGCTTTTTCTTTTCTGATGAAGTTTCACGCTATGGTGATGAAACAAATATGATGTCATGGGTTCACAATAAAATTGTGGCGGCGTCTGTATTCAGCAACTTAGATTGGGTAGAAGAAGTTCCAAATAATATTAAATCTCAGTTAGTGATTTTCCACAAAAGTCAGCCACAACCACGTGCCATTATGCTTACTCGTTCAAAACTAAATGAAGATTTGAAAAAAGCCATTATGCTCACGCTGTTTAATGCGCATAGCAATACAACTGGAAAACAAGCGCTTATGGCATTTAAAAGTACAAGTAAGTTTGATGTATTAACACCACAAGATCGAAATAGCATTGATCAACTTGGTTCTAAACTCGAGCTTATTACTCCTTTAGTCAGTCATACATCAAGTAGTAAACAAAAATGAAATTAAAGGGCAGGATTATTTTAGGTAGTATGACATTTATAATCCTCACGATTACATGTCTTACTCTGTCACAGCTATATATTAAACATAAATACACAAATAATATTCTGAACTCCACATCTGAAATAATTTCAGAGAAATATGTACTTTATGCGCAAGAGCAAGCCACCATTATTATTGATTCACTGGCTTATTCTCTTGTTGAACCTATGTATTTCTTCGATCTTGATGGTGTGCAATACCTTATTGAACCTATTTCGAACAGTAAAGGTATTGAAGAAGTCATTGTTTTTGATACTAAGGGGAATATCTTCCATTCCGGTGGGCTAAATAGCGACTATGGGAAGCCAATCAACCGCCCAGATTTGCAAACATCGATATTAACGGAGCAAAAGGAATACCTCTATATCGATGAAAAATCATTAACACTCGCCTACCCATTAAGCCTAGACAATAAATTATTGGGTGGCGTGGCTTTAGTTTTGTCTTTGGAGGCTGTTAGGCGAGATATCACTGAACACAAAAACCTTGTTCTAGACATTAAGCAAAATAGTCACGATCTGAACTCTAGAATCCTCACAGCCGCTTTTATCATTATTTTCTGTGTTAGCTTAGTTTTATTATCATTCTTAATTAATAAGTTTGTAGACCCAATTAAAAAACTGGTAACTCAATCGCGACACATCAGTTTAGGTGAATATCAAAATCATAACACCATCAAGCGTAGCGACGAGCTAGGTGAGCTAGCCATGGCGTTTAATGAAATGGATGAAAAGCTAAAACAACGAAGTGATAGTATAGAATTCTTGGCTTATAACGACCCTTTGACACAACTGCCTAACCGTCTTAATTTCATCACTTACATTGAAAGCTTAATCGAAAGCAGCAGAAAAGATAACGTTCAATCGGCTATCTTTTTTATAGACCTTGATGGCTTCAAAAACGTAAATGATAACTTAGGGCACCAAGCTGGTGATGACCTTTTAAGACATGTAGCCAAGCGAATTTTATCCGTGATTGAGCGTTTGAATGCCCTAAATAACCTAGAACCCATCGATAAGCAAGTTGCTCGTATTGGTGGTGATGAATTTTTGCTTTGTATCCCGAATGTAAACGGTGTTGAGGACACTTCAACCATTGCCAACGCTTTATTACATGAGCTATCGACACCAATACTGATTAATGAGCTACATGAGTCCGTTTTTATTGGTGCAAGTATCGGTATTGCTTTTCTTTCTGAGGATGAATTATCAGCAGAAGAACTGGTGAAACAAGCAGATATTGCTATGTATGCGGCGAAAGCCAGCGGTAAAAACACATTCCGTCATTTCACTAAGAAGATGGAACAAAAAGTACTTCGCAGAGTTATTATCGAACAAGACTTACAGCTCGCAATGTCTGATTTTTCTCAGTTTCAGGTGTGGTTTCAACCCAAAATCGACCTGAATAAAGGAGAAGTCATTGGTGCAGAAGCCTTACTTCGATGGATTCACCCTGAAAAAGGCTTTATTGGCCCTGATGAATTCATCCCAATTGCTGAAACAAACGGACTGATTGTTCGGTTAGGTGAATGGGTAATTGAAGAAGTCATCCGTAACCTTTCGCTTTGGAATAAAGAACATTGCTTAGATAACTTCCACGTTGCATTTAATGTATCTGCGCGGCAACTACGTGATCAACAAGTCTCTAATTTCATTGATGAACAACTTAACAAATATCAGATACCTTCGAAGCTAATACAGATTGAGGTAACTGAAACCACATTAATGGAAAATAAGGTAAGCGCAAAGAAAACCCTAGATTCACTCAGGCAGTTAGGTGTAGAAGTATGGCTGGATGACTTCGGCACTGGATTTTCGTCCCTTATGTACTTGCAACAGCTTGCTGTTGACGGGTTAAAAATCGATAGAAGCTTTATTTCAGGATCAGAAGTGAATACTAATACGCACACTCTATGCTCTGCCATTATTTTAATGGCACATCAATTAGGTATTAGAGTGGTGGCAGAAGGAATTGAGACTCAAGAACAAGCTAACTTCTTACTAGAACAAGATTGCGATTATGGACAAGGATATTTCTTTGCTAGACCTATGGCTGTCGATCTTTTCGAAAAAGATTACTTACAAGAAAAGAGCGAAACGCTCACCACATCCAACATGAAATAGTCTCAAAAAATGAACATGTGGGTTGGCTAACTATCTAGACCGAAAGATACTAATCAACCCATTCATTTCAATATCGAGCTGCCTAAACAGACGAATTCAATAGCCAATAGCCAATAGCCAATAGCCAACTATACTAGCTCCCCTTCAAAACAAATATCAAGAGAGTTAATTCCTCTTAGTGACTTTCGGTGAACACCACTTAGGCTTCCACTTAGTACTAAGTAGTAATTCCCTTTCTTCATCATGTTCCAAGCTTGGTCGAGAGAATCCGCATAATGCTTAACTTTTGGAGCCTGAGGCTCAGCTCTATTGTCTCTTCCCTTCTTTATAACTAACTCAAATAACCCATCTTTATTTGGTAAGCATTCGAAAATAACTGGGTTGTTGTAAATAATACCTTCAGCAGTAATCGATTTAATCATGTGACAACTCTTTTAATAAAAAGGCCACTTCGAAAGACAAAGTGGCCATAAGTTCACTCACTGTGGATGCAGGGTGTAACAAGAGGAAAAGCTTCGAGAACGGGCTGGTAAATCAAACTTACCAAACCTAATTCACGACTCTTCCATTTAAACAAGATGAGCCGTGCTAGTGCCATTTTCCTCTTAATTGTTTAACCTCGTAAACGGGTTAAATTAAACTTAGAAGTAGTAATAAGCGGCTGCGAATACATGAGTTTCTTCATCGTAATCAAAGCCAGCGTCTAGCTCTTGCTTAATATCAATACCCATGTCTGCATTGTTTGCAATACGGTACATTGCGGCAATGTTGATGTATGAGAAGTCTTCATCTGACTTGCCTTGAGCTTCTTTAGAGTTTGCAGCGTAACCAGCAGCTAGTGTTAGATCTTCACTAAGTGAGTAACCCGCAGAAACGTAGTAACCTGTATTTTTTGCATCTTCAACGTAGTCGTCGTGGCCTTTAACTACAGTGTTACCTTCTTCAATCCATGTATTCACACCGATTTTAATGTCACCCACTTTTACGTTACCTGTCACTGTGTACACGTCGTAATCAGCGTCATCACGGGTTTCGTAACCTGCGTAGATGTTCACAATACCTTGCTCAAAACCAACATAGCCATTCACGCCTTTATCGGCATCAGTGTGGTCGTCATCCGTTTCAAAGTATGAAATTCCATAAGCAATTGAAGAAACAGAACCTTGAAATTTAACAACGTTAAATGCATCAGACGCATCGCTTGCAGAAGCACCGTACTCGTAAGTGTTATCACCCGCACCATCAACTTTGTCTAAAGCTGTATCATTTTCGAAACCGAAAGAAGCAATACCAACACCTGTGTCAAAACCTAACCATGCTTTATCAACATCTGTTGCAGGACCAGAATCAATACCGTTAGCCCAACCAGCAGTATTCGCGTCAGTTACGTTGTTATCAGTTGTGTAGTTCAGCATGAAATCTGTTTCGAAGTAACCTACGAAACGATTGTTACGGTAGTTAACCGCAAGAGTAAGACCTGTAGCCCAATCATCGTAAAATGCTTTTGAACCAGTATCGTAGTAGCCACCTACACCAAAAGAACCAGATACAGAGAATTGGTCTTTATGCATAGAATCGAATGCAAACATATCTTCATTTTTGCTGTTTTGGCTGCTTGTACTTACTGCAAATGCTGATGAAGAGATACTTGCGATTGCAATAGCTACGAGGGTCTTTTTCATTTTCACTACCTTGTTTTAAACATGTATTTGGGAGGTTTATACATCCTCCTTTTGGATGGCAGTGATTGTTATTCATTTACAAAGATGTCAGTACCGTAATTTTACTGCTTATTGGCATTTAAATAGCTTTAAATTGACATTCGAAGACCTAATGTAAAACCAATATCAGTACTGTTATCCATATTTCTCATATTTTCTGTCATCGACGCTTCGAACATGATTCGTTGTAAAAAGCGGTATCGATACCCAAGAACAAGCTCATTGGAAGGTTCTGAAAAGTCAGGGTCATTACTTGCCCAACCATGGTAATTCAGTGACTCAATCACCACACTGTGTGCTTTGTTAAAACGGTATTCGTAGCCTACCGCCCAACTTAGACTTCTATTTTCTAAAGTTACCTCTTCATCAGAGTTTCGATGCACGGCTCCAAGCGTGACGAAAACGCTGTTTTGAGCATTGATATAGCTATAATTGAGCTGAGCACCCTGTTCAAAACTTTTCCTTTCAAACATCCCGTCTCTTACATTATTCCAAAACAATGACGCTCCAGCAGAAAGGGAAGAAGGGCCTCTCGATAAAATTAGTACCTCACTATAATAAGTGATAGCACTGGTTAGAGTCTCTCCTTCAAAGTCATCTATCTGCACCCCTGCGCCTGGAATAGAGATACTAAATTGATCTTCAGGAACGGTATCTCGACCATTTTGGCCAATTCCGAATAGATCGTGAAACCCCATGACAAAACTATCTAGTCCATTATCTTTAGCAGTTACTCTTCGGTAATCTATCTCCGCCTTCCAAATAGGCGAAATTTGCCATTCAACAGCAACGCTGCTCTGGTTCTGATAATAATCAAGAGAGTACTCACTGGTGTGCGCCCAAATACTGGCGATTGTATATGATGACTTAAATTCAACAGAACCAACTTGGTTCGGCTCTGCTTTTCTTAATTGAGTCGAAAGGACATTCGAATGAATTGGGGATTGCGCGTAAGTATAAACAGGTGCGGCATGAATACTTGGTATCAAAATAGACAGCAGAATTAGGGTTATAAATGGCTTCATATATGCTCAGCTAAATATAAAACTTAAAAGACCAGCTGAATATTTTATTAAAAATAAGTGAAAGTTCATGCAGTATATTTACTGCATTAATTGCTTAGTCAATGCATACAATCAGCATATAACCCATTCGACAGACTTATATATGAAGCGGTAATGAAATTCATAAACGTTATTATTTATATGCCACTTATCGTCACAAACATAGTAGGATATGTGAAACTCAAGGTAAGGTGTGTGAAGTTGAAAATAGACCAAGAACCATTAGTTATACTAAATGCAGGCAGTGAAGAGGAATAAATGAGCGGTAAAAAACTAAGTTTTGAACAACTTCTTATGAATCAGTCCAGTTTACTTATTAACTGTGACCCAAGACTCTTTAACCCCACGTGGTCTAAAACCAGCTTTGAAGTATTAAATTGGTTTAATATTGATAGGTTAACCTTATTTCCAAATTCAATGGTTCTCCTTGAAGAAGGAAAAACCGCTTCTGCTGCTCGTGAAAACATCCCGCCAATCAATAAGAAGAACTTCCTTGGAAAAAACCATACTGACTATTTAAAGTTACTGAAAACATCCAAGCCACATCTCACGTTTAGTACCTTAGAACTGGAAAAAAGCCAAAACGTCGTTTTAAAGCAACTGTATAAAGAAGGGGGACGTTGGCATTGCATTATTCCTTTACAGCTTTTTGGGCAGCGCTGGGGCGCACTTTCGTTTACCAATTTCTTCGATAACTCTGAAGGGTTAAATGATGAAGATTTACAACGCTTAAAACTTGTTTGCGAAATGTGGCTTTGCTATTGGCAGCACTCCACTCTATTTCGATCCCTTAAACAGAGTGAAACCTCGCTCGTCAATGATGCTGATAAGTTATTACTGCTGACCAAAAAGCAGAGCACAGTTTTAGCCTTAATTGCACAAGGGCTTACCGCCCAGCAATGCGCAGACAAACTCCACCTAAGCTCACGTACTATTGAATCCCACAAGTACAGAATGCTTGACTTACTTGAGTTGGAAAACCACAGCGACCTAGTTCAATTTGCACTTAGAAATGGCTTGGGGATGGCTGAAGACACCAATTCACAACCTTCAGCTAAAGCTAAAGGTCGCTAGTTTGTATTCCACGAGCCTGACAAGTTCCGTCTTTAATTCTCTTCTTGGGCTTCTGCAATAGCAAATTTCACTTCTTCCGACGAGAAGCCCTTACGAGTAAGCATTGCATAAGCTTTTGAACGTTCTTTATGGGTGGTCAAGTCATAATTTTTTTTCTGTAGCTGCTCTAAGCATGATGAATAAAAATCAATCATGTCTTCATTTATCGCCTTCTCTACCACAGTTTCTAAATCCGCAATATCAATTTTACGCATCCTAAGTTCTTGCCTGATTACCGTAAGACCTTTCCCTTTTCGCGCGTATTTTAAGACTTCTTTTTCTAAATCGGCCTTTTCTACTTTTATTTCTAAGTTCGATTTCAACTCTGAAACATTTTCGTGCTGCGCTAAAGCTTCTTTTATCTGCTGATAAGTAAAGCCGCGTTTTTGTAATGCTGCTACAACCTTCTCTTTACTCATGGTAAAGGTTTGATAGTAATTATTGACTCTCTCTATTAACATGGCTTGTTCATCAATATTTTTTGCCTGCTTAACCTTTTCAATCGCATCATGAATGATTGAATCTTGTAAGCCTTTCTTCTTGAGCTTTTCTACAATGTACTTTGACCCAAACTCCCCAGCGTAGGCTTGTTCTGTAAACTGTTCGGCAAAATCTTGATCAGATTTAAGGTAGCCGTAACCTCGCAAGTTACTGAGCGTTTCAGTTATCCACTCTTCATTATCTGTTTTCACACGTAACTTAACCAACAGCTCACTTTCTGTCATATCACGTTGGGTTAAATGCCACATGGCAGAATTCATAACACTTTCAAGTCGAGTGGCTTTTTTTACTCGGTTTTGGTCTTGGTTCATTGCTGTTTTCATCCTAATCAGCATGCATTCACGTTCATCTTACAAGCTAGATACGGAGTAACCAAACCTACAGTACAAATAACTCAGCTAACAGACATGAATAAATACTCGAACACAGTTCCCATAAAGCGCCATGATCTGTAAAGTACGCCCCATAGAAAACACAATACAAACTGTTCTGATTTCAATGCGGCTGGTACATCCCAAACGCAAACCTATTTCAGAGCATGACAACAAAAAGAGTATCCATATGAACGACGAACTAGATGTAATTGATAACCTAGAAGAACTAGAAAAATTCCTTATTGCCGTTGAAGCTGGCGGTTTAGGGTTAGAAGGTGTCGAAGGCGTAGGTATGGCAACAAATAACTCAGACGGTCGTCACTTCGTGGCAGTATTTAATAGCAGCCATAAAGTTTTACTTGCTCGTTGGATTTCAAAAGAAGTCTTCGAAAACGGTAAAGACCTAGTGCGCAACGGTCCTAGCCGTAAGCATTAAGTTGCAAGCTCTGGCATACTGATTAATGTATTTCGCCCTAGCTTAATGATGACTTTGCTATAATAACCAAAGTACCAAAAGTAAAGCACTGCCCAATAAATAGGATAGTGCTTTTTTATTGAATGGCTCTCAGGCACCGGCAATAGGTTTATATGATCAACCCGAAACTTCTCTCATTACTTCCTGACTTAGCTGCATTTATCTTAGTAGTTAATGAAGGCAGTTTTACGGCTGCCGCAAAACAACTCGGGGTAACACCTTCTGCATTAAGTAAGCTGATCACACGATTAGAACATGCTTTGTCTGTAAAGTTATTCGAGAGGACGACTCGTAAGCTCATCATTACCCAAGCAGGGCAACGTGTGTATGAGCAAAGCGTAGTAATGGTGAATGCTGCGCAACAAGCCATTGAGTCTTCGAATTCAGACCACAGTGAACCTTCGGGGTCACTCACAGTTGCTGCACCAGAAGCTTTTTTGAACTCAGTTCTTCAACCATTTGTTGTGCCCTTCCTCAATCAATACCCAGAAATTCAACTCAAGCTAAGAGCAGCAGACGGCGACATTGACATTTTCAAGCAAGGAATTGATGTAGCCTTTCGATTAACGGATAAGCCAGATGAAAGCTTAGTACTTAAAGAATTAGGTAAAACTAATTTAGTCTTATGTGCTAGTCCCGAATATTTAGAGAGCAATACAATACCTTCGCACCCTACCGATTTAATCCAGCACGACTGTATATACCTTGCAGAGACCGACCGAGACCATATTTGGGATTTCTTAAAAGATGATGAATTTCATACTGTGGCGGTTAAAGGGCGTTACGCTGTTAACCACTCTCAAATGCGTCTAAACGGTGTTAAAAGTGGATTAGGAATTGGTATTTTCCACGACTTCGTGATTCAAGATGCACTTGAAGAAGGCAGTGTCGTACAAGTTTTGTCAGACTGGAATATAAAAAGTAATTACCACGGAGCTATTGCACTGCAGTTCGCTCAGACCAAGTACATGCCTGCTAGGCTGCGAGTATTCATTGATTATGCAATGGAGCATTTGAGCGATAAACTCGCTACAGATGAATAAAATTATCGCTGACGATTACTAGCCAGTAACCTGACTAGTAATCGCCTATTCGTTGTATTCCTATGTACTATTTCTTTTCTATTTAGTTTTTACTATTCATTATGAATTCCTGTTTTAGGATTCAACTAATTCATCACCAAATTCAGCTTCTCGATGCGTTTAATCAGCAGCCAATCAACCAGTAATACCAATGCTATCGTCAGCCCCCCCAGTGGAAATAACAGTGAGATGATAATTAAACTTACTAAGCCCGCTTTCCAAATGCCATCTTGTTCAAACTTTGCAGGCGCACCAATCGTTCCCTTCCCTACAGGGCGACGCACCCACCACATGAATGCTCCCGTGACAGAAACCAAAATAAAAGCCAAGCAAAATAAAACATTCAGCACCTTATTGAAGATACTCACATCCCCCTGGTGCAGCGCGATACCAGCTGCCATGGTTTTAGCCATAAGGTTATAATCATCCCATGTAACGTCCGCTAGAATTGCACCAGAATACTGATCAATATGCATGGTTCTATCTTGAGTCGGGTCAGTAATATCACCACTCATGGTATTCGCTGTTAAGGTATAAACTCCTGTTTCAGAGCGTGGGAAGTTCAGCTTGTAATTCGTAAAACCAAGCGCATTACTCTGCTCCACCAGCCAGTCGAAATTCACCGTATTTGATGACATGACATGGCTACTATGTTCATCACCCATCGCAGAATGGTCATGAGATTCAGGTAAAGGGGTTTGTTCTAAATTCCATGGCACTTCTTCCTCAGAACCATGGTTCAAACTGGTATGTGTTTGGCTGGATAACGGCACATCATCCCACTTTTGAGCAGGGAAAGTGCTCCAAGCTTGAACAAACTTTCCGCCCCAAATGCCCGCCCATGCTAAGCCAGATAAAATAAACAATAGAAGCACTAAAGAGAGCGTACCTCCGATATTCGCGTGCAAATCACGCATCAATACACGAGGTCCAGACCCTACACGTATTTTCAGAAAACCAGCTTTAGAAGCATTATCTCTAGGCAGCCAAAGGTAAATACCACTTACCAATAATAAAATTGATAAACTCGCGGCAATTTCGATCAGGTAATCACCCCAATCGCCAATCAACAGAGTGCCGTGAATATCATTAGCAAGTTGATACCAACTATCGCTTCTGTCTATTTCACCCATCACTTCGGCAGTATAGGGGTTCACGGTGATAAAAAGTGAACGACCATCTTCAAACCTAACTGAAAATCGATTTGCGAGGGTCGGTTCTTTCGCAGGTATAAACTGGGTCACCGCTGTGTCTGGGTAACTCTCCTGCACAGCATTTAACTGTTCTGAAACAAGCGTAATGTTATCTTCTGGCAAGACACTTAACACTTCATGGTAGCGAGCCATTTCAATCTCATCATCAAATAACATGACAAGACCCGTTAAACTAAGCATCAACATAAATGGGATAACAAACAAACCAGCATAAAAATGCCAGCGCCATGTTAGAAAATATAGGGATTTAGAACGGTTAACTTGCTTTGGTTGAGAATCATTTCTCGACATTGTTTTTTCCTTTTACACACACAAACCACCCTCGGTAAAAACAGAAGGCAATTGAGCGCGTTGACTTTACTTTTTTCCAAGTACACCGAAGGCTTAAGCCTTTCGAAAAGTTATAAATACACGTGTACTTGCTTGAATACTGATATTTGTATCAGAGTGCTCTTTTATACAAAGGAGCTATATGACTAAGCTATACAAATAAGCTAATAAAGAGTCTTTAGAAAGGAGGGGCTCTTGGGGCTTGCCTCACATAACGGGAGCTTAGAGCCAAAAAAGCATAGTTATGTTCGACAATAAAACTCAATCGAGTAGGAAGTAGTGTCGTTAAAAGTTCATCGGAATGAAAGGAAGAAAAGTGGCTAAACGGGCAAGGTTTCCCGCTGTGAGTTTCTGGCGTTCCTTCCTCTATTTGAACCAGTTTAAAACCATTAAGCGTACATAATGAAGCCCACACTCCAGCGCTGTTACCATGAGCATTGATAACAGGCATCAAAGTTACCAGCACCCAACTTAACGCTGTGGCTAATAACATTGAACGGTTAAATGGGGTATTACGCATTATCGCCATGAAATATAAACAGGCTTATTCAATAGATTCTATAAATGATTGGTACATTATGTCGAAATTACTCGGCTGGGAAAAGTAAAGACGAAGTAATAGATGAAAAGTTGAAGCTAACGCACAGTTAATAAAATGAACAAATCACTTCCAATAAAAACGCCCACGAACTAAAGGTCGTGGGCATCTGTTAAGGTCGTTTAACCTGTATGTCTTGAGCAGGATAATTACAAGCTAACAACGACTCAATAAAACTCTTTTATTCGAGCTAATATGACATGCTAATAGCTCCATTAACTACTAGCATTAGCCAAAATTAGCCTTAGCCAAAAATTTTGCTCCAAATACTTGGGTTACGCTTCTCGTGGTACTCTTCACGTAACGCATCAATAGAACGAAGTTCTTGCTTCGCTTCATCAAATTTGCCGTTATCTAGCTTCTGTTCAATGCTATCTAATGAAGCAGTAATCTTCTTAAAGCCTTCCATGTAGTTGGCTTCTTTTTCTATTGGGTAAACACCCGTTTTCAAATCCGCAACTAGGCTGTCTAAGCGCACAATTGGTTTTTTCATTTCTTCAATACTTTGCGCTTCGGCAGCTTGTTTAAAAGCAAGCTTCATTTCTTGCATATTCTTTTTCAAATCAACACTTGCAAATGCAGAAGCTGACAAAATAGATACAGCTAAAAAACCAGATATAAGGACTGAGCGAGTTTTCATTACTTCTCCAATAAAACAGGGTTGCCTAAGGCATTATTATTTTGGCTGCTAGTGTATACAAAATTTCGTTCAGCACAAAAATTGAATGTTGCGAAATGTTCACTGAGAAGGCATTTAATCGTTCAAAATATCAAATTCAGGGATAGCTTTACGGCCACGAAGCTCAAGGAAATCTATAAATTGCTGCGTTGAGTGTGTGATCACTTTTGAACTGTTTATTCCAACTTTATTTAGCAGGTCAGAAACCAGCTCTAAGCCACCTATCGCATCACAGAAATGCGCATCACTGCCAGTGGTGATAAAAGCATTATGCTCACGAGCAATTCGAGCTATCTCATAACAACGGTCAACACTACCCACTCGGCTATTACCCTTTAAGGTCGTATTATTAATTTCAATAGCAACATTATGTTCAGTAGCACATTGAATAACCGCGTCAAAATCAAAATCAAAATTAGGGTTACCAAGGTGACCTAGCGCATCCACTCGTCCACCTTTGATCGTATTGAGCAAGGCTTGAGTATGAGAAGCGCGATCGGCAGGTCGAAATACAGGCTCATGAAAGCTAGCAATCACCCAATCAAGGTTTTTATCGACACTCGGGTGGATATCTATTTCACCAGCGGTATTGAGGATATTAGATTCCACACCTCGAACGATAGCCACGTCATGAATAAAGCGAGGAAGAACACGCTGGTTACTGAAAAACCAATAATGGGGAGCGCCAGGCATAGACTCTGAGTGATCCGTAGTACAGAACATCTTAAGCCCTTTTTCACTTGCTGCTTTCGCATTTTCAATCAATGTACTGTAAGCATGCCCACTAGCGTAAGTATGTGTATGCGTATCTACTTGCAACTGCATCATCAATGACCTCGTTTCTTAATTAGTGACAGTTTAACAGCCCAAAGTGACAAATTGCAGCAAACAAAAGAAAGATCACCTATCAGTAACTAGCTCAATTCTTAAGATATTCAAGTAACTAAATTTCCAACAATTTTTTGCAACCTATAAAAGTTAGTCAATACTTATAAAAGTTTGCGAACATGGATCATGGAATGAAAAAACGTCGTTATCCTCTGAGTATACACATCACGAGCTTATTCCTTGTACTTACCACCATGGTAGGTGCTGTACTCATTTCTATTAGCTATCGACACTCTCAAGAGTTACTTTCAGGAACCGTACAAGAGCTCAGTAAAGAGCATAGCAACAAACTGGAATCAGTATTCAAGCAAACTGTCGCTCCAGTGTTAACCACTCTTGATTTCATGGCTGTTAGCTCTTTTATTCGTCATCAAGGTGAATCTCTTGAACAAAAACCATGGCTGGCTTCTATTCATCTCATCTTCAAACAAAATCCAAACCTGGTTGCCCTGTTTTACACCGCTAATGATGGTTCATTTACCATTTTTAGACCATTAACTTCCAATAAGCATAGAAAAGCTAATAAAGCCCCAGCAAAAGCAACAATGATGATCAACAGTGCTGACTTGACGGGTAGAAGTGAAATCGTATTTCTTGATGGTACACATAAACAAGTAGGGCATAAAATAACAAACGACAATACATTTGATCCAAGAACCCGCCCTTGGTTTATTAGTGCTCAACCAGATGGAAAGATACGATTATCAGAACCCTATATGTTCCATTTCCTAAAAACATCCGGTATTACTTTATCAAGGCGTTCAGCGGATGGCGGGCACGTTATTGGTGCCGATTTCACTCTTGATTCTCTATCCTCACAAATTGGTAATTTGGCGTATTCCAAACAAACCCGCCTCGCCCTATTTGACCAAAACTTCAACCTATTAGGTCAGCATCAACTAGACATTAATAATGAGTGGACTCAAGAAAAGCAAAGGGAGGCATTAGAAAAATCAGTTCTAGCGAGTTTGTTCAATGAACCCGATCTGACAAAAACAATTGTACAAAACATTGAGTACAACTTGAATGAATGGGCACTGACGATGACGCCAGTTCTCCTTACAGATAACGTCACATTGATGTTGGCAGAAGCAACGCCTCAGAACGATTTGTTGGCAGACTTAATTTCAATGAGAGACAAACAGGTTACTGTTGCCTTAGGTTTACTTGCCGTATGTTTTATATTGGTGTGGTTCGTCGCTCACCGCCTTTCTATGCCGCTGCAAACACTCATGCAACTGACAGATAACATCTCACGATTTGACTTCAAAAAAACCCACTACCCAAAGAGCATGATTAAAGAGGTTTCAAACCTCACTCAATCCATTGAATTGATGGAGCATACACTTCATGACCTGCTACAGCTGCTGCGTGACACGGCAAGTAACCAAGACTTCAATGTACTCGCAAAAACCATCGCTCATCAAAGTTACCTTGTTACCAAAGCTGAAACTATTGTGCTATTTGTTCAATCTGATGAAGCGGATGTATTTGAGATGGAGGCGAACCACGCCATCATTCCTTTCAAAGCAGACATCAATGAATTCATCAAAGACACGCCTTGGCTGCTCTCCAAACTTAAAGCGGGTGAAACCATTCATTTAAATAGAGATGATAACGCCTTAAAACGTCATCAAAACTCCATATTTAATTCTGATTTATACCTATTTCCGTTGATGAATAGAGAAGGAGCGCTTGTTGGGATTGTGGTGATTGGGTATGAACGCTCGATTAACCAAATGCAAACAGATAAGCATGCATTCTTAAGAGAGCTACTCAGCTTTGCTGAAATAGCCAAGGATAATATTGACCAACTTCAGCAACAAAAAGACATGCTTAATGCCTTCATCGAATTGATTGCCTCCGCTATTGATACTAAATCTCCTTACACTGGGGGGCACTGCCAGCGTGTTCCTGAGCTTACTAAGTGGATTGCTGAAATCACCGAGCAAGATAGTCGTTACTTCCCTCACTTCTCTTTAGATAAAAAACAATGGGAAGAGTTGACCTTAGCCTCTTGGTTACATGACTGCGGAAAAGTCACCACACCTGAATACGTAGTGGACAAAGCGACAAAACTCGAAACTATTTATGACCGTATTCACGAGATAAGAATGCGATTTGAGCTACTTAAACAACAAGCAGAAACCGACTATTGGAAAGCTATCGCGAATGGCGAAAATAAAGATCAGCAGAAAGAGATTCTAGATAACATCCATAACGAACTAGACGAAGAGTTTGCTTTTGTCGCCCAATGCAATTTGGGTGGGGAATTTATGGAGGATGAGAAAATAGAGCGCTTGGATGCGATTTCTAAACGCAGATGGAAAAGAACCTTAGATGATCAACTAGGAGTATCTTGGGTTGAAAAACAGCGCCATGAAAACAAAACCTACTTACCGAAAATGGAACCACTTCTAGCAGACAAACCGGTTCATAAAGTGCCTTGGGACAAGGGGTTTAGCCCAATAGATGTGTGGACGGAATCATTCGTTTTACAACCTACAGATGTTAAATACGACCGAGGTGAATTGCATAACCTGAAAGTAAGGCGTGGCACATTAAACAATGAAGAACGCTTCATGATAAATGACCATATCATTCAAACGCTCACCATGCTGAACAAACTCCCTTATCCTGAGCATTTGAAAAACATTCCAGATATTGCTGGCAGTCACCATGAGCGAGTCGATGGAAAAGGTTACCCAAGAGGTTTAAATGAAGAGCAGCTATCAATACCAGCAAGAGCTATGGCAATTGCCGATGTATTTGAAGCATTAACTTCAAGTGATCGTCCTTATAAAAAAGGAAAATCTCTTGATGAGTCACTTAATATAATGACTGACATGGCGACCTCTGGTCATATTGATCCGAAGCTGTACGTTCTATTTTTAGAGAATGGGATCGATCAGCGATACGCTGAACATTTCTTAGATGAAAGCCAGCATTGTGAAGTAGATAGGTTCGCCCATATACAGAAAGTCAAAGAGTACATTCGCTTACTGTTCTAAACATATGCACTTACTCTAGCTGAATGCACACATTCTAGGTACATACACTCGTTCTAATTAGGCTCGCTTATTCTCACTAGATGGATTTAATGACCATTACCAGACCAAGATTTGAGGTCATATAAACTCAAACGCCTCAATACAAACATCTGTAATTACTGTGTAGATATTACAGCTAATGCATACTTGCTTAGCGCAAGCATAAAAATAGCGCAGGCATAAAAAAGGTCTACAAAGCGTAGACCTTTTTATTTTGGTGTTCTGTTCACTACACTCAATCGGCTGACATAAAGTGCGTAGTGCATATTTTGTTACCATCAAAGTCACGTAAATAAGCCATATACAACTTTCGTTCTCCAGCATCACGTACACCAGGCGCACCTTCAATTGCGGTACCCCCACTTTCTACCCCAGTGCGGTGCCACTCGTTAACCACTTCAGGGCTCTTTGCTAGAAAGCCAATCGTCATGCCATTTCCATGAGTCGCTTGCTCCCCATCAATAGGCTTAGTTAAACCCAGTACGCCTGTTGGAGTGAAATACATGCAGCGTCCTTTTTCATCAATGACACCTTCGTTATAACCAAGAACTTTCATGATTGAGTCATAAAATACTTTGGCTTGAGCAACATTATCGGTTCCGAGCATTACATGGCTAAACATACGTTTCCCTACTTTAAATTAAGTTCAATACACATTAACTAGCAACTTACCCCATCTTAATATTACAAACCACCAGCTAAATCTAAGTAATTACCAGTAGAGAATGAGGACTTCTCCGAAGCTAACCAATAAATCGCCTCAGCGACTTCTTCAGGTTCACCACCTCTTTGCAATGGAATAATACTTTTTAGCCTTTCGACTCTTTCAGGTTCTCCTCCATCGGCATGCATATCGGTATGAATCAACCCTGGGCGTACACAGTTCACACGAATACCTTCAGCTGCAACCTCAAGTGATAAACCTTTAGTGAGCGTATCTACAGCCCCTTTAGAAGCAGCATAGTCAATGTACTCATTGGGCGAACCAGAGCGAGAAGCACCAGACGACACATTAA
Source organism: Vibrio gallaecicus (assembly GCF_024347495.1). NCBI lineage: Bacteria > Pseudomonadati > Pseudomonadota > Gammaproteobacteria > Vibrionales > Vibrionaceae > Vibrio > Vibrio gallaecicus. The sequence goes on along the minus strand of NZ_AP025491.1, from coordinate 191,787 downwards.
CAATCACGCCACCTACCCCACCATGCCGGGTAGACATGCGCTTAACTGCTTCACGACAACAAAGGAAGTAGCTAGTCACATTATTGATGAGTATCGAATTGATTCTATCAGCGGTCATCTCATCTAAGCGTGATTGCTTTTTCAAGATTCCAGCATTGTTGACCAGTATAGAGACGGGACCAAATTCCTTATCGACAGTTGCAAACATTCTCACCACATCTGCCTCGGAAGAAACATCGGCCTGAACTGTCATACATTTTCCGCCACTAGCGGTAATCTGCTCAGCTAATGCATCGGCTGTTTCCGCATTAGACTTATAATTAATGCATACAGAGTAACCTTTACTCGCGAAAAGCTGCGCAGTGGCAGCACCAATACCACGACCGCCACCTGTAACTATAGCTACTTTAGATTTGTTCATTAACCAATCCCTTACACATGAACTTTTTAATTTGGTTTACTGCTTTTACTAACCTCCAAGTTAACATTCGCTTTCATTATTAGTGAACCGCTGAAAGAATAAATGCCAAGCATAAAGCATCTATAAAGTCATTGTCTAAATGAAAACTAAGCGAGGAAGTCATTAACCAGTAACCGTTATTGAAACTGAAAAATACAATTATTGCCGCTCTATAAACCAAGACCCACGACAAGGACCATTCGTTAAATACCATTCACCTTGAAAACGGTTCGTATGCCCTAATGCTGAAAATCGATAATCCCATTGCCTATGGTTGGCATATAGCACTAACTCATTATCTTCTGAAACCCAACCTTGTAATGACGTTCCATTGTAAGTCAGACGTAAACTTGCTTTACCATCAACGATACTACCTGTAATGGTTGTTCGCTCACACATGTTGTTACCGGTAGTATTAATACGTCTTCCTGCCCACTCGCCATCAAACTTTGTTGACACTACAAAGCTAGGCTCATCTGGCAATTTAGGAAATGATTCGGCATTACTGGAACCAAACCAGTTCAGCTTACTACCTAAAATCATGAACAAAATGAAACTGGTTGAGATACCAACCGAAGCTCCTTTTTTCATAGTGATTCCTTTCCAATATTACAGCTTAATTCAGCCCCAAAGCTTCTAATTAAGTATTAATCCAGTAATACTGAACAAGCCCACTTTGACCTGGTACTTCTTTTTCAATTTCTAAAATTCCGTTATTAGATTGAATCGCTTTTACCGAACCTATGTTGCTTTTATTTACCGTCAGCATCGCTTTATCAATGCCATGCTTACTCGCTTCAATTAGCGTCAATTTAAGTATGGTTTGTGCATACCCTTTCCTGCGCTCTGAAGGTTTTATTCCGTAGCCAATATGCCCACCTAGCACTCTCAACCCATCATTGAGCTGATGCCTTAAATTCGAACAACCGACCACGCAACCATCTTCATCCACCAACCAGAAGGTGCTATGAGGAACGAAGTTTTCAGGTACTGAATCACCATTAGAATACGATTCCAGCCTCTTAACCATGGCTGAGAAATCATCATATTGCTCCTTCAAAACAAAAGGAACAAACGCTTCCCCTTGCTCAGAGACTTCTCGCACCATGTTGATATAAGAGTCTTGATATTCAGTGCTTGGAATGACTAGCTTCATCTCTTTTCCTTTTTAAGTTTCTAAAGTGCCAAACATTTACATTTAGCGCGACGATGTCAATAATCGATACAGAGTTTGCCTAGGGTCAAATCAGGTTGAGCTTCGTTGCAATACCACCGAGCTTCGAAACGACATCTAACTTCATAGTGACGAAGTCCTTATCAGAGTCATTTGTTATTTTGTAACCTAGTTTTCTATAAAATTCTATCGCTTTTTTATTCCTCTTAAAGCTTGATAAGGTTATTGAATCACATTGATTCCTCTCTGCAATATCATAAACTTGAGCCATAATTTTTGAGCCTAACCCTTGCCGATGAAATTCAGGAAACACTATCAATAAGTGGATATGGTAAGACTTACTTTGAGGCTTAAAACATAGTAAACCGACTCGCTTGTTCTGGTACTTCACCCAGTAATACCAAGATAACGGGTAATCATTTTTGAGGCGTTGATATTGGAAGTCGTCATGCCAGCCGAAAGTGTCATTTATGTAAGGAAATAAGGTAGCTTTTGTCAGCATAAAAACATCACCAAATTCCGTTTCATGCAGTGGAACTAGATTAAGGTCATTAGCCAAACTTCACCTCCTATCTGCTGGATGATTGACTCCGTCCATCACATCAATATCACCAATTTCGTAGGGGTTTACTCCCTCCAGACAGCCAATATTAAAACCGTATTCAGACGGGTTAGAGCGTCTTTGATGATGAGTATAAATTCCACAATTTGAACAAAAGTAATGTTTCGCGGTATTGGTATTGAATTGATATAACTTTAAAAAATCGTGACCATTTACGATTTGAATACCATCCAATTTAACCGACCCCACAATGGCGCCTTTTCTTCGACATATTGAACAGTCACAACGCCTTGGTTTCTCAATTCCATTAGGTAAAGACAATTCAAGAACGACAGAGCCACAATGACAACTGGCCCTGTGCTTCGGTTGAATAATCGTACTTCCCACTAGTTTGATCATGGCTCCCTCCCACTGCATTGCGCGTTTTTAACGTTCAATAACGCTACTGACTTAATATTTGCATTGCAAGTGTAAGCAACTTAATGCACTTGGAACTGAGGCATTGATAAAATAAATGCAAATTCTTACCAAAAAACAGTAACTAACTAGAGAGGTTGGCAACTAGCTAAAGACATAACAGTAGCGACTTCGTTTTTCTAAGCTTGGAATAAAGCGGATGGAAATAGGCAGGAGGAACACAGAAGAGCATGTGTGTTCATAAATAAAAAGCCTGAATATGAAGGCTGCATTCAGGCTAGATGATTGTTTTTATTATTAATAACTAAATACGATTACAGCATTTCTTTAGCAATCAGATGCAATAGAAACGTTTCGCGTTCAATGCTCATGCCCTTTTTAGGGCTTTCAGCCATGGTCTTCTCGTTGTGAGCAATCGCCTCATGAATGTTAATCCAAACCGGCTTCATACCATTTTTTACTTCATAATCTTCGTAAGCGGTTTCTCCTAACTCACGATCGATTTTGCACGAATAACAGTAAGATACCATGTGCATTATATCGGCATCGTCTTTATACCAAGGACGAAATTCTTCAAAGATACCAAACGGCTTGATAGCGTGGATATTTTTAGCGCCTGTTTCTTCCTCAAGCTCTCGAACCATTCCGGCAATCACATCCTCACCTTCATCCAAACCGCCGCCAGGGATGGTGTAATCGTGGTAACGCTGTGTATATAGCATCAGAATATTTTCACCATCAACAACAATGGCACGGGCAGCATTGCGTTGATAAACCGTTTGATTGTCTAAGTGATCAATATCTGGGTGAATGGTTGTTTTTAAATGTCTCATGAGGTTCTGTATTCGCTGCTAAAAATTTGGCGGAATGGTATCACATCAGAAATAATATTTGGTGCAACAAAAAGCCCCACTTGAAGTGAGGCTTGATTATCCGCTAGATACTATAGTTAATAAATGCATCTCTGATAGACACTAACTAGCTAGCTTACAAAGGCTAATCTACTAAAACTAGAGACTAACCATCAGCAGTAATAGTATCAATCAACTCTTGTTGAACCGTATCAGCTTTGTCTATTGCGATTTGGCAAGTACCCGCTGCAATATGACCACCACCGCCATACTTAAGCATTAGCTCACCCACATTCGTTTTTGAGTTTCTATCAAAAATAGACTTACCAGTAGCAAATACAATGTTCTGTTTTTGGAAGCCCCACATTTTGTGGATAGATATATTACATTCTGGGAACAACGCATAAATCATAAAGCGGTTACCAGCGTAAATAGTGTCTTCACCTGTAAGATCTAATAGCACTAAGTTGTTGTGTACTGTTGCACAGCGCTTTACTTGCTCTTTAAACTTACCTTCGTGTTCTCGGTATAAATCGATACGTTCCGCTACATCTGGCAGCGCAAGGATCTGCTCAATAGAGTGATTTTTACAGTAATCAATTAAGTCCATCATCAAAGCATAGTTTGAAATACGGAATTCACGGAAACGACCAAGACCAGTTCTGGCATCCATTAGGAAGTTCAGTAAGTTCCAACCTTGAGAGTCCAATACTTCGTCTTGATTGAATTGAGCAGAGTCACCCTTATCAACCGCTTCCATCATTTCCAACCAATCAGCAGGAAAAGTGTCGAGACCACCATAATAATCCCACACAACGCGAGCGGCAGAAGGGGCATCTGGATCAATAATATGGTTTTTACGCTCACCGGTGTTACGGATAGTTTCAGATAGATGGTGATCGAAAGTCAGATGAGACGCTTCAACATATGGAAGGTTAGTAACAATATCATTCGATGTGATCTCGATAATGCCATCTTGCATGTCTTTCGGATGCACAAATTTAATATCATCAATTAGGTTCTGTTGCTTAAGTAAAACCGCACACACAAGACCATCAAAGTCACTGCGAGTTACTAATCTAAATTTTTGATCTGACATTTATCATTCCTTTGTCATCTAATGTCACTGAAGTCATTTAAAGATAACCGCATAGTATCCCAAGAATCAAGTTTTTGGGCAGTGATCGCTCTTAGTTCAGCTAACCTATGGGGTATTGCTCATAATACACACCATTTTACTTCAAAACCGAGTAAAGGTTCTTCTTTCAAAAGAAAATCGTCATCAATTAATTATATTAAAAACAATAGATTCAGATTATAACAATTGAACACTGTTCGATTTTGACATTTCCATGACAAAATGAGGTGCGTCAAGAGTAACATTTACGCCTGTTACGTTTATTTACAAAATGGTCGATATATTATGAAAAGCAAATCTAAATCCTCATCGCCTCTTAGCATTGCTCTTCCTGAATTTAACTTGTCTCAGTCAACTTCTCAGGTCATTTACAAACGGATTCAAACCGCTCTTGTCGTGTTAACCATCTCTATTGTTACGAACCTTGCATTACGTGTTGATTTCATGTTTTTCAATGATCTTCCTAGTGAACTTTCCATCACTGAAATGCTTCAGCAGCTTCTGCTTTTAGGCTGCGTCTTATCTTTTATTCATCTGGCTAAACAACGAGCTGAAGTCAAACATGCAGCACTGCTTATTGCTGCCTTTTTTGCAGTAATGTTCATTCGAGAGCTGGATCACTGGTTCGATTTTATCTTCCATGGAGCTTGGGTTTACCCTGCTGTACTCGTTGCTGGCTCCGCAATTTATTACGCCTGCAAAAATGGTAAGCAAACCATTGAACAGCTTGGTTTAATTCTCGCATCCCCTCATATGAATACATTAGTAATTGGCTTGATGTTGTTGCTCGTATTTTCTCGACTATTTGGTATGGGTAGCTTTTGGCAAGGTGTGATGGGTGAAAACTACGTGGGTGATGTGAAGAATATTGCGGAAGAAGGAACTGAACTTCTTAGTTACGCGTTAATTGCACTAGGTTCAATAAAAACCGTGATTAGCCTAACCAAGAAGTAGTTTGCTTATTCAAGCGTAGAAGGCAACTTCGAACATAAAAGACGATTCGGACATAAAAGACTTTCAACTTAGAAAACTTTAGCGCCACCAGCGCGCTGCATGATCCACTTCAGGGTCAAGGTAACGATTAAGCAAGGTGAGGTTTGTATCTAATAACGCTAGATACTCTCTCACCTTAGTTGTTTCTAATGTGATAACTGTATTCTCCACACACGTTCGCATCACTGGCAATAAAGCATTTACGAGCGGGAAGGCTTTACTTTCGGTGGCGACTAATTCAGCCGCTTGTAGCGCCTCTAATGCAATTTGAGCAGGTTTATGTCTCACCGTGTTTAAATCTCGATGAAAAGCCTCAGCGACCACCCCTTCAAGATAAACTCGATACGTTGTCAGGGCGTCCATCAATAGAAATAATTGACCTTGCTGCGAACTGTGTGGATAAGGCTCAGCAACGTGGTCATCAAGTTGCTGGCTGATTTCAAGCTCTACACCCATTGCTAAGCATCCATCTTTGAATACCTTCAATAAGCCTTGCTCGTCCATTAATTGCTGTATTTCAAAAATGCGCTGTAAATGATAGTCGTTGGATACAAAGGTCACTTTAAGAGAGGTCGACTCTTGTCGTAGACCATTTTCAAGTAAACCGCTTTTTTTCAATTCCACAACAACATTTCTTATATTCTCGACTGTGTTCGTCGACTCTTTTTCTAACAATACTGTTGGCAGTGGATACGACCCAGAAATCTTAGATACTAACTTATCGTAGTAATCATACATTGCCTCTGCTTCTGAAAGCGTTTGACCACTCGTTATGCCACCACAAAATGCCACTATCAAAGACTCACCCGGCTGCCACTTCTCATTTAACTGTAAAGGCTCATCTGACTGGAATCGCTCATCGGAATGAGCAGTGCGACTGAGCAAAAAATGATGAAGTGCATGCACTCGGCTCTGCCCCTCTACAGTCAAAGTATTTTTGTTTAGGCGCTTTCCTAGAACAATTAGTAGGTGATTTGTGCTCATTTTATGCGCAAGTCTCGTTTTTGTTATTAGATGGAGTGAATTATGTATACAATGATAATTAACAAAAGTATTTTTAATTTTCCTTAGGTGTGTCGCAATTACGCTCACAAATTTCGACACGCTGCTTTCTAAGGCGTTTACCGATCAGCCCACAAAGATGGACTTACAGTAAACATTCGTTACACACAGCTGCGCTTTTATCCGGCCGCTGAAAACTACAGAAAGTAACAATTTAAATCCATTAGAAACAGTACAAAACCATAGTAAATAAGCAATGCCCGTAAACACATCGTACGTATTTGCTGTAAATACTACGGAGAGTACCTACGAAGCAATAATTATAATCAGTCAGAGTTCGTTCATCGAGCCACCCTCCACAGGAAGTCACCACTATGCTGTCTATTTTTGATATCTACAAAATTGGCGTTGGGCCATCTAGCTCACATACTAACGGTCCAATGATTGCAGGTTTTAACTTTACTCAGATCATTCAACCTTACCTTGATAAGGTTACACGTGTGCAAGTTGACCTTTATGGTTCACTGTCACTCACTGGTAAAGGTCACCACACAGACCGCGCTACGATCCTAGGACTATTAGGCAATAAGCCCGATACCATCAAAATCTCGAGCGCCAATTTAGCAATGAAGAAGGCAGTTGAAGATCAACGCCTAGCGCTTAGCGGTACGAATGATATTCCATTCAATGTAGATACCGATATGCTTTTCCACACATCTAACCTTCCTTTACATGAAAATGGCATGACCATTTCTGCGTTTGACGCTCAGGGAAAGTTACTTGGTATGGAAACCTATTACTCTATTGGCGGCGGTTTTATTGCCACCGCTGATGAGCTACAAAATGGCAAAAAAGAATCTGAAGTTTCTGTGGAATTTCCATTCACTTCTGCTGAAGAGTTTTTAACGTCTGCCGAGAAGCAAGGGCTGAGCCTAGGCAGTTTGGTGTTAAGAAATGAAGTGTCTTTCCAAGACATGGAAGCGATTGATCAAAAAACAGAACAAATCTGGAAAGTAATGTCTCTGTGTATGCAGCGTGGCTTTGATACTGAAGGCATTTTAGAAGGTGGGCTAGAAGTAACAAGACGTGCTCCTGCTTTATTGAAAAAGCTAGAGGCAAATGCCGCAATTGAAAGCGATCCAATGGAAATTATGGATTGGATCAACCTTTTTGCTTTTGCAGTCAGCGAAGAAAATGCCGCAGGTGGGCAAGTGGTAACATCGCCAACAAATGGTGCTGCAGGCGTAATCCCAGCGGTATTGATGTACTACCATCGTTTTATTAAAGAACTGGACACTAAACAACTTAAAGACTTCATCGCGGTTTCTGGCGCGATTGGCATTCTTTACAAAACTAATGCGTCTATTTCTGGTGCTGAAGTAGGTTGCCAAGGGGAAGTGGGAGTTTCATCTTCAATGGCTGCTGCTGGGCTTACCGCTCTACGTGGCGGCAGTAATGAGCAAATCTGTATGGCTGCTGAAATTGCCATGGAGCACTCGCTAGGGATGACCTGTGATCCTATTGGCGGCTTAGTTCAAGTGCCATGTATTGAACGAAATGCAATGGGTGCGATGAAAGCCATCAATGCTTCGCGAATGGCTCTAAAACGCACCAGCAAGTGTCTTATCTCATTAGATAAAGTTATCGCTACCATGTATCAAACAGGTAAAGATATGAACCGTAAGTACCGAGAAACATCTTTAGGCGGGCTTGCTGTCATCCATATGTCACCACCTTGCGAGTAATTTTGAATATTTTTTACGTTCCTTTACCGCTGTAAACTTAGTTTCCATTTTCACTCAAAAGCCAGCAGGAATGCTGGCTTTTTAATCGGTCCAGCCTCGTTTCTCTGCCCCAGGGTAAATTTTTCTAAGTGACGATTTATCTATCATTTCTTATTTCTTCTTAATTCACCGACACTTAGTTCCACCTAGCCATTACTTTCTTTATTTTACAAAACCATCCACCAGCAAAATCTTATTTTCCACTTTTGATTCATGAGAAAAATGAATGCATTCATAAGAAAAGATACGGTGATAAAAATCCACAGTGCGAGAAATGTTTCATTTTATGTCGAACTATAAATGATATTATAATTAGGTTATTACACTATATCTAAACATAAATGTGAGAATAAAATAATGTGGAATAGATTAAACAAATCAATGATGTTCTGTCAGATGATGTTCGGATTATCATTCTATGGCGTGATGGTTATTTTAACCCGCTTCTTCCTTGAAGATCTTAACTACAATGAAGCTGACACCATGATGGTTGTTGGTGCTTTCTCTGCTATTGGACCTCTATTCGCGATTGCGGGTGGCTTCATCGCCGATAAGTTTTTAGGCGCATACCGCTCTTTGACTATCGCGTTCCTTGGGTTCTCCAGTGGTTATGTATTATTGGTATTAGGTGCAGCCGCAACTAATGTACCAATGGCATTATGTGGTATTGCTTTAGCGAGTTATGCACGTGGCTTGATGTCCCCTTCTTACCCTAGCCTTTACAAGCGTACGTTCAAAACTCAGGAAGATTTCGAAAACTGCTACCCTATCAACTACTCAGTAAACAATATTGGTGCACTATTAGGTCAATACCTGTTCCCTATGTTAGTGCTGGTTGTAGGTTTCCACGGTGGTTTCCTTCTTTCTGCTGTTCTAGCAGGTGCTGCGCTTCTTATGATGATCTTTGTTCGTAAAGGTCTTGTAGAAGCAAGTGCTGATATTGACCAACAGCCTGTTAGCTCTAAAAACTGGGCAGCATTCCTAGGTCTTTCTGCTGCTATGATCGGCTTGGTATTCTTCATGTTCTCTAACATGGATATTGGTCAAAACATCGTATACGCAATTGGTGCAGCGGCAATTATCTACTTTGTTTCTTTGATGATGAAATCGAAGAAATCAGACATGCTAAAAATGGGCACTATCTTAATCATTACTTTCCTAACAACATGCTTCTTCGTGTACTACGGACAAATGATGACTTCGATGACAATGGTTGCGATCAACACAATGCGTGGCGACTTATTCGGTTTTATCCCTGTAGCACCTGAAGCTTCAATGGCAATGAACCCACTATGGTGTATGGTTGCTGGCCCTATTATTGCGGGTATCTTCTCTAACCTAGAAAAGAAAAACATTAACTTCTCTACTGCAACGAAAGTAGGTTTCTCATTCATCCTTACCGCTATTGCCTTTGGTATCTTAACCATGGCTGTAACGACTGTTGGTGAAGATGTTCTAATTCGTCCAGAAGTATTCCTAGCTATTCACTTCTTCCTAGCATTTGGTGAAGTAATTGTTGGTTCAATGGTTGTTGCATTCATCCTGTCTGTAGCGCCTAAGCACATTGAAAACTTCTCAGTAAGCTTGTTCTCTGTTGCTATCGCTCTTTCAGGTATTGTTGGCGCGGTATTCTCAACTTCAATTGCGCTAGAAAAAGGTCAAGAAATCACTCAAGAAATCGTGCAAACGGTTTACGGTGATTACTTCCAAATGCTAACTATCCTAGCGGTTGTAATGGTTGGTGTCGCGATGGCTGGCTCTAAAGCTATCAGCAAAATGCTGGAAGCTGCGAAAAACGCGGAAGAGTCTATTGACTTGGAAGAAGCTAAAAGCTAATTAGCCCTTCAGGCGAGATGCATTAATCTATGCCCTAGTGAATATTCACTGGGGCATTTTTTATTTAACGCCATAAGTATGCCCTCATAAACATAACTCCTTAAACGACCTCGCATAATTTAGCTTCATAGATATAGCGACATAGTTCTTCACGATATGAACCTTAAATCTTGTCTTAATTTAACAATCAACCACACCTATTTAGACTAAAAGTATCATTTGTAAAACTACGTAAATGATAACTATTAAGATTGTCAGATTTGAAAATGAAGATTATGATACTGGCAGTAAACTACATTGAGATAAGTATATGAGTAAACCTAGTCCAATCACTTTAAGCGTTACAAGTTCAATCACCATTACCCCTAACATGCAGCGTATTACACTCCATGGTGAAGGGTTGAGTAACTTTCCGCCTGAGTGTGCTGGCGGGTATATTAAACTTCTTTTCACTCCTTCTGGTAGCACCGACTTAACCAAGCTAGATCAAGGCGCACGCCCTACAATGCGTACTTATACTATTCGTCAGTTCAACCTTGATGAGTCATCAATTGAAGTCGATTTTGTACGACATAATACGGTTGACCTACAATGTGGGTTCGCCGCACGTTGGGCTATGAATGCACAGCCAGGTGATACTATCTCTGTTGCGGGGCCTGGGCTTATTCAAGGATTAAATCTAGAGGCTGATTGGTTCTTCCTAGTCGCAGATATGACATCACTGCCAGCTTTAACGGCAAAGTTAAATCAGTTACCTACAAATGCCATTGGGCACACAGTTATTCTTATTAACTCAGAAGATGATAAGCAACAGCTAGATACACCTGCCGGCTTGAATATTGACTGGATCATTGAAGGCGAATCTAACTCTTCACTTGCAGACCCTTCTCTTGCAGCCCCTTCACTTGCAGACACAGTTCGCCAAAAAGAATGGCTAAACGGTCAAGTGTCAGTGTGGTCAGCGTGTGAGTTTGAAAGCATGCGAGAATTAAGACAGTACTTCAGAAACGAAAAAGAAGTGGCAAAAGAAAACATCTATATCAGTAGTTATTGGAAACGTGGCGTGACTGAAGATGGGCACAAAGCCATTAAACGTGCAGATGCAGAAACGCTAGTAAACTAACTCCTATATCCAGCTCAGGCTCAGGCTCAGGCTCAGGCTCAGGCTCAGGCTCAGCAAGACGCTAGACAAAAAGATACAAACGCCTAACTTATTTACTCAACAAAGCTAGGCGTTAAATGGCAGGCTTAATAAGTACCGTCATGCACACTCTATGGCACTAGATACTTTCTCCCACCTCAATTCGGTAACCTAAATCTAATTTCGCAACCCATTCATTTTTACCTTTCAGACGAGCAACAACTTGCTCTGCGGCAACTTTACCGATTTGCTCCCTTGGCGTGACAACGGTTGCCAAGCGTGGTGTCATGGCAACCGTAATATCGTGCCCATGAAACCCTGCGATCGCCATTTGCTCAGGAACATGAATACCACGTCTTACACATTCGTAAAAAGCACCAATCGCCAAGTCATCATTGGTGCAGAAAATCCCATCCACTTGAGGGTGCGTTTCCAACAATTCACCTATCAACTTAGCCCCCAAAGTAAACGACGATGCATCTTCCGTTTGCAGGGTGATCGCCTGCTGCTTGGCTTCTTCCATTGCATGCTCATAACCTGCCATTTTTAAGCGAGTACGTTCATCCATACGCGCAGCAAGATAAGCAATATTCGTACGCCCCTTATCCAACATAGTCTTGGTCATGGCTCTTGCAGCATCAAAGTTATCAAAGCCAATCGCTTGTTCAATGCGAGGTGAGACAGAATCCATAATTTCAATAACTGGAATGGAAGCCGTTTGCAGCATCTTACGCGCTCTTTCTGTATGTACATTTTCAGACAAGATAATTGCATCAACATTGTAAGAGAGCAGTGAAGCAATACTCTGTTCTTCAAGTTCAGGGCTATAGCCGTAGTGAGCAATCATGGTCTGATAACCTGCTGGAGCAGTTATTTGCTCTATACCTCGGATCACTTCGGCAAAAACTTGGTTGGTCAGAGAGGGTACCAGCACTCCAATCGCATTACTTTTTGCATTCGAAAGTATGTCTGGCGCGCGATTAGGTATGTAGCCGAGTTCATCTACCGCAGAATTAATTTTGTCACGAAGGGCTTCAGACACTAATGAAGGGTCACGAAGACAGCGACTTACGGTCATTTTCGTCACACCAACTAAATTGGCAATATCTTGTAATGTAGGACGTTTTTTCTTATTCGGCATGGTATTTAATTATTATTGTTATGGCTAATGTTACTGGTAACAGTGTATCCAACTGACTTGGAATTTGAAGTCTAATTTAGTAAAAAATTGATATAGCAACATAATTAAAAACGCCCTCATCTAGAGGGCGTTTGCAGATTCGCTATGCTTTAACGGTTATCTCAACTCTCGGAGATTGACCCCAAGTCACATGAAACTTCTCCGCTTCTTCACAATCCACTCTTGAGTAGGTATGAGCTCCAAAATAGTCACGTTGTGCTTGCAGTAAATTAGCAGGCGATACTTCACAGCGTAGTGAATCGAAGTAACTCAATGCTGAACTGATCCCTGGCATCGGTACCCCAAACAAGGCGGAGTTAGCGACTGCAATACGCCAAGCAAGCTCCCGCTCTTCCACTTGTTTGATGAAAGCCCCATCAAACAGTATGTTCGCTAGCTCACCATTTTTCTGATAAGCCGCTGTGATACTTTGCAAAAATGCGGCACGAATAATACAACCCGCACGCCAGATCTTAGCAATTTCAGTGAAATCTAAGTTCCAACCTTCTTTATCTGAAGCTGTCTTTAATAAATCAAAACCTTGAGCATAAACAGATAGCTTGCCGCAATATAGTGCATCATGAAGTTCAGAGACGATTTCAGGTTTATCTAACTGGCTTGCATCAGCAATGTTACCTTTGAGAAGCTTACTGCCTTGTATGCGTTGTGATTTTTGACCGCTCATCGCACGCGCATAAACGGCCTGTGCAATCGTTGGCGTTGGGCAACCTTCTTGAAGGCTGTTTACTGCTGTCCACAAACCTGTGCCTTTTTGACCAGCCTTATCAAGCACCACTTCAACAAATGGCTTACCCGTTGCAGCATCTTCGTGTTGAAGAATATCGGCGCTGATCTCCATCAGGTAACTATTAAGTACGCCGTTGTTCCACTGTTCAAAAACTTGCCCAATCTCTTGAGCTGGCATTTCAAGCACATCACGCATGAACTGGTACACTTCACAGATAAGCTGCATGTCAGCGTACTCAATACCATTATGCACCATCTTCACATAATGACCTGAACCTGCAGGGCCAACATACGCCGCGCACGCTTCACCCGTTTCAAACTGACCAACAGGTAGTCCATTAGCATCCACTTTTGCAGCAATCGCTTCCCACATCGGTTTCACATATTGCCAAGCGGATTGGTCTCCGCTGGCCATCAGCGCAGGACCAACACGCGCGCCTTCTTCGCCACCAGAAACGGCAGTACTGAAGAAACGAAGTTTGCCTTTATAATTCAATTCGCGGGATTCGGTATCAGTCCAAAGGCTATTGCCTGTATCGATAACAATGTCGTCGCTCTCTAAACCGGCTTCTAGCAAATTACTCACTACGATATCAACGGACTTTCCTGCAGGAACAGACAACGCGATCACTCGTGGTTTTGCTAGTCCTTGTAAAACCTCTTCAAGATTAATGCCGCTAGTAAACAGCCCTTTTCCTTCAAATATCGCATTGAGTTGCTTCGCTTCAGTGCTAGCGCACTCAATGTTGTCTTTGTTCAGGTCGAAACCAACAACGTTAAAACCGTTATCCAGTAGATTGAGGGCAAGGCTTTTGCCCATCACTCCCAAACCAATCATTGCGATGTCATTTTGTATCTGAGTCATGATTTAGCCTATCTGTCTAATTTGAGTCAGTGCGTTTTCTACTACCTGTTCGACATCTTGTGAGATATCGATAAACAACGCTTCACCTTTGTTTGGTTCAACCAAGGTTTCAAATTGGCTCTTTAGCATTTCTTGACCATTGAAATAATGGTTCTCACGAGCTTGATGGCGATTCCAAATGGTATCGAAACTGCCTTGAAGATACACAATCACTAAGTCTTCGTTATTCTTACGCAGAATATCTCGATACTGCGGCTTCAATGCAGAGCAAGCAATCACCGCACTTGGTTGTTCAATATATTGTTTATTAAGCGTTTCTAGCCAACCTTGACGATCGTCGTCTGTCAACGGAATGCCTTGACGCATTTTTTCTACATTGCTTTGCGGATGGAAGTCATCCCCATCAAAAAACTGAAGCGTTAATGCTTCTGCAATACGGCTTCCAATCAGGCTTTTTCCGCATCCAGATACGCCCATCACGAGTATTTTTTTGCTTTTCATAAGGCAAGCCTTCCCTAAGCCCTAACCAAATTAGGGCTGACAATCGAATCTAATAATTACATTGATGTTGTTGCTGATAGGTTCCTAAACGTTCCATTCACTCAGGAACCTTCTCTGTTATTGCCACCAAAGCGCTAGCTGAGGGAAGATAATAACCAGTGCCAGAACTAATACTTGAAGTGCAATGAACGGCAGTAGTGAAGAGAAAATCTCGCCTAGGCTGATATCTTTTGGCGCTACTGATTTCAAGTAGAATGCCGCAGGACCAAACGGTGGTGACAAGAAAGACACCTGCATATTTAGACAGAACACAACACCAAACCACACAGGGTCAAAACCAAGGCCCGTGATGATTGGAACAAAGATTGGCATTGTTAGGAGTGCCACACCTACCCAATCGAGGAACATGCCTAGAACCAGTAAGATAGCCATCATAATTAACAGCGTTACCGTTGCGTTACCACCACTTAGTGCAAGGATGGTTTCTTCAACAAAATCAATACCGCCCATTAAGTTGTAGATACCAACCAGTGCGCTTGCACCGATACCAATCCACATGATCATGCCGCAAGTACGCATGGTTGCGATGGCACTCTCTTTCAGCATGTTAAAGTTCAATTCACCACGGATAAGTGCGCTGATCATGATACCAACTACACCCAATGCCGAAGCCTCTGTTACTGAAGCGATACCGGTATAGATACTGCCAAGGACCGTTGCTACAGAAAGCAGTGGGAAAAACAGAGCCTTAAAGTAGCTTGGCTGATTGGCAATATCTTCTTCTGTCTCATCATCACTTGGAAGAGGAGCCAAAGACGGATTCAGCTTGCAGCGAATCAGCACGTAGCCGATGTAACAGCCCGCAAGAATAAACGCTGGTAAGAATGACGCTTTGAACAGGTCGCCAATCGACACACTTGCTGTCATGCCGTAGATGATCAGCACGATACTTGGCGGGAGCATGGTACCAAGTGCGCCACCCGCACAGGTTGTACCGATAGCAAGTTTACGGTCGTAGCCCAAACGAAGCATTTGTGGCAGAGCAAGAATACCCAGTAGTACCGTTTCACCACCGATAACGCCTGACATAGATGCCAGTAGTACCGCTACCAATAGTGTTTGTACCGCAACGCCACCACGAACTTTACGACCAACAGATTTCATCGCGTCAAACAAATCACGCGCAATGCCTGAACGGTCTAATAAAGCCGCCATCAACACAAACATTGGTACCGCGAGGAAAACATAACCAGAAGCAAAGCTATAGGTACGGCTCGCAATCAAAGGTAAGGCATCAGGACCAAACCAACATAGAGTGAAAAAAATCGCGACAAAGCCTGTTACGAACGCTAGCTGCATACCAGTCAGTAGCAAACCAATCATCATAACCAGCATGAGCAAACTGCCCCATGCGATACCAATAGAAGATAAATCAAACATCATCATTCTTCCTCAGACCCATCAACTCTTGGATTAGGTGCAATACAAACTGGACAACAAGAACACACAAAACAACAAAGATCAGGCCTTTCAAGAGCGCAGGATAAGGCGCGTTTAATACTGAACCTGATGTTTCAAGGCGGAACTCACCCCAAGGTGCAAACCATGCTTCTTCTGCCGTGAAGTAAGCCGCGTAAGCAAGCATGCCAGCAAAGGCTAATCCAACAATGTGGTGAACAAGATTAAGATATTTACGCGCTTGGTTAGACACTGAATCGTAGATAAGAACCACACGTACGTGCTTATTCGCGGCAAACGCGTAGATGCCACCAATAATAAATAATGAACCGCCGATGAAAGACGCTGTTTCATGCACCCATGTGGTTGGGGCATCAAATGCATAACGCATCACAACTTCATAAAATGAAATCAATACAGTAAAAATAAACAACCAGCTAACGAGATTACTGAACTTTATAATAAGGCGATCAAGCGCATTTCTTGGTTGTTCGTCGTTTTCAGCTGGTGCGTGAGGGATTTTATCGGTCATGAGCCAAATTTCCTGGGAGAATACGGGAGAGCAATGCCCTCCCCCTTCAGTAAATTAAGTTTGAATTACAGTAAGCCGTTCTCTTCTAGGAACACAGTCACTGAATTATAAACTTTTCCTGCGTTGTCAGAACGTTCTGCAAATACTTTCCATTGACCTTTCGCGATTTCACGGAACTTCTTACGTTCTTCTTGTGACCAGTCGTGGATAGTAATTTCAGGGTTCGCTTGAGCTTCTTTAAGCGCAGCTTGGTCAGCCATTTTCAGCTGAGTTGTCATGTCGTAAGAGAAGTCACGCACTGATGTTTGCAGCATTGTTTGTAGATCAGCTGGCATCTTGTCCCATTTCTTCTGAGAAATAGAGATATCAATAAGTGGTAGAGAGTGGAAACCTGGCTGAACTGGATGCGTGGCAATGTCGTTCATGCCTGCTTTTTGGTTGGTAGAAAATACGGTGTAGTCAGCGGCATCAATGACCCCTTTGCTTAAACCAGTAAATACTTCAGAACCCGGGAGGTTTACAGGAGTCGCACCTGCTGCTGCAAATACTTGCTGTACTAGACCTTCTGGCGCACGCAGTTTAAGACCTTTAAGATCCGCTACACCATCGATTGGCTTTTTAGAAATAAATGACTCAACACCGGTTGTTGAAGCGCCAACGAACTGAACACCGTAAGGCTTGTAAAGCTCAGTCATTAGCTCGTTACCGCCGCCATAGTTCATATATTGAAGCAGTTGTGTTGTATCAGACCATGCGCCAACCATGTTACCGATAAGACCAAATGCTGGATCTTTACCAGAGAAGTAACCCGTTGCTGTGATGTGACCATCTAGGATGCCCATCTTGATCGCGCCTAGCGTTTCTGTGTGCTTAACTACAGCGCCAACAGGAAGAAGGTCGATATCAATACGTCCGTTAGACATCGTTTCTACACGCTCAGCCCACTTCTGCTGAACTTTGAAGTTCAAATCACCAGAAGGATCTGAAGATTGAATCTTAAGTTTAAAGTCTGCAGCCATTGCTGAAGTAGCAAATAGGCCGGTGAGGGAAGCAGCAATCAGCGTTTTAGTCAGAGCTTTCATTTGGGTATCCTTATGAGTTTCACAGAGTCCGGTTTGTAATTATATGTTACCGGTAACGTTAGGGTGGATGTTACCGGTAACTTTGCAACCTTGTCTATGAGAAGGATCACATCTTTAACATTAGTAAAACGTTTGCTATCAATAAGAAAAATGTGACTGTAAAGTCACATTAAAGGCGGGTGTGTAATATAAAAACTATTTTAAATCAGTGAGGTAACTAAGCCTGTGATAATCAGAACAACACCGACACCACGAGTCATGTGCCACTTTTCCTTTAAAAAGTAGATCCCCATCACTACACCGAAAATGATACTCACTTGCCTTAGCGCCACAACCAAACTGACATTCTCTGTTATAGTCATTGCAAACAAGACTAAGCCATAAGTCGCAGCCATCATAATGCCAGCCGCGGTTGCACGCTTACGCATTACCCAGGCACTATCGAACTCTGTTTTTTGGTTCGTCACCAATAGCCACAAGCCCAGCGGTACAACAATCGCCCAGAACTGAACGCCTAAATAGAAAACCGCCGTGTGCTTGTTAGTAATCGCTGATGTGCTTAAAGGGTCCAGTAACAAAAGGGCTTCTTTATCAATAATGGAATAACCCGTAGTACCAATGGCGGCAATAAGTGCCCATAACACGCCCAGGTTCAAATAAGCTTTGAATCGTAAGTCTCTAAAGCTTTTAAGCGGAACAAACAAACAGCCTATTGTGATCAACACAAACCCCAACCACTGATTAACAGAAAGCTCATAGCCAATCAAAACGGTACCAAAACCGACCATTAGTACCGGTAATGCTCGTGCCATTGGATAAATGGCACCAATATCTGCCTGTTTATAAGCCATCCCTAAGCCAATTAAATAAACAATTTGAAAAATCCCACTAAGAAATACCAGCATCCAAAAAGCATTGGGGATTTTCTCGAAGCCCAATGTCATTGAATACCAAAACAAATAAGGCGTTAACAGTAACGCGGCTGCAGAGCCTGATGCGAGGAAAAATGCAGAGCCTGAACCTTGATTTGATTTTCCTAAAATATTCCACCCTGCATGTAACAATGCAGAAAAAACCACAATGATGACGGCTGCCACTTCCATTTTTATTCCTTGAGCATTGCTTATAAAAAAGGCCTCCCAGAAGGAAGCCTATTACGATAAATCAGAATATATGATCGAGTTTTCTTAATTTTTATCTTCTAGCGTTAACGCTCTAATTCAGCAACTGACTCTATGCTGATCGCATCATGTCGCCAGTATTCAATATCGCAATCTATCAAGTCGCCCTTCTGATTGTAATTTACACGCTCTACCACCATTGCGGGCGAACCAGACGTTGCACGCAAAGCTTGGGCTGTTTCTCCGAGTAAGGATGTTGTACTGACGCGATAACGAATTTTCTGATACACCACACCAAAATGTTCACGGTAAATATCCGTTAATGACTTGGATAAGTCGTGATCGAGTAAATTAGGGAATAACTCTGGTCTAATAAAGTTTGTTACATACACCACAGGGCGATCTTCTAAATACCGAACACGATCGACTTTGTAGACATCGGAGAAAGGAGGCAGTTTTAACAAATTCACAGCTTGTTTTGTCGCGAGCATACTTTTAGCTGAAACGAGTTCCGTTTTGGGCTTACGATCTTGCGACAATGCCATATTGGTAAAATTAAGTGTTTGTGTTGGGTCATAACGCAAAGGCGATGGAGAGATAAACCAACCGCGGCGGTCTTCTCGATAAATTTTGCCTTCCGCTTCAAGCAGTGACAAAGCTTCGCGCAATGTGACACGAGTAGTATCAAACGATTCGGCAAGCTTACGTTCAGCCGGAAGTTTTTGTCTTGATGACAACATCCCCGACTCAATCTGTTCAACGATGACATCTTTAATTTTAACGTACTGCACTTACTTTCCTTTATATCGTTCTTTTACGGAGCATTCGCTTACTAGCACTGCCTAAGCTGAATTTTTCTTTAGCTCTGTTCTTCTTTAGTAAAAGTTTTCTTAAGCAGTAGCTTTCTTCAGCGATATTTACAGAGCCTAAACCACTAACGCTTACGCCAAGCTTGAGTTCTTTTTTCACAGAGCTTATTCGTTACCATGTGCATAAGCTTTGCGGTTGCGGCTGATAACATGATCATCACTGCCATTGCCGCCGCTGCACCGGTTTGCCCAGCATCATCCATATTCAATACTGAAACCGAGGCAGGAATCGTATCTGTTGAATATAAGAATACTACAGCAGAGGTGGTGGTTAGTGCATTAATAAAAAGATAAGTCGCAATATCTAAAATTGCTGGTAAACAGACGGGCACTGTGACCTTAAAAAACAACTTGTATTGAGGCAGGTTAACGGAAGCCGCGGTGGCTTCAACCTCGGCGGGTATTTGCTTCAATGCCGTTAACGCCGTCATGTGGCCGACTGTGTAATAGTGCACAATAGTATTAATCACTAGGAATGTCATGGTGCCATACAGCACATTAAGTGGGTTAGTCACATCATTAAAATAGAAGATATACCCAAGACCCAACACCATTCCAGGAACTGCCATCGGCACGACACTGACCATCTGCATCACTTGACGAATAGGCGCAAAAGCTCGTCCTTTTTCAATGCAATAAGCACCAATAAAGATAACCACTGTACCAATAATGGCTGTCCAAGCTCCTAACGTGAGTGAATTAAAAAATGGCGTCCACCCATAGGTACTCATTTCAGCAAAGTTATAATTATTCAGCGTTAGGGTTTTATTCCAAGGCCAGAATGTCACCATAGAGCCATAAATCGCCATGCCTAAAACAGTGATAACCGCTACAGAGATCATAAGGCAATAGACAAAACAGATCCCATCTCGAATGGAATTCGGCTCTGGCTGGTAGGCGACTGAGCGGGTATCAAACAGACTTTTTTGTTTCTTTTGAACCCAGCGGTCAACACCAAACGCCAACAGTGCAGGAGCCAGCAGTAAAATACTTGTCACTGCACCCATAGAAAAATTCTGCTGACCAACCACTTGCTTGAAAATATCAGTGGATAAGACATTGTAGTTGCCACCAATCACCTTTGGCACACCAAAGTCACATACCACTAAGGTAAACACCACAATCAAAGTGCTTATCAAACCATATTTTGCCGCAGGTAATGTCACCATAAAAAAGGTTTTCAAAGGCGAAGTATTCAATGCCCTTGCTGCTTCATATAAACGAGCATCCGATGTTCTTAACGATGTAGTGAGGATCATTAATGCATGTGGAAAGGTCCAGAAAATCAATCCAATTGAGACACCAATTAATCCATAGATCGAATGCCCACCTAACACCTCTTTGGCGATACCTTGATTACCAAAGAGAAAGATCAAACTGATCGCTGGAAGTAATGAAGGAGCAAGAATAGGTGCTGACCCCAACACTTGAAAGAGACCCTTAAAGGGCATACAGGATCGAGTAATCGCATACGCGTAGCCAAACGCCAACACACCAACAATCACGGTGACCAACACACCTAAAGTGAATGTATTACCAACCGACTGCCATAAGCTCTGTGAAGAGAAGTAGGTAGCAAAATTTTCTAAACCAACAAAATCTCCATCATTATTCTGCACACTTTTTTTGAGCATCGCCCAAAGCGGCATTAAAATGAACAGTGACATCATTAAGGTTAATAAAGCCAGTAATGCAATAAGAATGACATTATCTTTGCTCATTCTCGCCATGAAAGCGTTGGCTCTAAGTTTGGGGGAACGCATTGGGGCTATTTCCATGCTCATCTCAAGCCGCCTCTGTTTTCTTTAAGCCTTTTGAGGCTGATTGATTCATGGATTGATTACCGTCGCTGCTATTTTTTCGACTATCGCCAGTTTGAGAGCCAATGGAGTTCGACGGGTAAGCTCTTAAGCCCTCTTTATCAAACTCGATATAACGAATATCACCTCGGCGCAGTTTCAACTTATTGAATTCTTTAACCGAGATGTCCACAACAATGTCTTTGGCTAGTGCGTCATGCTGCAATTCACACTCCACTCGATAAAACGCGCCTAAAAATTCACAAGATAGAATTCGAACGGGTAATGAGTCATTGAAGTGATCAACAAATTGAAGCTGTTCCGGGCGAACAGCTAGGTCAAACCGATCCCCTTGCTTTGGAGATAAATTATCGAGAACAGGTAAAGACAGCATCGACTCAGCGATTCGTATTTTATAATTCGTCGCCACTGACGCTTGAATGAAGTTCATTGTGCCTACAAATTCTGCGACAAAACGACTTGCTGGTTTTTGATAAATGTCTTGCGGAGCGCCAACTTGCTCTATCACACCATGGTTCATGACAACAATACGATCTGCCATGGTTAGCGCTTCATCTTGATCATGAGTCACCATGATCGTCGTTATCCCCAACTTACGTTGTAATTGGCAGATTTCATCTCGTAAGTGAGTACGCACTTTTGCATCAAGGGCAGATAAAGGTTCATCTAGCAATAACAAACCAGGAGATAAGGCTAAAGCACGAGCCAGAGCGACACGCTGCTGCTGTCCTCCCGATAATTGGTTCGGGTATTTATGTGCTGACGATGGTAGCCCAATTGTCTCTAACCACGCTTCCACTTTTGATAGCGCATCTTGGTTGGACATACCTTGATTCTTTAGCCCAATCGCAATGTTTTCTTGAACCGTTAAGTTTGGGAACAACGCATAAGACTGGAATACGATCCCAAAATCTCGTTTTTCAGGAGGAAGAAAAGTCGTATCAGAGCCATTTTGATGAATAGCCCCTGACGTTGGAAGATCTAAGCCTGCGATCGCTCGGAGTAATGTCGTTTTGCCACAGCCTGAGGGACCAAGGAAACACACAAACTCTCCTTTTTCTATCGATAAGGAGATCTGCTTTAACGCAGTAAATTGACCAAACTGTTTTACAACGTTTTCAATATTTAAGTAAGGTTGGTTGCTCATGCTACAGCACTCTTTAAATGGTATATACCAAATTTAAACTTTGAATATTGCAGTTGAGTGACAAATTTATAGAAGGTAAGTGACAGTTATATTGCAAACAAAATACCCTGCAGAAAACTCGGCTGGGCTATTAACAACAAAGCTTCCACCCACTTGTTTCAATAGGGATGAAAGCTTCATTTATTTATTCTTATTACTATTTTTATTCAAGACCTTAGGGGGACTCTCCCAAGTTCCAGCCGTTTTAAATTTCGTAATTTAAACCCGAAGTCACCCACCATTTTATCAGCAGGCTAATCGACCCCAATTCAAAACTTGCCATTGGTTTGGCTCTGCATATGGCGCAATACGTTCACAAGGGTTAACCAAATACGCTCGGTCCGCGAATTCACACATTGGCAAGTCATTGATCGAGTCAGTATAGAAATGAAGTTGATTAAAGGATTGATTCTGAGAGTCCATCCACTCTTGCAGGCGCACAACTTTACCTTGCTGATAACTGGGAGTACCTGCAATTTTCGCTGTGTACTTTCCCGATTCTTCAACCAATTCAATGCCAATAGCATTCGGTATGTCGAGTTTCTGAGCAACACAATCAACAATAAATGCAACCGTCGCTGACACAATGATGATTGGGTGACCATGCTTCTTGAGTGTCTGAATCAGTTCCAGTGCTTGGGGGAAAATTCGTCCTAGCACTTTGCTTTTTACACACTCTTCCACCAATCGAGCAACGTCATCTTTGCTTTTGCTACTGAGCGGTGCCATCGCAAATTCAAGGTACTCTTCCATAGAGAGTGAACCTTGAGAGTAGAGATCCATTAAACGCTTGTCTTCTTGAAGGAAGTTAGGATCTTTTACGATACCTTTTTCAATAAGAAACTCGTTCCAAATCATTGTGCTATCGCCATCGAGTAGCGTTTCATCTAGGTCAAATACATACAGTGGAGTTATCATACCTTTTCTCACTTATTTGGTCCGTTTAGGTTAATCCTGATCAAATCTAAGACTCTACTTTATCAGCTTTGCCAGCTGCTCCAGCAAGTTTAGCCAATTGCTTATCTAGCCACATTGGGCGCTGATTCGCATCTTCTGCATTTTCTTTTCGGCGAACGGCATCTCTAACCATCATTGCCCCTACCCACCGAAACGGCTCTGGCGGGAAATAGCCTCGTGGACCGCTAGTTAAGCCACTGCGCGTCCACTCGTTATCCACTCCTAACACCATTGAAGATAAAGTTTTGCCACCCATGCGGGTTTGCGCGACGCCGTTACCTGAATATCCAAGCCCATAATAGATGTTGGGTTGATCTTTTAGGTTACCGAAAAATGGCAACCCTGTGACCGAACGATCTGAACCGCCAGACCAGTTGTAATCGAATTCACTCTGCTCCAGTTTAGGAAACAGCTTTTGGAAGGATTGATGAAGAATCGGCAAATAATCAGTCGTTTGGTTAAACATGGTTTCGACTTTATTGGCAAACGAGAATTTATTGCCGCCTTTACCCAACATGAGTCGTCCATCTTGGGTATCACGGTAGTAATGTACAAAGATACGAGAATCCACCACTGCCGCCCCTTTCTCAGGTCCAAACTGTTTAAGCTTTTTTGGAATAGGTTTGGTCACAACCATATCTGACGATACAACCACAATGCTGTGTTTGAACTCTTTAAAATGATCGAGCATCCAGGCATTGAGCGCTAAAATCACTTTACCTGCTAATATGGACCCGCCCTTGGTTTGGATACGTGCTGGCGATCCGTAATCGAGGGAAGTCATCTCTGTATTTTCGTGAATTTCAACACCTAAATCGAGCGCGACACGGCGCAAGCCTCTCGCTAATAAAGCCGGTTGCACACTGCCTGCCGCTTCAGAGTAATAGCCTTCAATGTGGCTATTTGAACCCGCTTTTTCAGACAAGGAGTGATCACACTTCTTCCAGCTATTAATGCCCTGCTTGGCCAACTCATTCACGACGGGGTCCATTCCACCTTTTTGAGCTTCATTGGTCGCTGTGTAGTAAGTACCACTTCGATAAAGGTGAGCATCAATTTTGTGTTCGTTACAGAAAGCTTCAATTTCGTAAATGACCTTTTCAGATTCCTTAACCAACCATTTGGCTTGCTCTTTCCCATAAAGCTTCTTCAGCGTTGGGTACTTAGTCGACCAAGTCAGCATGCATCCACCGTTCGCTCCAGATGCACCGCTGCCACACAAGCCTTTTTCAATCACTACAACATGTTTTTCGGGCTGTTGTTGTTTGATTAAAACCGCCGTCCATAAGCCGGTGTAACCACCGCCGACAATGGCGATATCACAGTTAACGTCTTTTTGAAGCGGTTTAGCGGATTCTAGCCCCGCATTGATGCTGCCAAATTCCTGTTCCAATGCTTGCTTGAACCAATATGAGTAGTGCTTTGTCATTTTTGTACCTTACCTAAAACTTAAAGGCGTAAACTAAAAAAGGAAGACCGAAGCCTTCCTGTACAGATTCCTAACTTCTCATGGGCTGCAGAGCTAATAATCTCGTAAGCTAATAAACTAGAAGGCTCATTAACTAAACAGCCAATGAACTAAGCAGCTCAGTAAGTTAAGATTTAGGCTCAGATTTTGAATCAAACTTTTCAGACCATGTTTTCAGTACTTGTGCACGCTCATTACCCATACGTGCAAAGTCCATTTTTGCCATGTTCTTTTCTACATTTGGGAAATTCTTCACCGTTGCTGTGACATCTTGGTGCCCTACCACTGGGTACATCTCAATGTACAATTCGTTTGCCGATTTAGAGATAGACCAATCTACGACTCTCTTCGCCGCATCTGATGGCTTCACCAAGCCTACAGCTTCTGATTCCCAACCAATACCTTTAGGTGTAATCACTGCCAGTGGTGCGCCTTGAGTCTTTAATTTTGCGCCACGGCTAGCCATAGAAATACCAATTGCCACTTCGCCCATACCAGCTTGTACACAAGGCTTAGAGCCAGAGTGCGTGTAGTGTGCAATATTCTTATCAAGCTTATTCATGTAGTTCCAACCTTGGTCTTCACCCATATTTTGCAGCCAAGCTGATACTTGCATGTACCCCGTTCCTGAAGACGCAGGGTTTGGCATAGCAATATGACCTTTATAAACAGGGTTGGTTAAGTCTTCCCAAGTTTTAGGCTCTGGTAGGTTAAGCTGTTTTGCAACGATTTCATTGAAGCAAACGGCATTAAAGAAAGCGTCGTTACCAAACCAAGCTTGGCTTGATTGAGGGTCGTTCAAACTAGTTTTTAATGACTCCACACCTTGTGGTGTATAAGGCGTCAGAATACCTTCGTTTTTCAACAGTGCCATTGAAGAACCAGCAAGTCCCCATACCACTTCTGCTCTTGGGTTGTTTTTTTCAGCAAGCAATTTTGCCGTCATAATACCCGTTGAATCACGCACCCATTTGATTTCCACATCTGGATTTTCGTTTTCGAATGCAGTTTTGTACTTCGCAAGAATGTCGGTTTCAAAAGCCGTGTAAACCGTCACTTCCTGTGCAGCAAGTGCATTATTCGCAAGTAATGATACAAGTGCAGCAAGTGATCCTTTCATTAAACGGTTTTTCATTATCTTCTCCAATTAGGCAATGTTGTTTGTCTATCAATGAATTAGTAAATAATCAGCACACGGATTCTGACTAGATTGCGAATCTTATTGGTATGTACCAGTTATTGAGTATTAACCTAAAACAGGTTTGTGACGGTTACATGAACAAAAAATGGCAATTTCAAGATATAAACTAAGCGAATAGCTGACCGTTAAGTATCAATATGAAGCTTTTATTAAATTACTTTGCAGAGCCTTTACCCAACCTAATATCGGTTGCTAAAGTAATAGCTACTTTCTGGTATAGTCCAAATGGAAATTAAAATGAAGAATGATTACTTGCTGCTTACACCTGGTCCTTTGTCGACTTCTGATACAGTGCGTCAAGCCATGCTTAAAGATTGGTGCACTTGGGATGATGAATACAATAAAGAAGTGGTGGAGGTTATTCGTCAGAAACTAGTATCACTGGCGACCAAGCAGCATGGTTACACAAGCGTTTTAATGCAAGGCAGTGGTACTGCATCTGTTGAAGCCACTATCGGCAGTGTGATTGGCAAAAACGGTAAATTACTTGTTGTGGATAATGGCGCTTATGGTGCACGCATCGCTCAGATAGCGGACTATTTAAACATTCCTTGCCATGTCGTTTCCCCTGGTGAAACTTCCCAGCCTGACTTAAATGAAATGGAAAAGGTATTGGCTACGGACTCAAGCATCACCCACGTTGCTATTGTGCACTGCGAAACGACAACGGGCATGTTAAACCCAATAGAACGAATCTCCACACTCGCCAAACAACATCATAAAACCGTAATTTTAGATGCGATGTCGAGCTTTGGTGGCATCCCGATGGATATTGCCGAGTTAGGAATTGACTATATGATCAGCTCCGCCAATAAGTGTATTCAGGGCGTTCCTGGCTTTGGATTTGTCATCGCAAAACAATCAGAATTAGAGCAGTGTAAAGGACAAGCTCGCTCATTAAGCTTGGATCTTTACGACCAATGGCACTGTATGGAAGTGAACCATGGAAAGTGGCGTTTTACCTCACCAACCCATACCGTTCGAGCGTTCTACCAAGCGTTAATTGAATTGGAACAAGAAGGTGGAATTGCGGCTAGGCATCAACGCTATCACACAAATCAAACCACACTGGTTGCAGGCATGAGCTCATTGGGTTTTGAACCACTTCTCAACGATGAATTGCACTCACCTATTATTACTTCATTCTATTCTCCAGCCCATAGTGACTACCAATTCAAAGAGTTTTATGACCGATTAAAAGCGCAGGGCTTTGTTATCTACCCTGGCAAAGTATCTAATGCCGAATGCTTTCGAATTGGCAATATTGGCGAAGTGTACCCTGCTGATATTGAGCGTCTAATTGTCGCGGTTGAAAAAGCTATGTACTGGGAAGTTCGCTAATGACTGATTCTGTAGAAATTGGTACCCCAACTGATACCAATAAAGTAACTGCTAACCCTGTACTTACTCGTGCATCAAACGAACCAGCAACATCAGCCACACACTTTCGCAGTGAGGGTGATGTAAACACAACACCTGCAAGACAAACTTGGAACGAATCTTTAAATCATCAAGCGACCCAAGCTTTGTTGAGGCGTGATTCTGAAGTGTTCCTCCACCAAGCCATGTCTACGCCCTGTCTTGACTCTTTAGAGGCAGCTGATGGTATCTACCTGCAAGACTCGTCTGGCAAAAAATATATGGATTTTCATGGCAATAGCGTCCATCAGCTTGGTCATGGGCATCCACATATCATCAAAAAAATCACTGAACAAATGGCTTCATTGCCTTTTTCCCCTCGCCGATTTACGAATGAAACGGCCGTTCAATGCGCGGAAAAACTCACTCAGATTTGTGGGGGTGAGCTAAACCGAGTGTTATTTGCGCCTGGGGGCACTTCAGTGATTGGCATGGCATTAAAGCTGGCACGCCATGTGACCAATAATTTCAAAGTAGTATCCCTATGGGACTCATTCCATGGCGCATCTTTAGATGCCATTTCTGTTGGAGGCGAAGCGTGTTTTCGAGAAGGAATGGGACCTTTAATGGCTGGTGTAGAGCGAATCCCTCCTGCCGTTTCCTACCGTGGTGCTTTTACTAATCCTAATCCTAATGCTTCTAACAATGACAATAACCAAGACCAAGCCAGTGACGTTCACTACGCTGATTACTTGGAATATGTCATAGAAAAAGAAGGCGGCATTGGTGCATTTATCGCTGAAGCGGTACGGAACACTGACGTGCAAGTACCTACCAAAGCATATTGGAAGCGAATCAGAGAGATTTGTGACAAACACAACGTCCTGTTGATCATTGATGACATCCCTAATGGTATGGGGCGAAGCGGCGAATGGTTTACTCACCAAGCCTTTGATATTGAGCCTGACATTTTATGTATTGGCAAAGGTTTAGGCGGAGGGCTAATTCCAATAGCCGCCATGATTACAAAAGATAAATTTAACACAGCCACACAAGTCTCTTTAGGTCATTACACGCATGAAAAAAGCCCACTTGGTTGCGCTGCTGCTCTTGCAACCATCGAGGTCATTGAGCAAGAAAAGCTTTTAGATAAGACACAATCTGATAGCAAGTTCATGCGCGAACAGTTACTGCGCATGAAAGAGAAGTATCCAGTGATTGGTGACGTCAGAGGCATAGGTCTTCTATGGGGAGTCGAACTGGTCACTGATAAAACAGCAAAAACCCGAGCCTTTGATGAAGCGGAAGCCACTTTATATCAATGCTTAAACAATGGTCTGAGCTTTAAAGTCTCCCAAGGAAATGTCATTCAATTGAGTCCACCACTCATTATCAGTCGCGCTGATTTACAGGCTGCACTCAATATATTCGAAAACGCCATTCAGCAAGTGTGTATTGATTTCAACTACATCTAGTGGGGAGCCTGCTTTTACGCTCTCGCATTATTTATTACACAAGATTTATTAACCAAGTCGTCAGTTCTATTTTAGAACGAGCATGATGACAACGGAACAAACCAGATAGGATTAGAAAATGAACAAGACATCACCAGTACAAGCTGTGATTTTTGATTGGGCAGGCACTATTGTCGATTTTGGCTCGTTTGCTCCTACCAGTATTTTTGTCGAAGCATTCAAACAAGGGTTTAATTTCGATATTGATCTATCGGAAGCTCGTGAACCTATGGGATTAGGCAAGTGGGATCATATTCAAGCCGTAGGGAAAATAGCTTCTGTCGATAAACGTTGGAACGAAAAATTCGGACGTTCAATGACCAACGACGATATTGATGCTATCTACGCCGCCTTCATGCCTCTACAAAAAGCCAAAGTCGCCGATCACGCCGAACCTATTTTAAACGCTATTGAAGTCGTAGATGGTTTAAAAGCACAAGGCATCAAAATTGGGTCTTGCTCTGGTTACCCTCGTGAAGTGATGGACGTATTAATTCCTGTAGCCGCTGACTATGGCTATAAGCCAGACTGCGTTGTGGCAACTGATGACTTACCTCAAGGTGGTCGCCCAGCACCCTATATGGCGCTTAAAAATGTCATTGATTTATCAGTAACGGACGTAGCAGCTTGTATAAAAGTCGATGACTCAGCGCCTGGAATCTACGAAGGTCATAATGCGGGAATGTGGACCGTAGGGATACTGCTTTCCGGTAATGAGGCTGGACTAACTTATCAAGAGTTTTTAGATGCGGATGAAGCAACATTAAGCGCGGCTCGTGAAAAATCGAGAACAAAGCTGAGTAAATCAACACCTCACTATTTAATAGATACCATTGATGATTTCCCAAATATCGTAGCTGATATTGAAAAACGGCTGCTTGCAGGTGAAAGACCTTAGTTAATCAGAACGCTTCAAACCTTGATCTCTTAGCAATAACTCTTCTTATATATATCTAAGCCTTCTTCGTATTAGCAAGGCTTAGATAGCACTTACAAGTGATAATTAATTGACGCTTCATCCTTGCTAATCCTGCTCAACATCCCCTTAAACTGAACACTTAAAGTAAAGAAAATGCGCCCCTTCGACTGCTTTCTGGCAAATAAATTCAAAAAAAGTACAAAAAATACATGCTTTATGCCCAACCTATTGACTATAATGCCAAATGGAAACAGCAGAAATTACAAAATAAAACATATATAACATTTAATTAAACTCACAGGGTGATGAACCTGGCAATTTATTGACACTATCATCAGTAAGCTTGTGGACAGTTCTTACATTAATACATGGATCAAAGGATAGGATTATGAGTAAATTATCAAAAGTAGCAGTTGCTCTAATTGCGGCCTCTGGTATTGCTTCGCACGCTTCAATGGCTGAAACATACATTGGTGGTAAAATCGGGTTGGGTTGGCTTGATAGCGCATGTGCGACTAGCGCTAACTGTGAAGATGACGCTATCGGCGCCGGAATTTACACGGGTTTTAATTTCAATGAACAAGTTGGTTTAGAGCTAAGTTCAGATTACTTAGGTAACTATGAAACAAACTTTTCGAAACCAGGTGTTAACTACCAGTTCGATGAACCAATCATTGCTATCTCTCTAGCGCCAAAATTCTCGATCCCACTAGAGAACAATTTCTCTCTATTATTCAAGCCTGGTCTAGCGTATATCGCCCACGCAGGTGAAACGGATGTTGTACCAACTCTTGCATTCGGTGCAGAAAAACGCTTATCTGACGATTTTGCATTTCGAGTTGAATATCAATACTTTAACGACTTCGATGACAAAATTGTTCAAGATATGAACGCTAATTTCTTGTCTGTCGGTTTATCTTACTACTTTGGTGCTGCGGCTCCAGTTGCTGCAGCAGCGGCTGTAACACAAGCACCGGCTGAACCAGTAGTAGAACCTGCTCCAGTTGTTGAAGCGCCAAAACCAGTGATAGTAACGAAAGCTCAAAAAGGTTCTTACACGCAAGAACTATTCGCAACGAATAGTACTGAGCTATCAGCTGCAGGTGAACAGACGCTTGAGCCTCTACTAACGATTCTACTTGCTCACCCAGAGTCAAATATCGAAATCGTAGGTCACACAGATTCAACTGGTAGTGAAAAATACAACCAAATGATTTCTGAAAAACGTGCAAACGCAGTTGCGACTTACTTTGAAGAAAATGGTGTAGCGACAGATCGTATCTCAGCTTCAGGTGAAGGTGAGTCTAACCCTATCGCATCAAATGCGACTGCGGAAGGTCGAAGCCAAAACCGTCGTGTTGAAACCAACATTCCAAGCTTTGAGTACAAAGAAGAAGTAATGAAATAAGATTATTTCTAATTACTATTAATAAAAAACCAACCTAATTAGGTTGGTTTTTTTGTTTAAGCTTAAATCATCACTTTAAACAATTTCCCAGCTATGCGTCATTTCAATAGCGGCACCTAGCATTAGGCACACTGAACAATACTTTTCTAGAGAATCCGCACATACTTTTGCAACCGTGTCTTTATCAAGGTTGTCGCCAGAAACTTCAAAGTGAATGTTAACTTTAGTGAAAATACGTGGAGCTGTATCTCTTCGCTCTGTGTCCAGCTTAGCATTACATGCCGTCACATTCTGACCCGCTTCTTTTAACCCATCGACTACATCAACAGAGCTACAGCCACCAGCAGCCATTAGTACCATTTCCATAGGGCTTGGTGCCGTTGCTCCACCGTTGCCATCCATAACAATAGAATGCCCAGACTGAGATTGACCAAGAAACTTAAAACCTTCTACCCACTTAATTTCTGCTTGCATGCTGATCCTATATGCGCTGAATGCGCTATCGTTATAATTCAAACCAAACTTATTTTGCGTACGTTACTACCACTTAGCATTAGAGGCAATATTTCCTAATTCATAAAAAATTTCTATTTTTTTGTAATTTTTTACGCCCTAACCCTGTCTCTATTCGTACATTCAATTGAATGATAGAACACAAGATGAGGTATCTATGAAGAAGTTATCTAAAATATTGGTATCACTCGCGGTAGCACTGCCGCTGATTTCTCTATTTGTAAGCCAAGCTGGCACTGCCGATACTATGGATAAAATGGCAACATCAGGGAAGACTGAAATCGCAACTTTAGCTGGGGGATGCTTTTGGTGTACAGAATCAGATTTAGAAAAGTTAGATGGGGTTATTGAAGTTACTTCAGGTTATGCTGGCGGTTCATTAGAAAACCCAACTTATCGACAGGTATCATCGGGTAAGTCTGGGCATATTGAAGTGATTGAAGTTGTCTATGATCCAAAAGCTGTTAACTATGAGCAAGTCCTTGACCAATTTTTCCGTCATATAGACCCTACTGATGATAAAGGTTCATTTGTAGATAGAGGTCCACAATACCGCCCAGCTATCTTCTTCCACAATCAGGAACAAAAGATGATTGCAGAGCAATTTATGGCTGAGATTGAAGAAGCCGATATCTTTAAGAAGCCGCTAAAAACTGAGCTAATTGCACTCGACAAGTTTTGGCCTGCGGAAGGGTATCATCAGGACTATTACAAAAAGAGTAAAGTTCGTTATAACTACTACCGCTACGCATCGGGTCGCGATCAATACTTAGAGAAGATATTCGGCGATGACCGTGAAGATAATCCACAAACAATACGCCAAATCATTGATGACAAAAAGATTGCTGCAAATTTAAAAGCCTACTCTAAGCCAACACAAGCTGAAATAAAGGCAAAGCTAACGAAACTTCAATATGAAGTAACACAGAATGATGCGACAGAACGTTCGTTTAGCAATGAATATTGGGATAACAAGCAAGAAGGTATCTATGTTGATATCGTGACTGGTGAACCGTTATTCTCATCAGCTGATAAATATAAATCAGGCACTGGTTGGCCGAGTTTCACAAAGCCTATCAATGATGCCTATGTTGTTACCACAACAGATTATAAATTGCTGTACCCACGAACTGAAGTACGCAGCCGATTTGGAGACTCTCATCTTGGTCATGTTTTTAAAGATGGACCAGCCCCTACAGGTTTACGATACTGCATGAACTCTGCTGCTATGCGTTTTATCCCAGCAGATAAGCTAGCAGAAGAGGGTTACCAAGAGTATGTGGAAATGTTCGAAGGTTAATGCTTCCTGCGATCGACTCCCCAATGAAATATGTTGAGAGTTAATGCATCAGTAACCTTATAAAAACATAGCATTAAATGCCAACTGACAAGACTTATCATTTCAGTTGGCATTTTTATGAATAAAATATTATGCGAATAGTTGAGCAACCACTTAATATGATCTGCAAGCTTAATTCTTCGTAAACCCTATTCCCTTGTGTATAACTGAAAAAACGTTGTTCTCATTTCACTCAATGATGCCTACCTTGCATTCGCTCTCCCCTAATCATCAATAAACCTCTAATCAATTGATTTATAAGCTAGAGAAGCCGCGCGATATCTGCTAGCTTTCAAATAACGTCTCCAGTGGCATCATTATATGAATGACTTAATTACTCAATTTCAAACTTACATCACCGCCCAGCCAAACGACTGGGGTACTAGCGTTTTGTTTATTACCATTGCCAGTTTTATCGCTTGGATTGGATGGCGAATCTTACAAGGCCGCTTAGCCACACTGGCTGAGAAAACCCCTTTTCACTGGGATGACCTTCTCCTAGACGCTCTAAAAACGCCAGTCAGCACGTTGATATGGTGCTGGCCAGCCACAGTCTCACTTGGGTTCATATTACAAGATCATTTTGGTAGTAAGATCAATTGGTTGAGCACGGTGAAACTGATTGTAGTTATCAGTATTTTTGTGTGGATCACCTTACGCTTAATCAGCAATGTAGAAGAGTACGTTTTAGCTTCTAAGAAGCGAGATGAAACGACAGTACAAGCCATAGCCAAAGTCGCCCGACTGTTTTTTATGGTTATCGGCGCTTTAACTATCATGCAGGCCTTCGGCTTAAGCTTATCTGGTCTACTGACCTTCGGTGGTGTAGGTGGTTTAATTGTCGGTTTAGCCGCTAAAGATCTACTATCCAACTTCTTTGGTGGCATGATGATCTACTTTGACCGCCCGTTCAAAGTTGGCGATTGGATCCGCTCCCCTGATAGACTAATTGAAGGTACGGTTGAGAGAATTGGCTGGAGAATGACGATCATTCGTACTTTCGATAAACGTCCACTATATGTACCCAACTCGGTTTTCAGTAATATTGTAGTTGAGAATCCATCACGCATGTTGAACCGAAGAATCAATGAAACGATAGGTTTACGTTACCAAGATGCAGATAAAATGCAGCTTATCGTGAATGATGTAAAAGCTATGCTTGAAACGCATCCCGACATAGATGCTAAGCAAACCCTTATCGTCAACTTTGATAAATTTGGTCCTTCTTCTCTTAACTTTTTTATCTATACCTTTACCAAAACGGTAAACTGGATTCGCTATCATGAAGTGAAGCAAGATTTACTTTTGCAAGTGTTGGCTATTATTCATAAACACCAAGCGGATATTGCATTCCCAACTCAAACTCTAAAGCTTGAGCCTCAAGAAATCGGCATGGCTGGAGAACTATCTGGCTCACTTTCAAACTTACAGGCAGATCCACAGAGATAAGCCATAACGTGTTAACATAATGAAAGTAGTTCTCTCATTCATTTAGTATCACCTTATGATTTTACCTGTCATTTTAGCGGGCGGCTCAGGTAGCCGCCTGTGGCCTTTATCTCGCGAGCTATATCCCAAGCAATTCTTATCTATCGCGGGTGAGCAATCCATGCTTCAGCAAACTCTTGCTCGTTTAGACGGTCTTGATGATCATTTCCTTGATCTAAAATGCCACGCTCCTTTAATCATTTGTAATGAAGAGCACCGTTTCATTGCGGCTGAACAAATACGCTCTACCGGATCAATACATTCTCATATTGTATTAGAACCTTTGGGTAGAAATACCGCTCCAGCTATCGCACTCGCAGCTTTATATGCGATTCAAGACTCGCAGCTCGAAATAGAAGCAGGGACAAGTTCAGAGCAGGTTAAATCAGCAGGTCATGGGCAAAATAGTTTGGATGATCGCGACCCAATCTTGTTAGTGCTTGCGGCAGATCATCATATATCTGATGTCGCAGCATTCCAGCAGGCGATCAGTCACGGCGTTGACTACGCAAATATTGGTAAACTTGTCACGTTTGGTATTACTCCAGATAAACCTGAAACAGGCTACGGCTACATTAAACAAGGCAAAGTTCTGCAAGACAAGGTCTTTTCTCAACTATCTCTCTCAAACCCATCAGGTGCTCAACAAGCATTCTCCATAGAACAATTTGTTGAGAAACCCAACAAAGAAACAGCTGAACACTACCTAAGCAGCGGTGAATATTTATGGAACAGCGGTATGTTCATGTTTAAAGCCTCTCAATATTTAGAGGAGTTAGAAAAATATCAGCCTGATATTCTGCGTGCTTGTAAACAGTCTTTTTCTAAACGAACCAGTGACCTAGATTTTATACGTATTGACTCAAAGGCGTTTGCTCGCAGCCCGAGTGACTCTATAGATTATGCTGTCATGGAAAAAACTCAGCATGCCGCCGTGATTCCCATGGATGCAGGTTGGAATGATATTGGGTCTTGGTCAGCTATTTGGGATGTTAGTGATAAGGACAAGAATAACAATGTTATTGAAGGTGACGTGCTGACTGTGGACTCTCAACATAATTACATTCATGCAGAGAACAAACTAGTCGCAACGGTTGGCGTTGATAACTTGATTATCGTAGAAACCAAAGATGCCATTTTAGTCGCTGATAAAGAGAAAGTTCAGGGTGTGAAGTCTATAGTCGAGCAGCTCAACCAATCAGAAAGAACAGAGCATAAACACCATCGAGAAGTTTTCCGTCCATGGGGAAAATATGATGTAGTTGATTTAGGTAAGCGAGACAAAGTAAAACGAATCACAGTGAAAGCAGGTCATAAACTTTCACTACAGATGCATCATCATAGAGCTGAGCATTGGGTTGTTGTTGCAGGTACAGCCAAAGTCACAAATAATGATGAGACTTATCTAATAGGTGAAGATCAATCGACTTATATACCACTTGGTCATATCCATAGCCTAGAAAACCCTGGAACCATTCCGCTAGAGATGATCGAAGTGCAAACAGGGCACTATTTAAGTGAAGACGACATTGTCCGTTACCAAGATCACTATGGTCGTCAGAATACTCAGTATAAAATTAACCCAGTCCTTAAGCCAAAACCCCAATCATGAAGCAAAAATTCGATCTAAGCGGTTTCAAGAATAATGATATTCGCGGCGTCATAGGTAAGCAGGTATCTGAAGAGCTAGCGTACCTGATAGGTAAAGCATTTGCCCAATGGCTCATAACCAGAAATCCATCTTTACACCTTCAAAAAGGTACGGTCTCAAACTCAAATCGAATCACTTCAGTGACTGGCAACGAAAGTGACTCAAAATTATCGAACGTCGTTGTCATCGGTCGTGATAATCGAGAAACGTCTCTTCCCTATCAAAATGCGTTAACCACAGGATTGATGGAAGTGGGAATTAAAGTTATTGACCTTGGAGTGACAGGAACTGAAGAGGTGTATTTCGCGACCCGCCATACAAAAGCCCTTGGCGGAATACAAATTACCGCTAGTCATAACCCTATTCATTATAACGGAATGAAGCTGGTTGCCGAGAATGCTTACCCGATAAGTAAAAATAGTGGTCTAGAAGCGATAAAGAGTCTAGTTAAAAACATGGCTCTTGAGCCTGATTACCAGAAGTTCCTAGGTAAAAATAAAGAATCTAAAATCCAACGACTCCATTCAACAAGCTTCTTAACTGAGTACATTGAACACTTACTTTCTTATATAGAAACGTCCAAAATCAATCCATTAAGAATTGTGGTTAACCCAGGAAATGGAGTAGCGAGTCATGTGCTAGACGCCTTAGAGAAGAAATTCATCGAGCTGAAAATACCTATCACTTTTATCAAGATCAATTTTGAACCCGATGGTCAATTCCCAAACGGGATACCAAATCCTCTAATCAAATCTCATCAAACAGTTACTCAACAAGCTGTTCTTCAATACGCTGCGGATTTAGGATTAGCATGGGATGGCGATTTTGACCGTTGTTTTTTCTTCGATGAAAATGGTCGTTACATTGAAGGTTATTACATGGTTGGTTTGCTCACTGAAGCCTTCTTGAAAAAAGAAACCAATGCTACGGTTTTACATGATACAAGGCTTATTTGGAATACCATCGAAGTCGCCAAAAAGTTCGGTGGGAACTCTATACAAGTGAAAGCAGGTCATGCGTTAATCAAAGAGAAAATGCGGGAAGAAAGCGCGGTATATGGAGGTGAAATGAGTGCTCATCACTACTTCAAAGACTTTGGGTATTGCGATTCTGGAATGATTCCATGGCTGCTCATCATCGAGCTTATATCTAAAACTCAACAATCGCTTGCAGAGCTTACCTCCGCCAGTATCAATACCTTTCCCTCTTCTGGTGAAATAAATTGCACAGTTGAAAACCCACAGCAGGTTATTGAAAACGTTTTAGCGCGATACAAAAACAAAGCGGTCAATATTGACCACACAGATGGCATAAGCCTTGATTTAGGAGAGTGGCGATTCAACCTGAGGCAATCGAACACTGAACCCCTTATTCGATTGAATGTTGAAACGAGAGGAAACAAAGTACTTCTTGCGGAGAAAACCGATGAAATCCTTTCTTTATTAACCTAGCAGGACAGATTCATCTAAGCTCTTTACACATCAAATCGCTTTAAACAATAAAGCCGCAGAAATAATCTGCGGCTTTATTCAATTCTTGATATTTACTAGACAATCAAAGCTCAGGCATATCAAATGCTTCGATCTTTATTGAAACTACTTTAATTGGATTGCAGTAAAAGTTTCATCAATAACACCAGATCCTTTACGCTTTTTCATCATGACTTTGACACTACGCTTGCCATCAGCAACATTGTAGCGAATAGCTTGACCAAGGTATTTATCATTGCGCTTAATATCACGCGCATTCAATTTGATGGTTTTATTACCACGGTTAACTTCGCAACGGTAATCCCAATCTTTACTGCCATCTTTTACATCAAGAAGAATTCTTTGGCTCGATGCGCCTGATGCAACTTTGATCCCACGTGGCTTTTTATCAATCGCAAGAGAAAGACCAGCTTTACATAATTGTTCAGCAGTAAAGCCCTGAGCAGCTTCTACCTGAGGAGTAGTAAACGCACTTACTGCGACGAATGCCAGACTTACTAATGCCATCTTCATTTTCATGGATAAAACCCTAACTCAATATTGAACACCGTTCCATTAAATCACCAGTTCAATATATCGTCAAGAATTTTATAGTACAGTACACCATATAGTGAAATTGCTTAATAAAACTCGTTTTGATTTGAATGGTGATTAACTCACATAATAATCATGCGTCATATTAATAAGGGTATCCAAGTTGTGCTTTTCTAATTGATTGATCCCCGCAGCGGCTTCACGCCCTCCTCCCGTTTTAAATGACCCACAAATTTTTACCGCCCCTTGCTTATTATTTAATGGAGCACGTAAAGAAACGGTATAGCTAAGATCCGAATTGGAGGTTAATACTACACTTGCACACTCTGGATTTTGATTGGCTAAATAATTTCCATAGACTCCACTGATCCGCCTTGAAGCAGCAATATCAGGTAGCTCAAATACACGAACGACATCGGTTTGGGCGAGCGGAGTTAGGCTTTCAACGAGTGCCCAGTCTTCAGCATAAGCTTTTTGTAAAACATGAAATGGCGATTGAGGATCATCAATAACATCAAATGGAGAACGATAGTTAAGGAGTTTTTTGTAAAGTTCAGCCGGGTCAAAATGTAGATCAGATACTTCTCTTCCATAACCGTTGTAATTGATCAAAGTACCTAGCTCTTTTAATTGGTCTCGCTGAGACACACTTAACTGGCATTGGCTAGCAAGTTCATCAGCCACAGCTAAAAGATTATCGCCATATGCACCAGCAATCGCCCAATGAACAAACTGATCTTCAAGCTGCTTGTTAACGATCAGCGCAGTACACGTATTTGGATCTAAATCTATAAGACAAGTTAGATTCGGGTGAGTGGGAATATCACCAGATTTATGATGGTCAAAATACGTCACTTTAGCGCCAGATTCGAGTAACGCATTCAGTGCATCTTTGTTTTTATCTAATGAGACATCTAAGACTAGCACTTCATCACCAGCCGAAGTATTCACTTCACAAGCATCAACATTAGCCAAAAGCTCAACATTACGTTTAACTCCTGTAACCAGTTTTGCTGTCTTAGGCTGAGCGAGCCTTAATTGAATTAAAGATATAATGCCATCGGCATCACCATTGAATACGTCATAATTCATTCGATTGGTCTTTCCTTTCGCTATCGAGCCAGCTTGAGCTAAGAAGTTAGGTTCGAGACTTTAACTTCTTCAATACTTTTGTTTACGCTAACCTATTGAATGGTAACTGCAAAGAAAAGAGCTATACCGTTATCTTTGTGTTTATATCATTTAAAACTAAAAAACCTCACCGACATAAGCCTGTGAGGTTTTTTATTAATGCTATCGCGGCTTTAAAAATAAGCCAATCGATGAATTATGCTTTATTACGACGCTCAACCACTGCATCAGCAAGTTGGCGAAGAACAGTTTCAGTGTCTTCCCAACCAATACATGCGTCAGTGATAGATTGACCGTAAGTTGCCGCTTTACCATCTACAAGGTCTTGACGACCTTCGACTAGGTGTGACTCAATCATTACGCCGAAGACGGCTTTATCACCACCTGCGATTTGAGCACTAACATCATCAGATACATTCATTTGACGCTTAAACTGTTTAGAACTGTTTGCGTGGCTGAAATCAATCATCACTTTTTGCGGCAAACCTGACGCTTCAAGTTCATCTTTAATCTTAGCGACGTGCTCTGCGCTGTAGTTTGGCTCTTTACCACCACGTAAAATAATGTGGCAATCAGGGTTACCTGCAGTTTCGATAATCGCCGAGTGACCGTACTTTGTTACCGACAAAAAGTGGTGTGAAGCGCTCGCAGAACGAATAGCGTCTGTAGCAATTTTAATATTGCCGTCAGTACCATTTTTAAAGCCTACAGGGCATGAAAGACCGGAAGATAGCTCACGGTGAACTTGTGATTCAGTTGTACGCGCACCAATTGCCCCCCAACTGATTAGATCAGCCACATATTGTGGAGTGATCATATCAAGGAATTCACTTGCTGTCGGCATGCCCATATCAGTCAGATCAAGCAACAATTTACGACCAAAGCGCAAGCCATCGTTCAGTTTAAAAGTATCATCCATGTACGGGTCATTGATCAGACCTTTCCAACCAACAGTGGTACGTGGCTTTTCAAAATACACACGCATTACAATCTCAAGGCGATCGCCCAGTTCATCACGCAATACTTTTAAACGCTTACCATATTCAATTGCTGCTTCCGTGTCATGAATAGAACAAGGACCAACGATCACAAGTAGGCGATCGTCTTTATCTTTTAAAATATTATGAATAGCTTTACGGCTTTCAAATGTAGTCGAAGAAGCAGTTTCTGTTGCTGGGAACTTTTCTAAAACAGCAACAGGGGGTAATAACTCTTTTACTTTATTAATTCTTACATCATCAGTCTGGAACATTGCTTACTTCTTCCTTTTCTATCCTTGAGCTGAATTCGCGTGTTCAAACACAACTTCTATCAGCATTAATCTTCTTGTTCCCTGTAACTTATCTAGTAAAAACGCTAACTTCAATCACTATTTAAAAATAAAGGCAATTTTTTTTATGTTTTATATTTACAACACCTTGTATATCATAATTTACAGCGGTGATTTTCTAAGCAGTTTGAACAGTATGAGCGTATTCAACGACCACTTGATTTCCTTCAATATAAGCATTTTGGATTTCCCCATCGACACTCATACGGCTCTGTAGATATACAACTTTTGGTGCATGACCCATTGTCTCTTTTAGAGACGGTAAAACGTGTTTTGGCTCTAAATGAAGTAGACGGCAAAAGTGGCTAATAAACGGCATAGTTAAAGGGTTCTCTCCTCTCAATATTCGAGAAAAAGCAAGCTGGTTCATACCGAGTTGTTTAGAGAATTCCATTTGTGTAATACGCATTTTAGATTTTTGTGACATCCAAGTTTGGTAGAGCGCTTCTCTATCTTGTTCTGTGAATTCCATGATTCATCCTTATATAAGTCAATTGAATGAATTGTCGTTGCTTTAATACAAACGGATGTCAGCGTTTGGTTAATGGAAGTCAAAGGTTTGTTTTTATCGCCTTAAAAATTGTGACGTTTTATGACCACCTAGCCCTCTTATACATATAATTTTTATATTCATTGCCATTATTAATACATTCATATCAATACCTTATAAAAATCAGCTTCATTCATTTATCAAGTTAATTTTCTCCGAGAATTAAAAACCTGAACTGACATTCCACAATTGAATCATTCACTTCGTATTTATAAATTTTGTTGGCTACATTTCGCTTGCTCAACGCACTTTTGGCAAACTACCTGAAAGGGTAGGACGCAAAGCTACCGGTCTGTCGACACTACATATGAGCATGCTAGTCATACTGTAAAAGACTCTTAGGTAATGTCTATGATAGCGGAGCTGCCACTTAACTAGGGACAAGGGTTATCCATAAGATCTCACTTAGTGAACCCATATAAGTCCAGGTAGTTAACTCGTAAATATAGTTAACCAATACAGATAGTTAAGTGTAAACAACGCCAGAGTGTCATCTTTTTTTGTCAGCTATTTATAAGGAAAAATGATGAATAAACTCCCAAATAAAACCTTAATTGCCCTTTCACTTTTCAGTGTGAGTAGTGCTAGTTTTGGACACGGATATGTTTCTGCCTATGACAATGGTGTTGCAGAAAGCCGAGTTGCGCTATGTAAATTCCCTGCCAGTGATACCAATGAAAAAAATACACATTGTGGTGCCATTCAATACGAGCCTCAAAGTGTCGAAGGTCCTGATGGCTTCCCAGCAACTGGACCACAAGATGGAAAAATCGCCAGCGCACAAAGCTCACTTGCCGCAGCTTTAGATGAACAAACCGCAAACCGCTGGGTTAAGCGCCCTATTCAATCTGGTTCTCAGTTTTTCGAGTGGACGTTCACTGCAAACCACGTTACCCGTGATTGGAAATACTACATTACCAATTCAAACTGGAACCCAAACCAGCCTCTAGCACGTAGCTCATTCGATCTAACTCCATTTTGTGTGGTAGATGGCGGAATGGTTCAACCACCAAAACGCGTAAGTCACCTGTGCAATGTGCCTGAACGCGAAGGCTACCAAGTCATTCTAGCGGTTTGGGATGTCGGTGATACCGCCGCATCTTTTTATAATGTGATTGACGTTCAATTTAATGGTGACGGACCTATCATTCCTGATTGGGAGCAAGGCGGGCAAGTTAACCCAACAATTGATCTAAATATCGGTGACAGCGTTTACACGCGTGTATTTGACCAATCGGGAGAAAACACTTCTTACAGCACAAAAGTGGTGATTGAAAGCACAGAGCAAGGTAAAGCCAATAACTGGTCTCACGCCCTTGCGACGAAAATCAATAAAGAGCAAGCGCAAATAAAATCAGGTCAACTGAATGATGCCGGTGATTTCACACCTGTCTACGGAACAAACCCTATTTACTTAAAAGCAGGTTCTGGGTTTGAGAGTGTTGAAGTTGGGTACAAGATTGAAACACTAGAACCTGGCTACGATCTTGCTGTTACTGGCCTTGAGGCTGAATACATTGTTAACGATAGTCCTACAAAAATTGATTTAACACTTGCGGCTACTGGCGATCTTCAAGCTGAGCTAACCGTATTTAATCACCATAGAGAGGCACTGGCATCCCATGTTTCTGAACTATCTGATGGTCAAGTTGATGATATTCAGCTAACGCTATCAAAATCAGAAGCCGGTCATCACATGCTTGTTATTGTGACCAAAGATGCGCAGGGTAATCTAGTTGATCAAAATACTCTTGATTTCCACCTAATCGAAGAGCAAACCCCACCACCAGCAGGTGAGTATGATTTCGTATTCCCAGAAGGTATTGAAGCTTATACCGCTGGCACTAAAGTACTCAGTAGTGATGGCAGCATCTATCAATGTAAAGAGTTCCCATATTCTGGGTACTGCGTTCAATGGTCACCTTCTGCAAATCATTATGAGCCCGGAGTGGGTTCACATTGGCAATCGGCTTGGAATAAGTTGAACTAATATATTCAGCACATAAAAACGCGGAGATTGTGTCTCCGCTTTTTTATACCTGCTTACTTGGTTCACAAAAAATAGTTTACAGAAAACGAGTGACAAGAAATCATTTACAACAAGTAATGATCTGCAAGTAGAGCAATAAACAAAAACATTAAATGATAGATAGAGAATTTAAATGTTTTCATCGCTGTACTGTCTTCACTTCGATATTTAAGTAACCAAGCATGATAGATAAACCCACCATTAAGTACGAGTGATGCCGTTAAGTAGAGCCAGCTACTCATTCCAACAAGAACTGGCAATATACACACCACGCTCAATAGAAGGGTATACAGGAAAATAGACGTTTTCGTGTAACTGATACCATGTGTGACAGGCAACATTGGAATA
This sequence comes from Vibrio gallaecicus, assembly GCF_024347495.1. Lineage (NCBI taxonomy): Bacteria > Pseudomonadati > Pseudomonadota > Gammaproteobacteria > Vibrionales > Vibrionaceae > Vibrio > Vibrio gallaecicus. The sequence continues at coordinate 147,839 of NZ_AP025491.1, read as the reverse complement.
TTCACTTTTGCATATTCATCGCGTCGATGAATGGCAAGCGCCCAAAAATGTGGAGGAGTCCAAATAAAAATGATCATCACTAATAACCATGCATGAGAATGAAGTTCATTGGTTATAGCTGTCCAACCGAGTAATGGTGGCATTGCTCCTGCAATTCCGGCAATCACAATATTTTGCGGGGTGGCTCGTTTCAAATACATTGTATAAACAACAGCATACCCCAATAAGCTGGCGAAAGTTAGCCAAGCTGTCAGGGCATTCACCACAAAAAATAAAGTCACAAAACCCAGTACACCTATCGCAGTGGCAAAGCCAAATACTTTATAGCGACTCAGTTCACCTGAAGGCAAAGGTCTACGACGAGTTCGTGTCATTTTTGCATCAATTTTACTATCAATAAGATGGTTGAACGCTGCTGCTGCTCCAGCCATCAAACCAATACCAATCAGCCCAAATACGGTTTCTTTTAGCGGTAACCCAGAAGGTACAGCAAGACACATCCCCACTAATGCGGTTAGCAGCATCAAAGCCACGACTTTCGGTTTGGTGAGCGTTAAATAGGCTTTCCAATGACGGCTATCTTGAGTTTGATAAGTACTTTCCCCCCCAGAGATAGCAGATGAAGATATAGCAGTTGAAGATATAGTGCTCGCAGACATTGTGGATCTAGAAATAGTGGCTAAAGAAGAGGCTCTGTTCATTGTTCTCATGGCTGATGTCTTACTTGTCATACTCGACTCCTTCTGCATAATCTGCATGTCTCGACTTGTGATGAACCGCGTTGCCAATCGGTACAACGTTACTTGCTATCAGGGTTTTATAATCTTGTCGGTGCCAGAGTAAAAAGTTAGTGGTTACTATGCTAACGAGCAATAAAGCAGCAACAAGGTTATGAAGCACAGCAACAGAAATAGGAAGCTGTAAAACAACGTTGCCAATTCCTAAAGTTATCTGAAGTAATAACAAGGTCCCTACTCTTTTCGCTAAGCTGTTTTGAATATTGCAAGGCTGCTGAGCGAGCTTCCATACCAACACTAAAACCACACAAGAAGTCACAATAGCTCCTATTCGATGAGTCACGTGAATGGTCATTCGGGCAGGATATTCAAGCACACCAAATTCATAGTTTTCATGCCCTGATTGAAGTAAGTCAAAGGCTTTGGAAAAGTCTAGATATGCTATCCAGTTACCTTCGCAAATAGGTAAGCTAGTACACATCAACGCCGCATAATTCGATGACGTCCAGCCCCCTAAAAATATCTGAAGAATCACGATTCCCAAGCTAGCAAGAGCCCAAAACCGGACGGATGGGTCAACATAAAGCGGGTCAATATGTTGCTGTAAGCGATTCAGTTTGCAATAAAGAATGGCAAGCAATGAGAATAGTGTGAAGCCTCCTAAGAGATGAGCCATAACCACCAGTGGCATCAACTTCAATGTGACGGTCCACATACCAAGTGCGGCTTGAAATACAACCACAAACAAGATGGTCAGTGGTAACTTGGGGGAAATGTTTTTTATCTTCAAACACCAAGCAACGATGCAGAAAATGACAATACCTAAAGTTCCGGCAAAATAGCGATGGATCATTTCTAACCAGGCTTTATCCGATTCTATAGTGTTACCAGGGTAAAGCTGGGCTGCTTTAGATAAAGAAGATGAGTCAGAAGGCACTACCATGCTGCCATAACAGCCTGGCCAATCGGGGCAACCTAATCCAGCATCAGACAACCTTGTATAAGCGCCTAATACAATAACGGTTAACGTTAACAGCAAACTCACTTTTACGAGTAAGGTTAGATTTTTAGGTGTCTCATTAACCATGACCTCTCCCTATCATTTGACCCAATATCTCGGTTACCAGAAGCACTTACTATTCAGCGATTCAAAAGCCTAACCGACTCTTGATAACTTCAATAATTTTCTTAAATCGTGCAAGATCCCTTTTGACTGTTTCACTAACAAAGCCTGAGTGGATACGCCTTGGTAACGCATCACTAATTGACCGAGCGGATCAACAATCACCACCGAGGATGACAACAAGGGTTCATTGTTGGTCAAATCGGTGCGAACTTCTCGGAATAAGTCCATGTCCTTTAGAGTGTCGTTATTGCCTTTATCTATAAGTAAAATAGGCTTCACTCTTTCCTTATATTTCCCTAATGCTAAATAGCTTTGACCTAATAAGTGCACCTGCTGCTCACAAACACGGGTACAATTTTCGGGAACAACATAAGCAAGTAACCACCCTTCTTCTGGTAACAAGTCTACTCCAACACTAGTTAATGTCGTTTTAGGTTCAATGAGTTCACCAAAGTTAGTGACTCCAGATGTGTACCACTGTTGAGACAAAACAAGCTTGGCGATAATGGCAGGCAAGGCAAATATCAAAATCAAGCTCACTAACAAAACACGTCCTTTTAACTGTGATCTTTCCATGATTGTCTCCACCTATGTTTCGTTTGATGATCCACCCTATAAGCAACTATTTGATATAAACAACCTACAAGCTGCTTTTCTACTTTCTACTTTCTACTTTCTACTTTCTACTTTCTACAGAGTCTATTCGATGCTTTTTCATCCAAAACCTATAACTGATCATCAACATTATTAATGCCAATACTGCAGCCATTACGAACCACTGCACAGCATAGCCAAAGTGTTTCGAAGAGCTCATTGGTAGCGGTACCCAAACAGGTTCGTAATCCCAATTTTTTAGCCCAATAGGTTGAAACACCATAGGGAATAAATTCACCTCAAATAAGCCTTCTAGTTCAGCGATGTTTACATTTTGAACCCTAACTGGCAGTGTATTTTCAGCGGATAATTCATGACTCAATGGGTTTGTGGATTTAAGATACAAACGGCCAGATAAGTCGCTAGGTACTGACAGGTCGCTCAGGTTAGGCAAGATAGTGCGATCACGACTCGCTTCAACAAAACCTAAATCCAACAAAATTGACTGCCCGCCTCCTGCCTCTCCAAGCTGACCAATCATAAAAACCAAGTACCCAACTCGCCCTTCATGTATTTGGTTATCCAGTAGGAAAACACCTCCTGTGCCACCCTCAATCTCTACCTTTACTCTGGTTCCGTTCAATGCCTGTAGTTGTTCAAAGTGCTTCAATGGTTTGGACTGCGTTAGGTAATCGTCACCCAACAGACTAGATGGTCTCTCTGTTAATTCAGACATCTCAATAAAATCAGACAAGGCTATCGCACTTACCTTTTCACGTTCCTGAAGGGCTAATTCATACGCTGATTTTTGTTCACCCCTGTCGAGTTGCCAAAAACCTAACTTGATCAATATAGAAACAGACACCACAGTTAACACAGCTGCAAACCAAAGTTTTTTACTCTTCCATGCCTTATTTTCTATCTTCATCAACATCCTTTATTAGAATCAGGAGTAGCTATGACGGTTTCCTTTATATTCAAAATTGCTTTAGTGTTTTTTCTTTTCTTTATCATCATCAACCTCGCCAAAGCTTTATTCATTATTGCCAAAGGTGATCAACCTCAAAAACCGCTAAGCCACTTCCTTGGGCGACGAGTCATGTTGTCTGCTGCCGTCGTTCTACTACTATTACTTGCCCTTTCTATGGGTTGGATAACTCCGAACCCTCGTCCCTACTAGCGCCACATAACCATTGAAAAATATCGAGACGAAACAGCTACAATACATAGACAAAAACGAATAAACACAGCCATACCACATCAACAAAATGCCAATACCAACTCCCCGCTTGAAATGCAAAATGGTCTTTCGGAGTGAAATGGTCTTTAGCAATTCTAAACAGTAGAACTATTAGGAAAATCGTTCCTAAACAAACGTGAAGACCATGAAAACCAGTCAGTAAGAAGAAGGTGTTTCCGTAGATACCAGATTGCAACGTCAGCCCCATCTCTTGGTAGGCGTGCATATACTCTTCAACTTGAAAGAATAAAAAGAAACCAGCTAGAACGATGGTAATTTCAAGCCACACAATTAACGCCATACGCTTGTTTGTTTCTAAGCTGATGTGCGCCATGTGCAGAGTAATAGAGGAAAGTAAGAGAATTATCGTGTTCTTAAGTGGAATGCCTTGCCAAGGCATTGCTTGGGTTTCAACGCCATTTGGGGTACTGGTTAGTGGCCACATTGCCTCAAACATTGGCCACAACACTTCATGAGTCATGGCATTGTTATCAGCACCACCTAACCAAGGGACAGACAACATCCGTGCATAAAAAAGCGCACCAAAGAATGCACCAAAAAACATAATTTCAGAAAAGATAAACCAGCTCATGCCTTGTCGGAACGAACGCGCAATTTGTTCTGAATACAAACCCGTTAATGACTCTGTAATTACATTGCTAAACCACCCAGCTAACATGTAAAGCAGAACCAGAAAGCCTACGGTTAAAACAATTTTACCTACGACACCACCAGAGCCTTCTACGCCCATATTCTGCACAGTTAGCCCAGCGCCAACCGCTACAAGGAATAAGGCAGCCGCACCAACCAGAGGCCAGCTACTTTGTGCGGGTACAAAATAAATATCTTTTTTAGAACTCATCACTCAACTCCTTGTTGAAATCGTTCTTCTATCTATTTAGTTGTTCTCTTCTTTAACTTGATTACTCTTTCTTTAGCTATTAATGAGCCACTAAGGAATCGGTAGTCCGCATATTACTCACAACCTCTATCACCTCAGGTTCAGCATTTAATGAATGGGTTATATTAAAAAGAGTGTATGAAAGCGTAAGCGTGTGGATAGAGTCTGGTATATCTGGCTCTATATAAAAGATCAGAGGCATCACTGTATTTTCAGATGCAGCTAACGCTTGTTGATTAAAGCAAAAACACTCAATTTTATTGAAGTAAGTAGCCCCTTCTCCAGGAGACACAGAAGGAACAGCTTGCCCAACTAAAGGCTCACTTGAACGATTCAAAGCAAGGTATTGAGTTTGAATAACTTCTCCTGGGTGCACATCTAACGTTCTTTTTTCTGGCACAAAATCCCAAGGCATATCCGGGTTTATATGAGACATAAATTCAACACGAATACTTCGCGAGTAATCAGGCTGCATACCTTGAGGCTGTATCACCGACTCTGAATTTGTCTTACCGTTGATACCCAAGGCGTCACACATCACGTCATACAAAGGCACTAAAGCAAATCCAAAGCCAAACATCCCAATGACGCTCAGCACTAAATAGCCCACCAATTTATTTGATGAATTAGGTATGCTTTTAGAATCCAGTTCAGGCTGTTTAATACCTTGCTTAACGTTATTCTCGCCTTGGTTATCTTGCTTGGCATCACTGTCTGATGTGTCGCGTGGGTTGTTTGTCATACTCACCTCAGTCAATCTTTGGTGGGTGAGTAAAGGTGTGGTGCGGAGCTGGGCTTGGTACTGTCCACTCTAAACCTTCGGATCTTTCCCATGGTTTACTTGGAGCGGGCTCTCCACCTTTTACGCATTTAATTACAAGCCATAAGAAGATCAGTTGAGATAAACCAAAAGCAAAACCACCTATTGATACGATTTGGTTCACATCTGCAAACTGAATGGCGTAGTCAGGAATACGTCTTGGCATACCCGCTAGCCCAAGAAAGTGCATTGGGAAAAATAGAACATTCACCGATACCACTGATGTCCAAAAATGCCACAAGCTCAAACGTTGGTCATACATATGACCTGTCCATTTCGGAAGCCAATAATAAGCCGCAGCCATGATAGAAAATACCGCGCCTGTCACTAACACGTAATGGAAATGAGCCACCACAAAGTAAGTGTCATGGTACTGAAAATCTGCTGGGACAATCGCCAACATCAAGCCCGAAAAACCGCCAATAGTGAATAGCACGATAAAGGCAATCGCAAACAGCATTGGGGTTTCAAAGGTCAGAGAACCTCGCCACATTGTCGCCACCCAATTGAATACTTTCACCCCGGTAGGCACCGCAATCAACATGGTGCAATACATAAAGAAAAGTTCAGCGAAGACTGGCATCCCCGTAGTAAACATGTGATGCGCCCATACTAAGAATGACAGCAACGCAATGCTGCAAGTCGCGTAAACCATAGAATGGTAGCCAAACAATCGCTTACCACTGAATGCCGGAATAATGGCTGAGATAATGCCAAAGGAAGGCAGTATCATGATGTACACTTCAGGGTGTCCAAAGAACCAGAAGATATGCTGGAACATCACAGGGTCCCCCCCACCAGCCGCATCAAAAAAGCTAGTTCCGAAGTATTTATCCGTCAATACCATGGTCACCGCGCCGGCGAGAACAGGCATCACCGCTATAAGTAAGAAAGCCGTGATCAACCATGTCCATACAAACATTGGTAGCTTAAACCAAGTCATTCCAGGTGCGCGCATGTTCACAATAGTCACAATCACGTTGATTGCGCCCATTATCGAACTGATCCCCATAATATGAACAGAGAACACAAATAATGCGGTGCTGTCAGGGCCATAAGTCGTAGAAAGTGGCGCATAGAACGTCCAACCAAAGTTTGGTCCTCCACCCTCAGTAAACAGTGAACCAATTAGAATCAAAAACGCAAAAGGTAAAATCCAGAAACTAAGATTATTCATTCGTGGCAACGCCATATCTGGGGCGCCAATCATCATTGGGATCATCCAATTGGCAAGCCCAGTAAAAGCAGGCATGACAGCCCCAAACACCATGATCAAACCGTGGACTGTGGTCATCTGATTAAAGAAGTCAGGCTCAACTAACTGCAAACCAGGCTGGAACAACTCAGCACGTATCACCATAGCCATTGCCCCACCAGTCAAAAACATAGCGAAGCTAAACCATAAGTAGAGGGTGCCTATATCTTTATGGTTGGTCGAATAGAGCCAGCGAGCTAACCCTTTAGGTGCAGAGTGATCATCATGAGGCTCGGCATCATGAGAATCAGCACCATGAGATAAGTCTCCAGCACCACTTAATTCATGGCTATTCATCGGAGCCGACTTTACGGGCTTGTTTGCTGATGATTTCATTGCTCCTCCTTGGCATTTTTCTGTGCCTTAAATGCATTTACATCAGAAGCTTGAACGACATCTCCCGTATCATTTCCCCATGCATTTCTTTGATAAGTCACGACTGCAGCAATTTCTTTCTCGCTTAATTGGGCATCAAATGCCTGCATTGCCGTTCCAGGTCTGCCATACACAATAGTGTCTAAATGTGTTGATAAATCGCCTAGTGCAATCGCACTACCTTTAATTGCAGGGAATGCACCAGTAATACCATCACCATTGACCTGATGGCACACCGCACATCTCGCGTTATAAATGGTCTCACCTTCGGCATACAGTTCGTCCATAGTAAGTGACGAGCCTAGTGCCTCTTGAGCTTGTTGCTTAGCAATAGCAGCCTCTTCTTTTTGTTTAACAAGCCATGCATCAAAATCGTCTTCTTCCATCGCCTGCACGACAATCGGCATGAATCCATGCGCTCGGCCACAAAGCTCCGCACACTGCCCTCTATATACACCAGGCTCATCAATTTTGGTCCATGCCTCATTAATAAACCCCGGGACAGTGTCTTTTTTCACAGCAAAAGCAGGCACCCACCATGAATGTATAACGTCATCTGATGTCATCAAGAAGCGGACTTTGCGATTAATAGGAAGGACTAAGGGCTTATCCACTTCTAGTAAATAATGCGCTCCTTTTTCTTCAATTCCTTCAATTTGTTTATCACTCGTCGCTAATAAACTAAAAAATTCAACATCTTCCCCAAAGTAGCTGTAATGCCACTTCCACTGAGAACCTGTGATTTTAATGGTTAAGTCGGATTGGGAGGTATCTTCCATCGCAATCAATGTTTTGGTTGCGGGTATCGCCATCGCGATAAGAATAAGAATGGGAATAATCGTCCAGATAATTTCTACTTTGGTGCTTTCATGGAAATGGGCAGCGACCGCACCCTTCGACTTTCGATGGTGAATAATGGAATAAAACATCACGCCAAACACGATTAGCGCAATTGCACAGCAAATGTAGAAAATCAACATGTGAAGGTCATAGACCTTACCGCTGATTTCCGTAACACCCTGAGTCATGTTGTAGTCTGATTCAGCCCAAACAGCTGATGACCAAAACAAAACTACCGCTAGTTCCATTAACAGTACAAGAGTGGTTCGTGATCTCTTCAAAAGGTATCTCCTTTATCCATCCCACAAGACATTTACGCCCTGAAACCATCGTTCACATGTGTCTATGGTCTTTCTATCACCTAATTGCGTCATGTTTATCTCAACCATCCATTCGGACATTACTTCGCAATGAAAGAATATTTGGCTAAGGGTTAAACATAAAAATGATGCAAAGTAAGCCTCATCAATACGGCAGAAAATATGAGGGATAAAGACGTTTAATCAGCGAACTGGCTACTTTTTGTTATATTTATGTAAAGGCTAGTTACTGAAAGCTAAATGTTCAAGGTGCTAAATATTCAAATTATCGGCTATAAATCTTGTATATAGCGAGTGAAAGTACCTCAGAGTAGAGTTTCTAAAGGGAATATTAAGAAAAGAAGTAGAGGCATGTGTTATTAGGAAAATCAGTTATTAAGCTCAACGGTTTTAACCGGTTCAGAACTCTTAATTGCAGAGTTTAGCTATGAACCCGCACATGCCAGCAGTGCTTAGAATACCGCTTGGTTAACAATTGATGTTCTAACAACTTAGTTTTACGATTGCCTTCACTTAATTGATAATGAATATCATTTATATTTACTCTATCAACAGCAAAGGTTTAATTTATGATGGAAAAATTGACGAATTGGTTAGCACGAGACCCAGATCCAAGAACTCGTGAAGAGCTTCAATATCTTATTGATGAAAAAGAATACAGCGAACTTGAAGATCGTTTCGGGAAAAGATTGGAATTTGGAACAGCTGGGTTAAGAGGAAAAGTAGGTTGTGGTCCAAACCGAATGAATCGCTTAGTGATTCAAGAAACCGCCGCTGGATTGGGTCACTATCTAATCGACAATATCAGTAAGGCTGCTTCTCGTGGAGTAGTGGTTGGCTATGATGGCAGAACCGATTCAAAGCAATTTGCCATAGATACGGCTTCGGTACTTACTGCTTTAGGCATTAAAGTTTTTCTCACCCATGATGTGGCCGCTACCCCTGTTGTGGCATTTGGTATTAAGCACCTGAATGCCGCTGCGGCGGTAGTAGTAACCGCAAGCCATAACCCTCCTGAATATAATGGCTTTAAAGTGTACTGGGAGAATGGGGCTCAAATAATCCCGCCTCATGATTCAGGTATCGCTGCTGAAATTGCAATCGCCGCAACAAGACCGATTCCACTGATGTCATTAAGTGATGCAGAGCAAAGAGAACAACTCGTTTGGCTTACTGAAGATTACTATCAAACCTACCGTACCAGCGTTAACCAAAGCCCATTCATTGAAGGTGATACTTCGGAGAAATCAATCGCCGTGGCATACACTGCGATGCACGGTGTTGGAGCGAAAATGGCGGAAGATTTGCTGCATGACAACGGTTTCAACAAAGTCTTCAGTGTTGCCGAACAGCGTGAACCTGATGGTTTATTCCCAACCGTTAACTTCCCTAACCCTGAAGAAGATGGGGCAATGGATCTCGTTCTAGAACTCGCTGAAAGTGTCGAAGCTGCTATTGCTTGTGCAAACGATCCAGATGCCGACAGGTTCGCGGTTGCTGCAAGGCAGCAAGATACAACATATAAAATGCTAACTGGTGATCAAATTGGTGTGCTACTCGCCAACTACTTACTTTCGCTACCGCATACCAAACAGCAACTAGTTGGGAACAGCATTGTATCGTCTACTTTGCTTGCTAAAGTGGCAAAATCACATGGCGCAACCTACTTCCAAACACTCACTGGCTTTAAATGGTTAGCGAATGTAGGAATGCAATTAGAAGACGATGAAAACGAATTCCTTTTTGCCTATGAAGAAGCTCTTGGTTACACCATTGGCACACAAGTAAGAGACAAAGATGGGCTATCAACACTGGTTGTGTTCTCTCAACTTGTGGAGCAATTGAAACAAAATGGCAAAACGGTATGGGATGTACTCGCTCAAATATCCTTTGAACATGGTGTACATGTGAATGCTCAACGCAGTATTCAACTTGATCCCAATTCACCATCCATTGGTGCGAAGCTAAGAAGTACTCCACCAAAACAGATTGCTGGTGTGGGAATATCTGTCATTGAAGATCTTCAATCTTCACTTCGCTTTACTATTGGTGGAAAAGGTAGCATGGGGAAAACCGAAGCCATCCACCTACCTGCCAGTGATGTGCTTATTTATCACATGGAAGATGGCTCTCGAATCATTGTTCGCCCATCTGGTACTGAACCTAAGCTAAAAGTTTATTATGAACTTGTCACTGAATTTGAGGGGAATGAAAATTACCCTGAAGCTTTACTACGAGCAGAGGAAAAAATGGCACAGCTTATTGAACAGCATCAGCAAGAGCTTAATAAGTAATAGCGGTACCTCTATTTTCTAGCTTCTAGCTTCTAGCTTCTAGCTTCTAGCTTCTAGCTTCTAGCTTCTAGCACCAAAGCAAAAATGGACGTAGTAATACGTCCATTTTTTCTAAAGCGATTTCTGTAAAAAGTGTTTATGGACGCCTTTTATTGGATAATCGCTAAACTCCCCTACCACCTTAAAACCTAACTTTTGATAAAAACCCAAAGCTTGAAAACTATAAGTGTCTAAGTAAATATCGGTAACTCCTCTCGCGAGGGCTTCTGACTCAACCTTAGCAAGAAGCTTGGTACCAACATCATTTCCTCTTAGATCTGAAGATACCCAAAGGTGATTGATCATCAGCGAGGTAGTGAATAGTTCGGCATTTAACCCTGCTATCACTTTGTTCTGTGAGTCTCGAACAAAAACTGAAAGAGGGATCAAATCTTGATCAGGGAAGTGAGGGGCATTGTATTCTTTTATTCCATCAAGAACGCTATCAGTATCTTGCTTTGATGGGTGGCTAACGACTTCAATATCCATATAACTCTCTAAAAAGTAAGTTTATCGTTAAGCTCTATCGTACATTTTAAAGATAAAAAAACCAGCCGAAGCTGGTTAATTCTGTTCATTGCTGTCTTCGATCATACTGACATAAGAAACTAATCAGCTAGACAACTAAGCATCTAAGCATCTAAGCATCTAAGCAACGAATGATTTAAGCATCCAAACAGCCAGAATGATGAATACGCCACCCATCACTTTCTGTTGGTACATTCTGAATTTAGCATTCTCAATTAGAGACTTCCCGACACTGCCAACAAGCGCTACCAATAAGAAGTTAAATGACAAGCCTAAAATATTAAGCAGTAGCCCTAGTACAAGCATTTGCTCACCAGAACTTGCTGTTATGTTAGTCGACACAAATTGAGGTAAAAACATCACAAAGAAAACAAGCGCTTTAGGGTTAAGTAGATTGCTGACTAAAGCTCGCTGATAATAGGTTTTCGCAACTGCAGAATTATTGTTAAGTTCAGGCGCTTCGTCTTGCTCTGCTCTTAAGCAATCCCAACCCATTTTAAGTAAATAAGCACCACCCAATAGGTGTAATGCTTTTAATGCCATAGGGCTCATTGCAATTAAGGCAGACACACCCATAGCAGCCAGTACGGTCAAAATGATGCCGGACGTTGCATTACCTAAACTGGCAAACACGCCAACTTTGCGACCGTAACTCATACTTGAGCTAGCAATCAGTAACATATCAGGACCAGGAAGAAGAAGAAGCGCTACAACAGCAGTTAAGTAGACAGGTAAAATAGTTAAATCGATCATTCGTTATTGTATTTATAAAAATCCGGTCGCGGATTTTATATCAACGGATGATAACTAACTAGGTATAACGTGCAAATAAATTAAACTTGAACGTCAATACAACTGGTTTTTGATCATTTTCCAGCACAAAACAAATCAAATCAAACAATATGCATCACCGAGCAAGCCACTCTATTTCTATGAGGGTTTTGTCGCCACACATAAGACGCCCTAAAAACACATCGCCGTTGTGCACTTCACCCACGCCTTTTGGCGTACCTGTCATTACAACATCACCATCTAACAGAGTAAGGTAAGATTTTAATTCATCCAAGATGGTTTGAGGTGAGTAGAGCATCTGGTTCACATGCCCCTTCTGGACTCGGACACAGTTAATGAATAACTCTAAGTTAAGATCATTAATATCAACATCAGTTAATGGAACAAAGCGACTAAACACCGCAGAGCCATCAAATGACTTTGCTCGCTCCCATGGAAGCCCTTTGCTTTTAAGATAAGATTGCTGCTCTCTCTTGGTGAGATCTAGCCCTAAGCCTACTGAAGTGAAAGTCTCATTTTCAACGATGAAGCAAATCTCCGCCTCATAGTGTAATGTCTCTTCATGGAATGAAGACAATATAGTAGTCACACTGGTGCTTGGCTTATGAAAAACCACCATATGCTCAGGTGTGGCATTGTTGAGCTCTTCGATATGATCTGCATAATTTCTACCCACACATAATATTTTACTGGGTGCGGCGGTTACTTTAGAAATCATCATTTCACTATCCTTGTTTGTTGAGCTCATTACCTTTCCTTGACCTGAATTTGAGAGCAGATATTTTAACCGATCATATTCCACTGATCTTCGAGTTAATCTAGTAAATTATCAAAAACCTGATCTTTAGCTCAATCTTACGGTTATAAAACCTTTGGAGTTCGGCTTCAAATTCAAAAGCTAGTCAATTGTCTTTATTAGCTTTTCACATAAACGTTTCAGTTCTACAAGTTCTTCAACATCCAACGAAATCTTGCAGCGCATCGCTTTAGGCACACTGACGGCTTGCAGTTTAAGCGCTTCACCTTGCTCTGTTAAAAAAAGCTCACGAACGCGCTCGTCATGTTCACCCCTTTTGCGCAAAACAATGCCTTTAGTTTCTAATCGTTTTAACAGAGGCGTTAAAGTACCAGAATCTAAGTTAAGTTTAGCGCCCAGTTCTTTTACATTGATACCGTTATTTTGCCAAAGCACCATCATTACTAAATACTGTGAATAAGTGAGGTCTAGCTCATCTAATAGTGGGCGATAGGCGCGAATTACAGCATTGGCAGCACTATATAGAGGAAAGCAAACTTGATTCTCAAGCTTAATCAGCTCTTGTTCTTGGTTACTTAAAGATGATGAGTTATTGGTATGGCAAGATGTCATGTATACACCCGTTAGATTAAGTTGTGCACAATATACTGAATTATATCTCATGCTCCAAGTCATTAGTATCGAAGCACCATATATGGATTGGATTGGATTGGATTGGATTGGATTGGATTGGATTGGATTGGAAGAGTATCGCAACTTGCCGATTATCCTATTCAACCAAAGAAAAAGCTCACTTAAAATAAGTGAGCTCTTGAATAGGCGTGTAACTTTTATTCTAGTCCGCGATAAAAGCAATTATCGCAACCTGAGATAATTGCCAAATTTAGTAAACTACATACGAGCTACTTCTTATAGGTAGTAACGAGCACCAATCAACCACTTATCGTCTGCTTTATCTTTGTATGTGCCTGAACCTTGAAGGTCAAACTCGTAACCAGCAAAACCTACGAAGTTAGAAGTAAAGTTGTATTCAGCTTGTAGAGCTGAAGTGCTGTAAACTGTAGCGCTTTCTTTGTCATCTTCAACTGCTTCATAGTTAACACTTACATTAATGCTGTTTGAGAAAGCGTAAGAAGCTAGAAGTTCAACGGCTGTTGTTTCTTCAAGAGCGATACCAGAGCTTGAGTTCATGTACTCATTCATTGCGTAAACACCCGCTAGGTAAATGCCTTCTTTACCGTAAGAGCCGTATGTTGCACTTAGAACATGTGATTCAGCCGTTTGGGAACCAACGCTACCGAAATTTACATCACCAGTATTGAATGCATAGTTTGCAGTAACATCAGCAATTGAGTAGTTCAATGCAATTTGAGCACGATTTCCGTATTCATTTTCAAAACTTACAGTGCTTGTGTAGCTAACGTCATCAACTTTACGACCCTGCCAAGCAACGCCTAAGTTAAGAGTACCTGCCTCACCAAAATCTACGCTGTTACCGTAGCTCAGCATTTCTTCACCACGACCAGTACCTAAGTTACCGTGATCGTCGTAAATAAAGTCATTTGCAAAAGCGATTGGCATATCTGCAACGCCAGAAACACTGTAATAAGGAGCCCACTGCGTACCAGCAACAGCACGACCGAAATCGTCATGCGTTAAACCAAGGTAGCCAAGACGAGTGGTAAACGCATTCTCACCGCCATCTAAGTAGTTCAATGCCCACTCACCTTTAGCATCGGCAGTAAAGCCATTGCCTATGTCATGAGTTACATTAAAGTTAATACGTGGAGAAACTGATTCAATACCAATATCGTCGTCACCTTGACGGTCGCTGCTATTAACATCACCCACAGCAACTGAAACGTGACCACCTACAGAAAAGGTCGTACCGTCTTCATTGTAAAGTTCGATCGCAACAGCTTGTGAAGCAAAGGCAGCGCTAGAAATTGCTACCGCTAAAAGTTTCTTATTCATCGTCATATCCATTTGTAACTTAAAGGTAATTTAATCACTCACAACTTCTCTCTAACGGAAGTTGTTACCTGTTCTTAACAAGTGACATAACCCTAATCGAGATGACTCAAATAGTTTCATTAAGTTATATAAAAGATAAAAAAAACAAGTACAAAAATATAAATACTTAATTAACAGTAAGTTAGAATTATTGATTTATAAAAAACATGACAATTCCTTTGTTATAGCTTGTTACATTTACAAAAAACTAAAAATCACAAACACATTACTGATGAAAAACAAATAAGTAACACTATTGCCTAAAGAATTGAGCATTTACCTACAAACTAGAATTGTTTATATAAGAACTAAAAAATAGGGTTATATACCTGTAATAAAGAAGATACAGAACATTTAATGGTTTAATGTACGCTATAATCACATTCAGTGAAAAGAATGAGAATTTGATTAAATTCAACTTTTCGAGTGCTAAATTTGGAAACTGCTAAGGTCATCAACAACCTTTGACCATATCCTTGAAGTGCACCTTAATTTGACTAGAGCATTCTTGAGGGGCTAATCAAATTATTATAGTTATCAAGGTACATTATGAGGAAACCCTATGACCCAATTTTTAGGCTCACACCCTATTAGCACTAACAGAATTAGAACCCTTATCACCTTAGGTTTTGTCGCCGCGGTCACTATAGTCTCTTATACTCTCATATCAGAACATCAACTCGTTCGATGGATATACCTTAGCTACCCTGCTTGCATGCTAATTGCATTTTTTCACAAACACCCTCAAGTTAAATCGGTTGCAGCTGTCGCTTCTATGACTATCATTTTAGTTGGAGGATATGTTGAACCACTCGAACTGGATACTATTGAAGAAGCCTTCATACTAATACCACTTTCTTATATCGTTATTTTTCCAGGCTCTATGTGGCCGATTGCCTCCGGTGGAGTTCTGATACTTAGCTACTTGTATGAACTGCCTGAATCTGAGTTTGAAGAGTTTATAGAAGATGCGATTGAAGTAGTCATTATCACGGTGTTTGCCACCATCATGACTTACTACCAACAAAAATTTCGGGAACAAATGTTGGTATTCCGTAAAGAAAGTTTAACGGACTTTCTTACATCGTTAGGTAATAGAAAAGCGTACTTTGATACACTAAAGTCGATGGAAAGCCTTCCCTCAAAGCAGTCTGCAATTATCCAAATCGACCTTGACAACTTTAAGGACGTTAATGAAAGCGTTGGTCATGACAAAGGCGATAAACTGCTGTCAATGTTTGCTCAAGAACTCAACCAGTTGTCTTCTGAAAACCTATCATCTTACCGTTTAAGTGGTGATGAATTTATTATCATCTGCTATGAAGAAAACGATTTAACTCAAGAGCTTCAATCATTAGAAAACCAATTAAAACAAATCGCGGAAAAAACTTATCAAATCAATCCATACTCCTATAAATTAAACTTTTGTGCTGGCATTGCCAAACTTGAAGACTCAATGGGCAATACTGAGATCTTAAGTAAAAACGCTGATATCGCCGTTAAGAAAGCGAAGTCTCAAGGCAAAGGAAATATTCGTTGGTACGATCATGAATTAATAGATGAAACTATTCGACAACATCAAATTGAGACCGAGTTAGCCGCTGCGATTGAAAACGAGCAATTTAAACTGCTTTATCAACCTAAAGTCGACATTAAATCAGGGGAAATATGCGGCGCGGAAGCTCTTATTCGTTGGCACCACCCTCAATTAGGCGTTGTTTCACCCTTTGAGTTTATTGGGATCGCAGAAAAAAGTAAGCTGATCATCCCCATCGGTCGCTGGGTAATAGAAGAAGCAACGAAACAAGCAAAAAAATGGCATGACGAAGGCTTTAACCTTTGTGTTTCAGTCAATGTTTCCACCGTTCAATTCGCACATGATGATATCTATACCCTGGTGACTTCCTCCTTAAACACAGTGGAGCTATCGCCACATTTATTGCAATTAGAGATCACCGAAACCACCTTAATGCAGCAGCCTGACAACATCATCAACGCTTGTAACCAATTAAGAAAGCTTGGTGTGACTGTTGCTATTGATGATTTTGGTGTTGCTTACTCGTCACTAAACTACCTAAAAAAACTCCCAATCGATGTGTTAAAAATTGATAAGTCCTTTATTGATGAATGTGTACAAAGGCATGAAGATCATATGATTGTCCGAACGATCATTCAGCTCGGTCATAACCTAGGAAAAACGGTCATTGCAGAAGGCGTTGAGGATAAAGCACAACTAGATTTGCTTGCAGATGAAGCATGTATGCATTACCAGGGCTATCATTTCGCTCGACCTTTAGAAATCGATGACTTATCGACTTTACTGGCGAATGAACGAATAGCATCGAATCAATAATGCTAGGTAATATTAGGGCTAGCCAGCATTAATACAGTGAACATGACAATTCACTGACAAACTTAACCTTGCTCAAGTTGAATTATTTCACTAATCTAGCTCGGTCTTTATATTTACTGTGATTTCTTTGCCAAGCAAAATAGCCCTATTATCAACGAATAAAAATCGCTTACAAAAGCACGCGCTTTGGTCGATTTTTTTAACCGGATTAGTCATGTTGACTTGTCTGGCAAGCTTGCTATCTAGCCAATCACTGTCCACAACATCACTCCTGTCACCGAACACAACTTATGCTAATTCGGTATTAACTCGTGATGATACTCAATCAACTTCCAGTATCACTGATATAGCGCAACTCTATTTCGACGTTTTTAGTAACTCCTCACAGCAAATCAAAAAGCTTCCTGCAGAAGAACCTTGTAGCCTTAGCGAGAAGATGCTGACTTATTCTGCGCCTAAGCTTCACTGGCTCGCTTGTTTCCTTTTGCTCACAATCGTCATATTCAGTGTTATTCCTGATACTTTGCGACGTTTCCGTGAAGAGCAAAGAGATTTCCAACGTTCAAAGCACCGCCTGCACCTCACTTATTGTATATTTCGAGAGTAAATAACCGGGTCCAATCACCCTTTTATTTTATTTTCGGAGACAATTTTAGTGCTAAATCACTTATTTTTTAGGTTTGCGCAATACGCGCGAGCTCAGCTTCATGCATGTATGAAGTTTTTATTCATTGCTGTATTTATCAGTTTTTCTTCAACATCATTCGCTCAAAGTACAGGTTGGATATCAGCACCTGAGCATCCGCCCGTAAAGCTTCGAATGATGTCTACAGGTCAACAAGATCCTGAACTCAGTACGATCAGCGCCGTTCTAGACGTAACTTTAGACGGTGATTGGAAAACATACTGGCGTAGCCCCGGAGAAGGTGGGATTGCACCTGAATGGGATTGGACTGAATCGACCAATATTAAAGCCGTCGATTGGCACTGGCCTGTACCTAAATATTACGAGCAACTTGGTGTAATGACGTTAGGTTACAAATCTCACGTCAGTTTCCCAATCACTCTAACGTTAGATGACATTACTCAAGGTGCGACTTTTAATGCAAAGTTGAGATTCCCATCGTGTACGAACATTTGTGTTCTGACTGATTACAATATTTCATTGCCTATCAACCCTTCATCTTTACAGCTAGATGAAGAAGCTATGTTTATATTCAACCAAGGCATGAGTAAAACCCCCGTAAAAATTGATTCCAATGCTAGCGAGCAAAATGTTTCAACCAAAGGTCTATATTGGAATGAAGAGAAACAACAGCTTGTCACACAATTTTCGAACACAAAAGCCTGGGACAAACCCCAAATACTAGTGGATGGCAACGAGGTATTGGATGAGTTCTTTGCACAACCCACCCTGCATATTTCAGGTAATACGCTAACGGCAGTGTTTGATGTGAGCAACTGGCTAGGTGAAACCAACCTCGTGGGTCGTAGTATTTCGTTAACCATTTCCGATGAAACTTTTGCCAGTGAATTAACTGGAGAAGTTGGTTCTCAACCTGTTATTTATCAAGAAACTAACAACAGCTTCTTTGCCATGTTAGGTTTTGCCCTCATTGGCGGATTCATACTTAACATTATGCCATGCGTACTTCCTGTTCTTGGAATGAAACTCAACAGCATGATCGGAAACCAAGGAGCATCTTCTCGTCATATTCGAGGCTCATTCATCGCTTCAGCAGCAGGTATTATTACCTCATTTGCTATCCTCGCTTTTGGCATTTCAATGCTGAAAATGGGAGGCAACGCTATTGGTTGGGGCATCCAATTCCAAAGCGGATGGTTCATTGCGTTTATGCTATTTGTGACCACGCTTTTTGCGACTAATCTACTTGGTTTATTTGAATTCAAACTCCCATCAAACCTAAATACTTGGATGGCTTTGAAAGGAAATAACTCGCACTCAGGTCATTTTATTCAAGGTATGTTCGCAACATTACTTGCTACGCCTTGTAGTGCTCCGTTTCTAGGGACTGCTGTCGCTTATGCCTTAGGAGCAAGCTACCAAGAGTTGTGGGCTATATTTGTTGCGCTCGGCGTGGGTATGAGCTTTCCGTGGTTACTTTTTGCAGCCTTCCCAAAAATGGTTCAATTCTTACCTAAACCAGGTAACTGGATGTTTAAGGTTAAGCTTACTTTCGGAATGATGATGCTTGCGACTAGCTTATGGTTAAGCAGCTTATTAACTCCATTTATTGGGCTATTTCCGACCATCGTTTTGACTGCTGGATTACTGATTAGCGTATTAGTTTGGATTGGTGTGAAGCTGGGAAGAAAAGTGTTAGTTCCTATTATTGCTATATCTACACTTGTTTTTGGCGGTGGATTAATTGCAGGCAGTTTAACTGCTGACAACTGGTCAACCCCAATTGTGGATGACCTTAATTGGCAACCATTAGAAGCGACTGAAATACCAGCACTAGTTAAACAAGGAAAAACTGTCTTTGTGGATGTCACTGCCGACTGGTGTATTACGTGTAAAGCCAACAAGATTGGCGTGATCTTACAAGATCCGGTTTATAGCCACCTAAAAGCAGACGATATTGTTCTTATGAAAGGCGATTGGACGACACCAAATAAAAGTGTCACCGATTACCTACAGAGTAACGGTCGATTCGGTGTGCCATTCAACATTATATACGGACCAAGTTATGAAAATGGTATCCCTCTTCCTGTTATTTTGGATAGTGATACCGTAACTCAAGCTTTAAATACAGCGAGATAATTGATGGATAAACACTCAAAAGACTCTCACAAAAATGAGAAGCCAAGCCGAGTAAAAAAATGGGCGAAAGAACTCGTCTATATTATCTTGATCGTTGGCATCGTTTCTTACGCTATGGATTTTTATCACAGTGCCAAACTACCAACTGGCGCAGCTCTCCCCATATCAGGAATGACTGTGCAAGGTGAATTCATTGATGTTATTGAACAAAGCAAATCAGGTGAACCCGTTATTGTCTATTTTTGGGCAACATGGTGCGGTGCATGCAAATTTGTAAGCCCAACCATCAACTGGTTTGCTAATGATCATCAAGTGGTTACTGTGGCACTTTCCTCAGGTGAAGATGAACGAGTTCGTCGATTTCTTTCCGCAAAAGAGTACGACTTCCCTGTACTCAATGACGCTACCGGAAACCTCAACCGAGACTGGAAAATTAGTGTCACTCCTACCATCGTGATCATAAAAGACGGTGAAATAAAGCACACTTCGACAGGGGTAACCACACCTTGGGGGCTTTGGTTTAGAACTTTATTTGTATAGAGCACAATTTATATTGAGCACTATTCACGTAGAACGATCTTTGTGTCGTTCCATAACTGCATTTTAAATTTATGACTCTATTTAGAGGATTTGGTTAGATTGTTTTTTATAACTGTTTTTTATAAAGAACAACGCGCTCTAAATAGGAATAAGAACAACGAAAGTTAAAGGATTTACCGTGAAAAAACTTATTATTAGTACACTGATTACGGCTGTATTCTCTGTTACAGTCTCAGCCGCTTTGACTGAATCCCAAGAAGTACAGCTTTTAAAAATTAATGAGCTGCTAAGAAGTAACCCAAGCGTTATCAGTAATTTACATGAAAGTCTTGAACAGTACGTAGAAGGGCAAGCTCAACTAGAGAAAGTTAAGGCACAAAGCCACGATTGGCTATACAACAATAAAGCACACTCAATTACGGGTAACCCTAACGGCAGCTCTGTTATCATCAACTTTACCGACTATAACTGTCCATATTGTAAAAAATTGGAAGCGGCATTCGAAAAGTTAAGCCAAGAAAATAGTGACTTGAAAGTAATCAACATATACGTGCCTTTACAGCAACAACAAGCTCCGGGAACCGATACTAACTCGGCGCTGTACGCACTTAATGTTTGGAAGCAACAACCTGAAAGCTTTGTTGAAGTACATAACCTATTAGTGGCAAAAAATGGTCGCCATGACAAACGCTCATTAGATGCGATTGCGAAGAAGACAAAAACTGAAGCTCTTCTGAATACGAGTGAAGAGCAAGAATTGATTGTTGCCAGAAACTACCAGACCTTTACTGCGATGGGATTAGGAGGAACACCGGCTATGATCATGAATGATCAAGTAACCCCTGGTTATGTCCCATATGAGAAGCTAAAGGATATGGTGAAAGAAGCCTTCTCTAAATAAACGAACATCATGGGAGAGGCATACTCTCCCTTTTTATTTGAACCGATTAGCTTGCTCTGATCTGCCCAACACCTTGAGCATCGATTAACACTTCCTTCAGCGACCCATTCACCAAACGCCTTATTCACCAAATTAATCTCTTAGCTGGCATTCATAAAACTGAAACCAAACCGACACTTAACCGTCACTAATTAGAAATCAATCTTTCATTTATAAACATTATCTTACTCGTATCAAAACAAATCGGGCATGAAGCTCATTGATATTTAAATAGGATAAATAAAATGAAAAAAGCAGCTATCGCAACTGCAATCGTCTCAGCATTGGTATCGGGTTCATCTTTTGCTGCAACAGTTTACGACAAAGATGGGACTAAACTTTCAGTCGGCGGTCGTGCTGAAGCTCGTTTCAATATTTCAGATAACAACGAAACGGTTGATAAAAGCTCATTCAAAGACAAGTCTCGTGCACGAGTTAATTTGAAAGGCAAAACTCAAGTAACTGACGGCTTATACGGTTTTGGTAAGTACGAAGCAGAGTTCGATGACGCATCTGATATTTCTAACCGCTACTTCTTCGCAGGTATTGGAACTGACATGGGTGAGTTTTCTTACGGCAAGCAAGATTCTGCTCAAGTGATGCTCACTGATGTAACAGATACAATGGCAACGTTCGGTGCAGATGCTGCTGATATCGTTTCTGGTAACAAAGATAAACGCGAAAATAACTTCCTTTACTCAGGCAAGTTTGACCAATTTAAAGTGAAAGCAAACTACATCGCTGCCGATGATAAAGATGCTGACAGCTACGGTATTGCTGGTATGTTCTCACTAGATATGGGGCTAGACCTTGGCTTGGGTTATGTTTCACAAGATAACGGTCAAGACAGTGACAACCAAATCAACCTAGTTGCGCAGTACGCGATGGATGCATTCACTTTCGGCGGCCTTTACACAATGGGCTCTGTTGCTGACGAAGACATCACGGGCTACGAATTATCTGCAAAATTCAAAGCAAATAAGAAGCTCGCTCTAGTTGGTGTATATAACTTCTCAGAAAATGACGATACGAGCACTGAACTAGCAAATAACTTCGCTATCGAAGCTGTTTACAAGTTCAACGGTCATATCCGTACTTACGCTGGTTACAAATTTGAACAGTTAGACAATAAAGACGACCAACTTCAAGCTGGTATTCGTTACGATTTCTAATTCGAAAGTAGAGTCTCTGAGTACAACTCAACTCTAATCATACTGTCCTTTGGCCAAGCATTTGCTTGGCCTCTTTTCTTATTAAAAGATAAAAACTAATACTTAGGAAACAAGAAACCCGGAGCTTACTCACAAATGCACCAAGTCTTACAAGCGTAGGCAGCCTTCACTCTCAAAGTGATAAAGGATCTAACTAATCAAGCGAGCTACCAGTGCACCTGGTTCTCTAAGTGCATCCACGTTGTAACTCAGAACTTTCCCAGAAGATGGTGCTAAATAGCGTTTGCTTTCATCACCAAAGGCATCATATTGAATCGCTAATAAATCACCGACTTCAACGCTTTGTAGCAGTTCAACTTGAGGTAAGATAAACCCCCCAACATCCGCCCGAACTGATACGATTTTATCGCCTTCAACCCAATTAATTTGTGGTACTTCAGTCACTGATTGAGCGGTATGGTTAGATTCCAACATCTCATAATAAGCTAAGATATTGAATACCCCCTCTACTGCACGTTGAATCATTTTCGGTTGAGTAAATTTCCCCATCCCGACTTCCACAGTAATACTCGGAATGCCACTTCGGTTCCAAACTGTTTCTAATATACCGGGATCACCCGGATCATTTAAAACGCAGTCAGGTTTCATTAATCTTGCCATTTCACTGCATTGAGCAATTCGATAATCGGCAAAAACATATAATGGATACACAGCACCGCGAGTTTGAGTATGTAGATCAATAGCAAAAGTAGCATTCGGCTTCAGTAAGCGTTCCCAAAGTGAAGCAACGAAACGCTCTGCCGCGAGTCCATCTGCATTTCCTGGGAAAAGGCGATTGAGGTTAGCTGGGCATGAACCAGGATCGGAAGAGATAAAGTCTCGGCTGTGGTTCAGCAAACCAGAAAGATTTACCGTTGGCACAATAGTGACAGTACCAGACAGCTCTTTACCAACGAGCTCTCGTACAATTTGTTGAGCGGCTAGAACACCGTTTAGCTCATCACCATGGATACCCGCGGTCACCATGAGTTTAGGACCATCATTTGTCCCTTTGAACACCGTGACTGGCATATTTTTTGGCTGACCTAAACCATCGCTGGTTACTTGGAACCAAAACTGATGCTCACCTGAAGGTAAATCGTCTACGTTCAAAGTGGTAATAACGCGTCTACCTTGTAAAACATCATCTAAAAATTCGGTATTCATTTATCACTCCGTGATGTCTGATTTGCAGCTGAGAAAAAGGGATCAACAAGATAATTTGAATCACTTGAGAATGTCATCATAGAGGATATTAATAGCTGAACAAGTACTGATTCATTTGTCACCACTTCTATAGGTAATCTGATTGTTCCAACAATTCGAACAACTTAGCCAAAGCATAAACATTGGCTTACTGCATGATTAATCGTATGATTCTGGAATTCTATTATTAACCGCACCATATGCTTGGTTCCGTAAAATTATGAGTCAACCTCACCACCCCTTACAAGGCGCAAGCTGGATGCTCACCGCCGGTCTTGCATTTGCTATCGTCAATAGCCTTGCTCAAGTCGCCAGCATCAAGTTCGGGCTACCTTCAACTACCGTTGCCGTCATTCAATATGCCATAGCGCTTGTTGTGATCATTCCTTATTTACGCACTCTTGGTATTAGGCGTTCATTAAGAACTAACCATTTGAAAATGCACATTCTACGTGTATTTCTATCGGTTATTGGCATCCAGCTTTGGCTGTGGGCGCTTGCTTATCCTGTGCCTATTTGGCAAGGCATTGCGTTATTAATGACATCTCCACTCTTTGCCACTGTAGGTTCTGGGTTATTTCTTAAAGAAAAAGTAGGAGCTGCACGTTGGGGAGCGACCTTAGCAGGCTTTGCCGGTGCAATGATCATTCTTGAACCATGGGCAGACAGTTTCAGTTGGGCAACTCTACTACCCGTTGGTGCCGCATTCTTTTGGGCATGTTATTCACTTATGGTGAAAAAGCTATCTTCTGAAGATGGACCTTCAACAATGGTAATGTATCTACTATTGATGATTACCCCTTTCAACATTTTATTAGCAGCACCAGAATGGCAATTACCTACAGGGTCTTCAATTTGGCTCATCCTGATTGCAGCTGGTGTCATGACCGCTTTGGCTCAATGGGCAATAGTAAAAGCTTACTCAGTGGCAGATGCATCTTTCGTTCAACCTTTTGACCATGCAAAACTGCCGTTAAATGTATTAGCAGGTTGGTTAGTATTCAGTTGGGTACCGCCAGGACGTTTATGGTTAGGGGCTGCTATTATTATTTTATCCGTTGCGTTTATTACTCGTTGGGAAACAAAAAAAACGAAATAGTGAAATTAATATAGGACTCTCCCGTTCTTTATTATTAAGCGAATTGAACTGAGGTAACGACAATGACAACACCAATCAAAATTACTTTGTACCGCTGGGGTGGCAGCTGGGGTCCATTTAAAGTAAATATCCCATGTGGCGAATGCACGCTCACAAAAGATATTCTGAAAGATACGTTTGAAAATGAGCTGGCTGACGTAGAAGTGGAACTTGAGGTAAAAGATTGGTTATCTCATTGGTGGGAGCCATTAAAACTTGGTGCATGGCACGCTCCGATTCTTGTAGTCGAAGGCAAAGTTGTAAGCCAAGGAGAAGCATTAAACCGAGGCGTACTCGTTCAATCCGTTATCAAAGAATGGACGAAGAGAGATACTCTCAAAGGTAATATTGTTTACGGAAAAGCGACCTGCCCTTTCTGTGTAAAAGCAAAAAACCTACTTGATGAAGCAGGTGTTAAATACCAATACTATGACGTCGTAAAAGACAGTGCCGCTTTGTACCGAATGATTCCTGAAGTAAAAGCAATCATAGGCGAAAAAACACCGGTTACTGTCCCTCAGATATGGCTAGAAGGGAAATATGTTGGCGGAGCAGATAACCTAGCCGCATGGATGAAAGATAACGGGTTAGATCGTATACCTAACAATGTTGTTGATCTATCGAATCAAAACGCTAGCTAGCAAATATTCGCTGTGCATATTCCAGATATTAATAGAGTGACGGGTTAGAGTAATCACCACACTCTTGATGTCATTTAACTCTTAATTTCATGGCACATATAAACACAAAGCCCTTAATCTCAGAGCAGAGATTAAGGGCTTTGTTGAATTCTATAAATAGCGACTATTTCTTAAATATTAAATAAGCACTAGACTGCTGCAGCATAATAAAATACTAGCATGTGCTTAATAGCCACTATATTTTAGGCTGTATTTTATTTAGCCATCTTCTTCATCATTCGCTTAATGAACGATACTTTTTTCGGCTTTGATTTGCCGTATAGAGCTTCGTGCATCATGTTCTTTGCCACAAGTTGACCAATGTATGCATTGCCTAGTTCGTAACCCATGATTATCTCCACAAAATATTAATGTCTGATTTCTATAAAGTGATCTTACTCTCAAAACACACAAAAACAAGACTTAAATCACACTTTTGTGCAAATTAAATTGTTAATTACTTAACCATGAGGAAATTAGGCACAAAAAAATCAGCACTCAGGCTGATTTTTATCTTTACTAATAGCTATCTTTACCAACAGCTACCTTTTTAAATCGATTACTTTGCCAATAAATAGCTTTTTCAAGAAATAGCTTATTAGCTTCTTTTGGGCTGTTTATAAGTCTTACCAGCAATCTGGTACGTATCTTTTGCTTTTACTTCAAACATAGATTCAAAGAACCACGCAGCGAACTTAATCAGATCGTCACCTTCATTCATGACATGCTCAACAAATTCTTGTTCTTCACCTTCATCGTTGTCTTGAACTGTCACATGGTAAATGCGTTTTTCATTTTCAACATCAGCCAATGCAAATTGACCGACCAAAGATTGAGCGGCTTCAGATACTTCAGTATCTTCATTTGATTTTAATAACTCTAGTGCTTCTGGGAGGTTTTGCTTGCTGCAAATCTCTTTAACCAGTACTTCAAATTCATTGTGCTGCATGGTATCTACCTATTAAATTAACGAACGCATTGTAGGAAACCATCACTCTAATTACAACGATCTACTGAATGAATAATGCATGTTGCACTCTCATATCTACAGACCACATCGGATCTCTACGCACCACATCTATAGCAACGCTTCTGCAGAAGCCGCTTCGATTTTTCTTGAATTTAGCCATGTTGAAAAGAGCACCAACGCCATACCGCCCCCTACCATCATGTAAAAGACACCTAAGCTTGTATTATTCACCACCCAGTTTTCGACTAAGTAACCACCAAATAAGCCCGCAACACACATTTGAATAGAACCCGACAATGCCGACACCGCACCTGCCTGCTTTTTATGGGGCTCCAACAACATGCTGATTGATAAAGGAAAGGACATACCCTGAGCAATCACAAGCCACGTAAACGCCCAAACCAAATTAAAAATACTGAACTCAGAAACCAACAACCATGCGCCAGATAAAAGCATAATTGTTATCGCGATACTCATTAAAGTTTGAGTGTTTAAATAACGGTTCAAGATATTCAGGGTGACGCTACCAATAAGTAAACCTGCGGATGGAATGATCATTAATGAACCATATTCAGCCGTTGTAAGCCCTAGTTGATCTTGCATTAGAAATGGGAATAAAGACAGTGTCACAATACTGGTTAAATAGCTCATCCAGTTATAGCTCGCGCTGCTAATCACTTGTCGATTCACTAATAAGGCACCGTAATTCTTAACGACTTTCGTGACATTAAAACGACTTTTCCCATACGGCAGCGTTTCAGGAAGAATAAAGAAACCTAAGGTAAAAATGGCGAAAATGTACGCCAAGACAAACCCAAATACTGCTTGCCAACCTAGATGAAAAGCCACCCAACCGCCAAATACTGGTGCTGCAATGGGTATAATAGATGCGGTCATCGAAATATAAGACAAAGCTTTAGTGAGTTGTAAGCCATCATAACTATCTCTTAATACACTTCGTCCAAGCACAGAAGCACTACCGGCCCCTAAACCTTGCAACAAACGCCCAAGCTCCAACGCGGTAGCGTTATCTGAAAATAGTAAACATACAATCGTACCGATTAAATAAATTCCCTGTCCAAGAATAAAAATAGGTCTTCGACCAATCGCGTCAGACATAGGACCATAAAACAGCTGAGAAACACCAAAACCTACCAAGAACAGGGTAACCAACATTTGAACATTAGTTTGTGCTATCTCTAAATCAGCGGCAATCAACGGTAATGAGGGTAGATAAATACTCACCCCTACCTGTCCAGTAGCAATGATCATCATAGCGAGAAGTAAAGGTGCTTTTTTGAATACTGCTGAAGTCATTAAATCCCCTAATTGTGTGCTTTTTATTCATAATTCAGTTTACATTCAAATCTGATAATTGATAATCAAGCAAGTAGGAATTTTATTAAGTCCTAATAGGAAACAATATGGATTGGATTCTCAGTGTAAAAAGCTATGTAAAAGTCGTAGATGAAGGCAGTTTCAATGGAGCAGCTAGAAGCCTCAACACCACCAGCTCAGCAGTCAGTAAGCGTGTCAATTGGTTAGAAGAACGCATTGGCACTCAATTACTCAAAAGAACAACTCGCTCAATAAGTCAAACAGAAGCTGGCGCACTTTTCTACCAGCGAGCAAAAGCTCAACTAGATAGCTGGCAGTCAATTGTTGATGAAACTCGATCAGTTAACCAAACACCAGCAGGTTTACTAAAAATTGGGGCGACGATTGCTGTCGGATCTAAATTTTTAGTCCAATACTTAAACGATTTTCTTGAGCAGTATCCGGATATCAAAATTCAGCTAATCACCACAATTCCAGGCCAGCTACCAGAAATGAGCCTAGATCTCGTGCTCAGCCGTGAATTAGAGCAACTCAATTCACTAAGCTTTAAAAAAACGCCTTTGTTCGAACATAAAGCCACCTTTTATGCAGCGCCTAGTTACCTGAAAAAATATGGCTGCCCTGCCGATGAACAAGATCTCGAAGTACATAACTCATTAGTTTGGGGAGAAAGAACCACTAGGGAAATCACAATATCAAAAGGGAAAAGGATCACATTAAGTGGCAATTTTGCCACAACCAACCCTGAAGCATTGTTTCACGCAGCTAAAAATGGCATGGGGATTCTTCTCACTAACCAGACGATGATTAAAGAAGAACTAAAACTGGGTACTCTAGTGCCTATCTTGCCTGGGATTAAAGCTGACGAAGCGATGGTATATGCCTATTATCCAAAGCTTGATTACGAACATACCCGCACAAAGTTGTTCTTAGATTATCTTAAATTGCGTTTACACAAAGAGCGAGATCTAGAAACGTACTCTCACCCAATGGAGTTAAATTAAGCATAAAACGAAAGTAAAACCTGTAAGGAACTGCCTTTATAAAACCGACACAAATTCATCATTAAGATTGAATATTGGAGACTTATCGTCAATAGTAATAAATAGAAGTGTGCAACTTGATGCTCTTAAATTTGACTAATGAATGATAGGCAACATTCTATGGCTAAACTCTCACTGAACGATACAGTAAACTTAGACACAATCAGTCATATTCTAAAATTAGATGGGCAGGACTTGTTAGAAGCTGTTGCCCTTACGCTGCATCGCGTTTTTGGCAGCCAATGCACGGGGATAATTGAAAAGCGCCATTTTCAAGATCACACTTTGCCCGTTGTCATTGTCCTTGACGATTCAGTACAACAAGTCAACGTCCATTCCGTTACTAATAAGCTTTGCAACCAAGAAACACGCCAAGACTGCCAGCACTGTTCATTTACCAGGCAACTTCTAGAGTCATTACCTAACAACACTCTTAGTCATGAGTTTATCTCAGAGAACTATATAGCCATCCCGATTAAAGCGCGTAATGGGGATACTATGGGTGTACTCTATTCCACATTTATCTTACCGATCAGTAATGGAGATAAACAAAAGCTGATACGACACCATCAAATGTTTGCGGATATGATAAATCATACGTTACAGGAACTATGGTTCAGTGATCGCTCAGAACAGCTCGTCAATCAGCTCAGCTATGAAGTCTCACACGATAACCTTACCGGGCTTCTTAACCGTAGCTGCTTATCCGACACTCTAGAATCTATAACGCAGCAATCAAATGCACCTTTTACTCTCGCCTTCATTGATATCGACAACTTTAAATCGATTAACGACGCAAACGGTAACTACATCGGGGACAAAGTGATTCAGTTTACTGCCGATACCATCACTTCCTGCGTACAAGACGCAGCTTTAACCTTCCGAACAGCTGGAGATGAATTTGCATTTATCACTTATGACTCCGACCCAATAAAAATTTGTCATGATATTTTAAATAAGATAGAGGATGGCTATTACGACTCTACGCATCAATTAAAATTTAAGATCAGTATTGGTATTGCAAGAACTCAAGACGTAGATAAAAACATTGAAAAGTTACTGTTCAACACCAGTTTAGCTCTTAAAGATTGTAAGCAGCACCCCGAAATACAGGTGCAATGCTACGACACTCACTTAAGCGCAAGCTACCATAGGAAAACCCAGTTAGTCGCTGCCATTAGACGCGAACTAGCGAGCCCAATCGCAGTGAATCAAGAAATGCATGTGGTTGTTCAACCGATTGTCTACAAGAATCAAGATGAATGGGATTACTTTGAATTACTCAGCCGTTGGCAAAGCCCTGAATATGGGTCAGTTTCGCCGGTTGAATTCATTAAGGTCGCAGAACAATCAGGGCTTATTGTTGAACTTGGTGAAAGGATAATGGAGCTGGGTTGCATTGCTAAAAAGCAGCTAGAACAGGGACTTGGTTACAAAATAAAGTTAGGTATAAACTGCTCAGCCCACGAATTAAATGACGCTGAAAGGTATTTGAACCATTTAACCAAAATGATCAATAAATATGATTTCGAAGCCAAAGAGTTCGTCATTGAACTTACCGAAACCGTACTACTGACTCAAACTGACGATGTAACACGTGTACTGACTTCATTACGAGAAATGGGGTTTACTATTGCTTTAGATGATTTTGGTACAGGATATTCAAGCTTAAACTACATTCAAAGCTATCCTATCGATTGCTTGAAGATAGATGCTACCTTTATTCGAAATCTATTAAGTAATGCTATTTCTGAGCGAGTGGTATGGTTAATAATTCAACTCGCTCAGCAACTAAATATTACCTTAATTGCGGAAGGAATAGAGCACCAAGAAGAGTTGGAGAAATTACACTCTATGGGATGCTTACAAATTCAAGGCTATTACTATTCACGACCAGAAAAGCCATCCGTGATTATTGATACCCTTACCCATCGTGTACAAAGTAAATTTGCATAAAAAACCCGTAACTCACAGGCTATGAGTTACGGGTATGAGCTTTGTAATAAGCTGAAGTTCAGTGAATATCAACCGGCTTCAGCAATGCCTTTGGCTTATTATAAACTTTGCTCTCTTGCTAAGAGTAATGCGTCTGCTTCATCTCTCATCGCGACGAATTTTGCTTTTTCATTTTTAGGAACTGAATTCGCCATTGGTATATTCGCTTTCATTGCGTTTACAGGGCGACCACGCTCGATCAATTCATAATGAAGATGGGCACCTGTCACTCGACCAGTTTTACCTGATAAACCAATTTTTTGGCCACGAGAAACCTGCTGCCCTTTACGTACGAGTATCTTACTCAAGTGAAGGTAGCGAGTTTTATAAGTGGTGCCATGCTGGATAACGACGTAATTACCCGCATATGGGTGGCTACGAGTCATAATCACTTTACCATCACCAGTAGACTGCACTGGAGTGCCAACAGGTGTAGCAAAGTCTGTCCCGTTATGTGGGGATACTCTTCCCGTAACTGGGTGTAAACGTTTTGGATTAAAATGAGAACTTAAGCGCCAATTTCGACCAACAGGGTAACGTTGGAAAGCACGCTGCAGACTGTCTCCATTTGCATCGTAGTATTGACCATCAGTGTGCAAATAAGCGCTTAAAACACGATTTCGGTTCATTATCTTAATGGCTTCAATCTCACGTTTCCCAGTAGGAACGCCATCAAGAAACTGCTTCTTCTGTAAAACTTCGAATTTATCCCCAGCACGTAAATCACGACTAAAATTAATCTTCTCTTTCAATAAAGAAACAACGTGATCAATTTCAATGCTGCTTAAACCCAGTTTATTAGCGGACATTGAAAAGCTGCCTTGAATATCACCAACCAAAGGAGTTTGTACCCACTCTCCAGGTAATGAGATGTCTTCAAACTCATAACTACCATCGTCTAAACGACGGTACAAAACTTTATCCACAAGGTTGAACATCAACTCCATTTTAACCAACTCACCCGAATCTTCATCTCGCCAAAAACGAAGTTGGTTACCCGGTTGTAATGTATCTAACGCAAGGAAGTTAAGATCGGTTTCCATCACACTCATCATCGATTGATATGAGAAACCAAGTTGAGTAAATATGCCACTAAGGTTATCACCACTGCGGATTTGATACTCAAAAGTAGGTGGTTCAATAATCTCAGAAATTGGAGACAACAACGATTCAATGACCGTTGAATCGGGCAAATTTAAATCTATTGTCTTAGTTAGTTGGGAGTCGGAAGCATTGAAAACGACACTCATAGCGGCTGCAATAGGAAAACCTAGCAGGGCTAATTTTTTAAGTGACGAGAGCTCAGAAAACGGAGATGAAAATATTTTTGAATACACGGTAAAGAGATCTTTCTGCAACATAAAGCAACAGGATATGCTTTTTGAGCGCATAAATCATCAGTGAAATGTCATAATATGATGCTCATCAGCCAAACCCAGCCTAAGTGCTTGAGTTATCGTGGGGTACTTAGGTTAAATGGAAATACTAGATTTCAAAGAGAGGCATGATTTCAGAAAAATGCTTAGTTTGAAGTAACAAATTTGAAGTAACAAAAAGCAGAAGCCTAAACTTCTGCTTTCTAAACCCCGAAGGGTTATCACACTTAATGAATGTTAAAATGGTATAACTCTGAAGGCTAAACAATCCCCGACAAGAACTACTTCACTTAAACCAACGTGCGAATAACTACTGACCTGTAGTCACTAAACAGTTGTCTTCACCAAACCCATTTTGGATATAGCTATCAGCATTAGCATCATTCACCCATTGCTGCCCATTCACTAGGTAACGGAACTGAAACTGCTCATCTCTTGGTAGGCGAGCCTTAAATTTATAGACTTTACCCTTTGCCAATTTCTTCATTGGCGTTTCTTTCCAATCTAGAAAGTCAGCCACAATAGAAACTGAAGTCGCTTCTTGAGCTTCAAGCTCAAACGTTACTTCTACTTCATCTTTTGTTTTAAAAAAACGTTTATTAATCATTCGCAAGCTCCATTTGAAAAAACCTTTCGGACACCAAGTGTTATCCTCGTTTAGTGTCTAAATTACATACATCTAAGAACAATAATATGTAATTTAGCTCACATAAACAACAAAACATTGCATCCCATAAAGTCTTATTGCTTATCAATTGATTGCTTATCAAATTCAAAGGCTATGGAGTGGGGTTCATTAGGTAATTCTGCTTTTGCTTGAGAAGCGGAATGTTGCAGATACTCAACCACTCCGGTATAGCGGTTTTCTTTCTCTTGAGTGATTTTTAAACCCGTGATATTTGCGCGATCACCGATGAATAACTGATCTATTAGAATCATTCGACTTCGTTGCTGATCAAATTTAAAAAGCGCCACGTATTGAAATATGCCAGACCCTTGATTCGATACCCACATCGGCGCGACAAATAATGGTTCTCTAGCCTGCTCACCTTGAATATTTTTAAGAGCTTTAAAACTTTCAGCAGCTTGGATATTACTGGTTGCTACGCTTACTGTTCCTCTTTCCACACCAGAATCATAACGACCAATTGCAACGCCTTTCTCTTCAATGATTTCATCAACAAAAGCGTAAGCATTTGTTTCTGGTACTTTAATTGTCCATGGATTTGTTGCCTTTAACTTGAAGACAGACAACACGATAGGGTCAGCCTGAACGTTTGAAGATGGGAATTTCGCTAATATTTCTTCATCCGTTAGGCTGAACCTGTAAGCACCAGCCACAATCACGATCACGAGCAGCACAATAGGGATGAGTAAGATAAGTGGGATAGGTAAAATTCTATTTTTCATAGCGACTTATATTGGTTAGTTCCATGTCAATTTGTGCAGACCATAAATCGCTTTGATATAATAAGCAATAAGGCTTTATTCGGATCCTTTTAAAACGAGAGTTGCCTATGGAAATTAATTCTAAAGTAGATGCCCATACAGGAAAGAATACTAAAGTCAGAACTTGTGACTGTAAGTGTGGCGCAGTCACCCTTGTCTGCACAGGTGAACCTATTCGAACAGCAGTTTGTCACTGTTTTGAATGTCAGAAGCGCACAGGGAGTGTATTTGGCGTCCAAGTACGGTTTTCAGCTAGTCAGGTAATGATGCAGGGTGAAACTACTTCATTTTCCCGAATAAGTGATACGGGTAATGAAGTCACCTACCAGTTCTGCCCTAACTGCGGTACGACCATGCAATTAGGAATCACAGCCTCACCAGAGGTTGCTGTCATTCCGCTTGGGCTTTTTAAAGAACAAGATTTCCCACCCCCAAGCTTTTCTATTTATGAGGAAAGAAAGCACGGATGGGTTAAGTTTGATAGCCAAATGGAACATTACAACTAGCTTCATACCATCAACAGTCCATATTCGGTCTGAAATATTTGAACGACAAACAGATAGTACAGACGACAGATAATTGCTGTACTGTTGCTTCAGATCAACTATTCCTAGGCTATAACGCTAGCACGTCACTTCACTAGCGTTATAATTCTGCCCTTTCTCAATTGAGCTATGTGACATGATATCTAAACTCCCTCGCTGGATTGAATATGGCGCTCTTCTTCTTGCTGCATTAGCTGGGTGCGTGAATGCTATTGGTCTTATGGGGTTTCAACATCAGGCGATTTCTCACATATCCGGTACGATGACTTTACTGGGCAGTAGCCTTACTTCACCAACGCAAACCTCACTTCATTTATTGCTGATTATCATCAGTTTTATGTTTGGCTCTGCGTTTAGTGGCTTCTTTATTGATAGTCAGGCGTTAAAATTAGGGCGTCGTTATGGGGTTGCCCTCTGTATTGAAGGCGCGCTATTACTACTTGCACTATGGGCGCTTCTCAATGGGCTTACCTCTGGTCAGTATTTAGCGTCAGCGGCTTGTGGCTTACAAAATGCCATGATTACGACTTACAGCGGTGCAATCATCCGCACCACACACATGACAGGGATCATCACAGATCTTGGGATCATGCTGGGTTCAAGCCTAAAAGGAAACCCATTCGACCGTCGTAAAGCCAAACTTCTGATGTTTATCATCGTTGGTTTTCTTTCTGGCGGTTTAGTTGGGGCTTTATTGTTCCAATCCTTTGATATTATGTCTTTAGCTTTCCCAGCGATTTTCTCGTTTTCTATTGCTTTCGGCTACTGGATTTACCTTTCTGTTTTCTCATCACAAACTTAAGCTTTTGCCAGCATAGTGTTATCTGGAAATACTGAGTTTGTCTGAAATACTTATCTCAATAAGCACATCTATACATAAAATAAACATTTACAACATATGTGATACAATATTTTACCTATGACAGCTATTGGAGAATAATATTTGTGAATATTTAATCCAATAGATTGAATAGTATTGCAAGGTGATAAAATAGTAGGTAGTCTTGCGGTCGATAAGAAAATACGGATATTTAGTGATTAAGTGCCACGGATAAGGCAACATTTTACTAGTAGTAATACGAGAACCCTATAATGCTTAACAACACCAACGCTGCTAACAATTCAAAATCAAAAAGCAGTTTCTGGATTTTCTTAATCCCTTCTCTCATTGGTCTATTTCTATTCATGGCTCCTATTAGTTATGAAGGTGACTTGACCATCCCTGTAGCAATTCTGGCGAAATCTATTCAAGTCATATTTGGTGAATACCTAGTTTCTGTGATCACCGCAATTGTTGCTTTTATGGCTGTAGCATCCATTTTTTACAAAGTTTTCAAGCCTACTTTCATAAAATCGAACCCGTTTCTTGAAGGTCTATTCAACCCTTCACCACTTTGGCTTACAGTTCGCGTCATCGGTGGCGCTGCAGCAGTCATGACTTTCTTCCAAGTAGGTCCAGAAGCAATCTGGGAAGAAAATACCGGCGGCTTAGTATTAGAAGGCTTATTACCAACGCTATTTTCTGTATTTATCTTTGCTGGATTATTACTTCCACTACTGCTTAACTTCGGTCTATTAGAGCTTTTTGGTACGCTATTGAGTAAGATCATGCGTCCTATTTTTAACCTACCAGGTCGAAGCGCAATCGACTGCATGGCGTCATGGTTAGGTGATGGTAGTGTCGGTATTCTTCTTACAAGTAAGCAATACGAAAACAAATTTTACACACAGCGCGAAGCTGCAGTAGTTGGTACAACGTTTTCTGCTGTATCTATTACGTTCAGCCTAGTAGTTATCGCACAAGTAGAATTAGAACACCTATTCTTACCATTTTATGCAGCTATCTGTTTAGCCGGTATTGTTGCGGCGGTAATTATCCCTCGCTTGCCACCATTAAGTATGAAGAAAGATACTTTTATTGATGGTACTTCTCCAAAGAAAGATGCAGATGCAATACCTGAAGGTCACTCTACATTCTCTTGGGGTTTAGAGCTGGCAATCAATAAGGCATCACAAGTTAAATCAGCAAAATCTGTTTTCGGTGAAGGTATACACAACGCAGTAGACATGGTGTTTGGTGTACTACCTGTGGTAATGGGCATGGGTACCATTGCTCTAGTTACAGCGGAATATACATCGGTGTTTTCAATTTTAGGTCAACCCTTCATTCCGTTTCTAGAATTACTTGGGGTTCCTGAAGCTGCAGCAGCATCAGAAACCATTGTGGTCGGCTTTGCTGATATGTTTATCCCTGCAATTTTAGCGGCATCAATCGACAACGAAATGACTCGTTTCGTTATCGCGGCAATGTCTGTTACTCAGCTAATTTACATGTCTGAAGTTGGCGCTTTATTGCTTGGTAGTAAAATCCCAGTCAACATTGTTGAGCTGTTTATCATATTCATTCTACGTACCCTAATTACACTTCCTGTAATCGCGGGTGTAGCGCACTTGATTTTCTAAAAACAAGCTGAACAAAAACCGTACAAAGCCTCATTTATGTGAGGCTTTTTTCGTTTTTGTAAATAAGATAACTGATTATATTCGATTATACCGCTTCCTATTAATAATGATTTTCATTAACCCTCTTCCCTTTTACAACCTAGGTTTGTTGAATTATTCCCGTATTAATTTAAAGGTGATAATTCAACTAGATCTCATTAATTTCTAATTTCAATGAAATAACACCCTCTAGTAAGCAAAAATGAATGTTTAACCTTTTAAATTTACAGTTCTGTTGTATTTTTGTAACTGTGAGTGTGAAAATGTCATTAAGTATGTCAGACACTTGCCGATATCATAAAAACAATAATTATTACTTAAGCTTATTCGCTAGCTTATTGAGAGGACCGTACTATGAAGTTTAGTCATAAGGTTGTTGCAGCATCATCTACACTTCTGCTGGTGACCGTTTCATTACTTTCGATTCAACAACTGTTTACAGTGAGAAGTGCTGTTGAAAACCACGTTAACGCTAGCATGAACGAAATGGTAGCCGGGGTAAAAAATACCGTTGTTTCTGAAATGTCTGCGAAAAAA
The DNA here is from genome assembly GCF_024347495.1 of Vibrio gallaecicus. NCBI lineage: Bacteria > Pseudomonadati > Pseudomonadota > Gammaproteobacteria > Vibrionales > Vibrionaceae > Vibrio > Vibrio gallaecicus. Next base: position 110,600 of record NZ_AP025491.1, on the reverse strand, counting down.
GCGCTGGCTCAATCCACGACTGAGGTGATTGAAATTAACCCTCAAGATCACGATTACGTACAAACCATACTTGAAAAACCAAAACTTAAAGGCAGCTTTTTAGCCGTAGGTTTTGGCTATGAAGCAAACGGTTTCGTTATTGAAAATGATGATGGTTGGGTCGCAGGACCTGACTATGATCCTAGAGTTCGCCCTTGGTATATTGATGCAAAATCCCAAAACCGCCTTGTCGTAACCGCCCCTTATGTGGACGCATCAAGTAACAAAGTAATTATCTCCGTAGGTACACCTGTTAAAGATAATGGCAAGTTCACTGCGGGTATGTTCTTCGATTTAGAACTCACAAACCTTGCAACACTGGTTAATAAAGTGAACCTATTTGATGCAGGCTACTTATTCCTTGTGACATCAAATGGGACGACTATTGCCCACCCAAATGCTAAAAATAACGGTGAAAAACTTTCAAGCTACTTGCCTCAAGCGACCATCAATAGCCAGCAACAAAGAATTGAAATGGATGGTAAAACCTTCTTGGTTAACTTTACTCATATCCCAAGCGAAGATTGGTATGTCGGTACTATCATAGATGAATCTATCGCTTTCTCTACTATTTCAGAGCTTAAAAATAGCTCAATTATTTATACCATTATTGCTCTTATCTTAAGTGTTATTGCTCTGACTGTTTTAATCCGTGTATTAATGCGCCCCCTTGAAACACTTAATAAAGCAATTAACGACGTGGCTTCTGGTCAAGGTGATTTAACAAAGCGCTTAGACACTAATACAGACGAAGAATTCTCTGATTTAGCAAAAGGCTTCAATACCTTTACTGAGAACTTACAAAATCAGATTATTCAGTCCAAAGCAATTGGTGAAGAGATCAAGCGTGGTACTGAAATGACGGTTATTGGCGCTCAAGAATCTGCAAATGCGATGAATACCCAACTGCAAGAACTAGAACAGTTAGCTACCGCGATGAACGAAATGGCGGTGACTGCAACAGAAGTTGCTAACAATGCACAAGGTGCTGCTGCTGCAGCTAAAGATGCCGATGAAGCAACAATTGATGGCACAACGGTAGTAAGTGATACCACTCAAGCTATCGATAACTTGTCTTCTCGTATCGACCAAGCTGTCGAAGAAGTTAAAGTATTGGAATCGGCAACGGCAAATATCGAGACTATTCTAAAAGTAATCAACGATATTGCAGACCAAACTAACCTACTCGCATTAAATGCAGCGATTGAAGCTGCGCGAGCTGGTGAATCAGGAAGAGGGTTTGCAGTTGTAGCGGACGAAGTGCGAACTTTGGCTCAGCGTACTCAGCAATCAACAACTGAGATTCGCAGTATGATCGAGCAATTACAAGCAGGAGCAAGTTCTGTCTCTGCTGCGATGAATCAAAGTAAAGATACTGCAACGGATGCCGTAGAACGCGCTCAACAGGCAAATTCATCACTAGATCGTATCCGTAATTCGATTCAACAAATTTCAGATATGAATATCCAAATAGCTTCGGCTGCCGAAGAGCAAAGTTTGGTAGCAGAAGAAATCAACAATAATACGGTAAAAATAAAAGACCTTTCTACACAAGTGTCCAATTCAGCGCAGCAGGCAAATGCCGCTATGCAAGTTCAAACTGAAAATGTACAAGAACAAGATGCACTGTTAAACAAGTTCACAGTGTAATCAAGAAATAGCTCCTAATATAAAAAATAGGCTAGATCAGGTACAAAATTGGGTACTCATAGTAAGTCACGAGGCTCTCGTGGCTTACTTTCTAAACACATAAAGAGCTGATCAGAATTAAATTATTGATAGATATAACGCCAATCCGCTGGATGAAGTGGTTATTTCTAACTATAAATTTATAAACGATTAAGAAAATAGTTAAGGATGACCATGAAATTTAGTCATAAAATAGTTGCGGCTTCGTCGGCACTATTGCTTGTTACCATTTCCTTGCTCACAGCAAAACAATATTTCACGATGCAAGATGAAATGAGGCAACAAGTAGAAGCAAGTGTTATTGAAATTGTTGATGGTGTAAGAAATACAGTAGCAGCCGATATAAATGGTCGAAAAGCCATTGCTAGCTATTCCACCAGCATGCTTGAACTGGACCTTAGCCCCAATAAGATAAAAGATGTCATCACCCGCCCTGTTGTCAAAAACAACTTCCTGCTGGCTGGGATAGGTTTCGAAAAAGACGGGACAAACATCAGTAATGACCCTTCTTGGGATCCTGGTGCTAGCTGGGACCCGAGAGCAAGACCTTGGTATAAAGATGCCAAGAACGCTAACAAGCTTATTATCACAGCACCTTATGCCGATTCTGCTACCAATGAAATATTGGTATCTATTGCAACGCCAGTGAAAGACAACGGACGCTTCATCGGCGCTATATTTTATGATGTGAGCCTAGCCGGGTTAGCTGATGTTGTTAACCAAGTAAAATTATTTAACGCTGGCTACGTATTCATTGTTTCTGCTGACGGTACAACTATCGCTCACCCAGAAACGAATAAAAATGGTAAGCCATTATCTGATTATATGCCCAATGTCAGTATTGCCGATCAACCGCAACAGGTTGTATTGAATGGAATACCTTACACTTTAGACTTTTCGGCAGTACCAGGTGAAGATTGGTTTGTTGGGGTCATCCTAAATGAAGAAGTTGCTTATCAATCGGTTAGTGATCTTCGAGATAGCTCAATTCTCTACACGATAATTTCATTGATTATCAGTATTGGTTTACTTCTAGTGCTCATTCGAACACTCATGCGCCCATTAGGTGTACTCAATGAAGCCATTCAAAACGTAGCTTCAGGTGAAGGTGACTTAACTCAGCGTCTTGATACGAATACTGATAAAGAGTTCTCAGAGCTGGCTACTGGCTTCAATACCTTTACAGGGACACTACAACAACAAATCATTCAATCTAAAGCGATTGGTGAAGAGATATTAAGAGGCTCTGAATCAACCTCTGTGGGCTTACAAGAATCCTCTGAAGCTATGCGTGACCAACTCCATGAATTGGAACAGTTAGCGACAGCTATGCATGAAATGGCAACGACTTCTTCCGATGTCGCTTCCAATGCCCAAGGTGCAGCCTCAGCAGCAAAAGCAGCAGATGATGCAACCTTAGAGGGTACACATGTTGTTACCGATACAACAGATGCTATCGACACTTTATCAAGTCGGATAGATGAAGCAGTGGCTGAAGTTGAAGTACTTGAAAGTGCGACTAATAACATTGAGACCATTCTAAAAGTAATCAACGATATTGCAGATCAAACCAACCTCCTCGCACTAAATGCCGCTATTGAGGCAGCTCGAGCAGGTGAATCTGGTCGAGGGTTTGCTGTGGTAGCTGACGAAGTACGAACACTCGCGCAAAGAACTCAAGAATCAACTACCGAGATTCGAAACATGATTGAGCAATTACAAGCTGGAGCAAGCTCAGTATCCAATGCAATGAATCAGAGTAAAGCCACAGCAAGAGATGCGGTAGATAGAGCTCAGCAAGCCAATGCAGCTCTTGAACGTATCCGTGATTCAATCCAAGAAATCTCTGATATGAATATTCAAATTGCATCTGCGGCCGAAGAGCAAAGCTTGGTGGCTGAAGAAATCAACAACAACACTGTTAAGATTAAAGACCTATCTGTACAAGTGTCAGATGCAGCTGATAACGCGAATAAAGAGATGCAAATTCAAACTGAGAATGTAAGAGAGCAGGACGCAATCTTAAATAAATTCACGGTTTAAGTTATCGCTTAAATCTAAATATTGAAGAGCTGAATCTGTAAATAACAAAACCGCATAGAACTTTCTATGCGGTTTTAATTTTTATACGTGGTTAAATCATTACTTAGCAGTTAACAGTTAACAGTTAACAGTTAACAAGCATCATGCTGCTATTGGGCTCCGTTGTGATTTCCACATAGCCTTTATTACGCGAAAATTTAGTCCCTGAAAGTAAATCAACAACGGGCTTTGTCCACGTCAATTGAACTGTTTTACTACGCTTGGATTTATTGATTACAACAATCCCTTTCTCGCCACGTACAAATACAAGCAAATCAGCATTAGCCTCAATAACCTGCATACTTTCACCATGTACGTAGTTATGGAAACGAATCATGTTGTGCATGTCTCCTGATTGCCAGTCATTGAACCAACGTGGGTTTCCTTTAGAATCTTTTATCCCACTGGTCTTAAGCTCACTGTAGATTAAAGGAACACCACCATCTCGTCCTAAAATATAGCTATAAGCCAGTTTTTCACTTTGCTCACTCATCACTAAATTACTGAATACATCATTATTAGGAATGTCATGAGTAACCGTAAAAGTAATGGCACGGGTATTCGACAAGGCTTGTCCAAAACAATATGGGTTAATCAAAGAAGAAAAACTGCCCTTTTCACCAAAGGCTTCAAAGATAATATTGAACAGTGGGAAATCATACGCCCCTAATCGGGTATACTTAAGGTAAGGCTCTAAAAAGGTTTCATATTCTGCTTTTGTTGCGCCGCCATCCGTAATGATTTCACCAAAAATATGAATGTCTGAGCAAATGTCTTCTGTCCATACTTTACGAAGATGAGACAGCGACATATGTTTCGCAGCATCGATTCTAAAACCCTTTACACCAATTTTCTTCAATGCTTTTAAGTAAGCTCTCTGCTGGGCAACCACATTTTCATTATCGTTTAATGTTGGTAAACCTGGGTCTTCCGGGCTGCCCGTAATACGACCATTCTGTACTTCCCATCGATCATTCCAATCTTCAATTCCGAAAGCTTCAACAAAATCATCTTCACCGAACAAAGGCTGAGACAAATCTCCAAATAAGCGAATGCTGTCGTAGTACTTTGGATCGCTCTGGTATTCTTTAAGATCTGGGGTATTAGGGTAGACAAGGTCATTACGAATACCCGATTCGTTTGCCATGTGGTTAAAGACAACATCAACATAGGTTCGCAATTCGTGCTCTCTTAAAGCCTGAACCATTTCGATAAAATCATGTGTGTCGCCTAATTGATTATCTATTACACGGTAATCTTGTGGCTGGTAACGTTGCCACCACTGCGTTTCTTTTTTTCCCTTACCACTACGTAATGACTTCATCGCAGGTGAAACCAATACCGATTTATAGCCCAGTTTACGGATCACTGACGCATTCTTGGTGATGTCTGAATAGCGCCAATCGAAAGCATGCAAAATGACATCACTATTTGGGATATCTAACGCAACTGAGTTTTCCATGTGTATCTCCAACCAAACTTAATAAACAGGCACATGCCTGCATTTACTACTTCAGGAATAACATTCATTATATTCAGTTCAATCACTAAGCCATCCTCCTACTTTATGAAAAGGTAGGTGGATAACAAAGGGCGTAGCTAACTTTATAGGATGACATTTAGGATGAATATCTTATAAACATCGTCATCTTATTGCTGAAACATATAAACCTTTAGATGCAAAAAAGGAGCGAACGACCGCCCCTTTAGATACACTCTTACTTATGCTACAGCACAAGAGTGTGCCAATTACGTTCTATTGTACCAATTACGTTCTATATAGAACTTTCACAACATGCCAACCAAACTTGGTTTTCACCAAATGCGGTACCAAAGTTTCTCCAGAAAAACAGACTTTATCAAACTGTGGAACCATCTGACCTTTCTTGAACTCACCAAGATCACCACCTTTTTTACCAGATGGGCAAGTCGAATGTTTTTTTGCAAGAGCTTGAAACTTAGCACCTTTCTTTAGTTGCTGAATAATATCTTCGGCTTGCTCTTTATGCTTTACGAGTATGTGGAGTGCTGCTGCTGTTCTTGCCATCATTGTTCTCTAAATTAATCCATCTCAGTGCAAAGCCTGAGAGGTTTGGAATAAAAAATAACCTTATATATCCAATTTTACCTTAAGATCATGACATCTTCACTCTATACACCGTATTAAGTAACGAATCGTTAGGAAAATACTGCCTATTTCTTGCTGGTCTGCCATAATCCCATTAAATTGGTAGGTATATATAAAAAGCAGGAGCCTGTTAATGGCTAAGATGAAAAGCAAAGCTAATCAAGCACAAGGCATGCTGATGTTTAAGCTCTCATTGTCACAGAGTTTTGCTATAGGGACGCTTAAGGTAAGAGAGATCGTCCCTTACCAAAAGACGACTCAGATCCCTTATTCACACCATCATGTTATTGGTACAGTCACCATTAGGGAGTTAACTGTACCCGTCATAGACATGTCTGCCGCTATTGGTTTTAGAGCCATCACACCGGCAGAATACAACAGCTGTTTTTTGATCGTCACTGACTGTTTAAGAACGGTAGTCGCTTTCTTAGTACGTTCTATTGATAAAATCATTGAATGTGACTGGAAAAGCATTGAGTCCCCACCGACTACGGTTGGGTCGAATGTTTTTGTCACAGGAATCACTCGCTACCAAGACAATATTGTCCAAATGCTCGACGTTGAGCTTTTACTTTCTAAAATCTATCCCGAGTACGAAGCCGCCCAAATCCCAATGTTAACGGATGTTGAGCGTGAACGATTAAAAGCTCTGAATATCTTATTAGTCGATGATTCTTCTATTGCTCGTAAACAACTTAGTGATGCCTTAGACAGTATCAACATACCGTATAAGATTTGTAATAACGGTCTAGATGCAATTGAGTTAATGAGGCAAGAAGCTGCGCACAATACTCCAATTGAGTTACTCGTGAGCGATATTGAAATGCCAGGTTTAGATGGCTATGAACTGGCATTTGAAGTTCAAAATGATCCGGCACTAAACCAGTCGTACCGTATTTTACATACCTCTCTTTCAAGTGAAATATGTGTAGACAGAGCTCAACAGGTTGGTGCTCATGAAGCGTTAGAGAAGTTTAATGCAGGTGAGTTAGTTGAAGCGATGTTAAGAGGTGCAAAAAGCTTAGAAAGCTCATCCGCAGCGCACTGAGTTTTTACAGGAATGTCTACCCTATAACGCCTCAATGCAAATAATCAAAACCAAACGGTACCTAATTGGGTGCCGCTTTTTGTTTATATTTCACCTATTTCTTAGGCATAGAGTAACTTTTACTCACAAACTCCACCTCTTTAACTTGGTGTAAGTGGTTAGTGAGGGATGCCAAAGCATAAAGTGTATTCGCAATTAAGTTCGAATATTTAAATAGGATCGGCGCAGGTGACTTCTTACCTGAATGTTCAATCATCACTAGTGCACGTACCACTTTTTTAGCTTGGCAGCGTGCTAAATGTAATTCGCTTGATACTTCATGTCCACCGGGCAACACAAAGCCTTTAAACCCACCTTCTAATTGGTCTCTTATAGAATGATAGTCGGCTTTAAGTTCTACTAAATCTGACTCTGTAATCGCAAGCTTGCCTCTCACCGAACCATTCAAATGATAGATATTTGGTTGCAAGCGCTCTAACACATCTCGAACCTTTTCCTCCAAAGACATCGTTAGCACTAGTCCAACCCGACAGCATAGTTCATCTGATAAGATTTCAAAGTCACAGATAGGACTGTCTTCATAAATGAATGGATAACAAAACTCATCCCAATCGCGACTTACAGGTTTCATATAACTGCCTTAATTAATGAGTAAATCTTATTAAATCGTAGATGCGTAATATAGCAAAAAGCCTTCAATATTGAAGGCTTTAAGTTTATTAAAAAACTAGCTAAACGAATCAGCTAACACTATTCATTAGATACTTTTTTATGACCTTCTTGCAGGTGAACAAAATCAACTAAATCATCACCTGACACTTGGTAAGCTTGACCAAAGCCTTTCACAAATAAACCATTTTCAGCTTTTAGATTAAAGAGAACAAAATCTTCAAGCTGGCTTAGACCGTCGATAATCTCCCCAAAACGCTCACCTAACTGAGCGACAACTTGCGACCAAAGTTCAGAGTCGCGCTCAACTACATTAGCCACTGCATCGAACGTTAAACGCTTACGAGCAAAGAGCTGTTTCGCATTTTCTTCATCTTCAATCATCATTAATGAAACTTGAGGATTAGCTTCAAGGTTACGTGCATGACGAGCAATTTTAGAAATCAGTACAAAGTAGCCTTCTTGGTTTTGAACAAATGGCGCATAGCTAACATTTGGGCGACCTTCTTCATCAACGGTTGCGAGTTGAATAGTACGACGTTCTTGACGAAATTCTTTAATTTCCGGACCGAGTCGACCTTGAAGGCGCTCTTGTTTTACTTGCTGTTCCATTTTTTATTCCTATTTGAGTTTAACTTTATGATATTTAATTATTATTTTTGTAACTTTTAATTAGGGCTTAGCCGATTCTATTGATATTGAGCTTGCATCGCTTTAAAGCGTTCAACTTGATCAGCAATCAATTCTCGCTTCTCATTTCGCCCTAAGTAGATCTTAAAGATGTTATCGCCGGACTCACTGAAAAAGCCAAAGTAGTGACTTTCACGCCCCATAAACGGCTTACTCACCAAAGCTACTTTTTTTACGTTATCTAACTTTAGGTGACCATGAAGTTCACCTTCTTTACCCATTAAGTTGTAGTAGCCTCGAGCTTCTTTTCCTTTAGGGAATGGGGCTTTAACTTCAAAGATAGAACCAAATGAATGCATAATTGTGGTAACGGGTCCCCAGCCGACAAGCCCTTCAAGTACGCTTTGCGCTTGCTCACCATCAAGGATAGCGACCATTTCTTTAGGCAATGCACACACTACTTCAACTTCTGTTACTTCAAGTTGACTCGCAATCGCGGCAGGTAGCAGTTTAGGATCTTGCTCTAAAACTTCGGCAACACGCTGAACAAGAGTCATGTGCTGAGTAGACGTAGCTGTATTTGATTCTTCAATTTTAGTTTCTGTGAAATTTGTCATGTATTAATGTCCGTTAGCTGCATGTTTATGCTGTAGTTTTTCTTGAGATGAGCTCTCTGAATTCAAGATATGAATAGCGGCTTGAGCCAAGCTTACTGACCAGAAACTGCCTGCTAATGTGAGAACAAGGTAATCATCAGACAACTCAACTAAGCCGTTTTCTTCCCACAAATGAAACAGAGGCTTTAAATAATCAAAGCTGTCTTTCCCTTCAAATTCCGGCAGCGTACTACGACGTATAACCCCAGAATCAAAACCTGCTTTTAGTGATGAAAACAGTGATTCAAAATCACTTTGACGCATCATCATGGCGAGGGGATGTTCACCTTTATTCATTAGCTCCATGTATTTGTCTAATGAGCGATGCTGCATAAAGCCGTACCCACCAATATTGCCACCAGCACCACAACCAACAGGCATAACTTCAGCATAAGTTTTGGCTAAGCTATTGTATAAACTACGCTCTCGGTTATCTCGAGCCCAATGATTAACACTTAGCTGCTTAACGTGGTGTTTATTCATAAACTCAACGCCCGCTTGATACATACTGGCTTTCTCTGGCGTTGTTGCTGGAGGTGGGATTTTTCCTTTTTCAACTAAATTAAGCATAGGAGCACTACCACCAATAATAAGCTGATAGAGATCGATACCATGCGCTCCAGTTGACATGAAGTCTTCTAAGTCTTGGTTGAACACATCCAGTGTTTGATGAGGAAGCCCATATAGAAGATCCAAAATAATCGGTGCTTGCTGGGTTTGGCTAAGGCTACTGATACGGTCGAGTACAATTTCTCGGTCATCCAGACGTTTTGCACTTCGTCTAACTTGAGTATTAAAGCTTTGAATTCCAAATGAGAAGCGGTTGAATCCACCAGCTAAAGATCGTTCAAACATTTCATCACTGAAGCGATTTATACGTCCTTCTAAAGTGATTTCAGCGTCTGTAGCTAATGGAAATAAGTCATGAATAGCCTTGCCTAAAATCTCGATTTGCTTGGCTGATAAATCCGTTGGCGTGCCGCCTCCAATATACACAGCATGGAAAGTGCCTGATTGCGCCCAAGGTGTTTGCGCTTTCATCTTTAACTCTTTCATCAATGCTTCGAAATACTCATCTACCAGCTTTCGACTGGCTGCATTTTGGAAGAAGTTACAGAATGTGCAGCGAACACGGCAGAAAGGGACATGCACGTATAAACATCGTTTATCAGTTTTCTTCCCTTCAGACTGAAGCAACTCATTGAAAATCAGAGGCTGCTGATCGGGCATTACTGGAATAGCTGCACCACCTGCGTGTGCTGAATGCTTTTTCGCAAAGGCAAACCTAAGTGGATCAGGGCTAGAAACACCAACGATAGATTCGTCAAATTTATAAATATCAAGACTCATATAATCTCTCTAAACGCTTATCGAACAAAGTCTGGAAGACTGTTCGCTAAAATCTGAGTAAATCATAAATAGACGCAAATGATAATGCAATTGATAATTGATCTTATTTGCATTGTGAGTGATAATCTCAGCCTGTTTTAGTTAGGTCTTAAGGGTTCAGTGTGAATATACCTAGGTATGTCATTGCAGGTAGTGCTTCATTAGCTATCCATGTAGCCATTTTATTTGTGGCTCAAGAAAGCAAATTATTTGCTATGCCAGCTGGTACAAATTCGACAACAGTCTCAATTAATTTTGTGCCTTCTACTTCCGCTAAACCTTCTCCTCAAGCAGAACCTATCAGTGACCCAGTATCTGAAACGGCTGAAACGCAACCCGAACAGACCCCTGAATTTTCAGAGCCAACACCAATACCACCAGAACCACAGCTTCCCAAGGTTGTTAAACCAGAACCCGTAGCACAAAAGAAAATTGATAAAACTTCACCGCGCAAAGAAGTGGTTAAGAAAAAACCGAAGCCTGAATCAAAACAGCCTAAGAAAACTCAACCTGTAGCTAAAAAGACAACCCAAAAACCTGTTACTGAAAAGAAAATCACTCAGAAAAAAAAGATTGAGAAAAAAGTAGAAAAGAAAGAAACAGAAAAAACCGTCAGTGACACCCCACAGCAAGAAGCAAAAGAAGTGATTGCAAATAGGGGAGTATCAACTCAAGAGCCAACGTTGATAAAAAAACCGGCATTTTCTTCTCGACCAACACCTCCGAAATACCCTCGTAAGGCAAGAAGACGTGGTGTTCAAGGTGTCGCAACTTATGAGATATGGATAGATGCAGACGGCAAACAGATTAAACAGGCATTAGTCAGCTCCTCAGGAGCACTCATGCTCGACAAGGCAGCTTTAGATGCTGTTAAACAATGGAAATTTTCACCTCATACAGTAAACGGAAGAGCCATTGCTCACCGTGTACAAATACCTGTTCGTTTTAGATTGGATTAATCATGCAACAAATTAATTATTTACAAGATCAGCTTGGCTTAATGACTTGGCCACTTCTTATCTGCTCTGCATTAACGGCAATGATCATCGCCGAGCGTATCTTTCAAGTTGTGCTCAGCATTGGTGTTGGTAGAAGCGCTATACGTAAAGAATTAAATAATATTTCACCGACAAACAGTAAAGATCTTGAGCAATTAGCCCAAACACTTTCTCCTAAACGCCCACTCCTCTACAAGGGCGTGGCAATGTTACTTGCCCACCACTCATTTTCTAAAAATCTACGTGAAGATGCCGCTGGTATTTGGTTACAAGAAAAACGCCACCAGCTTCATGCGGGCTTAAGGTTACTTGGTTTAATTGGTGTACTAAGCCCACTAATAGGCTTATTAGGTACAGTTCTTGGGCTCATTGAAATGTTTAAAGGTGTGGCGGCTTCAACTGGCAGCATTACTCCAAATGATCTCGCTGATGGCTTAGGGCTCGCAATGAGAACAACAGCTGCTGGGTTAATGATTGCACTTCCTGCCATCGCTGGTGCGCAGTTACTTGGGCTTTGGGCTGATAGAGTTGTCGCAAAGCTAGAGCATACTCTGAACTACGTTAATGTTTGGCTTGAAGGCATGACAATTCAACAGCCACAAACTCTAGAAATCAATTCATATAACCGCTCTAACGGTAACTCTAATAATCGCCAAAACTCATCAGGTGCGGCTAAGCCTAACTCTTCTCCTGATGTAGATAACACCTCAAGTGCGAGCTACTCATGATCAAGGTATCTCAAACTCAATCACCCTCAGGTTTAATGCCCGACTTAACGCCATTATTAGACATCATATTTATCGTAATGGTGTTTCTGCTGCTAACAGCCTCTGTGAAATTAGAGTCGCTTGAAGTCGATTTACCTAGCACAGACACCACTAGTGTGTCAGAAGTCGATAAAAAATCCTTAACCATTAATATTTTAGATCAAGAACCTTACTGGGCAATTGATGGAAAAGAATACATTGATTGGGAAAACTTCAAACTAGCGCTTATTGAAGTCACAACATCAAACAGTAAGCAGCCTATTGTCATTGCCGCAGATAAAACTGCCGATGTGCAAAACCTTGTGAAGTTGTTGTCTTTCCTCCAAGAAAATGGCATTGCCGCCACTCAACTACTCACTGAGAATAACTAACGCCTCACATTTTTATGTGACTCAATTAGATGATATTAACTATGAACAAAGCAACGCTATTTAAATCTACTCTTCAAACTCTAGCCATTACCGCCGGTCTTTTTGGTGCGGTCAATACAGTATCTGCAAACGATTTAGCCAATCAAAGAATCATTAGCGCTGGCAGCGCAGTAACAGAGCTAGTGATTGCACTTGATGCGACAGACAAACTAGTTGCAGTCGATGTAACAAGCCGCTTCCCTGAATCTAACGCACTCCCTAAGATCGGTTACCACCGCCAGCTGTCTGCTGAAGGGCTAATCGCCTTACAGCCTACCGTTATTATTGGCTCAGATGAAATGGGGCCTGATTCAGCCGTATCTCAGTTGAAATCAGCGAATGTTGACGTTCAAATTGTCAATACTGAAGCAAGTATCGACGGCTTACTCGACCGAATTGATCAAATTGCCAACTTAACGGGCAGCCAAAATAAAGCCCAAGCCGTGAAGAAGAATGTTGCGGAACAAGTTAACGCATTAGAAAGCAACCAAGTGACTAAAAAAGATGCAAAAACGGTTCTATTTTTACTATTGCATGAAGGTCGCCCGGCAAATGTGGCAGGTAAAGAGACAACGCCTAATGCCATCATTGAACTTGCTGGCGGTATCAACCCTGCTTCAACATTAACGTCTTTCAAACCATTGTCGATGGAATCTATGGTTGAGATGCAGCCTGATGTGATTCTAGTGAGTGGTCGCAGCTACAAAAAAATGGGGGGAGCAGACGCTATTCTCAAATCACTTCCTATGCTTGCCGCCACTCCCGCTGGTATGAACAAACAGATTATTACAGTAGATGGCAGCGCTTTAGTTGGGGGGCTAGGGTTACGCAGCCTTTCAGAAGCAAAACGCCTTAATGCTCTGATTTACCCTTAAGGTCACACCATGTTACTGAGAAAGATTCCACTTAAAACATCAATGCTGATTTTAATATCAGCATTGAGTTTTATTGCATTGTCATCAATTACTGTTGGTCCGATGAATATCACCATTGCTGACAGTGCATTAAGCCTATTTAATCCAAGTAATGATTTGGCACCACACATCAACTTAGTTATTCAAGAAATCCGTCTTCCAAGAACAATTCTTTGTATGTTGATTGGCGCTATTCTGGCTCTATGTGGTGCAGTTATGCAGGGGTTATTTAGGAACCCGCTCGCAGAGCCTGGGATCATTGGTGTTTCAGCCGGGGCTGCTTTAGGTGCTGCTTTAGCTATCGTTCTTTTCTCGCAAGTCTCAATGCAATACCCAAGCTTTATGAATTTTGCGGCAGTACCTGTATTTGCTTTTCTTGGCGGTGCGCTCACCACCATGCTGGTCTATAAACTGGGAACAAGTAAATTCGGCACATCAGTCACCATAATGCTACTTGCAGGTGTTGCAATAAGTGCTTTATCTGGGGCTGGGATAGGCTTTTTGAATTTCATTGCTGATGACCAAATGCTACGTGATCTTTCACTATGGTCAATGGGGTCACTAGCTGGAGCAAAATGGTCTGGCATTACTTTAGCCGCAATCACACTGCTTGGATTGTTTTCCTTATTTTATCGACATGCTATGTCTTTAAATGCACTTCTTCTTGGTGAGTCTGAAGCTCAACATTTAGGTATCCCAGTTCAAAAGCTGAAACGCCAGCTTATTTTACTAACAGCCGCTGGAGTAGGCATCACTGTAAGCCTTTCGGGCATGATAGGTTTTATTGGGCTAGTCATTCCACATTTGAGCCGCATGCTAGCAGGACCAGATCACCGGACTTTACTTCCTTTATCAGCCATATTAGGTGCCCTTCTCTTAACTGTTGCTGATATGTTTTCTCGTGTTGTTCTTGCTCCAGCAGAGCTCCCGGTTGGTATTGTTACTGCAATCATTGGTGCGCCTTTCTTCCTCTACCTTCTATTCCAACAAAAAGGGAGAATTTTATAATGCCGGAACCCGCTCTAAGTGCAAAAAACATGAGTATAAAGTTTGGTAGTAAAACTATTCTCGATAATATCTCTATTGATATCCATGCAGGTCAAGTCACCACGTTATTAGGTCCAAATGGAGCTGGAAAAAGTACGCTTCTAAAAGCATTATGCCGAGAGTTATCCAGTAATGCAGATATTGAATATTTTGGTCACAGCATGACGAAATGGTCTCCACAGCGCTTAGCTAAGCACCTCGCGATGCTGCCACAAAATAGTACCCTGACTTTCCCTTTCCTTGTTCATGAGGTCGTTGAACTGGGCGGTATTCCTTTAGGTACATCAAACAAAGAACTAAATGAAATTTCAAAGCAAAAAATGGGAACAGCAGACGTATCTCACTTAAGCAGCAGGCTTTACCCTTCACTTTCTGGAGGAGAGAAACAGAGAGTTCATTTAGCAAGAGTGCTCACTCAACTTCATCATGCTGATGAGCAGTGTATATTAATGCTGGATGAACCGACTTCTGCCCTCGATTTAGCTCATCAACATAACACCTTAAAAATTGCGAGAGACTTAGCTGATACAAAAGGAGCGGCTGTGATTGTTGTACTGCATGACCTTAACTTAGCCGCTCAGTATTCAGATAGACTCGTCGTGCTTAAGGATGGAGAATTAGTTTGCGATGGAAGCCCCTGGGAAGCCCTTAAACCACAGATGATTGAAGAAGTTTATGGGTATTCAAGCTTAGTTGAAAAGCACCCGACAATGGACTTTCCACAAGTTCACCCTGCCCATTGAGTTTTAGGAAAGTAAGTAATTTAGTATTATCGAGTTCAAACGAATCTCCCTCAATAATAGAGTCTAAGTAAATTGGTAAATTGAACAGAAATTTCTCAATGCAATACTTACAAAAAAAGCTCCTAGATAGGAGCTTTTTTGTTTAAGCAAATCGTTTATTTGCTCATACGAATAATTGATTTACCAATCAACCATTCTAATTCTTTTCCGCTTGTATCACCAAACTGACTTTCAGTAAGTTTGTATAAACGATCAATACCGTTCGCGGCAAACTCATGAGCATTTTCTGCAGTTACAATGTGGTGGAATAGCAGACGTAAAATTGCAAGGAATTCTGCATCTTCTAGTGCTTTAACCCAACTTGCTGAAAACTCTTCTAGACCATTTTCAAAATCAATATGTTCCATGAACATTTTGAAAATACGACCATCTAGGGCTGCCGTAAAATCCGTTTTCTTTGGGAAGTGGTGGCTGATACCTGTACGAGAAACGCCCGTTTGTTGACTTAATGTCGTGTATGACATTTTGTCGTAACCCAGTCTAAGCAATTGGTCTACAACGGCATCCATGATCTTCTGAATAGTGATCTCAGTATCTTCTTTACTACGCTTTGGCATATTTCAGGCTCTTCTCTCTGTAAATCCATCTAACTTATCAAATGAAGTCAGAATGAAAATCGTTATCAGTATTATGTAAGTAAGGGGCTTTTTCGCAAGTATTCGATGCTAAAAACCTAATAAGCATTCTGTACTGCCAAATTTACAGCAGTGCATCTTTGTGCACTTTACCTAGTTGGCATTAATGCTTACCATAACTCTCTCAGAGGATAATTTTAAATAACCTCTTAGAATATGAAATACTGATCAATAGATTCATTGTATAAATAACTATTAAGCAATAGATAGTCTTATAAAATCATTCGTAACGCAACTAACTGAATGACATCCTGACACACATATGACATTGATTCTCAACGAAATATGACCTAGATCACACTAATTTTCGCCATTTTAAACGTGCATATTCATTCGATCCCTTAACAAACAACATAGCATACCAATGGTATTTGGTTCAAAGAAATTTAATTTTTGTAGATACAGTTCAAATTGCTAGATAGAATAACCGTAACTTTTGTAAGAGGATTATTTATGAGTCACGATGCTGAAAACAACAACGATGTATGTGAAGCATGCGGTTGTGCTGGTGAAATTGGCTTTATGATTAGAGAAGGCGATGACGTTGCAACAGTTACTATCTTTGGTGAGTCCAAAGCGCTAATTGAAAGCGAATTTGCTAAGTATCTCGATCTAGCAAAACAAGTTTCTGAAAAAGTTGAATACACGGTTTCTGAACTAACAGAAGAGACTAAAGAGCTGACAGCTCAGTTTCAATTTGAAGTAAGCGCTGAAAAATTAATTTTTGAATTGAAAACACGTTCTCTTTCTCGATAATTGAATTGGTTTTCATTTTAATAAACATAAAGACAAGTACTGGTTACTTGTCTTTTTTCTTTAATTGAACCCATTGTAATGTTCCGTTTAACTCAAACTCTTTTTCAACTTTACACTCAATAAGCACTCCTGACACCTCAAGCACAGCTCCGATGCTATAGGACTTATCATCGTAATAACATAAACGCTGATTCGTATTAGGTTGAGAGACCACAACCGCCGCTTTACCAGGTGTTGCTATCACTCTATTCGCTAACGCCTCTGCAGACGTATAACCACCGAATAGGATTAAAGTCGCGAAACTGAGCGTTACTTTTTTAAGTTGATGAGGTTCAAACGTCATAGGCTCCCTTAAATTTATACTTAACCGATGCGTGTATTTATCGTTATAGTGTAAATGTCACTCAACAAAATAAACAGACTATGCGCCCATTTTTAACACTCCTATTGAGTAGCTTTTTCATAACTTCCCCAGTTTATGCTGAGCCACTGGATAATTACCAGATACTCAATCACCTGGATAATTACGGGAATTTGTACCTGCGCAATAAGCCTTACACTGAGCTGCCTTCTGATTTAGTAGTCAAAGGGAATCTCAATATAGAAAAGACATCGATTAAAAGGTTACCAAAAGGCTTAGAGGTTAAAGGAAGTTTAGATGCTTCAAATAGCTTACTAAATAAAGTTTATGCAGGGACATCAATTCAAGGCTATGCCAATTTACTCGGGACTCAAATTAAAAATTGGCCAAAGGGTGTAAAAGTCGGTGGTTACTTAAACCTTACTGATACGCTCCTCCAAAAATTACCAAACCGCTTAAGAGTAAAAGGGGATTTAAGCGTTATACGTACCCCCTTAACCAATTTGCCTGAGGGTATCATCATTGATGGCGACCTTTATCTTGGCGGGTCTGCAATTAAAGAGTTTCCTGACACAATGACGGTAAAAGGAAATATCTATTTAGGTGGGAATATTATCTCTAAATGGCCAACCAACTTAACCCTAGGTGGTGCCGTTGCCCGATAAGTCATACGTCATATTTATTCGCATCAAAAAAGGAGCTCAACGAGCTCCTTTTAGATATTTAACCAATTAACCAATTAACCAATTAACCAATTAACCAATTAACCAATATTTTTAACTGGATTAGCGTAGCTGTCGATTAAGTATTGATGGGCTCCAAGCGGAATCGCTGATAACTTAGCTTCAAAGTCACTTTGCACTTTATCAGTAATTGAATCATCGCCCTTTTTCGCCGCTAACAAGTTTATCGGGAACAACTTATAGTTATTATGTATCTGGCGATCTATTTCTTCAGCTAAAGCATCTGGCGTTTCGAAATCTTGGGAAATTACATCACCAAAACTAACGTGCACACGACCTTTCTTTCCTATGATGCCCTGAATGATACTTTCAATATCTTCAAATTCACCTTTTTCATAAGTACCATGGATATCTTTTTCATATAGCTCTAGCGCCTTAGCAGTATCACAAGGGTCATTCTCATAAGAGATAGAAACAGGCACTATTTTTAAAGATTTTGCATACTCTGAAAATGGAACTTTTTGTTTACGACCTTCTACATGGAACATCTTTAATATAGCTGGATCAGTAAAATCATTACCATCCTTTGCTCGCCCTTCCTTCTGTGCAATCCAAATCGAATTGCCCGTTTCAAGAGAGTATTTGATGTATGAAGATAGCTGACCCAAAGCTTTCATCATTTCTCTTGGGCCTTTCAATGAACGCTTAACAATGAAGCTTTTGTTCAATCTCATCAATTCTGTCGCACAAGGCTTTTTAAGCAGATTATCACCAATCGCAATACGACATGTATTGTGCCCTTGCTGATGCAATGCATAGTTAACCAAGGCAGGATCCATCGCGATATCACGGTGGTTAGAAACAAATAAGTACGCTTGGTTTGAATCTAATACCTCTAAGCCAGAATAAGACACGCCATCAGTGGTATCTGCCAATGTGTCACGCAGGTACTTCTTCACTTCAATTTGAATGGCTTCAACACTTTTGAACTTGCTCCATTTCATTTTCAAGTACACACGTAGAATTGGACTCATTAAAGCCTTAAACCAATTTGCATGGTTAGAGAAACGATAGTGCAGAATGGCGTTGATAAATTCTTCGTCATTAATTAAACGGTCAATTGCCGCAGGAATCTCGTCATCATTGTAAGGACGAATATCAAAGTATGGATCAGTTGTGTCGGTCATTTTTCACTACATATAATAAAAAGCTGGCTCATTCTACGCATTGTTGGCACTTCTCGCAGCAACATAAGCCATACTTTGAGCAAGGTCAGACCAGAAATAAAGAAAATAAACGGTCAGTGTTGGCATTTTTGATGAATAGCGGTAATCTTAGCGCCCAAAAACTAAGGTACTATCTATGAACTTTGCTATCGAGCATATCTCGGCTCACTTTTCTCACTTGGTCATTACACCTAGAAAAAAAGTACTTAAACACAGCCTAGTATCTGTTCGTAGTGGATTGGTTTTAGTGAAACTGGGCAAGCAAGAATACGCAGTCGAAAAGAACCAAAGTATCTGGATTCCTTTTGATTGTTTGACCTCTTTAACGTATTTCCCAAATACTGAAATTGAGCAAGTCGATTTTTCTGTTCGCTTAAGTGATGCATTCCCACAACAAGCTGGTTATATCGAACATACGGCACTATCTAAAGCCGTACTTGATAAACTGTCGTCGGATAAACTCTCAGAAGAGCATCAAAAAAATCTATTGTCTGTTTTTAAACAAGAAAGCCTTGCCTTTAAACCAATACTGGCTTCAAGTTCATTGACTGAAAAAGTCAATATGTGGAGCTCAGAAGAGCCGACATTGAATCAAGAACAGACTCTAGTAATGATGATGCGTGAAGCTAAAAAGCGCATGCAATCAGGTCAGAAAAAACCAAAGGTGATCGACGATCTTTTTGCTGGAAAATCTGAAGAATTCGACCTGCTTTCAGTATTAGTATTTGGACACGAGCTATAAGCTTCCTTGGGAAGAAAAGCGAATTAGCAATCATTAAAAAAGCCGTTTGAAATCGATTCAAACGGCTTTTTTAATGATTGCTTTTCACTGAGCGTTCTTTAGAACGGAAGTTCTACTTGCATCATCATGTTGGCATCACGTTCATCATGCCAACGATAGTCAAAACGTAACCTAGGTTGACCATTGACCTTATCTCCAAAACCCACACTTAATTGTAAGCCATGATTTAAAAGCCATTCTTGAGTGGTCATATCATTTTTAGTTTCTTCAAGATCTTCTGGCAACCACATGCCCAAGCCAAAATAGTTTGATGAAATGTTCTGAGTAAGAATTGGGGCGTCTTTCGATTTCAGAGCCCAGTCACTCCAATAATCGTCGGTCGACTCAGTATCTTCATCCAACAAACCGCCTAAACTAATGACTTGCTGTTCGACATAATCCCAGCTGTCTGTAAATTCTTGGCAGCCTAGTGCTTCATCTTGATTTAGCATCACAGACTCATCACTAAAAAGATTACAGCTAGCATTTGCGTGCATACAGCTCACAATTAAAAGCAATGCTGTTGTTGTTCTTTTTAGCATAGTCATCAGACCTCTGGATTATAGGGCTTGAATTATCTTATACAGCTCACCGTCTTGCAACATCTTTGTAACTGATGAAGTAGTCAGATCTTTGATATCTGTTCCATTAGAAATAGCATTTCGGATATCTGTACTTCGAATATTAACTTTCTCTGGGCAAGCCATCACAGCCCAAGTCTTTGTTATCTCTTCAGCTTTATAAAAAGACGAAAATTTAAAAAAGTTATCAGGGCCAATTACAAATGTTATATCGGCATTTGAATATTTTTCTTTAATTTTGTTAAGTACAGCATAGGTCGTGACACTTTCACCGGGCGTATGAAGGCATTTTTCGATATCTGACAACTCTACGTGACTTAATTCGATGTCTTGAATGAAAGCTTCCACCAGCTGACACCGAATATCAAAATCTAACATT
Source organism: Vibrio gallaecicus (assembly GCF_024347495.1). Classification (NCBI taxonomy): domain Bacteria; kingdom Pseudomonadati; phylum Pseudomonadota; class Gammaproteobacteria; order Vibrionales; family Vibrionaceae; genus Vibrio; species Vibrio gallaecicus. Next base: position 89,929 of record NZ_AP025491.1, on the reverse strand, counting down.
TCCTTTCCCCAAGCATGGGCAATACTTGGAACCAGTAGAATTTTGTCAAAATGAGCAAGCGACTCAATAACATTTTTGTGCCCTAAACTAGGTGGATTAAATGCACTTCCGAATACCGCTATTTTCAGCATGTTGATCCTGTTCTTCTCTATGAGAGCCTACGCAAATAGGTTTTTTAATCGAGTGATTTAGGTATGATAACACTAGAATTTTAAATTGCTTGCAGGAAAGGAAAACGAATGGAACAGTTGATCCGTGATGAAATGCGTGTGCTTCCGTCTATCGACCCACACTTCGAAATCAACCGACGAGTTGAGTTCATCAAAACAAAATTACAGCAATCAGGTTGTAAGTCTTTAATCCTAGGTATTAGTGGTGGCGTAGATTCCACAACATGTGGTCGCCTTGCTCAACTAGCGGTTGATGGCTTAAATGAAGCTTCTGCAACTAATGATTATCAGTTCATTGCCGTTCGCTTGCCTTACGGTGAACAGAAAGATGAAGATGAAGCACAATTGGCTCTATCATTTATTCAGCCTTCACATTCAGTATCAGTCAATATTAAAGCAGGCGTAGATGGTTTGCATGCCGCTTCTCATGTTGCCCTAGAAGGTACAGGCTTATTGCCAACAGATACTGCAAAGCTAGATTTTGTTAAAGGCAACGTAAAAGCACGTGCACGTATGATTGCTCAATACGAGATTGCTGGCTATGTGGGCGGCTTAGTAATTGGTACTGACCATTCTGCAGAGAATATCACTGGATTTTATACAAAACATGGCGATGGTGCTTGTGATCTCGCACCGTTATTCGGCTTGAACAAACGCCAAGTTCGTGAGCTTTCAGCTACGCTGGGCGCCCCTGAGTTACTCGTACATAAGGTTCCAACGGCTGATTTAGAAGAGCTTGACCCGCAAAAAGCGGACGAAGACGCACTAGATCTCACTTACGACCAGATTGACGACTTTTTGGAAGGGAAGGAAGTCCCTGAATACGTAACTGAGCGATTGGTTGCTATTTACAAAGCGACTCAACACAAACGTCAGCCTATTCCGACGATTTACGATTAATTCGTTCTTACGTTTTTCTAAATGAATCTAATTACAAAGGGCAGGTATCTCAACGATATCTGCCCTTTTTTGACAACATATTCTAGCGAACACTTACGAGGTCTATCACAGTCTCAATATTCGCTTTAATCAACAACTTCAATATCGGTTTTCGGGATACAGCAGCATGCTAGTACTTGCCCCATATTTCGTTCATGCTCTTGCAATGCGGGAACGTCAGGTTGATGTACTTGACCAGATTCCAGAGTTACTTTGCAAGCTCCACAAAAACCCGCCCGGCAGCTTGAAGCAATCGCAACACCTGCAGCTTCAGCTTGTTCAAGTAAAGTAGATTGATTATCACCATCGAATAAATAGCCATTTACACTCAATTGAAGTGCTACCACAGGCTCGTCTGATGCTTGATTGACTCCAAATGCTTCTTGGTGGTAATGCTGCGGATTTAAGCCAAATTGAATCAGTAGTTTTTTAGCGTCTTGCATGAAACCTTCAGGTCCACAAACAAATGCCTGCCTGTGATGTACAGTTTCAACCTTAGCGACATGCGACACACTTAGGCGTCCTGATAAACCAGACCACTTTCCAGAAGGTTGAGTCAACGAGATCATCACTTTTAAACCGTTATGTTTAGCTTCAAGTTGCTCTAACTCTTCTCTGTATGGGATGTCTTGCTCTTCCGTACACTGATGGTAGAAAACCACATCATTCACCTGATTATGATCAGATAAGTAACGTAACATCGATAACATAGGAGTGATGCCACTTCCTGCAGAAAGAAGTAATAACGGTCTTGTCGGGTTGTCTTCTAAGAAGAAAGCACCATCAGGGTTTTGGGCGACCAATGAGTCACCCACTTGGAAGTGGTCATTTAACCAATTAGAAACCTGTCCATCATCAACACGTTTAACCGATATCGCCAGCCGACCAGCGCGTGAAGGGCTAGAAGATAGAGTATAGCGGCGGGAAACAATGCTACCATTTACATTCATTTCAATCGGAAGGTGCTGACCAGGCTGATAATTTGGTACTTCACCCTTTGCAGGTTCAAGCCAAAAGGTTGTAAAGTCTCTTGCGACTTCTTCGCGTTCAACGCAAGTAAGAGTCAAAGAGGCTTTCCATGTATCTTCGTAGAATTCTTTCTCTTTAGTTTCAAGTACTTCTATTTGATCACCGACACGGATCATACCCTCATTTTTAGCCACTAAGTTCTGCCCAAAAAATACGCCACCACGCTCGTTCGCTCTAAAGCTCGACATGGTATTCAAAGGCTCTTTACTTGGTCTAAATTCAGCCGTTTCAACATCAACAGTGGTCAAAATACAGCGTTCACATGCCTTCACCGCTTCAAACTCAACATCACCAATACGAATCCGCTTCCAGCTATCTTCAATAAATGGTTCATCACCAGAGACAACTAAGTTAGTACGAAACTGATCCATTGAGTGCTCTTCAGGGCTACGACGATTAAGCTCATCCAAAGAAGCTTGGCTAATCACCAATAATGGGTAACCGTCTGCAAAGCTGACATTATGACCAATTTTTTCGCGCACTCGATTCGATTGCTCACCAGAGAAAAGCAGCTCAACCCTTTGCCCTAATACTTGGCTGAACCAATCATCTGCATCGTCAGTTGTCGTATAAGCTGTGAAGTTATCTTTCCAAACAATTGCTGGTGTTTCTTGCATTTTGAATTGTTGGTATTTAACCCTTAATGGCTCTAAACCAGGGAAAGTAAAGATGATGCCATCATGCAATAAGCTCGATTGAACTTTAACCATCACTGGGTATTTTCTTGCCGTTACCATTGCCCCATCAGCTAGAGCTAACATAAAACGACGATCAAAGCTCAAACCTTGCTTTTCTACCCACGATGTTGAAAGAGAGATTCCACCGACAGATTTAACCGGGAAAATGTTAATTTGAGAAAGTGATGACTGCGACATAACGAATCCAATGTTTATTATTTATATGCATGCTAACAAAAGGTTACTAATAGTTAAACTCAGCGATATTTTGATGCGTAAAATGTGAGAACCTTGTGAATATGTCTATTGAGAATATTCACAAATCACTTTACATCAAGTCAGTTGGCTGCAATCTTGTAGATACGACTTCGGCAATTTATGCTCATGAAGAGCAATCATGAAAAAGGAATTATTATGAATAAACTTGTACTTATCATTCTCTGCGTCATTCTTCCCCCACTGGGTGTATTCTTCGCAAAAGGCGTAGGTAAAGATTTACTGATCAACATTGTACTAACGCTATTTTTCTGGGTTCCAGGGATGATCCATGCATTATGGGTGGCAACTCGATAAAATGACCCGTGTAAGCAACGGGCACTGTTAAATGATAAACATCACTCCAACTCTTTAATCTCATTTAGCCCGTAATTAATAAAGCCTCAACCATCATTGAAATAAAAATAGGGTGAAATGAAACCTCTTTTCCTCTATCATCCTGTCGCCTAAACGGAAGCGATTGCTTTCACAGTTTTTGGTTCGTTTAGGCTCCAACTACATAACACTTCAATTGGTGGGAGCATTTCAATGACACAAATTACGATTACTCGTCCTGACGACTGGCACGTTCATCTACGCGATGGTGATGTACTGAAAGATACCGTTCGCGATATCAGCCGTTACAATGGTCGAGCGTTAATCATGCCAAACACCATCCCACCGGTAACCGATACCGAAATGGCTTTAGCTTACCGTGAACGCATCATGGCAGAAAAGCCAAGTGAACAGTTTGAGCCTTTAATGGCACTTTACTTAACAGATAACACGACATCTGAAGAAATCCGTAAAGCAAGAGAATCTGGTGCCGTTGTTGCCGCTAAACTTTACCCGGCAGGCGCTACGACAAACTCTGATTCTGGCGTAACATCAGCTAAGAATATTTATCACGTACTAGAAACGATGCAAGAAGTCGGTATGTTGCTTCTTGTACACGGCGAAGTAACGTCACATGACGTCGATATTTTTGACCGTGAGAAAGAGTTTTTAGACACAGTGCTAGCACCTATTGTTAACGACTTCCCTAAACTGAAGATTGTTTTAGAGCACATTACAACAGCAGATGCGGCTTTCTTCGTTCAAAAAGCAAATGAGAACGTTGCAGCAACGATTACGGCGCACCACTTACTATATAACCGTAACCACATGCTAGTAGGCGGCATTAAACCTCACTTCTACTGCTTGCCAATTCTTAAGCGCAATACCCACCAGCAAGCTCTTATCGCTGTGGCAACAAGTGGCAGTAAGAAATTCTTCCTTGGTACGGATTCTGCGCCCCACGCGAAAGGCATGAAAGAAGCAGCTTGTGGCTGTGCTGGTTCTTATACTGCACACGCAGCTGTTGAACTTTATGCAGAAGTATTTGAACAAGAAGGTAAACTAGAAAATCTAGAAGCCTTTGCTTGTCATAATGGACCGGATTTTTATGGTATCCCTCGCAATTCAGATACCGTAACCTTGGTCAAAGAAGAGTGGAAAGTAGCAGAAACGATGCCTTTCGGTTCTGATATTGTTGTACCGATTCGAGCTGGCGAAACGATCGCTTGGACAGTTAAGTAATTATTTAATTCAGCATCTTTCTCACTGAACTTTAAAAGCTCTCTATTAAATATAGAGAGCTTTTTTATAGATAGTTCTTTCGTCATCTTTCATTAAAACCCTCAACCTTAGTCTCAAACTATTCTATTCAAACAATACCCCAGTAGCGATTAACCGCTAAGTCACTCATTTTAATTCGAGAATATGCAAATATTTCGGGCGCCATTCGATTTATTAAGGGTTGTAGACTAAGCTTCAGATATAAGAGCTAAGCGCTCATTCGATCTTATCGAGAGGGTGTACATGGAATTAAATTTAGACATTCGGACGTTGTGCGTTGTCACGGCAATGTTATCCATCGTTTATTTTATAGGGCTAAGTCTTCTTCAAAAAAACCAAGAGCCAATACCAGGCTTATTCACTTTAGCGACAGCGATTTTGATGCTGTCTATTGGTTTCTCTTTACTCAGTTTTGGTCCAAGCATCTCAATTTGGTTATCAAAAGTCGCAGCAAATACTCTTATTGCTTTCGGTTTCACTTTGATTGTGCATAGTCTATGTCAGTTTCGAATCACATCCTTCATATACTCAAAAATAGCTTTCATTCTTTTACCTCTGGTTGCTATATCTCTTATTTACTACTCATTGTTCGATACTTCCACGACGACGAGAATCGTTATAATTAGCCTGCATGTAGTTATTTGCACAAGTATGAGCGCATACATTACCTTGAAAGGAAAAGCTGATGACCTATCATTAGCTATCTGGCTACTGGCAGGTATTTTCTTCTTTAATGCTTTCTTTATGACCTTACGTATAGGCATTACCGTTTCAGGGTCAGACATCAATAATTTCTTACACGCGGGAAACATCCACCAGCTCGCCTTCTTTATGATGGTGGTATTGATCATTGTGGTTGGGTTTACATTCACTTGGCTTATTAATGCAAGGTTAGTCTCAACCGTTTATAGCTCTTCAATCAAAGATAGCCTAACGCAGCTTTATAACCGCAGAGCGATGGAAGACATCATTCCAAGAGAGTATTCTCGAGCGCAGCGAAACCACTCTGAATTGTCTATTATCATTGCTGACATTGACCATTTTAAAGAAATAAATGATTCTTTAGGTCATCAAATAGGTGATCTAGTATTAATAAGAATTGGGGAGATATTGAGAACTAAACTGCGAAAACAAGATCTTGGGTTTCGCTACGGTGGTGATGAGTTCTTAATTATTTTACCTGAAACGAATACTGAAAATGCAATGATTGTAGCGAATAAAATACGCGAATCTATAGCCAGTTTTTCATTTACTCAGAATCAAACTGTTCCTTGGACCGCTAGCTTTGGTGTTTCTCAATTAAATAAAGATGAGCAATGGTCTTCGCTGATACAAAGAGCTGATGAAGCTCTATATGCTGCGAAAAGCAACGGTAGAAATGCAGTTTATTCCGCCAAAACTCCTTCAGATCTAGGGCCAAATCTAAAAGTGATACAGTAGATTAAAGCCAACTAATACATAAATTAATATGTTTCCCTACCATTTTGTTGGTTCATAAATCAACGACATCAATAACAGTTGCTTAACAATCGACAGCTGACTATGCTCTTGCCTTCAACGTGATCCTATAGAGGCAAGGAAATGCAAGATACCTACACCTACCCAATCGGTAAGCCTGGTCAAAAATGGCAAGAACAAGAACGCAAAGAGTGGTACGAACAAACCACCATTAAACGTGAATATCAAAAAGAAGTAGTGCCAAAAATTTCAGCACTCTCCGAGCAGTTTGATATCGAACAGTATGGCGCCTTGAGCTATGACACCGAGCGTTTTCCGCTATTTGCCATTAAAAGTAAAAATTGGGACAGCAACAAACCAACCGTTCTTGTGACTGGCGGCGTACATGGTTATGAAACCAGCGGTGTTCACGGCGCAATTAAGTTTGCAGAAACTCAAGCGAACAAATACACGCCGTATTTTAATATTGTCATCGCGCCTTGTGTTAGCCCATGGGGCTATGAAGTGATTAACCGCTGGAACCCAAATGCGGTAGATCCAAACCGTTCTTTCTATGAAGGTACACCCGCAGAAGAATCCGCAAACCTACGCGATCTAGTTGCTTCTTTGCCACAAGAAGTTTTAGTACACATTGATCTTCACGAAACTACGGACTCTGATGAAACCGAGTTTAGACCAGCTCTCGCGGCACGTGATGGTATTGAGTACATTGAGGGGATGATTCCAGATGGCTTCTACACGGTAGGCGATACTGAAAACCCGCAACCGGAGTTCCAAGCCGCTATCATTGAATCAGTGGCAAAAGTAACGCACATTGCCCCTGCGGATGAAGAAGGCAAAATCATCGGTTCAGACGTAACACAACATGGCGTTATCAACTACCCAATGAAAAAACTCGGACTATGTGGTGGTGTGACAAACTGTAAATATGGAACTACGACTGAAGTTTACCCTGACAGCGCTAAAGTCACAGACGAAGAATGTAATGACGCTCAAGTAGCAGCAATTCTAGGTGCGCTTGACTATGTACTAGCCAAAACCGCTTAACCACATGGTTTCAGTCGCAATGGCATTAGTGGCACACTGGCTTAATTAATTGATAAGTGTGCCACTTTTTCTGAGCCTGCTTCACTTCAAACAAGCCACCTTTACCATTCAACATTTAAACGACTGTGATCACCCCGCCATAATGTGTAAGTATGATTGTTTATATTCAAATAAATTCAACTACTTAAGTGCACATCATGTTACGAGAAACAATTGCTATTCTAAGTACGGTCAGCTTAACCGTATCTGCAAGCATCAACCTTCCTTCAGGTGAAGACTGGCTAGATCACACAACCAAAGGGCTCGCTCCCTATTGGGTAATGCCGAGTGCTCAAGGTGAGCCAATCGGTAACTTCCCGACTTTCCGCTGTGATGACGGCACACTGCTCAATGTTTCAGATGTCTGCCCTGAATTAAAAAGAGATTGGATTGCACCACATTTTGGAAAAGATTTCACACGAATGAAATCACGGCAAACTTTTGCTTATGGTGTTCTGTACCACCTTACCGGAGACCCTAAAGCCTTAAACCTAGCAAAACAAGGTGCCTACTACATAATTGATGAGCTACAAGACAAGAAGAATGGTGGCTTCATTAGCTATACCCAAAAAGGGAGAGCAGGGCTAGATTGGCAACAACGCACATCGCAAGATCAAGCTTATGCTTTAGTTGGCTTAGCTATGTATTACTACCTAACACAAGACAAAAAGGTCGAGCAGGCACTTATCGATCAGCAAGCTTTCATATTTGAAAAATATCGACTGGAAGATGGTCTTGGTCTCGCTTGGGTTCTGGCTGACAGCAGTGATGGCAGTGCAAAACAGCGAGAGCTGGTCGCTCAATTAGACCAAATTAACGGTTACATGCTATTGATTGCACCGTTACTAGAAGAGCCGATCAAGTCAAAATGGTTTAATGACCTTAACTGGCTAACACAAACCATGGTTGAGCATTATCACTCCAAGAGCGAACAACGCTTTTACGGAGCAATTCACCATAAAGCCGCCATGATGCCAAACGCCAATCATAATGATTTTGGGCACACTATCAAAGCGTACTGGATGACGTATTTAACAGGGCAAACCCTAAAGAATTCTGAATGGTCGACTTTCGGTCTCAAGGGGATGAAACATACTCTCGAGCAAGCGCAATATCAGAAAAGTTTTGCCAGCGTCTCCGGCTACTTTAACGAACAACTTCAGGAAAAATGGAAAGATCAGGATATAACAGGCTGGCAAAGTCGACCTTATAGTCAGTGGAGTTCATCATGGGAATGGGCAGAGCTTGATCAAGCCGCTATGACCGTATCACTCGTTGACGGTTCGATGAAAGAAGTGCTGCAATATACCCTACCAACTTTCCATGATGTATGGGTTGACCATAAGTACGGCGGGGTTGGACTTGAACCCAAACGAACTAAAGCTTTCCATTGGGGCAATGGATACCATCAATTTGAGCATGCCTTAATTGGTTACTTATACTCACAGCAAGTTGAAAAAAAATCGGCAACCTTACACTACGCCAGACCGAAAAACAGCAAAATGCCCGTTGCCCCTTATTATTTTCAAGGTGACGTGATTGATATAGATGTGCAAGAAGATGGAACGCAAAAAGTCCGTTTTGAAAACATTCAACCTTAGCAGCTTGAACGTCAACTAACGCTTAAAAATGGCTTACCTATTGTTCTAAATATAAAGTTAGCAATAGGTAAGTTTATATTTAGAACAATAGGTAAGTTGTGAGTATCGCCAGTTACCCAGAACTAAAACAAGTGGATTAAAAACAGTAAATAAGCACTATAGATGAATACAAAATAAGACTGATATTCACACCTTATATTTGTCTACACCCGACGACTGTTCTCGACATTCCCTAGCCTGCGAAAACTATAGTTGCATATTTGTTATTAGCATATGCCAATAACAAATCTTACAATAACCACCTCATTCGCATTTGCTAGGAGCTACCATGATCTACGCGGTCCCTTCTCAGAACCTTCACGTTGGCAACCATTTTTCTCGCTCACCACAAATCATCATTATGGATGACCGACAACAGGTCAGGCATATTATTCCTTGGAACGAATCGGATAACTCATGCAATAAAAAGAATCGATGGATGGCGATCATTGGTACTTATCATGTAAAGGCTGTTGTTGTCCGCCATATTGGTAAAAAAATGCTAGGCCACCTGTTCGATAAGGAAGTCAAAGTCTTTGCCTCTCCTGCAAAAGCGTTAATTACCGCATTAGACTTAAAGAACCTGCCAGAAATTCGAGACACAGAGTACGGCCGAGAATCACGTAATAATCATCGTTGCGGCAGCAAAAGAGGACCGACTTCAGCTCTTTCCACCACTTCCACTCTTTCCAGATCGCAGCCGCATAAACTAGGGGTAATCAAAAGGGTTTACCAATGACATTCTTATTCACTCTCCTGAGTTTTATCGCCGTAATAACGTTGATGTCGATAGGTATCATTTTTTCACGACACCCCATCAAAGGGAGTTGTGGCGGGTTAGCTCAATTAGATATCAAGAAAGAATGCAATTGCGTAGATATGTGTGTGGAACACAGCCGAGTACTCTACCAAATCAAAGAGCCCTATCAGGACTCTTGAATCACTAGTGCATGACCATGAACAATGCAGGTTGCTACTTTAGCTCGTGCACGTTTAATGATGTTACCGAACGTTTGGCGGGACACCTGCATTTGCATTGCGGCTTCAAGCTGACTCAGCCCTTCAACATCAGCCAAGCGTAATGCTTCCAGCTCTTCTAAATGAAGGTCTTCATGATGGAGTTCCTCTCGAGGAATTCCATTAGGCTTGAAACAAGAATAAGCAGCACGTGTACATAACACTCGATGTTTTTTTGGTCGAGCCATATCAATTTCCTACTGTGTAAAGGCAAATATGAATATCTCTACTCCCTATAACCATCGACAATGCCAAGTATGCTGCCACAATTTTTTTACTCACAGCCCTATAAACTTTGACATCATAGGTGAACGAGAGATCCTCGCGAAGATTGTACCAACAGATAAAGTGGAGGGCTACGATGGGATTATGCAAGGAGGCATTGTAACCACGTTACATGACTGTGCAATGCTGCACTGCTTATTCAGTCATGATATCCACGCGATGACCGTTAGCTTAGCCTCTAGATTCCATAGCCCGATATACATTGGTAAGCCAATAGAAATCCGAGCGAAGTGGGTAAAAAGCAAACGTAATATTCATTTTTTACAAAGCCAGATAGTCCAACACGGAAGAATATGTTCATCGGCACAAAGTCAATTCATGTCATAAAGCCTATCTAAGCCTGAAACCCACACAGAAAATCGATTAATACCACTAGGGCAGTCAACGAAGATGTCACAAATTATTTACCTTTAATTTTGCACAATTTGATTGTGCGCAACTTTACATGCAAGGAAAGTGGTTATTCTAGCGTCAATATAAAGGAATAGAGGAAAGATCTTATGGTGATTTTTATTACAGGTTTAATGTTATTTTTAGGTGTTCATTCAATATCTATCATTAATGAAGATTTCAGAACCAGAATGGTTGAAAAATACAAGATTGGGTGGAAGTTGATCTACTCAATCATATCTCTTGTGGGAATTGTGTTTATTGCAAAAGGCTATGCATCACTTAGACTCGAGCCTGTACTGCTTTATACACTGCCATACTGGGTAAGGCATCTCACCTATTTATTGATGCTTCCTGTAATGGTGTTATTCGTTGTTCCTTACTTACCAGGTAAAATAAAGCAAGTAACGAAACACCCTCAACTTATCGCTGTAAAATTATGGGCATTCAGTCATTTACTCGTTAATGGCATGATGGCTGACGTGATACTTTTTGGATCTTTTTTAATCTGGGCAATCATTGCACGAGTGTCGTTCAATAAAAGAGAAACTCGCCCTCTACCGAGTCTTAAACCAAGTAAAATGAATGACATCATTGCGATCATTCTTGGCATAGCATTAACTATTACCTTCGTGCTGTATTTGCACAGCAAGCTAATTGGCATGCCATTAGTCGTGTGATTCGACTGCTTTAAATGTTGACTCTTATCAATGACAGCTATATGCCATTCATCATGATAAAATCGATAACCTATTGAAATATTTAATCAATTAGTAATCAAAATGTATCGAACTACGCTATCAGGAGAGTAAGGTTACTTTAATTGAATTAGTGGTTTTTAGAATGTTATTTAATAAAAAACTCTCTGACACAATGTACCAGAGAGTTTTATTATAAGGTGCAGGCTACTACTTTAGGTAACTAACGTGATTCATTAGCAGACACTTGCACTTTATCCAATTCCGTCAGCAGTCCTTTAAATAAACTCACACTGCCCAGCAATAAAATAATAGTGAAAGGCATAGCCGCTATAATGGTAATAGATTGCAGCGCTTGAATAGATTGAGTACCACCAATCCACAACATGACCATTGCAATCGCACCAGAAATAACAGCCCAAACCACCTTCTGCTTCACTGGTACTTCTAATTTACCACCAGCCGTCATGCCATCAATTACGATAGATCCCGAATCAAGTGTGGTTACAAAGAATACAATGATTAATGCAACGGCGATTACAGATAAAATACTGCCAAACGGATAGGCATCTAGCATATAGAACAAGCTTAGAGACACATCTGTAATACCCTGATCAATACCAAGCTGACCTACTTTATCCATTACTTGTTCGATAGCTACACCACCAAAGATAGACATCCAAGCTGTCGTCACTAATGTTGGAATAATCATTACACAAAGCAAGAATTCACGAACAGTACGACCTTTAGAAATACGAGCAACGAACATACCGAAAAATGGTGCATAAGCAACCCACCAAGCCCAGTAGAACACAGTCCAACCATGTAGCCATGTTGTATCTTCACGACCAGAAGTTTGACTTAATGCTACGATGTTTTTCACATAACCCGTGACTGCTGTAGCCAAAGAATCAAGCACTGTAGTGAAATTCAAAACAGCAATAAGACCAAGGAATATAAACGCAATAACCATATTTAGGTTACTAAGGAACTTAACACCTCCGTCCATGCCACGCAGAACAGAAACAATCGCTAAGCCCATGATCAACACGATAATAGCTTGCTGAAGATAGATGTTATTCTCTAAGCCGAAAACATGGCTAATCCCACTTGCCGCTTGTGTACCACCTAAACCCAATGATGTAGCCAGACCAAACAGAGTCACTAACACTGTCAGTACATCGATAACATCGCCGGTTTTACCCCAAACACGATCACCCAATAATGGATAAAATACTGAACGCATTGATAGCGGTAAACCTTTGTTATAAACAAAGTATGCAAGGCAAAGTGCTGTCATCCCATAGATAGCCCATGCATGTAAGCCCCAGTGGAAAACTGTTGCGCCTAGTGCTAACTCACGACCGGCTTCTGTATAAGGTTCAGCATTCAATGGTGTTCCGAACCAATTGGTGAAGAAAGCAGTTGGCTCTGCAACACCCCAGAAAATAAGCCCAATCCCCATACCAGCGGCAAAAAGCATTGCAATCCATGATGCTTTGGAATAATCAGCCGTCGCATCTTCACCACCTAAACGAATTTTACCTAAAGGTGAAAACGCCAGGATGATTGCGAACACTAGCAGGATGTTAGCTCCCCACATGAATAGGAAATCGAAGTTCGATAAAACAGCGCCTTTAATAGAATCAATCGCCGCTTTTGCATCAGCAGTTGGTAGCGCAAGAAGAGTGATGACGAAAAGAATAGATAAACTGACAGATGCCACAAAAACGGTGTTATGGACATCCATACCCCATTTGCTGACGTTATCTTGACCGACTTGATAATCAGTAGAATCAATACTGTACTTTTTTGATTTAAAACTCATAAATTATGATGTTCACATATCCGAGAGATCGAATATAAGGACCAACTCCATATCCAATTACAACTTGATTGGCTAGTCACATCATATAAAGCGATATGATAAAACTTTGTGCTCAACCCCAAGCGGCGTATGGTAACACAAATTCAAGTCTCCAAATTTTGATGTGGGTTCTTAGATTTAGATCTGACAATAACCTGACCAATGCATATTGAATAATGTTCAAGCATCACTATAAGCACATTCAGAGCATTACACCTCGTCTTTAACCATCCACGAATTACATCAATCGTTAACTAGCGATTAACAATTATAAGCCCTCTCATCTCGCACAACCACAACTGTTATGTTATAACATCACACGACAACCAATCCATTTTTCTACATAACGAAAGCCGTTGTATGAGATTTGACGACCTGATTGCTACTTAGGAAATGACACAATGAATACCGCTTTGATTGAACAGCCCCTCACAAACATCTCCCCACAGAGTAATATTGAGCCGTGTTTCAGCACTGGGGAACACCCAACAGTTCTAAGTGATATCTACCAAGAGCACATCAACATTGCGATTTGGCGACGTAGTAATGACGAAGAACTAGCTCAAGCAGTCGGCCACTTTCTCACTCAGAACCTTAGTGTTAGAAAATCCATAACTCTCACTCCTGAAAATGCGTATGAAAAGCTCGAGTACGCGACAAACGGGACCGCGCCTAAAGCGCTACTGGAGAACATGGTAGAACTCGTTGATATGTACTGCTACCTCTTCGACCTTAAGCAAGCTGGTCTACGTTTAGCAACTCTAGATAGTGCGATGTGCCCTAGATTCCATGTTGATAAAGTACCTTGTCGATTAGTTTCCACTTACCATGGAATTGCAACGCAATGGCTGCCAAATCATGTACTAGATCGCTCAAAATTAGGACATGGAAGTAATGGACAACCGGATTCAATCTCAGGTCTTTATACACAAGAATCCGATATTCAGCAGGTGACTTGCGGTGATGTAGCACTTCTTAAAGGGGAGCTTTGGATTGGAAACGAACATTCAGGGCTGGTCCATCGTTCACCAGCCATGAAATCCGAAGAAACTAGGTTATTACTGACGCTCGACTTCGGTTAGTAAGTGCCTAGAAATAGCGCCTATCTAAATGTTTGACGTAAAAAGTGGTAAGTAAAAGTGCATCAAACACAAGAGTGCAAGCTAAGGCTATAACCAGAAAAACTCACTACTCAATTAAGGTAATGTCAAAAACTGTCGAACGATTTCGCCCCATTTCTTTAGAAAAATATAACGCTTTATCTGCATGCTCTAACCATGACAAGTGATTACTTTGAGAGCTAGACACCTCACAAATCCCCAAGCTTATCGTGTACTGAACGGAGCTCCCTTGGTATTCAACAATCGAGCTTTCTATTCGCTTCCGAAGCCTTTCTGTGAAATAGAGAGCTTGCCCAGCACAAGTTCCAGGCAAGATGATGGTAAACTCTTCTCCGCCATAGCGACCGCATATATCTGATGATCTCGATGCTCTTCGAAGTTCATCGGCGACATGACGTATCACTTGATCACCCACTGTATGCCCATAGGTATCATTAACACGTTTAAAATGGTCAATATCAAAGATCACAATAGACGAGACAATGCCAGATACATGGCACCTATTGAATTCTTGTTGAAGACAGTTTTCCCAATAACGACGGTTGAATAACTTAGTTAAGCCATCTGTTCGGCTAAGATCAGATAGCTTTTGGTTTGAATCAACAAGATGAATTTTATTTTTTGCAATGTCAGTAACGTCATTCACTACAATACTAACGTGTGAAACATCACCATTCACAGAAGTAAGGGGAGAGAAGGTCACGTTTTGATGCATCTCTTCTAAGCCATTTGAAATTGGGCTGAAATTTTTAAATTTAAACAAGTAAGGTCGGTCTTCCCAACATGAAAAACTACGACTCTTTAGCTTAAAAGCGGTATCAACTTTTCTTTTTACCCATTCCTCAGGGAGATCTGTCACAACCTCAAATAACGGCTTACCAATGATCTCATTGGCTTTTATTCCGCTATATGACTGCATAAAAGAATTCCAAGCATATACTTGATAATCACGATCGATAACTATCAGTCCGGCATCGAGACCACCAATAATCTGCATTGCCCAATGCAAGTCACCTATATCTGTCGTATTCATAATACCGTCTCTAAAATGTCGCCAATCGCGTTCAATGATTCATTGTGCATTAGAAAAATAACATCACAGGCGAGATCGATGTCTTCACTTTTATATACAAATTCAATGGTAAAAATGTCTTTGTCATACCCAGAAAGAAATTGGTTACACCCAAGAGATTCTTGAAGCTGTTCTTTTTCTAAAATAATCGGCTGACGTAAAGATATAGAGATATCAAGCTGCTTACTAAAAGAGACAAGAAATGAAGAAACAGTCAGGTTGGCTAAATCCAGAATTATTTCACTCGTTGAATTTTGATCCTTTGCGATATTTTGATCACTACCGCCATAAACCTGCGCAAGTTGACTAAGCCCATCGCCATGCAAACAAACCAGCGCTTCACCGTTGATACCGTGCCCAACAAAACGTTGAGAAACTGCACGATATTCAGAATGGTCAACAATATCTTGCACTGTCATTTTCAATTCTGATTGATGCAGTGAAGCTACGTTGGGAATTGGCATCTCGATAAATTGACCAACTTGCTCAGAAATCAAAGAAGCACTGGTACCAAGGGCAACATTACTCATTTCTTTGATGTTGGCTATGATGTCAAATTGTGAAAGTTGGGATCGTTGAACAGGTTCAACTTTTGATGACGGGACTAAGTAATCATCTAACAGTACTGCCAGTTCCATTGGTGCAAAGGGCTTATCTAAAAACGCAATTGCTCCCAAGTCTATGCAGCGTTGTTTCGCTTGGCTTTGAATATCAGCAGAAACCACAACGACTTTCGTTGGGTAGGTATTGACTGGCAAAGCAGTTAATACGCCAAACCCATCTAAAACAGGCATCGTCAAATCGAGAAATAGCAGATCTATAGGGTGAGCAGCGAGCAATTCAAGCGCCTGCTGCCCATTCTCAGCTTGAAAGATCTCAAGGTGAGATGATATGTCCAGATGCCTAATTATTGACTTTCTAGCGATAATAGAATCATCGCATACTAAGATATTCATTGGCTGAGCAAATGTGTTTATTGATAACAAACCATCATGCCATATATTTATGTTCAATGACTTCCAAGTTGCTTCATTTGTGACCAGAGACTAAGTATTGACGTCAACAATTCGGCCATTATTACATATTATGTGCGTAACTCGCTGTTTCCGCATCATTTCTGCCTAATAGATAGTATAAAAGGGTCGACTAACACAATGAATTTTCAGATAAATATAAATGCCAGCCCAAGAAACCACTTACGGTGGGTTATCTTCGAAATATTGTTGTAAGTAATCGATTAATGCTCTGACAGTAGGTGATAAATGTTTTCTAGAAGAATAAAGCGCATACACGGTAAGTTCCGCTGGTTTCCATTCAGGTAAAACCGATTCTAACTCACCAGACTTTAAATATTTATTCACTAAGTAATCGGGCTGGATGGCAACGCCCCCATTGCAAAGCGCAGCGTGAAGCAAAGCCGTGGCTTCATTGGCTGTTAGCTTGCACTCAACATCAACGGATTGCTGCTGTTCTCCCTGTGTTAAATGCCATACATGCCGCTGAAAGTTTTTATACCCCAAGCAGCGATGTTCAATAAGTTGTTTAGGTTCAACAAGTTTATCTCTCGTAGCTAAGTAGGTTGGAGAGGCAACAAGTTGCGATTTACACAAGGCAATTGGCTTACCGATCAAAGATGGATCTGGGTTAGACGCAATACGAATCGCCAGATCAATTTGCCTTTCGGTTAAATCAGCAACAGAGTCCTGTAAATCAATATCGACATAAACTTTGGGATGTATGGACATGAACTCTTGCAGTGCAGGAACAAGCTGTGAAAATCCAAATGACATGCTTGTCGCGACTCTTACACTACCAGAGAGTTCTTCACTTTTATCACTCAACTCGAGTAGAGCTTCCGCTTGTTCCAGCCAAAGCTCTACTTCTTTCAAGCAACCTACTCCTGCACTAGTTAATGTGACCTTACGAGTAGTTCGGTGTAATAAGCGCACGTTGAGCCATTTTTCCATCGCTTCAACATAACGAGTTACCATAGGTCGTGACATTTCGAGCCTATCAGACGTCGCCGTAAAACTGCCTGATTGAGCAATATCAACAAACACCTTTGCTGCAGTTAATTTATCCATTCACTAGCTCGATTTAAGAAATTATGACGTTTGATTCTGTGTGTTTTTTGCAGAACATCAATCTTTTATGATTCATTTCGTCAAAGAAACACACCTTAATTTGAGTACTTATAATTCAATCCAGTTTAAACAGCGATTCGTCTAGTTTACTGTAAACATTTAATCAAACTTAGCAGGCATCATTTCAAATAAACGTAAATACTTTCAACCATTACTACGGTGGCTCCCGGCTTTAAACCAAAACCATTTAAGGCAGTTTCAATCTCATATCCACTCGATGCATTCCTAAACCCCATCCATCAGATATGTAATTCACCTCTAATGCTCCGTACTTAGCAAAAAAAGGAGCCGACAAATGGCTAGCTGAAATTTGAATTTCTTCTGAACCTAGACACTTTGCACGAGCAATCGCCCTAGTCATAAATTCATTACCGATACCCGACCCTTGGGTACCTGGAGAGATTAAAATCCAATTGAGATGACAATTTTTCTGGTCATCCACAGCCAAACCATAAGCACCAACGATATGACTGTTTACCATACAAACTTCATAACCTTCGGGGAAGCTATTCAAAAAGCCGGAGTAATCTTCACGTTCATTAGTCGCAAAGTATAATGGACAGTTTTCATCAAAGATTTGAAGACAAGCATCTCTATCGCTTGGTTCAAAAGGTTTAAACTCAATATGATTTGCCATGGTATTTCCTATTAAAGTTTGAGACTGACTCAATTTATGAGTTAGCTCGCTAGTGCTTGTTATGATTCTAGATTTTCTTCTAACCAATGTTCGAAAAGCATTGGTCCTTCCCAGTTAATATTTCAAATGTATCACAGGTTCCATCAGATAAGTTCTCTCTACTATCAGCAACCATAATCACTTTTATATTCAGATAGATATACATTAGAGACACTCACCATTGATCGAATCAAAGGGTTCAACCGTACCTAACTAGGCAATCAAGAGCACATACAAGACATGAATTTTATCCTTAGTAATGCATCAGGTTTGGTTTAACGCATTGGCTATAGGTTGTAAATGTTGTGCTTATTAGCCTCATATTAGGAGTAACACATGGATACAAAGCTCACCATCAAAGAATTTCTCAGAGTGTTCGACTGTATTCGAGCATCTGGTGATAGGTTAGATGACCGATACGTTTTAGATGAAGTATACGCATGGCACGATTACGATGGATACACCTGTTGGTTAAGCTACAAAGACGTAACCGTAACGCTAATGTTTCACGGAACACTTAAAATTGAGCACGGTAAACCGTCCAATTACTCCGCTTTCATCAGCCATTGCTTAGCAATGATTACTACTAAACCAATACATTGAAAGAAGTCTCATGAACGGAGTTAAGATGAATATAGCTCACATTAAAAGAGTTCAAATACACTACTCGATGAAGAAAATAGCCTTTTTGTTGTTAGTCTTTACTAGCTATTTTTTATGCTCTAAAGCCGTAATGGCTTCAGGAAAGAATATGATCGATTTTACAAAAGCGAGCGAACAACATAACTGGACTGCAACCAACGATAATGTAATGGGTGGCGTTTCAACAGGCAGTTTCATCTATGACGGTCAGTTAAGTCGTTTCATCGGTGAGTTATCGTTTGCCAACAATGGTGGATTCAGTTCAGTAAACCGAGCGATTGAGACTCTGTCCAATAAGCCGGACACCGTTGAACTAACATATATTGGTGATGGACGCACTTACCAGCTCAGGCTCACAACATGGAAAGACGGCTACCGAATAAACTACAAACACGATTTTTCCACTGTTCAAGGAGAACAATTTAAGAGAGTTTTCCATCTTAGTGATTTTCAAGCAGTGTTCAGAGGGCGAATGCTCAGCGGAGCTCCTAAAATTGATGCAAAAGAAATAAAACAAATTGGCTTTCTAATTGCAGATAAGCAGCCTCTTCCCTTTTCTCTTAATTTAATTCAGATCCAATTTAAAAAATCACAAGAACCTAATAAGTAACGAAATTAAATCATTAAAAATCCAATAGCATTTCTAAGAAAAGTTGTCTTGATGCCGAGCTATTAGACCTATGTGTCTCATATTCTACATGCGTATCATGAGTCACTGATGGTGATAGCTTTATACTCCATAGCCCGTTGAGTTGGTTTGGTACAATTGAATATCTAACATCGATAACACGCAGTTCATCGCTAGGAGCTTTGGCTAAAAAGCCCTTTGAAAACTGGCTGAAGCGTTCAATGTCTTTAGCTTGTTGTGAATTAAGGTCGAGCCAAGGGAAGTCCCTACTCATCTCTAGCTTTTCTATGGCTTCACCTGGGTATTTTTTCACTGAAGTCCCTACCCTCACAGCATCAACATGGTAGTAACCCTCAGTTTCGTAGATAACCTTCCACAACAAAATATTGGCGAAACTCGGTTTCGCCTCTAACCGAATAGGGGCATGTTGTCGTTCATTTGCTAATTGCCATCCCGCAACCTCAGCGCGATCTCTTTGTATCATACCTAATGTTGGATACGTTAAAGCCCAAAGAAATGCGATACGAGCAAACCAAGTGTTTCGTTTAAGCATTGTGAATACGAGCAGTATCAATATAGGCAGGGTGAACACGGGGTCAATCACGGATACGCTATTCCAAGCATAACGCTCACTGGTTAGAGGCCAAAATAACTGAGTGCCATAAGAAGTACAAGAATCCAGCAACGCGTGAGTGCTATAACCTAGTGCGCTATAAAGCCAACTTTGTTTAAACGAGAGTCGCTGTGGCTTTCCGATCAGCCAGTGAAAAGCAAGAGCACATATAAAACTGCCCAGAGGAATAAAAAAGAGTGAATGAGTAAATTGCCGGTGAAACTCCAAAAAAAGTAATGGATCGCTCTCTGACTGGATAAATACATCCAGATCCGGAGCCATTCCTGCGAGTAGACCAAAAGCACCGGCGACGATTAAGTGTTGTTTTTGGCTTACTGATAGGGACAAAGAAGCCCCCAGCACACCTTGTGTTAATGGATCCATAATTAACTCATTGATTGCATATGACTTAATAATAGATGCTCAGCTGAGCTTCACCACTAAATTGCTATTCACAACTCAGCGCTGTTTCGCTACGAAAACAAGTTTAGCACTTGGCGTGTTTTGAAAGATTGACTGACTTCATTTCGCTAAATTTCGCCCTTGAAAACTAGTGTCATTGAAATTTTCGATCATCAATTGCTAAATTAGCGATTATCCAATTAAAAGACCATCACATGATCGCAAAGGTAGCGACCATTAACATTGACCAACACCATTTCAGCTACAAATTGCCCTTTCGCTTTAGTAAATGATTGTTTCCAGACGATTGCCACTGAATCGGGACGTTTGAACACAGCAACAAACTCACGTTCAGCAAAGTATCCTTTTTCTGATTGATACTGCTCACAGACCTTATGAAGGTAATCTTTAGTCACTATACTCTTCATGCGATCCGTAAAGTCTTGAACATGTCTTTCATAATTAATTTCAGTTGATGCTTCCATCAAATTATCCATTATAGGATTAGCTATATCCAAAACTTGCTGTTCTGATAACCCTTCAAAATTCATATATTTCCCTATAACTTTTCAGTCAAAATAATAGTTCTCATCAGCTCAAAAATCACAACGCTCTTCTATACTCGGGATGTTTTCATTCCTCTCTAACTCATCGAAAACTAAGAATTTATCTCTATCAATGAAAACTTCAAATTGAATATTGTTATCACCGCCACCGAGGAACTTTTCAGGCCAACTAGGCCAAAACTTGTAAACATTTCCGGTAAAGTTGACCGAGCTGTCTGGGTCTAGCGGAGTCATTTTCTGCGCAAAGTCACCCTCAACAACGTACGCAAAGATATTATTATCGACTAAAAAGTCATCTCCACTATTCCCTCCAATAATGTACCAAAGCTGAGGTTCAGGGGTATTAAAGTAATCAGTAGGTGAAATCGAAAAAGGTTCAAAACAATTACGTTCAATACTTTCTCTTCTCATACAGCCATAAACTAACGTGCTGACAATGATGATAAAAATCCATACTGCTCTCATTATTGTTCACCTGAGATAATTAATAAGCGTTTAATACACAGAAAAGTGACCTTACCTGCGCCTAATAAGATTGATAAGGTTTACTGAAATTAAACAGGCATTTTTCCGACATACATTGTCTTTAAGAGAAGAGCGGCCCGTAGTACCTAAGTAACTAGATGTAGATGTAGATGTAGATGTAGATGTAGATGTAGATGTAGCAAAATAGCTGACAACAATATAAACCTCCCCCTAATAAGACCGACTTAATTCATGAGATCAAAGGTGGGGAAGGCAGCTTAAATTGTTAGAGATATATCGGAGGTTAAAGCGAGAAACAACTTGGCTTACTGGTATCACGCAATGTGATTATTGTTCCCGTTGAATAAGAGCTTTTAAGCGCACCATTGCTCAATTCGGTATGACTAAGATCTGTCTTGTATAAATCGGCTCGTTGTAAGTCAATATTACACATCTGAGCATGGCTCATATTGGCATTACGTAAATCAGAATCACGGAAAATAGCATTATTTAAGCATGCACTCTGGAAGTTTGCGTACATGATATCGGCATCACTCATATCGCTACCGGACAAATCACTGTGGCTAAAATCAGTACGAATTAAGTTCGCTCTTCGTAGATCGAGCCCCTTTAGGTTGAGGTGACTAAGGTCAGCGCTCCCTAAAACAGCACGTTTACCACCTTCATTTTTAAGCCATAAGCTGTGCTGCTCTATAATAAAATCCAGTTCCTGTTTAGTGTACGTATTCATAAAAAACCATACTTACTTAATTTTACTTTGCCATATTTCACTATCCGGGCCGACAACACATTCGCCATCAACTCTCATTGATAAACGAATAATGCAGCGTTTCATCACTTCTTTAAAATCATCTTCTGGTAAGTGTCTGACTGAATCCACTAAGGCTTTGCAGTGAGGTGCAGTCTGCTCTTTTAAAGTGTAAAACACCCATTTTCCCTTCTTCTCATGGTTAAGCAGCCCAGCCTTGTACAGCATTTTTAAATTTCGAGAAACGTTGTACTGAGTTTCACCAATGATATCCATAGCCTCTGCAACTGCCATGCATTCGTCAACATGCAGAAATAACCAAAACAAACGTAATCGGTTTGGTTCCGATAACGCTTTTAACGAATCAATATATTTTTCATCCATCACGGTGTTTACCTTTTCAACTAATAGCGCCACTCAAACCGAGTGGCGCGACACTTCTATAGAGCGTATTGGAAAATAGCGCCACCCAAAATGGCTGTAGTTAACACTATCCCAACAAACGCTATCACTGCTTTTCTTTTAAGAACAGCTGATACTAGCGCGATTTCAGGCAAACTTGCACCAGTACCACCAATAATTAATGCTAATGCAGCACCTAAGCCCATTCCTTTCGCTATCAATACGTTAAGTAAAGGAATTGCCATTTCAATCCGGAGATAAAGTGGAATACCAATAAGTGAAGCAATCACTATCGACTCAAAGCTATCGCCCCCTACATATTTCTCCACAAGATCGGCTGGCAAATAAGCTGCAGAAAACCCACTGATCGCCGCGCCCAATAGGACGTATGGGATAATGCGCTTAAACAAAGCCCATGCCCCGTCCATAGCATTACGCATTCTTGAAGCTGAAGAAAGTACACCACCGCAAGTGATTGCCTTTTCTGAACTACAACTATTTCCCTTAGTGTTTTCAAGCTCGCCATCACGTTTGATTTCATTTCGCCAAGGAGATTTAGATATCAGATATCCCCCAAGTACTGCCGCACTAAAGGTAATTAAGAAATAAACCACGGTAATCTTCAACCCAAAGGCAGCGTACACCATCGCCAATACGATGAAGTTACATAATGGTGCTGAAATGATGAAACTCATGACGGTACCAAGTGATGCTCCCATTGATGCCATTGCCATGGTCACAGGAACAACGGCCGCACTACAAAATGGGGTCAGCATTCCAAAAAAAGCGCCTAGTAAGGTTCCCCACTTATCATGTTTAGTCAGTGTTGCCTGGAGTTTATCTTGCGGAATATATTCTCGCATAATACCAGTTAACACAGACACAACAGCAATGATCAGCACTAGACCTTTAGCCACATAAAAGAACTCATTTAACGCAATTACTAATTTAGCATCCACAATTGGAATCTCTACAAGTGAAAATAGAACTGAATCATATACACACATGCACAATTGAGCAAGTATGTATATTTAAAAAGTTATATGCTCGCGATTCGTAAAATTGTCATTGTCCATAATTGGGATAGCGGATAGCGGATAGCGGATAGCGGATAGCGGATAGCGGATAGCGGATAGCGGATAATAGTTTTCGATATAAATAAAAAAAGCGAGCACTACGCTCGCTTTTAAAATATTGATTTAAGGTTTTATGAGGGGAAATCTCTATATCATAATAGTCTTTCGTAAGCTGTTTAAGCCATAAGCCATAAGCCATAAGCCATAAGCCATAAGCCATAAGCCAAAGTACTTACAATCGAGATTACTTACCAAATTTCTTCAATTAAAGAGTCTTTGAGCTGGGTTGCCGAAGCAATGTCTTCTTTCGACATATGCTGTTTAACATCCGCAATCTCTTTTTCTGCATCCGAGTCACCATACTCATACGCAACTTCGAACCATGCCAGCGCTTTAACGAAATCGCTCCACGTGCCGTGACCGTTACGGTAAGCATAACCAACTGAATATTGGCTATAAGCATTCCCCTGCATTGCACCACCAGTGTAATACTCTAGTGCTTTCTTGTAGTCAGTGGTTTTGAAATTACAGGCTTTTTTGTACTCTGCATAAGAGTAAATATCGCCCATTTTGGCATAGGAAAGCGCATGTTCATCTTCGTCAATAGCGTTGTTAAATAGTTGCATCGCTTTAGAGCAGCTTTTGTCTACGCCTTCTCCTTTAAGAAAAGAAATACCCAAATTATACATTGCGCTTACATCACCTAAGTTTGCCGCTTGCTCAAACCAATACGCTGCTTTGGAGAAGTCCTGCCCGATGCCTTTTCCATCATTGTATGAAAAGGCAAGTTGATACATAGCATCCGAATATCCAGCTTGCGCAGAAGCTAAGTAGTAGTCATTGCCTTTTTTGTAGTCGACAGGTGTCCCTTCGCCATCAAAGTACATCACAGCCAACGAGTAGAGCACATAAGGGTCTTTGCTTTGTTCAGCTTTGTGGTACCAGCGAAGTGCTTTCTCATATTGATCATTATCGTAATGCATATCAGCTAAACTAATCATTGCCTTTACTTCGCCAGCTTGTGCCACTTTCTTCATATATTCATAGCCACGATCGACATTCTCGTCATACATTGAATCTTCTATCAGAAGGCTAGCCGCCTTCATCAATAATTCATTATCACTCGACTTTTCTGCCGCCTTTAATAAGGCGATATCTTCACTCTCAAAATATTCTAAATCTAGATCGTAAGCAAAAGCATTGGCGGATAACACCAGAGACAGTGACGTTAAGAAAATACCACTTTGTTTTATCATTTAAGCCATTCCATGTATTAGTATAGTTTCACATGAATATATCAAAATGCTATTGAAAATAAAGGAGTTTCCTGTTTCGTAAATCAGTTTAATTCCATTATGTGATCGCTAAAAAACACAGTTCAGGGAAATATAACTATGAATAAAAAAACCACCATTTGAAGGTGGCTTTGTTAGTAGACTTAACACAATTGAACGTAACTCTAGCAAGCTTTACTAGTACAAGATTAACTAGAGAAAGCTCAACGCTAGTAAAACTCATCTCATTTACCGTTTTACCGCGAGTAACTAGCTCTCTTGCAACTTAGCCGACATTGGTTCTTGTTTCATTTCCCGGCCAGGCTTAACAATCAGCCCAACCCCAATTAAAAACAGGATACAAGTAACTATTTGGGCGATATTTAGCACTTCATCATACATAAAGTATCCAGAGATCAAGGCAAACACTGGCACCAGTAATGTGAGAGGCGCTGTGGTACTCAGGGGATAACGAATCAATAATCGATTCCATACCCAGTAACCAAACAATGTGGTTGGATAAGCTTGGAAAACAACGGCTACTGTGGTGTTAAAATCCCATACATCTAAGGCATGCCAAATAATACCCGGTCCATAAAGGCTCACAGCAAATAGAACAAGAGGAATAGGCGCAAATAACATTCCCCACACGTTAAACGCAAATGCCTGTGTGGTTTGAGACGCTTTTACTATCATTCCCATTACTGTCCAACATGAAGCGGCAATCATAATAAACATCAAACCATCTAGGGTAATATTGCCATTAGTCGCTGAGATCAATACCAAAAGAGCGACCAATGCCGTCACAGCCCCAATAACTTTTCGCATTGAAGCTTTTTCTTTATGGATAAATATGCCTACGGCCATGCTGATTAAAGCGTTAGATGAAAGCAAGACAGAAGACATACCCGAAGAAAGTCCTGCTGTAATCGACCAGGAAGCCATACCCCATATTCCTACACCGAACACTAAGCCATAAGCAAACAAGTAACGCCAAGCTACGTTAGGTTTTCTAATAAAAAATATGGCTGGTATCACCGCCAACGTAAATCGAGCGGCAGTCGCTAGCAACGGGTGTACTTCAGTGATCCCCAACTTAATCATTGAGAAGTTAAAACCCCATATCGCCATGACGAATATTGCCAAAAATAAATCGTTTCTTATCATAACTGTCCCCTCTTTTTGTTGAAAAATAGTATTACTCGAGTACAGTTATCAGTACAGATACAATTTTTTAAACAAAAAGAAGTACAGTTACAGCCTATGAGTATGTACAGAACGATGGCGAGCAAGTTTATCCGCGAGATTGAAGCCGGAAAACTGACAGAAGGAAGTCGTATGCCTTCATTACGACAAGTATCAAAGCAGCAAGCTGTGAGCATGTCGACTGCCGTAAGTTGCTATCAAGAGTTGGAATCTCAGGGTTGGATTCATGCTAGACCTCAAGCTGGGTACTATGTGTCGGCGCAACCGAGTACACACAGCACACCGGAATGGGCACAATTTGTTAGTAAGGTCTCGAAAGTTAACCAGAACTTCTCCATCCACTCTCTTCATAATGGACCTCTTGGCGTATCGAGCACAACAATTGACGATCTCGCGCTGAATGAACTTGAACGCAGTTTTCGCAGGGCAAGCAAACGACTCGGCAACCGACTCAATCAATACCCAGATACTCAAGGCGACCCTTTGCTACGTAACGCATTAAGTGTTCATTTTGCAAAGCTTGGTCTGCATATTAACTCTGAGGAATTGGTCATCACTTCAGGGTGCATGCCTGCCATCAAAGCAGCCCTAGAAGCCTGTACTCAAGTAGGCGATGCCATTGCCATTAGCTCACCATGCTTTAGTGGCATTTTAGGCTTACTCGGGCAGATGGGGCGTAATATCGTAGAAATCCCATCTCTGAACGATGGAATTGATCTGCTCCAACTCGAAGCACATTTAGAGCAAGGGAGTGTTAAGGCCGGTTTATTTTGTACATCGCACATGAACCCTCAAGGGATCACCATGTCTGCACAACAAAAACAGAAACTGGCAGAGCTTGCTAATCACTATCAAGTGCCAATGATAGAAGATGACGTTTACCTAGAGCTCTCCTACTCTGAGCACACACCACTACCTGCGAAGTATTACGATCGCAATGGTTACATTCTCTGGTGTGGGTCCGTATCAAAGAGCTTGTCACCGAGTTATCGATTAGGGTGGTGCTTACCCGGCCGGTTTACAGAACGTTACCGCCAGCAGCATAGCGCCTCTTGCTTTGGTGTTTCTCTTCCCATTCAACTGGCGGTGGCTGATTTCATTGAGTCTGGGCACTACGCCAAGCAGCTGAAGCGTCGTCGCAGCAAATTACTTAACTTAAGGCAGTCTTATCTCACCTTTCTCTCTGAACGCTTGCCCAAAAAGGTCAAAATAAGTCACCCACAAGGGGGAATGGTACTCTGGTTACAAGTACCAGGGCTTGAGCTTGCGAGATTTACAGAACTAATCGAAGAAAATCAAATCGATATTCGCTTGGGTCAATTGTTCAGTACCCTATCGCTCTATAACGATTGTCTAAGAATAAACATTGGGTTCGAGCTATCAAGCAATGTGCAAAACGAGTTAGAGCAATTGATAGAAGCAATTAAACAATCCAGCGGCTAATAGCTAAAAGTCAGTAGCCAGTAGCCAGAAAATCAATCATAGACAAAGTTTTGCCACTCTAAACCGTCACTGCATCTTCTAAAAAAATAGCCCATGCATATGGGCTATTTTAAGTAACTTAAATTATTGTCAAAAGTTTATGACAGTGAAGCCACTAACGCTTTACCAACAGCATGCGCACTCGTTGGGTTTTGCCCCGTAATCACCCTTTCATCAACAATAACTAGTTCATGCCAAGGCTGTGCTTTGCTAAAGCGAGCGGCTTTACGTGAAAGTGACTCTTCAAGCAGAAATGGGATATCAGCAATCGTACCAAAATCGATCTCTTCTTCACGAGTGAAACCCGTTACCGACTTAGAAGCCAGTAGGCTGTCACCATTACTCAATGTGATTGGAAGTAATGCCGCGGGACCATGGCATACTGCCGCGATAATTCCGCCATTCTCGTAATGCTTTGCAGACAATTGAGCGAAGCTCGCGTTCGTAGCAAGGTCTGATAACAACCCAAAGCCACCTGGGTAGAACACTGCGTCATAGTCATCAATATTAATTTGCGAAACTGGGATTGTGTTATTGATTCGATTTTGAAAATCATCATCAGAATACACAACGCTGTTTATTTCATCGGCTTCAACATCAGTACCATAGAGTGGCGCTTTTCCACCTTGAATTGACGCGATATCGTATTCAAAGCCAGCAGCACTAAGCTCGTGAATAACATGAGTGATCTCTGGAGAGTAAGTACCGTTAGCTTGGTCTGTTTCGCCTAGAGTTGCATGGTTCGTTACTGGAATTAGGATCTTTTTCATTATTTTTTCCTTGAAGGCTTTGAGTTCGATAATGATATTAATTCAAAACCACTTGACTGATAATACCGATAATTGGCAAAAGATTATTGCTATACAGCAAAGATGGAAGACATGAACAATTTTGATGGAATTATTGAATTCGTTGCAGTGGCTGAAAGCCAAGGTTTTTCCGCAGCGGCCAAACAGCTAGGTTGCAGTACAAGCCACGTAAGCCGACAAGTATCTAGACTAGAAGAAAGGCTTGGAACGGTGTTACTGGCTCGTTCAACTCGGCTAGTCAATTTAACCGACGCCGGTCAGCTGTATTACCAACAATGCAGAGAATTGGTCAATGGGTTGCAACAAGCCAATGAAGGTTTGAACTTACAGCAAGTTACATTAAGTGGCACTCTACGTGTAAGCGCCGCAGGTGCCTTTTCAGAAGAGCATGTGGCTCCAGCTTTAATGGAATTCGCTAAGTCTTATCCGGAGCTCACTATCGAGATGGATTTTAATTCCCGAATGGTTAACTTCATTGAAGACGGTATTGATTTCGCCATTCGCTATGGCGCTCTAAAAGATTCTGGTTTGGTTGCGAGAAAACTCGTTGATCGCCCAATGGCAGCTGTCGCGAGTCAGGAATATCTAACACGTCACGGTGAGCCCACCCACCCCAACCAACTAAAACAGCATAGTTGTATTATTGCCAATAATGATCACTGGCTCTTTGAAAATGGTCAAAACACCATTAGCACGCGTGTCCATGGTCGCTGGAAAAGCAATAACTCTAATGCTGTCATCTCTGCTTGCGAACGAGGGCTAGGCATTGCTTACATGCCCAAAAGTAGCCTAGCGAAAGGGCTCAACTCAGGTTTGCTTACCCCAGTCTTGCAAGACTTTTGGGGGAAAGGAAACAGCAGTTGGATCGTGTATCAAAATCAACGTTTCCTGCCATTACGTGCTCGCTTGGCAATAGACTATTTAGTGGCTCACTTTTCTGGCTGGCGCAGTTAAATGAACACTCACGTGTAGAGATCTCAATACCCATCTAGCTAAATGAATCCATTAACTTGGTGGAATAGCACCTGTCTGGCATTATGCGCCCAAGAAATCCGTGGTTATTAAGCGGTACAGAATGAACGAAGGTAGTCAGTGGTAGAAAACAACCAACAATTAAGCAACCGTTACGATGAACATGGTTACTTTGTTATCAGAAAATATTTCGATGATGCTCAAATTGCATCACTTAGAAAAGTCGTGCTTAAATTCCATGAATCATGGAAAAAGGACAACGAAGAGTTTTATCAAGAAGAAGCGTTTAACTCGTCTCTAATTACAGGAAGCGAATATTTGCCCGCCGACGATAGAAGCGTACTCTTTGACTTCATAAGCTCAAAACAAGTGATGGACGTGGTCGATGCAGTGATACCGAATAAGCCGGCATTCATGAACACTCAACTGTTTTTCAACCCTGTGAACCCACAACAAAAAGACTTCTGGCATCGTGACTGTCAATACGACTATGACATTGATGACCAAATGAAAGTCATCATGGAAACTCAAGTGTTACACCTGCGTGTACCCCTATTTGATGAGCCCGGCATGGAGCTTATTCCCGGAACGCACAAGCGCTGGGACAACGAAGAAGAATACAACGTTCGCCAAGAAGAGAATGGTAAAGTGAGCAGTGATGACATCTCTGGTGGTAAACAGATACCGTTGTCAGCAGGTGACTTGTTAGTGTTTTCAGCGGATATGATCCACCGAGGTCGATACGGCTTGGATCGTTTGGCATTGGATATTTTGATCTTTGATTCAGCGGCAGATTATGTCGACTACGTTGATGACGATTGTTTACCAACACCATCAATGCTGAACAATATTGCCGATCCAAGATTGTTCATGAACACGCTACACTTAAAATCGATGTAGTACTTAAAATCGATGCAATGCTCTTAACCTAAAGGTACCCGAACCATGACTGACAATAAGCAAAATACCCAAATCAGCCAGTTCCGTTTCGGTCAGCCGAAAGAATCTCTTAAGCTAGAACATGTCGCTTTAGGGGCGCTTGCAGAAGAGATGGTTCGAGTACAAATTGAAGCGACTAACATCAACCCTAGTGATTTGTTGTCGATTTATGGTGTTGGTCAATACAAACACAGCCACCAGCCGCCGAGAGTGCCAGGGTTTGAAGCGGTCGGAAGGGTTGTAGAATCCAGCAATGCTGAGTTTACCTTTAATCAGCGAGTGCTAGTGGCAACGAGTGGAACATGGCAAAACTATGTCGATGTATCGCCAGACAACCTATTTCCTCTACCTCAAGATTTAGACAATGGCTACGCCTGTCAGCTATACATCAATGCACTGACCGCGTGGGTACTGACTACAGAAGTGGCGAAGTTGACCAAAGAAGATGTGTTGATAATCAATGCAGGCAACTCAGCCATTGGCAAAATTTTCTCCCAGTTAGCTTCCTCACTCGGGTTCACAATCATTGTCGTTACATCACAGCCAAAGCGACCTCGAACAGCTTCAAATCATATGTTAGATGCTCAAGGTGACTTAGTTTCACAAATTCAACAGCTAAGTTTACCTCAGCCGACTATTGCCTTTGATGCGATTGGTGGGAAACCCGGAACCGAGCTTATTCATACCCTTGGTAATCAAGGTCGTTTTATCAATTATGGAACGCTGTCACTGGATTTTTATGACCCAAGCTTCTTCGAACACGCGAAAAACCAAAGCATCGATTTCAGCACTTTCTTCTTACGTTATTGGGAGGAAGCAGAGGGTAAAAGTGTTCGCCGTAATAAATTTATGGCTATGCTGAATCATTTCATCACTCACGATATACAACTCGATGTTGACCGTTATCTACCACTCAGTGAATTTCAGACCGCGATTGATCTGATTGAGTCTGAAACCACGATTTTAAATGGAAAGATTATATTGCTTCCGGTTTAGATGAAGTAGCGCAAAGCCTCTTATTGAATCATCAAGGCCATTTATCTGTAACATGTAACCAAAAATCACACAGACTCCTCATTCATAGGAGCTGTGTGAATCGAAACATTTAGCGCATAACTGTTCGCAAGTTCACAGTGACTCATTTAATGACTAACTTAAGCTTGGGTCAGTTTTACGATCCGATTATCTACAGTGATTAATAACACTGGTATCACAGACAGAAGCATCACGAATGCCAGCGTGGAAATACTGCTAGCACCTAATAGTCCTGATAAGGCGACAAGTAAAGCGCCTCCTATCATTCTTAAAAAACCATCGATAGATGTTGCTAAACCAGCACAGTATTTGAAAGGTTCTAATGCAAGAGACGTTGCAGAACCAGATAAGAGACTGAATCCAGCCGCACCAAGTGCTGCTAATGCAAAGAAATAGTAAGTTGCTTCAGAACTGATAAATAATAAGCCAACGCCCCCTGCAACCATAATACTGGAACCAAATCGCACCGTATTCCTACGACCAAATGATGCCATTAATTTAGGCGCAAAAAAGCTGGCAAGTATTTGAGCACCTCCTATGAGTCCGAACATAACGGAGAACTGTACTTGAGAAAAACCACCATCATTTATCGCAACGATAGGGGCAACAGAAATGTAGGTTAGCAATGCGCCGAAACTGAGCATATTTGTCAGCGCATAAATCAGAAAAGTACGATGGCTTAATATACCGCGAACGTTACACTTCAGCGCATGTGTATCCACAACTTCAATTGTGGTTTTAACATTCCGTTGTGATTGAAGTGAAAATGAGGAAACAACAAAAAGTAACAATGCTAAACCTGCCATTAAGTAGAATCCTCCACTCCAGCCCCACCAGATCGCCAATCCACTGCCAATGAGCGGTGCAATAGTCGGTACAGCGCTAGTCACGCCGCCCATATAGCTTAACCATTTACCTGCGGCATCACCTTCATAGTTGTCGCGAATCCAAGCCATGGCAGTAATCATGGTAAAAGAAGCGCCTATCCCTTGGATGGCTCTTGCAGCATAGAATAGGCTCAGGGAGGAAGATGCCACGGCAAGTAAACTGCCGACGGCATACATAAATAGCCCAAGCATGGCAGAGAACTTACGTCCTTTGCGGTCAGAGATCGGCCCCGCAATTAATTGGCTAACCCCCAAAGCCAGAATGTAAACTGAAATGGTCTGTCTTATTTCACTGTCAGAAGCTGCGAAAGTTTCAATCATTTGTGGAAAAGATGGCAAGTAGACATCAATAG
Source organism: Vibrio gallaecicus (assembly GCF_024347495.1). Lineage (NCBI taxonomy): Bacteria > Pseudomonadati > Pseudomonadota > Gammaproteobacteria > Vibrionales > Vibrionaceae > Vibrio > Vibrio gallaecicus. Next base: position 57,268 of record NZ_AP025491.1, on the reverse strand, counting down.
CGAGTGGGCCTAAAGGTATGAGTGAAAAAATAACCAGCAATGGAAGAAATTTGTTGCCTGCCATTTTAAACTCCCTGACTTACTTGAGAATATAAAGACACGCCAGAACGTGACGAAATGGTGTTAACAAAGCCCATCAAGCCGACACTCATTTCAAGCTCCGCAATCATGGTGTAATTTCGTAATTCAGCAAATACGACAATGTCTTCAATGTTTAATGTACGTTCACCTGATACAAGATCATCAATACTGATCAATGACTCTATTTCTTCCAAGAGTCGTTTTAATTCAAGAAGGTACTCATCCGTTTTCTCTAACGCTTGTTCGAGCGACTGGTTTAAAGTGGCTTTGCGCGACTCAACAAATATATTTAATGCAGATGGTGTAGACAACTCAGGCAGATTAAGCTGTGGCATTCGTGGATATAGAAGTTGCGCTGATACTGGGTAGAGTTGTTTTAAAAGGCTTTGTAACTCTTCCGATACTTCGTAGCTCGTGAATAATGGTGAGCCCTGTTGATCCAAGTAGCGAATTATATCCAGGCTCTCAATCATCAGCGTACTATCACGACCGTCCAGTTTCTGGATCTCAAGTACGGGTACAACCAATCGGTCTAGCTTGCCTTCTAGAGACTCAGGTAATTCGCCTAACGTCATAGGGCTTATTTCACAGTCCAGATGTTTTAGTCCAATAACGGTCTTCACTCGAACACAGAAAGGGCAACTATCAAATACATGTAATTTCATTATAAATGCTCCTATCCTATTAATTACCATGCCAAATAGAGTAAGCCATTCGCTCTACGTGAGCAGGTAAGTGCTCCTCGTAACCGCTCCAATGGCTAAATTTAGGTAGTTTTATCGACTCTTTTAGTTCCTCGACCGACTTACCTTCTTGCAAGCCTTTCCAAACCTTGTCAAATAGAGCCTGAGTAAATTCTTCACTTTCTTTTAGAAACTCTGGCGAGTCGACAGGAACATGCCCATTTACGATTGTGTCAAATTCCAAATTCTCACGAACACGTTTTATGGTGTTCAACGTAGCGACATAGTCTTGCTCAATTAAGCGACCTGAACTCACCAAATATTGAGGTAAGTGCCAGTCTACAGCGACCAAGATCTTATCTTCGGGCATATGCACAATACTCATGCAGTTACCATCGTTCTTACCGTAGTAATGCAGGTCTACATTCTTCCCACCTAAAGAAATGGTCATATCGTCTTTATAAGTCGCCGTTGGATAAATCACCTTACCCTCTAAATCTCGAGAAAGTAGGTCAGTGCAGTTCTCTTGTGCAATAAATTCAGCGCCCTGTTCCTTGAAAATTTCACCGCCACGAGAGTGATCAAAATGGTCATGGGAATAGATAACTTTTTTGACCGGTTGTTCGGTTACTTTGCGAATTTCTGCCATCATTTGTGCGGATCGCACTTCACCTGAAGGGTCAGTAATAATCACGCCTTCTTCGGTAATGACAACCAAACTATTATAAAAAAATTGAGAATATTGATAGATGCCATCTTTGAGTTCTGTCATTACTGGTTTAGTAGGATCAAAACCATCAGCGGCGCTGGCAGCCCCACTCATTCCTAATGCTAGGGTTAACGTTGTTATTTTTGAAATAAGAGACATGATTATTTCCGTTTCACTGTTGATGATGAAACAAAAGATAATTAACATCACAAAATAGAACAATACATCCAAAAGTAACTTCACTTAATACAATAGGTATCAAATGGATAAGTATCGGAATATGCAGCTGTTTTGTACTGTTGTCGATAAAGGCAGTTTTTCTAAAGCCGCGAAAGCATTAGGTATTACCCCTGCTATTGTCGGGAGACACATTGCGGCAATGGAAGATTCTCTAGGGTTTGTACTGCTGAATCGTACAACGCGCAGTATGCACCTTACCCCTGGAGGGAAGGCTTATTATGAAGGTGCTCAAGCGGTATTGAGTAACATTGAACAGCTAGAAGATTCACTCACAACGGCTCACCAGAACAACCCTGAAGGCTTAATCCGGCTATCTGCTCCTGATGCGATGGGGCCCTTTTTAATGAAGGTGGTTAAAGAATTTCGTAAAGAATATACCGGGATTCGTTTTGATCTCGTTTTATCAAATAACCATTTAAATCTCATCGAGGAAGAGATCGATCTCAGCATTCGATTCTCTTTCGAATTGCAAGATTCATCTTATGTTGCGACCAAACTCGGAGAGTCTGAGTTCGGGTTGTACGCGTCACCCGCATACATAAGCGAGTATCAAGCCCCCTCCAGTTATACCGATTTAAAAAATCATGATTGCCTACATATGGGAAATTCAAGAAATGGCGATTATTGGATGCTAACGGTTGACGGTAAAAACCTTTCATATAGGCAGCCCTGGGTAGCTGTAACCTCAGATACCAATACCTTAATACAAGCGACTATCGATGGAATGGGTATCTCTATGATCCCGAGTATATTTGTTCATTCACACGTTAACAGCGGCAACTTAATAAAAGTGGAAAACGTAGCCGAATTTCCAATCGTGAACATTTACGGGATGTACCCAACTCGTAAACACGTTCCTTATAGACTGTCGCTGTTCTTAACGTACTTGAAGGTTAACTTCGTTCGTATCGTTACTCCGTAAAAACCATACGCACTGCTAAACCAATAAACCCTAACAGCCTAATCGACTGAAGATTCATAGATAAAATAGTTAGATGGTTTTACTGAATTCCAGATATAAGTAAATCCGTTGCCTCAATAGCATGTTGCTCAATCTGTTGCTCAGTTAGATTCGGGCTTCCCAACAACGCCCCAAAGCGAGGGGCAAGCAGCATTCCAAGCCAGAGTTCAATCTTGCTTTCTGGTTGCTTTATGCTCAACCGCTCGACAAAAAACGTTTTCAAAGCGCTATCGGTGTCGTCAGGTCCAATACTCATGAAGCTCTGTACAATTTCAGGTGATTGAGCCGCTTCAGCGATCAGCAATCGTTGAGTAGCAATATGGTCTGGTGATAAATGAAACTTCATAAACTCAGTAGCAAATGAAGTCAGAGCATCTCGATTGCTTTCTATAGCTAGGTGCTGTGAATATCGGTCATTATAACTTTCGCCGATCTGCTGCATAGTTGCTTGGAAAAGTTCGATCTTGGAAGGGAAATAGCGATAGAGCGTCTGCTTTGTCAGCTTAGCTTGGCTAGCGATAACATCCATACTTGCGGATGTGTATCCCTCAGATAAGAAGACAGACTTCGCAGCAGACAAGATTGCTTGTTTTTTCTTTTCTCTATTTTGCTCAATTTTACTCATCGACTTCCTCTTAAATATCATACTCACCAGTATTATTTTCATTGACACAATAACACTTAAAAATCATACTCGATAGTATGATTTTTGATGAGAATACATTATGACTGCTTTAACACTTTCTTCTTGGGCTGCAAAAAACAGCCGCATCACAGGTGTCTTGATAGCGCTTCTAGGCGCATTACTAATGAGTATCGACCCAATATTTATCCGTTTTGCAGGCGTAAGTGGCTTTGACACCGCATTTCTTTTCGGTTTATTTAGCGCTATATCAATGTCAATCTTGCTCAAAATTAACGATAAACGTGGCATTAGAAAAGCCGTAATTCAGAGTGGTTGGCCACTATTGTTTGCTGGCTTATTAATGCTAGGTAGCGCTAGCGGGTTAGTGTTTAGCATCAAAAATACGTCAATTGCGAATACATTCCTTATTCTGAGCGCATCTCCGGCTGTCGCTGCCATTTTTAGTTGGCTACTACTACGTGAAAAAACGAGCCGCCCAACCATTATCGCGATTATTTCCGTGATGATCGGCATTGGTATTGTTGTGTCTGGGTCTTTTGGCTCCGGTAACTGGTTTGGAGATCTTTTGGCTGTATTCTCGGTAATCTGTCTATCACTAATGTTTACCTTGCTTCGTAAATATCAGGATGTGAGTAGATTAGCGAGTGTGGCATTGGGTGGTTTGCTATTAGCAATGGTGATGTCGTTTTTCGCTGAACCAAGCAGTTATAGCCTAAATACTTGGTTAATTATGGCGGCAATGGGCTTGTGTACCGCGCCAATCGGAAGAGTGATGTCGATGGTTGCAACGCGCTACATTACGGCTGCTGAAGTGTCGATGACTTTGATGTTAGAAACCGTGCTAGCACCAGTATGGGGGTTTTTATTCTTCGCTGAAATACCAGCTTTAGCTAGTATTGTGGGAGGTTCAATTATTCTCGTCACCATTTTTGCCTATACGTTGATCACCATGAGAAGTGACCAATAGAGAAGCAAGACTAATAACGGCACTGGTCTAAATTGGAAAGCCACAGCGACTTACACTTGGTTAAGAGGCTGTGGTTGCATAATTTATAGGGTTAATTTATGAGAATTTAGCGATCGCTTTTTATATCGAACTTTGATTTAAATATCATAAAAAACAGAACCATAAATGCTAAATCATTTATCCCGTAAATCGTAAAGAAAACCCCAGCCATCAGGTCCGCTTCATATACTGGTGCTAATGCATTCGTTGAAATCCAGTGAACCCAAACCACCACATACACCAATTTTTCTAAAGCAAAAGCACCAGCAATATACTTGATATTTGCATTGACGGTTGCCGCCCCTAAATACGCAAAACCCCACACTACTATCATGACCAAGCCAAAGTTGGACATTACGACTGGGTCCGCTTCGTTAATTACACTGTTTGTAAAAAAGCGAGAAAACAACAAAACAGCACCAATATTCATAGCGCCAGCTGCCAGTAAAATGTTTTTAATTTTCGCCTGATTCACTTTAAACCTCCTCATTTAAAACGGATATACCATTACAATTTTAGCTATTTATTATTTGTTATTAGCCAAATGAGCGATGAATTATGAGCGATTAATCATTTTCATCATGTATGAAGAGCTAATTCTTTCAACCGATTTCAAGCTGTCTAAATGAATAAGCTCAGCCAATGCACTTGCTACAGAACTTGCCTGAATAGGAACATAGTTTGACAACTTGCCTCTCATCAATGGCTTAACTAGCTTGCTCAGAAATTGTAGAAGCTTTTCATCAATTCGAGTTTCTGAACGCTCTCCGGCTAAAGGACCGGGTTGAATAAAAATGGTTTCATGAAAACCCAGCAGCATAACTTTTCTTTCCATTTCGCCTTTACATCGAAGGTAATGAGAGCGTGATTGCTCATCGGCGCCTAAGCATGAAAGAATAAGAACTCGCGAAACACCAATCGATTTCATCTTTTGAGCGGTTTCCACGACTAAATGAACATCGATATCTCGTAACTTTTCTTTTGAACCTGCCTGTTTTACTGTCGATCCAAGAGCAATCACACCAATGCTCGGAGTAATATCAAATTGCTCTTTCTGAATGTGTAAGTCAGGGCTGATGATCTGAGTTAGCTTGGTTTGCTCAGTTTGAGCACATTCCAGAAGCCGACGAGACACACTATAAACATGCTCCGTTCGATCGTCGTTCAACAACAACTTTAGTACCTCTGAGCCAACAAGACCGCTGGATCCAGCAATAATAACTGATGTCTTCTTCATTCGGTCACCGCCTATGGTTAGCCTTAATATAGTCCAACTATAGAACAAACATACCGACCGGTCTAGATGAAAAATCCATTTTTGTCTGTACGAACTGTCACGGTTCACTTTATAATTCGGTTTGGAATCTAAACAGCGGAAGCGTGATGGCGAACAATTTGAGACAAACCCTATTAGACGTTGGATTTGATTTGGTCAGTGAACAAGGATTTGCTGGCTTAGGGTTAATGACAATTATCAATGCAGCAAACGCAACGAAAGGCTCGTTTTATCATCACTTTAAGTCAAAAGAGAACTTCGGTACCATTTTGCTTACTAATTATTTCGACGATCACCTTACAACGTTGAATAACTTCTTATCTGATGATTCTTTGAACTACCAAGAGAGAGTCCAAGCTTATTTCCAGCATTGGACGGATGAGAAACTAACCGAAGATTTCAAGATAAAATGTCTGGTTGTAAAACTATCTGGTGAGATATCTGGCGAATCTGGTCAAATGCAAAGTGCTTTGAATGAGGGTGCGGAACAAGTCATCCGACGTATGGAAGAATTCTTTGTTGAAGGTACTTCTAGCGGGCAGCTTAATATCAATAACGGTTATCAAACTGCACGTACTATTTATAGCCTTTGGCTAGGATGTACATTACTTTCCGCAATTCAACAAGACCGAACTTACTTATTAAATGCGATGGAAGAAACTCTTACTCTTGTTAAATAAATAGCTCACAAAACGTGAGCTGCTGTTATTGTTATTGAAATAGCCAACAGAATAATATTTAACTATCTATTAATAGAAGAAAGTATTAAATAGAAAGTAAGATAAAGTACTCCAAAATAAAATCGAAATGCTTAAAAAAGAAAAAGTTACTATGAACTTTTGATTCAGTCGTTTAGATATTAATGTATAAGTCGGTATTCCGGTTAAAATTGGAGCAAGTATAGCCATAATAATGTAGCCATACTTTTTCCAATTATATAAAAACTTCCTCAACTTAGGCCTAAAAACAACTTTCCTTGGTTGAGTTTTCAGCCTTATAAGCCCGTCAAGCTTCCAGCCGAAAATAGCTGAAAGTAATGCGGGTACTCCATTGAATAGCAACATTTCAACGTAAGATAATGATAATGCTCCGGCGATAGCTGGACCACTGTATGTTTTCCATGTGCTGAGTAACGCCATTGTCACTGCGCTCGTTAAATAACTGTCTAACTCAACATTCATATATCTATTCCAACTTTCATTGCTATTGCTATTGCTATTAACATTACCAACTCACTGATCTTTCATATTTAAAATAGTTGAAATAATGCTTTAAATTAACGAGCTAGAACCAACTATCACAGAGCTCACTGCATCTGAAATTTACATACTATTAATATTTCTATTTAAAAATCACATTTGCCTAATATTGATCTTTTCTTTGATCTATTGCTTCCAGTGAATTCATTATATACACTACAAACCGGTCGGTCTAGTGCGTGTTAAATTTAAAAGACCTTTGCCAAAAATCACCCATAAGAAGCGATAACCCGAAATACATCCAACCGGAGTTCAGTTATGAATAATTTATCCCCACTATCTAAAGAAGAAGTTCAAGCAACTTACCAACGTAAAAGAAACTTCTTTGATGCGGGTAAAACGCGTGATTACAATTTTAGAATTGCACAATTGGAAGCTTTGAAGAATGGTATCAAAAAGTATGAAAATGAAATATTCGAGGCATTACACGCCGATATGCGCAAGCCTAGATTCGAAGCCACCATCAGTGAAATCAATATAATTTATGATGAAATTGAACATACCATTCGTCACCTTCAAGAATGGATGAAAACTGAGCACGCCGAGACTCCAGCATTTTTACAATCGAGCTATTCTGCCAAGAGCGAGATCCACTATGAACCTTTAGGGGTCGTTCTGGTGATTGGACCGTGGAACTATCCATTCCAGTTGCTCATTGCACCGCTAATAGGCGCCATTGCCGCTGGTAACTGTGCTTTACTCAAGCCTAGTAACGAAACCAAACATACCGCCCACATTACCGGAAAGGTTATTTCTGAGATCTTTGATGAGGAATACATCAGTGTGGTTTACGGTCCAGGTTCGAGTGTCGGTCCACTAATTATTGAGAACAATCGCTTCGATCATATCTTCTTCACAGGTAGCCCTGGTGTAGGAAAACTTATAGCAGGAATGGCAGCCAAGCATTTAACACCAGTGACATTGGAACTTGGTGGTAAAAGCCCCGCAATTGTAGACAAGCATGCAAACCTTGAGGTTACTGCGAAGCGTTTAACTTGGGCTAAATTCTTTAATGCAGGGCAAACCTGTGTCTGTCCTGATTATGTGCTTGTACACGAAGATGTAAAAGATGCTCTGATAGCGGAAATGAAAAAAAACATCACCGAATTCTTTGGCGAAAACCCACAAAAGTCACCGGACTTTGCTCGTATTGTGAATGATAAGCGTTTCAACGCACTGGAAAAGTTTTTAACCGGGAATATCGTTGTAGGTGGGGAAAAAGATTCGAATGATTGTTATATAGCCCCGACAATTATCGATGATGTCAGCATGAGTGATGTCATTATGGAAGAAGAAATCTTTGGTCCAATCATGCCGGTTCTAACGTGGTCTGAATACGATGAAGCACTGGCTATGATCCGCCAGAATCGATACCCTTTAGCATGTTATGTGTTCAGTGAATCCAATGAAACTATTGATTTTTTCAACCAAAATGTTGAATACGGCGGCAGTTGTATCAATCATGCTCTACTGCACTTAACCAACCCTGACTTACCCTTTGGAGGTGTCGGTTTTAGTGGTATGGGTCGCTACCATGGCCGAGATAGCTTCCTTACAATGAGTCACTCCAAAGCTATTATGAAGTTTTCTACTGATGCCGATCCTAGCGCTCTCTATGCCCCTTATCCGCAATAGTATAAGCCATAAGCCATAAGCCATAAGCCATAAGCCATAAGCCATAAGCCATAAGCCATGATATGGAAAAGCAATGGCTGTAAAACGGTACTATAACGAGTGGGGTATCACGTATACCCCATCATTTCTTGCCACAACTTGATACGAAAGTGGCTCTCACCGCTGCACATGTTTGACGACACGAAGGAAGCGTTCATCATGAACAAGGCTAACGAAGAGTAGACACTCGCTTCATAGGTTCCATTTTCTCAACTAAGAAATCAATAAACGCACGAATATGAGGTCTTGGATATTGAGCATTTTTATATATTGCGAATATTTCACCGCTTCCCTGTTCACTGTACGTTGATGTCCAGTCAGGAAGTAACTCACTCAACTCTCCAGAGTCCAAATAAGGCTTTATCATCCAATTAGACAGCAGAAGAACACCACTTCCTTTTAGCGCCGCATGCAAAAGAGGTGAGCCTCCTTTTGAAATCAAATTGCCAGTTACTAGCACCTTTTTGCTCGCGGTATTTCTTCTGAAATACCAATAATTTCTTTGACGCTCATGACTGATCAACAAACAGTTATGATCTTGTAAGTCTTCAGGTTTTTTTATAGAAGTATGCTTCTTAATATAAGAAGGAGCCGCAACTAATGACGTATAATTAGTCAGTAAATGGCGAGCTCTGAGTCGACTGTCCTGTAACGTACCAATACGGATAGCAATATCTATATTTTCACTATTTAGATCCACCACGCTGATATTTAACTCTAGCTCAACGTGTATCTTAGGGTATCGTTCTAGAAATTCTGGAATTAATGGGGCGAGGCACAAGTTACCAAAACTTTCAAAAACAGAAATGCGCAAACTCCCTTCAGGATCTCCCTGGTTTCCCCGCATTTCAGCCAACAACCTATCGCTATCTTGTAATATTTTGGTTGATTGCTGATAAAAGTATTGCCCTTCTTCAGTCAGCACAAGCTGCCGTGTACTACGTTTGAAAAGCGTAGCTTTAATCTTACTCTCAAGGGTATCTATATTTCTCGCCACAGAAGATGGCGCCATATTCAGAACCTTTCCTGCTTGAGAGAAATTTCCAGACTCCACAACTTGGTCAAAGACTTTAATCAACTCTAACATGCACTCACCTTTGCGTTTTACGCACAACTGATTCAGATTTTATACATATTCCATGTGAATTTCGAATTATGCACAATAACCACATCGCATTGATAGCGATACTCTCACTCATAAAATGGTGCCAACATGTCAAAACGTATCGATCTCGCTCAAGTCCAACCTAACGCTTTAACTGCCATGCTATCTCTAGAAAACTATCTCTCAGACGTTGAGTTATCTAATGAATTAAAAGAAATCATTAAAATACGATCATCAATAATCAACAAATGCGCTTATTGTATTCAAATGCATACGACTGAAGCATTGAAGATAGGTATCACTCAACAGAAATTATTTGCTCTATCTGCATGGCAAGAATCGCCACTGTTTAATCCAACAGAGCGAGCAATACTAACGTTAACTGATGAAATGACACTAATTTCTAACTCAGGTGTTTCAGATACAACCTATCAACAGTGCTTAGAACTACTGGGAGAAGAGTTACTTGCACAATCAATGATGCAAGTCATCACGATCAATGCTTGGAATCGATTTGCTCTTGCAACACAAATGACCCATCCGTAAAGGGGGAAACCAATAAAAAGTTAGTGTGGCTGCCATTTGGGCAGTTACGCTGATCTCCATTGGAATAAGGCTTTATCTGGCTACCCCATATTCCACGTAAAGCGTTTAAACATATCGATTACATGAGGAATTTTAATTAAAAAATGCCATGCGTCAGCTATCGACTTGTTAAATCTGTCGACTCAAGCTTACAAGAACTTTTCAATCAGGACTTCATCGATGTAATTATCGCCCACTTTTGCATGTTTCTTTGCTGTTCCAACAATCTCAAAGCCTTGCTTAACATAGGCAGCTAAAGCTCGCTCATTATCGCCACGAACGTAAGCAAACAACTTTTCATAACCCTTTCGCTTAGCAACCTCAAGCGTGGATTGAAATAGAGCTTTAGATACACCTTGCCCACGGCTACCACTTGAAACAAATGTCCCGATGATACCCACATGGTCAAAGGCTTTCGTATATGACGCAAATGGTTCTACATTCTGAAAACCAATGACTTTAGAGTTTTCAGTGTTTAACGCGACACTAAACACACCTCGTTTGGGAAATTCAGCAATGAACTCTTTTTCTTCTTCAACCGTGAAAGTGGTATCTAATACCGTGTATAAACCTTCCACAATGATTGGGTTAAGAACTTCAGTGATACCTTGAGCATCTTCTATGCTTACTTGTCGTACGACTAAACTCATGCAACTGCACTCCTAATTATTTTTGAAAATGCTTTTTACAGGAGCTGAAAAAACTTGGCAACCACTAACGTACGAATCAAATCACATCAAAGGCGATGAACTGAATGTAGGTGAGAGGTTAAGATCATCAATTAATCAGGAACAATGATTAGACCTAGTTGTTCTAGCAGCTGTTCTTGTTGCCAAGCACAGATTTTTACTCCTGTTAGATCAACCTTGCGCGGATCCAGCCCATAAAGCTCAGAATGAGTTAAGTCACAGCCTTGTATTCTAGGTAGTTCCCAACAATCTTCAGAAAACACGCCTCGGCTTAAATCAGACTCTTTAAAAGATGCACCTCTTAAATTTGCGCCAATCCATCTATTTTCAAACAAGTCACATTTCTCGATGCATTGTTTCTCGAAGTTTACGTAAGACAAATTACACCCCGTAATATAGGCCGAACAAAAGTACATTTTGTTAGACACATGATTGACGAAGCTGGCTTGAGCAAAATCCGCACCTTTTAGGTCACAATCGCGTAACTCAACACCAAAACAATTTGCACCTTTAAAAGACGACATCGAGATCCTACATTGCTTAAATGAAGCATCTCGAAGGTCAGAGTATGAAAAATCACACCCTTCTATCGCCCCAGGCTCGATAAAAACACAGTCAATAAACTGAGTATCACGAAGGTTCGCACGTTTGAAACTGCAGCAATAAAACTTACATTGGGTAAATATCTGACCACTTAAATCTTGATGTGAAAAGTCTGTTTGAGAATACGTATAGTCAGTGTTATTCATTTTTAGCCCTCTTATTTATATGGTTTGAAGACTATCACTTACAGGTAAGTTCTCAACAAAAACAACCCTATTAAATTCAGCAACTTAAAAACACCCAAAATAGCAAAATTAAGGCACCAAATAGGCTTTCCAAGGTGTCCTTTTCTCAACTATCGAATGCGGATCGCTATAAATTATTTTCAGCCGTTAAATAACCGTAAAGGGAGCATTAACCATTAATTAGTAACAGAATTACAAAACGCTATTTCCTAGAGAGCAAGATGGACCATATAAACAATCTCAATCGAAGCCACGTTACATATCGCTATTTGCCCACCCGCTTCTCATTTAGATTGCTCTTCATTTCAAAAGTTGATGAGAACAGTTAAGCGTCATTTATCTTGAAATTTGTGGTGTATCGCAATTGAACTGAGTTTCTGTAGATAATTACGGCGAGATACGTTGGTATTACCTTCCTAAGCGATTGATATAAAAGGGAGTGAATATGAGTAACAAAGTGTCGGACTTTTCAGTGCAAATCCCCATCAACCCTGAGTTTGATAAAATGCAGGACCAAGTCAAAGAAAAGCTCTATGACTATAATCACGCTCGACCTTCACAGCACTCTCTACGCCGTCAATTACTTGAAGAAATCTTGGGGCGTTCAGGAGGAGCGAATGTGTTGTCGCCATTCTATTGTGATGTAGGAAAAAACATTCACTTTAAGCAAGGTGGGTTTGTTAACACTGGGGTGAAAATCCTTGACCTCGCCCCTGTGACTATTGGCGAGTACGTCCAAATTGGTCCCGATGTGATAATAAGTACTGCTGGGCACCCTATCGATCTCGCTGAGCGAGTAAGACCCGTCGCGACCGCAAACCCAGTGACCATTGGAGACAGCGTTTGGATAGGAGCTGGAGCGATTATTTTGGATGGTGTAACCATTGGAGACCGCAGCGTCATTGGGGCTGGGAGTGTTGTGAATAAAGACATTCCAGCTGATTCAGTCGCGGTAGGCAACCCTTGCAAAGTGGTAAAGTCGATTGAACAGAGCCCAATGCCAACGGAAGAAGAGCTACATAAAATGTGGAGTCCAATGTTTGAAATGAACTAATGCTTTAGATGAATTAATGCTTCAAATGAACCAATGTATAAAATGAGCTAATGATTAAACAAGCCAATATTTAAAGTGAATCAATAGTTCGCCTTCCAATAGCCTTTATCAACAGAAATGCGAAGCCTAAAGCTTCGCATTTTTTATTCTGCCAGCAAACGGGTTGCCTAGCTTGGCTTGTTTCACTGCACTTCAATCGCAACACGAGCCGTATTCTGAATCTCTTCGATTATGGCGTCGAGCCCTTGCGTTCTTCCTGGCGTTAAGTGTGATTTCAAATCGATGGATTCAAACCATGCTCGAATATCATAATTCAATACATCTACTGCCGTTTGATCGTGATACACCACTCTCAATAATGCCAGTAAACCTTTCACAATAGCGGCATCGCTCAACGCAGAAAACATGAAGGTTTGAGATGCTTGGTCATAGCTGAAATCCAGCCATACCCGGCTTTGGCAACCTGCTATCAAATACTCATCATTCACTTTCGAATTCGGATACTTAGGCAACTTTTCACCCAATTCAATGAGGTATAAATACCGCTCTTCCCAGTCACTACATCGCGCAAAGTTGCGCACAATTTTGTCAGGCGTCATCTGCTTATCTCAATAATTGGTTAATTCTGTTCAACCCCAAAGCAAGCGCATCAATATCAGATGACTGCGTGTACATGCCAACAGAAGCACGGCACACTGAATTCTGCCCGAGTCTTTTTATCAATGGCATTGCGCAATGATGACCTGTTCGTATCGCGATTCCATATCTATCTAAAAATGTACCAATATCAAAAGAATGCAGCCCTTTCATATTGAACGAGAGCACTCCAATACGGTTATTGTCGTTACCATATAGTTCGATTCCTTTAATGTTCTTCAAGCTATCAACCATATAATCCAACAATTGGGTCTCGTAGGCAGAAATACGATCGATGCCAGCTGCATTGATATAATTGATGGCAGATCCCAATCCTAAAATACCCGCGATATTTGGTGTTCCAGCTTCAAATCGCCATGGCGCCTGCCCGTAAGAGGTCCCCATAGGTAGTGTGACTTGATCTATCATGGCTCCGCCACCTTCCCATGGAACCATATTGTCCAAATGCCGAGACTTTGCGTAAAGCACACCTGTACCTGTTGGCCCATACAATTTATGCGCAGAAAAAACGTAAAAGTCACAACCTAGCTCAGCCATATTCACCTGCTGATGCATCACAGCTTGTGCGCCATCAACAAGTACTGGAATATTTTTTTTATGTGCAATAGAAACAATATCTTTTATCGGATTCACCGCTCCTAACACATTCGATACATGCGTTACGGCAACCAACCGTGTTCTAGAAGTAATCAGTTTCTTTAAATCAGCAACATCGAGCTCGCCGCTTTCATTCATTGACCAAACTTTAATAACCGCGCCGCAAAGTTCAGACAGTATCTGCCATGGGACTAAGTTAGCGTGATGCTCCATTTCAGTAACAATGATCTCATCACCACGTGACAACAAAGGTCTTAAGTAGCTGTTCGCGACGAGGTTAATTGCCTCAGTTGTCCCTTTCGTAAATATTATATTTTTCGAAGATTCGGCTCCAATAAACTCTGAAACTTGGTGTCGAACGAGTTCCATATCTTCTGTTGCTTTACCACTAAGGTAATGCGTTCCACGGTGGACACTAGCGTAATCCTGCTGATAAAAACATGTCATTCGGTCTATGACGCAACTTGGCGTTTGAGCCGTTGCTGCGGTATCAAGATAACGCAGTGGCTTTTCATAAACCTTAGTCTTCAATGCTGGGAAATCATCAAACCAAGGACTTTCAATGACCGATTGATCACTCATTATGTTCTCCTTGGGCGAATGAATTTTCTAACTTATCCAGTACAAAGTCTTTAACTCCTGTATGGCGAACCTTAAGTGCCACTTGAGAAGCAAAAGCAAAAATCAGCATTTTCTTTGCTTTAGATTTGCTGATTCCTCGGGCGCGCATGTAATCAATCTGCTTAGTATCTAACTGACCAGTCGTCGCACCGTGGCTACACTTCACGTCATCCGCATAAATCTCTAATTGGGGCTTACAATTCACTTGCGCATTATTGCTTAGCAGCAAATTGTGGCTATCCATTTGACCATCTGTTTTTAGCGCATCAGGCGTCACATATATCATTCCATCAAACACCCCATTCGATTTATCTCGGGCGATCGTTTTATGCAATTGTTCACTTTGGCAATGTGGCGCGAAGTGTTTCAAATACGTCCGACTATCAAACGTTTGTTGATCTTGAGGCATAGATAAACTGTTCATTTCGACAAAGCCATTCTCACCTTGCAAATCGCAACTTGTTTGATGACGGCATAATGAAGCCGATAACATAAAGCAATGAGAATAAGCACTTGCATTGCGCTGTAGCGTAATATCATTGTGACCAAAGTGATGCTGTTGGGTTGATTCTTCAATCAACTTAGTGTGACGCATATGCCCACCTTCACCGACATAGCTCGTCATTCGAGAGAAGGTCACACCACCACCTTGATCTAATGAAACGTGATGCTCGATGACTTCACATTCAGATAAATAACCCAACTCCAAATGATGACGATAACTGCATGAGTCTCCCGTATTCCCACTACTGATATGAAATAGATAAATAGGCTTTTCTACTACACAACGTGATTCAATCTCGATTAATACTCCCGCTGTTGCGATAGCATCCGTTAGATAAGTAAATGCATCTGGGTGAACTGATTTCGACAGTTCGTAAGCTTCGACGCCTGTAAGATTTTGCAACGGCGTGACCGTCACCTTCGGAATCCAATCGGAACAACGAACTAATAACCTTCCGTCCAAAAATACAATTCGATAGCAGTCGATGTTTAAGCAAAGCCCTTCAAAATCAATATTCTCTATTGATTGATGAGCCGCTTTTTGGATTTCTAGGGTATTAAATGAAGACAGGGAAGTATATTTCCAATTTTCATCTTTGTTCTTAGGGAAACCCAAGTTTAGGGCTTTTTTCCACTGATTTCGCTGCCAAGATTCAGGCTGAACCATCTCCGAAAAGTTATCTATGGCACCAGTCTCTTGGTTATTCTTCACCGGTGATCCAACCATAGCCTTTGTCCTCCAATTCTTTCGCTAAAGTATGGTCACCAGATTTCACGATCTTCCCGTTATAAAGCACATGAACATAATCAGGTTGGATGTAATCTAAAATGCGTTGATAGTGTGTTACTACAATGAATGAACGCTGGTCATTCCTTAGCGCGTTAACCCCAGCAGACACCGCTTTAAGTGCATCAATATCTAAGCCTGAATCTGTTTCATCTAAAATACACAAGTCAGGTGATAAGACCGCCATTTGCAATATGTCGTTACGTTTCTTCTCACCACCTGAGAAACCTTCATTAACAGAGCGATGTAATAAGTCGGCTGGCATTTTCAGCAACTGCGCTTTCTCTTCCAGCAAATCTTCAAAGTCGAATCGATCAATATCTTCTTGCCCACGATATTCTCGAATGCCATTTAAAGCAGTCTTTAGAAACAACTTATTGCTTACCCCAGGGATCTCCACTGGGTATTGAAAGGCAAGAAAAATCCCTTCTCCTGCACGTTCTTCGGGGTCTAAGTCGATTAGGTTTTTGTCTTTAAAAACAATCGATCCTTGCTCAACCTGATATTCATCTTTGCCTGCTAATGTCGATGACAACGTACTCTTACCAGACCCGTTTGGTCCCATAATGGCGTGTACTTCTCCAGGTTTAACCTCGAGGTTAATCCCCTGAAGGATCAGCTTTTCTTCAACGCTGACATGTAGATCTTTGATTTGTAGCATTTGTTTACCCCACGCTATGTTCAAGGCTAATTGAGAGCAACTTCTGAGCTTCAACTGCAAATTCAAGCGGTAATTCTGAAAAAACGTCTTTACAAAAACCATTAACAATCATTGAGATAGCATCATCTTCACTGATTCCTCTTTGAACACAATAAAACAGCTGATCTTCCCCAATTCTCGAGGTGGTCGCTTCATGTTCAACTTGGGCTGTTGGGTTTTTGACTTCTACATAAGGGAAGGTATGAGCACCACACTGGGTGCCAATCAGCATGGAATCACACTGGGTGAAATTACGAGCCCCCTCGGCTGTCGGTAATACTTTTACTAGCCCACGGTAACTGTTCTCACTTTTCCCTGCGGAAATACCTTTAGAGATAATGGTCGAACGCGTGTTTTTACCAATATGGATCATTTTGGTGCCGGTATCGGCTTGTTGAATACCATTGGTTAATGCAACCGAGAAAAACTCTCCGACCGAATGATCGCCTTTTAAGATAACGCTAGGGTATTTCCATGTAATCGCAGAGCCTGTTTCCGACTGCGTCCAAGACATTTTGCTGTACTCACCTTCACATACAGCACGCTTAGTTACGAAATTCAGGATCCCACCTTCGCTCTCTTCATCACCAGAGAACCAATTTTGCACCGTTGAATATTTCACTTCCGCACGCTTGTGGATTATCACTTCAACGACAGCAGCATGAAGTTGGTATGTATCGCGCATTGGCGCTGAACAGCCTTCGATATAACTGACATATGAGTCTTCATCTGCAACCAGAATAGTCCTCTCAAACTGACCCGTTTTCGCTTGGTTAATTCGAAAATAGGTCGATAACTCTCTTGGACATCTAACACCCTTAGGTATGTAGACAAAGGTGCCATCAGAAGCAACGGCGGCATTTAAAGCGGCAAAGAAGTTATCTTCTGCAGGGACAACTGACCCTAAATATTGTCGGACGAGTTCAGGGTAGGCATGAATAGCTTCGCTGAATGAACAAAATATAATGCCCTGCTTTTTTAACTCGTCTTGATACGTCGTTGTCACAGAAACAGAATCAAAAATCGCATCAACGGCGACTTCAGCCCCCTCCCTGACAGGCACTCCTAACTGTTCAAATGCTTCCTCGACTTCAGAGGTTAAGTACTCATTTGAACCATCCTTCGCGGTTTCGCTATCACATTTAGAACATGATGGCGCAGAGTAGTAGCTGTAACTTTGATAATCGAGGTCAGGATATTTCGCTTTTAACCAATGGGGCTCTTCCATTTTTTGCCACTTACGAAAAGCATCTAAACGAAAGTCCAGCATCCAACTTGGTTCTTCTCGTTTCGCGGAAATCGCACGGATCACTTGTTCATTAAGCCCTGTCGACAAAGTATCAGAAGATAATTCCGTGTAAAAACCTTCCTTATAACCGCTGGTTTGCAGTATTTCTTCGACTTCTGGCTGCATTTCAACCGCACACATTTTTAAACTCCGAAGCTTTCACCACAACCACACATATTCTTAACGTTGGGGTTGTGGTAGACCAAATTGCTGTTCAACCCTTGTCGAACATAATCGATTTCCGTTCCATCAATCATAGGCAGTGCGCTTAGCGCAATATAGAAATCGACGCCTCTTGAATGAAACTTAACATCGGACTCTTCGGGTCCATTAATCAGTTGTACGCAATAGGCAAAACCAGTACAGCCAGACGGCTTTACGCTTAGGTGAAAAAACTGACCATTTGAAGATAACTGAGTAATTCTGCCAACCGCCGACTCAGTTAGCTGTATGCCTTTCCACTCCATTTCATGGATAGAAATTTCTGCTGAACCAGAATTTTGGACGCTCATTCTACATTCCTCATTCGACTTGTTATTTGAGAATGATATTGATTACCATTTAAATATCAACCATTAAGTTTATGTGGACACAGAGAGTAAGCACTAGATGTTGACACACATTAAAAAGTAAATACTATATATAGAAATTAATTGATAATGATTATTATTAGCAGTAAGGATTTAAGAATGGATGTTATCGTTTACTCAAAACCTCAATGTGTTCAATGTACCGCGACAGTAAAAGCACTTAGCACAAAGGGAATTACTCATAAAGTCGTGGATCTCACACAAGATGATTCAGCTATGACGACCATTCAATCCTTAGGTTATAGGCAGGTGCCTGTTGTCGTCGCAGGGCTAAAACACTGGTCTGGATTTCGTCCTGATATGATCAGCCAAATACGCTAATGCTTGTTTATTACTCAAGCGCTTCAGGTAACACACAACGTTTTATAGAGCAGTTAAAGCTACCCGCTATCCGCTTATTCGATGGCTCAAGTGGCTCACTACCTGAGATCGCCAAGCTACAACCTGAAACCACCAAGCTGCAGCCGGAGATCACCGAGCCTTTTGTTTTAGTCTGCCCGACTTACGCTGATGGCTTTGGTCAAGGTGCCGTCCCAAAGGTTGTAATTCAAGCGCTCAATCAACAACATATTCGGTCTTTACTACGTGGGGTCATTGCATCTGGGAACCGAAATTTCGGTGAACTATTTGCTCATTCAGGCACCGTCATTGCTAAAAAATGCAACGTTCCTATTCTTTACCGATTTGAACTAGCAGGCACACCTCAAGATGTACAAGCGGTACGTCAAGGGCTAACTAAGTTTTGGAAACACAATGGACAATCAATTCACTCATGAGACGCTGGATTATCATGCGCTCAATGCCATGCTTAACCTTTTGGACGAGCGAGGTAAGATTCAATTTGAATCCGACCAACAGGCTGCTCGCCAATTTTTCCTGCAACACGTCAACCAAAATACGGTTTTCTTCCACAACTTAGATGAAAAACTTGATTACCTAATTAACGAAGGTTATTACGAGCCAGAGGTGATGAAGCAGTACCGCTCGGAATTCATTCACGATATTTGGAAGCAGGCATACCAAGTTAAATTTCGTTTCCGAACTTTCCTTGGTGCTTACAAATTCTTTACTTCATACGCACTAAAAACTCGTGATGGAAAACGCTACTTAGAGCGCTTCGAAGACCGAGTAGTAATGACCGCACTAACATTAGCGCAGGGCGATGAAGAGTTTGCCCACCAGCTCATGGTCGAAATCATCCAGCAAAGATTCCAACCCGCAACTCCTACTTTTATTAACTCAGGGAAGAAAAGTAGAGGGGAGTTAATTTCATGTTTCTTGCTTCGTATTGAAGACAACATGGAAAGCATCGGCAGGGCGATCAATTCTTCATTACAGCTGTCTCGCCGAGGCGGAGGCGTTGCTCTATTACTCAGTAACCTTCGAGAACAAGGCGCCCCAATTAAAGGGATTCTGAATCAGAGCTCTGGTGTGGTACCTGTCATGAAGTTGCTTGAAGATAGCTTTTCATATGCCAATCAACTTGGTGCAAGGCAGGGAGCGGGAGCCGTCTACCTCAACGTTCACCACCCAGACATCATGCAATTTCTTGATACTAAGCGAGAAAATGCCGATGAAAAAATCCGCATAAAAACCCTCAGCCTAGGCGTTGTGATCCCAGACATTACGCTTGAGCTCGCTAAGCAAAATAAGGATATGTATCTCTTTTCACCTCATGACGTAGAGAGAGTTTATGGCAGACCTTTTTCTGAAATAAGCGTGACCGAGAAATACACGGAAATGGTCGATGATTCACGAATTCGTAAAAGTAAAATTAGCGCACGAAGCCTATTCCAAACACTTGCCGAAATTCAATTTGAGTCTGGCTATCCATATATCATGTTCGAAGATACGGTCAACAATGCAAATCCGATTGAAGGTCGGATCAACATGTCCAATTTATGTTCAGAGATCCTGCAAGTTAACGATGCATCGAGTTTTAATGATGACCTGAGTTACGCTCACCTTGGTCGAGATATTTCATGCAACTTGGGCTCAATCAATATCGCCAAAGCGCTTGATGGCGGCGACCTTGCCCAAACAGTCGATGTGTCAATCAGAGCACTCAACGCCGTGTCAGAAATGAGTGCCATTGATAGCGTGCCTTCTATCCGTAAAGGCAACGACGAGAGCCATGCTATAGGGCTGGGGCAGATGAACCTTCATGGCTTTCTTGCCCGAGAAGGTATTCAGTATGACAGTAAAGAAGCCATTGATTTCACAAACGTTTATTTTGCAACCGTACTATTCCATTGCCTCACAGCGTCTAATCGATTGGCTCAACAGAAAGAAGCGACCTTTCACGGGTTCGAAAACTCTACTTATGCGAGCGGCGTCTTTTTCGATGACTACTTAGAAACTGAATATCGACCATGCACAGCAAAAGTCACGGAATTACTGAACAAGCTGAATTTGCCTCTTCCCAACCTAGATGATTGGGCAACTCTGAAGGCGCAAGTAATGGAGCACGGTTTGTACAATCGTAACTTACAAGCTATCCCACCTACTGGTTCCATTAGCTACATCAACGACTCTACTGCCTCCATTCATCCTATTACGGCAAAAGTTGAAATACGCAAAGAAGGCAAGATAGGTCGAGTGTATTTTCCTGCACCTTACTTAAATAACGATAACCTTGAATATTATCAAGATGCCTATGAGGTCGGACCAAAAGCCATTATCGATGTCTATGCGGCGGCCACTCGCCATGTCGATCAAGGCTTGTCACTCACCTTGTTTTTTAACGACAACGTCACCACTCGTGACATTAACAAGGCGCAAATATATGCATGGAAGAAGAAAATCAAAACACTTTATTACATTCGTATGCGCCAAAAAGCATTAGATGGAACTCAGGTTGACGGCTGTGTTTCTTGTACGCTTTGATTAAATGGAAAACCCACAATGACAACCATTACTGACCCGCAACCAGTCCGAGCCATCAACTGGAACCGATTACAAGACGACAAAGATCTGGAAGTTTGGAATCGACTCACTGTCAATTTCTGGCTTCCAGAAAAGGTACCACTGTCTAACGATATCCAAACATGGAAGCAACTGACTCAAGAAGAGCAAACGCTGACCATACGTGTTTTTACTGGGTTAACTTTACTCGATACCATTCAAAATACTGTTGGGGCTCCTGCCCTCATGGCTGACGCCCGAACGCAACATGAAGAAGCTGTGTTAACCAATATCGCTTTCATGGAAGCCGTTCACGCTAGAAGTTACTCGTCGGTGTTCTCAACCTTGTGCACAACGCCTCAAATTGATGAAGCATTCCGCTGGGCAGAAGAAAATGAGCTGCTTCAGAAGAAAGCTCACATCATTCTTAAAGACTACAAAGCAGATGAAGATCCACTCAAGAAAAAAATCGCGAGCGTCTTTCTAGAAAGCTTTCTGTTTTACTCTGGTTTCTATTTACCAATGTACTGGTCAAGCCGAGCCAAATTAACCAACACTGCCGATCTAATTCGGCTCATCATTCGTGATGAAGCTATTCATGGGTACTACATTGGATACAAGTTCCAACAAGCATTTAACGAGCTCAGTAAAACTGAACAAGGGCGTATAAAAGATGAGGCATTCTCTCTGATTTTTTCGTTATATGAATTAGAGATCCAATACACTGAGTCTTTGTATGATGAGTTAGGGTTAACTGAAGATGTGAAACACTTTCTTCATTACAACGCGAACAAAGCGCTCATGAACCTTGGATTTGAGCCACTTTTCCCCGATGAACTGTGCCAAGTTAGCCCTGCAATTATGGCTGCCCTTTCACCCAACGCTGATGAAAATCACGATTTCTTTTCAGGGTCAGGTTCTTCTTATGTCATAGGTAAGGCTGTCGCAACGGAAGATGAAGACTGGGACTTTTAAGCCCAAAAGCTGATAAGTATGTAAATATGCTGGCTTCTGTTGTGCCGTGTAAACCTGTACAACAGAAACCATACCCTATGAGATTACGAGCCTTTTACAGCGATAAAGTATCAATAGCACTTTGAATTTCACCTTATTCATCCAACATATTTTGAATTAACTCGGCTAACCGTTTTATCGCTTTTTCTTCCGAAGCTGAGCACTCAAATGATGAATTTATCCGAAAACAATGGTTAAACTGCTTACTTACAGAGAACATTTTCCCAGGCGCAATACTAATATTATCTTTCAAGGCTCGCTGGTATAAATCCGTCGCGTCTAAATGCTCAGGCAATTCAATCCATAAAAAATAACCACCTTCAGAGTAGTTTATATTCACACTAGAAGGAAAATAAGAACGTAGCATCTGCCAAGTTGCGAATTTACGTTGTTCCAGTTTTCTCCGCAATTGACGTAAATGATTTTCATAATTGCGAGTCGATAGATATTTAGCCATGGCAAGTTGAATAGGAGCACTGGCAGACAATGTGCTCATCAGTTGAAGCTTTTGAATAGGCAGAGCCATTTTCCCTGCCGCCACCCAACCAATTCGAAAACCAGCGACCAGAGTTTTAGAAAAAGATGAGCAATGCATCGTCATACCTTGCTGATCAAATGCTTTGGCTGGTAAAGGCTTTTTACCACTATAATAAAGCTCACTATATACATCATCTTCAATCAGGTAGACCTTGTACTCTGCCAATAACTCAATCAAACGCTTCTTTTTCTCACTCGAGAGAGTACAACCCAACGGGTTTTGATGATTTACCATCAACCAACACGCTTTTACTGGATGAGATTGAAGCGCCTTTTCAAGTGAATCAAGATCAATTCCATCTCGAGGATGGGTCCTGACAGATAACGCACGCAAATTAAGCCTTTGCAGAGACTGTAACGCGCCGTAAAACGTAGGAGATTCCACCACAACCCAGTCACCAGCTTGTGTTACCGCTTGAAGGCTCAAATTCAACGCCTCTAGTGCACCCGCCGTAATTACGATCTCTTCCGGATGTACGTTTATTCCTTGTGCCGCATAACGTTTGGCTATGAGTTGGCGCAAATCTTTATTCCCTGGAGGCAGATTATCCAAGGCACTTGAGGTTGGCATAGTACTCGCGGCGTTCATAAGAGATTTGTTTACTTGATGTCGAGGGTACAGCTTCGGATCTGGATAAACAGAGCCAAAATCGACGATACGCGGTGTCCGACTCGCTTGCAAAACATCAAAAATAAAATCATTAATATCGATAGCTTCAGCGGTCTGCATTGTTACATCTGAATTTTTTGGGCTCGAGTATTGGATTTTCGGTGCCACAAAGTATCCAGATCGGGCATGAGAAACGATCCACCCTTGGCTTTCTAGTACCTGATAAGCATGAAGCACCGTCATTAAGCTCATGTCGGAGATTTCAGTCTGTTTTCGTAATGAAGGAAGCTTATCACCCACTCCCCAAATTTCATTTTGAATTTGATTACGAATTTGCTCTACGAGCTTGTCATATTTTGCCAACGGAACAACGCCTCTATATCCAACATCTGACTATAGTACACGCACCAATCTGTTATACCTAAAATGACCATTTCTGTATCTATTATAGATTTTGATGAATTCTTATAATCATCCCACTTTCGGTTAGAGCCGAAAATCATTTCAACCCTTGAGTTGCCTATTAAATTAGCACCACCTTCTTTGTTGCTACGCATTTAACTATGTCATCGCAAAACATGCCGTGGCTAATGTGCCGAAACAAAGAAGCAGCAACAAATAAGCGCCAAGCGTTTGAAATATTATTGAAAATGATTCGATAGGAAATATCTATGAGCGATTTAAAAGCTGTAGCACTGCGTGCACTTACATTAATGGATCTTACTACTTTAAACGATGACGATACTGATGAAAAAATAATCGAGTTGTGTAAGAACGCTAAAACAACTGTAGGTAATACAGCAGCAGTGTGCATTTACCCACGTTTCATTCCTGTTGCAAAAAAACAATTACGTTTACAAGGTACACCGGATATTCGTGTAGTCACTGTCACTAACTTCCCTCATGGCAATGACGATATTGACATTGCTGTTGCCGAAACCAAAGCGGCCCTAATGTACGGCGCTGATGAAGTCGATGTGACATTCCCATACCGAGCTCTGATAGCAGGAAACGAAGAAGTGGGCTTTGAGATGGTTAAGCTATGTAAAGCAGCCTGCGGTGATACCCCACTGAAAGTTATCATTGAATCTGGTGAACTGAAAACTAAAGAACTAATCAAAAAAGCGTCTGAGATTTCAATCAAGGCAGGGGCTGACATCATTAAAACGTCCACAGGTAAAGTACCAGTAAATGCAACCCTCGAAGCTGCCGAAGTTATGTTATCAGTAATCAAAGACATGGGTGTTGAAAAAACGGTAGGTTTCAAGGCATCAGGCGGCGTACAAACGGCTGAAAACGCAAAAGAATATTTAGACATGGTTGATAGTATTTTTGGTAGCAAATGGGCAGATAACAGCATGCACTACCGTTTTGGAGCTTCTAGCTTACTAACAAATCTACTTTATACGCTTGGGGAAGGTGAGAAAACAGCCAAGAGCAGTTACTAACCATATCTCTAGCAGTGATGATTGCCATCGCAGACACCTGTTCTAAATACGGCAATAGAAACACATAAAATAGCTAAAGATAGTTTAGCTGAAAGCATGGTAGTGATTCTAATCCGTTGATTAAAGGGTTAACGAATTAATCAATA
This sequence comes from Vibrio gallaecicus, assembly GCF_024347495.1. Classification (NCBI taxonomy): domain Bacteria; kingdom Pseudomonadati; phylum Pseudomonadota; class Gammaproteobacteria; order Vibrionales; family Vibrionaceae; genus Vibrio; species Vibrio gallaecicus. Next base: position 32,109 of record NZ_AP025491.1, on the reverse strand, counting down.
CTTTGAAATCACTACCATTTTAAAATTGGGAAGACTCAAAAATGTCAGATTTTGAATTGAAACACAAAACCGCCTCAAAACTTTCTGAGCATATTGCGTATAAAATAACGCAGTGCCTCAAATTTCTTTTAAATATTTTTTATGGAAAAAAATACGCGAAGCGTGCCGTGATTTTGGAAACCATTGCCGCTGTGCCTGGAATGGTGGCTGGGATGTTTAATCATCTAAAAGCTTTACGCCGTATGAAAGATGATGAGGGATGGATCCGTGAATTGCTAGATGAGGCAGAGAATGAGCGAATGCATTTGATGATTTTCTTAGATATTGCTAAGCCTAGCTGGGTTGAACGAACGCTAGTACTGTTTGGTCAGGCTATTTTCATTATTGTATATAGCTTAATTTATGTGCTGTCTTCTAAAGTTGCACACCGCGTCGTGGGTTATTTTGAAGAAGAAGCCTGTAAAAGCTACACAGAATACCTGAGCAAAATTGATGACGGTGAAGTCGAAAACGTAGTCGCCCCACAAATTGCCATCGATTATTACAAGTTGCCATCAAGCGCTATGCTCAGAGATGTGATTGTAAAGATTCGCGACGATGAAGCTGAGCATAGAGATCGAAACCATTCATTTGCCGATGCGTACGAAAGTAACAATTTACCAAAACATCAGTATTAACTGTCCTTCTTTGGCGCCTGAAAATGGTTCTTTGAATATACTGAGAGAAAATACGGAAAGGTTGGATCGGTTATTAGTTGGTTGTTGGTTGTTGGTTGTTGGTTATTGATTGTTGGTTACTGTTTATTGGTAGCCAAATAAACCTCATAACCACCAACCGCTTCGCTGCCAAAGTCATCGAGTTAAAGAAAAGCTCTATGACTACAATCACGCTCGTCATTCGTAGTGCTCTTTACTCCATCAATGGCTCGAAAGATCCTGGAATTCTCCCCTAGGCATCGATGAGTTCGTCTAAACTGGTCCAAGTGTGGAAGCCTATGGTGGAAGTAAGCAAATATGTGCAATGATTGAAGTTCAACTCTCCGCTTCTAAATTCAGGGAATTACAGCAGTCGATTCTTATACTGTTCTGGTGTTTGATTTGCGTATTTTTTGAACATTGAAATGAAGGGGCTGGCTTGGTTATAGCCTAACGTTAGCGCGACTTCTTTTACCGATTGTCCATTCCTTAATAAGTCCATTGAATACAAATAACGAACTCTTAATCGCCACTCTGTAAAGCTCATCCCTAGCTCACTTTGACAATGCCGAGATAGGGTTCTTTCCGTGGTATGTACTCGTTCAGCCCAATCCCGAAGTGATACATCTTCCGTTGGATTCTCTTCTATTGATGCCAAAATAGGCGCAAGGTATTTGTTATCGGTAGACGGCAAAAAGTGGTGTTCTACTTGCTGTTCGGCAAGCTGATCCAACAGCACTTGAACCAATCGCTGATCTTGCTTACTTTGGGCGACATTGATTTCTCGATGACGAAAATCATCAATAATAGACGATACGATTGGCGTAACCTTAATAAGACTGGCTTTATTAGGAAGATGCCTTGTCAGCTCATGGGCGATATTCAAAGAGCAGTAATCCAAGGGTTTTCGATTATAACTGCAGTGGGTCACTCCAGCGGGAACCCAAATGGCTAAATGAGGCGGCGCTAAAAAACGCGTTCCTTCCGCTTCCATTTCAAGAATCCCGCCACTGATCAACTGCACTTGCCCCCAAGGATGGCTATGTACTCGTGTTTCAGTGTTAGAAAGAAACGCTTCAAAATTCATGAATACATTGGATGGTGCTTTATCAATCGATAAAGATGGGTGAAGGTTTCTTGTCGTTTTTTTCAAACTTGTCTTCCTATCGCGCTCAATGTCTTTTAAAAGATATCTGTAACTATAACGACCTGTCAAACTCTCTTGGTCACCTTAATTGCGATGGAATTCACATGCACTATCTTCTGCCATTTTTTACTGTTTGTATTTGGGGAGCAAATGCCATCGTCAATAAGCTTGCTGCCAGTGTTATTGAACCTAGCGCGATGAGCTTTTACCGCTGGGCGCTTGCCATGCTAATTTTAACGCCTTTTTGTATCCGCCCTGTCATTAAACAATGGTCAGCTATTCGCCCTAACCTATCTAAACTCGCTTTTCTTGCTTTCTTAGGAATGGTCTTAAACCAGTCATTAGGTTACTACGCAGGCTTAACCACCACGGCTTCGAACATGGCTTTAATTACCTCGCTGGTTCCACTAATTAGTGTCTTTATTAGTGTCCCTTTACTCAGTAAATCGATTTCTGGTTTAAGTATTCTTGGCGGTGTAATGTCGTTAGCTGGGTTAGCCTACATGCTAGGTCAAGGTGACCCATTATTCTTCTTACACCAAGAAATCACGCAAGGTGATGGGCTAATGCTGATTGCGGCGTGTGTTTACGCTTCATACTGTGTATTACTCAAACGTTGGAAAATGCCGATCAGTAATTGGGTGGTAATCTATACCCAAGGCATGTTCGCCGTCTTAATGCTGACTCCACTATGGTTAACGAGCGACCAACTATTACCCCCTCAACAAGCTTTACCGCTGATTGCTTATGCTGCCGTGGCCGCGTCTGTTTTGGCCCCTTGGATGTGGGTGAAATCAATCAATATTATCGGGGCCGATTCAAGTGCCATGTTCATGAATTTAATGCCAGTAGTCGCTATTGTGCTTGCTGCAACTTGGCTCGGTGAACAAATTCAGCATTTCCATTTGTTGGGTGGGATCATGGTCATTTCAGGAGTGACTCTGGCTCAAATAAAATTAACTAAAAAGCGCCTGCCTAATATAAAAGAAATGGAAACACCAAAAGCCCCAAATTAGATTGTAACCTACTGATAAGTATAACTTTCACTTACATATAAAAATTATTCACTCGATAATAATCAAATCCACCAGGGCCTAAAGTCACGCTTTGATCTATTAACGAAAGCGCCTAGCGAGGTGGATTGAATTCTTTCTCTGCAGATTTTACTTAATCAAATTGTGAATAAAGTCATCCCCTTAATGGTTAAATTGAACGCAGTATTGATTGCATTATCACCAACACTTAGCTTTAATGGACTGAGTTTATTGAACTAAATACTGTTAAGTCGTAAAGGAATTACAATGACTCTTTCTCCCCTATCTTTGATCATCCCATCTCTATTAGGTTTGGTGGTCCCTTCTGTTATCGCGGCTGATTTAGCCTCTAATACCACCCTTGCCAATGAACAACATTTTGTCCGAGGAAATGGTGCAGAGCCGAATACACTAGACCCTAGCTTTGTTAATTCAGGGATGCCGGGAGACATTATCGTTAATGATATGTTTGAAGGTTTCGTGATAGAGAACAGTGATGGCCAAATCATTCCCGGACAAGCTGAAAAATGGACATTCAGCAATGGCGGTAAAACGGTCACTTTTACTCTCAAAGACACCCTAAAGTGGTCAAATGGAGAACCAGTTACAGCATCAGATTTTGTCTTTGCTTGGCAGCGAGCAGTCTCGCCTAAAACCGGAAATAACACAGGGTTTGTTTTTGTCACCGCCAATATTGATAATGCCGATGAGATACTAAAAGGTAAAAAACAGCCGTCTGAACTTGGTATTAAAGCGATTGATGACCTAACCGTTCAAATTACTTTGAACAAGCCAACCCCGTATTTCATGAGTTTGATGAGTATTAAAACCTTCTTCCCTCTTCCGAAACATCTTGTTGAAGAAAAAGGCGATGCTTGGACTCGAGCTGAAAACATCGTAACGAATGGCGCTTACACGTTAACAAAGTGGGTACCTAACGAATATGTAGAAGTCGAACGAAATCCAACATACTGGGACAACCAATCAACGGTTATAAATAAAGTCACTTATTTAGGGCTGTCTTCGCAAAATGCCGAACTGATTCGTTATCAGTCGGGAGAAATCGATATGACAAACCGCGTACAATTGGAGTATTACCAAAAGCTACGTAAAGAAAGCCCTGAACAGATAAAAGCTCAAGCATTACTTGGCTCATATATTTATTCATTCAATACCAATAACCCTCCATTCGATAACGTACAAGTTCGTAAAGCACTGAGCATGGCAATCGACCGCGAAATTTTGGTGGATAAAGTTACGGGGCAAGGCGAACCTCAAGCCTACGGTGTTTCACCAAATAACATTCCTAACTATCAAGCACCACTGTCTACGTTTGAATCGTTAAGTGCGACACAAAGACTCACAGAAGCGAAGCAATTACTTGCCAATGCCGGATACGATAAGAGCAACCCATTAGCCTTTAAATTGACGTATAACACCAGCGAAAACCATAAGAAGATTGCTATCGCGATTGCTTCTATGTGGAAGCCGTTAAGTGTGAAAGTTGAATTAGAAAATATGGAATGGAAAGCCTACGTAGCGGCAAAAGGAGCGGGGGATTATCAAGTGGCACGTTCATGGGCATTTGGTGACTACCCTGAACCTTCTGCTTTGCTAGAAGGCTTTACCTGCGGTCACACTGCGAATGAAAGTGGTTTCTGTAATCCTAAATTTGATGAGCTAATGAGCCAAGCAAGCTTAACGGAAGATCAAACCTCTCGCTATGCCCTGTACCAGCAAGCAGAAACTCTACTGAATGATGCGGCTGCCGTGATCCCTTTATATCATTACAATCATACGCGCTTAGTGCGTAGCACTCTGAAAGGCTTCCCTAGAAATAATCCGAAAGGGAATATTTACGCAAAAGACCTCTATTTCATTCAAGACTAATGCTTCATTGAGTTAGCAGTTGATTTAAAAAAGAAAAAGGCAAGTGAGTATCGTCACTTGCCTTTTGATTGCTGTTTACGCAGAGATTTAACCCTATATTTCTGAAGAGCTTAAACTCAGACAATAAACCTTAGAATCTTAGAATCTTAGAATCTTAGAATCTTAGAATCTTAGAATCTTAGAATCGATACTAAGCCACTCGATAATGTGAGTCTAAGACACTGACTCCGAGACCGCTTTTCTTGGTCACTTTCAGCTGAACTGGAATACGCTCTTTCATTGCTTCAATGTGGCTGATTACCCCGATCATTTTCCCTGTAGCGTTCAAGTTATCTAACGCATCCAAAGCTATATCGAGAGTCTCAGCATCTAAAGTGCCAAAGCCTTCATCTAAGAATAATGAGTCGATACTGGTTTTATGACTCACTAGGTCAGATAGAGCAAGCGCCAGCGCTAAACTGACTAAGAAGCTTTCGCCGCCAGATAAGGTTTTTGTATCTCGCACTGCATCGCCTTGCCACGTATCAAGTACAGAAAGCTCTAAGCCCTCCCCACCTTTACGTTGTAAAAGATAACGACCGTGTAAGCGTTCAAGTTGCTGATTGGCAAGATACACAAGGTTATCTAAGGTCAGACCTTGAGCAAAAGTACGAAACTTATCGCCTTTCTGAGAACCAATCAAAGAGTGAAGATATTGAATATCCTCAAATTCCTTGCGGTACTGTTCAATCTGTTCAAAGAGCGCCCTTTGACCCGTTCGACGCTTTTCATCAGATTCTAACTCGTTGCTTAATTCACCTTGCTTCTTAGCGAGGTTATCAACGGCTTCTTGCAATTGTTCAAGCTGGATAGATACATCATCTAACTCAACTTTGCGCCACTCTTCCGCTTGGGGTTCAAGATCAAGCTTACTGATATTCGCCATCGCGGCTTTCACCACAGCTTGGCTGCCTTCAATGCGTTTTTCTAACTGTGTTTTTAGTAGAACTAATCTTTCTCGTTCCGGCTCAATCAATAACGACGCTAAAAATTCATCTTCATCTTTAATCGAACTTTCAGAAAGCTTTAGCTGCCAGTGTTTGAGTTTTTCCATAACGGCGACTTTAGCTTGCTGAATGTTTTCGACTAGCATATTAATTTCAGCGGAAACGGCATCCAATTGAGATTGCACTTGCTGCGTTGTAGCTAAAGCCGTTTGCTTGGTTTGCTCATGAGTGGTGACTCGTTTTGTGCTTAAATCACGCTCTTGCTCCACCAATTTATCTTGGAATAAATCGCTACGCTCACCTTTCAATTGCAGTAATTGCTCTGCGACATTTTTCACAAGTTCATCTTGTTTAGCCGATGATTCAGTCAGCTCATTCAGTTTTTCATTGAGCGTTAACGTATCTTTTTTCAAATCAGATAGTTGTTGCTGGTAAGTGTTCACTGACTGGCTAGCGACTTTCCATTGATTAACATCTTCATGTTTTTGGTTAAACCACGCATCAAGAGCCACACCCTCTTCTATTATAAAGCCGGTATTTTTAATGCTATTTCTGAGTTCAGATTCTAACTGAGATAACTCTAACTTCGCCTTTTCTGTTTGTTCTTTAAAGCTTGTGAGTTGCTGCTGGGAGGCTTCAAACTTCTGATTATCCAATTGATACTGAGACTGTAAGCTCTGAACTGAAAGTACAATCTGATTCTTCTCATCCGAAATAGTTTGAACAAGAACTTCAGCTTGATGTAATTGCTTTAGCTGCTGAGTAATCGATTCTTTTTGGTTTCTTAGCTGCTGCATCAAAACCTGAATCGCGCCAGATTCCGTGATCGGCAAGTCTATTTTTTGCGGTACACACTGCTGTTGCCAATGAGTCAATGCCGATTCGATTTGTTCGTTCAACCACACTTCACGAGCCTCGAACTCCACTTGTTGGCGAGTCAAGGTATCCAGTTCATTACGAATATCGCGACCTTGCTGCTCTACTTTTTCTAGCCCAAGTTCTGCTTGCTGAAGTTGTTCACGCAACTCTTCATCATGAGTCATACCCTCCACTTCATCAAAAGCGACAGCTTTAGGGTGTTCCAATGCTCCGCATAATGGGCACTCTTCGCCATCCACTAACTGAGTTCGATAATGAGCTAAGTGCCCTTCTTGCGTGATCAATTGCTTAGTTGATGCGACCAATAATTTTTGGGATTGATAATGCCCAAGCAGCTGTTCTCGTTTTTCTTCTAGTTGCTTTTTCGTTTGCTTCGCTTCTTGTAACCAATGATGTTTCTGTTGCTGTTCTGTGGTGAACTGCAGCCAATTAGATTGGATACTGAGTAGTGGTACTTCCAATGCCAATTGTGCAGTTAACGCACTTAATTCGTTTTCTAAAGACGACTTGTTATGGACAACAAGCAATGCATTAAGGCTTTGGTTCGCAGCATCGTGCTTTAGTATCACGTCATGTTGTTGTTGCTCAGCAGCCTGTAGTTTCAATTTACTTTGGGCTAGCAAGCCAGTTTGTTCTTCACACTGCTTGCTTGTCACAAGAGCGTTACTTTGTAGATCAGAAACCGTCAGCTGTCCTTTCTGGCATTGGCTGTGTTGCGCTTTCCAACCTTGTAACTGTACCTCAACATTTTCATCATTCGAATGTTGTTCAAGGTATTGAACTTGCTTGCCTAGCTGCAAATTGAGACTCGTGGTTTGCTCATCGGTATTTTTCAAAGACACTTGAACTTGAACCAAAGAGCTTAACAATGATGACTGCTTTGTTGCTTCAACTTGGCTCTGATTTACTAATTGTGCAATTTGCCCATCAAGTGGAACCACCTTTTGATTTATCAAGCTTTCCTGTTCAACATGGCGCAGTTTCACTTGTTCTAAATTTGTTTCTGCCGTTTTTAGCTCTCGGCTTTTTTCATCAAATGAGGATTGCGTAGTGATTAACTGCTCGCGCTTAGTTTGATTCTGCTTTTCTAGGCTTGTTAGCTGACGAGCAGATTCTTGCCACAAAGTATGAGGGGTACGAAGCTTTTCGGCAGGTTCACTTTTAGCCAACCTCTCCATATCTGAAGCTGCATTATCTCGTGCTGAATTAGCCGCGGTAAACTCTGTTTCAGCTTGATTCAGTTCAGAACTGAGCTTGTGATGTTGGTTCCACCAGCTTTTATGTTCAGTTAAAGCCTGCAGGGTTTGCTTATTTGCCTTTTGTTGAAGCGTTAAGTCAGACAGTTCTTGAGTAAATGCTTCTATTTGTTCAAAAGTCAGTAATTGAACGCCTTCAGCTTGAGATTCGAGCTGCGCTAAACCTTGCTTAGATTGGCTATATTGCTTGTGCACACCTTCGGAGATCAGACCGTAAATTTCAGTTCCAGTCAGCTCTTCCAATAGCTCCGCTCGCTCAGATTCCTTAGCATTAAGAAATGCAGCAAACTGACCTTGGGAGAGCATCATTGACTTGGTGAACCTATCAAAATCTAACCCTGTGAGTGACTCAACCAGCTCTGATTTCTTCTTGATTTGAGTGGCAAGGACTTTGCCAGATTCAACTTCTGCAAGCTCCACTTGGGCTGATTGCAAATTACCATCTAACTTTCCTCTTGAACGGCGCATGCTCCAAAACGATCGATACGCTTTGCCTTTCACTTCAAATTCGACTTCCGAAAAACACTCCGCCGTGCCTCTCGTCATAATTTCGTTGTTAGACGTTGAAATAGCGCCAAGCCTAGGTGTGTTGTGATACAAACCTAAACATATCGCATCAAGCAATGTCGTTTTTCCTGCGCCCGTTGCGCCCGTAATCGCGAATAAGCCGTTATCGACAAATGGAGACTGGGTAAAATCTATTTTCCACTCGCCCTTGAGTGAATTTAGGTTACCAAAGCGTAAGGTTAAAATTTTCATTCCGCTGAATCCTTATGCTCAATGTCTGACACGATTTGTTTAAAAGTCTGTGTGATTCGCTCTTTGCGGTTCTGCTGGTCTTCACCTTCAAACACTTCAAGTTCTAAGCGTTTTGAAAATACATCAAACGGCGTTAACTCAGCCAAAGTCTCGTTGTTTTGTTGGCTCAAAGAAGCTGAGTAGTTTTCACGTGCACGGCGTAATTGAAGCACTTCAATGTTAGTGCCTTCAACCATGGCTTGTATGCGATTTTGCAAGTCGGATAAGTAATCTTGAATTTTGACTTCAACCGATACCCAAACGCTCTCTTCCGAGTTGTCTTCCGCTAATTCTTTCAGGCTAGCTTCGACTTCTTGTAAGTCCCCTTTCACATTTGCCATCGCCTGAAATCTAGGAACTGAAATCGTTTCAATTGAACTGACTTTATCCGCTTCAAATTCAACCATCACAACTTGTTTTTCCGATTTTAATTCATCAAAGCTCAGTGGAATTGGCGACCCGCTGTAACGAATATGCTGCTTCTTCGCTACTATTTGAGGTCGGTGAATATGACCCAATGCAATGTAATCAGCGGGGGGGAAACCTTTTGCATCAAAACCATCAAGCGTTCCAATATAAATATCACGGACAGATTCAGACGTGGTTACCCCAAGCGCGGTTAAGTGACCGGTCGCAACAATAGGGATAGATAGATGTTTAGATTGTCTCAGTTCATTCGCATGATCATATAAAGCATGATAGTGCTGAGAAATAGCTTGCCCCAACGCTTGCTGCTTGTCTGTTCCCGACTCACCCGCTTGGCTGCTGACTACGTCTCTCGCTCGAACAAAAGGCACGGCGCATAGGTACGCCCCAACTTTATCTTTGTTCATGAGCGGAATAATTTGTGAGTCTAGATCATCACTTGTATTAGCAATAACATGAGTATTTAAGCAAGCTAACAATTGCTTAGATTCATTCAGTGTTGAAACGGAATCGTGGTTACCGCCAAGCACCACCAACTGGCATCCTAATTGATTCAAGTCCACGACAAACTGGTTATACATTTCTCTGGCATAACTGGGTGGAGCGCCAGTATCAAACACATCTCCCGCGACAATAACGGCATTAATATCAAAAGCGGTGACTTGCTTAAGTAGCCATTGAATGAAAAGTTGATGCTCGTTTTTACGGCTTTTGGTAAAGAAGTTTTGACCAAAATGCCAATCGGAAGTATGGAGAATGCGCATAGAAAACACTGTCTGATTTAAGTGGTTTAATTGTGCCAACTAAATCTAGCAGTGAAAAGGAAATCTCTGCTTTAATTCTTATGTCGTTAGGTATATTGTTTCTAATAAGTAACTGACTTGTTAATCAATAAAAATATAATAATTAGGAACAGTGTATGGGCGGTAATCAAAATAGACAAAGTGGTAAACGCGATGTCACTTTACGCTTTTTAGCAGAACCAGGGGACGTGAACTTCGGCGGCAAAGTACACGGCGGCGCAGCAATGAAATGGATCGATTTAGCCGCTTACGCCTGCTCTGCCGGTTGGAGTGGTAAATATTGTATTACTGCTTACGCTGGGGGAATTCGCTTTGTTGCACCCATTCATGTAGGCAACCTTGTTGAAGTAAGTGCCAAGGTTATTTATACCGGCTCTTCTTCTATGCATATCGCCATCGATGTTCAAGCTAGCGATCCTAAGGAGCTTAACAACCGATTGACGACTCACTGCATCGTTATCATGGTTGCCGTTGATGAAAATGGCTCACCAACTAAGGTGCCGGAATGGATACCTGAAACCGATGAAGATACTGAGCTTCGCGATTCTGCGATTCGCTTAATGAACATGCGTAAGCAGATTGGCGAAGAAATGGAAGCTCACGTTAAGTATCTAAAATAAAAAGTAACGGCTTCCTGAGTCATTCTCAAATAAGCATTTTGAACAGCAAGCAGCACCTAAAAGCTTGGTATTGAAGTCGAACGATAAAACCTAGCCCATTCTCTTTTTACTTACTTTCAAATAGAAAGAACCAAGGGGCTGGGTTTTGTCTACTGAGCATATGGTTATTCACTCTTCACTAGGTCGTGATAAGCAACCCTATTTTATAATCAACCGTACTCACATCATTCTATTGTTGAACGCTTTACACGTTCTTCCTTCCATTCTTTTACAGAATATCGCCTTTGAACCGTTTTTAATAAGCCGTGTAATATATTCGTCATTTTGCTTTGCTTAAATGCCACTTCTAATAATGGACTAGCATATATTCAGGAGTAACCCTTGGGCATCACACGCACCACGCTAAGCGAATCAACTCTCAATAATTTAAAAGCAGTGGAATATCAATGGGTTCGTACCTTGTATGTGGAAGGCTACAATAGCGATGAGATTAATCACTATATTCAAGCGTGTTTTGGCGGGGACAATACTTTTGCAGATCTATTCCGTAGAGTCGCATTAAATCAAGAGAGTATTTATGTTTTGCTACAGCATCAGGGCTGTGCCCCCTCTAATCGGGAGTTTTAAAACCGTTTAATACAACGTCTATACCTAGTCTTAGTCTTAGTCTTATAGAGCATCAATTTTCATGTTACATAAATTAAAAGATGGCTTAAGTTTCAATCCTAGTTCAACTAATCGTGATGATGCTTAAGTCTTAGATTTCAAATTTTATAAACTCCCCATCACAAGACCCCATCATTTTTAAAAACGAAATCATGCTAATGCATCACTTTGTAGATGTAATAAGATCTTGTTACACCTTAATAATTGAACTATCACGCAGCTCAGAATGAGCATTGTATTAATAGAACTTGCCTCCTCTATACTCAAATCCATCAATTTGACCTCTATTGATAATTTAGTTCCTAATCATGGGACAGTTAACTAAGTAAGGTAACGAGCTAAGTAAGTTCTGAGAGCGTTACGCACATTACTGAAAATAAGTACCAGATATGTTCAATATTGGTATTGAAATAAGGTCAATAGATACAAGTAATTTTAGAGTAGGCATAAAAAAACCCAAGCATATGCTCAGGTTCTGGTTACAAATCACTATTAATGGTTAACGGCGTAAGGAACCTCATTAATAGCTAGCTATGCGTAACACTAGAGTTACTCTTATTACTGATCAGCGGCCAAACCAAATAGTGTAATAAGAATGCCAATTAAGAGCGACCTATGTGGTCGCTCTTATTATTATCACTATAGCTTATCCTTTTACCCCACCCGCAGTCAAACCACCAACTAACCAACGCTGTGCAAGTAAGAATACTGCTGTAATTGGTAGTGCTGAAAGTACTGCTGCTGCTGCGAAGTCACCCCATAAGTAGTTTTGTGGGTATAAGTACTGCTGCATGCCTACTGCTAATGTGTATGAGTTCACATCAGAAAGCAGAAGTGACGCTACTGGTACTTCACCAACTACACCGATGAAAGACAGGATAAATACAACCGCTAGAATCGGCACTGAAAGTGGTAGTAGTACCAGTTTAAATGCTTGCCACGGTGTTGCTCCATCCAGAGCTGCCGCTTCTTCTAGTGAGTTATCAATGGTTTCGAAGTAGCCTTTAATCGTCCATACATGCAGCGCGATACCGCCTAAGTAAGAGAAGATCAAACCACCATGGGTATTCAACCCTAGGAATGGGATGTATTGCCCTAACTTGTCAAATAACGCGTAAATTGCAACCAAAGCCAACACTGCTGGGAACATTTGGAAAATCATCATCGCTTTCAAGATAGTTTCTTTACCTTTAAAGCGCATACGAGCAAATGCATAAGCCGAAGTTGTAGACAGTGAAACGATTAGGATAGACGTGATACCCGCTACCTTAATTGAGTTCCATAACCAGGTTAGTACTGGGAATGGAGGAGGCGTAACACTACCATCCGCGTTCGTTACCGACATCCCTAACGCAAGTTTCCAGTGCTCCAGAGAAGGGTTTTCTGGAATCAAGCTACCTGTCGCAAAGTTACCTTCACGGAAGGAAATCGCAATGATCATAAGTAATGGAAAAATAATCATCGCTAGGAAACACCACAAAGCGATATGCGTTGCCCACACACGGTATTTAAGGTTTTTACCTTGTACCATAGCCATTGTATTGCTCCTTAATCTTGAGACAGTTTAGTGAAACGTAGGTTTAGTAGTGCTAGTCCACCAACCAATAGGAATATCAGAGTAGCAATGGCACTTGCTAGACCGAAGTCTTGACCGCCGCCGCCTTCAAATGCGATTCGGTATGTGTAGCTTACTAATAGATCCGTGTAACCTGCTGGTTCAGAAGTACCAATCATGTTTGGACCACCATTCGTCAACAATTGAATCATTACGAAGTTGTTGAAGTTAAACGCGAACGCAGCAATAAGAAGCGGTGTTAACGGTTTAATCATCAGCGGGAATGTTACGCGACGGAAGTTATCAATGAAGTTAGAGCCATCAATCGCTGACGCTTCATACAAATCATCAGGAATCGCTTTTAACAGACCCATACAAAGAATCATCATGTAAGGGAAGCCAAGCCATGTGTTAACCATCAACACCATTGTTTTCGCTAGAATTGGATCTGAGAACCAGTTAGGGCTTAAGCCGAAGATAGCTTCAAGCACCATGTTGATTTCACCAAAACTTTGGTTAAACAAGCCTTTAAAGATAAGGATTGAGATAAACGCAGGTACAGCATATGGCAGAATCAGTAATACACGATAAATTGCTCGTCCTTTAAGCTCTTCCCATTGCACGATGTTTGCCAGCACTAAGCCAATAGCCAGTGTTAAGCCAACCGTTAAGATGGAGAAGACAACCGTCCAGATAAAGATACTGATGAAAGGTTCTTTAATACCGTCATCTTTCCATACACGCTCAAAGTTGTGCGTACCAATACCGACAACGAAACCTGGTGATATTGTGTTACCAATAAAGCTGCCGCTTTCATCAACAGGCTGATAGAAACCCACTTCCATATTAGGTTTAAGTACTTCACCAGTTTCGTTGTTCAGTAATGTTTCACCATCTTCTTGCAAAGTATACAAAGGCGCCACAGAAGCAAACTTACGTAAGCCGCTCATGCGGATGTCTTCGCCAGTTGGAAGATGGAAATCAATGCCGCTCAACGTCGCTTTATTTTGAATGATCGTTTTGATCTTTTCTTTGCTGCCTTGAGAAGCTTCAATTAGAGATAAATCCATGTCCGACGCTGATAAGCCTTCTAAAGAAAACTCATCTGTCGCTAATAATTGCTCGCCATCTTTCACTACAATTTGGTGACCGTTATCAGTCTTGTACAGTGTGAATGGGAAGCTATCTCCGCTTTGGAATGTACGGTCAAGCAATACCGTTTGCGTACGTTCAAGCGTAAGTTGGTTCTTTGCACTGTAGTTTGTGAAGGCTAGTCCGACGGTATATGCCAATGGGAAAAGAATGAATAAGATCATTCCGGCAATACCTGGGTAAATGTAACGGTGGGCGTAAGTTTTCTTACTACCGAAAATGTAAAGTGCCAGAGCCGTTAGAATCACTGTCAGCAACGCAAAAGCGAGCTCACCGCGAGAATACATAAGAATAGTAGCGTAGCCATTGATTAAGCCTACGGTACCAAGCGCTCCCCATTTGATGAAGACGCTTTTACTACCGGGAAGGCTCGCTGGTGCTGAGATAGCATCTGTACCTTGAACTGACTGCATAGAGGAACCTGCTAGCGATATATAAAATTTAAGAAAGTAAGGAGAGGTTACCCCCTCCTTAAAAGGTTTTTCGTTTAATGTTTTTTGTTACTTAGTCATTCGAGCTTCAGCAGCTTCTAGTGCTTGGTTTACATTTTGACGACCGTCAACAACGTTACCAATCGCTTCTTCCATGCTGTACCAGAATGTTGTGAACTGAGGAATGTTCGGCATAATTTCACCGTTCATTGCGTTGTCCATTGTTGCTGCGATACGAGTGTCGCTGTCTAATTGACGTTGGAAAGAGTTTAGAGCAACAGCGCCAAGTGGCTTGTCGTCATTTAGGCTCTTCATACCAGCATCAGTCAGTAGGTAGCTTTCCATGAACTCAACCGCTAAGTCTTTGTTTGGAGAAGCAGTACTGATACCACCAGCCCATACACCAACGAATGGTTTAGACGCTTTACCATTGAATTTAGGAAGCGTTGTAACACCGTAATCTACGCCTGCTTTCTCAATGTTTGACCAGCCCCAAGGACCGTTGATTGTCATTGCTACGTTACCCGCAACAAATTCAGACTCAGCAACTGAGTAATCCATGTCTGCTGAAATTACTTTGTCTTTTACCATCTTCTCGATGAAACCAAGTGACTTTTGAACACCTTCAGTTGCAACACCTGCATCTTTAATGTCGTAGCCTTCAGCAACTTGCTTAAATGCGTAACCGCCATCAGCGGCTAGAAGTGGCCATGTGAAGTATGCACCGCCACGTAGTGGCCACATGATAGCTTTCTTGCCTTGCTTTTGTAGCTCAGCATTAAGAGCTGGAACTTCTTCCCACGATTTAGGAGGGTTTGGAACCAACGCTTTGTTGTAAATAAGTGAAACAGACTCTACCGCTACAGGGTAAGCAATTGTTTTGCCTTTATACGCCACAGCATCCCATGCAAAATCTACGATACCTTCTTTAATTTCTTTTGAAGGTTTGATATCAGCAAGAAGTCCTGCTTCTGCAAAACCGCCAAAACGGTCATGTGCGTAGAAGATCATATCCGGACCGTCACCAGCAGCTGCAACTTGTGAGAACTTTTCTTCTAGTTTATCTGGGAATGCGACAGTTACTTTTACGCCAGTGTCTTCTTCAAAACGTTTACCGACTTCTGCCATTCCTTCGTAAGCTTTATCGCCACCAACCCAAATAGTCAATTGACCTTCTTCGATAGCAGCATTAGCACCAAAAGAACCCAGTGCAACTAGTGTACCTAGTGCTACAGCGCTTAGAGCGTTTTTCATGTTCATATCCTTTTTATATTTATACGTAGGGCATATCACTAAGGATGAGCCAAGTTTCGATGCTTATGATCTGAGAAAACAAGGGTTCAATCATC
The DNA here is from genome assembly GCF_024347495.1 of Vibrio gallaecicus. Lineage (NCBI taxonomy): Bacteria > Pseudomonadati > Pseudomonadota > Gammaproteobacteria > Vibrionales > Vibrionaceae > Vibrio > Vibrio gallaecicus. The sequence continues at coordinate 16,422 of NZ_AP025491.1, read as the reverse complement.
ATCCTAGCGACTACGCCCTTGCTATTATGGCCTAATTTCGTGATCACCATCCGGTAACGTTAGAGACCGAAATCACAAAACAAATACTCACCGTGATCAATGTCACCGTTATGCACTAGGTTTATTTGAACTGGATCGCCATTTCCCAAGAATCCTATTTATCTACTCCTCCCCTACTACTCCCCCCAGTAAATATGTCATTAGGAGGATGCGCCTTTCCCTTAATTCCCTGAAACTGCATCCATCCAAGAGTGGATAGTAAGAACCCTTTACCAGCAGTTTCATTTAAGATGCTCAATAGGCAAGTTTAAATGCAGTATGTTGGTTTGCATTGCCCGTATTCACCTATGAGCATCAAACTAAACTAGTGAATCTTTCACGGGGGAGGTTTAGTTGGATGTGGGGGATTAGATGTATATTTGGCTATGATGGGTGAAGCTTAACGAGCCAGTTAAGATTCACCCACTTTTTCTTACTTTCTCAACTACTTACCAATTCCTACTGTTACTGCTGAAACGAAAATCTCTTATAATGATCAGCAGTAGATAATAAAATTTGATCGAGGACGAGCTAGATGACAAGTGTTACGCTAAAAAACGTTTGTAAATCCTATGGCGATGTGAAGATTTCTAAGGATGTGAGCTTAGAGATTAACGAAGGCGAGTTTGTCGTATTCGTTGGGCCATCTGGTTGTGGTAAATCAACCTTACTGCGTTGTATCGCTGGTTTAGAAGACATCACTTCTGGTGATTTATACATTGGTGACCAACGCATGAACGACGTTGAGCCTTCAAAGCGTGGGGTTGGTATGGTATTCCAATCTTATGCTCTTTATCCTCACCTTAATCTATACGACAACATGTCTTTTGGTCTTAAGCTTGCTAAAGCAGACAAATCTGAGATTGATAAGCGTGTTGAACATGCAGCAGAAATCCTGCAATTAGGTCACCTACTTGAACGTCAACCAAAAGCACTATCTGGTGGTCAACGTCAACGTGTGGCAATTGGTCGTACTCTTGTATCTCAACCTAATGTATTCCTACTTGATGAACCGCTATCTAACCTAGATGCAGCACTTCGTGTTCAAATGCGTTCACAAATTACTAAACTGCAACGTCAACTTGGCTGTACCATGATTTATGTTACACACGATCAGGTTGAAGCAATGACAATGGCAGACAAAATTGTTGTTCTTGATGGTGGTTATGTATCTCAAGTTGGCCGCCCACTAGAGCTTTACCACTACCCTGAAAACCGCTTTGTTGCAGGCTTCATCGGTTCACCTAAAATGAACTTCATGAGCGTGCAGATTGAAAAAGTAGAATCAGAACGCGTATTGGTTCAGCTGTCTAACGGCACAACTTTCTGGATCGATGTTGATGGAACGACGGTTAATGAAGGTGACCGCATGTCACTGGGTGTTCGCCCAGAGCATTTAGTTTCAGCTGAAACAGGCGATGCTAACATCGAAGGCGATGTGATGATCGTTGAAAAGCTTGGTAACGAAACTCAAGTTTACCTAAACCTTGAAAGTGCCGATGCAGACGTTATTTACCGTCAGCCAGATACACTAACGATTGAACCAGGTGATAAACTGGCTATTGGTATTCCAGCTCACCGTTGTCACTTATTCCACAGTGATGGTCGTGCGTGTCGCCGTATGTACAAAGAATATGGTCTAGACTAATCAGGCAGTCTTTCCTAGAAATAGGCTAGAATAAAATGTGATTATCTAAAATCCCCATCATTAGCGTGATGGGGATTTTTTGATTTACCCACAAACAAAATCCTAAATCCTAAATCCTAAATCCTGAGATGCTAAATGCTTAGATATTTGGATACTTAAATACTTATGGTGATTGAGATAAATCAGGCTCAATCGAAATATGCAGTATGTCCTTATAGCTCCCACCCGGCTTTTGCCCAACATCACCAATCACAAAAGACATAGGCACAGTTTGCCCTTGTGTTGACTGACTTGATCGCCATTGGCTATTTGCTGTCTCTAGCGGCACCGTTTCTGAGTTGACCATAATTTGATAAGCGATATCCCAGGCTCTGTCCGCGGATTCATGTCGTAAATGCCCCAAGTTTTCAGATTCAAATGAAACCACATATTCACTGGTACTTTGCACCCAAAGTTTAGGTCCTGAATGGATAATTTTACTCGAGTTTAATTCACCCAGATCTAAATCATAATGACGCTGAGATAGACCATAGAACTGAATTTTAGCGCTCGGTATTACGTCAGCTTCAACTTCTAAAGCCAGCTCTTTAGAGGCTGATAATAATGCACTGGTATTACTGCCTGACTCAATCACGTTAGCCGTCATTTGCCCATGAAAAGCACCAGATGTCAGCCATTGCCCAGAGGGATACCGCAATTGGAATTGAGTAATAGGTTCATCGTGTGTCAACGTCACTAACCACCTTCCACCTCTAGTAAATCCGTTTGTTCCAGACCATTCAAAACCAAGATCCTGACCTGCATTCCCTCTAAGTTGATTGGAACCTTCATCAATATCCAACTCTACCGATACGCTACAACCTTCTTGTGCTATATCTGCCCGTAATTGGTAATGCTGAACTAGCGGAGACTGGGCTGTAGAAAATACATCATAAGTTGACCGCGCAGAAACGGGTTCTAAACTGATGAGTCTTACATCGCATTGGCTTTGACTGGTCGCAAAACTATTGGTGCTTATGAGTATAAAAGCCACACCACAAGCTTTGATAATGTTAGTCCACATACATTTCTCCTATACGCACAAGTACGTCACTATTCTCTGGTAACGTAATTTCAAGTGTCTGCTTCTTCTTGGTATTTAGCTCTAACCGGTAGTGACCTGGTTTCATGCCTGAAATAGCAAACTTCCCTTTCCTGTTTGTAAAAAACTCTAGCGGCTCGTGAGTTTTATCAACCTGAACTTTATTACCGGATTCTTTTCCTAAGTAATAAGCCTTACCTGCAATAAGTGCTATAGGTTCTTTAGTCATGGCGTGGAACAAACTGCCAATAACTGTTAACACAGCATCAGACCCGACTTCCAACTCGTAGCCCTGTTTGTAGCCAGGATAAACCGAGAACGCACCATCCCCGAGATCATAGCCAGGAGGAAGGTCCTCTACATCGTAAGTGATCAGCTGAGAGCTATAAGCCACCAAGTCGGGCACCAACATATTAGTATTTCCTTCGCTATAAACCCTCGCGTATTCAGTGTTACGTTCAGGGTCTATCGAGACTTTATTTTCTGCTAAACTTTTATGTTTTTTCACAATCGCAAACGCTTCTCCCACTTCTCGCCCAACCGCAAAGGAAGTGCCAGTAAAAGCAATCGCACTTGATAACTCCAAACGCGTATTATGGCTTCGGTCATCTTCGTTGAGATCTTGGTAACGAGTGGTATGGTCGGCAATGATTCGAATTCGATTACCGGTGTAGTTAACACCCGCATCTACATTAGAATCAATTTCTCGTTCAGTGGTGAGGGTGGCGTAAGCAGATACACCACCAGCACTGCCAATACCGTCTTTATAACTCACATCTACAGAGCCTAGATCCTTATCACTTTGATAACGGCTTACCACTCGTGTTTGCTTACTCAGCGGCCAACTTAATGTCAGTGTTGTTGAATACTCATCGTCACTGCCATGATCATATTTGTAATCTCGGTAATTAAAACGCGAGCTCCATGTAGCAGGCGTACCAAATAAAGGACCTGATAAACTCGGGCTAAGTGTCCAATAATTGTCGTCCGATTTTGAACCCGAGCTATATGACCCCGATAAAGCCACCCTTAATCTTGAAGTCACATCAATAGAGCTAAACATTGAGACATAATGTTCAATAGTATTTAAAGGTGTCGACGAATTGTCGTAATCCCCAACACCCGAGAAATTCTCAGACTGGTGATCATAAATAATACTCAACTGCGGGTTTCGTGATTTGTCATTTATAAGATCGGCATCATAAGCAACACGGTACGCGTAACCACTGCCCAGTGTTGGATGTGAGCTTTGAGACACGATGAACTCGGTAACGCCAATACCAGTAGCCACTAGGCTGGAGAGTCCATACTGGTACAAATCTTCTCGACCTTGCGCATTAATGCCCAGCGTTAGCCAAGGTGTAATACCGTAATCGAGATAACCATGAGCCAAGTATTCCGAACTTTGATATTCAATCTCGCTCCCCACCGACTCACTTGGCACTCCCACCATAAGGCTATACTCGAACTCACCACTGTCTAAAAGATCGTTACCTGTAGCGACAGAAAATTGAATTCTCTCTTCTTGACCGCTCGAGTCGGTAATCACTAACTCGACATCATTTGTACCTTCTGCCAAAGGGATATCACTTAAATTATAACTTCCGGCGTTCAGAGTTAACCTCTGAACGACAATGCCATCGACTAACACATCGACATTAGACGTTCTTTGTAAGGTAAAGGTTTGAGTGGCTTTAGGGCGAACATTCCTCGTTGGAATTAAAGTAAAATCACGAGTAAGACCTATACCTAAAATATCAGCACTGTCTTGTAAATTTTTGCCTGCATTAAACATGTCTCCCACCACTAAGCGCGTACCTTGCGACGGAAAATCCACGTTCATCCTAGTACCGCGTCTTGCATAGATTGATGGTTCGCCTTCAACATTTTCATAAGTGGCTTCGTATTCAAAATTAGCACTTCCAATGTTCAGAGCAGAATCAATTCTGTGGGTGAAGCTCGTCATGCTTGTTGAAGCATCATCCACCGTTTCCGACTGATTACCTGATAAAGACAAGTTTACATACCCGCTAATCCAAGCTGGGGATAAATAGTTATCATCCATTTGCATAAGTGAGCTGGCAGACAGTTGCTGTGTTTTTAAGAATTGAGGAGGAACCGTGACAATGCATTCCAATGTCGAAAAGTCAAAAGTGAGATCCAACCCAGCCAGGCTAAAATGTTCTTGTGAGAATGAAGCTTCAGCCGTCGAGTTTCTAAGCGCAGTTAACGCCTCATCGGTCACTAATCCTTCAAGTAAAATCAACGTACTTTCTTTAGGGAGTAAGATCTTGTCATCAGCCGTGATGACTACTTCCGCCTCACCCAAAACACTATCACTCACCTTTAATAATGAAATAAGCTCAATATCTCGACCTGTCGGATTTAAAGTGCCTGTTTTTGCTAACACAGAATTGGCTGAATATAGAAAAACCAGCAGGCACAACACCAAAGATCTTAGCGTTTCACATTTCATACCCTTGGTACTCCCCTGGTTCTAACTTCTCATTAGCCTCAAGTTCAATTGAGCTTGATGGGGGAAGAAAATGTTCATCAAAATAAGATGAATCGCTAGAAGCATGAGTGCTGAAAGGTTTAATGGTTGAGTTAACTTGTTCAGATATGAACTTCAATGAGTTTAAATAGGCATACCTTTTACCTTTGTTAACAACGACTACAGAGCCATCTTCACGAACTTGTAAAGTGACATTAGGCTTAAGGGCTGAGCTGTAAACATGAATGATTGCATTGTAGTGAATTTGGACGGCAATTCCGGACAACTCTCCCTGAGACGGAATAAGTGAAGGTTGGCTAAATCGTAAAAAGTAACTTTGAGAACTTACTAAAGATTGATTCTCCCCCACCCATTGCAAGCGAAAAACTTGTGATTTCCCTGGCTTAATGATGGCTGCTGGAGGGAAGATCATAAGACGATCCTCTTTAGACTCTTCCGCGATAAATGTTCCATCATGATTAAACGCTAATTGGCGTAGGTTCACTTCTATTGGTGCCTGCCGTGTCGAGTTATTCGTTAGTACAACTTGTGCAACTCCACCAGATAAAACATCCATCTCAGTGATCATCGGATTAATGACAATGGCATGCGTTTTTGGAGTCATCAACACAATCAAAACAGATAAGAAAATAACACTACGCATACGCATGTTTAATCCAAGTTTTCGATTTCAATCGAGGTCGGTACAGAATCAAACCCTTCTAATGACTCCATCACAAACACACGGCTTGATTTAGGTAAAACCAATGTTCCCGCCACTTTATCTCTGATCTCATTTCCCTTTAAGAATACAGAGTGATTTTTATCAGAAATAGACCAATTACTATTGGTCAAGCGGCCATAGCTGTCACCATCATTTCTCACTTCAACAAGCCACTGTTCATCCTTAGACTCAATATTTTGCACACTGAGCTCGGCTTTTGCATTTTTGGGGCGAACATTGAGCAAAGTATTAAATTGCAATAACAAGCCCACATTAGATGCATTACTTTCCCCACGATCGACTTTAACTTGGCGAACTGAAATGCGGTATGAGCGTGATTGAGTAATTGAAGGCTCACCAAGATAACGAACCATCACAGATTGCGAACGGCCAGGCTCAATCACAGCAGTAACAGGGATCACTAATAAGTCATCATCGGCAGGCTGGGTGGTTTCATTTCCCATAGAATCCATAGACATGGAAAGTGGTTCTAACTCAACAGTTAATGGTTGGGTCCCTGTGTTATCAATTCTCATCGACATTTGTGCGTTTTTGCCTAGCGGAGCCATTTCCGCGACCATTGGCTGCACTTTATAAGCAAAGCTCGGCAAGCTCATTAAGCACAAACAACCAAGCAAGGCACATTTGAATAAATCCATTTCATTTAGCTCCCAAAGGATGAATGGGAGAGCAGAGGCTCTCCCATTTCGATTTAACAGTATCTAGTTAGCAGAGATTTGAACCGTCAATGTATCTGAGTAACCGCCAGACCAAGGTGCTGCTCCTTGAGTCTCGATATCCAACGTTGCTGCAATACCGGTAGCAAGCAGACCTGAACCACCATAAGATTCAGAGTTAGAAGTACCATTAGTACCAATGCCACCCGGAGCATTTAGCGTTAGGTCAGTAAGACCCGCTGGGCTTAGAACAGCGTCATAAGCAATCGCATAATCTTCTACATCATCAGATTCAAGACCACCTTCCGCACTGGTCATCGTGATTGTCGCGCCATCACCATCATTACATTGAATATTTAGACCGTAAGTAACGGTTTGACCTGATGTTGCGACAGAACCAAAATCGAGTAGCTGAGTGTTCAACCCAGTCACTTCACAAACGGCTGGTACATAACCCGCGAGTTGTACATCGCCCGCATTTGCTTGAGCGGCAAATAACCCTGATACTGCAATTGCACATAATGTTAGCTTTTTCATGAATAGATTCCTTTAAAGAGATTTAAGACGTACTTGTCATGACCCTGTTCCAAACAAGAGTCACTACTGCTCTGCAATCCGCAGATGATTTACTTGCTACTGCCATGTATTGATGGAAATACATCAATTTCAATGACATCTTCGTAATACCCCGCATATAGCAGGTTTTCTTTCAGCGTTACTCTCATCACACCAACGGTATCGAAGGGAATAACACTTGAACTATCGATAACGATCGGCGAAGCAATATCTTGGCTATGCAATCGGCTTTTCAAACCGATGGTTTCAATATCAATATCCACTTCATAATCCACGACTTGCCTAACGTTACTCTGTTGATTTTCTAATCCACCTTTTCGAGAATAAACCGACATACTCAATGGCTGGTTACATTGGATATCAAAAGGTAATGATTTTTGTATTTCATTTGAAAAGTCTAAGCTTTTCCCATCATTAAAATTGATTTCACAATAGTTATTAATATGACCCGTTAACGATAACGTTAGTGAGCTACCCATAACTAAACCACTAGATAAAAATAATGTTGTCATAACTAGAACTGAACGACTCATATTCATATCTTGTTCGCCTTTATGTTTATTCCCTTGAAAACTTAAATATAACTATAATGAGTTTTAAAAATCATGAGGTATGAGACGAGTATTAAATTGAAAATAAAAGTTGTAGAAAAGTTGTAATTAGCCCATTTATATACAAATATGTAATCACAAATGTTCAACATCTATTTTAAATATTAATCTGACATATAAAAAACCTTGTTATAACTATAATAAGAAAGGCACGGTTGAACTGGCTAAGGACTTGAAGTATGAATAAGCTGGCTTTAGAAAAAGAGAACAATAATATCAACATTTTTTTTCTGAACGAGAATAACCTTCAAACACGACTCATAGAGAAAGAGCTCGCAAAAACACCCAATTGTTTAATCAAGAAACAAACCGATAACGATCTTGATTCTCCCTACTCGTCAGGAGGAACTTGCATTGTATTAATGAACTACCACTCAACAAAAGGTAGCTTGTACACAGACTTAACTTCAACAGGAACTTTTGATTTTAAATTAGTAGTTTACGATGTCCCTCTTGGCTATTCATACAGCAAATCAGCACAATGGTGTAACCTAAGTGGCATCATGTATGAAGATGCTCCGATAGATCACCTAACTCGTTGCATTAATACCGTTGCAAAAGGGGATTTGTGGCTACCTCGCCCTCTCATCGCAAGCATGCTCGAACACCTTAAAACTTTGCCACCATCACCAATGAAAGATATAGATAACCTTACAAGAAGGGAGCAGCAGATACTCGACAGGCTGGTCTGCGGGCAATCCAATATACAAATTGCCAATGAACTTTTTGTCGCAGAAAGTACCGTGAAAACACACATATATAAACTGTATAAAAAAATAAATGTAAGTTGTAGAAAAGAAGCAATAAGATTATTTAGGCAATGTGAGACTACTACTATTAGTTAATAACTAATAACTAATAACTAATAACTAATAACTAATAACTAATAACTAATAACTAATAACTAATAACTAATAACTAATAACTAATAACTAATAACTAATAACTAATAACTAATAACTCGGTAAACTTTATGACCAACATTAAATATACAATAGTTTATTAAAAATAAAAAAGGCACCTAACTAAATAATTAGGTGCCTTTTACAAAAACCAAATTCTTTATACAAATTCTTCGCTACCAATATTATCTTTCGCCCAAAGCAAAGCTTGTAATCGATTACTTACATTGATCTTCTTGAATACATTATGAAGATGCGTCTTTACTGTATTTTCACTAACAAATAATTGCTGCGCGATATCATTATTAGAAGCTCCTTCACCAAGTAGCTTAATAATTTGCTGCTCTCTTTTTGTTAATAACGCAAACTGGTCACTTGTTGTGACAGGTTGTCTGTTTCTATAAAAGCGAATGTACTCTTGTGCCAACTGTCGACTGAACCAAAATTCCCCATCAAGCACTTGCTTCATTCCTTGAACAAGCATATCCAAAGAGTCATCACTGTAGAAAACGCCCACAAGGTTTTTCCACTTAAGGAAGCTGACATAATCAGACTCTGGTGGACAATTAATAAGGACTTCATCGACACAAGGAAATCTTTGATCCCGCAATGCGAAATACGTAGCTTTGTCTTCTTCCGTTAAGCTTGAGAAATCAATGAGAACCAATGAAGTCATGATCTGGTCTTCAAAGCGATATTGATTAATCAATTGCTGGTAAGTGAGTTGGTTGATAGGTAGCGCTAGAATATTTTCTATCGACTCTTTTAGTAGGGTGGATTGCAAAGTGTTATGTGCAACAAAAGTTATGCTTCTTGTTATATCGTTATTATGCATGTGAACCTCTTAACGTAACGTTGTCAGTAAACAATCTAGTCAACCTTAGCGCTAGGTCAATAGAGTAAAAACCTTACACCATCTCCTATCCTACTGAATTATCATGGTTTACCAGTAGTTTCATATGCTTAAAATAGATTCTCACTTTTAAGATACAGCAAGGGTTTATTTTTGATTTTATAAAAAACAAAAAAGGCGCTATCAAAGCGCCTTTTTATTCACATCCTACTCCATTAATGAATAGGAGTGTTGTTCGTTTTATTGAACTGACCGAAGTGCTGTTCTAAAACTTCAGGAGTAAGTTTACCTTCTGCTTCTAAACGCTTTAGTTCTGCCACTACCGCTTTTTGCTCTTCAATTGATGGGAGCTTTACCTCAGGCTCGTCACCCATCTCTTGAGACATCACTTCTAGTTCTTTTTCAAAATCGCTCATGAATCTTACCTAATACTAAAAAGTTAAAACTAAATATTGAAACTAAGCTGATTTTACTCATTTAAGCCAGGTGATGCTAGAGCTTAAATGTCCCTACCATTTTATCTAAACGCCCAGACAATAAGCGTAGCTCTTGGCTCGCATCCGCCAGTTGTTCAGCAGTACCAGTGGTAACTTCATTGATAGCGTTAATTTCTTCAATGTTTTGGTTGATGGTATGCACAACCGTTGACTGCTCTTCTGTTGCTGTCGCCACTTGAGTATTACGGTCTGTAATATCAGTAATTCTATCTGAAATACCACCTAAAACGCCCACCGCTTCATCAGATGCAGACACGCCTTCAAGCGTCACTACTTTACCTGCATTCATCGCTGTAACTGCATCTTTTGCATCACTCTGCAATTGATTAATCATCTTCTGAATTTCTTCAGTCGAATCTGCAGTTCTACTCGCAAGGTTACGAACTTCATCCGCTACCACAGCAAAGCCACGACCTTGCTCACCAGCACGTGCCGCTTCAATGGCAGCGTTTAAGGCAAGCAGGTTAGTTTGGTCTGAAATATCACGGATAACACCCAGGATCGAGCCAATGTCTTGTGTAGTAGAAGCAAGCTGCTCAACGACTTGACCTGTATTTTCAATATCTTGAGCTAAACGGCTGATCGCGTCTTTCGCTTTGTTCACAACATTACGGCCAACTTCAGTATTGTCTGCTGCTTGAGTAGCCGTTTCAGCTGCCGTTGCTGCGTTAGATGCAATTTCACTGATAGTCATACCCATTTGGTTGATAGCAGCCACGACTTGCAACGTTTGATCTCGTTGCTCTTGGCTGTTGTCATGAGTGGTATGCGCTTTATTCGATACACTTTCTGCGGCAACTTGAAGTGCTTGGCTTGTCGAAGAAACTTCTTTCATGGATTCATGGATCTTTTCAATAAAGCCATTAAAACCATTCGAAAGTTGAGCAATTTCATCATTGCCTTTCACTTCAATACGCTGTGATAAATCACCATCGCCTGCGCCTAAATCACAAAAGCGTTTAGATAGCAGTTTAATTGGATTAGTAATGCTGTTCGCTAACACGATTCCCATAAGAATAAAGATTAGCGCTACAACGATAGTGGTAATCAGCATTTTCTGAGCGGTTGCATCTAAATCAGCAAACACTTCTTGAGTTGGTACAACACCAATAACAAACCAATCCATTGATGAAACGTACAAGCTTGCGACAAACACTTCTTTGCCTTGGTACTCAGTAGTAATCAAGTTAAAGTCATTTTTATCCAATAACTGGCTAGCTTGAGAGCCATACAGTTGAGAAAGTGATGACTTAGCTTTACCTTGCTCACGGTGAATTTGCACATCACCTTTACTGTCTGTTAAGAAAACAAAACCTGTCGATTCAATCTGGAAACCATTCAATAGGCTCACCATGTCGTCCATAGATTTTGACAGACCAGACATAGTGCTGCCAGATACTTGCTGGAAGTTAGCAAACATCTTCACTTCGCCTGTTGATTCTTGGAACATACTCACCATGGTTCTTTGACCAGACTGAGTAAAGCCGAAGAACCAACCATCTTGTTGTTGGTTTAGCTGGCGTAAAAATCCATTTTGATTCCAGTAATAAGATGTTTGACGGTTAGCAACCGATGCATCATTCAATTGATACTGGTTACGTACATTGTTTAACTGTTTCACCAGCTTCGCTTCAACACTTGGATCACGATCCGTTGAAGAAACGGCGTCGATGATAAATTCGTTTGAAGCAACTTGCTCAGCGGCTAAAAGTAACTGCGACACTTCGCGATCCACTTCTGCATTAATTTGCTCAAGCATACTTGGCAGCTGAATATCAATTAAACGGTGGCTAAGCACTTCTCGCGCTTGACGCTGTGCCATCACACCAACAATCACGGTAGATGCAAGAACAGCAAATGTGATCCCTGCAACAACTTTTTGCTTAATACTCATGGAATTAAATTTGAACATCAGATTGCCCCTATTGGCATAATTTTGTAACGTTTTGTTATCGGCTGAATAGTAGAACCCTTTAGATTTTTAGTCTCTATTTTTATATAGAAAACTCAAAATTATTGACCAAAGGCATGGCTATCCTATTTTTGCTTCACAAATAATGATGATGAGCCAAACATCTATTTAACACTCTACCGCTATTTAGAAAATCAAAAACATCCCCATATCTCTAGGACGAACCTAAAGAATAGAAATTGTGCGCTTGTATGTTGAAAGTTAAGGGAACTTTTCTTACTTTTTCAAACCCAAGTACCAATCTAAGACTTAAATACAAATATCAAGAGAGCACTTCATGCATTCACACGCTTTCAATGCCCTAAAAGACTATTTAGAATCTCAAATCATAGGTCAACAAGACCTGGTAAAACAGTTGATGATCGCATTACTGGCTGATGGTCACATTCTTGTTGAAGGTCCTCCAGGGCTAGCGAAAACTCGCGCAGTAAAATCACTAGCAGATTGCGTAGAAGGCGATTTTCACCGCGTTCAATTCACCCCAGATCTTTTACCAGCAGATTTAACTGGTACTGATATTTTCAGACCTGAAACGGGCGAGTTTACTTTCCAATCAGGACCGATTTTCAATTCGTTAATCCTTGCAGACGAAATCAACCGCGCGCCAGCAAAAGTACAAGCTGCAATGTTAGAAGCAATGGCTGAAAAACAGGTAACAGCGGGAAGAAACACCTATAAGCTTCCTGAGCTATTTTTAGTCATGGCGACGCAAAACCCAATCGAGCAAGAAGGAACCTACCCGCTCCCTGAAGCACAGCTCGACCGTTTTTTACTTCACCTAGAAGTAAACTACCCAGATATGGAAAGTGAATTAGACATTCTCCGCCTCAATCGAGGGGAAGCAAAAGGCAGCACTACCGCTCAACCTGTAGAAATCAGCCAAGAGACCATATTCCAAGCGAGACAAGAAGTACTCAATGTCCACATGGCGGATACCATTGAGCAATACATCGTGAGACTAGTTATGGCTACTCGTCAGCCTAGCCAATACAGTGAACAGCTGGACCAATGGCTTGATATGGGTGTCAGCCCGAGAGCCACGATCGCACTAGATCGCTGTGCACGAGCTCATGCTTGGTTGGCCGGCCGAGATTTTGTCACACCTGAAGACGTAAAAACGATGGCATTTCCAGTGCTAAGACATCGCTTACTTCGTAGTTATCACGCACAAGCAGAAGGCATCACTTCAAATCAAGTTATCGCGCACCTTATTGGTTTAGTGGGTAGCGCGTAGGCAACGGTAGTAACTGATAAGGTTAATTGCATGATAAATCCATTGCCAAAGCAAACTTTGAACAAACGAGAAAAATCACTAGGAGCCAAGCAGCCTAGTACTTTGCCTAAAGGCAGTAATGGCGTGACGTTGAGTTTAGATGAGTTGCTCCAGTATAAGTCTCAATCTGTACGCTGGTTACCGCCAGCCAAAAGCCTGTGGTCGCAACTTAATGGTCAGCATGAAAGTGCGAAACGAGGAAGAGGCATGGACTTCGCTGAAGTTCGGCAGTACCAAGCTGGGGATGATATTCGCAGTATTGACTGGCGAGTCACAGCCAGAACAGGCAAACCACACACTAAGCTTTTTTCAGAAGAACGAGAGCAGCCAACGGTTCTTTACATCGACCTAAGTAACAGCATGCTTTTTGGCTCAACCTTGTTATTAAAATCCGTCCAGTTAGCACATTTTGTTAGCCAAATTTGTTGGGTGACGGTCGCGCAAAAAGACCGGATTGGCGCTGTAATTGATACGGGGTTCGAACTCATCGAAATTAAACCCAGCGCAAGCCACCATGCACCATTAAGAATTTTGCAAAAAATCATTGAGATTAACAATAAGGCAATAGCTGATTCTGCGGCAGCCGATTCTTCGAGAGCGGATTCGGACAAGTTTACCCGTCAAGCTCCGCACTCTTTTGACGTGGCATTAAAGTCGCTCCATCAACTCTGCCCAAAAGGTAGTGACATTATTTTCCTTAGCGATTTCATCCGTTATGAAGAAAGTAACCGCTCACTATTAAGCCAAATACGAACTCATAATCGACTTCGATTTGTGCATTTCTATGACCCACTTGAACTTGGGGATACCCCTTACAAAGGTTATCGACAAATAACAAATGGAATACGAACTCAGTGGCTAAACTTTTCTTCAAATAAAGAAAAGCAGCAGTTGAACCACGCCTTTAAGCAAAAGCAACATGAACTGAAAGCGTTAAGTTTATCGCTTGCGATCCCATACAGTTCATTGTCATGCGCTCGCCCTCTTCTTGAGCAATTATCTGGAACTTATTCATGACAGAAGCAACTCAAACACCCACTTTAGATCTCAGCCCACTCCTTTTACCTGAAGCCCCTAATTGGTGGCCGATACAATGGGGGTGGTGGAGCTTAGCTGCCGCGATTATTTTCAGCATCGCAATGACCATCTTTATCATCCGTCGTAATAAGAAAAAACAAGCCTCTAAACGTGCAGCGCTACGGTTATTTTCGCTATCTAGCCAAACGCTTACACCATCATCAGCTTTAGAATTGTTACGACAAGCCGCGCTTAGCTATTATCCAAGAGAAACCATTGCACCGTTATCAGGTAAAGATTGGTACGCCTTTCTTGATGAACAGTTGAATCAGCCATTATTCGGTCCTAAACAAGCCTTGTGGCAACAAGCTCTCTACCAGAACAAACAAAACGATTCCGATGAACAGCTTGTTCAAGATTGTCAGCTATGGATTCAAAAAGCATTACCGCCAAAGAGAGGTCGCCGTGGCTAGCTTTTCATTCTTTGACATAAGTCGTTTATGGAGCAACGGCTTATCAAATCTGGAGTTTGTATGGTGGTGGGTATTATTGCTTGCCCCACTGCCATGGCTGATCTACAAGTTCGCGCCTAAGGCGCAACCCACCGCCGCTGTGAGGCTTCCATATCTTCCGGAAGAAGTGGGGAACAAAGTACCTCAATCTTTGTTCCCTAAATTTCTTTCTTTGTGTATTTGGCTATTGATTGTTATCGCTGCCGCTCGTCCAGTCTGGTATGGCGACCCTGTTGAGGTTCAGCCAAAACACAGAGACTTGATGCTTGTGGTGGATCTTTCCTATTCAATGAGCAAAGAAGACATGCAATTGAACGGGGAATATATTGACCGCTTGTCTGCAGTAAAACAGGTTCTAACAGACTTTATTGATAAACGTAAAGGCGACCGCGTTGGGCTAGTCTTATTTGCTGATCATGCTTATTTACAAACCCCGTTAACTCTCGACAGAAACACATTAACACAGCAACTTAACCAAGCGGTTTTACGACTTATTGGTAACAACACAGCCATCGGTGACGGAATTGGGCTTGCAACTAAAACCTTCATTGATAGTGACGCTCCTCAACGAGTGATGATTTTGCTGAGTGATGGTGGCAATACTGCTGGAGTACTTGACCCCATTGAAGCCGCTGATATTGCTAAGAAATTCGACTCAACGATTTATACAGTTGGCGTAGGCGCTGGTGAAATGGTAGTGAAAGAGTTTTTTATGACTCGTAAAGTCAATACCGCTCAGGATTTAGATGAAGCGACTCTTATCGATATTGCGGACCGGACTGGTGGGCAATACTTTCGAGCTCGTGACAGTAAAGAGCTCGCCACCATTTATGACACCATCAATAGTTTAGAACCCGTATCAAGTGCGACGAAGACATGGAGACCTCAGCAAGAGTGGTTTAGTTTTCCGCTAGCGTTCGCCCTATTACTTTCATGCCTACTTATCGCGGTAAGGAGATCAAATGTCTAATTTTGAATTTCTCTATCCCTTATGGTTAATCGCTTTAGCTGTGATTCCATTGGTGTTTTTCTTAGGTAATCGAACCCAAGAACGACCATTGATCGCACCGCATATTGCTCAACATTTATCACATAAAAACAGTAAGCCGTCACAAAACAAACGTAAGTATTTTGTGGTGTGGTGGGCAATTTCGGTTATTGCACTCGCAGGTCCTAGCTTTCAAGAAGTAGAACGTCCAAGTTTTGAAAAGACACCCGCTAGGGTTCTGGTAATGGATATGTCTATGTCCATGTATGCCACTGACATAAAACCAAATCGATTAACACAAGCTCGCTATAAAGCGCTTGATCTGTTGCCGAAATGGTCAGAAGGTTTAACAGGGTTAGTCGCTTATGCTGGCGATGCGTATACCATTAGCCCTCTCACTTCCGATGTAAATACCATTGTTAATCAGATCCCTAATCTGTCTCCAGATATCATGCCATTTCAAGGTGGTAATGCAGCTTCTGCTATCAACCTATCTATCGAAATGATGCACAACGCCAAAATCTACCAAGGCGATATTGTTCTCATTAGTGATGATAT